>NZ_SNZA01000011.1 GCF_004363305.1 Marinomonas communis | reverse complement strand
CCCCCCCCGCCCCTTCGGGGAGCCGTTCGCCACGTGGCAGGGGTGCATGACGGGCGGGCTTCGCCCTACTTATGCACCCCATGCCCAAGCGTATTCTCATTCCTCGTTGTCAAGGTCGAGCCGCTTTGCGGTCGCCTTGCGAACCTTGACAACGATCCATTGAGAAGCACCTCTCAGACCTCCTCACAGCCTCTCTAAGCTCGTTTTTAACGAAGAGCTAAGTCAAGGGTTTGGAGCGGCCCGCAGCGACGTAGGAGCGAGGACACGGGCCCTTGACTTAGATCGTAGTGGACAGCCTTAAGCTCTGGTGTTGGGAAGAAAGGGAGCTTGCGACCGTTGACCCAGCACCCGAGCCTCACGGCGGCGAGTGCGGGGAGTCCAGAGGGGCGGAGCCCCTTGGGCAAGGACGAAGTCCGCTGCAAGTAATCAGAACAGCAAATACCCCAGTATTTCAGTGATGATTGGGGGGAGCCGCAAACGTAGAACGTCCCCAGACGGTCAGGGGAGCCCACGACCCATTAGTGAAGCGGGGGGCTTGCCCAGCGTGTCAAGCGTAGCGCCGACCCCCCGACTTTGTAGCTCGCCCCAGCGAGTCCTTGGAGCCGAGTAAAGACACCACTCCGGAAACGGGGTCGAAACCGGACTAAAAAGGCGGGGGGTCGGGGCTTTGCCCAGACACGCCCATACAACTGAAACGAAGCGTCCAGCGAAGTGAAAGGCGTAAGCCGTGAAACGGCTGAAGTGCTTGAATGACGTGGCGTTCAGCCACTAGTGAAAGCGATATCTTAAGAACTTATCAGTTACTAAAAGGCAGTTTTCACTATCAATTTTACCGTCAATTTTAATGTCATCACTGAATGACATTAAAATTGTTATTTAAATTGTTATTTAAATTGGTGGTTAATTGACCCAATTAATTGCGGGTAATTGAGTATGAAATTGACGGTTCACCGTCAATGCCGAGCGCAGCGGGAAAAGGCTTTTCTCGGCTTTGCCGAGGCAGATTTCCTCACAAAGTGAGGTCGAGGCGTTAGCCTTGAGTAGAAATAGAAGGGGAAAAAGAAAAATAATATATAAGTTATTGATTTTTATATCATTTGTATATTTTGAAAGGTGACAATAGGATGACACCTATAGGTGACATAAGCTATGTCACCTATTGTCACCTATGAAGACTTGTTTGTCTCAGGTTGTGACTGTAGTATCTGTCTCTAGTTGTGACAGGAATGACACTTATAGAGGACAATTTTTGATGACAAGTGACAATAAGAAAATCCAAACATTGGAAGCTCAACTTACTCATACAAGAGCCTTATTAAGCCATACTGTGGACACCCTACAAGAAGAAAGGAGACTCGCTGCAGCCACGAAAAACCGAGTTACTGGCGGTTATTACATGATGAGCAGAGCAGCAGAAAAGAACCTCAGAGCACTTCAAAAGGAAAACTCAAACGCTAGTTTGGTGTTCAGTATCATCAGAGAGAATATGCAGATAGGGACAAATGCAGTAACGATTTCGAATGAAGCTCTTGCAAAAATATTAGGGGTTTCAAAGAGAACTGTTGTACGAGCAACTAAACATTTGAAAGAAAAGCAGTATGTTCAAGTAATAAAGATTGGTACAAGCAATACATATGTAGTCAATGAACAAGTCGCATTTGCTGGGAGTGCAGGACAGAGGAAAGCGGTTTTCTCTGCCACTGTTGTCGCTCACGAATGTGAACAAGATGAAGGCTGGGATAAGATCAAAAAATTAAAAGCCGTTCCTGTCATATATGACGATGAACGTGTGATTCTTACCAACGACGAACTTCCACCTCCCGACCAGAAAGACCTAGATCTGAACTAATATGCATACGGATGGTAATGCGGCCAAAATCTATTCTTTAAGTAGTCAGCTGCGTAGCTATGATCATGTCTACTGCAATCAAGGCCTCTTACATGATAAATATTTGAAGTGCTTGAATCATGTGACGAACGTCCTACGTATTTGGCGGGAATACATGACAAGAGACAAGACTCATAGAGAATGCAGAGAGCAGGTTTGATCTGCTTTCTATCAATACCTAGTTTTTCAACCAATTTGCTATATGAGACCTTTGCTATAGGCTCGTCATTGTCTGTAATTGTCAAAATGTATAGATAAATCACCATAGCTAATCTTGAAATAACACCACGATTCGGAACACGATTCAGCAGCTCGTTAATGGGTAGCCTAGGCACAAGTGAATACCCGTATTTAACATCATTTCTAGTAAATGGTTTTAGAACAAATGAACTTCTCTTTTTCCCCCTTTTTAATAAATTAAAGTCCTCGTGTTCTAGCAAATCTAAAGCCCTGCTTATCATAGGTCTCGATAATCCTGTTGAATGAATCATCTGCGTATAAGTGCACTCCGCCATCCTGCTTCTCATATCACTCATAGACGAGATGTACAAAAAACACTTAACCATAGCAATTGAGTCCCCTGGGGACTCAGCCAAGATTCTTTTGTATAGCCCATCATCTTTGTGAAACTCGTAATTTGAGAATGTCCCAAAAATTAGATTTCTCTTCTTCGCCATTATTTTTTTTCTCCACTATTTCTCATGCACCAAACCACGAAACAAATCGCAGCTAATGCAAATAGTGTCACTGCTGAATCAGGGTTTGCGTTTAGAAACTCTCCTAAACTGACTAGTACTGTTTTGCTTTCTTCATTGCTCATAAAACCTCCCAAAAGTAATTGCTTATAGGGAGTCATTATGTGCGTTTAAAACAGTATATCTAGACAGAGTTTTTTTTAAAATGCTACTTAAATCAAGCTATATCCCTTACAGGTAAAGGGATAGCGGATTTTTGTAAATAGTAAATCGATATATTAAATAGTTAATGAAAGCCCCATATTTGGGTGCTTTTAATTGCAAATAGTTAATGAAAAGCACCATTTCCCCCCCCCGCCCCTTCGGGGAGCCGTTCGCCACGTGGCAGGGGTGCATGACGGGCGGGCTTCGCCCTACTTATGCACCCCATGCCCAAGCGTATT
>NZ_SNZA01000010.1:0-2500 GCF_004363305.1 Marinomonas communis | reverse complement strand
AACCCACGTACGTTGAAAAGTCCGGGGATGACTTGTGGATAGGAGTGAAAGGCTAATCAAGCTCGGAGATAGCTGGTTCTCCTCGAAAGCTATTTAGGTAGCGCCTCGCGTATTGCCATTGGGGGTAGAGCACTGTTTGGGCTAGGGGGTCATCCCGACTTACCAACCCCATGCAAACTCCGAATACCAATGAGTATGAGCGCGGGAGACACACGGCGGGTGCTAACGTCCGTCGTGAAAAGGGAAACAACCCAGACCGTCAGCTAAGGTCCCAAAGTTACAGTTAAGTGGGAAACGATGTGGGAAGGCTTAGACAGCTAGGAGGTTGGCTTAGAAGCAGCCACCCTTTAAAGAAAGCGTAATAGCTCACTAGTCGAGTCGGCCTGCGCGGAAGATATAACGGGGCTCAAACTGTACACCGAAGCTACGGGTTTACACTTTGTGTAAGCGGTAGAGGAGCGTTCTGTAAGCCGTTGAAGGTCAAGCTGTAAGGCAGGCTGGAGGTATCAGAAGTGCGAATGTTGACATGAGTAACGATAAAGGGAGTGAAAACCTCCCTCGCCGGAAGACCAAGGGTTCCTGTCCCATGCTAATCAGGGCAGGGTGAGTCGGCCCCTAAGGCGAGGCTGAAAAGCGTAGTCGATGGGAAACGGGTTAATATTCCCGTACCGATGTATATTGCGATGGAGAGACGGAGAAGGCTAGGCCAGCACGGCGATGGTTGTCCGTGTTTAAGGCGGTAGGCTGAGTACTTAGGCAAATCCGGGTACTTAAGGCCGAGAACTGATGACGAGTCCTCTTTTGGACGAAGTGGTTGATGCCATGCTTCCAGGAAAAACTTCTAAGCTTCAGATATACATTGACCGTACCCCAAACCGACACAGGTGGTCAGGTAGAGAATACCAAGGCGCTTGAGAGAACTCGGGTGAAGGAACTAGGCAAAATGGCACCGTAACTTCGGGAGAAGGTGCGCCGGTTAGGGTGAAGGACTTGCTCCGTAAGCTCTGACCGGTCGAAGATACCAGGTGGCTGCGACTGTTTATTAAAAACACAGCACTCTGCAAACACGAAAGTGGACGTATAGGGTGTGACGCCTGCCCGGTGCTTGAAGGTTAATTGATGGGGTTAGCGTAAGCGAAGCTCTTGATCGAAGCCCAAGTAAACGGCGGCCGTAACTATAACGGTCCTAAGGTAGCGAAATTCCTTGTCGGGTAAGTTCCGACCTGCACGAATGGCGTAACGATGGCCACACTGTCTCCACCCGAGACTCAGTGAAATTGAAATCGCAGTGAAGATGCTGTGTATCCGCGGCTAGACGGAAAGACCCCGTGAACCTTTACTATAGCTTCACAGTGAACTTTGAACCTACTTGTGTAGGATAGGTGGGAGGCTTTGAAGTGCAGACGCCAGTTTGCATGGAGCCAATCTTGAAATACCACCCTGGTATGTTTGAGGTTCTAACTCAGGTCCCTTATCGGGATCGAGGACACTGTGTGGTGGGTAGTTTGACTGGGGCGGTCTCCTCCCAAAGAGTAACGGAGGAGCACGAAGGTGCGCTCAGCATGGTCGGAAATCATGCAAAGAGTGTAAAGGCAAAAGCGCGCTTAACTGCGAGACAGACACGTCGAGCAGGTACGAAAGTAGGTCTTAGTGATCCGGTGGTTCTGTATGGAAGGGCCATCGCTCAACGGATAAAAGGTACTCCGGGGATAACAGGCTGATACCGCCCAAGAGTTCACATCGACGGCGGTGTTTGGCACCTCGATGTCGGCTCATCACATCCTGGGGCTGAAGCCGGTCCCAAGGGTATGGCTGTTCGCCATTTAAAGTGGTACGCGAGCTGGGTTTAGAACGTCGTGAGACAGTTCGGTCCCTATCTGCCGTGGACGTTTGAGATTTGAGAAGAGTTGCTCCTAGTACGAGAGGACCGGAGTGAACGAACCTCTGGTGTTCCGGTTGTCACGCCAGTGGCATTGCCGGGTAGCTACGTTCGGACGGGATAACCGCTGAAAGCATCTAAGCGGGAAGCCTCCTTCAAGATAAGATCTCACTGGAACTTAGAGTTCCCTAAAGAGCCGTTCGAGACTAGGACGTTGATAGGTTGGGTGTGTAAGCGTTGTGAGGCGTTGAGCTAACCAATACTAATTGCTCGTGAGGCTTGACCATATAACACCAAAGTGGTTTTACTGAAGTTGTTCCAGACAACTTCCAGTACTTCCTCCATCCATGGAGGTCGTGCACTACAAAGAATTTACGATAAGCCGGTTTGATACTTGGTTATCGACTACTTCAAAGTCTAATTGTTAAAGATATCAAGTTTACGAACTTGCGTGTTTTGGACAAGGCAACAACAAGCCACCCAGAACGAACGCAAACCCGTTTGCTTGACGATCATAGAGGCGTTGAACCACCTGATCCCATCCCGAACTCAGAAGTGAAAAGCGCCATCGCCGATGGTAGTGTGGGAGATCCCATGTGAGAGTAGGTCGTCGTCAAGCTT
>NZ_SNZA01000009.1 GCF_004363305.1 Marinomonas communis | reverse complement strand
GTTGACACATTTTCTTAACCCTTAGGGCTAATAACTTACCGTTTCCAGTTCGCAATGCAGTCCGTGGTGGTCTGCCGTGTCAGTGGGTGCGTATATTACCGTCGCGATTATTTTATGCAAGCACTTTTTGAATTAATTTTAAAAAAGTTTAACGTCTCTAAAAAGCGCCTACATTTACTTCGCTTCATCACTCTTTGCGTTGAAGCTTCTGTTTCTCAGCACTCCAATCAATTGCAGGCTTTTTCAAACCATGCTGGCCTTGATAGTTTGGAGAAACGGGCGGCTTCCAACTCTCCAAAACCTCACTCTCTAGCTTATAGATTTCAACCTCTAAAGGATGACAAGTTGATAATGGATCCTGCGCCTCTGGCCCCCATAGATCTACTGATAGGTCTCCACCTGGACAACAAGACAAAGCACACAAAAGATCAATTTCGGCAAAGAACTCTAAATAGTCGCCTTTTCGAGCAGGACAGGCTTTCATGAAATACTGATCGTCTTCATTTAAGCCCGTACATTGGAAGACATTCAGCACATCATGCACATCAAACTCTGTCAGGCCATATGGCAATACAGCTCGCACTAGGTTTGAGTGACAATGATGATCAAAATCTTCTCCTGTTAGTAGGTGATTCACATAAGGATCACAGCGAGTCCCCAATAAATCATGGACTCGACCACCCTGCTCATCTTCACCATAAGAGGCAAGCGTATCGTCTATTATTGTCACCATTGGTCGAAGGAAAGGTAGCGTGGACCAAATTCGGTCATGAGTACTAATATGAGCACGCTGTATTTGACGGGTGCGTGATGCCCACATTCTTTCTCGTGGGTCATGGAGATTCCACATATTGAAATCCCCAACTTGAGGGCCTTCCGGCACACGAATTCGAAAAACATGGCCTGCTGGCACTTCCCAAGCCATACCTTCACGCATCGGCACTTTTACAGTTTCAATCAGAGTGCGATTTGCCTTGCCTTCAACAAGACCATCGTAAAATGCTTTATCAATTTCTAACTTTGAGCCTTTGCCCGCACGATATGCTGCTTCAACCTTAGCCATCATTTAACTCCCATGTTTGGATTGACTTTAGGTTAATGCAGCAACATAGTTCTAGAAAATTGAAGCTTTTATAAAACACTTGAATATTTTAAAGAATGATTCCTTACTCTGCCCTTCGTGCTTTTCAGAAAGTAGTGCAGCTCGGTAGCTTAAAAGCTGCCGCCGAGAGCCTACACGTCACTGAATCTGCGATTAGCCACCAATTAAAAAAGCTGGAGCAATGCACCGATACTCAGCTGTTATATAAAGAAGGAAGAGGATTGAAAGTAACAAAGAAAGGTAGAGCCTTAGCCGATCGCATAAGCGCCCCTTTCAGCGACATTGATTATGCGTACGAAGACATCAAGCAGCAGCGTGAGTCCAATCTCAATATTTATTGTATACCCTCATTAATAAACAATTGGCTGATGCCAAGACTGGTAGCATTTAACCAAAGCGTACCGGATATGTCAGTCTCTTTGAAATACCTCCAGTCAATGCCCGCACACATTGACGAACATTCTATCTGCATCAAAAGCATTGAAGTCAACGGCACGCAACGCTATCCATTCGAAGTCTTAATGAATGGCGAAACCATCCCTGTGTGCAGCCCTTTGTACTTAGCTCAGCGTGGCCCCATCAACACTCACGAATGCTTAACACAGCAAACCTTGCTACATGATCAAAATACTAACAGCTGGAATGATTGGCTAACTCGCTTAGGCCTGGAACACAAACAGCAGACCCAGCAAATATTTGAAGACTTTTATTTACTCAAATTCGCAGCCATGGCCGCGCAAGGTGTGGCATTGTGCCCTATAAATTTAATTCAGAATGAGCTAGCCGAAGGAACGCTAGTTCAACTGTTTCAGGAGCAAGGCAATATTGGACGAAAGTACGTGATTGAACACAACCATCGCCCAAGCCCAGCAACTCAGTTGCTGCTTCAGTATTTACTTAAAGACGAACGAGTCACAGGGATCGACTCCGTCAAATAGATTTCTGTCGTATCAATATGAGCACGATATGCGATCACCTCAACACCCTGAGTCATCGCTTCTTCCAAAGCCGCTGCATATTTAGGATCAATGTGTTCCGCTGGAGCAACGGACTGAATGCCTGTATGTGACACACAAAACATCAACACCGCGCGATGGCCTGCTTTCACCATATCCGCCAATTCATATAAGTGCTTTCTGCCGCGCTCAGTAACGGCATCAGGGAAATATCCGTGACCATCTTCCTCAAGTAATGTCACATTTTTCACTTCCACATAGCACAATGGCTTATGCTCATCACTCAACAGCCAATCAATACGACTGCCACTACCATATTTCACTTCGGCCTTCTGACCGCTATATCCCGACAGCTCTGCAATCTTGCCCTGGGCAATTGCCTCGCCCACGACCTTATTAGGCAAGCCAGTGTTGATACAAGCGAGGAACTGCTCGTCGACTTCAACAATTTCCCAAGTGTAGGACAGCTTGCGCTTTGGGTTGTCACTTTTGGACACCCAAACCCGCGCTTGATCCTGCTGACAACGGCGCATAGACCCCGTATTAGGGCAATGTGCAGTGATGACCTCCCCATGCGCTAATTCAATATCGGCTAAAAAACGCTTGTATCGTTTGATTAAGCGCCCTTCGATTAACTCTGAAAAATGCATCGTTCGGTCATACCTCTTAAAACTACAATCAGGTCCAATCTAGAATGACTTTCCCAGACGTACCGCTGCACATTACATCAAAGCCTTTTTGGAAGTCATCGATGCTGTAATGATGGGTAATAATAGGAGTAAGATCTAAGCCAGATTGAATTAATGAAGCCATTTTATACCAAGTTTCAAACATCTCTCGACCATAAATGCCTTTTATAACAAGACCTTTGAAAATCACTTGGCTCCAATCGATCCCCATGCCCGCTGGCAAAATCCCCAACAACGCAACATGGCCTCCATGATTCATCGCTGCAAGCATTGAATCAAACGCGGCGGCGTTACCTGACATTTCTAAGCCAACATCAAACCCTTCACTCATTTTCAGCTCAGCCATTACATCAGAAAGAGATTGCTTTGCTACATTGACCGTATGTTCGATACCCATTTTGCGCGCCAGCTCTAAACGGTAGTCGTTGATATCCGTGATCACCACATGACGCGCGCCAACATGCTTCGCTACGGCGGCAGCCATGATGCCAATCGGGCCAGCTCCCGTGATTAGCACATCTTCCCCAACCAAATCAAAAGACAAGGCCGTATGCACAGCATTCCCAAAAGGATCAAAAATCGCGGCAAGATCATCTGAGATGCCATCTGGGATTTTAAATGCATTAAATGCTGGCAAAACAAGATACTCAGCAAAAGCACCTTCTCTATTCACGCCAACACCAATGGTATTGCGACATAAATGCGTGCGCCCTGCTCGACAGTTACGACAATGGCCACAGGTGATATGCCCTTCACCTGAAACACGATCACCTACGTTAAATCCACGCACTTCTTGGCCGACTTCAACCACTTCACCGACGTACTCATGACCCACTACCATGGGTACGGGGATCGTTTTCTGCGCCCACTCATCCCAATTGTGAATGTGCACATCCGTCCCACAAATGGCCGTTTTCTTAATTTTAATCAACAAGTCGTTATGGCCGATCACTGGCCGATCTACTTGCGTCATCCAGATGCCTGGCTCAGGCTTTAACTTGGCTAATGCTTTCATTTTCATCTATGAATAATCTCCATCTCTCGAGCGACTTCTATAAACACTTCGATGGCCCGATCTAACTGTTCACGGGTATGCCCTGCTGACATTTGCGTGCGAATTCGAGCTTGTCCTTTAGGCACGACGGGGAACGAGAAACCAATAACATATACGCCTTTTTGCAAAGAACGTTCTGCAAATTCCGCCGCTAGTTTTGCATCGCCTAACATGATCGGGATGATCGCATGATCAGCACCGCCCATTACAAACCCTGACGCTTCCATTCGCATTCGGAAATACTGAGCGTTTTCCCACAGACGATTACGCAACACATCACTCTGTTTCAAAACGTCCAGTACACGGATGGAAGCATTTACAATCGCTGGTGCGAGCGAATTAGAGAACAGGTAAGGACGTGAACGTTGGCGTAACCATTCGATCACTTCTTTCTTACCTGACGTATACCCGCCCGATGCACCACCTAATGCCTTACCTAACGTCCCGGTTATGATATCAATGCGATCTACCACATCATGGTATTCATGGGTTCCAGCACCGGTTTTCCCCATGAATCCTACTGCGTGAGAATCATCCACCATCACTAAGGCGCCATATTGATCCGCTAAATCACAGATAGCCGGCAAGTTGGCCACAATGCCATCCATAGAAAATACACCATCTGTCACAATCAAGGTATGACGAGCACCCGCTTCTTTCGCGGCTATCAGCTGTTGCTCCAAATCCGCCATATCATTGTTCGCATAGCGAAAGCGCATGGCTTTACATAAACGGACACCATCAATGATCGACGCGTGGTTTAATGCATCGGAAATGATCGCGTCTTCCTTCCCTAAGATTGTTTCAAACAACCCCGCATTGGCATCAAAGCAAGAGGAGTAAAGAATCGTGTCTTCCATACCCAAGAATTCAGAGAGCTTCTGCTCTAGTGTTTTATGGATATCTTGCGTGCCACAAATAAAGCGTACCGACGCCATACCAAAACCATGTTGCTCCAACCCCTCTTTTGCCGCTTGAATCAGCTCATCGCTGTTGGCTAATCCGAGGTAGTTATTGGCACAGAAATTTAATACTTCTTCACCAGAGGTCACGCTGACCTCAGCTTTTTGCTGAGAGGTAATCACGCGCTCAGGCTTATAAAGCCCTTCAGATTTCACTTCGTCGATTTGCTGTTGAATATGCTGATAAAAAGTAGAAGTCATGATGAATACCTCTCGATCACGATGTTTAGTGAAGGCTTGTTAGCAGACAGAACAAGTCCATAGCCGATAACATTAAGTGTAATAGAGAGCTGAAAAAGAGATTATTAGGCTTATCGGAAAAGCATTATTGAATCCAAAGCACAAATAGATTTTACTTCGTCCCATTAATAATGCTGTAACGAGGCTAGATAACCATGCAAAACACTCAGCTCATTCCATTGCTACCGGACCTAGCAAGTTTTATCTTGATCGTGGAAGAAGGCAGTTTTACCGCCGCTGCGAAAAAGCTCGACGTCACGCCTTCCGCATTAAGCAAACTCGTTACCCGTCTAGAAAAAGCATTATCCATTAAGCTGTTTGAACGCAGCACACGCACATTGCTGATTACACGCTCTGGGCAAAAGGTGTACGACCAAGCCGTCATTATGCTCAATGCTGCCAAGCAAGCGGTTGAATTGTCTCTTTCTGACCATAGTGAAATTCAAGGCACGCTCACCATCGCAGCACCCGAAGCATTTTTGAATTCGGTGGTGCAGCCCCATGTCCTGCCCTTTTTAAACCTCTACCCAAAAGTAAAGCTGCAGCTACGGGTCGCAGATGGTGAAATCGACTTGCTGAGAGACAATATAGATGTGGCATTTATGCTCACCGACACACCTGATGAGCGTCTGATTCTGAAAGAACTCGGCAAAACCAATCTGGTATTGTGCGCCAGCCCTGATTACATCGAACAAAGAGGTATGCCTGAGCACCCTAGTGAATTGGTCCAGCACGATTGCCTTTACCTAGCAGAGAACGACCACGACCATATCTGGCGCTTTATAAAGGGGGACGAAGTGCACTCGGTCTCCGTCACCGGACGCTATGCCGTGAACCACTCCCAAATGCGGCTAACCGGTGTTAAGAACGGATTAGGTATCGGCATATTACATGACTTCGTTATTGCTGATGCACTTGAACAAGGCGACGTAGTACCTGTGTTATCGGACTGGACACTGCGTAGCAATTACCACGGTTTCATTGCCATGCAATACGCCCAGACTCGATACATGCCAGCTCGGCTAAGGGTATTTATCGACTACGTCTGCGAGCACCTCATTCAGCGCTTAGCCTAGACAACAAAAAGCCCGCTAGAAAGCGGGCTTGGGAGTGTTTATTGCTGTTCAGTGCAAGGTGTTACCTAACGCTGAATTATTCCCATTCTATCGTCAATGAGGGCCGCAAGCCCTTTAACTACGGCTGCTTGGGGCTTGGCTCTGTCGTAGTACCATTATTAGTACCATGTTCAGCGTTTTGTTTGGCCTTTTCTTCCCGCCGACGCTTAAACTCAGCACGCGCCCAAGCAGAAGACTCAGCCATGTCGCGGCGAAGGTCTTCCTTTTCCTGGGGCGAAAGCAGCCTTACTGTTTCAAATGCAGGTTGACTCGCCAAAATATAGCTCCATCTAACGCCCTTCCCTAATTACTCGCCTAATCTAGCTGCTTCAGCTGCAACATGCCCAGCAAAGGAAGCTACAAAAGTTCGCAGCCCCGTCATAGAAGACTGCTCCGAATAATCACCTGTAGATATCGACTCTCTTTCTGAAGACAATACCGCAGCAGACGTATAAAGCTGTTCTTGCACCAATCTTTGGCACAATAAGTCATAACGCTTTAAGTAAGATGCACCTTTAAATTCCTCAAAAACAGGAAAGTGGGGAGATGAATCTCGAACAGACCTTCTCGATCCTGGAGCACTTTCAACCATCATTAACCAACCTACAAATGGTCTTGGCTGCTTGCCGAATGCTTCTTCACGGTAAGCCGTCCACAAATCATGAGCAGTTCCAAGAGCTTCTTCTGTACGATTGTTAAAATTGTTACCAAAGGATGGTCCAACATGACTTTTAAGCTCAATAGCTGCGATCAGTTCCCCTTTATGAATCACCAGCAAGTCCCATAACTTTGTTGGTCTGAAATACCCAGGGAGAGTCAGCATAGCCCTATTCTGATAGATTTCAGCTTTAGAAAGCCCATTGGCATTTACAATGTCAAGAATAAGCTCTAGGAAACCATCCATATTTTTTCCGGCAGTAACGCCCGAGCGCTCACCTTGGTCTGCACTCCCTGATCGAGCCTGCTTTTGCTTCGCTTCTTCACGACTACGCCAGAATGTTTTTATCGCTTCCTGGGCCTTACTCTCAAAATTTACTAAATCAAGTGACATTTACTTTCCATTGCCTCCTAAAGCAGACTGTTCTTCTAAACTAAGTCCATAGAGTTTAAAGACTGCACTATTACAAGCTTCCACATCCCTAGCTAAAGCCGCTTTGCTTAACTCGTCTCGCAAAGATTGAGAAACGGTATCCCATCTAGGTATCCTGATTCGTCGCAGATACTGAGCTTGAAATCTTAAAAAGCCGCCCCGCATTTTAGTCGAATAACTAGCAACGAATAGTCGAGCAACCGAAGACAAAAGTACAGCCTGAAGAGACCTTAGATCCCACTCCTCAGACAAGATAAAGTACAGATTGTGGTGTGGATACAATTTCCCTTCTTCAAACACAACATGAGCCTCTCCTTTGATATCTGGAATCAGCAGTTTTGGCGTAGAAGCTAAATTAGGCGTTATTCTATCAATAGTCCGATACCATTTTTCAGGAGTCTTTTTTGCGCAATGTCGCGCTGCAATTACACTGCGTCGCTCTTCAAGATACTGCTGCAACTTTGGATATTCATCAAGATCAACAAGCGCTCCACTCTCAGTGAAAGGATTGATCACTCCCATGCCACGCCAATTAACTTCACCGGATGAAATATCTTTTGTAGTTACTATGGGTAGCTTACGATCATCTTCCACACAGAGTGAATCATATGATCCGATAAACGCCTTATCCGCTCCTGTCGCAACCCCAATACCTACTTTGCAGCCTGCTTCCTCTAGTAATGGATAGCTTTCTTCCAAGCGACGCAACATCTCCATCTGATCAGATGACTCTAGCAACCAAGGTTCATTCCCATTCATGACATTGGCTAGCTCTTTAAATTTAAATACGTCGCTATCTACAGAGTCTTCACCTAAAAGCACTTTAGAAAGGCTCGACAAAAAAGACTCTTCAATTTGGGGGTTGTGAAAAATACGTGTTTTACAATGCTTTTCTCGCGATATAAGTGTAATGGCCGGATAAGCGATAACGTCTGAATGGAAGGCTTTTGTATCACACATATCCACATAAACTTTAAGGCTGAAGCTATCAGATACAAACCTACGCAAAGGCCCACCATAACGATTTTTCATCCATCGATCAGAACAGATAAAACCTAAGACTCCAACAGACGAAAGTAGAGACAGGGAACGCTCCAAAAAAGGTATATAAATGTCAGCCCTGTCGTAAATAGTCTCGTATCTGCGACGATATTCCTCTAAAAGTAACGTAGGGATAAGCTCTTGACGTATATACGGTGGATTTCCTATCACAAAATCAAACTGCTTAGGTAAGCCAACAAGTAAAAAGTCCCCTTGTATCAACCAATGTTTCACTAATTGAGAAGCGGTCCCCTCTTCTACACCGTTACAGGTTAGTTCATCTAAAATTAGCTTAGATGTTTGAATGAACGTCTCGTGATGAAGCTCTACCGCAACAATGGTGTCGCAGAGGTCCCCGAACGATGGGGGTGTTTCATTTTCTCGACTCCATGAAGCCAGCAAACGACGTACAATTTCGAGCAGGAAATCGCCGTTGCCAAAAGAAGGCTCTAGTATACGCTTGGTATAAAGTTGGTTATCTGAATGGAAGCCTGACAAATCTAAAATAAAACGGACAACTTCAAGCCGAGTGAATACCGCCCCACGAGCTTCTGCATCAGCGTTCATTGCTAAGACATTGGACAAAGTATCTACGGCTAGTCTACTCTCGGAGCTATCATGTGATAGAGCAGAAAGCCCTAAGTCTAAAGGTTGTTGATACATTGAATTCCTCTTTGACGAAGGGGCAGCGCCAAAATATTAAGTAAAAAAACTACGCACGAATCTGTCTATTCTAAGGCATCTAGCGATCGTTTACGAATATAGAAGCCATACTAGCACTGACTTGCTAAGTCCTTTGATGCGGACTTATAGCTCATTCTTAGGTTAGGTTATTTCAGTCAAAACCTAGTCTCAAGCCAATGCGGATGGCTAACTCATACTTTATTCAAACATATCAATTCCAAAGATCATGAAAACTAAAAACCTTTGATTTTGATACCTAACCCCCATACAACAGGAATAGACAGACTCAATACAGCCTCATATAAGGTGAAGCACTAAAGGCATATAGTGAGGCAAGGAGTTTTTTAGTATACGATGCGCACTGCAGGACAAAGTAAGGAAAGCACCATGGCTACCTCTACGATCGATGATGTTGCAACATATCTTATTCAAGAAAGTAATATGAGTTTGGGCATCACACACAGAGAGCTACAAAAGATTCTCTATTACTCCCAAGGTTTCTATCTAGCAAAGTACAATAGGCCTCTATTTGATGCCGACTTTGATGCATGGAAGTACGGCCCTGTGAACACAGGAATTTGGGGGCGATTCAAGCAATATGGATACGCAAACTTATACGTATCTCCCGACAAAGAGGTCGTAACACTCGATACTGCTAAAAAAGCTTTTTTAGTTAGCATCCTTAGTGCATTTCTGAGCATAGGCCAGACCAAATTGATTGGTATGTCTCACACTGACCATCCGTGGGAAAACAACTATATTGAAGGGATGAATAAGAGAATCTCCAAAGAGCAGATTCAAGACTTCTTTATTAACTTCGACACTATTGAAGAGTACGTTTCAACTGCAGAAGCAAAGCTGCAATTTTCGAAGCTTATTCAGTCAAGAGGAGACTACTTAAACTCTCTTCCTGACTTAGAAGAAGGCTGGATATCGGGCAACAAAGCTGTACCCCCCACTGCGGAGGTGTGCAGGGAGTGCAACAAATTCCTTCAATCCTTTGAGAGGAATTTATTTTCGAAACACGCTGCCCCCGTTATTCCAAAGCTAATAATGGGTCCAGTACCCTCTGGAGGAGTAGGTGTTGAGCTTCATTCACCTAGCAAGAATATATATATCAACTTCTACAATGACGCTCTAGTAGATGTTTCGATAGAAACTAGTGATGAATTCACTGAGCATGAATTGAACCTCGATCTGTTCAATGAAGAAATGGGCTTGTTTTTAGAGGGAATCGTGTAATGATTGGAAATGGAGAAAAGCTATATCGGTATGCTGACCCCAAGATTCTGCCTGAGGGACAAGAAGAGCTTCCTGTATCTATCTTCAATGATCAAGAAATGTCATGTGATTGGGAGAAGCTACAAAGCCAGCCCGAAAACTCGCCGCACGTACATTCAGGCAGAACACTTTTAATATCAATTGAAGTATGTGACGAGATTAGATATCCCCAGAACCCTAAACGCACAGGGGAATTTGTAGCTGCTTGGGAGCAAGAAATTCTTCATGACCCCTTGTCACATGAAGAAGGCAATATTTTCACACCGAATGATTCTCACTCCTTGATTAGAGGAAAGAAAAAGGCGGCCGTTACAACAGCCATTAGAAATAATTCAAGCTTCAAAAAGCTTTAAGCTGTAGTGGGACTATTTAGCCCTCTGTGTCTAGTAGAGCAATCAAACGAATATGCCAGCACTCATGTAACAGGCTGGCATAAACGCCCATGCTAGTTCCCTTTAACAAAACTCGCTATCTCTTCGTTCCGTTCCTTTTGCTTCTCTTGGGCGTAGTCGACGTAATCTTCTACATCAAACGTGTGTTTCTCGGGATCGCGTTCTTGCCAGTCGGCGTGGGCCTGGCGGGCTTCTTCCTGGTCTGACTCAGATAGCTCGCTAAAGCCCCCGCTTTGGTTTATCCAGCCTTCTTGGCCGCCGAGTGAGTCACTGCCGAAAGATGGTGATTGTTCATCGCTTGAGCCATCCCCTTCTTGGTGTCCCATTGAATCAGTCCCTGTGCCCATGCTGTCCCGGATAGATGAAGCCAAACGGCCACCGGCGGTTTGGCTGACTTTATTCTGGAAGCCACCCATTGCTTTAGAGCCCATACCTTTGGCAAGGGCCGATGCGGTACCGGCAGCCACTCGGCCAGCGTTGGCCGCACCAGTCATAAAGCCTCTTGATGTTTGGGCCTGCTCGCTGGAATGGGTGTCGCCAGCACTTTCAGATACAGCCTCTTCACCTGGAGCGTGAGACTCGCCGCCAGAGAAGCCAGCCGCTTGAGAAAAAGGCGTTTCACCAGTATCACTGCTGCCAGTATCGCCACTTGAAGCGCTAGAGCTAGAACTACCAAACTCAGGCATCGGGCCCTCAGACATACTCATTTGAGCTTTCTCAAAGGCAGCCTTCACAGCACTGGCTCCACCGGCCATATTGGTCGCTCCAGACATAGCCGCTCCGCCAAGCGCAGCGCCGCCAGACATAACAGCTGCACCGGCTCCTACAGCTCCACCGATCAAGGCACCTGCACTAAATGAACTACCTGAGCTGGCCGCAGCTCCGCCACCTGGGATCAAAGCAGCAATCACATTCGGTACAGAGTTAATCAATATCACCATAACTAGCGACACCACGAAGATCACTAGCAATTCATCAAGGGGCGCGCCTTCCGATAAATCGGTGTGGTAGCCATCAATAATGGAAACGGCAATACCGACTAACAACGTCATAGTCATCAGTTTTAAGGCGATACCGGCCACACTGCGAAAGTAGTTCACCGCAATATCAGAGGTCCAACGAGAGCCACCAAAACCCAAGACAAAGATACCGGCGTAAGCAATGATCCAGGCAGTGATCAATGCTAGTAAGACGTTCGCGGCCACGATGGCCATACAAGCTAAGATGGCGAACGAGGTGAGAAAGATAGATAAGTTGTCGATTGGACTGGTGACACTGTAGCTATCCACCGCCTTTGCCAGAATATCGAAGGCAATATCTATCGGCGTCGATGGATTCAGCCCCCTAGACATTCCCGACGCCTCAGCCGCAACGTTACGCAATGAATCAATGATCGACATCGCGAACATCGGCCCATTGATCAGCAGCCACCAAAAGAAACCGGTTGTGATTGTAAAGCGGACAAACTCGGCAAAGAATTCGCCGATATCCGCTTTACGTAATGCCATCATGCCAAAGGTCCAAACCATCGAGATAACAACGAGCGTCCAAAATAGCCAGGTCGCATGACCGGTAATTACAGACGCCCATGCCTGACTTGCCGCAGCGAAGCGGTCCGCCACATCATTTAGCACACCGCCTCGCTCTACTGCGGCAGAGGCATGTACCGATATCGTTCCCAAGGAGAGAACTAACGCTGATTTTGTTGTGAATCCTTTCATGATTAGTACTCCTTACTCTTAGAGCGATCCACCGGACCTTCTAGGCTTTGATAAACCGAGCCATCTTGTTGCTCACAGTTTTGCGTGCATGTTGCTTCAGGCTCCGAGCAAGCCACTAAAAACAACGTTGTGAACACCATCACCAGTGTTTGCATCATCCATTTCATGGTTAGTACTCCTTACTCTTAGAACGGTCGACCGGCTCGCGTAAGCCTTTATAGAGGTTGTCTCGGCTCGCCTGATACTGTGCGTTAAGGTCGGCATCAGCTTGCATCTTGGTAGCTAAGGCGTTTTGTTGGGCAATCAACAGACTGCGGATTTGCAGCAACTGGTTTGCCTGGTTACTCGCTAGCTGATTGGCGTAACCAATCGCCTCAAGCTGGCCTTCTGCGCCCTGGGCGGCGGACTGGAGTTGCAGTAATTTGCCTGCGTCACTCTGTAGGTTCTGTTGCTGGAGTTCTAAACCACGAAAGACAGCATCGTTGGCCTTCTTCTGTGACTCTGATGCTAGGCGGCGGTTTTCATCCATGGCCGCCCATTCGGCGTCGCTGCAACCACTGCGGGAAAAACAAGGGGAACTGCGGTAATAGGCCACATCTTGGAACCGGCTAAGATAGGCATCGATACTGCCCAACTGGTTTTGGTAATACGCCAGCGTATTCGTTGCCTGGTTTAAATCATGAATCGTTTGCTGGGCTTGGTCCCAAATATGAGCCGCTGGGGCCATCGTGTTTTGCAGCATATTTTCGTACTGCTGCAACTGGGTTTGGTACTGCTGGATTTGTTTTGCTGTCTGCGCAACAGCTTCCATTGCCGACATGATGTTCTGTATTAGATTCGTACCATCAGCAACCGGAATACCAGCATGAACGGGATTAGAAATGTTTAACGCCAAGGAAATGGCGAGCACGGGAATTTTAGCCGCTAAAATTTTGCGTTTTAGCATGGTCATTTACTCTTAGTTGTTATGACTAAAATTTGCATTCACCAACCTGTAGAAACTTGATCTCTACTCCTGCCGTTACCAGCGGTGAATGTGGGCCTGTACAGAGCTAGCTCGCCACTTACTATCTCGGCGCCCGACCTGCGCGACACCGTTAAACGCGCGGCCGAATAGGGTTAAACATCGGTGTCATTACCAACCGAAGCGGTTAGGGCTTCCGTCGATTCCTTTGCCATCACATCAGCGTGATCGGCTCTTATGTTGTCGTTTCGCTTTTTTAGCTGCCTGCTCAGCTTGTAGCTTGGCTTTACGCTGCTCTAATGCTGGCATGACCACCGCTTTTTCAGTTACAGGAGCTGACTGAATAGCTAAAACCTCTAACTGAGATAGATTCTGCAACCGGCCACGGCGTGAAGGTGGCACTTTGCCAATCGGTAACACGCCTGGCTTATCAGACCGTTTGGCCTTTTTGTTCTGGGCTATTAATGCCTGACGGCGGCGTTCTAGCCCTTGGTCGGCAAACTTTATAGACAGGTTGCCATCTACTGCTGCCTTGACTACTCGTGCCTTGAACTCAGGCGAGCCATTCACGGTAATGCGATTACCGTAACGCTCCATTGCTACCTTAAGCGCAGCTAAGACACTGGTTTGGTTAGAAGCCGTTGCCACTTGTAGACGCTCACCATCATCACGTACGGCACTGTTACCTGCTCGATAAATAATGGTCCCTTTTTTCGTGATCGTATCGACCGTTGCTTTGGACTCGGCCCGAACTGCCTCTCCTTTAAGTGTGTTCCCTTTTAGCTTTTGTGCCGCCTCTCGGCTGCGTAGAGCTTTGAGGGCTTCGCTATCTCCTTGGAACGCTTGGCTTTTTAACCAATCCGCCCAGGCTTGGCGTTTATTGCTTTGATATATCGTTTGCCGTTGCTCTTGGTAACGTTTGTGGATGCGCTCAAGATCGCTTTTCAATGCATCACTGGCCTGTTTGTACAAAAGCTTCTTAGCAAACTTATTACTACCAGTTAACTTAATCGCCGCACGACGGCCACGCCCTTTCCTCTTGGCGTTTTCAATCTGTCGATCTTTATCACGGCGCGCCTGTTCAAGAGCTTGCGACTTACTCGCTGCGGCACGTTTCTGCTCTACTTGATAACGGGCATATAGCTCGGTGGTATTTACCTTCAAGCGAACAGGTCGATGTGTATATTGGCGGCTAGGCTTAACAGAATCCGTCGCGGCCGCTTCAAAAGAACCAAGGCGCGCTTCGAGTTTAGGTTTAGAAAACTCACGCCCCAAGGTGCTCGCTTTTATGATCGCTTCACCCTCGGCAACGATTACTAAACCATTTCCTCTGGTCCTTAACTGCAAACCGTTGTCCTGCATGACCTGGTGCAACGCCTGCCAGCTATCAGCTGCTTTGATCTCGTCCATACATTCGCGCTTCACCCACCCTACTAAGCTTTCAATACCCGAATGTCGCTCCATATCCATCGCCCGTGATTCAGCCCCGCGCTTGCGCGGTATATGATTATCCGGCTGCAAGCCAAAGTCCTGCTCGATGGCCTCGCACATTTCCGCTAGCTTCTTATGCGGGTAATACGGCTCATGGATTGTGTTGCGCGCAGGGTGAATCTTATTGATGGCGATATGGATATGTTGATTGTCCGTATCGTTGTGTACAGCACTGACACGCTGATGCTCGCCATAACCTAAGCCTTGGCAAATTCGCTCTTCAATCGCGGCCAAGGTATTTGCTTCTAACTGTTCGCCACTTGGGAAGCTAACTATCAAGTGATAGGTTTTATCACTCTTCGCTCGGGTGTTCGCAAACTGCGTCGCCAACACCTCACTGATCGCATCGCGCACGGTCTCCGCTTCACAGTTATTTAAATGAACGCTACCAAGTCGATGTTCTTTGCTCTGGTGATCGGTGATGTAATTCACCAGGCCTGCAAAGTCAGATTTGCCCTGTGAACGCATCGGTACATGCTTGGCGATCATTGGTCTGCCCTCGGACGAAGAATGGACTCCATAAGTGAGCTCATTTGATCTTGCGTCGTCTCGATACGATTAAGCACTGCCAAGATCGTATTGGCCCCAACATGTGCCACCTTGGCATCATTGCTAAGCCATAACTTTAGCAATCCACCCAGACGTCCTAAGTCACCATTAACCCGCACTAACTCGCGTACTTGCTCTGCATCAGTAATTCCCTGGATACGATAGCCTTGGCCGACTTCACGCAAATAGGTCGAAGCACTGAGCCCTGCCCGTGCTGACATGGATTCAATCAGCGCACGCTCTTCCGGTAGGCAATAGACCTTAATCGGTGGGCTGTTCTTTCTCGTCGTCTTATTTGTGTTGTTCTCCATCTGTGCATCCTCTCTTTCGCCCCGCAGGGCAGGATCAACGTTGAGCGCCGAAGGTGCGAATAAGTCACATAAGTGAAGAGGCTTCGCCATGCTTGCATGGTGGGCCTACTTCACACATCCTGCCCGCATATCAGCATTGGTTTTAGCAAGGTAACCTCTGCATAGAAGTTTGCATTTCTGTGCATTTCCCTGTTTTCATCTGTTTTGGTCTGCTCATCGCTCTTTTCGTATTAAAAACCGATAGTTACAGCGCACTTATAGCGACTTAATAGCGCTAAAATAGCGGCCTTACAGCGATTTACGTATGATGGCTTTACTCACCATCACAACACCGAAAAACACAGCTTTCCTACTACTTTCCTCGCTAACCAAAGCTAATCAGCCGGTTTTGAACAGTGCCCCTCATATGTCAATAAAACGCCCTGTTTTGCGTTCTGCCCCTCAAGTGTCAATAAAGTACCTTGTCTTGTGCTCTGCCCTTCATATGTCAATAAACACGGTTTAACTCCATGCAGGTGTATATCTGCGGCAAAGTCTTAGCCCTACTAGGGCGTTAAAGACTACGCCTAGTAGAAAGATCTTAGAGAGATCTTAGACCGTTTTTTGTCGAATCCCCTATAGCCCTTTAATATCAAGGCTTACAGCGTTTTCTAACCTTTAAAAACGTGACTGTTAATGGGAGTAAAGGTGACTGTTGATGGGATAGATTGTGACCGTTAATGGGTCCCTATGGCCGCTGTATTTCAAACATGCCCTGACGGTACTCGACAATTAGCCACCCTATGCTTTGTATTTCACTTAACGTATCTCTTAAACGACTATGACGCTTACGCAACGTTGCACCAGTAGCAGGATTTTGATGTAGGTAACCACTTAGCGTTTCTAAAGCAACCTTTCCCCTTTGGCCTGGGTTGATCCAAGCACATAGCCTTTGATGAATTAATAGCGCATTGTGAGTACGCAAGGCTCGAACCTCGTCCATATCAATGCGGACATGCTGACCGTCTGGAAGAATGGCTTCAGCAATCATTGGGTTTAACGCCACATATAGATTTTTCGCTGAATCATCACTTTCATACTCAGCCAGCAAACGAAAACCTTTACGCTTACCTCCGTGTTGAACAATAATCGACACCTTCCACATCCGCTCAATACAATCTTTAATGGTTTTAGTGTTATTCGACGTTGTTGCATAACCAATCTCTTGCGCTAGATTGCGGTAACTACATTTAACCACCATGGCATCCAAATCTACCGCTTCCCATTTTGGCTCTAGAAATAGCCTCAGCTGCTGTCCACTTTCTGTGGCAGGCTCCGGTTTTAATAACAGACCTGTTGGGCCAGCCATAGCTATTAAGCCCTGAAGTACACGCAAATCATCCGCTCCTAACGGCTCAGGTCCGCTGAACTCAATCAAGCGCCCTTTGCCGTAGTCGTATACCACATCCAATTTGGACTTTTTACGTTCACCTTTTTGCAGCGCTCGAAATAAACCTGGAGCCAAGCAGTGCGATGGAGCATGCCTAACATGTGTTAGCTGATGCCTAAGCTTCTTCACGTGATCGACCATTAGATGACTTGTGTGACTTCTGTAGTGTCGTTTGTTCCAACAGTCCATTCTCACGTCGAATTAGCCAGCTCCCGTCGTAACATGGCCCATAGTTGGCTTTATTAACGCCATAACGTAGGTAATTCACGCGCTCTGTCTCCTCCAAACCAAACGCCTTGGCCTCGCTTTTCGTCATTTCACTTAACACAGACTGCCAGCGACAGTGATAAACGATTACAGAAGAGCCTCGACCCGTATGTTGGCCATCAGAATCTTTGCTGGTGTGATGAATAAAAATCACCGCTGCATCAGTTCTAACAGCGATATGCTCAAGACGATTTAATACCTGGGACATGGCACTACTTGAGTTTTCATCTTCGGTACTAAATCGGCGTAATGTATCCAGGATCAAAAGCCTTTGGCCTTCTGATTGTTTCACCAAAAGTTCGACACACTTTTCATCCAGGAGATCTGGAGCGAGACCAGCAACCGACTCGATCACAAGGTTTTGACTGACGACCTCTATTTGCTCCTGGCTTAGATGCTGTCTGATAGCTTGCAGACGATGCATGATGACCTTTACTGGGTCCTCGGCAGAGATGTACACCACCGGCCCTTGTGTCAGCGGTCCAACGCCCAAGAGGTCAGGACCACCCGCAATATATACCGCCAACTCTAAGGCAAACATCGACTTCCCCGTACCACCCGGCGCAACGAACGCGCCGACCGTACCCGCCAATAGACTTGGTAAGACATAGTCCAATTCCGGGGGCTGTTCTGTGAGGGCTTTGAATACATCGATTCTCATAATCAGTTACCCCCAAAGTATCCAGGGCGAGCCGCCTTGAGCGCACCCTTGCGGCGTTGTTCGATCCACTCTTCTATCTCAGCAAGATCCCAAGCCACACTGCGACTGGTTAGAACAATGCGACGGGGGAACTCACCTTGCTGCTCTAAGTTGTAAATGGTCCGATCCGAAAGCGGCACCATTCGTAAAAGTGTTTTTCG
Source organism: Marinomonas communis (assembly GCF_004363305.1). Classification (GTDB taxonomy): domain Bacteria; phylum Pseudomonadota; class Gammaproteobacteria; order Pseudomonadales; family Marinomonadaceae; genus Marinomonas; species Marinomonas communis. Next base: position 31,120 of record NZ_SNZA01000009.1, on the reverse strand, counting down.
ATTAATTAGGGTTTTATGTGCCAGCTCCTGCATGTCTTGGCCTCCTCTTAGTGACTGAAACCTGACTATGCCTGTATTCATTCGAAGCTTGATTGGACCTTGTGGAGGAAAAAGTTGAAAACGCTATTTATTTTCAGAATTCCACCCCAGAAAAGCAGCCAGACATTGCGACTAGTTGCTAATAGACTCACTATTTAACCAGTAGTAACATGACCTAGTGCTAAGGGGTTGAAGGTGTGGCAATGGAATATGCGGAAATCGAAAAGGAAGCTAGTGATCGCCTAGACAGACACTTTATCTCTGTCTGGGAAGACTGCGACGCTCTTGTTGCCGAAGGCATACGAGAGTTTAGAGATCGTTGGGCGAACTATTCCGTACACTCCCATAGAAAAGACCCTAGAAACCATCTAAAAGATGCTCATGCAGACATCAAAAAAGAAACGGATAAACGCCCTATTGGCGAGCTTATCCTAGAAGTCCTTGATCCCAAGGTATCAGCGTTTCTGAATTCTCTACCAGAGACACATTTGTATTTCTTTCCGACCCCTTACCTAAATATTGATTATTCGCTTTTACAAGCTTCAAAAGCAGAACTAAGTATTCCAGAAAAAACAGCTCGCGAGAGGACAATTAAGTTCGGGAAAAAATTCAGAGAAGATACACCATTGACCAACTTAATCGTGATGATGGGTTTTAAAGATACTCATGACGCGATCAAGCAGCAGCTTAGACACTTTCTGAAAACAGAGCATCAATGCAGACCAGTAGACTTCCGATTTCAGGCGACCGTCGATAACCTGCTAGAACTTCTATGGGCGCTGCACCTAACCCCAACACGCTTTAGGCATCACAGTCCAGATATAAAGATCAATGCAAGACGCAAGCAAACCTATTGCGAGCTATGCGGCCAAAGAAATGAACTGGCCGAGTATTTCTATCGACTCGATAACAACCTGTTAGACCTCAACGACCTGCAAGAAGCTAATGATCAGCAAAAGACAAAATTGCAACTTAGTCATAGATATTGCGCTCACCATCGACCAAGAAACAAAGATGGCCGAACTTGGAATCCTGCTTACAAGAGCGCTCTGCAATCAAAAGAACAATTTGAAAAGGAACTTCGACGCTTACAGCTTCATGTTGCTGGTGCCGTAGAGTATAGGCCGGTGCTAGATGACGAAGAACTAAGATCCTTATCAGCAGAAGAACTTATTGATCGCTATGTCTATCTCTTTTTAGAAGGTAAGACGGTTACACAAGAACACGTCCAGGCATATTTCGAGTACGTTAAACATAACTTTAAGTGTCCAATAGCAGTTGAAGGAGAAACCAAACGGCTCATTGATGAGGCCGCCGTGCGCTTAACAGGAGCAGGTACATTATTGGGTGCTGATGATGAAGGAAAACTGCGGGACATCGCTCGCCAGATGGTTGATTCAAGACTTACGGATCGTAAGAAACAAATTCTCGTTCTGAAGCAAGGGCTTAACCAGACACAAATTTCAGAGAGATTGACGGAGCTTGAAGGAAAAAAGATTTCACCTCAAGCAGTCTATAAGTCACTTCACTCCACGGACTCTAACTTTAGAATTTAAACACTAGCGATAGAATTAACAGACTAGGTTTTCTCACTTTTATATTTACATTGAGGTCACTAATGAAAACAACAGGAAGTCACTGGTTCAAAGTAGATTTTCATTGCCACTCCCCTGCATCCGATGATTACCCAAGAGGCTCTGAAATGGATAAGGATGGCTGCTCGCCCGAACAGTGGCTCTTAGAGCACATGAAACACGAAATTGACTGTGTAGTGTTAAGTGACCACAACACCGGAGCATGGATTGACGAAGTAAGAGCTGCTTTAGTTGACCTAAAAGAACGTAGTGACGCAGGAGAGCTAACTTCCTACCGCGATATTCACATAATACCTGCCGTTGAGTTAACTGCTGCAGGAAACTGTCATGTGCTCGGTCTATTTCCGGAATCCTTTAAAGCTGAGCATATTGCTAGAGTTGTAGGTAGCTGCGAACCACCTGTTAGTGAAGATAAAAAAAATCATCAGACTATTCTAGGGTCTGGAGTTCCAAGGATTATTTCGAAAATAAAAGATGCTGGAGGCATCGCAATCCTTGCCCACGTCGATAAGGCTAAAGGTATTTTTAAAAATACAAATCAAGACGAAGTTAGAGCAGCATTCAATGCAGAACCAGATGCAGTTGAATTGATTGGCAGTAATGATGAGCTTGATGGATTTGCTCAAAGTTTAGTAAATGATCTCGCAAAGGTTAAAGGTTCAGATGCTCATTGCCGTGAGCAGATGGGGCGTTCATTTACTTGGGTCAAAATGTCTCAACCTTCTTTTGAAGGAATAAAAATTGCGTTAACCGATCCTGATCACTGCATCATAAAAGATGGTAACCCTCCGCGATATCCAAGTTATAAAATTTCACAAATGTCTTTGAAAACGTATATGTGCAAAGACTCATCAGATCATGCGATCAATCTTGAGCTAAGCCCTTGGTATACAGCTATTGTAGGTAGTCGAGGCTCTGGTAAGTCAACTGTAGTTGAGGCTGTTAGGCTAGCTCTTAAACGAGACACGAGAGCTACAGAGCCTAAACTTTCATCCGATATTGAGAAGCGCCTTTCAGAATTCAAGAATACTAGTGAGGGAGCTGTAAGAGATGACTCTTATATTGAATTATTGTATGAAAAAGATTCTCAGAAATATAAATTAACTTGGACCCCAACTTCACACACACTTTTTAAGTATGACATTCATACCAGTGACTGGACAGAAGACCCTACTTTTGATGTAAGTAGGTTCCCAGTTTCAATTTACTCTCAGAAAATGCTCTTCGATATAGCAACGAAGCCAAATGCTTTTCTTAAAGTAATAGATGATAGTGAAGTTGTAAAATTCGCCGATTGGGAAAGTAAAAACAAAGAGCTACAAAGTGACTATAAAGGGCTTTGTCATGACCTTAGAGAAGTAGAGTCGAGTCTAAACGAAATCCCAAAGATCCAGGGAAACTTGACCGACATTAACAACAAACTAAAAACTTTAGAAAGCTGCGGTTTATCTGAAAAACAAACCCAATTGTCTAATTATCAAAAAGAAATGTCTCAAGCGGGCGATGCTATCAGCAAGATAAATTCACACATTGATAGTATAAAAGCAGCACTAAACGAATGTGAAGAGATAGTTGTAACCAATACTGATACCGAGCTGGATGAGTTTCTTAAGTCTGTCCAAAAAATTCAAAAAGATTTACTCAAGAACACTACAGAACAAGTAACAAGTGCTGAATCTTCTTTAGAAGCTCTCCAACAGAAAGAGTATTTTCTTCAGCTTAAAGAAAATATCAAAGTGACTACGAATGATATGAAAGTCACTCTAGATACATTAGAAGATGCTGAGATTAGTCCAGATAAGCTAGATCATTTACTTACGGAAAGAGAGCAACTTGCACAGAAAGTAGCCAAAGAGGCATCTCTTAAAGATAAAAGAGTTAATATCTTACAAAGAAAGTCAGAAGCTCTTACTAGCCTGATGGAGCACCGCAAAGACTTAACCAAAAGAAGAAAGGATTTCATCGATAATTTAGGCTTAACAGACCTACATATTAGTATTCTTCCATTGGCGAGCAAGCCAGAAGAGCTAATCTTGGGTTATCAACAGGCAACTGGTATCGATCGATTCTCTAGCCATATTTTAGAAAGCGAACGCAACTCTGGCCTTTTAAGTGAGCTGGATAAACTTGAACGACAGAACCCCAAACTCGAAGCAAAACGATTCGAAGAAGTTGAAAAGTTAAAGCAGTTCCACAGAGACTGTAGGAATAATACTAATAACACTAATTACGATATACACGGAGCGCTTAAAACACGAATTAGCCAGTTATCTGATGAACAGCTAGACAATTTTGACTGCTGGTTCCCTGACGATGGTATAGATATCAAGTTTTTCGATGTTAACAGACAAAAACGCCCATTAGACAAAGCATCACCGGGGCAAAAGTCTGCCTCAATGCTTACTTTTTTAATGTCTTATGGTAGCGATCCTCTAATCTTAGATCAGCCAGAGGACGACCTCGACTGCGCAATGCTGGCAGAGAGTGTTATTCCCGCTATTTCTAAAAATAAACAAAGAAGACAGCTGATTTTAGTTACGCACTCAGCACCAATAGTAGTAAATGGAGATGCGGAATATATCATTGGAATGAGCCAGAATCAGATGCGCCTCACACCATATATTACAGGCGGCATCCAAGAACAAGAAGTGAAAGATTTTATCTGTAAACAAATGGAAGGCGGGGAAAAGGCCTTCCGAAGCCGATTTAAACGCATCATCGGGTAGTAGTCGGGAAAGCCCTCTTAGGGCTTTCCCATTTTAGAATTTTCTATCCACTTTTTAAACATATTTGATTGATGATCATGCCACCCACTCATCAATCATATTTGCCCAATCCTGCAACATGGCCGCGCGCTGCTCTCGGTACTCGGCTTTGTTGTAGATGGCTCTGACGCCTTTCTGTTCGTGGGCTAGGCATTTTTCGATCCAGTCACTGTTATAACCTGCCTCATGGAGCAAGGTGCTTGCTGTGCGGCGTAGGTCATGTGGTCCAAACTTCTCCATCGGTATGCCATCTTTCTGGGCGGCCTGGAAGGTGTATTTCAGCACCAGGTTAATCGTAGCGTTACTCATAGGTTGGTCGGTGTCGTAGCGTGATGGTAGGACATACTCTGAGCCGCCGGCAAAGGTCTTTAACGCAACTAACAAATCTATCGCCTGGCGTGATAGGAACACCAGGTGAGGTTTGCGGCGTTTCATTCGCTCTTTCGGGATACTCCAAAGAGCTTCACTGAAATTGATCTCACTCCATTTTGCCTGGCACAACTCCCCTTTTCGCACCATGGTCAGTAGAAGCAGTTTAGCAGCAGCGCGGTTAACTGGACTGGTGCCTACTTTCTCTAGGTACTTGTACATCACGCCAATCTCTTCTGGCGTTAACGAACGGTCCCGTGGCTGGAATCGAGCAATAGAGTTTGGCCGTACATGATCAGCAGGGTTCTCTACCTTCTGGCCACGCTCCATGGCCCAACGAAATACCTGCATCACGATCTCGCGGGTATGCACCGCCGTGGCCGGTGCACCTCGATCCACGATGCTGTTAGTCAGCATGCGTAGGTCCTCATGGGAAATTTCTGTTAGCTGTAGATTGCCAAACCTGGCTTTAAGTTCGCGTTCATAGATCGAGCGGCGCATATCTCGGGTGGACTCTGCCATTTGATAACCGCGCAACCACTTGTCTGCCCAGGCTCCAAATGTTGCCGCATCCTTCACACGAGCTTTGCTACGCGCTTTTTCCTTTGCAGGAGACCTTCCATTGGCGATTAGCTTCTTAGCCTCTCCAAGCTGCTCACGGGCTTCCGCGAGGCTGATACCACCATTGCCATAGCGGCCAAAGGTAATCGTTTCCTGGCGTCCATTGATGGAATAGTTGTAGCGAAAGGACTTAGTACCCGCTGCGGTGACGGCCACGTACAAGCCGTCACGGTCGTTTACTTTGTAGAGTTTATCCTTGGGCTTTAGGTTTCTGATCTTGGTATCGGTCAGCATGACTATGGTTCTCCGTTGAGTTTAATACCATGCTGTAAATCCTATGTTTTAGAGCCTGTTTTCTCTTTTACTTTCAAATAGTTAGAGAAAATTAATACCATGAGGCATGGAAATATCGCTTTATGGTATCGGGGTTGCGCATGGTGTTTGGAGAAAATAATACCCACCGCTATACCACGGTCAAACCGTGCTTGAAGCTGCTAGACAGTGCCAAATGATTTGGCCTTTAGATACAAAAAAGCCCGCTAGATAGCGGGCTTGAGAGTGTTTATTGCTGTTCAGTGCAAGGTGTTACCTAACGCTGAATTATTCCCATTCGATGGTCGCTGGTGGCTTAGACGATACGTCGTAAGTCACGCGAGAGATGTGTTCGATTTCGTTGATGATACGACCCGACACTTTCTCTAGTAGCTCGTATGGTAGGTGTGCCCAACGCGCTGTCATGAAGTCGATGGTTTCTACAGCACGTAGTGCAACCACGTATTCGTAACGACGACCATCGCCTACAACTCCTACAGATTTAACTGGTAGGAATACAGCGAATGCTTGGCTTGTTTTCTCGTACCAGCCAGCGTTGCGAAGTTCTTCGATGAAGATAGCATCAGCGCGACGTAGGATGTCCGCGTAGTCTTTCTTCACTTCACCAAGGATACGAACACCTAGACCAGGTCCTGGGAATGGGTGACGGTAAACCATGTCGTACGGTAGACCTAGCTCTAGACCTAGCTTACGCACTTCGTCTTTGAACAATTCGCGTAGTGGCTCAACAAGCTGCATCTTCATGTCTTCTGGTAGACCACCTACGTTATGGTGAGACTTGATGACATGTGCTTTACCTGTTTTAGAGGCAGCAGATTCGATTACGTCTGGGTAGATAGTACCTTGTGCTAGGAACTCTACTTCCGTTAGCTTGGCCGCTTCCTCGTCGAATACTTCAATGAAGGTGTTACCAATGATCTTACGTTTCTTCTCTGGGTCTGCTTCGCCGCCTAGTTTACCTAGGAATAGGTCTTCAGCATCAACACGGATAACGTTAACGCCCATGTTCTCTTTGAACATCGCCATTACTTGATCGCCTTCGTTTAGACGAAGTAGACCGTTATCAACGAATACACAGGTTAGCTGTGTACCGATTGCTTTGTGCAATAAAGCCGCCACAACAGAAGAGTCCACACCACCAGAAAGGGCCAGTAGAACTTTCTTGTCACCAACTTGCTCTTTCATACGATCAATTGCGTCTTGAGCAATGTTTGCTGGCGTCCATAGAGTTTCACAGCCACAGATATCAACAATGAAACGAGACAGGATACGTCCGCCTTGTTTCGTATGCGTTACTTCTGGGTGGAACTGTACACCGTAGAACTTTTTGCCTTCGTGGGCCATCGCAGCGATTGGGCAGCTTTCAGTTGACGCCATCAAAGCGAAGCCTTCTGGCATATCAACCACTTTATCACCGTGGCTCATCCACACATCAAGCAAGGCAACACCGTTGTTTGCAACGTGGTCTTCAATGCCGTCAAGCAATGAGTAGTTACCGTGCGTGCGGATTTGCGCGTAACCAAATTCACGCAATTCAGATCCTTGAACTTTACCACCCATTTGCTCTGCCATGGTTTGCATGCCGTAACAAATGCCTAGAACAGGAACACCTAGTGTGAAAACGATTTCAGGTGCACGTGGTGAGCCTTCTTCCGTAACCGACTCAGGGCCACCCGCAAGGATGATACCTTTCGGGTTAAAGTCTAGGATTTCCTGTTCTTCCATGTCGAATGCACGGATTTCACAGAAAACACCAATCTCACGAACACGGCGAGCGATCAGCTGCGTGTACTGAGAACCAAAATCAAGAATAAGAATTTTATGAGCGTGGATATCTTGCGACATTATTAGCTAGTCCTTCGCTCCTACCCAGTAAGAGCTGTTCAAAAAAAAAAGAAGATGGGGCGTTAAACGCCCCATCTTGGTTTTTCATTCATCAGCGCTTAACCACCAACGTGGTAGTTCGGCGCTTCTTTAGTAATGGTAACATCATGCACGTGACTTTCACGCATACCCGCACCAGTAATTTGAGAAAATTGCGTTTGAGTACGCATCTGCTCAATGTTTGCAGAGCCAGTGTAGCCCATTGAAGAGCGAACACCGCCCATCAATTGGTGAACAACAGCTGCCATTGGACCTTTTGAAGGTACGCGACCTTCAATACCTTCCGGTACCAATTTTTCTACGCCGCTGCTTGCGTCTTGGAAGTAACGGTCCGAAGAACCTTGAGACTGAGACATCGCGCCAAGAGAGCCCATGCCGCGGTACGCTTTGAATGAACGACCTTGGAACAGAACCACTTCACCTGGTGCTTCGTCAGTACCAGCCAATAGACCACCAACCATGATCACGCTTGCGCCCGCTGCAATCGCTTTCGCAATGTCACCAGAGAAACGTACACCACCGTCTGCGATAACTGGAATACCGCGCTCGTTCATTGCCGCCGCTACGTTTGCAACCGCACTGATTTGTGGAACACCCACACCTGCGATGATACGAGTCGTACAGATCGAACCTGGGCCGATACCCACTTTAACGCCATCAGCACCTGCATCCGCTAGCGCGATCGCAGCTTCTGCTGTCGCGATGTTACCACCGATCACTTGTACTTGAGGGAAGTTTTCTTTCACCCAACGTACGCGGTCGATCACGCCTTTAGAATGGCCGTGTGCAGTATCAACAACGATCACGTCAACACCCGCTTCTGCTAGTGCCGTCACACGGTCACCAGTGTCTGCGCCAGTGCCTACTGCAGCGCCAACACGAAGACTACCGTTGTCGTCTTTACAAGCGTTCGGGAAAGTTTGTGCTTTGTTGATGTCCGTTACCGTTACCATACCACGTAGTTCGAACTGCTCGTTCACAACCAACACTTTTTCGATACGGTGTTCATGAAGTAGCTTACGGATAGAGCCGCTAGAAGCACCTTCTAGGACAGTCACTAGACGCTCTTTTGGCGTCATGATGTCAGCAACGGTTTTATCGAAGTCTTTGATAAAACGAACGTCACGGCTGGTTACGATACCGACTAGGTCTTTTCCTTCAACAACCGGTACACCAGAAATATTGTGTGCCGCAGTCAGATCCATCAACTCGCGAACAGTCGCGCCAGGGTGAATCGTTACTGGGTCTTTGACAATACCACTTTCGAACTTTTTCACGCGACGAACTTCTGCCGCTTGTTGCTCAATCGTTAGGTTTTTGTGGATAATGCCAATGCCGCCTTCTTGCGCTAGGGCAATCGCCATGCGGTGTTCAGTCACCGTATCCATGGCAGCGGAAACAAGAGGAAGATTTAGTTCGATGCCTTTCGTGATGCGTGTTTTTAGGCTCACGTCTTTCGGCAGAACTTCAGAATAGCCTGGGATAAGCAAAACGTCATCAAACGTTAGTGCTTGTTGTGCGATTCGTAACATAATAGGGAATTTCCAATGCCAACTGGGTTTAAGATGGCAAGTAATTCTACTCCAACATTGTGATTCGGTAAATCAAAACCACGGGACATTGATGAAAAAATTTACAACTTTGCACAGTTCAGAACCGACTTTTACCGTCTCAGAATTAAACCGCCAAATTCAGCAGTTGTTGGAAGCCAGTTTGCCATGGATTTTAGTAGAAGGAGAGCTCTCTAACCTTGCCAAACCAAGCTCAGGTCATTGGTACTTTTCCTTGAAAGATGATCGCGCACAAATACGCTGTGCGATGTTCAAGGGCAAAAACATGGCGGTCAAATTCAAGCCCAAAGACGGTGATCTGGTTCGACTTCGCGCAAGAGTGACCTTTTACGGTGCGCGCGGTGACTGCCAACTGATGGTGGAGTCCATGGAAGCCGCTGGCGAAGGTGCCTTGCAAGCGGCCTTTGAGCGCTTGAAGAACCAATTACAAGCGGAAGGATTATTCGATCCAACCCGCAAGAAAGCTCTCCCTACTCGTCCAGAGCGCGTTGCGATCATCACCTCTGCCAAAGGCGCAGCGGTGCGCGATATGGTCATCGCCTTTAAACGACGCTTCCCATTGACCGAGCTAACGATTTTACCAACCCTTGTTCAAGGTGAAGGGGCTGCGACTAATATTCGCCAACAACTGGAACGTGCCGATGTCAGTGGGCATTTTGATGCCATCATCGTCGGACGTGGTGGTGGCTCGTTAGAAGACCTTTGGAGCTTTAATGACGAAGCGCTCGCTCGCGCCATTTATCAGGCTAAAACACCAATTGTTTCAGCAGTAGGTCATGAAGTTGATTTTACCATCGCAGATTTTGTGGCAGATGTTCGAGCCGCGACGCCAACCGCTGCGGCTGAATTATTAAGCCCCGATGTACGCAACCTAGAACAGCAGATTGCACATTTTGAGCACCTGTTTACACGTCGCTTTGAGCAAACCTTACAACAGCATCAGCAGCGCTTAGATTTCATCACGCAACGTATTCGCCACCCTAAAGAGCGTATCGAACAACAGCAAAACCGTTTAGACCAAAGCACAAAGCGTTTATCTCAAGCCATACTCAGCCAACTTGCACAGAGGCAAGTGCGCGAAAGCCACCTGCAGCAACGCCTTAAACAAGCCAACCCAAATGCGAAGGTAGTCGCTCATCAGGAGCGTATTGAAAGGCTTCAGCAAAGACTGAATCAAGCCTTAGGTCAAACACTGAACCAGAAACAGCAACGCTTCGCCCAAACTATTGAAAAGTTGGATTTGGTGAGCCCTTTGAATATTCTGTCTCGAGGCTATGCTATTGCCAGCAAAGACAAACAGGTCATCCGCTCTTGTCGTGATGTGAGCGAGGGGGATGACATTAACATTCGTGTTGCGGACGGCACTCTAAAGTGTCTCGTCAAAGAAACGTCATAATGTCCCCAGTTGTTCCTTTTTTCATCAGATAAGAAATCGTTACAGTTAGACCTTATCGACAAAAGGACCTCCTATCATGACCGCGAAAGACTTATCCCTAGGCTTAATTATTATCTTCGCTTGGGGGTTCAACTTCGTTGTCATTCGTTGGGGACTCGATGCCATGACCCCGATGATGCTCGGCGGCATGCGTTTCTTAGTCTTAGCATTGGTCGGCTGCTTTTTCTTTGCTCGCCCTAAGACCCCATTAAAATGGTGTTTACTCTATGCCTTGTCCTTGAACTTTGGCCAATTTGCTTGGCTGTTCTGCGCCATGACATTTGGCATGCCAGCGGGATTGGCGTCTTTGGTATTACAGTCACAAGCCATCTTTACACTGATTTTTTCCGTACTCTTACTAAAAGAAACGGTCCGACCTTATCAAATACTGGCGGTTACGATTGCCAGCGGTGGACTGGCGATTATCGGTGCCGCGGGAGAAGACACCTCCATGACCGTATTGGGCTTTATTTTGACCCTAGCGGCAGCGTCTAGCTGGGCATTGGGTAACATCACCACCAAAGCTATTATTCAGAAAGGCTACCAAGCAGATCTTAGCTTAATCGTATGGAGTGCGGGGATCGCGTCTGTGCCCTTCTTCATTACCTCTTACTTTGTCGACGGCCCAGACCTAATGTGGTCTAACCTGAAGGATATCAATTGGAGCACCGTTGCTGTTCTTGGTTACCTAGCACTATTCGCCACATTGGCAGGCTATGGCCTTTGGAGCCAACTGATGTCCCGTTACAGCGCTGGCACCGTCGCGCCACTGTCATTAGGCGTCCCCGTGGTTGGCTTAACCTCTGCGGCGTTGGTACTGAATGAAAGCATCAGCCACCAACAGTGGGTCGGGATTCTGGTCGTGCTGCTAGGTTTAATGCTCAACACTTTTGGCGGCCGCTTGCGCCACGCCCAGCCAAAGATACGCACATAATACCGCCTAAGATGACAGCACCACCTAACGCAAGAGACAGTGTAAGCGTTTCACCGAGAAACACGGTTGACGCCAATAATCCTGTAACAGGAACGCCTAACATGGCGTTCGACATACTGGCTGAAGAAAGGTGTTTGCTGGCGGCATTGATGGCCACAAATGAAAAAGCGGTCGCAAACGGTCCCATGTACAACATAACCCACCAAAACGTAGCGCTGAAGTCACCAGTGAAGCTTCCTTCAAAGTAATACGCCAAAGGAATCAGACAAAAGCTCGCAAGCAACATTTGCCAAGGTGCCAGTTGGTAAGCATTACTGTCACCTTTATGATGGCGAAGGTGCAAAATACACAGCGCCCAGCATAGAGAGCAAAACAGCAGTAACGCATTGCCTTGCAGTACAGCTGTATCACGCCAATCAATGGTGGCAGGGTTAAGCAAAATGAGTACGCCTACGAATCCAATCACGGTACCCGCGATCTGCATCGTGCTAAAGCGCTCCCGCAACACGAACAAAGCAATCGGTGTCACCCACAAAGGCGTGGTGTAACCCAATACTGCCGAACGCCCTGCCGAGACGCTTAACATAGCAATCGCCCCTAGAGCAGTGAACATCATCATCTGCACCAAACCAACGCTGGCGACAATCGGAAGGTCTTTGCGCGTTGGCAGTTTCACCTTGCCTGTAATGGCCTGCAAAAAGAATAGGCAAACACATCCCATCACGAATCGTACGGCCGCAAACCAAAGCGGTGAAATATGCTCTAAACCCAGTTTCATCACCGGCCAATTACCACCTAGCGCCACGACTGCCAATGCAAACATTAGGACGATTTTCAGTTGGTTTGGCAACGAAACTTGAAAGCGTTTCAGGCTGAAAATAGGATAGTTTTGCGTGGATGTAGATGGCATAGATCACCTCGAAATTTGATCTAACCATTGTAATTTCTGCCGCCGAGTTTTATTTTCCTATTATCTCTCTTAAATCTCTGAATTAGAGAAAATTTACCCTGCAAAATTAAATTATAAAGAAAATATCATGAGCCAGCTTGATAAAACCGATATATTGATTCTTAACCAAATCCAAGAAAATGCTCGCATCACCCACGCTGAGCTCGCCAAAGCGGTTAACTTGTCCACCACGCCTTGCTACAACCGTATCAAAGCCATGGAAGAGAAAGGCCTTATTAAACAGCAGGTAACTTTGTTGGAAGCGGAGAAGCTGGGCCTAACGCTGAATGTATTTATCCACGTTACCCTAGAGAAACAAGTAGAAGAAGCCTTACAGAGCTTTGAAGAAGCGATCAGTGATCGACCAGAAGTGATGGAGTGTTATCTTATGACAGGGGATGAGGATTACTTATTACGTGTGGTCGTACCGAATATGAAAGCACTGGAGAAATTTATCCTCCAGTACCTTTCAAAGATTCCCTGCGTCGCCAGCATTCGCTCTAGCTTTGCCTTAAAACAAGTGCGCTACAAAACTGCTTTGCCACTGCCAGAACAGGGATTAACGCTGCATTTGGACTAGCCTACTGCTAGTCCTTGCGATCCAGTTTGTCGCTCAGGGCTTGCACTTGTTGCTGTAGTTGCGAGATTTGCTCAACCAAGGCTTGATGATGATCCTCTTGGTGCTGCTGTTCTTCAGCGGATGTCTCGCGGCTCATTACCTCTAGCACCACACCTACCATCATATTCAAGAACACAAACGCGGTTAAGAAGATAAACACCACGTAGTACATCCAGCTCAGTGGGTATACAGCCATCGTCTCATACATGACGTCGGTCCAATCTTCGAACGTGGCGATGCGGAACAAGGTCAACATGGAAATGGCGATATCACCCCACAGTGTTTCGTTGATGCCCTCAAAAAAGATTGACCCCATCGCACCAAAAATATAGAAGATGATGAACATCAATAAGGCGATGTAGCCCATCTTCGGAATGGCTTTTAGCAAGGCATTAATCAACACTCGTAGATCTGGGATGATCGATACCAGTCGCAGCACTCGTAATACGCGCAACAGACGCGCCACTAGCACCATGTCAGTATTGGATATCGGCACTAAACTACCAATAACGATGACGGAATCAAATAGGTTCCAAGGATCTTTGAAGAACTCACGTTTGCGTTCATAGGTGACAAAGCGCAACAGTATTTCCGCCAGAAAAAACACGGTGATCAGCGTATCAAGATAGTTAATCGCCAGCTCAACGGAATACGGGAGCGGGTAGGTTTTTGCCCCCACCGTTAAGGCCGCAATAATGATGATGCTGATTATAAAGCCTTGAAACCAAACGCTGCGCTCAACACGCTTAAAGACGTCAAACCAAGACTGAGAACGGGCCGTAGTCATTACCTGATATTACTCCTAAGAAATACTCACAATGAGCGAAGAGTACCTTCAGACAATGACGAAAGGAATAGCCCCTCAAGGAGAATCCAACAGCATGCCTTGAAAATTTTGAACAACACTTGAATATATGGGGAAACAAATATACAGTTATTCGCATATATGAAAATACAGATATTATGGACAAGCTCTACTATGTTTCAAGATAACGCCATACCGAATCTACAAACGGATAAACTTGACATCCCCTCCTTACAAAAATGCCAACCCAAAATAAGCGAACACCCACCTCGCATATTATTACTCTACGGATCTTTAAGAGAACGTTCTTTCAGCCGTTTAGTGATTGAGGAAAGCGCTCGATTATTACAAAGCATGGGAGCAGAAGTCAGGATTTTTAACCCTGAAGGGCTTCCACAGACAGATATGGCGGATGACCAGCACCCTAAGGTTCAAGAGTTAAGGTCGCTCATGATTTGGTCAGAAGGACAGGTGTGGTGCTCTCCTGAGCGCCACGGGTCAATGAGTAGTATCTTCAAAAGCCAAATTGATTGGATTCCTTTAAACGTTGGAGGAGTTAGACCAACCCAAGGAAAAACGCTGGCCGTGATGCAGGTATGTGGAGGGTCCCAATCATTCAATGTAGTGAATCAATTACGTATTTTGGGGCGCTGGATGCGCATGGTCACAATCCCCAATCAATCAAGTGTTGCAAAGGCCTTCTTAGAGTTTGATGACAATAATCGGATGAAACCATCCCCCTATTACAATCGAATCGTTGATGTCATGGAGGAGTTAATGAAGTTCACATTGTTACTAAGAGGAAGTAAGGACTATTTCGTAGACCGATATTCGGAACGGGTAGAAAGTGCAGAGCAACTCAGCCAACGGGTAAATCAAGCCTCTATTTGAGCCTTATCCAATTAACCATTTTAGCGAAGAGACGACTATGATTGTAATTCATCACAACCCAGAATGCGGCACTTCTAGAAACGTACTGCGAATCATACAAGATGCGGGCTACACTCCAATTATTATTGAATACCTTAAGGATGGCTGGACTCGCAACCAGCTGATGGCGCTATTTGCAGCGGCGAATATCACTCCAAGAGAAGCCTTACGCATCACCAAGTCGCCAGCTCAAGAAATGGGACTTCTAGATGACGATATTACCGATGAACAGTTGATCAAGGCTATGCTTGAACACCCAATATTAGTCAATCGACCGATTGTCTGTAGCCCTAAGGGTGTAAAATTGTGCCGCCCTAGTGAAAGTGTATTAGATATACTAGATAAGTGGCCTCAAGGGCCATATTTCAAAGAAGACGGCGAAAAGATCTTAGATGATAGAGGCCGAAAGCTCTGACAAAGAAGGAATGTTAGCTGCGCTTCACACGCACGACTTTCATGACTTCCATATCGATCCCAGCAACGGACTCTTGAGCAGGGTAATAGGTCAGGTTTACACGTGCGCCTCGTAGCGAGTGGTACTTTCCTTGACGTTTAAAGCGGAATGGCACGTCATAACCTTCGATCATCAAAGTATGCAGCACCCAGTCTTCTTGATTACGTTGTACATGGGATTTAACTTTCATTGCGTCGCTATGAATGAGGCCGGGATGCTTAGTGATCAGGGCTTCGGGTTTGGATTTCATGGAACTCTCCTACCGAGCTTGTGGTGTGAAATGTTAGACGAGGCCATATAGTATGCCACAAACCCGATCGACTGAGTAAATTTTGATCAATTTTTACTTATTTCTGTTGCACCATTGTCACCTTTTGCAACGTCTTTGAGTAACGTTGAGTGCTGTTTCGCTTCGGCTTCATTACGATAGCGGATAACCCCTTTTTGCAAAATCATACTGTTTGGGTACGTCACAGTGTCACCCGTTAGACGAGTGATGATCACATGAAAGCTGGTAATTTCATGAATTTGTCCAAGAATCTCTTCGTCTTTATCGACGACTTTTATCCAGTCCCCAACTCGATAAGGGAACCCGAAAAAGATAATCAAACTGGCTGTGACGTTACTTAGAATCGACCATTGAGCGAATAAGGCAATACCGACTACGGCAAATACAGAGGAGAAAAAGACCGCTAATTGACCATACCCAACGCCTAACACGACACAAAACAGGAAGACAAACACTGCGGTTAAGGCAAGATTCACCATCTTTGAGATCAAACTAACCCGCAAATCATTCAACGAGCGACGCAAACCCACCGAGTGAATGGCTTTTGAAATTAATCGCAGCACTACGACATAAGCCAAGACTAATAACGCGAGCAAACCTATTTGCACCAACATGCTATGCAACTCCACTAAAGAACAAAATACAGCGCCACAGGAATGCACGCCAATGACATTAAATTACCCAGTAAAACGATGGACGCCACCTTTTGCGGCTCCTGCTGAAAGATCTCCGCCACCATATAATTCAACACCGCAGGCGGCAAACAGGCAAAGACAATTAAATAGCCAAACCACTCTTCTGTTAAACCAAATAGCCAATAGAATATTAATGCCGCGATGAGACCGCTTAACGGGCTCACTAACCCACTGACCACACCAATACGCCACTGCCCAAAGTCCACATCGGTCATTCTAACGCCCAAGGCAAACAGCATTAATGGGATGGATATCTGTCCCAGCATATCTACCCCAGTACCGATCGATGGAGGCAGGCTCCATCCTTGAACACTCCACACCACACCTAATACCGTGGCTATGATCATCGGCATCTTCAGCAGATTCATCAGATTAGTCTTCGGATTGAGGAGGTACATACCTAGGGTAAAATGCAGCAGGTTCTCAGTTAAAAACATCACCACAGCAATAGGCAGCGCTGACTCACCAAACGCGAGTACCATTAGGGGGATGCCCAAGTTACCACTGTTATTAAACATCATTGGCGGTACAAAGGTCTTAAACTCATAACCCAGCAGCCTTGCTATCGGCCACGCGACTAAACCTGAGCATATGACCACGAACGCCGAGGCCGCAATTAAGGGTTGATACGCTTGTATTTGGAAGTCTTTCGCGGCCATGACCGAAAAAATCAAAGCAGGGATAAACACGCTCATATTGATTCGATTGGCGACGGTCATATCTGTCGGTCGAACACGAGCGTAAAAGAACCCGATCAAAACAATGATCAGTAATGGGAAAACGGTATTAAAGATTTGCTGGAAGAGACTCGACGTATCCATATAACATCCTTGGCGACTAAGTCGTTAGAGTAACGAGGTTCGCCAAGAACGCCAACTATTAGCCTTCAATTAGATGCTGGTTGTGCATCCTTCTGCGCCAACTTAGCAGGAATCAGAATAAAGCGTTGGCGCACGTCTTCCCCTTTAAGCAACGCCATACCAATTTCTACCGCTTTTTCCGCCATAAGCTGTGGCCTTTGAATGGCGGTCGCTAACCATATGTTAGGGTATTGAATGGTTTTGATGGCAAAGTTAGACCCATCAACAGAAGCTAGTACAAACTCGTTCCTACCTGCTTGCTGCGCTGCCATCATGGCACCGTATGCGGTCGGGTCATTGATCGCGAAGACTGCGTCTAAATGGTCATATTCTTCCATTAGATAAGTCATCGCTTCCATTCCGCCTTCGCGACTTCCGGTACCGTTCAGTCGATCACTTAATAAGGTGATGTTGGGGTAACGATTGATGGCAGATTTACATCCAGCAACCCGCTCAAGCACCGATGACACTGACACGCCGTTAATAATAACGAACTGTCCTTGGTAGCCAATTTCCTTGGCAAGTCTTTCACAGGCGACCATACCCGCTTGAACGTTATCTGTGGTAATGGTGGCATCCGCACCGTGTGCGTTGACATCCACTGCGATCACCTTGATGCCTGCTCGCTGAGCTTTTGCCACCACCGGCGCAATCTTATATTCATCCGCTGCCGTCAGAATGATGAGGTCAACTTTACGCTCAATAAAGTCATTAAGCTGACGCATCTGACGGTTCAGGTCATAAGCATCTGAACGAACGATGACCTCCACCGGTACGCCTTCATTCAGCTCATTCGCTTTGCGGGTAGCGGAATCCACCAACTCCACAAAGAATGGATTACCAAGATCGGCCACGCTCATACCAATAGAGCGTAGCGGCTGATCAACGACTGGCTGCGCAAACACTCCCCAAGAGGAGCAAATACAGGCAGCCGTGATCAAGGAGCGTCTTAGGCACGATGCCATCCATGCGTATGCAGAACGCGGCGCTGCCACTTTTGCTTCATTACGCGCGTTTGATAAACATGCCATAGTCACTCCACTCAACCGATTCCGCCACACACTTTACTCAGTCGCCACTTTACGCAGCCGCGGAGCTGTCGTCCACTTCCATCGCTCCCGTCATGATAGCGACGGCTTCAGACATAGTATGTGATTCAGGCGTAATGGTTGCCGCACACTTTCCTAAACGGTGAATGTGAATGCGATCCGCCACTTCAAATACGTGCGGCATGTTGTGACTGATTAAAATGATCGGTAAACCACGGTCACGCACTTCCTTAATCAGGTTCAGTACACGACGAGACTCTTTCACACCCAGTGCGGCAGTCGGCTCATCCATAATCACTACTTTACTACCAAACAAAGCAGAACGCGCCACAGCAACACCTTGACGCTGACCACCAGAGAGAGACTCAACGGCCTGAGAGATGTTTTGAATGGTCATCAGACCGAGTTCCTTCATCTTCGCTTGAGCACGCTCTTCCATGGCTTTTTTGTCGAGCATACGGAAGACCGACCCCAAAATACCTGGCTTGCGAAGCTCTCGACCTAAAAACAAGTTATCCGCAATATTCAAAGCAGGAGAAACGGCTAAGTTCTGGTAGACGGTTTCAATGCCAAGTTCACGTGCCTGCATCGGGGAGTTGAAGTGCACAGGTTGCCCATCCAGCAAGATCTCACCTTCGTCAGGTACCAGTGCACCTGAAAGAGCTTTGATCAAGGACGATTTGCCAGCCCCGTTATCACCAATTACCGCTAGGATTTCCCCAGGGTAAAGCGTTAAATCGGCATGATCGATGGCGGTCACGCTACCGTAGCGTTTTACTAAACCACGAGCTTGTAATACCGGTTGTTGATCGTAATGTGCTGTCATTATGCTGTCCCCTTACGAATCCACTGGTCGACACCAACGGCGACGATAATCAAGATACCTACGGTGAACTCCTGCCAAAGCACATCGACTCCTGCGAGCGCCAAACCGTTTCGGAATACCCCCACTACGAGCGCCCCGATCAGCGTGCCATAAATAGAGCCCCGCCCACCAAATAAACTACACCCGCCGATTACCACCGCCGTAATACTATCAAGGTTAGTGGTGTAACCCGCTTGAGGTGATACTGAACCGATACGGCCGATCAATACCCAAGCACCTATTGCACATACCACGCCCGCTAACACATAGACAGACAATAGAATGCGATCAGTACGAATACCTGCCAACTTAGCTGCCGCAGGGTCATCCCCCGTGGCATACACATGACGCCCCCAAGCAGTCCAATTTAAGGCGTACCAAATCAGGAAGAATAAGGCCAACATCAAGAGTGAGCCATAGGTCAGCCGAGCACCGAAGAATGAAATCGTTTCCCCTAACCATTGCAACAGTGGCGCATTATTGGCGATGTCTTGTGAACGAATGGTCTCACTTTTTGAGTACCAAAGGTTCAAGGCAAAAAACACGTTCCAAGAGCCTAGGGTGGCAATGAATGGCGGCAATTTGAAACGGGTAATCAAGGTACCATTAATCAAACCTGCCAAGGCACCAACACTGATACCTATCAGCAAGGCAAAGCCCGCATCCAAGCCGTGGTCAATCGCCATGCGCCCCATCACGACGGAGGCTAATACCATGATCGCCCCCACGGATAGATCGATCCCCGCGGTCAAAATAATTAACGTTTGCGCCACACCGATCACACCAATGATGGTCACCTGCTGTAGCACGAGGGATAAGTTAAATGGATGTAAGAAACGGTCTCCAACCAATAGACTAAAGCCAATAATGGCAAATACTAAGACGATGGTTGGCGCTGCGACCGGGTACTTATGAAGAAATTTCTGAAAGCGTGTCAGCGCACTGTCTTTACTTTCGAAATTCGCTACATAGCTACCACTGCCAGCCTGATCTGCGACTTTATCATGATCTAATACCGGTGCAGACGGTTTTGGGTTAGCAGAACTCATAGGGTTAACTCCAGACAGAATAACTGCCGCTGACCAAAGCTCAGCCAGCGGCGCAAGGGGAAAGTCCCTTCAATGAAAAGTCTTTACTCGATTAGCCCCAGCACATCGCTAGGCCAGTTTTAGACGTAACAGAATCAACGCCTTTGGCAGGCTCGTCAGTAATCAACTGAACCCCAGTGTCGTAGAAGTCTAGACCGTCAGATGCGCTCGGGCGTGTGCCAGATTTCGCGAACTCAACGATCGCAGTAACGCCTTCAGAGGCCATTTTTAGAGGGAATTGCATAGACGTCGCACCGATCACGCCATCTTCAATGTTGCGTACACCGGGGCAACCACCGTCAACGGAGACAATCAGCACATCTTTTTCCATGCCGAATGATTTCAATGCTTCATACGCACCTGCAGCAGCGGGTTCGTTGATGGTGTACACCAAGTTCACACCTGGGTCTTTTTGCAATAGGTTTTCCATGGCACGGCGACCGCCCTCTTCCGAGCCTTGGGTCACGTCGTTGCCAACAATACGTGGATCGGTTTCATCGCCCATTTGATTTGGATCGTTTAGATCAATACCGAAGCCTTTCAAGAAACCTTGGTTACGCGCCACGTCTACCGTAATTTGGCTTGTGCTTAGATCCAACAGTGCGATTTTGGCATCTTTCGCCTTATCGCCCATTTTCGCTTTGGCCCACATACCGATCATTTCACCGGCTTTGAAGTTATCCGTTGCAAACGTCATATCCGCCGCACTGGCTGGTGAAAGCGGTGTATCCAGTGCAATCACCAACAAGCCCGCTTCACGTGCTTTTTCGATGGTTGGTACAATACCTGCGGTGTCACTTGGTGTGATCAAGATACCCTTAGCACCGGATGCAATCAGGTTTTCAACAGCTTGAACTTGAGTTTCGTTATCACCGTCGTAACGACCAGCAAAAGTACGCAACTCAACGCCTAGCTCAGCGGCTTTTTCTTGAGCGCCTTCTTTCATTTTAACGAAGAATGGATTGGTGTTGGTCTTAGTGATCAGACCGATGATAGGAGTTTCCGCCATCGCAGCAGTGGATAGTGCGCCGGCAGCAACAAGACAAGCAAGTTTACGGTAGTTAAATTTCATGAAAATGACTCCAGTATTGTTTTTATTCTCGGCTAAGGCCGCTGAAACAGACAGTCACCGCTGTTTCTCATAACAATATGGTCGACGAAAACTAACGAAAGATTTCAACCAGTGTGCAAGGGCTGTAATATTTGTAATATTCTAGTTTTTGAACTGAAAAACTTCACTTAACTCATTAATAGTAAAAGGTTTTGAGAGAATTAAATCTTCTTTCATTAAGCCGTAACTTTCACTTAATTCTTGAATTGGCAGACCCGACATAAGCAACACTTGCCCTTGCCATGACGACATTCGCTTTAAGCTGTGAGCCAGCGCCACGCCGTGTAGGTCGCCAGCAAGGTTAACATCCGACATCACTACATCTGGATGAAACGAACCTTGCAAGGCTTGCAAAACCGCTTCTGCACATTCAAATGTCTGTACTGTACAACCCAATTGCTGCAGCTGTTCACGCATAACGTGGCATACCTCAGGGTCGTCTTCCACCAACCAAATGAGCGGCTCTTCGGGCACGACTAGGGTTGGTAAGCTTTCAATGGTGGTCCGTTTGTTAAAGGCTCTCTCTTGCGCCATCAGAGGCAAGAACAAGCAGACTTTGGTCCAAGCTCCTTCTTCGGATGTCACTATGATCTCGCCACCACTTTGCTTCACAAAACCATAGATCATACTGAGCCCCAACCCACTGCCTTTGCCAACAGGTTTGGTGGTAAAGAAGGGTTCAAAAATACGCCCCAATACGGCTTCGGATATGCCTTTTCCAGTATCTTCTACTTTAATGCGTACCGCAGGAACATCTGAATCCGGCAGTTGAGTTAACTTAGTGGAGAAGCGTAGATAACCACCTCGGGACATAGCAGCGGCACTGTTTAAGGAAAGATTCAAGAGAGCATTTTCCAATTGCGATGGGTCAATCAGACAATGTTCTTCGGGACAGTTCAGGTCAACTTCTACCGTAATATGATTGCCCACGCTGTACTCAACTAAGTCCAACATGCCTTCTATCAAATCATCGATATGCGTGGGTTCAGGAAACAGTTGCTGTCTACGACTGAACGCTAATAAACGGTGCACTAAGTTACTGCTCTTTTCAGCCACCGCGAGGGATCGCTCAATGTAGCGAGCTTGATCCAGTGTTTTGGGTTCAGAATCCGACAGCATTTGTAAGTTCCCCATGATGGCTGCCAGTAGATTATTAAAGTCATGGGCAACCCCACCCGTTAGCTGCCCAAGCACCTCCATTTTCTGCGCCTGACGCAATTGGCTCTCGACACTTTTACGCTCCGTAAGATCCGTATAAAGGGTAACAAAGCCCCCTTCTGGCATGGGCTTTGACCTAAATTCGACGATCTTTCCTGAATCAAAGTGCCGCTCAAAACTTTGGCTACGATGGTGGCGCGAGGCGTTGATTTCATCCATCTGCACCAGCTGGTTTTCTATATTGAGGTTTTTATGAGAGCTTTGCGTGATCAACGCTTGCACATCGTCTATCGGCATACCGCGATACAATAGATTGGGTGGAATCTCGAACAAGCTTTCGTAGCCCTTGTTCCATGCAATCAAAAGCCCCTGCTCCGAAAATACACTTAAGCCGTCGTTCATATTGTCGAAGATGGTTTCCAGTAGACGCTTTTGCTCTGACAGCTCTGCTGACACTTCGATACGACGAATGGCATCTCGGCGGAACACTTCAAAGGCATTGGCTAAGGTGCCGATTTCATCATTACGACGCACCTGCGGGCTGCGAGAGTCCACTTGCCCAAGAGACAGTTCTTCCATGTCATGCGTCACGGCTTCCAAGTCCTTTGTCATGCGTCGGCTTGAAACGTACAGATACCCTAGACCTAAGACAAGAAATAGCGAAATCCCTGCCAACCAACGCTGTCCTTTCGCTACAACCTCGCTTACTTCAATACGTTGACGAGACACTTGTTTCTGCAGCATGCCGACAAAATCACTGACTTGCGCACTTAGCTGCTCAGACTTCGCACGCAATGAGATCAACAAATAGATTTTCCGCTCTTGAATGTCATTCAGACGCTGCTGCGCCTTGAGCAATTCAGTGGCGATCTTCTTTGTCTGCGGTTCAGCATTCAAGAGGTTCAGCTCATGAGTTAGCTGTAATGCCACATCTCCTGGCTGTTCAATTAGACTCAGCAGCCAGACTAGAACTTGTTTTTGGTGTACCTTCGCTAAGCTACTTTCTGTGCTAATGAGCTGGCGAATCGCAAACTGCTGCGCCAAACTGTCTTCTCGGATATACAACTCTTCGTGCACCAGATCGACAAGCTCTGCCAGGGTGGCATCAAAGCTTCCTAAGCGCGTCTCAATCTGCGCCCGAAACTCGGTGTCATTTAAGCTATCCGCCACGCTGCGCAAATCGGTGATTCGCCGCGTTAAACGCTCGGACTCTGTTTGCAGTTGAAAGGGACGGGCTGAACCGGCTGTGTAGGGTGCAGCTGCCGCCAGTTGCGCCACACTTTCGGCTAACGTCAGGGCGGTACTGATTTCCGGTAGTGTTTGCGCTTCAAAGTCTGACAGTGATGACTCACTTACTCGCATCGACTGCCAGCCAATTAACACCATACAAAAAGCCACCACACTGATGGCAAAGATGATGATTGAGGCTTTTTGTCGGATGCTAACTTGTCGCATTAGCTCACACTCTTGGCCACTGGACCATTAAATAAATAGCCCAGACCACGCTGTGTTTTGATAAATTCCGGTGCTTTGGGGTTAGCTTCCAATTTACGACGTAAGCGTAGAATCAATACGTCGACGGTGCGATCAAATACTTCTGTCTCCAGTCCACGGCTTAAATCAATAATTTGTTCTCGCGTCAGAACGCGGTCCGGGCGCGTGGCAAGTGTTTCGAGTAAAGAGAACTCTCCTAGAGTAAGAATCACCTCTTCTCCCTGCTGATCACGAAGCTGTCGCGAGGTCAGGTCTAATGTCCACTTACCGAAATAGAGACAGTCATGATCCGTATTGATCGGCTGTGTTGGTGCTTGGCGGGCACTGCGTCGTAGCAGTGCATGAATGCGAGCGGTCAGCTCTCGCAAATTAAATGGCTTCATCATGTAGTCATCCGCAGCCAACTCTAGACCAAGGATTCTATCGGTTTCATCCCCTTTACCAGTGAGCATCATAATCGGCATGTCATGAAAGCGTTCTCGCACTTCCCTAGCCAGTTGAAGCCCATCTTCCTCCTGTAGGTATAAATCCATTAGCACTAAATCAACAGGCTGCTTTTCCAAGCAACGCCACATATGCTCGCCATTTTGCGCATCCAATGCTTGATAGCCTTTTTGAGCTAACGCATCGCATAGCAAGTGTCGAATATCTGGCTCATCATCAACGATTAACAGGGTTTTCTTACCGAGTTCGTTCATGCCGTTCTCTATCCTTATATTTTTTATTAATTTAGCGGAGGCGGTATGTGCTAGAAGATCTTTATCATGCTTTTGTTAACACACCATTAACAATGCCTGAAAGCTCCTATGTCCTTTCCGCTTCTGCCTTATATATCCTGAAAGTTAAAACAAATATCGTTATTATGTGAGCATCGTTACAGGGGATTCACATGACGACTGTTTTACCTATTTACTCTACCATCCCAGCGCTGCAATCACAGTTAAATCAGCACCATGAAGCTATTTTAGAAGCAGCACCTGGGGCAGGTAAAACCACAGCCGTGCCACTTGCTTTTCTGGATGCGAATTGGCTTGGTCAGCGCAAAATCGTCATGCTCGAACCGCGTCGCCTTGCCGCTAAGTCAGCCGCTAAGCGTCTAGCAGACCAGCTAGGCGAACCCTTAGGTCAACGTGTTGGTTACCAGATCCGCCAAGAAGGCAAACAAAGCGCTAATACTCAAATCTTAGTCGTGACAGAGGGAATTCTCACCCGTATGTTGCAAGATGATCCGAGCTTAGATGACGTCGCATTAATCATTTTTGATGAATTTCATGAGCGCAATTTACACTCTGATCTCGCCTTTGCTTTGAGTCTACAAGCGCGGGAACTGTTTCGTGAAGATGATCCCCTTAAACTCTTAGTCATGTCCGCGACACTGGATAGCGAACGCTTAACGGAACTGCTGCATTGCGAGCCTATTATTTGTGAAGGGCGACAATTTCCGATCACCATGCGTTACGCTAACCTAGCATTGAAACAGCAGGACGTATCTCTGCAAATTGCCAAGCAGGTTCAACAAGCGTTGCGCGAAGAAGACGGATCGATTCTCGTGTTTTTGCCTGGTCAGCGTGAAATCCGCACAGTACAAAGCCTGTTAGAAAATCAACTGCCCGATAACACCGAATTGTTGTCTCTCTTTGGTGATATGAGCGTGGCAGAGCAAGAAAAGGTCATTGCACCCGCTCTAGAAAAACAAAGAAAAGTGGTGCTCGCAACCAGCATCGCCCAGACCAGTTTAACCATCGAAGGCATTCGTGTTGTGATTGATTCTGGCCTCTCTCGCGAAGCCCGTTTTGATGCCAAAACCGCCACCACACGTTTGCATACTCGTCGTGCTTCCCAAGCTGAAACCATTCAACGAGCGGGGCGTGCGGGACGTTTGCAAGCCGGTGTCTGTTACCGTTGGTGGTCAGAAGAGCAACAACACCGTCTAGCAGCCCATAACGCACCACAGATCGAGCTAGAAGATCTAAGTCATCTAGTGATGGATGTGGCTCGTTGGGGGGTACAAGAGCGTGAAGAGTTAGATTGGATTAGCTTGCCGCCATTAGCCCATTGGCAACAGGCAAAAAGCTTGTTAACACAGTTAGGCTTGCTGGAAACAAGCGACAGCCTCGCTCTGACCGCGGATGGAGAAGCGCTGGCAAGTATGCCTTTACCGCCGCGTTTGGCGCGCTTGCTACTCGAAGCAAGCCGACGTGGGGAGGCTCAATCAGCCTTAGAAGCAGCCGCGTTACTTTACGAAGGTGTATCGAAACAACACCAAGACTCCAACCTACACAACGCTATTACCTATGCGACCAAAGGCAAAGCTTGGCAACGCTCGATCAACGCTTTGCAGCGACATTTGCCTAATAATAAGTCCGATAGATCATTCTCTTTAGCCGCCTGTTTGGCCACCGCCTTTCCTGATCGTATCGCGATGCGTCAACGCCAACAGGGAGGTGAAACCTTATTTAAGTTGAGCAATGGCCGACAAGCCCTGCTCGCTAACCATGATTCGAATGCTAATAGTGATTTTCTGATCGCGTTGGAGCTCGGTGGTCATGCGGAGCGGGATGCGGATTGGCTCTATCTAACCTGCCCTATTTCGTTAAACGAATTAGAACAAGCTCTGGCCGATCAAATTGAAATTATTGAACGCTGTGAATGGGATAAAGCCAGCGGTGGTTTGGTTGGTGCTGCAGAGACTTGGCTGGGCAAGCTAAAACTCAAGCAGGAGCGCCTTAGTCATTTACCAGACAGCGCCGTAACCATGGCAACTTGTCACTATATCCGCCAACAAGGCTTACACGTGTTAAATTGGGACGAGGACAGCCTAGCCCTTCGTGCCCGTATTCAATTTGCCCATCGACACCTTGACCCATCAATGCCGGATGCGTCGGACGAGTGTTTGCTAGAACGTTTAGAGGATTGGCTAGGGCCTTTTTTAACGGGCGTGAAGCGCATTCAGCAGTTAGAGAAGCTTTCTATACTAGACCCTTTAATGGCATTACTAGATTGGCCACAACAACAAAGTTTACAGACATTACCGATTCGTATTCCCGTGGCATCCGGCTCAAATATAAAAGTGGATTACCAAGGCGAGCAGCCTGTCATTCGCGTTAAACTACAAGAAATGTTTGGCGAAACGCAAAGCCCTATGATCGCAGGGCAGACGGTAAAAATTGAACTGCTATCGCCTGCTCAACGCCCTTTGGCTGTCACCATGGACTTAGCATTTTTTTGGAAAGAAGCTTACCCAGACGTTCGTAAAGAAATGCGAGGTAGATACCCTAAGCATCCTTGGCCAGAAAACCCATTAACCGCGGAAGCCACAGCAAAAACTAACCGTGCACTTCGAAATAGTTAAAGGCTTACTTGGTCTAAGCCTATTTGTGTTATGCGCTGGCTAAAGCTGGTATTTTTGTGGTGGGTTGGACACCACCCCATGATAAAGCGATGGAAGTCTGCCCATGCTACAGGGAACAGTCGATACCATGCTTGTGTCACGGATTCAGCCAAGTCTGGCGACTCTCCTCGAGCAATAATGCAACGGGCCAGTTCACTAAAATAGATATCTAGTAAATAATCGATATCTGCTTCGAGCTGTGCTTCGCTTAAGCAACTACCCAAGAAATACGCTAAATCTTGAACACCAATGCCGCGGCCAATGTACTGGAAGTCTACCGCCGCCACATCGGATAAGTCCTCGTTGAAACAAAAGTTCGCCACCTTCGCATCGCCATGCACCAACGTTTGATACGAGCAGGTTCTAATAGCGTCATCGAGCCGCTGTGCACTCTGTTTTAACAGACCTTCTGCCATGGCTTGCCACTCATCTGGACGCGTTGCTAAATGCCAATAGGTGCCTTGGGGCCAAAGCCCTTTAGGCCAATCTACATTGGGGGTGATCACTAAGTAATGGGCATGAAGACTAGCTAACCAATGTAATACGGTACTGGCTTGATGAGATTCAAGAGATGCACAACGCACATGAAAGCCACTGGCATCAAGGTCTTCTAACAACAAATAAACGGCAGACTCTTGTTCCAAACTAGATAAAAAGTTTGGAATCCTAATCGAATGTTGGGTGTCTCTTGACCAGTTCTTGTACCAATCCATCTCGACCTGATAGGAAGTTACCTTACGTTGATGTGCTAGGTCGGATTGCCAGCCACGAGGGTGTTTGGCAGTAGCCTTCCAATCGATTGCTTTTAAGATAACACTCGAGCGATTCCCTCGATGTTCAACATGATAACGGGATATATGACCATAACCGCTCCATAGAGATTGGATCGTTTCGGACTTTTCTACGTAATCAGCATTAAGGAAATGTTTAATAAAAAACTCAGGCGCGAGAACAGACATATTTACATCAAAAGGTTAAGCAAAGTGCTTAGTTGCTAGGTACATATCAAACACCCAACGACGCGTAAATCCTGACTTACGATTAACAGCTCTCACTAAGATAAAGAAACCTCTATCCATGAAAAGGGAACCTACGACGTCTTTGTCAGATGACCAAGAAAACTCATGATCTGAAGCTTCTATCTTCTTGATACCATTTTTAATGGTCGAACCATAGTAACCTGATTCCAATAAGCGTTGTAACTTCTCAGGAGAACAATGACTGATGTAATCAGTCTTTAAATCGGTACCTAATTTGTTTTGAGCAACGAACTGATTAAATTTTTGTTGCAGCTCCTCTACATTAAGCACATCGCAATCAGGGTTATTCATTTGGATAGACTCGATCAGACGAGACATCTCCCCACGATTATGCTCCATGGGCTTAATATTTCGATTTGGTGTACTCGATAGAGCTTCTTTCTTTGTTCTTGAAAATAAACGTTTGAACATACTTTTCCACCTTGGCTATCAATAGCCTTGGTTTAGACCTTATTTTTAACTTAGACAATAAAAGCTCGGAGCGCTTTGTAAATACACGTTTGAACCTGAACTAACGACAAAATTCATCAAAGGTTATACATATCGTCACAAAATATTCACATTGAAAACATGGAGAAATTTTCAATGTGTGACAAAGCTTATGTAAGACACCTGTTTCATACCACAGCACATCCGTGCTCTCTGACTACCTTTTTAAAACCGAGGGAGAGCCCATATGAAGTTCATTAGACTATTGCTTTCATGCTTGATTCTCGCTTTAACGTGGAACGTATCCAGTCAAGAACAGAAAAGCTATTACTACGTCGCCATCATCGATCGTTTTTATCCTCCGATGGAAGCATTCGAATCTGAGGATGACAAGACACAGCACCGTTGGATGTATGGCGTTGTTGATATAGATAAAGACTACCAAAAAGAAGCATATTACCACGGTGATATGGTACAGCTCATCGCAAATGATCCAAGCTTTGTTTTTTTAAGATATCCACTCGCTGGACAACGCAGCCCTATGAAAGAGATTCTAATGGCCATCAATAGCATTAATGATCGCTTTGATCGAACACCAATAGATTCTCTTGTATTGTCGTGGGAGTCTTCAACCCTCATCAGTGCATTTGATCAACCACTAAGTAGAAAACATAGAGAAAAATACATAGAAACGATTCGCCAATGGGGCGAAGAAAATCCAAGTTGGCACGACACTTATCTAGTCATTAAAGCCCTTGAAGCATTGACGGATAAAGGGGTACAAGTCTTCACAATCGCAGGAAACAGTGGTTCAAGAGCGATCAATACTTTGTCTTTTGCAAAAGGCGTTACGACTGTTGGAGCAGCGGAGAAAGAGCTCAACTATTTCATTTCTGACAATGTCTTTGTGGACACATACGAACAAGCTGCTTATCAATTTATACGCCTTGATGACAGCAACGGTGTACCCCTAGGTTACGATGTAGACGGTGATGGATGCCAAGACATCCCCATCTCAGCTCTAACCAGTAGCGATAAGACACAACTCCCTAAGGCAACTTGGCCGCCAATCAAAGGCAGCTCTTTTGCCGCACCAATGGCACTAAAGAAGGCGTTTGTAAAAACCACAGCACATTGTCCATCATGATTTAGCTTGCAGCGTTCTATCGCAGGAACCCATAAAAAAACAAGATAGGTCAATTTTTAATCTACTGAATTGAAGACTATACTCAAAGGAGGCAATCACAACTTCCGCTTCAGATCGGAAAGGTCATCTCATGAGTATTAACAACATTGGTTCAAATTATGTAAATGCGGCGGCCACTCAGTCGCTTAACTCTACACAGTCAAGCCTTGCAAGTGGCCAACGTATTAATAGTGCCGCAGAGGATGCTGCAGGATTACAAATTGCCAATCGTTTAACCAGCCAAATCGATGGTAATGGCCAGGCAATCGCAAACAGTATGTCTGGCATATCAGTCACTCAGATTGCACAGGGAGGCCTTGAATCTATAACAAATGATTTGTCTTCTTTACGTGAACTGGCTGTTCAAGCTGGAAATGGGATTTACTCAGACTCAGACAGACAAGCTCTCCAGCAGCAAGCTAATGCTTTAATTGAAAACATACAGAATACGATCGGCTCGACAACCTTCGCTGGGCAAGAGTTATTATCCGATACGAGTACTTTAGAATTCCAAGTTGGAGCAGAAGCTGAGAATACAATAGGAATACCGACGTCAGACCTGAATTCCATCTTATCTTCTGATGGGCTTTTCTCATTTGATGTTACTGAACCCTCTACCTTAAATACAGCAATCGAGGCAGTAGACAGCAGCATTGAAAGTATTGATTCCCTTCAAGCGGATTATGGAGCGACTCAGAATGCTTTTAGCAGCCGAATAGATGCTTTGCTTGAAAATCAAGTGAACGAATCTGCTGCACGCTCCCGTATTGAAGATGCGGACTTTGCCGCAACGATAAGTCAGCAAGTTGCTGCTGACATCCTTGAGCGCTCATCCGTTTCAGTACAAGCTCAGGCTAATGTTGAAGCAGGAAGAGCATTGAATCTATTGAGTAGCTAAGTTTTAGCTCACTTGCGCGCGCATCTGCTTCCAATTTTATGACTTCTCGCTATCGCCATTTGACCCTCAGGGGTCAGATCCCTGTACGTACATCAGTTTCAGATCACTGCAGTCAGTCTAGGGATCTGACCCCTTAGCTAAGGTTTTGCTATCGGGGGATCAAGGCGAGGCATTTTCGACGGACGCAAAAAAGCCCTGACCGCGTTAGCGATCAGGGCTTCTTAATTAAAAGCTTGACGACGACCTACTCTCACATGGGATCTCCCACACTACCATCGGCGATGGCGCTTTTCACTTCTGAGTTCGGGATGGGATCAGGTGGTT
>NZ_SNZA01000008.1 GCF_004363305.1 Marinomonas communis | reverse complement strand
TTGACATGGTCACTCATTTAAGACTTCTAAAGTTTTGAGAAGTCTCCAGCGAGCGCCCACACAAATTATCTGATTATCTATTTTAAAGAGCGTTGTGACATCGTTTTGGCTTCGCTGTTTTGAAGCGCTGTCCGTGTCAGCGGATGCGTATATTAAGGATCTAAATTTTTAATGCAAGCACTTTTTTTGAAAAACTTTTAATTAATCAAAAGTGCCTGCATTAGACATTACTGTACTTCAACAATACGCAACTCTTTTGGCATAGAGAATGAAACATTCTCTTCACGCCCTTCTAACTCTCGTGGGTCTTCACCACCTTCTGCTTTTAGGCGTTCAATCACTTCATTAACCAATACTTCAGGAGCCGAAGCACCAGCAGTAATGCCAACCACTTTAATCCCATGCAGCCATTCCGGCTTGATCTCACTGGCATTATCAATCAAGTGTGCTTCCGTCCCCATGCGCCCCGCCAATTCACGTAGGCGATTTGAGTTAGAACTGTTAACCGAGCCAACCACTAGAACAAGGTCGCACTCTTGTGCCAGGGTCTTCACTGCATCTTGACGATTTTGAGTGGCATAACAAATATCGTCTTTCTTAGGCCCACGAATTTCTGGAAAGTGTTGGCGCAACGCATCAATCACAATAGAGGTATCGTCCATAGAAAGTGTCGTTTGAGTCACAAACGCCAACTGAGAGGGATCTTTCACTTCCAATGATGCGACATCCTCAGGGGTTTCAACTAGGTATATAGCACCACCATTTGAAGCATCATATTGCCCCATCGTTCCTTCTACTTCAGGGTGCCCATCATGACCAATCAGAATACACTCCATGCCATCACGTGAATAACGCACGACTTCCATATGAACTTTTGTTACCAATGGACAAGTCGCATCGAACACCTTCAAACCGCGACGATCCGCTTCATTTCGCACAGCTTGCGAGACACCGTGCGCACTGAAAATAACGATTTGGTCATCTGGCACTTCATCTAGCTCATTAACAAATACCGCACCACGACTTTTCAGAGACTCAACAACAAATTTGTTATGAACCACTTCATGACGAACATAAATTGGCGCTTCGAAGATATCTAAACAACGGTTCACGATTTCAATAGCTCGATCCACACCGGCACAAAAACCACGCGGATTCGCTAGTTGGATAGCAAAAGACATTATGCCTCCTCGACAGCGATGATTTTCACACGGTATGTAAGCGTTTGACCGGACAGAGGGTGGTTGAAGTCAACTTCAACCTGACTATCACCGATGGACTTAATCACACCTGGCAATTCATTTTTCGCCGAGTCAGCAAATGACACCACCATCCCCTCCTCGATATCCATACCAAATTGGCTGCGTGCCATAGTCTGGATATTGCTAGGATTACGTGCACCGAATGCTTTTTCTGGTGGCATTGTAAACGTTGCTTCTTCACCTGCAGACAACCCTACTAAGACCGCTTCGAAGTCAGGTAATAAGCTGCCATCACCATAAGTGAATTGCGCTGCGTTGCCCGCAAAATTCGAGTCAATTATTTGGCCATCTTCTAGCGCCAATTCAAAGTGCAAGGTGATACGGCTTTGTTCGTTAATCGTCATTCTGTTTACCCTTGGGGCTCTTTTGAAACACCCCCTCTACTAGCATTAACACGACACCAATGGTAATGGCACTGTCGGCAATGTTAAACGCAGGAAAATACCAAGTGGATTGCCAGTGAACTTGTATAAAATCGATCACATGCCCATACGCCAAACGATCATGGAGGTTACCAATCGCTCCCGCCATAATCAGTGTTAACGACAATGCTTCGAGTTTGTGAGTGTGGCCTATCTTCGATAAGCGCCAACTAATCCCCACTACTACCACAATAGCAATCAAAGAAAAGAACCAACGTTGCCACCCACCCGCTTCAGCCAAAAAGCTAAAAGCCGCGCCTGTGTTATATCGCAACGTTAAATCAAAGAAAGGCAGAAGAGGAATCTCCTGCCCATAGTGTAAATTCGCTTCTACGCTCTGCTTGGTGATCCAATCTAGAGCGTAAACAGCGATTGCCAGCGCCCACCAGCGCTGGACTCGTTTTAGCATCGCTGTCATAAGCATTAAGCGAAGTGGCGTTCTTCGCCCTCGCCTTCCGGCAAGTTCGAAATACAACGGTCACACAGTTCAGGATGAGCTTCGCGCTTGCCCACTTCAGGACGGTGGTGCCAACAACGAGTACATTTCTCGTTTTCGGTCACAGCCACCGCTACTTTCAGACCTTCCAGCTCAGTTTCCACTGCGTCAGCCGGAGCATCAACCAATGCCGCAACTTTCGCTTCAGAAGAAATCAATACAAAACGCAGCTCATCATCAAGCTTTGATAGAGTATCCACTAGAGCTTCATCTGCGTAAAGCGTGATTTCGGCACTTAAGCTGGCTTTAATCTTGCCTTCTTTACGAGCCGCTTCAAGCACTTTATTAGTTGCCATCTTAGCTTCTAAAACATGCTTCCAGAATTCACGACCTAGCGCTTCGTCACCACTTAGCTCGAACAAACCTTCGTACCAAGTATCTAGGAACACAGACTCACCACGCTCACCTGGTAGTGACAGCCAGATTTCATCCGCAGTAAAACTCAAGATTGGAGAGATCCAACGTGTGAAGGCTTCAGCAATATGGTAAAGCGCCGTTTGTGCAGAACGACGTGCTAGGCTGTCTTCTTGCGTCGTGTATTGACGGTCTTTGATTACATCTAAATAGAAACCACCTAGATCCAACGAACAGAAGTTTTGAATTTTCTGAACCACAGAGTGGAACTGGTATTCGTTGTACGCTTCGTCAATTTCTTTCTGTAGCTGTGCTGCACGATCTACGATCCAACGATCTAGCGCGATCATGTTTTCAGGCGCCACTAAATCAGTTGCAGGATTGAAGCCACTTAGGTTCGCCAACATGAAGCGAGCAGTGTTACGAATACGGCGGTAACCGTCCGCGACACGTTTTAGGATTTCATCAGAAACCGTCATTTCGCCCGTGTAGTCAGTTGCCGCTACCCAAAGACGGATAATGTCAGCGCCTAGCGTTTCCATCACTTTTTGTGGTGATACAACGTTACCCAATGACTTAGACATCTTACGGCCGTCACCATCTACGGTGAAACCGTGTGTTAGAACACCTTTGTATGGCGGTACACCACGGATCGCGATCGATGTTTTCAACGATGATTGGAACCAACCACGGTGCTGATCCGAACCTTCAAGGTAAAGATCCGCAGGGAAGCTTAGCTCATTACGCTGATCGATGACTGAGTAGTGCGTTACGCCCGAGTCGAACCATACATCTAGCGTGTCAGTGACTTTGCTGTATTTTTCAGCTTCGTCGCCTAGAAGTTCTGTTGCATCCAATTCGAACCAAGCATCCATACCTTCTTTTTCGATACGCTGCGCAACTTCTTCGATTAGGCGTGGCGTTTCAGGGTGAAGTTCTTGCGTCTCTTTGTTGATGAACAACGCAATTGGCACACCCCACGTACGTTGACGCGAAACACACCAGTCAGGGCTGTTGTTCAACATACCTTCCATGCGGTTTTGCCCCCATGCAGGTGTCCACTTCACACCTTTCACCGCTTCTTTAGCGTCATCAAGCAGACCTTTTTCGTCCATGCTGATAAACCATTGCGGTGTTGCACGGAAGATCAAAGGTGTTTTGGTACGCCAGCAGTGTGGGTAGCTGTGGAAAATCTTAGACTGGAACACTAGGGCATTGTTACGACCTAGTGCTTCTAGCACTGCATCGTCTACTTTGTACACATGCATACCGGCGAACTCACCCGCCGCTTCCGAGTACACACCGTTATCTTGTACTAGGTTGATCGTGCCGATACCGTTCGCACGACCAACATTAAAGTCGTCTACACCGTGATCAGGTGCCGTGTGAACACAACCTGTACCCGCATCTGCCGTGACGTGCTCGCCCAGTAAAACTGGGATATCACGTTCCATAAATGGGTGGTTAAGCACCAAGCCACCAAGGTCTGCACCGACTGCGCGACCTACGATACGGTACTCTTCATGACCGTAACGCTGCATGATGCCTTCAACCATGTCTTCTGCGAACACTAGACGCTCTTTACCCGCGCCCATGTCCACTTCAACTAGGACATAGTT
This sequence comes from Marinomonas communis, assembly GCF_004363305.1. Lineage (GTDB taxonomy): Bacteria > Pseudomonadota > Gammaproteobacteria > Pseudomonadales > Marinomonadaceae > Marinomonas > Marinomonas communis. The sequence goes on along the minus strand of NZ_SNZA01000008.1, from coordinate 60,006 downwards.
GAATTCTGGGTGAATCGATACCGCTTGGCTCGCAGGAAGCGTCCAAGGTGTGGTTGTCCAGATAACAACGGAGACTTTGCCTTCACCTTCAACGTCAGAGAATTTCGCAAGGAACGCCGCTTCGTCCTGTGGTGCGTAACGCACGTCTAGTGACAAAGAGGTTTTGTCTTGGTATTCCACTTCCGCTTCTGCCAGTGCAGAACCACCGACAACACTCCAGTAAACTGGCTTGAAGCCTTTTACTAAATGGCCGTTTTCAGCGATTTTGCCTAGTGAGCGTACAATGTTGGCTTCGGTCACAAAGTTCATCGTTAGGTATGGGTTTTCCCAGTCGCCCATTACACCTAGACGGATAAAGTCTTTCTTCTGCTCTTCCACCTGAGAGTAAGCGTACTCACGGCATTTCGCACGAAAATCTTTGAACGACACTTTATCGCCTGCTTTACCGATCATTTGCTCAACTTTGTGCTCGATCGGTAGACCGTGACAGTCCCAACCAGGAATGTACGGCGCATCGTATCCACTAACGGTTTTAGATTTAACAATAATGTCTTTGAGGATTTTGTTAACCGCGTGACCAATGTGAATACTGCCGTTGGCATATGGAGGGCCATCATGAAGAATGAAAGATTTACGGCCTTTGCTTACTGCTCGTACTTTGTTGTACAAGTCCATATCTTGCCAGCGTTTTAGCATCGCTGGTTCACGTTTTGCCAAGTCACCGCGCATAGGGAAAGCGGTTTCTGGCAAATTCAGCGTTGATTTATAATCACTCATGGTTATTCGATTTATCCTCAAAGATCATCGGTCACTGATTGGAAAAGAAGCGTAGCGCCTCTTCTTTATCACATTGAATTTGTTTCTCTAATTCTTCCAAGCCGCTCATTTTGCGCTCTGGTCGAATAAAATGGCGAAATGTCACCTCTAAATAACGGGTGTACAAATCGCCACTGTAATTAAATAAGTGCACTTCTAGCACTGGCGTCTTGCCATCTACTGTTGGGCGAACTCCGATGTTAGCGACACCAGAGTACTCTTGACCATCAACAGGCACTGTTACGGCATACACTCCAGACAAGGCTGGCGCGACACCTTTTAAAAATATATTAGCCGTTGGAAAACCTAAACGGCGGGCCAACTGTTGCCCACTTACGACTCTACCGCCCAGCGTAATCGGATGACCCAGCATCGCTTCTGCTGACACCATATCACCTTGATTTAAGTGCTGTCTCACCAGCGAACTACTAATGCGTGATCCTTCCCCATTTAAAATAGAAGAAGTATTTTCCACATCAAAGCCATGCTGAGCGCCAAAGTTCTCAAGGTAATCAAAATTACCCTGACGATCACAGCCAAAACGGAAGTCATCACCCACAACCAGATGCTTCACAGCCAAGCCGTCATGTAACACTTGCTGACAAAAGGCATTCGCATCCAAGTTTCGAAGACGGGCATTAAATGGCATACATAGAACGTAGTCGACACCATATTTAGACAACAACGCCACTTTGTCACGAAGGCGGGATAAGCGACCTGGGGCATCATGCGGCGCAAAGAATTCACGCGGCTGAGGTTCAAAAATCATAATACCGGCTGGCGATTGATATTGTTCAGCTAAAGCTTTCACTCTTGCCAAAATAGCTTGGTGCCCCATGTGCACCCCATCAAAGTTGCCAATCGTCAGCACACCAAATTTGTGCCTTGCTTGGATATTATGAATACCCCTGACCAGTTCCATACCACTCCGTACCGGCAGCCCATCATCACGCCGCTGAAAAAATAACCGCGATTATATAGTACTCACTCCCTCAAAGGTAGGGAGCAAGCTCATCACACTTTAATCTTGAGCGCGCAAATGTCGCATTCTTAGACCCGCCAATACTAATCCAAGCCCATATACCAAGACACCAACACTCACTACCAACAGCATATGCTGCACCCTCTGCCAACTTGATATATCTGTCCAAGCGATATTCAAACTTTGATAGAAGAATAACCAACCCAACAGCAGACCAGACCCGAGCAGCAATACTCGCAACAACAGCCACCATTGTTTAGAAAACTGATGGCTACCATCTCGGTGTAAACCGATCCACAACAATAAGGCATTTAAGCCTGCCGAAAGGCTCGTCGCCAGCGCCAAACCGACATGGCCCAATGGCCATACTAAAATGAGATTAAAGACCATATTCGCAACCATGGCGATCAAACCAATTTTCACTGGTGTTTTGGTATCTTGGCGAGAGTAATAACCGGGCGCCAACACTTTAATCAGCATCATAAACACCAGACCAACAGAATACGCCTGCAAACTCATAGCCGCCATGTCTACATCATGAACAGTCAGTTCACCACGATAAAAGACCGTGGCTATGATCGGTTTCGCCAGAACACACAAAGCTAACGCTGATGGCACTGCGATCAACAATAGTAAACGCAGCCCCCAATCCAACGTATTGGCAAAGCGCGAGCCTGATTCACTAGCATAACTTCGAGAAAGTGACGGCAAAATAACCGTGCTAATGGCGATCGCAAAAATCCCCAATGGCAATTCATACAAACGATCCGACAAATAAAGCCAAGTAATACTGCCTGTTTCCAGCAAGGAAGCCAGCACCGTATCCAATAACAGGTTAATCTGCCCAACCGATACACCAAACAGCGCAGGACCCATCAGCAATAGAATGCGCTTCACACCAGGATGAGAAAAGCCCACCTTTGGGCGAGGCAACAATTTCAGCCTCGCTAAAAACGGCACTTGAAATAATAACTGCACTAGCCCCGCCGCAAACACGCCCCACGCAATACTTAACTCTGCTTGAGTCGCACTGGTCGCAAAACCAAGGGTTGCAACCAATAAAGAAATATTCAAAAAGATAGGTGTTATGGCTGGCACACCATATTCCCCGTGGGCATTCAGAATGCCTCCAGCAAGCGCTGTGAGAGAGATGAACAACAAATAAGGGAAGGTAATTGTCAACAGATTTGATGCCAGAGCCAGCTGTTCCGGATTATCTGCAAAACCTGGCGCAAACACATAGACAACCCAAGGAGAAGCAGCCATAAAGACAGCGGTGACCGCCAGCAGAACCAAAGTTAATGAGCCCGTCACTGCCGATACCAGCTCGCGCACCGCATCATGCCCTTCGTTCACACGATAATCACTCAGCACTGGGACAAACGCCTGCGCAAACGCACCTTCAGCAAACAGGCGGCGAAAGAAGTTAGGGATTTTGAATGCAACAAAGAAGGCATCGGCACCCGCGCTTGCTCCTAAGACATACGCCAACGCCGCATCACGAGCCAACCCTAAAATACGTGAAGCAAACGTACAAATAGAAACCAACAAACCAGAGCGTAAAAGTGATCGAGATTTAATCGATTGGGAGTCTGACATAAGATCATGTTCTAACGATAAATTTGGCCAAGAATAGCATTTAGCTGGTGGTCAAACAGCCAAAAAATGTACTTTTCACGAGTAATAATGTGTGTTTGGGGTTGTAGCAACGCCAAAAGCTGGTAAAATCCGCCGCGAGATTTTCAAGTTTAAACTTGACATTCACAAGCGATACAACAGCCCGTTGTGTCGTTTTAATTATTGAAAGATTGAAGGAGCCAGACTGTGGCAAACTCCGCCGGTTCAAAAAAACGTGCGCGCCAGGCGATCAAGCGTCGCGCTCACAATGGTAGCCTGCGCTCTATGGTGCGCACATACTTGAAAAAAGTAGATGCAGCTATTGAAGCAGGAAACCAAGAAGAAGCTCAAGCAGCATACTCTGTTGCAGTGTCTAAACTAGACAAAGCAGCTGACAAAGGCCTATACCACAAAAACAAAGCAGCTCGTCATAAGAGCCGCTTGAACGCTAAAATCAAAGCGTTGGCCTAATCCCATAAAAAAACCGGCTTCTGCCGGTTTTTTTATGTCTGTTATTAACTGAGTGCCAGCACTCAGTTAAACAGTAGAAATAGCCATACGACGCCTGCCAAACCTAAACTCAACATCACCGCCGCAGAACCCAAATCTTTTGCTCGCCCAGATAACTCATGCTTTTCGTCACTGATCCGGTCGACAACTGCCTCTATGCTGGAATTAATAGTTTCCACCACCAACACCAGCCCAACAGAAAAAATCATCAACGCCTTTTCCAAGGCAGTATCACCTAACCAAAGCGCCAACGGTACTGCCACCAAAAACAGCCACACCTCTTGGCGAAAAGCTGCCTCATAGCGCCACTGAGCCCGTAACCCTTGATAAGAATAACGGGACGCATTCATGACGCGCTCTAACCCAACTTTTCCTGGCTTTGCCATACACTTTCGCTCTCTCTAGTTAACCACTAAATCGTCGCGATGAATCAGTTCAGGTTCGCCTTCGTAGCCTAGGATAGCAGCTCGCTCCGTCGACGGCTTACCCAGCAGTTTTAGCGTTTCTGCAATGCTGTAGTTAATCAGGCCGCGGGCGACAATATGACCTTGTTGGTCAACACACATCACCATATCACCACGGGAAAACGAACCCTCAGCATCTTTGACTCCAACTGGCAACAGGCTTGTTCCCGACTGACGCAGTGCACGCACAGCACCATCATCCAGGATCAAGGTACCACGGCTCTTAAGGTGACCGGCCAACCACTGTTTGCGAGCCGACAAACGGTCATGCTCAGGCTGCAGCCATGTACCAAGATCTTCGCCATTGGCCACTCGCAAGATAACACTGCCTTCTCGACCTGATGCAATCACCGTATGAGCACCGGATCGTGCGGCAAGTCGCGCTGCACGTACTTTCGTTAACATGCCACCGGTCCCAAGAACCCCTGCACCACCACTAGCCATCGCATCCAAACTTTCATCGCTAGCTGAAGCATGCGAGATTAATGTTGCATCTTTATGATCACGAGGGTTTTTATCAAACAAACCCTTTTGGTCGGTTAAAATAATCAACGCATCGGCTTCAACGAGGTTTGCCACCAACGCCCCTAAGGTATCGTTATCACCAAAGCGAATTTCATCGGTTACAACCGTGTCATTTTCATTAACAATGGGTACAACACCGAGGTTTAGTAGCGTCCGCAATGAAGATCGAGCGTTTAGATAACGGCGGCGATTAGACAAATCCTCATGAGTTAATAGGATTTGGGCGGTACACAACCCATGTACTTCAAAGTGAGATTCGTAAACGCCTACAAGCTCCATTTGGCCAACGGCCGCTGCTGCTTGCAATTCGTTTACCTGGGTCGGTCGTGAGGAGAAGCCTAGGCGTTTCATACCAGCAGCAATAGAACCCGAAGATACCAATACCACCTCTTTACCCTGTGCACGAAGCTGTGCAATTTGGGCCACCCATAGGCCAATATTGCCGACATCAAGACCTTGGCCATCGTTCGTCAATAAAGCACTGCCTATTTTCACAACCACTCGCTGAGCGGATGCAATCTTCTCTCTCATGTCCATTTACTGCTTATCTCACTATAAATTAACGAACGTACTCTACGTCCACATCGTAATCGTCATCATCGAAGTCATCGTCATCTTCTTGCGCAGCATTACGGCGGTTGGCACGCAATAGACGAATACGCTCACGACCCTCTTCATCAATCAGATCACGAACAGCCCTCTCTTCGGCTTGCGCATTTTCGTCGTTCGCCAAGTTCTCACGCATTTCTTCTAGCGCAGTCATTAGGTCAAGACATAGCACCTCTGTGCCTTCGCCAGAGATCGCTGAAATACGGTACGTTTTACCTTCCCAGCCCAACGCATCGATCACCGCTTGGCAACGCTCTTCGCGCTCATCTTCAGGCACCATATCCAGCTTGTTAAGCACCAACCAACGATCACGCTTCTCAGCCAAAGTAGGTGAGAACTCATGCAGTTCGTTCACAGCGATAACGGCTGCTTGATCTGGAGTAATTTCGTCCCAAGGCGCCATATCAACAATGTGCAACAAGATACGGTTACGCACCAAGTGCTTCAAGAAACGGATACCTAGACCCGCGCCTTCTGCTGCCCCTTCGATAATCCCCGGAATATCAGCAATGACGAAGCTTTGGTGCTTCTTAACTTTTACTACACCAAGGTTTGGCACCAAAGTCGTGAACGGGTAATCCGCCACTTTTGGCTTGGCAGACGATACTGAACGAATAAACGTCGATTTACCCGCGTTTGGCAAGCCTAACAAACCAACATCTGCCAACACTTTCATTTCAAGCTTAAGGTTACGCTCTTCACCCACAGTACCTTTTGTCGTCTGACGAGGGGCACGGTTAGTACTCGACTTAAAGCGCGTATTACCTAAACCTTTGTGACCACCTTGTGCCACTTTCAAGCGCTGACCAATAGAAACCAAGTCACCTAGTGTTTCGCCAGTGTCTTCATCGATCACTGTCGTACCCACTGGCACTTTGACCTCTAGATCTGCACCTTTAGAACCTGTCATATCACGACCCATGCCGCCTTGACCGTTCTCTGCGATGTACTTCTTGGTAAAACGGAAGTCAATCAAGGTATTAAGCGACTCATCTGCCACCAAATACACACTACCACCGTCACCACCGTCACCGCCGTCCGGACCGCCTTTCGCAACAAACTTTTCACGCCAGAAGCTTAAAGCGCCGTTACCACCTTTACCTGCGCGAACGTAAATCGTGGCTTCATCAACAAATTTCACAAAATCACCTCTTAGGTGCGTTATCAGAACTCAGTGGCTCTGATTATAGAATTTTTCCAAAAAAAAAGCCCCGCATTGCGGAGCTCTTTTTTGTGATTCGCGAAGCGATTAAGCAGCAGCTACGACAGAAACTGTACGACGCTTGAACTTACCTTTAACTTCGAATTTCACTTGACCTTCAGCAACTGCGAATAGAGTGTGGTCTTTACCAACACGTACGCCTTCACCAGCGTGGAATTCAGTACCACGTTGACGAACTAGAATGTTACCTGGTACAACAACTTGGCCGCCAAAGCGTTTAACACCTAAGCGTTTCGACTGACTGTCGCGACCGTTTTTAGTACTACCACCAGCTTTTTTGTGAGCCATGATTTACTCCTAAATATTGAATCTTTAAACGCTTAAATTACTTGATACCAGTAATTTTAACTTCTGTGAACCACTGACGGTGACCCGCGCGTTTCATAGAGTGCTTACGACGACGGAATTTCAAGATCTTAACCTTGTCACCACGGCCGTGAGCAACAACTTCAGCTGTTACTTTAGCGCCTTCAACAACTGGCGCGCCAACTTTAACGTCGTCGCCGTTGCTTACAAGAAGAACTTCGTCGAACTCAACAGCAGAACCAGCTTCGATTGCTAGTTTTTCTACTTTAAGCGTTTGACCTTCTTGTACACGGTATTGCTTACCGCCTGTTTTGATCACTGCAAACATTTTCTATCTCCAAATGAATTTGCCCGGCTACTGGATTGTATTTGACCTACTTCTAGTGGCTCATAAATGTAATCCCTTCAAGGAGTTACACTTCACCATATGATAGGGAGCAAAAATGTGGGCAAATCGGACGCCGAATTGTACAAAAGAGAACCAGCAAACACAACCTAATTCGCGCTGTGATCAGTATTTTTACGGTTTTGGGTTGACCCCGTGTAGGAGCTTACCTAGCATGGACGCCTCTTGCTGCTCAGCTTGACTATATTTTAGCTTCGGAAGTTCCATGCAACCTACTAATTTTCATGACGTGGTGGCCGATGAGTTCGGTCAGGTAAATGATTACATCCTTTCGCAACTTAAGAGCGAAATCCCTCTAATCGAACAGATTGGTTACTACATTATCAGCAATGGCGGTAAACGTTTACGCCCTTTAATGGTTCTGTTGGCGGCCCGCGCCGCTCAGCCAGCTAGCGGCCTGACCGAATCGACGCTTAGCAACGCGGTGAAAATGGCCTCTATCATCGAATTTATTCATACCGCAACGCTGCTTCACGATGATGTGGTGGATGAATCCGATATGCGCCGCGGCAAAAAAACAGCCAATGAAGAATGGGGCAATGCACCAAGCGTGCTAGTGGGTGACTTCCTATACACTCGCGCATTCCAAATCATGGTAGATGTTGGCAGTTTCCAATGTATGGAAATCCTGTCCGGCACCACCAACATTATTTCCGAAGGCGAAGTACAGCAGTTAATTAACTGTGGCGATCCCGACACAACCGAAGAAAGCTACATCAAAGTCATCCAATACAAAACCGCGAAACTGTTTGAAGGTGCGGCACTTTGCGGCGCAGTAGTCGCTGAAGCCAGCCATGAACACCAAGAAGCCCTGCGCCAATATGGTATGTATGTCGGCACAGCCTTTCAGTTAATCGATGACGTGATGGATTACGTATCCACCGCTGAAGAGATGGGCAAAAGCGTGGGAGACGACCTTGCAGAAGGCAAGCCAACCCTACCGCTTATCTATACTATGAAACATGGCACTGAAGAGGCAGCACAGCGTGTGCGCGCGGCTATCGAAAGCGGTGGTTTGGAAAACCTAGATGCGATTTTGGCAGATGTAAGAGCATGTGGCGCGATCCAGTACACAGAAGACAAAGCCGTCGAGCAATCTGAGCTGGCCATCCAAGCGATCGCCAACCTACCAGAGAGTGAGTACAAGTCCGCGCTCGAAACTCTAGCGCAAGCCGCCGTCAATCGTCGAAATTAATAACAAAGCCCGAGTGCTGCAGCGCTCGAATCTCATCGACATTTTGATCGATCAGCGCACGCACTAAGCGTGCGCTTTGCGTTGGATATTGCATCATAAAGCAATGTCCACCTCGCACTTCTACGAAGCGAATATCCGAACCCTCTTGCCGAATACGTTGATAAGACTGCTGGAATACATCAAGGGTCTGAGTTCCCCAAACAATATAAGTTGGCGTTTTTAACTTCGGAATGTCGCGCCATAGCATTTCGGGCGCACTACCAAATACGGCGGCCTCTAACCAAGGCGGGCAACATAGATGGCGCTCCCCTGTCTGGGTTTCATAGGTAGAAAAGTTCACATAGTCTTCTAAACAACGCTCTTCCCAGCCAACAAACGTACCACGTCCTCTTAATTGCTCACAGGCATCCTGCATCGAAGGCCAAGTTGTTCGACGTCGCTCTGTTTGTCTAACCAACATTGATTGTTGCCGCTTTTCCTGTTCATTGGCATGCATTAATTGCTCAATCATTTCTTCAGGATACAAAGCTGGATCTAACAAAACCGTTTGCTCGAAGAGTTGAGGGTTTCGGATACTCATAAGCAAAGTCATGCAGCCACCAAAACTATGCCCTACCCCCACCAACGAGCGCCATTGAGGCTGAACTAGCTGCTCCAAGACAGACTGAAATCGTTTTGAGGAAGCCTCCCAACCAACAAAATCTTCCCCAGCAGGAGATAAGCCATGCCCCGCCGCGTCCTGCAAAATCATTCCACTTTGTTCGGCTAGTGACTCGAGCAAAGCACTGTAAGTGCGTACTGCAAATCCATTACCATGTAAAAAATGCAATACCTGCTCTGCCCCATCCAGCGCCCTCGTTTGCACCGAAAGCTGGCCGCTATCGACAGGGTAAACTTGCTGCGAATACGATAATTGCCCCACTTTAACTCCTATAACAAATATTCTAATGGCCATATATTCGAGGGGCGTCACTCCCTAATCAATAGTAATCGTTGTCACTAGCGCATGTAAATTTTGCTCATGCGTCACGTAAATACACAAAAAAAACGCACTTTTACCGACTCGAAATTGGTTTTTTTCCGCACAAACATTCATATTACTGGCCTGAACCGATATAATCCCATGGATTTTCATACTGCTAACTGGACCACACACTCAATTACGCCATGATCGTAAACTTGGGGTGTTGGATATAGGACTATAATGACTACAGCTTCATCGTTTGAAAAAGACGAACTTTTAAAGTGCGGCTACGGCGAAATGTTTGGTGCAGGAAACGCTCAGCTTCCTGTTGGTAACATGCTCATGCTTGACCGAATCACTCGCATCTCTACAGAAGGCGGAGAATTCGGTAAAGGCGAAATCATTGCTGAATTGGATATCAATCCAGACCTTTGGTTCTTTGAGTGCCACTTCCCTGGCGACCCAGTCATGCCAGGCTGCTTAGGTCTTGATGCAATGTGGCAACTAGTCGGCTTCTTCCTGGGTTGGAAGGGCAACAAAGGTCGCGGTCGTGCACTGGGATCTGGCGAGGTGAAATTCACTGGACAAATCCTGCCAACGGCTAAAAAAGTAACGTTCCGAATTAACCTGAAGCGTGTAATCGAACGCAAGCTTGTGATGGGTATTGCGGACGGAAGTGTTTCTGTTGATGGTCGTGAAATCTACACTGCGAAAGATCTTCGTGTAGGCTTATTCACATCAACTGATAACTTCTAAACAGATTATAAAGAGTATAAGAGGCAACATTAGTTATGCGTCGTGTAGTTGTAACTGGCCTAGGCATTGTTAGCTGCCTTGGCAATGACAAACAGACAGTTCTTGAGTCACTACGTGAAGGCCGTTCAGGCATCCGTTTCGCAGAAGACTACAAAGAACAAGGTTTCCGTAGCCACGTATGTGGTCGTATTGACCTAGATGATTCAGGTATCGACCGTAAAGTTCGTCGTTTCATGGGCGATGCAGCAACATACGCTTATGTATCAATGGAGCAAGCAATTGCTGATGCTGGTTTAAGCGAAGATCAAGTATCTAACATCCGTACTGGCCTGATCGCTGGTTCTGGCGGCGCTTCGGCGAAAAACCTTGTAGAGTCTGCTGACACACTACGCGCGAAAGGCGTTAAGCGTGTTGGCCCATACCGTGTTACTCAGACTATGGGTAGTACTGTATCTGCGTGTCTTGCGACACCATTCAAAATCAAAGGTGTGAACTACTCGATCACTTCTGCATGTTCTACTAGTGCACACTGTATCGGTAATGCAATGGAGCTTATCCAACTAGGTAAGCAAGACGTTGTGTTCGCAGGTGGCGGCGAAGAAGAAAGCTGGACTCAAACCTGTATGTTCGATGCGATGGGTGCGCTGTCTTCTAAATACAACGAGACTCCTGAAAAAGCGTCTCGTGCTTACGATGCCAACCGTGATGGCTTCGTTATCGCTGGCGGTGGCGGCATTCTAGTCCTTGAAGAACTAGAACACGCTAAAGCTCGTGGTGCGAAAATCTACGCTGAAGTCGTTGGTTACGGTGCAACATCTGACGGTTACGACATGGTAGCTCCTTCTGGTGAAGGTGCTGTTCGTTGTATGCAGATGGCAATGAGCACTATTGATGGCAAAATTGACTACATCAACACCCACGGTACTAGTACACCTGCAGGCGATATGAAAGAGCTTCAAGCTGTACGTGAAACATTCGGTGACGACATTCCTAAAGTGAGTTCGACTAAGTCTCTTTCTGGTCACTCACTAGGTGCAGCCGGTGTTCATGAAGCGATTTACAGCCTACTGATGATGGAAAACGATTTCATCTGTGCTTCTGCGAACGTGGATGAGCTTGACCCAGAAGCAGGTAACATTCCTGTTGTCACATCTCGTGAAGACAATGCAGACCTGAAACTGATCATGTCTAACAGCTTCGGTTTTGGTGGTACTAACGCGAGTTTGGTATTCAAGAAGTACGAAGGCTAATTGCTTTTAATAAGCCCAAAAAAACCGCACAATGTGCGGTTTTTTTTCGTCTACGATAGTCTTTTACAGCGATATTATGGGTGTTTGCGCATGGTCTCGCGCATCCACGTCTCCATTTCTTCATGAATCTGGTTGGTATCTTTACCTTCCACATCAATCAAAGAGCCAATCACTACCGTGATCGTTCCCGGATAACGACGCCATGTACGCCCTGGCCAAACATGCCCCGCATTATGCACCACTGGTAAAATAGGCGTCTTAGTAGACGCTGCAAGCATCGCCGCCCCTTTGTTAAAGTCACGCTCTTTGCCTGGGATGGTGCGTGTTCCTTCTGGAAAAATCAGCACTGAACGACCAGCCTGAATACGCTCTTTACCTTGCTTTAGAATTTGCTTCAAAGCACCAGCTCGTTTAGACCGGTCAATCGCAATAGGCTGCACCATTTTCAACCCCCAGCCAAAGAAGGGTATCGACAGCAACTCTTGTTTAAGCACCGTCGAAATAGGCGTTTTCAAAACCTGCAGTAAGTACGTCTCCCACTCACTTTGATGGTTGGCTGCTAAGACCACTGGCTGGTTTTTCGCCGGTAAATTTTCTCGGCCAATCACCTCGATCTTCACGCCAACCACAACGCGAAACAGAAACAGCAAGATATGATTATGAACATTTAGCACGGGTTGGCGCCAGCTAGGTGGTAGCACCCAAGCAAGCACTGGTGCCAACAAGCCAGTAAAGCCTGTTAGCACCCCATAGCATATTGCAAACAGTATTGAGCCAAGCAGAGCTCTCAGCGAATTCCTAGATTTCATGAAACGCAAAACTCCATATTTTAGTGAGATGAAAGGCCACGCTCTTGTTGTTGAATTAAAGGGTTTGCATACATGCGCAGAACTGTTTCCCTTAACTCTTCTGGACAGGTCGTCATGTACTCATCAAATACAGAGTCGCCTGTAGGCTCTCCATTTAACATTTTCAATGCCGCTTCATTTGTGGACTGAATCGCATAGGAGCCGATAATTTGACGGTCAACTTCCGCCACCATCTCATCAGGCGTTGCACAGTTATGATCGATCACATCACCAAACGTAACGATCACTTTCCCCTTGCGACCAACAATACCTTTACGAATACTGTCAATGTCTTCAAATTCAGCTTTCTGATATGAGCCTGTTGTGGATTTCTCATGCAGCTCGCGCGCTTTATCAAAGGCACAAGGGTCGTATTCATAAGAAATCGAAACAGGTACGATTTTGAGATTTTGCATGGCTTCAGGAAATGCCACTTTCTGCTTTTTCTGACTCATGAAAAACATCTTAATAATCGCAGGATCAGTTTGATCAAGACCGTCTTTCGCACGCCCTTCTTTCTGAGCGATCCAGATATTACAATGCTCTTGGGTCAGAGAGTGGGTGATGTAATCCGATAGCTGACCAAAAGCCGCCATCATTTCACGTACCCCATTCACTGAACGCTTCACAATAAAGCTCTTATTCAAGCGCATCAGATCCGAAACGAATGGACGGCGTAACAAGTTGTCCCCTATCGCAATGCGAACCGTATCCAAGCCATTAAGATATAAGCCGTAGTTCACAAAGGCAGGATCCATGGCGATATCACGGTGATTAGATAAGAAAAGGTAGCCTTCATTCTTAGCAAGCTTTTCAATACCGCGATATTCCACATTGCTTGTAGTGGTTTTGATCATACGCTCCATGTAGTCGGCCACTTGCATCTGGAATGCGTGCACATCATTAATTTTACGCACTTCCTTTTGCAAAACGTGCTTAACGACCATCGCTAAGAATCCACGTGTCCACTGTGGCCATTTAGTAAATTTAAAGCCGACAATCGTATCGATAAAATCGGGGGTATTTACTAAATTTTGCAACACCCCGGCGACCTCATCGTCGTTGTAAGGGCGTATATCATGAAACTGATCCATTGAATTATCCATTCAGATTTAAATTATCGTTATGATTATAAAGTACAAACCTCGAAACCGGCCTCTTCTAGCATGGCTTTGTTAGAAGTGGCAGTTACGACAGCTGTATTTTCATTCTCTTTTGTTAAATAGAGTTTTGCGACGCGTTTTAAGTCGTCAACGGTTACCCCTAAAACACCTGCACGGAAGGCCTCACGGTATTCACGTGTACGATGATGCAACTGCTGGAAGAAGTCGCTTTGCGCTTCACCTGCAGGGGAGCCAGGTTTATCCATCGAGCCAATCACGCCTAATACCGCTTCTTCCAGTGCATCATGGGAGTGCTCATTGGCCAGTAGCCAGTCAATCGATGCATCGAAATCCGCGAGTGTTTCTAATAAACGTGGATCACGGTAAGAATAGAAGCGGAATGCACCACAGCTGGCATCAAACGTTGCACCACCACCGTAAGCGCCACCTTGCTCTCGAATGGCGCGGTGAAGGAAACCATTGCGTAAGAAGCCACCCAGCACGGTTAATACAGGTACGTCCGGATGCTCACCAGACACCGCTTTAAAGGCTTTGGCACAGAAGCTTACTTGCGTTGCTGTTACCCAAGCTTGCTTGATCGTCTTATCTATCGCAGGCAATGAGAAATGCGACAACTGCTCATGGTTCGCAACACCAGCCCACATCGGTGTGATGGCTTCTAACAGCGCGTCTTTATGATGCGGCTCAGCCACCAAGAGTACTTGCTTAGCCGCGCCAGCAAGTTTGCTGTGGATAGATTGTAAGGTTGTGCACAGGTCTGTCATCGCCTGAGGGTCTGCTTTAAGAGCATCATCCAAGGCAATCACATCTCGAATACCGCTCATACCGCCCCATGCTTCTTGCTGAGCAGATAAGCCAGACATACCACTGGATGCAGCACTCATCGCTAACGAGTGACCTTGACCGGTGATCGAACGTTCACGACGGGCACGACGCTGAGCAATCAGCTCTTTAATACGACCTGTTTCATCAAAACGTACGTCGTTAAAGGTTTGCGCCATCAGCTCTGTCATCGCTGCCGCATTTGGCACCAAGGCTTTTGAACTCAATACGAAGTAACCATTCACACGCTGTTTGTCGATCAATTCAGGACGAATCGATGATGACGCACCTAGGCCGCCACATACTTGAGCTTGGCGAGATTGAATCGCTAGGTAGTCTTGTTCACCAACACCCAATTCCGTCACAAGGTAGCTGTATACAGGAAGAAGCTGTGTTTCTTCTTCGGTCAATGCCGGTAATTCCGTGACAAGCTGTTGATAAACTAGACCGTTTGTTCCTTGTGGATAGAAGGTAATTGGCAAAGTTTCAGAGACTTTTTCGTTCTCATATTCCGGTAAACGCGCAGGCACATCTTCAAGGCCGACTTTCGGCAAGATGCTCATATCGTCTACTTGCTCTTGGCGTGCTTTCAACGCTTGGCTACGCTCGATGATATGCTGTTTCTGTTCTTCGCTTAGGCCTGCTTTGATTTTGCTTAGGCGATCTTTTTCCGCTTGGTTGCGGCGTGTTTCTAGCGCTTCGTCAGGGCTCAGGGTTAATGTCACACGATGTGCATTTGACAGTAATAGGTCACGCACTAAGGTTGGGATGTAGTCTTTGTGTAAGACCTTTTCACGCATGCTCTCAATCACAGGATCAAGGTCAAGCTGAGCGATGACATCACCTTGGTGTACCGCGGTAGACAGTGCCGTCAAAATCAACTGTAAACCATATGGGTAGCTGTCGCCCCCGATTTCACGCTGACTCAACTCAAGCTGATGCAACATCGCTTCTACCATGTCTTGATCAACGCCATTTTCAGCGATGTCTTCAAGGGTTTGTAGAATCAAAGCTTCCACTTGCGGCGCGTTTTCACGCTTAACACCTTCAAGGCCACACATGAAGCTCATTTCTTTGTTGCTGTCTTCAAGGCCACACATTGGCGATGGCGAAGCACCTAATTCAGAGTTTTCCAGCACACGACGCAGTGGTGAAGCCGAGTTATCTAGCAGCACACTCGAAAGTAGCTGCGCTTCAAATTGCTGAGCAAGATCGATGCTTTCACCCAATAACCAGCCAACTACAACGTGACTGCCATCTTCCTTCGCTTCATCAATCGCATAGCCTTCTTCAACACGAACTGGCGAGAAGTAACGCTTAGCGTTTGGCACACTTACTTGATCATCTAAACGCTCAAAGCGGCTTAAGACCTTGCTTTCGAATTCGGCTTGCAGCTCTTCTGCTGGGATATCACCGAACGTCATAAAGACTGCATTCGATGGGTGGTAATGCTTACGGTAGAACGCCATCAGATCATCGTAAGATAGATCAGGAATATCGGTTGGCTCACCACCTGAGTTAAAGTGGTAGGTGTTGCTTGGGCATAGATATTTGGTCAGGGCTTGCCATAACACAGAGGTTGGCGAACTCATCGCGCCTTTCATTTCGTTGAATACAACGCCTTTGAAGGTCAACTCTGACTCAGCATTGGTTGGCTCGGCAAACTC
Organism: Marinomonas communis; assembly: GCF_004363305.1. Classification (GTDB taxonomy): domain Bacteria; phylum Pseudomonadota; class Gammaproteobacteria; order Pseudomonadales; family Marinomonadaceae; genus Marinomonas; species Marinomonas communis. Next base: position 43,923 of record NZ_SNZA01000008.1, on the reverse strand, counting down.
TAAGCGATGCCCTTCCTGGGAAAAATCCAATGGATCTAGACGTGAGAAGAACACGGCATCTAGATAAACATCCAAAAGGTTACGGAAGTCTTTTTTGTTCTTGCTGGCAAATGGATAAGCCGTCCAATCCGATGACGTGAAAGCGTTCATAAAGGTATTCAATGAGCGACGAATCATCATAAAGAATGGATCGCGCACAGGGAAACGCTCAGAACCACAAAGAACCGTGTGTTCAAGAATATGCGCCACACCGGTAGAATCCGTCGGCACGGTTTTTAGGCCAACTAAAAATACGTTTTCATCGTTGTCAGAGGCAATATGAAAATGCTTCGCGCCCGTTACCTTATGTTCGTATTCCTGTACTGTGACGTCCAGCGCTTCGATAAATTCACTGCGAATCGCGGTAAATGCTGGGTGGTGTGCATTTTTCGTGGTCATAAATTACCCCTGTTAAAATCTTTTCTATTACTAGAATCATTGGGCGATTTAGCCCTAATCTCAAGCAATAAAGCGTGTAAATTATATCAAGATTGTGATTTTATCGGCACTGATATAAAGCGCCTATCTTTAACGCTTTTGGTGACGCTCCCAGTTTTCCAATCGAGCCTTCTCACTCTTTTTGAACAGCACATAAACCGCGCCCAAACCACCGTGATGACGCTGGGCGGAATGAAAGGCCATAACGTCGTCTAAGTCGCGTAGCCACTTATTGATAAAACTCTTAATGGTTGCTTGATCCTGCGGATCAGGGGTTCGATCCCCTTTACCATGCACAATGACACCAACCCTGATGTCATGGCGCATGCAATCCTCCACAAACTGAAATACATCGCGACGGGCTTGTTCAACGGTTCTTCTGTGCAAATCCAACCTGGAATCAATTGGGTATTTGCCTTGACGCAAGCGCTTAAACACACCGTCTTGAACACCGTCTTTTTTGTATTCGAGCATGTCATTTGGATCAACTCGTTCAACGTAGTCTTTCGACAAATGATTACGGTCTTCCACTTTGGCAATCAAAGCCGCTTTCTGACGCTCTGAATAATCCACACCACCTTGCTTTTTACCAAGGTAGACTTCCGTTTTTTTTAGTGGCCGGATTCCTTGGACCTCTTCCGCGAATAAAGAGAAATCATCGTCCTCTTGCATACGTTACCTCAACACTCATTGCCTCTACCCTTTTTTAAGACAACTTAATACAGCAAAGGCTCCCTCAGGAGCCCTGTCAGCAACGGGTAATACCCCTTATGACGCAAAATGGTGAATGCCTACAGCAACCAACAAGGCGATTTAAAAGACTGAACATTATATCAGCATAGTCATTCAACGACTAATGGCTGCTATTTTGCCATTTTACTGGTGCTCTTTTTCAACGAACCAGAAAACTGAAAAATTAAAAATCCCATCAAAGAAAGCAGAATGGCGATTTCGTAGCGACTGTAGGCCACCGCCACACCGATCGCCCCCGTGTTCCAGATCCCTGCGGCAGTCGCTGTACCAGAAACTGAATCACCACTTTTAAAAATGGCTCCGCCACCAATAAATCCCATCCCGGTAATAACGGCATACATGACACGGGCCTCCGCATCGGATCCTTCATAGACACTCATCCCGACCAACATAAACGAGCAAGACGCGATGGTAACCAAGGGAAACGTTCTCAACCCAGCACCACGATCATGATGCTCACGATTAAATGCGATAGGCAAAGACAGTAAAAAAGCTAAGCCCAATTGGGTTAGGTGATGCAAAATCAAAGCAAAGTCCAAATCCAGCATAAATTCCATCCTTCAAATAACATTCTATTTAAGCTAGAGACTTTTTCATGCGAAGGATAGGTCTGCCATCGGATTCCACTCTATATACGAAAAAGGGCCACATTCTCCGTGGCCCTTTTTATCCATTCACCGATTTTGTCTTTGATCAGAACGGGATGTCGTCGTCAAAGTCGTCAAAGCTTGGTGCTGGCTGCTGTGGCTTAGCAGGCTCTGGCGCTTTTGGTTGTGCAGGAGCTTGCTGTGGTTGATTACCCCAGCTACCAAATGATTGAGGTTGCGCTGCGGGTGCTGCTTGTTGAGGCTGACCATAGCCACTTTGAGCAGGCTGCTGACCGTAGCCACCCTGCTGAGGCTGTTGTGCTGGTTGCTGAGGTGCTGAGCCGTAACCACCTTGTTGTGGTGCTGACTGCTGAGGCTGACCACCGCCGTAACCGCCGCCCATGTTGTTGTCATAACCACCCTGTTGGCCATCTGCTCGGCCGTCCAGAAGTTGCATTTCGTTAGCAACGATCTCAGTGGTATAACGTTTGATGCCGTCTTTCTCCCACTCGCGCGTACGCAAAGAGCCTTCGACGTACACTTTCGAACCTTTCTTGATGAAGTCGCCAGCAATCTGGCCCAGGCGATAATTACCACGGTCCATAAAGGCAACACGGTGCCATTCTGTGCGCTCTTGCATTTGACCTGTTTGGCGATCGCGCCAGCTCTCTGTCGTTGCCAAGTTAACATTTGCAACGGCTGCACCTGATGGCATGAAACGCACTTCTGCATCGCTGCCAGCGTTGCCAATCAAGATTACTTTATTTACTCCACGTGCCATGACGCTACTCCAATAATATTTTCAGTACTGATTGATACTAGATTACTTTACATGCGGCACAATGCGCTGCAACGCAGCTTTATCAAGCTGCTTTTTGTCTACTTTCAAATAAGCGGTCTGCTCATCCATAAATATTTGCATGTCTTCCACTCCTTGGATTGCCATGATTTCTTCGGTTAATTGCTGCACATCGTCTTCGGTGTGTGCAACAACACTAAAAGCCATACTGGTTACTTGCTTTGGGGTTGGCTGCCACGCGCTGACCACTGCCCAAAGTAACCAAATACCGCCAATAATACTAAACAGCATAGTCATCGAGGTATTTTGTAGTAACCAACCTCCACCTGCTCCACCAACAAAGGCGCCCATAAACTGATGAGTTGAAAAGACCCCCATAGCGGTACCGCGGTATCCTACTGGTGCCAATTTACTAACAACAGAAGGCAACGTAGCTTCGAGCGTGTTAAATGCGACAAAGAACAAGCATACAGTAACGCCAAACAGCCATACGTTAGATGCCCACTCCATCGCCACCGTCGCTAGACCAATTATAGTGATCACAATGGTTAACACATGCTTCATTAAGCCTTTTGCTTCCGCAGCAATGACCAACGGTAACATAAGCACAAAGGCTGCGCCCATGACCAGCAAATATAAAATACTGTGTTGCCCTAGGGTCAGCCCATAGCGATGAATCAATAGGCTTGGAATCGCAACGAACAGGGCTGTTAAACTGCCATGTAGTAGAAACACACTGATGTTTAAAAAGCGCAGGCGCCCATTACGCAATACATCTTTTAATGCTACCAAACTTGGGGTCGTATCACGCTTAAACGTATGTTCCGTCACATTAGGGACAGCCCATACGATTAATCCCATACCCACAATAGAGAAGGCAAAAGATAGATAGAACAGCCCTGCTAAGCCAACCCATTGAAACAGAACTGGCCCCAGTATTAAGGACAACATAAACGATGCACCGATACTGATCCCGACCATCGCCATGGCTTTAGTACGATTTTGCTCTTTGGTCACATCGCTCAGCAACGCCATTAATGTACTGGCAATCGCGCCAGCGCCTTGTACCGCTCGACCGATAATCAAAGTGGCAATACTGTCAGCGTGAGCACAAATGATGCTACCTAGTGCAAACAGCAACAATCCAAATAGTATGACCCGCTTACGTCCTAGCTTATCGGACAACATCCCCATTGGGATTTGCAGTGAAGCTTGTGTAAAACCATAAATCCCAATTGCCGCACCAATCAATGCAGCATCCGCTCCATCTAAGCCATCCGCAGCGACACTGATAACAGGCATAATTAGAAACAGCCCAAGCATACGGAATAAATAAACCATTGCTAAGGCTAAAACTGAGCGGCGTTCGATAACATCCATAAGTGCGACTGCTTGCGTAATTGAGAGACGATTATTGAAAGATCGCAGATTTTACTAAAAATACCGTTGAAGCTCTATTTTAACTACTGTAAAAATAGACAGTTATTCTTGTTTGAATGACTTTTTCCTTGGTTGCATTACATTTTGGAGACTCATGGACACTATAACCCTTCGCGGCGCACGGACCCACAATCTTAAAAACATCGATTTGGACATTCCTCGCGACAAACTAGTGGTCATCACCGGCCTATCAGGGTCCGGTAAATCATCACTGGCATTCGATACTTTGTATGCGGAAGGGCAACGTCGCTACGTTGAATCACTTTCAACTTATGCTCGTCAATTCTTGTCCATGATGGAAAAGCCAGACATCGACCACATTGAAGGCTTATCCCCTGCGATTTCGATTGAGCAAAAATCCACATCACATAACCCGCGCTCAACAGTGGGCACCATTACTGAAGTGTACGATTATCTGCGCTTACTCTATGCTCGCGCTGGCCAACCACGCTGTCCAGATCACGGTGAACCGTTGGAAGCGCAAACCATCAGCCAGATGGTCGACAAGGTTTTATCGCTGCCAGAAGAAAGCAAAATGATGATGCTCGCACCGATCATCAAAGATCGTAAAGGTGAGCACCTTCATACCATCAGTGAATTACTCTCTAAAGGTTTTGTCAGAGCGCGTATCGATGGCATTGTTGTAGACTTGGACGATGCTCCAGCTCTGGAGAAGAACAAAAAGCACACCATAGAAGTCGTCATCGATCGCTTTAAAGTACGCTCTGATTTACAGCTTCGTTTAGCAGAGTCTTTTGAAACCTGTTTATCTCTCTCAGATGGCATCGCGAAGGTCATCAATATGGATGATGAAAAGGATGAACTGGTTTTCTCAAGTAAGTTTGCCTGCCCAGTTTGTGGTTACGCGATTACGGAACTTGAACCTAGGCTGTTTTCATTCAACAACCCTAATGGTGCTTGTCAGACCTGTGACGGACTTGGCACACAGCAGGCATTTGATGCAGACCGAGTTATCCAAGATGAGAACTTAACGCTGGGTGAAGGCGCTATCCGAGGTTGGGGTCGCCGCAGCATTTTCTATTTCCAACAACTCAATGCGCTGGCTAACTTCTATGGCTTTGATATTGATACAAAATTCAAAGACATCCCTAAAGCCTATCAAGACAAAATCTTAAATGGCTCCGGAAAAGATAAGATCGACTTTGTCTACATCAATGAACGTGGCGACAAGATGACACGCTCACATGTATTTGAAGGGGTATTGCCTAATTTAAACCGACGTTACCACGAAACTGAATCTGACAGCGTCCGTGACGATCTATCGCAATACATTAGCACCAAACCATGCCCAAGCTGCCATGGCACACGCTTAAACAAAGCGGCTCGTAATGTGTTTATTGACGATGAGACTCTGCCCGATATTGTCAAAAAGCCAATTGCTGAATGCCTAGAATACTTCGAACAGCTGCAGCTAACGGGCGCTAAAGGTGAGATCGCAGCCAAGATTCTCAAGGAAATTCGCGATCGACTAAGCTTCCTTGTGAATGTAGGACTGGATTACCTTACTCTAGACCGTAAGGCTGACTCACTTTCAGGCGGGGAAGCACAGCGAATCCGCTTAGCCAGTCAAATCGGTGCTGGACTTGTTGGGGTGATGTACATCCTTGATGAGCCCTCCATTGGATTGCACCAGCGCGATAACGAACGCTTAATAAGTACGTTAACTCGCTTAAGAGACTTGGGGAATACCGTCATCGTAGTCGAACACGATGAAGACGCCATACGCGTCGCAGATCACCTAATTGATATCGGCCCGGGTGCGGGTGTACACGGCGGTCAAGTAATTGCCTCAGGTACACCGCAAGACATCATGGACTGTGATGCATCGATCACTGGTCAATACTTAACTGGAAAACGAAAAATCGAAGTACCCGCCCTACGCCATCAAGCAACTCAGGGCAAACAGCTTACACTTCATGGGGCTAAAGGGAACAATCTAAACGATGTTACGTTGAATATTCCTGTTGGCGTCATGACCTGTGTAACAGGTGTATCGGGGTCTGGTAAGTCAACTTTGATAAATGGAACACTGTTCCCCTTGGCAGCAACAGCGTTGAATGGCGCAACCACATTAACCACGGCACCACACGAGAAAATCGAGGGATTAGATCATTTTGATAAATGCGTCGATATTGACCAAAGCCCAATCGGCCGAACACCTCGTTCAAACCCTGCGACCTACACAGGGATTTTTACGCCAATGCGTGAACTGTTCTCAGCTACGCAAGAGGCTCGCTCTCGCGGCTACAAACCAGGTCGCTTCTCATTTAATGTGAAAGGAGGCCGCTGTGAAGCCTGTCAGGGTGACGGTGTTATCAAGGTAGAAATGCACTTCTTGCCAGATGTATACGTTCCATGTGATGTATGTAAAGGACAACGTTACAACCGTGAGACCCTGGAAATCACTTACAAAGGCAAAAACATTCACGAATGTTTAGAAATGACGATCGAAGAAGCTCGCGAGTTTTTTGACCCAGTGCCATCCATCGCGCGCAAACTGCAAACACTGATCGATGTTGGCCTTGGCTACATACGTTTAGGGCAAGCGGCAACCACTCTTTCTGGTGGTGAAGCACAGCGAGTGAAACTTGCAAAAGAACTCTCTAAACGCGATACCGGCAAAACCTTATATATCTTAGATGAACCGACAACAGGACTTCACTTTGCAGACATTGAACTTCTGCTATCAGTGCTGCATCGCTTACGCGATCACGGCAATACGATTGTAGTAATTGAGCATAACTTAGACGTCATTAAAACGGCTGATTGGATTGTAGATTTAGGACCTGAAGGCGGTAGTGGCGGAGGCTATATCATTGCCGAAGGAACACCTGAAGCTGTTGCAGAACACAGGACTTCACACACAGCTAGGTTCTTAAAACCAATGCTTTAAATGAGAAATTTGAAGATAAAAAAGGAGCGTAAAGCTCCTTTTTTATTGAAACCCTGTTGGGCATCAGAAACATTCAGACATAAAAAAGCCGAGCTTTTGGCTCGGCTTTTTTTAAGCAAATGCTGTATTACTCAGCGTCTGCAGCTTCCGCAACTGGACGATCAACCAGTTCAACGTAAGCCATAGGTGCATTGTCACCTGCGCGGAAGCCGCATTTTAGAATGCGAACGTAACCACCAGGACGACCTTGGTAACGAGGACCAAGCTCAGAGAACAATTTACCTACTGCATCTTTGCTACGAGTACGAGCAAAGGCTAGGCGACGATTCGCAACGGAATCTTCTTTCGCCAATGTGATCAAAGGCTCAGCAACGCGACGAAGTTCTTTGGCTTTCGGCAACGTAGTCTTAATAACTTCGTGCTCGAATAAAGAAGCAGCCATGTTTTTGAACATCGCTTTACGATGTGAGCTAGTACGGTTTAAGTGACGTCCACTCTTACGATGACGCATTTTACATTCCTTACCAAACTACGGTGGTCAGGGAACAATGATCTAGCGAGCTAGAACTTTGCTGTCGTCTTTCAAACTAGCTGGTGGCCAGTTTTCCAGACGCATTCCCAAAGACAGACCGCGCTGTGCTAAAACATCTTTAATTTCAGTTAATGATTTCTTACCAAGGTTAGGCGTTTTAAGTAGCTCAACCTCTGTACGCTGAATCAAATCACCGATGTAGTAGATGTTTTCTGCTTTCAGACAGTTAGCACTGCGAACGGTTAGCTCAAGATCATCAACCGGGCGTAGCAAAATCGGATCAATCTCATCCTCTTCTTCTTCTACAACTGCTTCGCTTTCACTCTCAAGAGCGACAAATACTGCGATTTGCTGTTGTAGAATTGTCGCTGCGCGGCGAATCGCTTCTTCAGCATCAATCGTACCGTTAGACTCAATGTCAATGACAAGTTTGTCTAGGTCAGTACGCTGCTCTACACGAGCATTCTCAACACTGTAAGCAACACGACGAACAGGACTGAAAGAGGCATCCAGCTGCAAGCGACCAATAGGACGAGTCTCATCGTCACTAGCAACACGAGCGTCAGCAGGCTCATAACCACGACCACGTGCTACCTTGATCTGCATGTTAAGTTCAGCAGTGTCATCAAGGTGACAAATCACATGATCTGGGTTAGCGATCTCTGAGTCAGCAACAAGTTGGATATCTCCAGCTGTTACAACACCAGGACCTTTCTTACTTAGTGTTAGAGTTGCTTCATCTTGCCCGTGTAGAGCGATCGCAACTCCTTTTAGGTTAAGAAGAATTTCAATAACGTCTTCTTTTACCCCTTCAATCGCACTGTATTCATGCAATACACCGTCGATTTCTACCTCAACGATTGCACAACCAGGCATAGAAGACAAAAGAATACGGCGCAACGCGTTACCCAAAGTATGACCAAAACCACGCTCTAGTGGTTGTAGTGTCACTTTGGCACGTGATTGACCTAATTCTTGAACTTCGATGTTGCGTGGGGTTAACAATTCGCTCACTGAACGCTGCATAGATCCACCTATTTCTTAATCCTAACCATCTAGCTATTACTTAGAGTAAAGCTCGACGATTAGGTTCTCATTAATTTCAGCTGATAAATCGGCACGCTCAGGAGCAGCTTTGTAAGTTGCTTCCAATTTAGTTGAATCAACTTCGATCCAGTGGATCGGCGCACGATTTTTAGATAGCTCTAGTGCGTTTTGTACACGCAACTGCTTCTTAGCTTTTTCACGGATAGACACAACATCACCAGCTTTAACTTGGTAAGATGCGATGTTAACCGCTTCGCCGTTAACTAGGATAGCCTTGTGGCCTACTAGCTGACGAGCTTCCGCACGTGTTGAACCGAAGCCAGCACGGTAAACTACGTTGTCTAGACGAGACTCAAGAAGTTGCAGAAGGTTTTCACCTGTTGCACCTTTGATACGCGCCGCGTCTTTGTAGTAGTTGCGGAATTGTTTTTCAAGAATGCCGTAAATACGACGAACTTTTTGCTTTTCACGAAGCTGTAGACCGTAATCAGAAAGACGACCACGACGTGCACCGTGCACACCAGGAACTGTTTCTGCTTTACATTTTGATTCTAAAGCGCGTGAGCCACTTTTAAGTTGTAAGTCTGTGCCTTCACGACGAGACAATTTACAAGTAGGACCTAAATAACGAGCCATGTGTCTGTCTCCTCTTAAACGCGACGTTTCTTAGGCGGACGGCAACCATTGTGCGGGATTGGCGTCACGTCTGTGATGTTGTTGATGCGCAGGCCCAATGCATTCAATGCACGAACTGCGGATTCACGACCAGGACCAGGGCCCTTGATCATTACGTCAACGTTCTTTAGGCCGAACTCTTGAGCAGCAGCTCCGGCACGTTCTGCAGCAACCTGTGCCGCAAATGGGGTACTTTTACGAGAACCGCGGAAACCAGAACCACCTGCAGTCGCCCAAGACAAAGCATTGCCTTGGCGATCAGTGATAGTCACGATCGTGTTGTTAAAAGACGCGTGTACATGAGCAACACCGTCGACGACCGTCTTTTTGACTTTTTTCTTGGTATTGCGCGTTGCTGGCTTAGCCATATTGCACTTTTCCTAAATCTAATGCTCAGCTCTAGCAGACTTAATGCACTAGAGCGAAACGCGTTGAATTACTTACGAATTGGCTTACGAGGGCCTTTTCGCGTACGAGCGTTCGTTTTGGTACGTTGACCACGAACAGGTAAGCTGCGGCGGTGACGGATGCCACGGTTACAGCCTAAGTCCATCAAACGCTTGATAGACATGCTGACTTCACGGCGGAGGTCACCCTCTACAGTAAACTTAGCAACTTCGCCACGTAGACGGTCTAGCACTTCATCACTTAGAGAACCGATTTTATCAGTTTCTGCGATACCTGCAGCTTGGCAGATTTCTTGTGAGCGTGTGCGACCGATCCCGAAGATGTAAGTTAGAGAAATGACCGCATGTTTATTGTCAGGAATATTGACACCGGCTATACGGGCCATTCACTTTACTCCGTTGTTATGGATGAATCTCTTCATCACTTTGCTTTCATGAGGGCGGATGATTATGCCAGCGTAGCGGACAAAAATCAACCACCCTCCCATCATCGAATAATCGAGCTATTAACCTTGACGCTGTTTGTGACGAGGCTCAGAGCAGATCACTCGAACTGAACCGTTACGACGAACGATTTTACAGTTACGACAGATTTTCTTTACAGATGCACGTACTTTCATGTTCAACTCCAACCTATGCTTAACGCATTAGGCCATTTGGACCATATCCAGTCAGATTAGACTTTTTCATTAATGATTCGTATTGATGACTCATTAAGTGACTTTGTACTTGAGACATGAAGTCCATCACAACGACAACAACGATTAACATCGAAGTACCGCCGAAGTAGAAAGGAACATTCCATGCCACAACAAAGAACTGAGGCATCAATGACACTAGCGTGATATACAATGCACCGAATAGCGTCAAACGAGTCATAACACCGTCGATATATCGAGCTGTATGGTCGCCTGGACGAATGCCCGGCAAAAACGCACCGGACTTTTTCAAGTTATCTGCCACATCTTTAGGGTTGAACACCAGCGCTGTATAAAAGAAGCAAAAGAAAACAATTGCTATCGCAAACAACAGCACATATAGCGGTTGCCCAGGAGCTAGAGCCAAAGATATATTTTGCAACCATTCCATGCCCTCACCTTGACCGAACCATTGTCCAATCGATGCAGGGAACAGAAGAATACTAGAAGCAAAGATAGGCGGAATCACACCAGCCATGTTTACTTTTAGTGGCAAATGACTCTTTTGTGCGGCAAACACCTTTTTGCCCTGCTGACGTTTAGCATAGTTAACTGTTATACGACGCTGGCCACGCTCGATGAAAACAACGAACGCGACTGTCGCAACAGCCAATACGCCAATCAAAAGCAGTGCAAGGATATTGATATCACCTTGACGGGCTGATTCAAAAGAACGACCTAGAGCTGAAGGAAGACCAGCCACGATACCAGCAAAGATAAGGATCGAAATACCATTACCAATGCCTTTCTCTGTTACTTGCTCACCTAGCCACATCAAGAAAACCGTACCAGCTACAAGAGTTACCACTGCAACAGCGTAAAACTCTAAACCTGAGCTGAACGAAATACCTTGGCTTGCTAGGCCGACTGCCATAGAAGCAGACTGAACAAGAGCAAGAAGAACCGTACCATAACGAGTGTATTGAGTAATCTTACGACGACCCGCTTCACCTTCCTTCTTAAGCTGCTCTAGCTGCGGACTCACTACGGTCAATAACTGCATAATGATCGAAGCAGAAATATAGGGCAGGATACCAAGAGCAAAAATACTCATTCGTTCCAATGCGCCGCCTGAGAACACATTAAAGAGACTCAGGATTGTGCCTTCGTTCTGGTCGAACAATGCAGACAGACGGTCTGGGTTAATACCAGGCACCGGAATGTGTGCACCAATTCGATATACAATAATTGCTAAGAAAACAAAACGGATACGAGCCCAAAGCTCGCCAAGTCCGCTTTGCATACCTGCTGGTAGTGAGCCACGCTTTGTCATCTATTCCTCAACTTTTCCGCCAGCTGCTTCGATAGCAGCACGAGCACCTTTAGTAACTTTTAGGCCACGTACAGTTACAGCTTTCTCGATTGAACCAGAAAGAATAACTTTAGCAGTCTTAATTTTGTCACCTAGGATGTCGGCAGCTTTAAGAGCAGCCAAATCTACAACTTCTGCATTCACTGCGGCTAGTTCGTTTAGACGAACTTCAGCTACATACTGAGCCTGACGTGAAGTGAAACCAAATTTTGGCAGACGACGCTGCAATGGCATTTGACCGCCTTCAAAACCTGGCTTAACTGAGCCACCAGAGCGAGACTTAAGACCTTTATGACCACGTCCGCCTGTTTTGCCCAAACCGCTACCAATACCGCGGCCTACACGTTTAGGAGCATGCTTGCTACCTTCGCCAGGGCGAATAGTATTTAGGAACATGTTATTCTCCTACCACTTTAACCATGTAATAAACTTTATTGATCATGCCACGAACAGAAGGAGTATCTTCTAGTTCACGAACTTGACCGATCTTTTTAAGACCCAAGCCTTTAACTGTTTCACGGTGCTTTGGAAGACGACCGATTGGGCTACGAGTCAGTTGAACTGAGATGGTTTTGTTAGCCATTTCACATTACCCCAAAATTTGATCGACAGACTTACCGCGTTTTGCAGCGATTTGCTCAGGTGCACGCATGTCAGCCAAACCTTTAATCGTTGCTTGTACAACGTTAACAGGGTTAGTTGAACCGTAGCATTTTGCTAATACGTTGTGTACGCCTGCAATTTCAAGAACCGCACGCATCGCACCACCAGCGATAACACCAGTACCTTGAGAAGCTGGCTGCATGTACACTTTAGATGCACCGTGAACCGCTTTAACTGGGTACTGTAGAGTGTCGCCATCTAGCGCAACAGAAACCATGTTGCGGCGAGCTTGTTCCATCGCTTTTTGGATAGCCTGAGGTACTTCACGTGCTTTACCACGACCGTAACCTACTTTACCGTTACCATCACCAACTACTGTTAAAGCAGTGAAAGAGAAGATACGACCACCCTTAACTACTTTAGCAACGCGGTTTACTTGTACTAGCTTCTCTTGAAGATCACTAGTTTGTTGTTCGTTAACTGCCATTTGCTACCCCTTAGAACTCTAGACCAGCTTCACGCGCAGCATCAGCTAGCGCTTGAACGCGACCGTGGTATTTGAAGCCAGAACGATCGAAAGCTACAGCAGTAATGCCAGCTTCTTTAGCACGTTCAGCAATTAATGCACCCACTTTAGCCGCTGCATCTTTGTTACCAGTCGCAGTAGAACGTAGGCTCGCGTCTAGAGTAGAAGCGCTTGCTAGCACTTTGCTACCACATGGCGAAATAACTTGTGCATACATGTGACGAGGCGTGCGATTTACAGTAAGACGGTTCGCACCTAGGTCACGAATATGCAAACGCGTGCGGCGAGCACGACGAATTCGAGATTGTTTCTTAGTGTTCATGAATGCTTACCTACTACTTTTTCTTAGCTTCTTTACGGCGAACAACTTCGTCAGCGTAGCGAACACCTTTGCCTTTGTATGGCTCTGGTGGACGGAAGCCGCGAACTTCAGCAGCTGCTTGACCTAGCGCTTGCTTGTCGATACCGCGAAGAATAACTTCTGTTTGTGATGCACACTCAGCAGTGATGCCTTCTGGCAATTCGTAATCTACTGGGTGAGAGAAACCTAGTGCAAGGTTAAGTACGTTGCCTTTAACAGCAGCACGGTAACCTACACCTTGTAGTAGTAGACGTTTTTCAAAGCCTTGGCTAACACCAGTAACCATGTTGTTAACTAGGGCACGAGTAGTACCAGCTAGTGCACGGCTTTGTTTTGCACCATCACGTGGAGCAAAAGTAAGAACGTTTTCTTCTTGCTTAACTTCAACGCTTGCGTGGACGTTAAACTCTAGAGTGCCTTTACCGCCTTTTACAGCAATAGCTTGGCCATTTAGAGTAACTTCTACACCACTAGGAAGCGTCACAGGGCTTTTCGCAACTCGAGACATACTAACTCCTAGAATACTGTGCAGATAACTTCGCCACCAATACCAGCAGCACGAGCTGCACGATCAGTCATAACACCTTTTGAAGTAGAGATGATAGCAACGCCTAGGCCTGCTTCTACTTTTGGTAGTTCTGCTGATGCTTTGTATTGACGCAAACTTGGACGAGAGACGCGCTTGATCTCTTCGATTACTGGCTTACCTTCGAAGTATTTAAGTTCGATAGTAAGAGTAGGTTTAGCACCTTCTTCAACGCTAACGCCGCTTACGTAACCTTCTTCACGAAGAACGTTAGCAACAGACACCTTCATTTTTGATGAAGGCATAGACACAGTTGTTTTTGCAGCCAACTGTGCGTTACGGATACGAGTGATCATATCCGCAAGTGTATCTTGCATACTCATTTAAGAGCTCCTAATAGAAAAAACCATTGTGCAGCAAATAGAGCTCGCGCATAGTACACAGCAGCGAGCGGAATGTCCAGTATTTGGACACCCCCTCACTGCAATGTATTATGATCGCGCTCTACTTGCTTACCAACTAGCTTTCTTCAAGCCTGGTACATCACCGCGCATCGCTGCTTCACGTAGCTTGATACGAGACAAGCCGAAGCGACGGAATACGCCGTGTGGACGACCAGTAACCTGACAACGGTTACGCTGGCGAGAAGAAGATGAATCGCGTGGAAGCGCTTGCAGTTTAAGCGTTGCTTCCCACTTTTCATCGTCCGATGCATTAACGTCGTTAATGATCGCTTTTAGAGCAGCACGCTTTTCAGCGTACTTTGCTACTAATTTTGTGCGCTTAGCTTCGCGTTGAATCATTGATACTTTAGCCATGATTCCTACCTCTTATTTCTTGAAAGGGAAACTAAAGGCGGCTAGCAAAGCACGACCTTCTTCGTCGGTACGAGCAGTTGTTGTGATAGTGATATCAAGACCACGTACACGATCAACTTTATCGTAATCGATTTCTGGGAAGATGATCTGCTCTTTAACACCCATGCTGTAGTTACCGCGTCCGTCAAATGACTTCGGGTTCAAACCACGGAAGTCACGGATACGTGGGATTGCAACGTCAACCAAACGGTCGAAGAAATCCCACATACGGTCGCCACGAAGAGTAACTTTACAACCGATCGGGTAACCGTCACGGATTTTGAAGCCCGCAACAGATTTGCGTGCTTTTGTTACTACAACTTTTTGGCCGCTAAGTGCTGTAAGATCATTTACCGCATTTTCAAGAAGTTTCTTGTCTGCGATAGCTTCACCAACACCCATGTTCAACGTAATTTTAGTGATCTTAGGCACTTCCATTACGTTTTTGTAGCTGAACTGTTCAGTCAGTTGAGCTACTACTTGATCTTTATAAACTTGCTTAAGTCTCGCCATGGCTATAATTCTCGCTCTTAGGCGTCGATCGCTTCACTGTTTGATTTGAAAACACGTACTTTAGTACCGTCTTCATTCACTTTAAAGCCGACGCGATCCGCTTTACCAGTAGCATTGTTAAAAATGGCTACGTTAGAAACCTGGATAGGTGCTTCTTTTTCAACGATACCGCCAGTCGTACCCTTCATTGGGTTTGGCTTCTCATGTTTCTTGACCATATTGATACCAGAAACAATCACGCGGTTTTCGTCTACTACTTTAACAACTTTGCCGCGTTTGCCTTTGTCTTTACCAGCAATTACTACGACTTCATCGTCACGTTTGATTTTACGCATATTCGGTCCCCTACCTCTTACAGCACTTCTGGCGCAAGAGAAACAATTTTCATGAATTGCTCTGTACGCAACTCACGTGTCACAGGGCCAAAGATACGTGTACCAATTGGCGCGCCAGATGCGTTCAATAGAACCGCAGAGTTTACATCAAAACGGATCACTGAGCCATCAGGGCGACGCACACCTTTCTTAGTTCGAACGACAACTGCGTTCATAACTTGGCCTTTCTTAACACGACCACGAGGGATCGCTTCTTTAACTGTGACTTTAATTACGTCACCAATAGTAGCATAACGACGATGAGAGCCACCCAGTACTTTAATACACTGAACGCGCTTTGCGCCGCTGTTATCTGCTACATCAAGCATCGATTCTGTTTGAATCATTTCTGCTCTCCAATCAAATTAGATAACAAGTCTCATGAAGGAAGGAGCTGCTTATACAGCAGCTGCTTTCTCAACAACCTGAACCAGTTTCCAAGTTTTAGTTTTAGAGTAAGGACGTGTTTCAACAACCTTAACTGTATCACCAACTTGACACTCGTTGTTTTCATCATGAGCGTGTAGTTTAGTAGAACGACGAACGAACTTACCGTATAGAGGGTGACGTTCAGTACGCTCAACTAGTACCACGATGGACTTATCCATCTTATCGCTTACTACTTTACCAGTAGCTGTACGAGCTTGAGTTTCTACACTTGCCATCTTAGTTACCTGCCTTATCATTTAGCACGGTTTTAACACGTGCGATATTGCGGCGAACTTGCGAGAGCAAATGCGTTTGAGCCAACTGACCAGTGGCTTTCTGCATACGCAGAGTAAATTGCTCACGTAGTAGTTCGATCAAGGTCTGCTGTAGCTCAGCTACAGACTTTTCTTGCAATTCTTTTGCTTTCATCTACATCACCGTACGCGTTACGAAAGTTGTAGCTAGAGGAAGCTTAGCTGCTGCTAGCGCGAAAGCTTCGCGAGCTAGAGATTCAGATACGCCCTCAACTTCATAAAGCATCTTACCTGGTTGGATTTGAGCCACCCAGTATTCTACGCTACCTTTACCTTTACCCTGACGCACTTCAAGAGGCTTCTGAGTAATAGGCTTATCTGGGAATACACGGATCCAAATTTTACCACCACGCTTGATGTGACGAGTCATTGCACGACGCGCCGCTTCAATTTGACGAGCGGTGATTCGACCACGTTCAGTCGACTTCAATCCGAATTCACCAAAGCTAACTTGGTTACCGCGAAGTGCTAGACCGCGGTTACGGCCTTTTTGCATCTTACGGAACTTAGTACGTTTCGGCTGTAACATTGACTACCCCCTACTTAGACTTCTTCTTCTGTGCGCCTTTTTCAGCACGCACTTGTTCAATACCGCCCAAGATTTCGCCTTTGAAGATCCAAACTTTAACACCGATGATGCCGTAAGTTGTTAGAGCTTCATAAGTAGCGTAGTCGATGTCAGCACGTAGAGTGTGTAGAGGCACACGACCTTCACGGTACCATTCTGCACGTGCGATTTCAGCACCGCCCAGACGACCACTTACCTGAACCTTGATACCTTTCGCGCCGGCACGCATAGCGTTTTGTACTGCACGCTTCATTGCACGACGGAACATAACACGACGCTCAAGCTGGCCAGCAATGTTTTGCGCAACCAATTTAGCATCTAGTTCTGGTTTACGAATTTCTTCGATGTTGATGTGAACTGGAACACCCATCATTGCTGATACAGCGTTACGTAGTTTCTCAACATCTTCGCCTTTCTTACCAATCACGATGCCCGGACGAGCAGTGTGGATAGTAATACGAGCTGTTTGTGCAGGACGCTGGATCTCGATGCGAGAAACAGAAGCCTGTACAAGTTTCTCTTCTAGGTATTTACGTACCTGAAGATCGTTTAAAAGTTGCTTAGAGTAGTTTTGGTTGTTCGCATACCAAGTAGAAGTATGGTCTTTAACTATCCCTAGGCGAATTCCAGTTGGATGAACCTTCTGACCCATTGGGTATCTCCTAATTAGTCAGCGACTTTAACTGTAATATGGCAACCGCGTTTTAGAATACGATCAGCACGGCCTTTAGCACGAGCTTTGATACGTTTTAGAGTCATAGCCTCGTCAACGTAGATCGTAGAAACACGCAAGTCATCGATATCAGCACCTTCGTTATGCTCAGCGTTAGCTACAGCAGACTCTAGTACTTTCTTGACAATTGCTGCCGCCTTTTTAGGACTGAACGCCAAAATGTTCAGTGCTTCGCTTACAGATTTGCCGCGGATTTGATCTGCTACCAAACGGGCCTTCTGCGCTGAGAGGCGAGCACCCTTCAATGAAGCGCTTACTTCACTCATGATTAATACCCCTTAATTACCGTTTGGCCTTTTTGTCCGCAGCGTGACCCTTGTAGGTACGGGTCGGAGCGAACTCACCCAATTTATGACCGACCATATCCTCAGATACTAGAACTGGGACGTGTTGGCGACCATTATGGACAGCGATAGTCAACCCTACGAATTCAGGGAAGATTGTAGAACGGCGCGACCAAGTTTTAATTGGACGACGGTCATTCTTTTCTACCGCAGCCTCTACCTTTTTCAACAAATGAAGGTCGATAAAAGGACCTTTTTTTAGTGAACGTGGCACAGTCGTTTCCTCTTATTACTTAGTACGACGACGTACAATAAGTTTATCAGTACGCTTGTTCTTGCGCGTTTTGTAACCTTTAGTAGGCACGCCCCAAGGAGTAACTGGGTGACGACCACCAGAGCTACGACCTTCACCACCACCGTGTGGGTGATCAACCGGGTTCATTGCCGCACCACGAACTGTTGGGCGAACACCACGCCAGCGCTTAGCACCAGCTTTACCTAGAACACGTAGAGTGTGCTCAGAGTTAGATACTTCACCAAGAGTTGCGCGACATTCAGTTAGAACTTTACGCATCTCACCAGAACGTAGACGTAGAGTTACGTAACGACCTTCACGAGCAACAAGCTGAGCAGAAGCACCAGCAGAACGTGCAATTTGTGCACCTTTACCTGGCTTAAGCTCGATACAGTGAACAATGCTACCTACTGGAATGTTTTGCAGAGGCAAAGTATTACCAGCTTTGATAGGCGCATCAGCACCGCTAGAAACGACAGCACCAGCTTCTAGACCTTTAGAAGCGATGATGTAACGACGCTCACCATCAGCATATTTTACTAATGCAATGTGTGCAGAACGGTTTGGATCATATTCCAAACGCTCAACTACCGCAGGGATACCATCTTTGTTACGACGGAAATCTACAACACGGTAATGCTGCTTGTGACCACCACCTACGTGACGCGTAGTGATGCGTCCGTTGTTGTTACGACCACCAGACTTGCTTTTTTTGTCTAGCAAAGGCGCGTAAGGCGCACCTTTATGCAAGTCAGTGTTAACAACTTTAACAACGTGACGACGGCCTGCAGACGTTGGCTTACTTTTTACAACAGCCATTGACCTATCTCCCCTTATTCAGCGCCCAAGAAATCAATTTCTTGGCCTTCTGCCAAACGTACGTACGCTTTTTTCACGTCGTTACGCTTGCCTAGACCACGAACAGTGCGCTTCGTTTTACCTTTTTGGTTCAACGTGCGAACAGATTCAACTTTGACTTCAAACAACGCTTCGATTGCTTGTTTAATCTCTGGCTTAGTCGCGTCTTTTACTACGCGGAATACGTACTGACCATTACCTTCGGCAACGATAGTCGCTTTCTCAGAGATGTGTGGACCTAACAACACTTTATAAATGCGTTCGCCGATCATGCTAGTGCCTCCTCAACTTGTTTCAGAGCACCAACTGTCACCAACACTTTGTCGTATGCAATCAAGCTAACAGGGTCAACAGACGCTGCATCACGAACGTCAACGTTCGGAATGTTGCGAGCAGCTAGGAACAGATTTGCATCTAGCTCTTGCGCTACAACTAGCGCGTTCTCAACATTCAATTCAGCCATTTTAGCTTTGAAAAGCTTAGTTTTTGGAGCTTCGATTGAAAGCTCTTCAACTACAACAAGACGGTCTTGACGAGCAAGCTCAGACCAGATGGTGCGCATTGCTGCACGATACATCTTCTTGTTTACTTTCTGAGAGTGGTCTTGAGGTTTAGCAGCGAAAGTTACGCCACCAGTACGCCATAGAGGACTACGGATTGTACCAGCACGTGCGCGGCCAGAACCTTTTTGACGCCATGGCTTTTTACCGCCACCGGCTACTTCAGAGCGAGTTTTCTGAGCACGAGAGCCTTGACGAGCACCAGCCAGGTAAGCAGTAACAACCTGGTGAACTAGCGCTTCGTTGTATTCACGCGCAAAGGTCACGTCAGAAACTTCTACAGTTCCTTCAGCACCTGTTAGATTCAAGTTCATTGTCTACCCCTCTTAGCGAGCTTTAACTGCTGGTTGAACGATTACGTCACCATTTACAGCGCCAGGAACCGCACCTTTAACAAGGATAAGGTTACGCTCAGCATCAACGCGAACAACTTCTAAAGACTGAGTTGTTACTTGAGCTGCGCCCATGTGACCAGCCATCTTTTTGCCTTTCCAAACACGACCAGGTGTTTGACATTGACCGATGGAACCAGGAGCACGGTGAGACAATGAGTTACCGTGTGTAGCATCTTGCGTACGGAAGTTGTGACGCTTAACGCCACCTTGGAAACCTTTACCTTTTGATTGACCAGTTACGTCAACAGAAGTAATAGCTTCAAAATCCGCTACTGTTAGCTCGTCGCCAACATTGATTTCTTTTTCGTCACCTGAAAGGCGGAACTCCCACAAACCACGACCCGCTTCAACGTTCGCTTTTGCAAAGTGACCTGCAGCAGCTTTGTTTACACGGCTAGCACGGCGAGTACCTACAGTTACTTGAACAGCTGCGTAGCCGTCAGTTTCTGCGTTTTTCACCTGTGTTACACGGTTCGGTTCAACCTCGATAACGGTTACTGGCACGGATACACCATCTTCGTTGAAGATACGTGTCATTCCGGCTTTACGTCCGACTAATTGAATAGCCATTTTTTACCTCAATTGCCAGTTGTGTACGGGGCTATCACCCGCTACGGCCGACCATTCCAGATCGTTCCACTAATGTGCTTAGGCCAACAAATACTTGTTGGTTATCGCACCCCTAAAACTTTGGGGATTAGCCCAAAGAAATTTGTACTTCCACGCCTGCCGCAAGATCTAGCTTCATTAGAGCATCAACAGTTTTTTCTGTTGGCTCAACGATGTCTAGAACACGTTTGTGTGTACGGATTTCGTATTGATCACGCGCATCTTTGTTTACGTGTGGAGAAATCAGTACAGTGTAACGTTCTTTGCGAGTAGGAAGTGGAATTGGACCACGTACTTGAGCGCCTGTGCGCTTAGCAGTGTCCACAATCTCTTGCGTTGAAGCGTCGATCAGACGGTGATCGAATGCTTTCAAACGAATACGGATTTTTTGGCTTTGCATTTCCAACTCCAAATACTATGTTCAGATAGATCTTTTGTACAAAATTTGATCTACCATCCTTATTTAAGGACGGCGAATGTTAGCCGCTTTAAAATTGGTTGTCAAGTAACCAGTTTAAAAACAGCACTCATAAAAAAAGGCCGCTCAAGGAGCGACCTTTTCTGTTGGGTTTCTTAAACCTATCTAGATTAACTAGATATTATTTAAGAACCTTAGCAACAACACCAGCACCTACTGTACGACCACCTTCACGGATCGCGAAACGTAGACCTTCGTCCATCGCGATTGGGTGAATTAGAGTAACAGTCATTTGAATGTTGTCACCAGGCATAACCATTTCCACGCCTTCAGGTAGTTCACAAGAACCAGTTACGTCAGTTGTACGGAAGTAGAACTGTGGACGG
This sequence comes from Marinomonas communis, assembly GCF_004363305.1. Classification (GTDB taxonomy): domain Bacteria; phylum Pseudomonadota; class Gammaproteobacteria; order Pseudomonadales; family Marinomonadaceae; genus Marinomonas; species Marinomonas communis. Next base: position 22,673 of record NZ_SNZA01000008.1, on the reverse strand, counting down.
TAACCTTTGAAGAATGGAGTGTGACGACCACCTTCATCTTTAGACAGAACGTATACTTCTGCTTCGAATTCAGTGTGTGGGTTGATAGAACCAGGCTTAGCTAGTACTTGACCACGCTGAACTTCGTCACGCTTAGTACCACGTAGAAGGATACCACAGTTCTCACCAGCACGACCTTCGTCTAGAAGCTTACGGAACATCTCAACGCCAGTACAAGTTGTTTTAGTAGTATCTTTGATACCAACGATTTCAACTTCTTCACCAACTTTGATGATACCACGCTCTACACGGCCAGTTACTACAGTACCACGACCTTGGATAGAGAATACGTCCTCGATAGGCATGATGAATGCACCGTCGATTGCACGCTCTGGCTCAGGGATGTACTCGTCTAGAGTTTCTACTAGTTTCTTAACTGCAGTAGTACCCATTTCGTTGCCGTCTTCGCCGTTCAATGCCATTAGGGCAGAACCTGGGATGATTGGAGTGTCATCACCTGGGAAGTCGTACTCAGAAAGAAGGTCACGTAGTTCCATCTCTACAAGCTCAAGCATTTCTGCGTATTCTTCAGAGTCAGCACCGCCACAGTCTTCAGCTAGAAGGTCTGCTTTGTTTAGGAAAACTACGATGTAAGGTACACCTACCTGACGAGAAAGAAGGATGTGCTCACGAGTCTGAGGCATTGGGCCGTCAGTCGCACCACACACTAGGATCGCGCCGTCCATTTGAGCAGCACCAGTGATCATGTTTTTAACATAATCGGCGTGTCCAGGACAGTCTACGTGTGCGTAGTGACGAGTTGGAGAATCGTACTCTACGTGAGAAGTTGCGATCGTGATACCACGCTCACGCTCTTCTGGAGCGTTGTCGATACCGTCAAAAGCAACCGCTGTACCGCCGAATACTTCTGCACATACACGAGTAAGTGCTGCTGTTAGAGTAGTTTTACCGTGGTCAACGTGACCGATAGTACCAACGTTAACGTGTGGTTTACTACGTTCGAACTTTTCTTTTGCCATGATACATACACCTTATAAATAGTAAGTATGATGATTAAATTTCATTTTTGATGATCGCGTCTGCCACACTAGCTGGCGCTTCAGCGTATTTCAGAAACTCCATTGCATAACTCGCACGCCCTTGCGACAAGCTACGCACATCTGTTGCATACCCAAACATCTCGCCTAACGGCACTTCTGCTCGAATAATCTTACCAGATGGGGAGTCTTCCATCCCCTGTACAAGTCCACGACGACGATTCAGGTCACCCATCACATCACCCATGTACTCTTCAGGAGTTACAACTTCTACCTTCATCACAGGCTCAAGAACACAAGGATCTGCGTCCGCAGCACCTTTCTTTAAGCCTTGAGAAGCTGCAATTTTAAAGGCCATTTCGTTAGAGTCAACATCATGGAAGGATCCATCGAACAGCACAACTTTCAAACCCAATAACGGGTATCCAGCAATAACACCATTCTTCATTTGCTCTGAAACGCCCTTCTCGACAGCAGGGATGTATTCCTTAGGAATAACACCACCGACAATCTCATTCACGAATTCCAAGCCTTCTTGTTCGGTTGGAATCAGCTTCATAACAACGTGACCGTACTGTCCTCGGCCACCAGACTGTCGTACAAATTTGTGGTTAACTTCCACTTCTTTGCGAATTTTCTCTCGGTAAGATACCTGTGGCTTACCAATATTTGCGTCAACTTTAAATTCACGCTTCATTCGGTCCACAAGTATATCTAGGTGAAGCTCACCCATACCAGAGATAATGGTTTGACCTGTCTCTTCGTGAGTTTCAACACGGAAAGAAGGGTCTTCCTGTGCTAACTTACCAAGAGCCACAGCCATTTTATCTTGATCCGCTTGAGACTTAGGCTCTACAGCGACAGAAATTACTGGCTCAGGGAACTCCATACGCTCTAAGACAACAATATCTTTGTTATCACACAGCGTATCGCCTGTGGTGACATCTTTCATGCCGATCAATGCCGCAATATCACCCGCAAGAACTTCTTTGATTTCCTCACGGTTATTGGCATGCATTTGAACCATACGTCCAACACGTTCTTTCTTGTGTTTTACAGAGTTATACACTGCATCACCAGAATTTAACGAGCCAGAATACACACGCACGAAAGTAAGCGTACCCACAAATGGGTCAGTAGCAATTTTAAATGCTAGTGCCGCAAATGGTGCGTTGTCATCCGCTTCACGAGTAACAACGGTTTCAGCATCCTCAAGGGTGCCTTCGATCGCTTTTACTTCAAGGGGTGAAGGAAGATATTCGACAACCGCATCAAGTACAGCTTGGACACCTTTGTTCTTAAATGCAGAACCACAAGTTACCAATACTACTTCGTTCGCGAGTGTTCGCGCGCGCAAGCCTGCCTTGATGTCTTCAACGGACAATTCACCTTCTTCAAGGTACTTATCCATTAACTCTTCATTTGCTTCAGCGGCCGCCTCGACCATTTTTTCACGCCATTCTTCAGCAACATCCACCAAGTCCGCAGGAATGTCTTCCAAAGTATAAGTCATACCCTGGTCTTCTTCATTCCACATGATGGCTTTCATCAAGATTAGATCAACAACGCCAGCGAAGTTCTCTTCTGTACCGATGTTAATCTGAATTGGAACAGCATTAGCATTCAGACGATCTCCAAGTTGATGAACAACATGAAAATAATCTGCACCCGTACGGTCCATTTTATTGACGAATACCATGCGAGGCACTTCGTATTTGTTTGCCTGACGCCAAACAGTCTCTGTTTGAGGCTGCACACCAGAAGATCCACACAGAACTACAACAGCACCATCTAGCACACGCAAAGAACGCTCTACCTCGATGGTAAAGTCTACGTGCCCAGGGGTGTCGATAATATTAATACGGTGTTGATCAAACTGCTGACTCATCCCACTCCAGAAGCAAGTTGTTGCCGCTGAAGTGATCGTGATTCCACGCTCTTGCTCCTGTTCCATCCAGTCCATGGTGGCTGCACCATCATGGACCTCACCGATCTTATGAGAAAGACCGGTGTAGAACAGAACACGCTCAGTAGTTGTCGTCTTACCCGCATCAACGTGCGCACAAATACCAATATTGCGGTAACGATTGATGGGTGTCTTACGTGCCACTTAAGCTTCTCCGGATGATTAGAAACGGTAGTGAGAGAACGCTTTGTTCGCTTCAGCCATACGGTGAACGTCTTCACGTTTCTTAACAGCTGAACCTTTGTTCTCAGACGCATCTAGAATTTCGCCTGCAAGACGTAGCGCCATAGATTTTTCGCCACGCTTACGTGCAGCTTCAACCAACCAACGCATAGATAGCGCTGAACGACGAGCTGGACGTACTTCAACAGGTACTTGGTAAGTTGCACCACCAACACGGCGAGATTTAACCTCAACCATTGGCTGGATAGATTCTAGTGCTTTTTCGAAGATAGCCATTGGCTCTTCTGATTTAGTGCGTTCTGCAACTGTGTCAAGTGCATTGTAAACGATGCTTTCAGCTACAGATTTCTTGCCACTAACCATTACGTGGTTAATGAACTTTGCAAGAAGTTGGCTTCCGTGTTTAGGATCTGGAAGCACTTCACGCTTAGCGACGACGCGTCTTCTAGGCATGGATATTATCCTCTTCAGGTGAGTCCGAGACCATTTCTGTGCTCGGCCTTACTGTATTAAAAAATTATGTCTAAACGATTAAAGTAGCGTAATTGCTTACTTAGGACGCTTAGTACCGTACTTAGAACGGCCTTGCTTACGATTTTGTACGCCAGAAGTATCCAAGCTACCACGTACTGTGTGGTAACGAACACCTGGAAGGTCTTTTACACGACCGCCACGAATCAGCACTACGCTGTGTTCTTGCAGGTTGTGACCTTCACCACCGATGTAGGAAGTAACTTCGAAGCCGTTCGTCAAGCGAACACGACATACTTTACGCAAAGCCGAGTTAGGCTTCTTAGGCGTAGTAGTGTATACACGTGTGCAGACGCCGCGGCGTTGCGGACAAGCTTGTAACGCAGGAACGTCACTTTTTGCCACTTTACGTTTACGTGGTTTACGAACCAACTGGTTAACGGTTGCCATTTAACAAGCTCCACATCCAATTCTATTGGCGGAAATCGCCAAAAATAAGGAGGCGCAAGTGTAATTTGCGCCTATAAAACAGTCAATAGGGAGGCGAACAAAATTTCGCCTCCCTTACGTATACAATGACTTCTAGTCTTTCAATGCCGCACTTAATGCTTCTTCTACATCAGAAGCACTTACTGTTGCACTGCCTTCAGTCGTTGCTTGCGCAAGCTCTTTCTTAGCTTTGCGACCGCTGTGGTATGCCAAACCTGTACCCGCTGGGATCAGACGACCTACTACAACGTTTTCTTTCAGACCACGTAGGTGGTCTTTCTTACCAGTTACCGCACCTTCAGTTAGGACACGAGTCGTCTCTTGGAACGATGCCGCAGAGATAAATGACTCAGTCGCCAAAGAAGCTTTAGTAATACCAAGTAGGACACGCTCGTATTTAGAAGGGAAACGACCTTCTGCTTCCGCAGCTTCGTTTGCTTCTTGCATTTGCGTGTATTCAACTTGGTCACCCTGAATTAGGTTAGTATCACCTGATTCAGTGATGTCTACTTTGCGTAGCATCTGACGCACAATAACTTCGATGTGCTTATCGTTGATGCCTACACCCTGTAGACGGTAAACCTCTTGAATCTCGTTAGTGATGTAATCAGCAAGCGCTGCTACACCCTGAAGACGCAAGATGTCATGTGGGTTTAGAGGACCGTCGGCAATGATCTCACCCTTCTCAACTTCTTCACCGTCGAAGATGTTGATTTGACGCCATTTAGGAATCAGAGTTTCGATTGGGTCACCACCATCTTGTGGCGTGATCACCAAACGGATCTTACCTTTCGTCTCTTTACCGAAACTTACTACACCCGTCGCTTCCGCCATCACAGCTGGATCTTTCGGACGACGTGCTTCGAACAAGTCAGCTACGCGTGGCAGACCACCGGTGATGTCCTTGTTACCTTGAGACTCTTGAGGGATACGTGCTAATACTTCACCAGACTTGATGGTTGCACCGTGATCCAAGCTCAATAGAGCCTTCTCAGGAAGCATGTATTGTACAGGCATCTCAGTACCTGGAATCATCACAGGCGCACCGTTGTCATCGACAACAGAGATCGTTGGACGAATGTCTTTACCAGAAGAAGGACGATCTTTCATTTCTAGTACTTCGATTGTCGTCAAGCCAGTTAGCTCATCAGACTGACGGCGAATTGTTACGCCCTCATCCATACCAGAGAATTCAAGTTTACCCTGCATCTCAGAAACGATTGGGTGAGTGTGTGGGTCCCAGTTAGCCAACACTTGACCAGCAGAAACTTGATCACCTTCGCGAACACTCAACACAGCACCGTAAGGAAGCTTGTAACGCTCTTTCTCACGACCCGCTTCGTCTGCGATTGCCAACTCAGAAGAACGCGATGCAACAACCAATTGGCCAGTTTCACGCTCGATGCTCTTCATCTTGTGGAAACGTACAGTACCCGCACTCTTGATCTGAACACTGTCTACAGCAGACGCTCGAGATGCTGCACCACCGATGTGGAAGGTACGCATTGTCAGCTGTGTACCCGGCTCACCGATTGACTGAGCGGCAACGACACCTACAGCCTCACCAATGTTCACCAAGTGACCACGTGCTAGGTCACGACCGTAACAGCTCGCACACACACCGTGCTTAGTTTCACAGCTGATTACAGAGCGAACAATCATCTCATCCACACCAGCTGCTTCGATTGCACGAACATTGTGCTCATCAATTAGAACGCCACGTTCTACAACCACATCACCTTTAGAATCCAGTACGTCCTGCGCTACCACACGACCTAGTACACGCTGACCTAGTGGAACAACTACGTCACCACCTTCAATCAATGCACTCACTAGAAGACCGTTTTCAGCACCACAGTCAACTTCTGTGATTACCAAGTCTTGTGCAACGTCTACTAGACGACGCGTTAGGTAACCAGAGTTCGCTGTCTTCAAGGCGGTATCGGCAAGACCTTTACGAGCACCGTGTGTAGAAGTAAAGTACTGAAGTACCGATAGACCTTCACGGAAGTTCGCAGTGATCGGTGTCTCGATGATGGAACCATCCGGTTTCGCCATCAGACCACGCATACCACCTAGCTGACGCATCTGAGCCACACTACCACGGGCACCAGAGTCGGCCATCATGTAAACTGAGTTAAATGATTGCTGCTCAACTTCGTTACCTTCTTTGTCGATAACGGTTTCTTTCGCCAAGTTTTTCATCATGGCTTCAGTAACGGTTTCGTTGGTACGAGACCACAAGTCGATAACCTTGTTGTATTTCTCACCAGCCGTTACAAGACCGTCGGCGAATTGGTATTCGATTTCTTTAACTTCTTCTTCCGCACGAGATATGATCTCTGCTTTTTCAGGCGGAATTACGAAGTCATCAACACCTACAGATGAACCAGACGCCGTTGCGTATTGGAAACCTGTGTACATCAACTGGTCAGCGAAAATACAAGTCTCTTTTAGACCTACTTTACGGTAACACTCGTTGATTAGGTTCGAGATTGCTTTCTTCTTCATCGGTTGGTTGATAACCGAGAATGGTAGGCCATCAGGCACTACATCAAACAACAATGCACGACCAACAGTTGTGTCAACGATGAACGTTGAAGGAACTTTTTCACCTTCAAGCGTTGTATCAACTTGATTTACACGCACTTTAATTTTCGCGTGTAGTTCAACTTGTTTTGCACCATATGCACGATGTACTTCTTTGATATCAGCGAAGGCCATGCCCTCACCTTTCGCGTTGATTTTCTCACGCGTCATGTAGTACAGACCCAATACAACGTCCTGAGAAGGAACGATGATCGGCTCACCGTTTGCTGGCGACAGAATGTTGTTGGTAGACATCATCAACGCACGAGCTTCAAGCTGAGCTTCGATTGTCAATGGTACGTGTACCGCCATCTGGTCACCGTCGAAGTCGGCGTTGTAAGCCGCACACACAAGTGGGTGCAACTGGATCGCTTTACCTTCGATTAGAATCGGTTCAAACGCTTGGATACCCAAACGGTGAAGCGTTGGTGCACGGTTAAGCATTACTGGGTGTTCGCGGATAACTTCATCAAGAATATCCCAAACCTCAGGTGTTTCACGCTCAACCATTTTCTTCGCAGCTTTGATGGTTGTTGCCATGCCACGAAGCTCTAGTTTCGAGAAGATGAATGGCTTGAATAGCTCAAGAGCCATCTTCTTCGGCAGACCACACTGGTGCAAGCGTAGAGACGGACCTACTGTGATTACAGAACGGCCAGAGTAGTCTACACGTTTACCCAAAAGGTTCTGACGGAAACGACCTTGCTTACCTTTGATCATGTCTGCCAAAGATTTCAGAGGACGCTTGTTAGAACCTGTGATCGCACGACCGCGACGACCGTTGTCTAGTAGCGCATCAACAGACTCTTGCAACATACGCTTTTCGTTGCGCACGATAATGTCTGGAGCAGCTAGCTCAAGAAGACGTTTTAGACGGTTGTTACGGTTAATAACGCGACGGTATAGATCGTTCAAATCAGATGTTGCGAAACGACCACCTTCTAGTGGAACTAGAGGGCGAAGATCTGGTGGCAACACTGGAAGTACGTCTAATACCATCCACTCTGGGTTGTTACCAGAATGATGGAACGCTTCGATCAGTTTAAGACGCTTAGATAGCTTCTTAATACGAGTCTCAGAGTTAGTAGCGTTTAGCTCTTCGCGCATGGTGCTGATTTCTTCAGCAAGATCCATGTCACGTAGCAAGCACTGAATCGCCTCAGCACCCATACGAGCGTCGAATTCGTCACCGAATTCTTCTAGTGCTTCGAAGTACTGCTCATCGTTCAGTAGCTGACCTTTTTCAAGCGTCGTCATGCCTGGGTCAATCACAATGAATGATTCGAAGTAAAGAACACGCTCAATATCACGTAGGGTCATATCCATGATAAGACCGATACGAGATGGTAGAGACTTAAGGAACCAGATGTGAGCAACCGGTGAAGCAAGCTCGATGTGTCCCATGCGCTCACGACGCACTTTCGACAACGCAACTTCAACGCCACACTTCTCACAAATGACACCACGATGTTTTAAACGCTTGTATTTACCACACAAACATTCGTAGTCCTTGATAGGACCAAAGATTTTGGCACAGAACAGACCGTCACGCTCAGGTTTGAACGTACGGTAGTTGATGGTTTCTGGCTTTTTAACTTCACCATAAGACCATGAACGAATCATATCTGGAGAAGCTAAGCCAATGCGAATCGCATCAAACTCTTCTGATTGTCCCTGTGTTTTTAGAAGACCTAATAAGTCTTTCATGGATATTCGCCCCACTCGTAAGGCTGGGAGGGGCTACCCCTCCCAGCAGGTCAAATGTGATTCGTGCTTATTCGTTTTCTAGCTCGATGTCGATACCAAGAGAACGGATTTCTTTCACCAATACGTTGAAGGATTCAGGCATGCCTGGCTCCATACGGTGATCACCATCTACGATGTTTTTGTACATCTTAGTACGGCCGTTCACGTCGTCCGACTTAACAGTCAACATTTCTTGTAGCGTGTATGCTGCACCGTATGCTTCTAGTGCCCATACCTCCATCTCACCAAAACGCTGACCACCGAATTGTGCTTTACCACCCAGCGGCTGCTGAGTAACAAGGCTGTAAGAGCCAGTAGAACGAGCGTGCATCTTATCATCTACCAAGTGGTTCAACTTAAGCATGTACATGTAACCTACGGTTACAGGACGCTCAAATGCTTCACCAGTACGGCCGTTGAATAGCTTGATCTGACCACTCTCGTTGATGCCAGCTAGACGCAGCATGCGCTTAATCTCAGCTTCTTTAGCACCGTCAAAGGCACCAGACGCCATTGGCACACCTTTCTTAAGGTTAGATGCCAACACTAGAATCTCTTCATCAGAGAAGCTGTCTAGGTCTTCTGTACGAGCTGGACGAAGATCGCCTTCGTAACCGTTATAGATTTCATTTAGGAAAACACGAAGCTCTTTAACGGCTTCTGCTTTCTCACGCTCAACCTTAAGCATTTCGTCGATCTTACGACCCAAGCCTTTCGCCGCTGCACCCAAGTGAGTCTCTAGTACCTGACCAACGTTCATACGCGACGGTACACCCAGTGGGTTTAGTACGATATCGACTGGATCGCCGTTTTCGTCGTACGGCATGTCTTCAACAGGCATGATCTTAGAGATTACACCCTTGTTACCGTGACGACCCGCCATCTTATCACCTGGCTGGATACGACGTTTCACAGCTACGTAAACTTTAACGATCTTCAACACGCCTGGTGCCAAGTCATCGCCTGTTTGTAGCTTGCGCTTTTTATCTTCAAATTTCGCGTCTAGCTCTTTGCGGCGTTCGATCAAAGCAGCCTGTGCTTTTTCAAGCTGTTCACTCGCTTCTTCGTTCGCTACACGGATCTTGAACCACTCTGGGTGATCAAGGTTCGCTAGGTACTCCTCAGTGATCACAGCGTTGCGTGCAAGACCAGGACCGCCTTCTGCTTGCTGGCCAACCAATGCTTCAGCTAAACGCTCAAACGTTGCTTTTTCAACAATGCGGAATTCTTCGTTCAAGTCTTTACGAACTTGGTCTAGTTGAGATTTCTCAATAGACTTCGCACGCTCGTCTTTCTCGATGCCGTCACGAGTGAACACTTGTACGTCGATAACTGTACCGCGAGTACCGGTTTTCACGCGTAGAGACGTATCTTTAACGTCAGACGCTTTTTCACCAAAGATTGCGCGTAGAAGTTTTTCCTCAGGTGTTAGTTGAGTTTCACCTTTAGGCGTCACTTTACCAACTAGGATATCACCTGGCTCAACTTCTGCACCGATGTAAACCACACCAGCGTTATCAAGTTTAGATAGCGCGCCTTCGCCTACGTTCGGGATATCTGAAGTGATTTCTTCAGGCCCAAGCTTCGTATCACGAGCCACACAAGTCAGCTCTTGAATGTGGATCGAAGTGAAGCGATCTTCTTCTACTACGCGCTCAGATACTAGGATCGAGTCCTCGAAGTTGAAACCGTTCCAAGGCATGAAGGCAATACGCATGTTTTGACCAAGCGCTAGGTCACCCATGTCAACAGAAGGACCGTCAGCCATGATGTCACCGCGTGCTACTTTGTCACCTTTCAGCACCAAAGTACGTTGGTTGATACATGTGTTCTGGTTCGAACGAACGTATTTCGTCAGGTTGTAGATATCTACACCCGCTTCACCCGCTTCAGTCTCTTCAGAATTTACACGTACAACGATACGGCTCGCATCAACGGACTCGATTTCACCGCCACGACGGGCAACGATACATACACCAGAGTCTTTTGCTACGTTCTTCTCCATACCCGTACCAACCACTGGTTTTTCAGCGATTAGAGTTGGTACAGCCTGACGTTGCATGTTCGATCCCATCAAGGCACGGTTGGCGTCATCGTGCTCAAGGAACGGGATAAGCGACGCAGCTACAGATACAACCTGACGTGGCGACACGTCCATTAGGTTTACTTTTTCTTTCGGTAGTAGAGTCGTGTCATGCATGTGACGAACCTGAACAAGTTCATCTACTAGGCGACCTTCTTCATCAACGTTCACAGACGCTTGTGCGATAACGTATTTCGCTTCATCGATTGCCGAAACGTAAACCGTTTCGTCAGTCATTTTGCCATCGATAACTTTACGGTAAGGCGTTTCTAGGAAGCCGTAGCTGTTAGTACGCGCGTAAGTCGATAGCGAGTTGATCAAACCGATGTTTGGACCTTCAGGCGTTTCGATTGGACATACACGACCGTAGTGAGTAGCGTGAACGTCTCGAACCTCGAAGCCTGCGCGCTCACGAGTCAGACCACCAGGGCCTAACGCAGAAACACGACGCTTGTGAGTTACCTCAGAAAGCGGGTTGTTTTGGTCCATGAACTGTGACAATTGGCTAGAACCGAAGAATTCTTTGATCGCTGCCGCAACGGGTTTAGCGTTCAATAGATCTTGTGGCATTAGGCCATCCGCTTCTGCCATAGACAGACGCTCTTTCACGGCACGCTCTACACGTACTAAACCAACACGGAATTGGTTCTCGGCCATTTCGCCGACAGAACGAATACGACGGTTACCAAGGTGGTCGATATCATCGACCATACCGTTACCGTTACGGATATCTAGCAATGTCTTCAGAACATCAATGATGTCGTCGTTGTCTAGAATACCTAGACCTTCGTCTTCATCACGTCCCAAACGACGGTTAAATTTCATACGACCAACACCAGATAGATCATAGCGATCTTCTGAGAAGAACAAGCTTTGGAACAACGCCTCAGCAGACTCTTTGGTTGGTGGCTCACCAGGGCGCATCATACGGTAGATTTCTACCAATGCTTCTAACTGGTTATTTGTAGGGTCGATACGCAATGTATCAGAGATAAACGGACCGTGATCTAGATCGTTCGTGTAAAGAACATCAATCTCTTTGATACCAGCGGCAACAAGTGCCTCTAGAAGATCAACAGACATTTCTGTGTTCGCTTCAGCGATCAACTCACCTGTGCCTGGATGCACAAGGTTTTTAGCCGTTACTTTACCCAATAGGTACTCAAGAGGAACAGAGAGACGCTCTAGACCTACTTTTTCCATCTGACGGATATGTTTCGCAGTAATACGGCGAGTTTCTTCAACGATAACGTTGCCATCCTGATCTGTAATGTCAAACAGAGCTGTCTCACCACGTAGGCGGTTTGCGATCAGTTCCATTTCTACGCCATCACGGCTCAAGAAGAAACGAGTCGTATCGAAGAATGTATCTAGAATTTGTTCAGTATCAAAACCAAGCGCGCGTAACAAAATTGATACAGGCAGCTTACGACGACGGTCGATACGAACGAACACGCAGTCTTTTGGATCAAACTCGAAGTCCAACCATGAACCACGGTAAGGAATAACACGAGCAGAGTGTAGTAGTTTACCTGATGAGTGAGTCTTACCACGATCGTGGTCGAAGAACACACCAGGTGAACGGTGTAACTGAGATACGATAACACGCTCAGTACCGTTGATTACGAACGTACCATTTTCAGTCATTAATGGGATTTCGCCCATGTAGACTTCTTGCTCGCGAATGTCTTTGATTGCCTTGTTCGCTGACTCTTTATCATAAATGATAAGACGTACACGAACACGTAAAGGAGCGGCATACGTTACACCACGTAGCTGACACTCTTTTACATCAAATACTGGCTTGCCCAATCGGTAATCGACGTATTCTAGCGCCGCATTGCCGGAAAAGCTGACCATTGGAAAGACAGATTTAAAGGCCCCATGCAGACCCAGTTCCCCACGCTCTGCAGGAGCTTTACCTTCCTGCAAGAAGTTACGGTAGGATTCAAGCTGAATTGCCAGCAAGTATGGCACATCCAAAACGGGCGGCAGTTTACCGAAATCCTTACGGATACGTTTTTTCTCAGTGTATGAGTAAGCCATCAGCATTCCCCAGCTTGTGCACATTGACGCAAAAGGCCTCTTAATCAGGCCTACCGAAATTGAGAGAGTATTCTCTCAAAAAAAGAATAAATTTTTAATAGGGTTTTAGAAACCCAAAAAGGCCGGTGGCAAAACACCACCAGCCATTTCGACTAGATGCCGAACTTTTGAGAAACAAGTAACATTACTTGATTTCGACAGAAGCACCTGCTTCTTCAAGAGCTTTCTTAAGCTCTTCAGCTTCTTCTTTAGAAGCGCCTTCTTTAACTGTAGCTGGAGCGCCGTCAACCATTGCTTTCGCTTCTTTAAGGCCTAGACCAGTTGCGCCACGTACCGCTTTGATAACGTTAACTTTCTTATCGCCTGCAGCAGTAAGAACAACGTCAAATTCAGTTTGTTCAGCAGCAGCTGCACCAGCATCGCCAGCAGCTGGACCAGCAGCAACAGCAGCAGCTGCAGTTACGCCGAATTTTTCTTCCATTGCTTCGATCAGTTCAACAACGTCCATTACAGACATTTCTGCTACTGCATTGATGATATCTTCTTTAGTTAGAGCCATGACTCAGATTTCCTAACATTTTGTGGTTGCCATAAGTGGCAACAAAAACCAATTGAATTCAAGTAAGTGCGTTTTAAAATTACGCTGCTTCTTGTTCTTTCTGATCGCGAATCGCCGCCAATGTACGAGCAAGTTTGCTTGTCGCACCTTGGATAACGCTCATTAGTTTCGCGATTGCTTCGTCGTATGTTGGCAATGTTGCCAAACGATCAATGTCGCCAGCTGGGATCAACTCACCGTTGAACGCCAATGCTTTAACTTCAAATTTGTCGTTCTCTTTCGCAAAAGTTTTCAACAAACGAGCCGCCGCACCTGGGTGCTCGTTAGAGAATGCGATAAGAGTTGGACCAACGAAGCTATCTTTTAAGCATTCGAAGTCTGTGCCTTCAACAGCGCGGCGAGCTAGAGTGTTACGTACAACACGTACGTAAACGCCAGCTTCACGTGCTTGTTTGCGAAGAGCTGTCATGTCAGTCACGGTAACACCGCGAGAGTCAGCTACTACAGCAGACAAAGCGCCTTGGGCAGCTTCGCTAACTTCGGCGACAATGGCTTTTTTGTCTTCTAGACCTAATGCCACTGGTTTTCTCCTGGATTAGCAGGGATAAATCCCCAAATTTACCAACTCTCCGAATATTCGGAGTACTTACTGGTGAGTTGGATCCAGTTTAATCTGAATCGGGCCACACCATCTGCGCAGGACAAACGTTTCGCAACGTTCTGATTAAATCGAAAGATTCCTGCGGTCTTTGACGGCCTATACAGCAAGCTGTACAGACCCCAAAGCTCTGACTTAGAAGCTTAGAGCACCTAAATCAATTTGTAGACCTGGTCCCATTGTAGAGGACAAAGTCACTTTCTTCATGTAGACACCTTTAGCAGAAGCAGGCTTAGCACGACGTAGGTCGGCTAGAAGCGCTTCTAGGTTGCCTTTGATAGCATCAGCTGCGAAGTCGATAGAACCAACGCCAGCGTGGATGATACCATTTTTGTCAGTACGGTAACGTGCTTGACCAGATTTTGCGTTCTTAACAGCAGTCGCAACGTCTGGAGTTACAGTACCAACTTTAGGATTTGGCATAAGACCACGTGGACCAAGCACCTGACCTAGTTGACCAACGATACGCATCGCATCAGGAGAAGCGATTACTACGTCGAAGTCTAGGTTGCCAGCTTTAACTTGCTCAGCAAGGTCTTCAAAACCTACAACGTCTGCACCAGCTTCTTTAGCCGCTTCAGCGTTTGCACCTTGTGCGAATACAGCAACGCGAACGTCTTTACCTGTACCGTTAGGAAGTACTGTAGAACCACGAACAACCTGATCAGATTTACGTGGGTCAACGCCTAGGTTAACAGATACGTCTACAGACTCTTTGAACTTAACAGTAGAAAGTTCAGATAGAAGAGCTACAGCTTCTTCTACAGAGTACAGTTTAGTTGCGTCTACTTTTTCAGCGATCAAGCGAGCGCGTTTAGTTAGCTTAGCCATTAGTTCACACCCTCAACTTCTAGACCCATTGCACGTGCACTACCTGCGATAGTACGTACGGCAGCATCCATATCTGCTGCAGTCAAATCAGCCTGCTTAGCGTTAACGATCTCTTCTAGTTGCGCACGAGTTACTGTACCAACTTTCTGAGTGTTTGGACGTGGTGAACCACTCTTGATGCCAGCAGCTTTCTTAAGCAGAACTGCAGCAGGAGTAGATTTCGTTTCGAATGTGAAGCTACGGTCACTGTATACAGTGATGATAACTGGTGTTGGAAGACCTGGCTCTACACCTTGAGTTTTGGCGTTGAACGCTTTACAGAATTCCATGATGTTCACACCGTGTTGACCAAGAGCTGGACCAACTGGTGGACTTGGGTTCGCTTGACCCGCTTTAACTTGTAGCTTGATGTAAGCTTGGACTTTTTTAGCCATTTTTTACTCCAAATGGGTCACCGCCCGAAGGCTACCCGTTTAATTACAATCAGGTCTTCTCAACCTGACTAAATTCCAAATCAACCGGCGTAGAACGTCCAAAGATAAGGACAGCCACTTTGATTCGGCTTTTATCGTAATCAACCTCTTCGACAACACCGTTAAAGTCAGCAAATGGACCTTCGTTAACACGAACCACTTCACCCACTTCAAACAACGTCTTAGGACGAGGTTTATCCACACCATCATTGACACGTTGCAGAATCGCATCCGCTTCACGATCAGTGATTGGTGACGGCTTATCCGCTGTGCCGCCAATAAAGCCAAGCACACGCGCAGTACCTTTAACAAGGTGCCAAGAGTCGTCGTTCATATCCATCTGAACTAGCACATAGCCAGGATAGAACTTACGCTCACTCTTGCGCTTCTTGCCATCGCGAATCTCAACCACTTCCTCAGTAGGAACTAGGATATCGCCAAATAAATCTTCCATGCCCATAATGCCAACACGCTCTTTGAGCGAGCGCATTACGTGCTTTTCATAACCTGAGTACGCTTGTACCACATACCATCGTTTCGCCACGAGCAACTCCTAACCTATTACTGCGGAAACGATCCAACCAAGGAGCGAATCAACTCCCCACAGTACGAGAGACATAAAAATAACAACCGCCAAAACGATCAACGTTGTTTGAACCGTTTCCTGTCTTGTTGGCCATACAACTCGACGAATTTCGGTCTTCGCTTCTCGCGCCAATTTGGCGAAAGAACGACCTTTGGCTGTATTGAGCGCAACAAAACCAGCAACACCAGCAAGAACCAATACAGCAATCAAGCGATACAGCAATGACTCAGCAGAAAAATAGTTGTTCCCTACAACCGCTACGGCTACAAGAAGGACAACAACCGCCCACTTTAATACGTCTCCGCGAGACTCTTGAGTTTCAGCACTCGAACTCATACTTCAGGTGATCCCTAGCTAAGAAATTGGATACGAAAGATGGCAGGCCAGGAGGGATTCGAACCCCCGACATTCGGTTTTGGAGACCGACGCTCTACCAGCTGAACTACTGGCCTACATTCGTATGGGCGGAGGATGATACCGACTTGTTTAAAATTTAGCAAGTGGTATTTGCCCAAAATTCAGACAATAAAAAAGGCGCTTTAGAATCGCCTGTTTTAGCATTGAAGAAATGCTGGAGCTCATGAGCAGACTTGAACTGCCGACCTCACCCTTACCAAGGGTGTGCTCTACCAACTGAGCTACATGAGCAAGATCTGGAGCGGGCAGCGGGAATCGAACCCGCCTCTTCAGCTTGGAAGGCTGAGGTAATAGCCACTATACCATGCCCGCAAATGGTGGAGGGAGGTGGATTCGAACCACCGAAACTTTCGTGGCAGATTTACAATCTGCTCCCTTTGGCCACTCGGGAACCCCTCCACAAATTTAAGCATTGCTCACAACGCCCCAAAAGGTGGATGCCATTATATGAATCGTTTTTTTAATTGCAAGCACTAGCAAGGATTTTTTTCTATTTTTATTAATAGCTTGGAAAAGTCCAATGCCATCATCACACTCTCCCAGCGTTCGCTGGTGATTGGCTCTGCTAACAAAAGCTCTGTAAGCCCGACTTCACGTTGATGCGCATAAATATTCACATCCATACCTGATTGCTCTGAGATGCTTGCCTGGGCCTGTTCTGCCCGATCCTTAGAGGAGAACAAACCTAACGATATGCGGTTCTTCATATCCCCCCTAGATATGACATAACTGTCGATTCGCTTTAGCTTCAACGCAGCAACAATATCTTGGGCTTTTTCCGCTGTCGCTGGTGCAGATATATACAGCCAATATTTGTCACGTTTACCCGTTGCTTTACGCTCGCTAAAAGCCAGACCTTGTTGACGCAAAACATCCATCACTGTCAACGTGTCAGCATTTCGCTCTAGTGTCACTATTGGACAGAGCAGATCGTCTTCGGTCGAGACCTTATCAACTTCTCGTTGTAGCGATGCCAGTACCTTATCAGCCTCTGTTAGAGGTTGCTGCTCTACTGGGGTAACCACGTCATCAGACTCATCTGGTCGAACCTCGCCAACTAGATATATACGCTCACTTACTGGCGGAGCATACACGGGCTGCTGAAGCACGCCAGCATCAGCCGCCGAGAACCCCTGCCAAGCCACAAAGCCTGCGTTGCCCAGCACCATGACTAAAAACAACCACTTCATTTCAGCCCCCTCTTTTCTAGACGCTCTTGCCATACTAAATACGCGCCCTTAGCCACTAAAGACTCATCGTATACATGCGGAACTGACAAAGCAGCCATTAGCGCTTGACTGGTTCCACCTGTTACCAACCAAGTAGCATCCGAGTGCTTGCCGTATAAACGCTGGATAAAACCCAAAGCCATCTCTGTCGCACCTTGAGTTACCGCATCGGCAGTACTCGCTGGAATCGTGTCGCAAACACTCGCCTCGCCACTGTGATAGCGAATCTTTGCTGTTTTATCAATTAAACTCGAAGCCATTAATTCAAGCCCAGGAACAATATAACCCCCTAGATGAACCCCTTCAGCATTAATAAACTCCGCTTTAATTGCTGTACCGGCGTCTAGTACAACAGAAGGCCCACCATAATGATGAAACGCGGCAATCGCCGCTAGCCAACGATCAACCCCCAAACGCTCTGGTTCTTCATAGGAATTCTGCACACCACATGATGAACGCTCCGAGCGCAACAACATCTGCTCAGCGTTTGGCATGCATGAGGCGCATTTTTCTAACAAGGAGGAGGTAAACTCGTTTGAGCGCACACTAGCAATCACAATGAACTCTGCCTCTTGGCCTCGATTGGACAGCTGATCATCAAAAAACCATTTATCCACTATCGTATTAGCATGAAACAGAGTGCATTTTACCTGCGTATTCCCAGCATCAATCACCAATACCCTATTGCTTGCGGACACTAATTTCTCCTCCATGAAGCAGCTCTATCCCCTGCTCTGTTTCAAGCCTAAGCGCCCCATTCATATCAATCCCTCTAGCAATACCTGATTGCTGCCTATTGCCCATATACACCGTAACCGGTTGATTGAACAACACATCAAAGGCTTGCCATTGCGCATGATATTTTGCGATACCTTCCCCACTTGCAAACGCCTCACAAACATCCACCAACCCCTTGGTAATGTTTGCAATAACTTCATTGCGATCAGGCGTATAAGCCAAACGCGAAGTCAAATCCGTCCACGGCTGATCAACCTTTGCTCTCTGTTCTGGAGTTGACTCAACATTTAAGCCAATTCCAATAATGACTCGACAAACATCCTGATCAGCCACCAGCTCGAGCAAAATCCCACAAATTTTATGGTTATCGACATGAATATCATTTGGCCACTTGAGACCAGGATTGGTTACTCCCATATCGCGCAGCACTTTTGCAATCACAACGCCTACCGCAAGGCTCAAGCCTTCGACAACACTAGGACCCTGTTCGAACTGCCATGCAAATGACATGGTGATATTTTTTGCGACGCCACTTTCCCACACTCGGCCACGACGGCCTTTACCTTGTGTTTGATGCTCCGTAATAACCAAGGCAGGCAACTTTGCGCCCAATGATATTTTCTTTTTCAATACATCATTCGTTGAAGGTGTATCAAACGGAATATCCACGGCAACGTTATCCGGCAATCCCGCTGCACGAAGACGGCTCTCCTCCAACAAAACGAGAGGCTCAGGGATTCGATAGCCACGCCCTTTCACCGAATGCACCGCAATGCCAGCCGCCTCTATTTTCTTTAAGCGTTTCCAAACAGCCGCTCGCGTAATGCCCAGCGCCTCACCCAGCGCCTCTCCTGAATGGAATTTGCTATCACTCAGCAACTTCAACACTTCTCTCATCTTAATTTCCTGCGAATTCTTTAGTTAGACACGACGGTGCTCTGCTGTGTCTTATGAATGAAGCTATTGATGTGCTTCATGAGATCTTGGAAATAGGGATTCCATGACAGTCTGGCAGCAACATCACTCTTAGCCTGCAACACTTTCGAGCGCTCACCATACCAGTTCTGCTCCGCCTCGCGGCATTCCTGATAACGATCAGGATCACTCTGATACCAAGAACATATTCGATAAGCCCCTTGCTCACCGTAATAAGGGTTATGAGGCGCCCCATGAACAGACATATGCGATAAGCCAAAAATACGCTGTTCTGGTAAATCCGTGTTAACTACATGAACAGGAGGGGCATCATTTGTTGGACGAGACGCACTGTAGAGAATCATCTCACTTTGCATATGAGCCACAAATGAATGCTCAAAGACATCAATAGTGACAGCCGAATCGACCGTAGCATCCTCCTCAGACAGGGCAACAAAGACTGGTACCTTGCCAGGCTCCGCCAGAACCGTTGCCTTGACTTCTTTTGCCAAAGAGTAAGCCTCAGCTATTGCTGGCACAGGAATCGAGGCGTACTTACTGTAATCATCTGAGTCGTAATGATCTAACCAATCGATCATAGGAGCCAACCAAGGGGACAACCAATCAATCGTACTATTGATCTTAAAGAGAGGTGAAAATAACACTACTCCCTGCACCTCCTCTGGCTGCTGCCATGCATACTCCGTTACTAAAGCCCCACCAGTGGAAAAGCCCGCCAGATACATCATATCAACCTCAGAAGAGAAGTTTGCTACCGCAGACTTTACCGCCGCACGCCAATCCTGCCGCGACACTTCAAGTAAATCCTCTGCACGAGTACCGTGGCCGGGTAAAACCATCACTCGCACATGAATACATTGATCTGCCAACGCCTGCGCTGGATCTCTTAGCGAAAAGGGAGAATCAGACAAACCGTGAAACATTAACACACCAACAGAATGCGAAGAGCAGGTGTCATTTGGACGATATTCAAATGGCAATACAGCCTCTAACTCTTGTTGTTTAGCTTCCGCACTGACCCAAAGCTTATTTTCCATGAAATGCATCGCCATACGCTCGCGGTATGCTGCAAACGGTTCTCCCGAGGTCTGCACCCAAGCATTTGCCAGAACAGATGAGGAAACAGTCCCTACGAGCAGAACCCAAGCCAAACGCACTAAAGCCATACATACTCCCATTGAGCATTCACTAAAAAAGCTTATCATAACGGAAACAACGCAAATCACTAACTACAGAGCATGAAATCCGTTATTAACGCCATCCCTGTCGACCCAATATGGTTCCCGCTAGTAAAGAAGTTCTATCAAGCATTCTATCCCAGTGGAAAACCTAACAAAGCAGAACCCTTATGGGTAATAAAGGATGGGGCAAATATTCTTTGTGCCGTGCGTTTAAAACCTCTCGACCAATGCTTATTGTTAACTGGGCTTGTTACCCACCCTCGTCACAGAAACCAAGGCATCGCTGGACAGCTACTTCAGACAATTAGCGAGCAACTCACTCGGCAGCCTAGCTATTGCTTAAATACCCCTGAGCTTACCCCCTTCTATACACGCCACGGCTTTATAGAGGTCACTGATGAAGCACTCTTACCCAGTGAGCTCCGCAGTCGCTTGCAACGCTATCGCATCAAACAGCCTCGCTTGATAGCCATGCAGTACCATAAAAAAACGCCCACATAGGGCGTTCTTTTATGGAATTATTCTATTTTAAGTGACCTGCATTATGCAGCTCACGTTTATCTGGAGCCGGAGGGTTCCATTGATAAACCCACGTTTCAGAGATTGGCTGGCCATTAGCTTCTAGATGAACCTTAATGTTAATTGGCTCAACAGAGTCATCCGGTACCAAGTCAAACATTGCTCGGTAACCGCCAATATGATGTTGTGGACGCGCCGATGTAATTTCCACTCGACCACGAGACGTTTCAATCACAGGCCTCACTTCCGCCTTTTGACCTAACATTTGAAAAATATCGCCTTCGAAGTCAATCGCAAAGCGTTTACTGTAGTAATCTCGCTTTTTACCAACCACACCACCAATACCAGTGTAGGTGCTCTGAACCGTTGCTTTACCTGACTTAACAGGTGCGTCACTGCCCCAGTACATATTGTAGCTGTACAACAGCTCTTGCCCTGGAACAATTTCTTGCGCCGGATTCCAGTAAGCCACAATATTATCAAATGTTTCATCTAGCGTTGGAATCTCAACTAACTGCACTGAGCCTTTACCCCAATCACCAATTGGCTCAATCCAAAGATGTGGACGCTTCTCATAAAACACACCATCATCTAAATAATGATCAAAGTTACGATCACGCTGCATTAGGCCAAAACCTTTAGGGTTATTATCCATGTAAGCATTGAAGCGAAGTTGCTCTGGGTTACCCAATGGACGCCAAATCCACTCACCGTTGCCAGTAAGCATTTCCAAACCATCTGAGTCGTGAATCTCTGGACGCCAGTCGTAGTTGGTACGGCGGTCATTTTCACCAATCATGTACATACTGGTAAGCGGAGCAACACCTAGGCGCTCGATTTCTTTACGTGGGTATAAAGCCACATCAACACGCATTTTCAGCGGCTCACCTGCCTTGATATCAAAACGGTAGGCACCCGTCACGCTGTCCGAGTCTAACAAAGCATAAATCGTCACTTCATCAGAGTTAGGCTTTGGTTTTTCAAACCAGAAATTTGTAAACACAGGAAACTCTTCGGGCTTATTCATCGCCGTATCAATGGCAAGGCCTCGAGCAGACAATCCGTACTGCATTTCAGCGCCTACGGCACGAAAGTAACTTGCACCTAGAAAGGCAACAATGTCCCGCTCCCAGTCCGTACCATATTGCATACGAAAACCAGCAAAACCAAGATCCTCTGGTAACGATTTACCATTTACATGAGAGTCGCCGTAGTCGAACATTTTTGATGAATAATCTACTGGCGTTGACTTGCCATCCTCGACGACATTGATATGCACAGGCGTAATGAAGCCCTGCCCTAGATGAAAGAAAGTGGCACGATAAGCGGTATCGTCTTTCTGCCAAAGACTTTGGTCGCGCTTAAAGTGGAGCTGCTGATACTCATCCCAATCTAGATCGGAAAGAACACTTGGCACGTCACCTTCATGACTCACAAAAGGCTTTTCTGAGAGACTTCTTGCGTGCCCCTTCAGCCATGCATAGCTGAACGCTTCTCCCTTCTCAGGGTTCACAGTAGGCTGTGTGACCGCACACGCGGTAACACTTACCAAAGCACTCACCGTGAGTGCCAATCTGCTTACCAGACGCATGCTACTCTTTAGCAACGCTTGCAAGCCTTGATGTTCCAATGTTTGGAAAGACAAGCTTCTACGCATCGTATATATCCTGTAGTTTTCTAATATTAGCTGGAATGCTACCTAGCTTCGACGCAGACGAATACTTGACAAGCGGTAAAGAATTTCAAAGAACTGCGTACTCATATACACAATAAAAGTCGAGGCATTTTCGACGGACGCAAAAAAGCCCTGACCGCGTTAGCGATCAGGGCTTCTTAATTAAAAGCTTGACGACGACCTACTCTCACATGGGATCTCCCACACTACCATCGGCGATGGCGCTTTTCACTTCTGAGTTCGGGATGGGATCAGGTGGTT
>NZ_SNZA01000007.1:108837-156463 GCF_004363305.1 Marinomonas communis | reverse complement strand
AACCACCTGATCCCATCCCGAACTCAGAAGTGAAAAGCGCCATCGCCGATGGTAGTGTGGGAGATCCCATGTGAGAGTAGGTCGTCGTCAAGCTTTTAATTAAGAAGCCCTGATCGCTAACGCGGTCAGGGCTTTTTTACGTCTGTTGAAAATGAAACTAGCTTAGTAAAGGGGTCAGATCCCTAGGCCGACTGCAGTGATCGGAAACTGATGGACGAGCAGGGATCTGACCCCTGAGGTGATATTTAGTCTTTACTAGAGCACCTTTCAGAATCTCTCTTTATATTTTTAACTCCCCTTACTCTATGGTTGTGTTAATTAAACCGAAGTTCATATCACCTTATTAAAACCAAATAACTTTGATTGCATATCGCTCACCAGCTTATGTGGTTATTGATAGAAAGCTGGTTTCAGTTTTGAAGGGTTTTTGTATCTTTTGAAAATGTTTTGGCTGCGTTCTCACTAGTATGAGCTGTTTTGAGCTTTTAATTTGTACAGCAGTGAACTTTTTTAAATCAATATCACTGTCATTAATAGTCTTTATGAAATTTTATTTCAGAATTTAGTCGTTAATGAGTAGGAGACATGAATAAACGGGTATAAAATTCCAAAATCAAAATTTTGGGCTTTTAAATTAATCAATTGAGGTTGTTATCATGTCAGAGGTACTACAAATAGTACTGATAAGCTTGGCTGTATTAGCTTTGCTGGGAGTCGTGTTAGAGGATATTATCCATGTTAATAAAGCTAAGATAACGTTGTTTTTAGGAACGTTTTCTTGGTTTTTATTGTATGTTTTTCACTCTGGCTCTCCGGAGGAAGCCGAAGCTGTTGCGATCGGATTTGAGGAAAACGTTGCGGAGATTGCGTCACTTTGGTTGTTTCTTGTGGCTGCGATGACTTTTGTCGCGTATTTAAATAAAAAGGGGATGATTGAGAATGTTATCCACCTTTTCTTACCGCGGCAGATTAAAGAGCGGTCACTGCTGTTTCTAACAGCGATCTTTTGTTTTATTTTCTCTTCTTTAGCGGACAATATTACTGCGACACTTGTTTCAGTAACATTAATTCTGTCTTTGAATCTATCGACTAAGAAAACAATTCGTTTTGCGACATTAGTGGTATTTGCGGTTAACTCTGGTGGTGTATCGTTGATAACCGGTGATGTCACGACCTTGATGATTTTCCTCGATGGCAAGGTCAACATTTTAGATCTCTTGATGCTTTCTTTGCCTGCCTTCACGGCTGTAATGGTATTGGCTTTATTACTAAGCCGAGGACTAAACGATACCGTTGAGATTAACATTCGTCATAATGAAGTAAGACCTGTTGATCTTATGATTGCGGGGGCCTTTCTTTGTACGATCGTGACGACGATAGTTGCCAATGTATTATTTGGCATTCCACCTGTACTGATGTTCTTACTGGGTATGGCAACGATGTTTCTCATTGCACGTTTCTTTGACTCAGATGAAAAGGAAGAGCAACAGATTTTAGAATACATCCGAGTAATAGAGTTCGAGACATTACTGTTCTTCTTGGGCATTCTTTTGCTAGTCGGTATGTTGAAAGAGATTGAAGTGCTGGATGCGATTGTTCGCATGTATGAAATTCTTCCTCCAACCCTCGCTAACTTTTTAATGGGCGTATTATCGTCTGCGATTGATAACGTACCTTTAACAGCTGCTTTGTTAAAAGCTGGGATTGTTATGACTGAAGCGGAATGGTTAGGCCTGACTTATGCTGTTGGTGTGGGTGGTTCACTGCTTGTAATTGGTTCTGCCGCTGGGATTGTGGCGATGAGTAAGGTAGACGGTTTGACGTTTGGCTCTTACGCTCGATACTCATTTGTCCTGCTTCTGGTATATGCGATAGGCTATGCTGCCTCCATAGGGTTAGCTCAGTTGGTGCTAGGAAATTAACTAAGATCGAAAAACAGACGCTGAGGCGTCTGTTTTTATTTGTACTATTGCTTTTGATAGTTGGCCTAACAATTGTATGTTTATAAAACAAATCTAATGTGTACTGAATTTATAATCTAAGCACCTGAAAACGGCTAATTCGTGCTTAGTATTGGTGCGCTTTATAGGGATGATGGTAAGTGGAGTAGCTATGTTGGATGTTGTGTGGCTTTTGGTCTCGGCAAGCTTGGTATTTCTAATGCAAGCAGGTTTTCTATGTTTGGAAAGCGGTCGTATCAGGAGTAAGAACAGCATTAACGTGGCAGCGAAGAATATTTCTGATTTCATTATTTCTTCAGCGGTGTTCAATATTTTAGGGTTTGGCCTCATGTTTGGGGCTTCCTACCAAGGTTTTTTTGGCCTTTCTGATTTCATGTTTGGTGATGGAGCATCCTCTAAAGAAATCGCTTTTTTCCTTTTTCAAATGATGTTCTGTGGCACCGCAGCAACCCTTGTATCGGGAGCGGTTGCCGAGCGTATGTCATTCATTGGCTATGTCATTATTACCATCATTTTGAGTGCAGCGATTTATCCTATTGTCGGGCATTGGGCGTGGAATGGTATTTTTCAAAGTGAGTCTCAAGGTTGGTTAGAGTCTTTAGGGTTTGTTGATTTTGCAGGTTCGACTGTCGTGCACTCTGTGGGCGGCTGGGTTGCTTTGGTGGCGATCATATTGATCGGGCCAAGAATACGAAGGTTTGAACAAGGGATTCACTTGCCCCAGGGGAGTAACTTGCCCCTCTCTGGTCTTGGTGTATTACTGATTTGGCTAGGTTGGGTTGGCTTTAATGGCGGCAGTACACTCAGCTTAACCGAAGCGGTCCCTCATATATTGTTGAATACTTTCGTTTCTGCTGTCTGGGGAGGGATTGGTGCCAGTTTCCTATTCTTTATTCATAAGCGCTATGTTGACGTATCACAGCTATTAAATGGTGTGATTGCTGGTTTGGTTGGTATTACTGCTGGCTGTCATGTCGTATCCACGAGTGATGCAATCATAATTGGTTTTATCAGCGGCGTCATTACGGTGCTTGGTAGTTATATGATGGAGCGCTGCAAGCTAGACGATGCGTTAGATGTAGTGCCAGCGCACCTTTTTGCAGGTATTTGGGGAACCTTAGCGGTTGCCATTTTTGGAGATCTAGCGCTTATTGGAACGGGGTTAACACGCCTAGAGCAACTTCAAAGCCAAGTGATCGGTATTCTTTGTACTGGCTTATACTGTGTGGCGGTTTCATACCTACTGCTGAAAGTCGTTGGTCTATTTGTTTCGCTACGGGTATCTAAGGACTATGAAGAACAAGGTCTAAATATCGCAGAACACCGCGCCACGACAGAGCTTATCGACTTACTTAATTCCATGCAGTATCAGGAAAATAAAGCTGATTTCTCACAACACGTTCCTGAAGAGCCTTTTACAGAAGTGGGCCAAATAGCCAAACAATATAATCAAGTGATTGATCGAGTCACTCAAGAAATCACATCACGAGACGATGCCCTCAGTCGCTTCAAAGAAAGTGAGATGCGCAAATCGGCCATTCTTGATTCTTCAATGGATTGTATTGTTACGATTAATAGCGACGGGATAATCATGGAATATAATCCTGCTGCAGAGAGAACGTTTGGTGTCCTAAAACGTCAGGTTGAAGGTGAAAGCTTTATTGATTTATTCGTTCCAGAAAAAGATCAAGCGAGCATTTTGAATAGCCTAGACACAGGCTTTTCTACTTCTGGTGGTTGGCTCATTAATCGCCGTAACCACTTTCAGCTACAGCGAGGAGATCAACAGATTTTCCCTGTAGAAATAGCGATTACCAAAGCGGCTAATGAGCAGGGCGGCTTGCAAGAGTTTACGCTTCATATTCGAGATGTGACGAGGCACGTGAAGCTACAGCAAAAATTGCGCTTCCTTGCTTACAGTGATCCGCTGACCAGTTTGTTCAATCGTACCTATATGACAGAGCAGCTAGAGCGCGCTCTACATAATGCCAAAGAACGTCAAACGAGAGTTGCATTACTGTTTCTAGATTTGGACAAGTTCAAGATCATCAACGATACATTAGGGCATAAAGCTGGCGATGAATTGCTTTGTGAAGTGGCTGACCGTCTGACTCAGACAGTGCTGAAGAGTGACATTATTGCAAGGTGGGGCGGTGATGAGTTTCTGATTATGCTTACAGAGACAGTGACAGAAGCGCGAGTGAGTGCACTGTCAGAGGCCATCCTGGATATTATGCATGAGCCAGTTATGTTGTTGGAAAAACCAGTCAAAGTGGGTACGAGTATCGGTATTGCTTTGAGTAACGTGCATCATGACGCTGAAACACTGATTCAACAGGCTGATATGGCGATGTATTGGGCCAAGCAAAATGGTCGTGATAATGCAAAGTTCTTCCAGCCCCATATGGCGAAGGAAGTCACGAGCCACTTTCAGAAAGAGCAAGAGGTGCAAAAGGCATTAGACTGTGATCAGTTCTATTTAGTGTTCCAACCTCAAATAGACACTCGATCAGGGGCCGTGTTTGGTTTTGAAGCGCTAATCCGATGGCAGCACCCAGAAAAAGGTTTAATCGGCCCTATGGATTTTGTGCCTCTGGCGGAAGAGTCCAACTTGATTTGTCGAATTGGAGAGTGGGTCTTAGAGAAAACGCTGCAAACACAGGTGAATTGGCTGGAGTCTGGTATTACGGCGACGCCGATAGCAGTGAACATCTCAGGTAGACACTTTATTTCTGAAGGCTTTCTTGCGTTTATTACGGATCTGCTAAAACGTTATGAGGTGCCGGGTAATCTGATCAAGATTGAAATTACCGAGGGGGTTTTTATTCATGACATGGCGTTATGTATAGAAATCATGGCTGGCTTAAAAGCGCTGGGGGTTGAAATTTCAGTTGATGACTTTGGCACTGGTTATTCCTCATTGCACTATCTAAAACGACTGCCTTTAGATACGTTGAAGATTGATAAGTCGTTCGTGTGTGAAATTGGCGATCAGGCAGAAGGCGATAAAATCTGCGAAGCCGTAGTGCAATTGGCTCAAAACCTTGAGTTGAACGTTATTGCGGAAGGGGTGGAGACAAGTCAGCAGGCAGAGGTTTTAAACCAGCTAGGCTGCTACTTACATCAAGGGTATTACTACGACAGGCCCTTATCTGAGACTGCTGCGCGAGTGATTTTAAAAGCGCAGCAATCTCATACGGATATTAGGGTTAGTTAATCTTTATCTGTTGTCTCCAGTGCACTTTCGCGGTTACGGATCTTTGTTAGTAAAGATTGTCCTGAGGTGCGTGGGATAGCTGGATTTTCTCTGTGTAGCGCTGTCTTCGCAATCATATTGGCTGCCACTGGCGCTGTGATAAGTAAGAATAACGTGATCAAAAGCTCTGATACAGAGAAGGAGCCTTGGTTGATAGATTGATAGACCAGAGAAGCAAGCAGTACACCTGTAATACCAAGAGTTGTCGCTTTTGTTGGTCCGTGCAGACGCGTAAAAATATCCGGTAGTCGCGCAAGGCCGATGGATCCAATTAGGAGAAACACTCCTCCCACCACCAATAAAATGCTTATAACCAGTTCAACATAAAAAGACATGAAACTCTCCGTTTATTCGATGATATCGCCGCGTAGTAAGTACTTACACAAAGCGGAGGTGCTGACAAAACCAAGCATGGCAATCAACAAAGCTGCTTCAAAGTAAAGGCTCGTTTCCATATAAATGCCGTACAGCATAAGCAAAGCGATGGCATTAATGTACATAGTGTCCAGCGCCATAATACGGTCGGAAACATGAGGCCCTACTAACAAGCGCCATAAATTTAAAAATAGAGCCACACAGATACAGATGGTGACGAAAAATAAAGCCCAACTTAGCATCCTAGGATCTCCTTAATAGGTTGTTCGTAACGCTGTTTAACTTCGTCAATAAGGTCTTGCTCGTTATCCAGATGAAGAGCGTGAACATACAACCAGCATTTGTCCTCTGATACTTCTACACTCACGGTGCCAGGAGTTAAGGAAACCGTACTTGCCAAGACTGTGATACCAACATCTGATGTTAGATCAAGCGGGATTGCAACAAAACCAGGCTGCAACTTGCGAATCGGCCCAAGTACGAGTACTGCTACCTGCATATTCGCCACTAAGATGTCTTTTAGCACCATAAAGAAATAGCGTAGCGCGAGCCACGGCTTAAGTATCTTAGGTTGCTCATCTCGCATTGAGTTGACCAGCAACGGAATGCTGATCGCAAAGAAGGTTGCCAAGACAATGTGGCCCGGACTGATGGAGTTATTCATTAGTAACCAAACGCTAAACAGCAGTAAGCTGTGAAATGGCATTGGGAATAATTTCATGATTAAAAGCCTCCTTCAGCCAAAGGGCTGGTTAACAGGGCTTCTACTGATAGCCTAGGGTCATGCAAAAATGCTGCCGCATCATTTGCCAATTCGGATAGAGGCCCAGCAAATAGAGCTAACAATGGTGAAGCGGACAGTAGCAGTACGACACCTAGCCACTCACCAAGGTGAATAGGTTGAGCGGCTTCAGGCTGTTTGCCGGCCGAGTAGCGCCAAAAGAGCGTTGTCCCAGCGCGTGATAGTGCAATCAAGGCACCTAAGCTGCTAAGTAATAGAATCGGCCATACCCAGATTTGCTCAGCAGCGGACTGAACAGACTGTAGCACCATTACTTTGCCAATGAAGCCAGAAAAAGGTGGCATACCAATTACAGCAATCGCTGCAATAGCAAAGAATATTCCCAGGAAGACAGGGTTATCCATTTTCTTAGCAACCACAAAACGATCTTCTGCTTTACCCCGTTGTCGAGAGATCATATCCGCTAGAAGGAACATTCCCCCAGCAACTAAAGTACTGTGTACCATGTAGTAAAGAGCAGCGCTGGTTGCCGCTTCACTTTGAATGGCGGTACAAACCAATAACGTACCGGCTGATAGCACCACTAAATTAGCTGTTAATAGCTTTAAACTTGGACTTGCTAAAGCGCCAATGGTACCTACGGTGATCGTCAATAAAGCGAGTGGCCAAATCCAAGATTGGGCAATATTCGCTAACTCTCCCGCTTCATCTCCAAACACCACGC
The DNA here is from genome assembly GCF_004363305.1 of Marinomonas communis. Lineage (GTDB taxonomy): Bacteria > Pseudomonadota > Gammaproteobacteria > Pseudomonadales > Marinomonadaceae > Marinomonas > Marinomonas communis. The sequence goes on along the minus strand of NZ_SNZA01000007.1, from coordinate 149,405 downwards.
CATGGATGCGTAGAATGCTGTAAATACCCACTTTGGTCATCACCGCAAAAATAGCGGCTACGGGAGCACTGGCACTGGAGTAGGTTTTTGGCAGCCAAAAATGCAGAGGTAGCATGGCCGATTTAAGACCAAACACAGCTAATAGTAGCAAAGCACCGATCTTGGCCAGAATGGCAACACTGCCTTCGAGTTCAGAGACTTTCTGAGCCATATCAGCAATGTTCAATGTGCCTAACGTGCCATATAAAATTCCTAAGCCGAATAGGAATACACTTGAACCTGCTAAGTTTAAGACGACATAGTGAATCGTTGCCTGAGTTTTCTGCTTTCCGCCACCGTGAACCAGTAATGCGTAAGAAGCAATAAGCAGCACCTCAAAGAATACGAAGAGGTTAAATACATCGCCGGTTAGGAATGCACCATTGATACCCATTACTTGAAACATAAACAGCGGATAAAAGTAGCCGCCTGCTTTATCGTGAGAGCCTGTGGCATAACATAGAGCTGAGAACGCCAAGAAGTTGGTCACGGCGACCATGATGCTGGACATCGGATCAGCCACTAATACGATGCCAAAAGGTGGGCGCCAGTTACCAAGGATGTACTGTGTAATACCTTCTGTTTGAACCCATAAAACCAGAGCAAAACCAACAATTACCTGAAGTAGCATCGATACAATTGATAAAACTCGTTGGCGTTGCAATGTTTTAGAAAAAGGCGGTAGTAGCAATAACGCGCCAGTAAACAAAGGCAGTAAAATGGGAAGAATACTAAGGTGCTGCATTTAGCGCTGGCCTCCTGACTTCTGGCGAACTTCTTCTTTTGTCTGAGGTATGCGGCCATCAACATGGTCATTACCTAAATCCGCTCGTGCACGCATAGCCAAGATGACCGCAAATGCAGTCATTGCGAAGCCAATTACGATAGCAGTCAACACCAATGCTTGAGGAAGTGGATCACCGTAGTCTTCGGACATACCGAGTACCGCTGCTGCATCCAGTTTTAAACGGCCACTGGCAAATAGGAACAAGTTGACGGCATAGGAAAGCAACGTCAAACCAACGACGACGGAAAAGGTTCTTCCTCGTAGCGTCAGAAAAATTCCGCAGGCTGTCATTAGGCCCACACAAAAAGCGTAGATGCCTTCCATTACGACTCCTCCTCAAAAATAGCACGTTCACTGGTCGTTAACTGACCAAGGTTCGCTAGAATTAACATAGTGGCTCCGACAACCGTGAGGTAAACCCCTAGGTCAAAGAGCATGGCACTGGCAAGCTCAAACTTACCAATGACAGGTAGGTAGAAATAGTCAAACCATGACGTTAAGAACGGACGATCAAAGAACCAACTTCCTAAGCCTGTTAGTGCAGCAATACCGATGCCCGAGCCGATCATGATTTGATAATCCAGTTTTAAACGCTCTTTAATCCAGTCTACACCGTGAGCAACATATTGTTGGATGATTGCCACTGACGTAATAAGGCCTGCAATAAAGCCACCACCTGGCATGTTGTGTCCGCGCAAGAATATGTAAGCAGATACCAAAAGTGCTAGAGGTAGAAGGCTTTGCGAAACAACAGACAGCATCAGAGGGTGGCTATCAGTTGACCAAGGGCGTCCTTGTTCATTACTCGATGGCATGTAGAGACGCATACGAGCAATCAGCTTAAAGATACCCAGTGCCGCAATCCCCAATACAGTGATTTCACCCAGCGTATCGAAACCACGGAAGTCGACCAAGATCACGTTGACCACATTGGTACCACCGCCACCGGTTTTACTGTTTTCAGTAAAGAAGTCCGAAATGGTATCCAGCGGACGGGTCATTAAGGCGTAAATAACCGTACCGACGATACCACCGATCATGGCCGAAATACCTAAATCACGAACCACTCGTCGAGGACTAGACTCTTTCGGCGTCTTTTGCGGTAAAAAGAACAAGGCAAGCATCAGCAATATGATGGTGACCACTTCAACAGATAACTGAGTTAACGCCAAATCTGGTGCCGAGAATCGAGCAAACGCTAAGGTTACGATCAAACCGACCACTGATAAAGTCAGCAGAGCAACCATCCGGCGACGATGCCAAATAACGGTGGCTAGCGAAGCAATCGACAGTAGCGCTGCACCCGTAATGGATAGCGCGTCAACCGGGATCTCGGGGCGTCGCCCTGCGGTAGCGTTTAGGTCCAAAAGTGGGTAAGCACTCATGACAATCGTGAACATGAATAGGAAATACAAATAGCGCTGTAGTGAACCATTTTCAAAGAAGTTAATGAGCCACGTGGCCTTACCAACCAATTGTTGAATCGCACGCTCAAACAAGACCTTAGGGTCATTTGTCGGGAATTGTGCTTGGAACTTAAACAAATGCTGGCGGTTGTAATACACCAATAGACCACCTAAAAGAGCGATCACACTCATTAGCAGAGGTATATTAAAGCCGTGCCAAATCGCCAAGCTATACTCTGGCACAGGTCCATTCAAAGCCGATAGGGAAGCACTTTGCAATAAGTCGCCGACAATCCAGCTTGGGAATATACCGACCAAAAGACACAGGGCAACAAGAATTTCAACGGGGACACGCATGTAGCGTGGTGGCTCATGCGGTGTTTTAGGTAAGTTAATCGGCTCACCATTAAAGAACACATCGTGTACGAAGCGGGTAGAATACGCTACGGAAAACACGCCACCTAACGTTGCTAAAACTGGCACCATCCAAGAAAGAGAACCAAGAGAGTCTTGGTGCAATGCTTCGTTAAAGAACATCTCTTTCGACAAGAAACCGTTTAGTAGTGGAACACCTGCCATGGCAGAAGAGGCGACCATCGCGAGCGTTGCCGTATAAGGCATGTATTTCCATAAACCGTTTAATTGGCGCATGTCCCTTGAACCAGACTCATGATCAATGATGCCTGCCGCCATAAACAAAGACGCTTTAAACGTAGCATGGTTAATGATATGGAAAATGGCCGCCACCAGCGCCAAATCGGATCCCATGCCCAGAAGTAAAGTGATCAAACCTAAATGACTGATCGTAGAGTTAGCTAAAAGGCCTTTTAGATCATGTTGGAACAGCGCTAAATAACCACCTAACAGGAAGGTCGCAAGCCCCGTCATACTGACAATCAGGAACCATAAATCGGTTCCTGCAAGGGATGGGTAAAAGCGAGCCATTAGGAAAATACCAGCTTTTACCATGGTAGCAGAGTGTAGGTAAGAGCTGACAGGGGTTGGCGCAGCCATGGCATTAGGCAGCCAAAAATGGAACGGGAATTGAGCGGACTTAGTGAACGCACCGATTAAGATCAACACTGTAATGATCGGGTACGTACTGTGCGCGCGGATGATATCGCCACTGTCCAACACCGTTTGCAAGTCGAACGTACCGACCACATTACCAAGCATGAGCAAACCGGCTAAAAGGAATAATCCGCCTGCGCCAGTAATCGTAAGTGCCATACGTGCGCCTTTACGCGCTTCACTCTTATTGCCCCAGAAACTAATCAGTAAAAAGGAGCTAATACTAGTCAGCTCCCAGAAGACCCAAATTTGAATCAGATTATCCGACATCACCACACCAAGCATGGCGAACATGAAGAGAATCAGATAACAGTAAAACTTACCCATGTTGTCGTTACTCGATAAGTAATATCGAGCGTAGAGAATAACGAGTAGGCCGATCCCAAGAATGAGCAAACTAAATAAGAGAGTTAGGCCATCCAAGCGAAAAGCCAAAGAAAGCCCTAAGCTTGGTACCCAATCAATAGCGGTTTGAAAACGCTGTCCATCAAGGATCGCTGGGGCCATTTGCAAGATAAGAAACAGTGCGATAGCTGGTAGCGCAGCCGTTAAAAATGCACATGCGGTTCGGCTATAGCGGGTACTACAGAGTGGCACGAGCGTGCCCAGTAGTACTAATAGGGGAATGCATAGTAGGGTATTCAACGGATTTGCTCCTTCATAGCATGTTTACGAGGTCGCCTAGATAGTTAGGTTACCCATCGCCTCCATTTTTACTAGCAACTTATCATGACGCTAAGATTGCTCAATCAACTACAGTTTGTAAGGATAGCGTGATCAGCGCACATTTTCTTTAAAAAAACGTGTGAAAAAAGTAACAAAAATAATGTCTTGCGCGCCAGCTACAAAAAAGCGCTGATCTAGGTCAGCGCTTATATTAGAGACTCCTATTGAGGGATTAAGTTCATTCCGACTTAATTTCTTCCATCAAGGCTTCAATGTTGACGACCACTTGCAAGCTCGCTGTCTCCATTTTATCAAGATGTTTAAGCATATCACCATGATGAGCCTTGCTCAGCTGCGGCGACGGCTGCTCGCCCTGAGTCATGTACAGCTTTATGAGGTGTCTCTAAGGCTTTGAAGTTGTGGAAATTTTGGTAATCACAAAACCAGTGATACAAAAGTAATTTATTGTATGTAGAGCTATAGAAAGGCCTTAAACGAAAAAGGCCTGCTGTCGATCAATGAAATCAATCGAAGTAGGCCTATTTTCGCGCTTTAGGGGCGGTGCAATTAACCAAAGAATGCCCAAAGAGGACTGTGTTCAGAGCCCATGCTCCAGAGTAGAACGACGACGGCTAACAGGAATTCAAGTACTAGTACGCCGATACCCAGTGTACCAGTGGATAAGATGAAACCTTCTTTATGGCTGATACCTAAAAATCTTGGCGTGCCTTTGTAAAGTAAGAACGCTGAGTAAGCGACCCCCATACAAACCGCCAATACACACAACCAAGCGATAGGGTAGATTGCGAACAACCCGCTTAAAAACATTGGTGTGGCAATGTAACCTGCAAACACAATGCTTTCAGCTCGACTGGGGCGATGAGAGTACTGTCTTGAAAGAGCGTGAATAGCTGACCCAACACCCGCCACCGCTAACAAAATTAAGGCGTAAAACAAAACCCCCAGTCCAAGGGCGGTCATGATGCTTAGTTTTACACCTTCTTCGCCGTTCAGCGTCCATCCCACTTGCGTGGTCCCAATAAAGCTACTAACAACCGGAATGGCAGCCATAATCAACACATGATGAGCATACATATGACTGACTGATTCGTGTTCTTTATTGATTTCTCGCCATTCTCGATCAGGATGGTGTAATAATCCCCACACATGATTAATCATGCTGTCCTCCTCGTATTCGACTTAAATTAGTTAGATGTTTCTGAACGGTTTTTTGTGTTTAGAAATCACCCTTAACGTTCAGTATAGATGCATACGAGAAAGCGAGATGGCTGGATGATAACGTTTTCTTATAAAGGAAACGGCGGTTAGATGCTTGTTGAATATCAGACTGCTGTAATAACCTAAACTAAGGCGCTCTAGTTCCCATCTGAACACTGATAATCTTCAGGCATTTCAACATTAAAGGGCTTATCCATGGGGTGCTTGAAATCTAGCTGCGCGATGGAGTGCTGAACTAAGAACTCATAGAGCTTCCAACGAGAGCAAGTGGGATGAGTAACGAAGCTGGTGCTTTGAAGTAATAAGTGATTTTGAGTATCGATCAACTTCAGTGTCATTTTGGCCTCAAGCACAGACTGCTCAAGTGTTTCATAGCCAACTAGATGTGGCATGGTATAAACATTTGTATCACAGCGGTGCTTGTCCGCACCTGTGCTGTAGCATGAGGTTGTGTGACCTGTGACTCGTTCCCGGTAAATGGGTTGTTCAACTTTCTTAACTTGCTGTTGGTTAGTCAGTGAGAAGCGTGCAATGACATCTGGCTTGGTAAGATTTGCGCCAATATTATGATAACCACGGCTGTGGAAAGCTTGAATCACATTTTCAATGTAACGTTTGTTGGTAAGAGGGTCGCCCACCTCCATGTTTTCGACCTTGATGCGAGATTCAGGAGTGATGATAGCGTCAGGATCAATATTGCTGACTTGTCGTCCCGACATCACAACATTTGATGTGCACCCACTCAACCCTACGAGCAACATTAAACTTACTAATACGCGCATTCCTACACTCCAAAGAATACTTGCCACAGCATTTATAACCGATGTACTCCCTGTCGAACATAACATCAGCTGTACTGTGAAAGTTGGTTTTCAATGTATTTGGACATTTATTACGAAGTCTAAATTATATTTCTCATCAAATGGAATTTATTGTTATTTGCAATTGATTCTCTTTATCTTTAATGTCTTGTCAAATTTTTCCATTTCAGCGGAGATTGAGACATTGAACATAGAACAGAGTAATCGTGATTTTGCCTTCCTTGAACCAGAACGAATTATCGAACACGCTCTGCGTTACGCTAAAGCACCTGTTACTACCACGAACTTTGGGCCTTATGAAGCAGTGATTTTGCATATGGTGACCCAGATAAAGCCAGATATGAAGGTGGTATGGATTGACTCGGGTTATAACACACCGCATACCTACAAGGTTGCCCAACAGTTGATGGATAAACTGAGTTTGAATATCGAAGTTTACACTCCTAAAGTCTCAGCGGCTCGTTGTGATGCTTCAATGGGCGGGATTCCGAGTGTGGATGACCCTCGTCATGCTGAGTTTACCGAGCAGTTTAAACTAGAGCCATTTAGTCGTGCTATGCGTGAGCAAGCACCTGATGTTTGGTTTACAGCGGTAAGAAGCGAGCAAACTGAGTTTCGTAAAGAGATGGAAGTCTTCGGTGAAGGTCCAAATGGCATGTTAAAAGTGGCACCGCTTTTACATTGGACTGAAGCAGATATGCAGGCTTACCTTGATCGTTTTGATTTGCCAAATGTAGAGCGATACTTTGATCCAACTAAGGCATTAGCAAATCGTGAGTGTGGTCTGCACACCAAGCTTTAGGCATTGCGATGGTTCTCTATAAAATGACTGATGACACTGCCATACTGGATAAAAACGCTACATTGCCGACGCTTCTTGCTCGGTATCACGACCTAAATTTAAAGGCTCATAGCGCTTTTTGTTATGGAGAAGTGGTACTGGCCGATGCTTATTATCAGGACGCATTCCGCATCAGTTTAGAAATGCTTCGACGTTTTGGAGGCTTAAGCGACGTGCTCAAGTTTAGCGTTGAAGCCTGCTTAAACTGCTCTAAGTTTTGCCAATGGAAAGAGGACAGTCATCAGTCTAATTTTTTAGAGAACACCATCGTGCTCTTGCATGAAATTATAAATGGTGAATTTGACAACTCTCACAAACAGAAAGCTATGTCTGCCTACGTAGATCTTGCATACATAGCCTCGCGTTTGCACGGCGAGACGCATTCTAGAAAGGCTAAAAGCTTGGTCAACGAGTTTCGGATACTTTGGCCAACATATTCAAAGACGCTAGTCAGCTTTCAATGACGAATGAAGAGGTTAAGGTCTGTGCGAGTGGGGAAGAGAGAGCGGACGGAAAACTAAAACAGAGGATATTATTTTTATTCCCTCAGTTGTAGTGATGAGAGGCTTACTTTTCGATTGGGAATGTACGGTACCAATCGAGGTTATCAACTTCCATATCCGCTGGACGTTTCGCAGCTTTAGATTGGCGTTTAAACAAGCTTACCAACAGGTTTGAAACGCGGCTAAAACTAACAAGCTTAACATTGCTCAAAACTTGAGAAGTAAAAGACCCGTTGTTGAATGTATTCATAAAATAGACTCCAAAAGAGAGAAGAAAGCAGAAATCGTTATTACCAATCTATATGGTAATTAACGGCATTTAAGTGAACAAACGATGCTTTTTCACCCAAGTATTAAGTTTTTCTCAACAGTGGGTCTGTGCGAGGAGGGATCGTATGGAATCGTACTGGTTTGCTAAGTCGAAGACACAAAAAAGGCCGCTCATTGCTGAGCGGCCTTTTTCTTAGACGTCTGGTGGAGATGGGGGGAGGCTCTACCTTTCACACTTAACCTCTTGAAACTATTGAAATAGATGGTTTTTTTTGAAAAATGTTGGGGAAATGTGTGGGGTAAACCGTCCATTAAAGGTAGATCATGATGGCATACATTGAGAAGAAGCGACACGTATATTTTGCAACTCTAAAAATTCCAAGAGACGTCCAGTCTCACTTCGGAAAAACAAAATTTATCAAGAGCACAGGAGAGTCCCACAAAGCAAAAGCTGAGGCTAAAGCTATGGGGATTGTTTCTGAATGGAAGAAGCTTATCGAGATTGCTAGAAGGCATAGCAAAGATCCTGACTATGAGTTTGGACTTGAGATAAGGGCTGAGATAGAGAGTGCTGCGAAGCGGGGAGAATCTGATCCTGCAGTTTGGTACGCAGCGACAGACCTGATTGATAAGCTGATTGCAAAAGGGGAAAAGGAAAGAGCTGATAAGATCGCAACAGCGGCATTCAGTGACGAAGTTATTCTTGCTGCAGAAGTAGAGAAATGGGCTTTGACAATCAACTCAACCAACGTAAAGACACGCAACTCATATTTATCTATAGCTAAGGAGATTGTTCAGAGGTTCCCAACCGTTAGAGCAATGACCAAGGACAATATCCGCAAGTGGGTTGATCACTTGATGAAAGTTCAGGGACTGTCAAAAGCTAGTATTGAGAAGCGCTTCAAAGTTGCGAGAATGATTTGGAACTACTTGATTGATCAAGGGAAAATTGAAGAAGCAGATACACCTTTTTCATTGCCTAAAATCGTTACAGCTAATGATCAGTATAATCGTAGGCAGAGAATGAAGAAGACAGGCAATTCAAACTCATGGATTCCCTTTGAGCCAAAAGAGATTGTTCAAATCTGGAGGCGTGCCAAGAAGAACGATCATATACTTGCTGACCTGATTTATATTGGGATGTATACAGGTGCTCGGATAGATGAGATCTGTATGCTGCGATGCGATAGCTGCTCTGAAGAGGTTTTGGAGATCACATCTAGTAAAACTGAAGCAGGGTATAGAAAGATACCAGTGCATCCAGAGTTAAAGCCTTTGATTCGACGTTTACTACAAAGCTCTAAAGACGGGTTCCTGTTGTCTGGCTTAAAGTTCACCCCAAGTACAGGGCAGAGATCTAGCGCTATTGGTAAGCGATTTGGTAACTTGAAAACTGAAATGGGCTTTGATGAAAGTAAAGTATTCCATTCAATTCGAAAGACTTTCACTACACTTCTTGAGAATGCAAATGTCCCTGAGAACTTATCTATGGAGCTGCTTGGGCATGAGAAGAAGAATATAACCTATGGCCTTTACTCAGGTGGTTATACCTTAGAGGCTAAGATGGAAGCGATTTCAAGCATCTCATATCCGCTCAATGAGCGTTAAACGAAAATAGGGCTAGCCAATGGTTAATCGGTTAGCCTATTTCCTCAGATTTACTTCAAGCCGTACTTAAGTACCACCCTTTGAAAACGCGCTTTGTACTGCTCTTGATTCTTCGGGGGCAGCCACTCATCTGGGCCTCGGTCACTTTTTGAGCCGTTTAAAACGCCTTCTACAGCAATGATATTGATCGGGTCATTAGCGAACTCTACACGTTTAGCTCTAGTCCAAGAGTTAGCGCCATGAATCCATGCCCACTTTAGAGGTACTACATGATCAATCTGAAGCTTAGATGCATCAGTTATGATGTCTCCGGTAAACATTGAAATCCATCTGCCTCTAGCTACTTTGCATTTCTTGGAATCTTTGAAGGTCACAGGGATTGTAGATGAGCTGATCAATAGTTCATGTCTTGTGTTCTGGCAGTCTTTGTCATCGTCATTCCAGCCATATCCAAAATGATCACGGTCATAGACTGAAGGCAGTAACTCCTTCGATTTAGACGACACAGACGGGCTCTTAGAAGGGCTCAAAGACTGACCTTTAGGTAATCTCCCCCCGCTAGCAAGACAAGCCTCAATCGTTTCATATGCGGTGAAGTTCTTTGTTCGAGAGTAGAACTCTGTGTTTGGCCTATGACAGATGGATGACTTTGATTTCTTTACTGGCTGGTCTGCCCAAGCTGGTTGGAAGAGGCACAAAAGAATGACTGATGTTAGCAGTGTCTTCATGAGTTGCATTGAGTGGCGCTCACAGTTGTCCATAGGTGATGCCTGAGTGTAACTAATTGAGCTGCTATGAGTAAGGGAGAGAGTGCCTAAAGGTAAGACACTCTCGATACGCTTGGATGACTAATGGATGCTTGGGTGTGCTGGGGCTGATTGGCTTGTAGCGCTAAGAATGGCTTTAAGGCGATCCTGCAGGTCTTCAATATTGTCCACTAGCTGAGGCTGCTCTTCGTGTGGCGCTTGGGAGATGTCTTCGATAGTGATGTTACTAAGCATTGAGAATAGAGATTCTAGGTTGTTCATCTTGTTCCTCCTTGAACGTATGGACTATAAGTGAGTCTAGAGATGTTCTCTTAAATTGGCCTTGATGTGGATCATGTATCAACTGCTAGAAATGTGCTGAATTTTTTGTGACAAATTTTTGAGCCCATATACGTAGTAAGCAACTGCCTGTTTCCCCCCCTTAGCCCCCTCATCATTTGTACAAAAACTAGGGACACCCAATATCAAAAAAGGCCGACAGATTAAGCTGCCGACCCTTTTATCTACTCTATATGCAGTAAGCTTAGTTCTAGCGTTTACTTAGCCTTGAGCTTAGCTATTTCCATCTGAAGGCTTTCAACTTGCATTCTTAGAGCCATTACTTCAGCTCGTACAACTCTGTCGTTGAAAGAAATATACTCATCGATAGCATCAGCTTTGAAGAAGTCATCGTTTAGAACTTCTGGATTCTCAGTAAGAATCTTGAAGTAGTCTTCCATTATAGGCAGGTTGTTGTGTGTTCGCTGAAGGCAGTACTGGTGAATCAGTTGGTTCAATTTTGAGTAGGTGGATGTACTGAACAGTTGGGCGCTTTCTGGTACATCTTTGCTCTCATTAATGATGTGGTAAACGCTTAAATCAGCTAAGGATGCAAAGACTTCTTCAGTGATGTCCATAGTTGAGTCCATGTCATAGTTACCCATATAAAGGTCTACCCACTTATCGATAGTACCAGTGTACACAACTGCTGTTCTGAAGATCTCAAGGAAATGTTCATCGTCTTTCTTGTCTTCCAAAGTTTCATTTGGGGCGATGAACCCAGAATCTGTTAATGCCTTTAGTACTTGATAAACGTTTAGATGAACCCAGTCTTCATCTGGTGATCCGCCAAGCCAGCTCCATGTATCTACTTCTTGAGCAACTTGAGACCAGTACACAGCTGATTCCTCTGTGCCAAACATGCTAAAAACTTCGAAATCATCAGTGAATGCTCCACATAGCTTTTGAAGAGCTTCTCTTTTCTCAAATGAGATAGAGTCACCTGATTTCCATTTAGATACCTGTGCTCTAGATACTCCAACGGCTTCAGCTATTTGTGACTGGTTAAGGTTGTGATGCTTAACTAGAAATTCGATGATATTCATAATCCCCTCTGACTGTTTAGTTACCAAATGAGATTGTTAAGGTAACATCATTTCATTTGATGTCAAGTAAACATATCAAGTTGTTAAGTTACCATTGTTGCTGGCTGATCAAGTTATTCTGCTATAGCTCACAGGGTATACCTTATGAGCCACCCCAAAGATCCCACCTAATGCCTAGCTCAAAGCTGTTGACAAGTCATTGATCCAGTTTGTTATATTGACCCCACCTTTTGATCCACCTAATGGAGGGCTTATGGCTACAGTTGCATATGTTCGTATCAGCAGTGACGGTCAATCTAACGAGAGTCAGAAACATCAAATCGCTAAGAAGCATAACGTTGATAAGTGGTTTGCTGATGATGCTGTTTCTGGTGTTATCAAGTCATCAAAGCGGGAGGGCATGAAGGCGCTCCTTGAGTACGTTCGAGAGGGCGATACAGTGATTGTAAGCGCCATTGATCGCCTTGGGAGGCATACGATAGATGTTCTTGAGACTGTCGATCTGATGCAATCTCAGGGCGTCTCAGTGGTGTCTTTGCGTGAGGGCTTTGATCTATCAACACCTATCGGGAAAGCTATGTTGACGATGTTATCAGCTGTAGCTGAACTTGAGAGATCGAACATCAAGGCTAGGCAGATGGCTGGCATTGAGAGGGCTAGAGCTGAAGGTCGTAACTTAGGCAAGGAAAAAGTGATTGATGATGAGGCAGTCGCCTCTTGGAGAGCTTCGAACCAAGCATCGATCAAGACTACTGCGGATCACTTTGGGATCTCTACAACCTCCGTTAAGAGGGCTTGTCGAGCACATAAGGTAAACATCTGATAGTAAACGGTTTTTGAATTACGGGACAGTTCTGGGGGAGAAGCGCTCCCTCTTCTGTCAAATCATTCATTAACCGGAGAATTACTATGTCTTTGATGACAGCCACTTTTACTGAAGTGTTTGAGAAACTTGAACAAGAACAAGCCAACGGTAAAGCAGAACCCAAAGTTGACTCTTTACTACACCTAGAGCAAATCCATGAAGCTATCGAGGTCTTTCAACCTAGAGACCTAGCAAATGATACAGCCTCCAAAGAACAGCACATAAGAAACCTAATGGATGCCATCTTCAACGAGAGTGGAAACAGGCTTGATCCCATTGTTGTCTGGTGGTCAGGCTTTAAGTGGTATGTGTTAGATGGTCATCATCGTTTGATGGCTTATAAGAGAGTTCAAGGACTGAAGAAGATCAAGATCCTTGAGATTCCTGTGCGCGTGTTTAGTGGTTCTTTAGTTTTAGCTATGGCTGAGTCCACAAGGCTTAATTCTAAGGATAAGCTGGCGATGACTAGAGATGATAAGTTCAATCGTGCTTGGCTGTTCATAGCGATGGATAAAGGCTTATCTAAGCGTGAAGTCGCTACCATCTGTAAAGTCGGCAGTGCCACTGTGTCCCGCATGAGGAAGAAACTTAATGAGATCCGAGAGTTGCAGCCTCATGACTGGCAAAGTGTGGCTTTGGGAATGTCTTGGAAGGAAGCTATGGCCTTCAACCAAAATGGAAGAGTCATTGATGATGGATGGGAAGATAGGTTAGCCCTTGAGTGGTCTAAGAGGATTGCAAAAACCTTTGGCAATAAACCTCAGCAGCAACCGGAAGTCTTCGTAAGAGCACTAGAAATGTACTCTCCGCATATGCTCAAGGGGATCGCACAGCATCTTAAGGAGTTCATTGAGGATGATCCTTATGGCTTTGACGACGAAGACGAATATCTTGAGGAAGGCGTAGAGGGGGACTTCTAGTCTAGCTTAAGGTATATCTTCCCTATGGGTGTATCATGATACAGGTACGCCCTTTTCCTTTAGTATTTAATGAAAGAGTGATTAGGAAAACAATACTGGCGGGGCTCGGATTAAACTACTTTTCCATAGTAGCAACTGGTTTAATTGAGTCTTCTTGAGCTTGAGTTGCTTTTTACTTGTAGCCTTAAGCATAAGTAAAGACTTAGCAGTGATAAGAAGTATGAGTAGAGCCTGGGTTATGATTTCATTGTAAGTTTTTCCAGATGAAAAAGGGCTGTAACAAACGTGAGCTTTTCTGCAAGTTTTTGTTGCGGCATCTTCCGTTTTGCTGTTCTCTTCTGAGAATCGATTAAGACTATCAGTTGCTAAACAGATGATAATCTCTATAGGAGATATCACGTGTATTTTTTCATGTAATTCTGGCTTCATGTTACTTACTAAACGATCCCATTAGCGAACTATCAATTTCAGGTATTGCTACCTACCTTACTCTTAATTTTATGAGAGTATTAACAACTCTCGATATTGATAAGTTTATTTACTGTTCAGCGTATTTTTGCATTTAAAGTTGCTGCTTGATTGAGCCTCAGCTTGAGACTCAAATAAGAGTTTAATCTCTTCATGGCTACTGCCTTATATTTTTCATAGTTAAAGTTAGTCTGTATATGTAGTTGTATTTCTAGAATGATCCCCTTAGTTTTCTAAGGGATTGTTCATTGGCTTTACTATTCAGAAAGACATTGAAACAACTCACTAAGCTAGTGTTTACTCATAGTCACCTCCATCGCTTTGCCAATTGCATACAAATTTTAAGAATCTGAGTACTTCTCTTAGAGCCTTAACCCTTCGAATTGTCTTAGGGCTATGAGCGACTTCTAAGTAGAAGAAGTACATTAGTATGATTTCAGTTTTAGCTTTACGGCAAACATCCGCTAACCATTCTCGTAGGATCATGAGTCTCCATAAAACGAGAAGTGGCTAACACTTAATCAGTCAACACGTTCGCTTAATGTTGACACTTAGATGGTAGCATGGTGGTTGCTAAATGACCTAATTGGGCATTTGGGACTGACATCGGATTAAAAATTCAAAGTTTAAACGTTGGAAAACCAACAGTTAAAGCCTTTGGGAGCCAAGGCTGGGCGCAACGGTGGCACATTCGTGTGCAAAGAGATGGTCTATGACTACGCAATGGGATTAGCCCAGAGTCCTTGGTTTTGCCTATTACGCTTAGCAATTCGTCAAGATGCAGAAGGCCGTTACTGCCTTAATGATCTATACAAAGCTTCGGGCGGTGCAGAGAAAGATAAACCTTATCGTTGGTTACGCAACTACAAAACAAAAGAGTTAATAGATCGTTTAGAAGACCAAAAACGTAGTACTAAAAATTTAGAAGACCAAAATCGATGTAATAAACCGTTAGTAACTTTAAGAGGACGAGGTATTACAGGCACTTATGTTTGTGAAGAACTGGTCTATGACTACGCAATGTGGATTAGCCCTGAGTTCAAGCTAAAGGTTATCCGAGCGTTCGACACATTGCAGACTCAAGGTCGGTGTTAGTTGATGCTATTGGTTTAGTTGAATAGCTTTTGCATTCGGTTGAGTAGAGGTTTGTCTTCTAAAATTATATGGTGAATTTTTCTCGCGTAAAAACCATACCAGATCAAAATACTCGCCATATCTGAGTAGTTTGGCTCCTCTCCGGCTTCGTTCAACAACATCTCAGCTAATTTTCGTTTTAGATATAGCTCACGCGCTTCGACTCGACAATTTTTAATTGCTTCGCTTATACGTGGATCTTTAAAGCTTTTAGACAGTGAATCAAGCTCGTTTAGCGTGAGTTCAATCGAAGCTGATCTTTCTCGAATGACTGCTAGAAACTCTGAATGGCTATATGTGGAAGTGTCTTTAAGAAGGCACTCACCTTCAGAAAAGTCTCCGGCTGCAACTTTTAATGTGCTGGGCTCACCAGTTGTATTTATGCTCATAAACATTGACAAGCTGGAAACTTCAACAGCTAGCGCTTTGCTGGAATCTATAAGTAGCTTTATTTTTGTTTGAGATAGCCAGCTTCTACTTGCGAGCAAGCCTAATACAAAGAGTCCAAATGTGCTAAGACCTCCAATTAGGGTGCCAATGCTTGAGGTAACCCCCCATCCATCTTTAGTGGTCCCTAGATCGATGGAGATATCCCAGTCAATTGCGACTCCAAGTCCAATTAACAGACCTATGAGAAGACATATCAAAGGCTGTAAAGCTTTACTCGAAAATCTCATCATTATCTGCCTTAACTGTTCAATAGGTATTCCTCATGAGTATCTCATGTAGTTTCTCGTAGATTAAGTGGGTGTGAGCTTTAACTTAATCGCCTATTAAATAGGAGGGGGGAAAGTGTGGGGGTAAAACGTGGGGGAAATAAAAAAGCGGGAAGTCCGTAAGTCTTTGAAAACTATAGGAATCTTCCCGCTCTTAGCATTTGGTGGAGATGGGGGGAGTCGAACCCCCGTCCGCCAGTCCTCTGCCATCGGCTCTACATGTTTAGTCACTTCTATTTTTTGACCGTTTACCGCCCGAAGGACAGGGTGTAACCAGCGAGCCTGTTTGAGCTTAGATCCTTATCCCCAGGCAGGGCATCGGATAGCATCTTGTAATTTATGATACTGCGGAATCCCGGGCTACAAGCAACCTGGGGGCAGCACACTAGCAGGTTATTAAGCTGCTAGAGCGTAGTTTTCGTCGTTTGCGACTATTAAAGTGATACAAGTGGATTTACGAGATCTCGTATCGCTCTCGACATGCACCTCAGGTTTTGTAACCGGCGTCGAAACCATGTCATCCCCGAAGTTGCGGCCATCATAACGAATTTAATCCGATTTCGCTAGTCAGTGGCGCGCTTTCCACAGTGTGGAAATTAAAATTTTGCCTTCATTAGGCGTTCTTTATCACGTGCCCAATCACGCTCTTTGGCGGTATCGCGCTTATCGTGATCTTTTTTACCGGTTACCAATGCGACTTCACATTTGATCTTGTTACCTTTCCAGTACAAGGCCATGGCCGCACAGGTTTTACCTTTTTGTTCAGTGACTTGAATGATGCGGTCGATCTCTTTGCGATGCATCAACAGTTTGCGCTGGCGCAACGGTTCGCACACTACGTGTGTCGATGCGCTCAAAAGTGGCGTAATGCGTGCGTTGATTAGGTACGCTTCATTGCGGTGGATAATGACGTAACTATCCACTAGCTGTGCTTTCCCTTCACGAAGACTTTTGACTTCCCAGCCTGATAGCTCTAAACCTGCTTCAAACTTCTGGTCGATGAAGTATTCGTGGCGCGCGCGCTTGTTCAAGGCAATCGTGCCCGAGCTGTTTGGTTTTTTCTTTGCTTTACTCATAGGTAAAAATTATACGGTCGATAGCGCGAAAAGCCTATGCTTTTCTTGAGGTATGCGCCCTAATATAAGAAAATTTAGAAGTTTAAGAAAATTCGGTGCAGGCAGTTGTGCTGCCGTGTGTTTAAATTCGCTTAACGCATTATGAGAGCTTAATGTATGCCCGAGAGTCGCTGTTTACAAGGTATTTGGTCTAGCCCCTGGATATTTATTTTTGCAGCGGCTGGTTCTGCTATTGGTTTAGGAAATATTTGGAAGTTTCCCTACATGCTCGGTGAGCATGGCGGTGGCGCGTTCTTGTTGATCTACTGCCTGTGTTTGGTTGTGGTGGGGCTCCCTATGCTAATGGCTGAGGTGGCTTTGGGCAGAACGGTGCGCTCTAATCCTGTTGATACGGTGAATGATCTTGCGGAAAGAAGAGTCGTGTCAAAGTACTGGGTGGTCGTGCCTTATGTTGCTGGATTAACTGGGCTACTTATCCTTTCCTTTTACAGCGTGATTGCTGGGTGGGCATTTGCTTATTCTCGACGTGCTGTGACCGGTACGTTGGAGCAACTTAACACTGTACAGTCTGAGGCATTGTTTCAAAGTTTCTTGAATTCGCCTGTTGAAATGCTGCTCTGGCACAGTGTGTTTATGGGGCTAGTAGTGATCGTGGTTGGCCAGTCGGTCACCAGAGGGCTTTCTAATGTTGTGCGTATATTATTGCCAACGTTGATTTTCGTTTTATTGTTGTTAGCGGCTTACGCTTTAGTCGTTGGTGCTAGTGCTGACGCCATCGGTTTTATGTTTCGTTTAGACTGGGAGCAGGTCACTTTTGATGTGGCTTTGTCGGCCATTGGTCATGCCTTATTTAGTCTAGGGGTTGGGTTAGGGGCAATGTTCTCATATGGCGCTTACATGAGTAAGCGCATGTCCATTGCAAAGGCCTGTACCATAGTCGTTGGGTTGGATCTTCTTGTATCGATTCTGGCAGCGTTGATTATTTTTCCGCTGACGTTTGAGTTTGGTATTAGTGCGGATTCTGGCCCCAGCTTACCCTTTGTGACATTGCCGATTATTTTTGATTTGTTACCAGCAGGCCAAGCGATCGGCTTAGTGTTCTTTGCTCTGTTGGCTTTGGCCGCACTAACGTCCGCTATTTCAATGATGGAACTGTTTGTCTCTTGGATGCATGAACGCTTTTATATAGGACGGTTGAAGTCCGCGTTTTTAATTGGCATTGGAGTATGGTTCTGTGGCATCGCGATAGTGCTATCGTTCAACCATTGGGATACCAAGTTGCTGTTTGATCTAAATTTGTTTGAGCTGGTCGATAACCTTACGTCTTTGATTTTGCTGCCTATGGCGGCGGTGGCCTTGTCTGTTTTGGTTGCTTGGGTGATTCCTGAGCCAATGTTAAAAAACGAAATGATAGCGAAGAACCCCAAGCATTTTAGATGGTGGTACACTACGCTGAAATACGTCAGCATTCCGGCGGCAGTTCTTATAACGGTTGCTGGTTGGATAGGAGTTTAGTTTGAGTCACATTCAGAAGTTTGCTCATGTGAATTATAGCCAAAAGCAAATGTACGATTTAGTGAATGATTTTGAGCAATATCCGGCATTTTTGCCTGGTTGTATTGGTGCACGAACCTTATCTCGCACTGATCAAGAAATTATTGCGACGCTTGATGTCGGCAAAGGTCCTGTGCAGCAGTCCTTTACCACTCGTAATGTGCTTAGTGAACCGAGCAGAGTGGAAATGAATTTGGTGCAAGGCCCTTTTAAACGTTTACATGGTGTATGGACGTTTGAGCCTTTATCAGAAACAACGTGTAAAATTGCCTTAAGTATCGACTTTGAATTAAGCGGCATGTTGAAATTCGCATTTGGTGGCGTTTTTGGTCAAGTTGCCAATGCCATGGTAGAAGCTTTTAGTGAGCGAGCAAAAGTAGTATATGGCTAAGATTCGAGTTGAGGTGGCTTATGCGCTACCAGAAAAACAGAAAATAGTCGCGTTGGATGTAGAAGATGGCTGCACTGTGATGGAAGCCGTGCGCCTTTCTAATATCGATGCGTTTTTTCCAGAGTTGGACTTGTCTGCTCCGAAGCTAGGTATATTTGGGAAAGCTGTGCGTAAGCCTGAGGAACAGGTGTTAAAGCCAGGTGAGCGTGTAGAGATTTACCGAGAGCTGAAGGTTGACCCGAAACAAGCTCGGGCCAACCGCGCTGCAAAAACAGACAAATAGGAGGCTCCCTACTTTTCCTGAATGCTCTGCAGGGCACCATTTTGGAAAGTGAGGGTCAAATGTTTGACTTCACTTTGCTTGCTATTCTGGTCACTGTATAAGCTGGTAAACAGATAGTGCCATTGGTTTGAGTTAAACGTGCTGCGTACCATAGGTGTACCCATTACGTATAGAACCTGTGATTCGCTCATGCCAAGTTGGAGTTGTTGTACTTGTTCTGTTTTAATGACGTTGCCTTGTTCAACAGAAGGTTTGTAGGGTGAAGGCAGCAAGCTGCAACCGCTAAGAGTGAACAGTGTGGAAAGTAGGAGAATCGTTTTCTTCATTGGTCTTATCCTGTATTGGTTAGGTCAATGATAAAGTAATTATTAACGAGATCGAAATAGAGAATGACTCATGAGTAGTGAAAATCAAGAACTTAAAAAAGCTGGACTGAAAGTAACACTTCCGCGTGTGAAAATCCTACAAATCTTAGAAAATGCTGGTGATCATCACATGAGTGCGGACGACGTGTACCGTACTTTACTAGATCAGGGCGAAGATGTAGGCCTAGCGACGGTATACCGCGTACTGACTCAATTTGAAACGGCGGGTCTTGTTTCTCGTCACCATTTCGAAGCAGGTACTGCTGTATTCGAACTAGCGAAAGGCGAGCATCATGATCACATGATCTGTCTTGAGACTGGTAAGGTAATTGAGTTTGTGGACGATGTGATCGAGCAGCGCCAACATGAAATTGCCGAAGAGCATGGTTACGAAATCGAAGATCACAACCTGATCATCTACGTTCGTCCAAAGAAGAGCTAAAAAACTTCAGTAGCAATGCTACTGAAGTTGGACATTGCCGAGCATCTCCTGAGCATGAGCCAGAGTTTGCTCGGTAAGTTCTATTCCCCCAAGCAAGCGAGCTATCTCTTGGGTTCGTTTTGTCTCCACTAGCGGTTCTACTTTAGATACCGTTGCCTCATTCAATACTTCCTTACTGACGCGGAAATGCTGATGCCCTTGTGCTGCAACCTGTGCCAAGTGCGTGACACAGAACACTTGCCCGCGATTACCCACTGCACGAAGCATGCGCCCAACTACCTCAGCGGTACCACCACTGATACCTACATCTACTTCATCGAATACCAATGTCGGAATGACGGAAGTGTGTGCAGTGACGACTTGGATGCCTAGGCTGATACGGGAAAGCTCGCCACCGGATGCCACTTTGCGAAGAGGTTGTGCGGGTTGGCCTGGGTTTGAAGCAATCATGTATTCAATTTCTTCATAGCCATTAGCGCTGATTTGATCCAGTGGTTCGCAATGGATATGGAAGCGGGCATAGGGCATGCCTAAGCCGTGGATTTGCTCTTCAACTCGTTGTGCAAGCTCCTCTTTAGCTTGCATGCGCTTTTCTGTTAACAAGGTGGCGCTGGTTGTGAGTTGTTGATAAGCCTTTTCTTCTTTGAGCTTGAGGGCTTCTAAACTTTCTTCTCCGCCAGATAAACAGTCTAGTTCTGCTTCGACGTCTTCTCGCAAAGGAATTAAGCCTTCCGGCAATACTTTGTGTTTGCGGGCGGTGTCGTAGATATCGCTTAAGCGTTGTTCGACATCTTGTAGGCGACCAGGGTCTTGTTCCAGAGTATCTTGGTAATGATTCAAGCTGCTTGAAGCCTCTTCCACTTGGATGAGTGCTTGATTCATCATTTCTAAAGCGTTTTCAAGCTCTTTGGTGGCTGGGTGAATGGCGCTTGCCTGTTGGATGGCTTGATGTAGTAGCGAGCATATATTGCCTTCATCGTTATCTCTAAGAATGCCGCTCGCCGCGTAAGCTTTATATTGGGCGTCTGCAATATTAGAGAGAAAAGCCTGTTCTGTTTCCAATTCCTCTAGTTCGTGAGGCTTTAGGTCCAGCTGTGCTAACTCTTCCGCTTGATATGACAATAATTGGATTTTGGCTTCAAGTTCCGCTGAGCGATTTTGCTTTGCATGCAGTTCTTCTTTCAGCTTACGCCATGCGTTGTATTCGTCACGAACTTGACGAGAGAGCTCTGTCAGCTGGCCATATTCATCAAGCTGTTGACGTTGTGCGCTACGCTTTAATAGAGATTGATGTTCATGTTGACCATGAATGTCGACAAGAAAGCTGCCAGCTTCTTTTAAGTCGCTTAACGTACATGGGCGGCCGTTAATGTAAGCCTTAGAACGGCCTTCTTTGCTGATGACTCGGCGCAATATGCATAGAGGATCACTGCCGTTCTCTAAGTCCCGTTCTTCTAACCAGTGTTGTATCGCCGGATAAGCGCTGATCTCAAAGGTGGCGCTGATATCGGCCTTTTTTTCCCCGTGACGAACGACGCCTGCATCGGTGCGCCCGCCTAAACAAAGCGATAGGGCGTCCACCATGATGGATTTGCCAGCACCGGTTTCGCCAGAAATGGCGGTCATCCCAGGTTTTAGCTCTAAATCCAGAGTTTCTACAATGGCAAAATTTGAAATGGCGATACTGGTTAACATGGCATGCTCCCGATCAAGCAAAGTTTCATGGTTAAATATACAGTACTTTTATATGGTTCTTTATACAGTACTTGTACGTTTTTTGACAAGTACTGAGAAAAGATTTTATTTGCATACATTTAATAAGGATTAGGTGTTGAAAGGTTAAAAGGTGACCCCATATACCACGCACAGACAGGTTACTTTCTGTTATTTGGAGATGAAAATGAGTGATCAAACGAATAAAGCACAGCAAGAAGTCGAGCAAGAAGAATTGCTAAACGAAGCCGATGCTGCCATCGCAGAAGAAGTTCTAGAGGGGGTGGTGGAAGAAGAAGCGTCAGATGAACTGGTGAAAGCCCGTGAAGAAGCGGCCCAGTACAAAGAAGTGGCGCTTCGTGCTCAAGCTGAAACGCAAAATATTCGTCGTCGTGCTGAGCAAGATGTTGAAAAGGCGCATAAGTTTGCGTTGGAAAAATTCGCTAAATCCGTCATTACGGTTGCGGACAACCTAGAGCGTGCTTTGTCCTCTGCGGTAGAAGGTTCAGAAAATGATCCTATGCGCGAAGGTGTGGAGCTAACCTACAAAGACCTAGTAGAAACGCTAGCGCGTTTTGAAGTGGTTGCAGTTGATCCTCAGGGCGAACCATTCAACCCTGAATTACATCAAGCGATGACTATGGTGCCAAATCCAAACATGGAGCCAAACACCGTAATGGATGTGGTACAGAAAGGTTACACATTAAATGGCCGCTTGTTGCGCCCAGCAATGGTAGTGGTTTCAAGCGCAGTCTAAAAAAACTGTCATTTTTTTGACAGTGAGTGCTTGAAATAAAAATTGCCGTACCCAAATACAGAATTATCGAAACGAACAAAGAATTTTACTGGAGATACAACCATGGGCAAAATCATTGGTATTGACTTAGGTACAACTAACTCTTGTGTTTCCGTGCTAGACGGAGACAAGGCCCGCGTTATCGAGAACGCGGAAGGCGATCGCACCACCCCATCTATCGTAGCATTTACTGAAGATGGCGAGACATTGGTAGGTCAGTCAGCTAAGCGTCAAGCGGTTACAAACCCAACGAACACTCTGTTCGCAGTTAAGCGTTTGATCGGTCGTCGTTTCCAAGACGACGTAGTACAAAAAGACATCTCTATGGTGCCTTACAAAATCGTATCTGCTGACAACGGCGATGCTTGGGTAGAAGTGAAAGGCGAGAAGAAAGC
Organism: Marinomonas communis; assembly: GCF_004363305.1. Taxonomy (GTDB): domain Bacteria; phylum Pseudomonadota; class Gammaproteobacteria; order Pseudomonadales; family Marinomonadaceae; genus Marinomonas; species Marinomonas communis. The sequence goes on along the minus strand of NZ_SNZA01000007.1, from coordinate 126,905 downwards.
GCCACCACAAATCTCTGCAGAAGTTCTTAAGAAAATGAAGAAAACTGCAGAAGACTTCCTAGGCGAGAAAGTAACAGAAGCAGTTATTACTGTACCTGCTTACTTCAACGACTCTCAGCGTCAAGCAACGAAAGACGCTGGTAAAATCGCAGGTCTTGAAGTTAAACGTATTATCAACGAGCCAACAGCGGCTGCACTAGCATACGGTCTAGATAAAGCTTCTGGTGATTCAACAGTAGCAGTATACGACCTTGGTGGTGGTACATTCGATATCTCTATCATCGAAATTGCTGACGTTGATGGCGAGAAACAATTCGAAGTACTGTCTACGAACGGTGATACGTTCCTAGGTGGTGAAGACTTCGATATGCGCGTGATCGAATTCTTGGCTGCAGAGTTCAAGAAAGAAACTGGTATCGATCTACACAACGATCCACTAGCGCTACAACGTCTAAAAGAAGCCGGTGAAAAAGCGAAGGTTGAGCTATCTTCTTCTTCTCAAACAGAAGTTAACCTACCTTACATCACGGCAGATGCAACAGGTCCTAAACACCTTAACGTTAAGCTAACTCGTTCTAAGCTTGAGTCTTTGGTTGAAGATCTAGTGACTAAGTCTCTAGAGCCTTGCCGTCAAGCGCTGAAAGATGCAGATCTATCTGCTTCTGACATCGACGAAGTTATCCTAGTAGGTGGTCAGACTCGTATGCCACTTGTACAGTCGAAAGTAACTGAGTTCTTCGGTAAAGCACCTCGTAAAGACGTGAACCCAGACGAAGCAGTTGCAATCGGTGCATCGATCCAAGGTGCGGTACTAGCAGGTGATGTGAAAGACGTTCTTCTACTAGACGTTACGCCGTTGTCTCTAGGTATCGAGACTATGGGTGGTGTGATGACGACTCTAATCGAGAAAAACACGACTATCCCAACTAAGAAGTCGCAAGTATTCTCAACAGCTGAAGACAACCAGAACGCTGTAACGATCCACGCCCTACAAGGTGAGCGTAAGCAAGCGTCTCAGAACAAGTCTCTAGGCCGTTTTGACTTGGCTGACATCCCACCAGCGCCACGCGGTGTGCCTCAAATCGAAGTTAGCTTCGATATCGATGCCAACGGTATCTTGAGTGTCTCTGCGAAAGACAAAGCGACTGGTAAAGAGCAGTCTATCGTGATCAAAGCCTCTTCTGGTCTAAGCGATGAAGAAGTAGAGCAAATGGTTCAGGATGCGGAAGCGAATGCTGAAGAAGACCGTAAGTTCGAAGAGCTTGTGCAAGCTCGTAACACTGCGGACGGCATGATTCACGCGACTCGCAAGACTTTGACTGATGCGGGCGATAAAGCGACTGCAGAAGAAAAAGAAGCAATCGAGAAAGCAATCACTGATCTAGAAGCTGCTCTAGAGTCTAACGATAAAAATCAGATCGAAGAGAAAACCAATGCGTTGACTCAAGCGTCTGGTTCTCTAGCGCAGAAACTGTACGAGCAAGCAGATGCTGCTGAAGCTCAAGCAGGTGAACAAGCTTCTGGTCAAAAACAAGACGACGCAGTTGATGCTGAGTTTGAAGAAGTTAAAGACGACAAAAAATAAGCCAACCGCTTAGTTAAGTCGTCGTCCCAACGGGACTTATGCAAAACACGGGACGCTACCGTGTTTTGCTGTCTCTAGGGATTTGAACTCACTCTACATATTCAGGAACACCTGCAATGAGTAAACGTGATTATTATGAAGTACTTGGTGTTGCCAAGGATGCGGACAAAAAGGACATTAAAAAGGCCTACCGCTCGTTAGCGAACAAGTACCATCCGGATAAGAACCCGGATAATCCAGAAGCGCTGGATAAATTCAAAGAGATTGCCGAGGCGTACGAAATTCTTTCTTCAGAAGATAAGCGTGCAGCCTACGACCGTTTCGGTCATGAAGGCGTAAGTGGTCAAGGCGGTCATGGTGGCTTTGGCGGCGGTGCTGGCGGTTTCAGCGATATCTTTGGTGATGTGTTTGGCGATATTTTTGGCGGCGGTGGTGGCGGTGGTCAAAGCCGTACTCGTCGTGGATCAGACCTACGCTACACCCTGGAACTGGATCTTGAGCAGGCAGTTTGGGGTTGTGAAGAGAAAATTCGCATTCCAACTGCGGTAGAGTGTGATAAGTGTGAAGGTTCTGGTGCCAAGCCTGGTACTAAGCCAACGACTTGTCCAACTTGTAACGGTGCTGGACAAGTTCGTATGTCGCAGGGCTTTTTCTCTGTGCAGCAGACGTGTCCTCAGTGTCATGGTCAAGGTCAGATCATTTCTGACCCATGTAATTCTTGTCATGGCCAAGGCCGTAAGCAAGAGTACAAGACGCTTAATGTTAAGATCCCTGCGGGTGTTGATACCGGCGACCGTATTCGTCTGTCAGGCGAGGGTGAAGCAGGAACGTTTGGTGGTCCTTCGGGCGATCTGTTTGTTCAGGTGTCGGTGAAACCTCACGCGATATTTGAGCGTGATGGTGCGAACCTTTATTGTGAAGTGCCAATTAGCTTTGCAACGGCGGCGTTGGGTGGCGAAATCGATGTGCCAACACTTGATGGTCGTGTGCGTCTAAAAGTCACGCCTGAATGTCAGACAGGTAAACTGTTCCGTTTACGCAACAAAGGTGTGAAGCCTGTTCGTGGTGGTCCAGTGGGTGATCTGATTTGTAAGGTGGTGGTGGAAACGCCTGTAAACCTAACCGATCGTCAAAAAGAACTGTTAGAAGAGTTTGCGGAAACTATGGGTGAGAACTCAGAGCATTCACCTAAGCAGAAAAGCTGGTTTGACGGCGTGAAGCGATTCTTCGAAGACATTAAAAAGTGATGCAAATCGCTATTTAAAACAAAGGAGCCAATTGGCTCCTTTGTTATTTTAGTAGATGTTCAATATATTGACGCAGCAGATTGGCGGCGTTGGTAAAGCTATTATTGTTAGGGATGATGAAATCTGCTTTATTGCGAATCTCAATGGTTTTAAGAGAGGCTTGGCGTACGTGTCGCATGTAGCGGCTAGTTACCTCATTAACATTACGCCCACGTTCCGCAATATCGCGCTTTAGGCGACGTACAATGGCTATGTCCATATCTGTATCCACATAAAGCAAGTAGTCCACAGCATCGCGGATGCCAGGGTCTTGGAACATCATATGGCCTTCAACCAATACCACTTTGGAAGGCTCCAGATTACGATAGCCGACTCGTTTGTGTTGCGAATGATCGTAAACGGGGATCTCATTTGGCTGTTGTTGGTTTTTACAGTTATGGATGGCTAGGGTGATGCTTTCTAAATCTAGCGAGTTTAAATCATCGAAATTGTAGACGTCCGGGTCGATGTTGCCGCAGCCTTTGTAGAAACTATCCTGACAAATAACGGTCAACTTATCTCCTAAGCCTTCTGCTAACAGTGAGCATAGGCGGCTTTTACCGCTACCTGAAATACCGGTGATGCCGATTACGAGTGCCATGGGCTACCTCAAAATAGAAAAATGAATTTGCATTGCTGAGTGGAAGAATTAGGCTTTAGTTTAACAGAGAAGTGTTAAAATCGCTTCCTGACTTATTGGTTAACATAATGAAGATTGAGATTTTCATGTGGAATAAATGCTTAAACACATTCTCTTTGATTTTACTGACCTTGTTGCTATCTGCTCCTGCTTCGGCAAATGATGAGCCAGAGGCATCTGAGCCAATAGATGAGCCAGTGGTCTACTCTTCAGGGGCGGAACTATTTGGTATACCGTTTAACGATTTATCGAAAGAAAAGTTTGAAGAGCATTTGGCAAAAATTGGTTTAGAGCCTTACCCTTCCTACCGAGAAGGCATTGCCAACTATAGTCTCGGTGCGTCTGGTATTTTAGGTATCAAAGAGCTAACAGTTATTTATAACCGTTACCAATATGTTGAGCGAGCCACGATGTCTGGTGTTGTTGAGAGTGCAGAGCTACGCGCTAAACTTGGTCACTTGTTGGAAGGAAAATACGGTCCTCCATCAATTGGTTTTGTGCGTGATGGTTATGGGCGTGCTCGATGGATGCTGTCAGATGGTACTGAGATTGAGTTGCGTAATACTACCTTTGATGTATCAGTGAGCTACATTGACCGCGTTCCAAGACGTGCTTCGGCTTCAGGTCGTATAGACGTCGAGGCTTTGCTACGTAGGAGCCAATAACTCTATGGGTATTCTACAAGACATTAACATGGTGTTTGTTCGCCTGATGCAGCCTTACCTTTCTGATATTGCATTGGCTCTTATGGCCACCAGTTTGGTGATCTTGGGTGATTGGCTTAATCGGACCTTAAAGCGCTCTGTGGCGAGCTGGTGGTTTGTGGCGCGTATTGCTGCCTTTGTTCTGATGTGTACTTTTGGTTATGGCCTGCTTACGCTCTGGGGACAGCCCTTTATTTACCGAGTGTTAAGTATGACGGATCCTGTGTGGCGACCGGCTTTAGTTTTGGTTTGTTTCAGCTTGCTGGGGATTATCGCCGAGAGAAAACGTTATTTATAAAAAAAAATTAAGAAAGTTTCCTTCTTTTTCTGTAGTGAAATTACGTAACTTTATTAGAAAAAGTGCCGTGATTTTACTGCAATCATCATAATGTCGTTATTTATTTACGCACCTCTTATTCTTACGTTGTTTTCATAAAATAATGCTCTAAAGTACCGTTTTTAAAGGTTTTTTGTTGCCTTGTTACAATTTGTTTTTGCCTCGATGAATGGGTAGACTGCGCCCAAATTGTCGCAAAACGTTTGTATTTCTCGGGGGCAGATAAATGACAAACACTTGGTTTGAAACGGTTTCCAAAGTTGAATCAATGATTCCGCTATTGGGTAAGCTAGGTCGTGAGCAGTCAGTTAAAGTTCAGCTTGCTGGACAAACTTTGATGTCAGATTCTGTTACTGGACTGGTAGCACTGTTTGATCAATATCCAGCAGTAGACCTAGCTCGTGTGTATCAAGTGTTAGAACAATTGATCGCAAACAAAACATCTAATGCAGTTGTTGAGCTTGAAGAAGCATTGGCTGATGCGGACATCGCATCGCTAGCAAGCTTTGCTCAAGCGGGTTCTACAACACCGGTTGTTTTATACGGTTTCGGTCGTATTGGTCGCTTGCTTGCACGTCGCATGTGTACGCTTGGTCATACCACTCCAGGTATGAATTTGGCTGCTATCGTTGTTCGAAAAGCTGGTGATAATGACTTGGCTAAACGCGCTAGTCTGCTTAAGTTCGATTCTGTTCACGGTACTTACGAAGGTGTTGTTAAAGCAGATGCTGAGAATGAGCAACTGATTATCAACGGCCAGCCAGTCAAGATTATTTACTCATCTGACCCAAGTGAAGTGGATTACACTGTCTACGGCATCAACAATGCTTTGCTAGTAGATAACACTGGTCGCTGGCGTGATCATGATGGACTGAGTGTCCATCTAGCTCGTCCAGGTATTGACCGTGTTGTTTTGACAGCGCCAGGTAAGCAAATGAAGAATATTGTGTTTGGCGTTAACGATTCGGATATTGAGTCAAGCGATCAAATCCTTTCGGCAGCGTCTTGTACAACGAATGCGATCACTCCGATTCTTTCTGTTCTTGAAGAGAAATACGGTATCGAATCTGGTCACGTTGAAACAGTACACGCATACACGAATGATCAGAACCTAATCGATAATGTTCATAAAGGCGATCGTCGTGGTCGTGCTGCAGCCATGAACATGGTAATGACAGAAACGGGCGCAGCGAAAGCGGTTTCTAAAGCGATTCCTTCTCTTGAAGGCAAGCTAAGTGGCAGTGCGATTCGTGTTCCTGTTATCAACGTCTCTATCGCGGTTCTAAGTTTGAACTTGAAAGCGGAAACGTCAGTTGAAGAAATTAACGAAGTACTGAAGAAAGCCTCTGCAAGCGCTGCGTTAGCTGGCCAAATTGGCTTCAGCGCAGAAGCTGATGCGGTAAGCTCTGACTTCATCGGTAGTGAGCAAGCAGGTATTTTGGACTCCCTATCAACAAAAGTACGTGGTAACCAAGCGACTCTTTACGTTTGGTACGACAACGAATATGGCTACAGCTGCCAAGTCGTGCGTCTAATGGAAAAATTAGCGCAGATGGCACTGGCTGATAGCAACGCTGTAGAGACTGCAGCGGCGTAATGACCGGACACATTTAAGCATGTGTGTTAGTTCGGCGACCTTCGGGTCGCCGTTTTTTTTGCCTAAAAATAATGCGTTTTTGTTTGTCTTGAGTGTCTAGCTAAGTTTAGACAAAAAAATCGGGCACAAGGCCCGATAAATGTAACTAGCAGTTGATGTGATGTGGCGCTCACCAACATCACGACTAATGCATGGCTGTGGGGGCATGCATTAGAGGTTGGCATCCAATCATGATTGATGCCAGGTTAAGGAAGCAGTACTACCAAAACATGGTGCTTATTCTAGCTATTGAGCGTTGCACGACAAACGATATAAACTTGTGTTTTGGATTAAATTATCTAATGCTAAAAACCTATGAATAAAGCCTCTCTTCCTTTTCTGCATACGTTTGTTGTGGCTGCTAAGCATTTAAGCTTTACCAAAGCTGCACAAGAGCTATTTTTAACCCAAGGAGCGGTTAGCCAGCAGATTCGCTTACTCGAGCAGCGGCTAGGTTTTACTTTGTTTGTACGTTTTCATCGACGCTTGGAACTGACGCCTATGGGGGCTCGTCTGGCCATGCATCTTAGACATATGTTTTCAGATCTAGATGGTCTGATTGAAGAGTTAAGAGAGGAGCGAGATTCAAATATTATAACCTTGTCTGTGATGCCGTCTTTTGCAACACGCTGGTTAATGCCACGCTTGGGTCGATTACAGGAGCGCCATCCTAGCCTTCAGCTGCGTATTCAAGCAAATGATCGTGAGGTGAATTTCACTCGAGATAGAATTGATGCAGCCATTGTCCACAGTCATTTACATTCTGGAAGTGCTTACAGTGTGCCGCTGCTTACGGATCGGGTGTTTCCTGTCTGTAGTCCGCTTTTTGCAGAACAGAATGCCCTAACGTCTCCTCAAGATTTGGTTCGAGTACCACTTATTAATGATGATTCAGAGTGGCGCTTCTTTAGCCCTTATGCAGAGTGGGAGGCATGGTTGGCCATGGCGAAAGTCAAAGGTGCACGTCCGAGTCGTGCAATGAGCTTTAACCGTGGAGATTTGGCCGTTCAAGCGGCATTGTCTGGGCAAGGGGTTGCTCTAGGGCGGACGCCTCTTGTGATGGATGATATTAGAGAAGGGCGTTTATTGAAGCCATTCGATCAGGTTTACGATAATGGTCATGTGTATTTATTTGCGTGTCCTAATGAGTTTCGAGACAGAGAGCCTATTCAACAAGTGCTGAGCTGGTTGATTGATGAGTGTCGCTTGTACTCTATAGAAGAGTCTTTGTCATGACAGCAGTAGCTTGATGGACAATGCAATACACATAACAATCACCAGCGGCCTAATTAACGTGTTGCCTCTGGTGATCACTAATCGTGACCCTATCTGAGCGCCAAACCATTGGCCGGCTCCCATTGCGATCCCTACTCCCCAAAGCACATGCCCACTGAAGCTAAAAACAATCAGTGATGCGACATTGCTGGTAGCGTTTAGCACTTTGGTGTGGGCGGTTGCCGCAATTAAGGAGTAGCCCATGAGGCAGATGAAGGCGGTCGAAAAGAATGCCCCTGTCCCTGGGCCAATGAGACCATCGTAAAAACCAATACTAAAACCAGCAAATACAGCAAAATAAAGCATATCGATGCGTACAAGCTTGGCGATCCAAGGTTGAAGTTTGGGTAATGCAAAAAAGAATGCCGCAACAAAAATCAGCACAGCTGGAATGATTTTAATGAGTGCGCTGCCATCGATATAAGAGACCAATAATGTACCTGACAAACTGCCTAGTGCTGTCATGAGAATAGCGAGGCGCATATCGTGCAGGGATACCTGCCTTGTTTTAATGAAATGATATGAGGCGGAAAGTGTGCCGGCGCAGCCTTGAAGCTTATTAGTGGCAAGAGCTTCAACGGGGGGTATGCCAACTGCAATTAAGACTGGAACGGTGATGAGGCCTCCGCCACCTGCCAAAGCATCAATGATCCCAGCGATAAAAGCAGTAAGTATCAATGCAAAGAGTGCCCACAGTGGCAAATCTGAAAACCATTCCAATGTCTGCTCCTTGCAAATAGTCATAGCCTTAAAGTGCAATCTTACAGTATGTTATGAAATGGAGGCGAGCAAAGTGGTGTTCAAAACGTTAAGTTACGTTTTTAAACGCATATTTGCTTGAGCTTGTGGTCGTAACTGGCTAACTTTTAATACTGATACGAGCAAATATTGAAGGATTTTATTGATGGCTAAACAATACGCAGAAGTGCATCAAGATGATTTTATGAAGTTTGGTGGCGAGCGCCCAAGTTACTTGGATATTGAAGATGAGCTGTTAGCGCTAGGTGGCCATGGGGTATCTGGTAATGCTTTTAAAAAAGAAGCGCTAAAAATGGCGGGTTGGACGGGCGGAGCCCTAACAACTTATGCTCAGCGCCCAGTTGTGGCAGCGAGTGCATTCAATAAAATTCGTGAAGGTCTGGCGAAAGTAAAAAGTGCTGATGAGCTAAAGGCTTTCTTGAAGGGGTAATGATTAAGGTTTTGGTTGGTGTATTGCGCAGTGACAATACACCAACTTTATGAGCTTATTTGCGCTCAGCATCAGCGACTTCGCGAATACCGTATTCTTCGTCTAAGATTTTTCCGATCACATTCTCACCAGCCAGGTGATGCGCATATTGCATGTGCAAGCAGCGGATCTGATCCCAGTTTTTGATTCCGCCGATACCGAGTGTTTCAAACAAGTGTGTGAAACCCTTTTCTTCAATGATGTTTTTATGCTCATCGCTCATAGCGTCCCAGCGGCGGCGAACATAATCTTCATGGGACTTATGGTAGGCAGCACGTAGTTCTTCATCATCACGGATACGTTGTTCCAGTTCTTTCACAACGCCTTGGCTTTCGATGCGCGCAAGCGCTTTGTCTATGGCACTGCTTGATAGCCAATAAAGTGTTGGGAAAGGTTGGTCAAACACCCAAGTTTCCATTTCAAGCACCTGAGGAACGCCATCTGGAGAATAGTGTGCGACGCGTCGAATACCACTTGGGGTACGACCAAGTTGCTGTGTAATGATGTCTACATCAGCTTGAGAAAGAGGTTTTGTCATGAGGGATAAAATTACAGAGTAAATGCTGGGAAGTTAGCAGCAAATTGCTGAATCCATTCGGCTGCGGCTTCGTTATAGTTAAGGCGTCGACCTTGGTTTTTCGCCTGTCGACGATAATGTTCTATCTGAGATAACTGCTCGACCATTCTCACACAGTAACAATCATCATTGTTCGGGAACTCAATAGCGATACGATATTCGTCCTGTTCCTTATCACACCAAGCGATACGCCCTGTGACACAGAAGTGCGGATCTATCTCTTGCAGAGTTATCCGGACGCAAGATCCCGCTTGATAAGCAAGGGGTGCTAAATAGGTAATACCTACAAAGCCCAGTCTGTCTGCTTCTACAAGAGGAAAGCACTGGTCCTCAACGACTGTTATGTCGAGAGGTAGGTCTTTCGGATGTGCAACAAATTCCATCGCAACAAGCCAATTATCGTTCAGTTAGTCAGTTTATCGGCTGGAAAGCCAGATGGTTTAAAATAGAAGCGAATTGTACGCTTTTTACTCTGACTGTACAGACGAAATTTAGGATAAATTTCTTGCAACACATAATTTTTCGCTATCGTAATGTTGAGAGTCTGCAAATTGCTGTCCTATCTTTAAACATCGTTATGAAAGCACTTTTTACATCGGAAACAAAGTGTGAGTGAGCTCTTTGTTTTTATGCATAAATCAAACCAAAAAGCTCAAATCCTAAGGGAGTGATGTTCTAAGCTGGAACAAAGCTTGCAACTTCATTGGAAAGCAGGCACCTTTTTATTAAAAGGTTGTTTAATAAACGAGTCGGTCGCGAAAAGGCTAAAACGGGAGGCGTTTATGTCGCTATCAGTCGTACAAAGAGTATTGCTAGGTTTTGTGTTGTTGCTGTTGTTGCTCTTTGTAGTGGCGGGAGCTGGGGTTGGCGGCCTAAATTCGGTGCAAACTCGCATTGATACCGTCACAGGGGAAATTGCGAATATCTCAGATCAAAGTGCTGAAGTTAGTGGTGCCTTGGCTCAGAGTAGCAGTGCGGTACTGCAATACCTTGTGGCTTCAAGTGATAGCGGTTTAGAAAGCGCTAACGCTCAGTATCAACAAGAGCAAGCGCATTTCGGCCGAGTTGCGCAATTGCTTAAGCAAAATGTGGTGGATTACCCTGATATCTTCGCAACGGTTCAAACGATTGAAGAGCAGTCAATTGCTTTCTTTGAACTCGCTGAGCAAGCCATCGGCGATCATAACCGGATGGTTGAACTCAACCAGATTATGCCGGATAAAAAACTAGACCTAAAAGATGCTTTGACGTTTGCTATCGATGATTTGGATGCCATCACTAATTATCCAGACTCAGATGAGCAAGCGTTCGCCGCTGGTTTGGCGAAAACACAGATGGAGAGCTTGCTGTTATTGGTGGGTGACTATTTTGACTCAACGGGCTTGAAGTCTTTATCCGGCATTCGAAAAGAAATGGGGAAAGCATTTGCCCCTGTCGATAAGGTAATAGGCAAACTAGGAGATGAAAGCATGTCTGAGGCGATCGCTGAGATACGTGCTGCGGTTGAGGCTGATGATGGCGTGATTTCAAATTATTATGAATTCCGAACCATTCAGTTGGATTCTGAAGTGGCTGCGGCGGCTCTTTCAGAAGGTCTTGCCGCGATGCAAACTCAGCAGAATGAATTGATTACTCGTGTTCGTGAATTACGTGAGCAGGCGAAAAATAATGCTTTGGATGCATCCAATAGCGCTAAGTACATTTCTTATCTGGTGGTTGCCGTCTCTGTGCTTTTGGCGGTAATTATTGCCTACTGGGTTAGCTTGAGTATTCGTAAGCCGCTAGCGAACATCATGTCTGTCCTGAATAAAATTGCCGAAAAAGATTTCAGCCAGAAGGTGTCCGTGTCGAGTAAAGATGAGTTCGGACAACTTTCACAATGGGTGAACGCCTTAGTAGAGCAGCTAAATGCTGTTATTAAGCAAATAGACAGCGCCTCAACTCAGGTTGTGTCATCTGCGGAGCAAGTCTACCAGTCAACATCAAACACTCAGTCGGTAATGCAATCGCAGAATGATAAGACCACTGAGGTGGCTGCAGCCATGGATCAAATGTCGGCAACAGTGCGAGAAGTTTCGCACCATGCTGAGGTGACACTTGAGAAGGTGCAACAGGTTGATCAAAGCGCAGCCAGCAGTTCTGAGCGTATGTCGGCGAATATCACGCAGGTCGAGCAGTTGGTTGCCCAATTGGAGTCCTCCGCTCAAGTTGTGCAGCAGGTGGATCAGTACTCGCAGAATATTGGAACTATCTTAGAAGTGATTCAGGATATTGCTGAGCAAACAAATTTACTGGCTCTGAATGCGGCAATCGAAGCTGCGAGAGCGGGGGAGCAGGGAAGAGGTTTTGCGGTAGTGGCTGATGAAGTTCGAACGCTGGCTAACAGAACCCATACCTCAACTGAAGAAATTCAACGTGTTATTAGTGAGCTTCAAAGCGGCGTTAAAGCAACGGTTTCCTCCATGGATCAAAGTTGTCAGTTTGCTCAAAACAGCATGCATGAGGCGCAAAGTGTGGGGGCGGTACTGCAAGATTTAAGGCAGTTTGTGGTCGAAATTCGAGAGTTAAGCGTGCAGATTGCTACGTCAGCGGAGCAGCAGGCTGGCGTGGCACAGGATATCAATCAGAGTATTCATGAAATATCGAATCGTTCTCAAGAGGCGATGGAGGATGCTCATGCCAGTCAAGAAAGCTGTCAGCAAATGAATGAATTGGCGCAGCGACAGCGTAAGTTGGTGGGGCAATTTCGAACGGCCTAAGTCGCAGAGTTTTAAAAATCACGCTATGATGCTTATCCGAGAATCAATTGGAGTACGAGCATGAGTGTGCAAATTGGTGATATGTTGCCATATGGTTCCTTCTTGGTAATGGGGGAAAATGGTCCACAAGAAGTGAATGTCACTGAATTCTTTGCAGATAAAACGGTCATTTTATTTGCTGTGCCAGGTGCTTTTACGCCGACCTGCAGTGCGAGGCACTTACCAGGCTACGTCGAACACTATCAAGCATTCAAAGAGCAGGGTGTTGATGACATTGTCTGCTTGTCTGTAAACGATGTGTTCGTTATGAATGCGTGGGGGCAAGCTCATGGTGCGGGTAACATCGTTATGGCTGCGGACAATTCGGCCGAGCTAACCACGGCTTTAGGCTTAGAATTGGAAATAGCCACGGCACAAATGGGACTTAGAAGTCGCCGTTATGCTATGTTGGTGATCAACGGCGTGATTCAGCAGCTCTGGTTAGAAGAGCCTGGAGAGTTTGGAATCAGCTCAGCTGAACATGTGTTAGAGCAAGTTTCATAGCTAAGAAAGAATAAGAGAAGGTCGCCATTATGGCGGCCTTTTTTGTGCTTGTGACGGCTGATTTGTTTGGGGATTTAAGAATTTTGCAAATTAGACGCGATCTAGGAAACACATAAATCTACTTGCTTTTTTATTGTCTAGGCGCAATATACTTATAAGACAAGCACATAGAAAAAGGAGGGCGATCCATGACATATAGCGATCGCGTTGATGCGCTGGTATCACCAAAAGGCGCATTAGAAATGTTGTCACAGGAAGAAATTACTCGCATGTCGGAAGACAGTGGTGATTTACATGAGTTGTTTCGTCGCTGTGCCTTGGCCATCTTAAATTGTGGCAGTGATTCTGATGATCCATCAGAAATTATGTCAGTGTTTAAAGACTTTGAAATTCGCATCATTCAACAAGAGCGTGGTGTAAAGCTTCAGTTGAGCAATGCACCAAGTAGCGCTTTTGTTGACGGCAAAATGATCAGTAGCGTACGAGAGATGCTATTCAGTGTGCTGCGAGACATTATTTTTACTTATCACGAATACAACGTTGCTCGTGGCCTCAATGACGCAAGCTCAGACAAAATAACCAATGTGGTGTTTGAGCTGCTTCGTAATGCTAATGTGTTTCGCCGTATCCAAACACCCGATATGGTGGTGTGCTGGGGTGGACACTCTATTGCCCGCTATGAATACGACTACACTAAACAAGTAGGGCATGAGTTAGGGCTGCGTGAACTGAACATTTGTACGGGCTGTGGTCCTGGTGCTATGAAAGGGCCTATGAAGGGAGCCGCTATTGCTCACGCTAAACAGCGTATCCAAAATGGCGTATACCTAGGTTTAACTGAGCCGGGAATCATTGCCGCCGAATCACCTAACCCTATTGTGAATCAGCTGGTTATCATGCCAGATATCGAAAAGCGACTTGAGGCGTTTGTTCGAACTGGGCATGGCATCGTTGTCTTCCCTGGTGGCGCTGGAACCGCTGAAGAAATTCTCTATATTTTAGGTATCTTATTGCACCCTAAAAATGCAGAGATGCCATTCCCATTAGTCTTTACTGGGCCCAAGGAAAGTGCACCTTACTTTGAGCAGATTAATGAATTCATTGGTTCTGTTTTAGGCGAGAAGGCGCAAGCGAAATATCAAATTATTATTGATGATGCCGTTGAAGTGGCGCGAGTAATGAAGGAAGGGATGGAGTCTGTACGCCTATATCGTAAGGCGCATCAAGATGCCTTCTATTACAACTGGAAGTTGCATATCCCCGACGAATTTCAACGTACATTTGAGCCGACACATGAAAATGTGAAGGGATTGAATTTGTTTTATGGTCAAGATACGCACTTGCTCGCTGCGGACCTGCGTCGTGCCTTTTCAGCTATTGTTGCTGGGAATGTGAAACCACAGGGTGTTGCCAGCATTAAAGAATTTGGGCCATTTGAAATACACGGTGACAAGGAGCTGATGAAGAAGCTCGATGCTTTGCTAGAAGCGTTTGTCACTCAGCAGCGTATGAAGTTACCAGGCACGGCTTATGAGCCTTGTTATAAGGTGATTACTGATTAAATATGTCTGAAAGGATTGGCAAAAAGCCGTGCTAGTGATTGCTAGCACGGCTTTTTAGTTTTGAGACAGTCTCTGTGTTGCTACTGGGGTGTGTTTGCTTGAATTTGACGGAGTAGCTGATGGATAAAGCCAAGCTTTTCTCTTACCTTCGGCACTAATACAAACGGATAGAGATCTGGTTGTCCCATGCTTCGGTTTAAACAGTTGGCTGCGAAAGTCAATGGAAGGTACTCGTTAAGGAGGTCTTCAAAGTTATCGTGTATATAAGGGTCTAAAGAAGCGCTTGCTGTTAGTTGGCTATGTTGAGGCAAGGGTGGGCGAGTGCTAAGGCCAAAGTAATAAGCGGTTTCCAGAGTATCTAATATATGTAAATAGTGCGCCCAAGTTTCCGCCCAATCTTCCCAAGGGTGGGATGAGGCATAGGAGCTGATGAATTCATTTTGCCATTCAAGGTTAGGGGTGGCGTAATGGCTTGAAAGTGCTTCAGCGTAATTGCGTTGCTCGTCGCCAAACAGTGCTCTAAATGAGGTCAAATAAGTAGGTTGATCGGCAATCAGCTGATCCCAATAGTAATGGCCAATTTCGTGTCGAAAGTGCCCAATGACAGTGCGGTACGATTCATTCATGTCCTTGCGCATCTGTTCTCTATCAACGCTATCGGCTTCGACTGCATTAATTGTCACCTGGCCTTGTGCGTGACCAGTTGAAGTCTGAGCACCTTCAGGGATCACGTTTTCTTCAGAAATAAAATCAAAAGATAAGCCATCATCTGGGTCTTGTTTCTTGTTCACAATAGGTAGATTGAGGCGGCGCAAAGCATACACCAGCTGATGTTTTGCCTGCTCCAGCGTTTGCCAAGCTTGTTGCTCCTCGATGCCTGAAAGGTTAGGGATGTGTCGATTCAGATCGCACGCATCACACAGTGTGTCTGGGGTAGAGACTAGCCAGTTACAGACGTTATGAGCATGATTGGAGCAGTGAAACCAAACCGTGTTGTCTGGTGAAGGTTGTTGATTCGAGTAGACGTTGAAACCTTGTTCCAATGGTGTCAGCGCTGTTAGCTCTAATGTATCGGAGTGGAACCCTAAAGGGGATTGGCAACTCTCGCATTGAGTGTTTTCAAAAAGTAGTGCTTGTCCACATTGTTGGCAACTGAATAGCTTCATGATCCTATGTGCCTCTCTATGCTTTGAAATCCATCTGGCTTATAAACTCAACGTGCTCAAGTATCAGTTGGCCTGAAATACTGGTGGCGTTGGGGGTTGTTGGTAATGCATCTATTGGGTACCAGCCTGCTTCCGCGATCTCATCAGGTGCTGGTACGATATCTCCATGATCATATTCGGCGAAAAAGCCCACCATAAGTTGATGGGGGAATGACCAAGGTTGGCTGCCTCGATATTGAATGTTCTTAATATGAATTCCCACTTCCTCAAGCACTTCTCGATGCACGGCTTCCTCTAATGTTTCACCCGCTTCAACAAACCCTGCAATGTTGCTCATTCGGCCTGATGGCATGTTAAATGAGCGTGCGAGCAATATAGAATTTTCCTTTCTTACAGAGACAATGATGCAGGGGGAGATGCGTGGATAGTGCCTAATGTGGCACTTGTTGCAGAGCTTTGCGTGTTCTTTCTCATGCTTTTTGGTAAGCGTTGAGCCGCAGCGGCCACAGAATTGGTGGTCCAAATCCCATGTTGCCAGTTGGTGAGCTCTGCTTAAAAGCCCAAAGTAGTAGGCATCTGATTCATAAAGAACATCACGTAACCCTTTCTCTGTATAGCCTTTAGGGGGAGAGGGGAAATGGCATACGAATACATCTTCCCCTTCAAATTGGCCAATATAAACGCTGCGCATTTCTGGTGTCGGGTGAAAGTCTTTCAGGGAAAAAAGAAAGCCCGAGTCATGTGTTAGTACGCTGTGCTTGGTGACTAGTATGTATCGTGCCATAGCATGTGGGGATGGGTGAGTGCTTGTGCCAATTTCAACCATGAAAAAACTCATCATTCTTTAGTGTATATGTGATTAAGCTACTCTCTCCAATGGTTGTATGCAATTGTCCAGCAGAGCCTTTTTGCATGTTTATCTGCTCCCTTTCCCGTACAATGTGATGACATGTAAAGAATGATGAAAGGGTTTTTATGAAATTGCTGCCTGCTGCGCTTTTAAGTGCTTGCTGTGTAACTGGGGCTGCTCATGCACAAGAGTATTTACCGATTTTGCAGTATCACCATGTAGATGCTTCAACACCTCGCTCAACATCCGTGTCACCTGAAGAATTTAAGCAGCACATGGACTATTTGAAGGAGGCCGGTTATCAGGTGCTTGATTTGGCAACCGCTTTACAGAGTATTCGTTCTGATCAGCCTCTACCTGATAAAGCTGTTGCCATAACGTTTGATGATGCCTATTTAAATATTTACGAAAATGGCTTCCCGATCCTTAAAGAGCATGGCTTTCCGTTTACCGTATTCATTAATACCGGCCCAATTGAACGAGGTCATCGTAGCTTTCTGACCTGGTCTCAAATGGAGGAAATGCAAAAGTCTGGTGGTGTGTTCGCGAATCACACGGTGAGCCATCCTTACATGCTTCGTTTGGAAGAGGGTGAGACAGTAGATCAGTGGGAGCAGCGGATTCAACAAGAGGTATCTGATGTTGAATCTTTGCTATCGTCAAAGCTTGGTTCTACTCCGAAGATGATTGCTTATCCTTATGGCGAATCCAATGAGGTGGTGCGTAACCTTATTAGGGATCAAGATATGGTTGGTTTTGGTCAACAGTCAGGGGTGGTTAGCAAGGATTCGGATTTTGCCAATTTACCTCGCTTTCCGGCTGCAGGGCCTTATGCAGAGCTTTCTTCTTTGAAAGTGAAATTGCGCGCTAAGCCAATGCCGCTTAATGCAATAGAGAATGGCGGTGATTTTGCTAATGAGCAGCCAGTTAAAATGACGCTTACTTTAAAAGAAGGACGCTATCGTAAGTATGACTTAAATTGTTATGTAGCAGGACAAGGCAAAGCATCGCTTAATTGGGTGGATGATAATGTGGTCGTTGTTGAAGCTGAGCGAGCATTTCCTGTAGGAAGAGGGCGCATCAATTGTACGATGCCTGATCAGTCCGGAAGGCATTATTACTGGTTCTCAAACGTTTGGATTCGAACGGCCTCCGAACAGCGGTATGTAACGGATTAATTTAAAAAAAGTTAAAAAAATAGTTGCACTGAAATTTAGAATCCGTAATATACACCTCGCTCGCAACGGAGGGGTGGCAGAGCGGTTGAATGCACCGGTCTTGAAAACCGGCGAAGGTTAATAGCCTTCCGAGAGTTCGAATCTCTCCTCCTCCGCCATTTCTTTTAAAGATTTGGTTTTAAGTGAGTTGAAAATTAGTTGTTCCCTGATAGCTCAGTTGGTAGAGCAAACGACTGTTAATCGTTAGGTCACTGGTTCGAGTCCAGTTCAGGGAGCCATTCGGAGTATAGCGCAGTCTGGTAGCGCGCCTGCTTTGGGAGCAGGATGTCGGGGGTTCGAATCCCTCTACTCCGACCACTAATTTTAAATCAATGGTAATGGTGGGCGTAGCTCAGTTGGTAGAGCTATGGATTGTGATTCCATCGGTCGTGGGTTCGAGCCCCATCGTCCACCCCATTGCCTCATAGTTGGGTCGTTAGCTCAGTTGGTAGAGCAGTTGACTTTTAATCAATTGGTCACTGGTTCGAATCCAGTACGACCCACCAACTATGTATTTTACAGAATTTATATTTCTGTTTTCTGACATTCCCTGATAGCTCAGTTGGTAGAGCAAACGACTGTTAATCGTTAGGTCACTGGTTCGAGTCCAGTTCAGGGAGCCATTCGGAGTATAGCGCAGTCTGGTAGCGCGCCTGCTTTGGGAGCAGGATGTCGGGGGTTCGAATCCCTCTACTCCGACCAA
>NZ_SNZA01000007.1:0-108738 GCF_004363305.1 Marinomonas communis | reverse complement strand
CCAGTTCAGGGAGCCATTCGGAGTATAGCGCAGTCTGGTAGCGCGCCTGCTTTGGGAGCAGGATGTCGGGGGTTCGAATCCCTCTACTCCGACCAAGTCAGAGTGAGACAATTCAAATGTGCGGGTCGTTAGCTCAGTTGGTAGAGCAGTTGACTTTTAATCAATTGGTCACTGGTTCGAATCCAGTACGACCCACCACTTTTGATATACGGAGGGGTGGCAGAGCGGTTGAATGCACCGGTCTTGAAAACCGGCGAAGGTTAATAGCCTTCCGAGAGTTCGAATCTCTCCTCCTCCGCCATTTTACCTGCTTCGAGCGGGTTTTGTAGTTCCCTGATAGCTCAGTTGGTAGAGCAAACGACTGTTAATCGTTAGGTCACTGGTTCGAGTCCAGTTCAGGGAGCCAATAATCTTTATGGTGGGCGTAGCTCAGTTGGTAGAGCTATGGATTGTGATTCCATCGGTCGTGGGTTCGAGCCCCATCGTCCACCCCATTAGATTTGTCCCTTCTCTTTTTATTTTCCGTGTTTTAAAATTCTGCTTTCTGCTTTCTGCTTTCTGCTTTCTGCTTTCTGCTTTCTGCTTTCTGCTTTCTGCTTTCTGCTTTCTGCTTTCTGCTTTCTGCTTTCTGCTTTCTGCTTTCTGCTTTCTGCTTTCTGCTTTCTGCTTTCCTTGTGTTTTGGGTGTGTATCCTTAAGCTAATCCTGGATTACGGATTACGGATTACGGATTACGGATTACGGATTACGGATTACGGATTACGGATTACGGATTACGGATTACGGATTACGGATTACGGATTACGGATTACGGATTACGGATTACGGATTAACTGGGTGTAAGTAGAAGTAAAGACAGGGATTTGATTTTTGAATAGATGTGAAATCTAGAAGAAAAGAGAAATGGTGGAGGGAGGTGGATTCGAACCACCGAAACTTTCGTGGCAGATTTACAATCTGCTCCCTTTGGCCACTCGGGAACCCCTCCACAGCAGCGGGGCATATATTATCTATGCCCCAGTGCGTTGTAAAGCCTTTTTTCTATTTTTTATTAAGAAGTTGCGTAAGTTTGGCCTGCATACGCTCTTCTGCTGAAAGGTTATCGAATTGAGGGTCTTGCTTAGGCTGAGTTTTGGCTTTGTTGTTGGTGCGCCCCTTGCCTTTATTTTGAGGTGTCGGGCTACCTTGTGGGCGTTTGCCTTTATTGCTTTTAGGCATAGGCTTTTTGTTTTCAACAGGCTTTTTCGCATTAGGAAGTGCAGGCTCATTGCTAACAGCATTACCTTCTAAGTCGATGCGGGGTTGGCCTGATAGAAGACACTTCTTGTAGCGGTCTGAACGAGTATAGGCTGCCATAGCGCGCTTTTGCTTGCTGGCATTAAATTGTTCATCTAATACCATATCTTTGTCGATGCCGACTTTAAGAGGGCGTGGGTTGTTCCAATCAAAGGCTTTTGGGTAGCGCTCTTCCAATAACTTGATTAGTCGACGGTTATTTTTTTGGTTCTTCTGTCGACGTTTCTCCTCGGCGCTGAGAGTCGCAGTTTCTGGAGAGTTGTCTTGCACAGGAGCTTGCTCAACGTCTGTCGCAGCAGTGTCTTCGATGTCAGCGGTAATCATGGATTGTTGTTCAGTAGTCATAGGAGAGTCTTTAGTTTCTATATGGTCTTCGGTTGGTTGGTCTTCAAAAGCATTATGAAGAAGGTCAAAGTTAAAGTGTGCCTGAGAGTTAGCTACCGTAGAAGTGCTTTCAGTTTCGGGTGAAAGTAAGTCTAAACTGTCTTCTATATACAGTTGTAATTGCTCTTCAGTTGAACGTTTTTGGCTCATGGAAGACAGCAGGTCCAGAGAGGCGTCGCTGGGAGTGTGGCTGACTTGTTCATGAGGGACAGCAGATTTGAGTTGCTCGATTTCCTGCTTTGCATTGTCTAATTGCTCGACAAGGAGTGCTATGCGATCTTCGAGTGCTTTTATTAAGCGGTCCATAAATTAATTTCCTGCATTGGCTACTCGTAAGGGGACTTTTGGTACCCCTTCTCGGCCAACCATTTCATTCAATTGTTGCTGGGTTGGGAGTATGACATCCATATCGATACTGTCTTCAATCCAACGATATACATTCATCAAAACGATTGTGGTGATGATTACGGTAAACCATTTCATGATGCTAGAACGAGAGTCCGATGCCTAATGTTGCATGTTTGTCATAGTCTAAATCATTGCTGTTGTAGGTTTTCACGAAGGCATCTAAGCGAATATTAGGGCTGATGCCGAAGCGAATACCAATTTCAGGATAATAGGCAGCGTGACTTAATAGGTTTGCCCCTAGGCCAATATATGGCCAAACAGGCATCTGGCCATTTATATAAAATAGTGGGGACGGTGTGTAAAAGCGAGCCCCAACTTGAGCTGAAGTCTCTGTGCCATCGGCCTGTAGGAATTGCACACCGCCGTAGACAGAAAGACTTCTTGGAAAAGTGTATTCAATGGCGGCATTGAGCATGCCAGATGTCTCACTAGTTACGGTGCTAGGTTCGCTGTATACCCGTTCGTAGCTGATTAGTGGAGAAAATTGTCCAGCGGCAAAGGCGCTGGTAGCACTTGTTAGGAGTGCCGCTGTAACAAATTTTTTCATAAAGAATATATTAATCCAGTTGGTTCAGTTTGCTTAGCATTTGATTTAGGCTGTTTTCCCAGTTTGTTTGCTGCTCTGTTTGTTGAGAAAGCTGAGATTTCACTTCATCACGCTCTTCAGAAAGCTCATAATTCTGCATCTCAAGCTCGGAAATGCGCTGGCGAAGCGTAGAAATCTCTTCTACTGCTGCGTTGATGCGTTGCTCTAGGTGATGTAGTAGTTCGTTGTTCATGTTACTTCTATCCTAATCATGAATGTTGTATGCCCGATTCTAGGTTTTTACCAAGCAATCACAACATCTTGTTGTTGTACATTTAAAATTCTTGCTTCAACTGCAAGTTCACCAATGGCAAAGTTTGGTTGTACCTGCGTAATTGTAACATTGATGTTTGCATTGTTGAGTTGTGTTTGAGCATTCTGTAGTTGATCAAATATCTCATAACGACGAAAGACTTGAAATTGATCACCTTTCTTGATGCCAGCGAGTGCTCCAGCATTAATATGAATGCGATTGCTTTCAGTTCGGAATATGTTGGCAACAAAGGGTTGGCAGGTGAGGTCATCGCTTGCATCGATAGACATATCTTTGAGTGTTTGGGCGACCACTTTGCCGTAATGCAGTTGCCAGAACTTGGCGCTACCAAAACCAACTTTATTGGTCTCTTTAGTGTTCCATTCGCCTATTTCATCGTAGCGATGTTGAAAAATCAGGGCGCCGCTGAAACCATCATAAAGGTATAGATCGAGCACGAACTTTCTCTGGCCATCTTCTCTATTTGCCCAGCTCAGTAATGAGTTAAGAGGCGTTTTCTGGTTCGGATGTTTTGGATAGAGCTCACCAATGTCCCGGATGACGCCACTGATAACATATTGAACGCCAAGATCTTCACCAATCCTTGCCACGTCAGTGAGAGAGCCATCATTGTTCGCTGAAGTGGGGGCGTTGATTAGATCAGGGTAAACACTGAGATTGGTTGCAGACAGTGCGCGCAAGTAACCTTGCTGATTGATGGCGTCCACTAAGCTCTTTGGTAGCTCCCGGCCGATGTTATGTAGTGCGCCTAAATTGGCCTGCTGTGGCACCTGTAATGCAAATCCTGTGATGCCGACCGATTTTCGGTAAGGGTTAACAGACCCGTTTTTACACATATTTTCGGGTTGAATGCGTGTCGCGATGGTTACGCTAAGAATGTCATCAAAAATTTGCTCAGAAATGATATCTACGTTATTCACCTGGGCGGCGGATTGTATCGACGTACTAGAGCTGACAACGCCATTTTGCATCACCTCATTGCTACGAATGCTCGCACTTGCTTGTAGTGATGCTTGTTTGATCGCCTGCTGCGTTGCTCTGTAGCGTGCATCGTTTATATCTTTGTTATAAATAATTGCTTGGCCTTGCGCTTCGATCTTTTGGCTGAAGAGGTTCGAGCTCAAAAAGAGCGCAAGGCACGAGATGACAACTTTAATCATTATTGAACGTTGTAAAATGACGTAGGAATTTGGTTGCTGCCAGATGCGGACACCTTGTAGCTATTATTACTTAAACAGTTAGGGTTAGATTTAAGTGCTTCGACTGAGCTTACACACTGTCTAAAGTTCTGTTGTAGTGCTAGTTCAACAACCGTTTCAAAGGTGCCGTCTTCTAGCTCTCTTTGTGAAACAACCTTAGCTCCAACTAGATATGCATCAACATAAGCTCGAATTTCATCGGACTGCGCCACCATGTTGCTGACAGAGTTATTGGCATTAATTTCTACACCGTAAACGCGTTCTGCAAGGTTACGTAGAGCGTCGATTTTAGAGCCGCGCATCGTCATTAGTCTATTTTGTGCACGAGTAAATGATTTGCCTGTTGGGGGTGCAGAGTAACCTGTAGATCTTACTATGATAGGCTCTCTAGGCATTACCTCGATGACTTCTGTTTCTTTTACTGTAGCGGGTGCTGGCGCTGGCGCCGCTTGATATTGAGGAGCAGCAATGATGGTGCTTGGTGCGGAGTTAACACAAGGTGAGTTAGCGCTGCACCCTTTTGTCATTGGGTAAGAGGTGTGGGTGCAAGCTGCCAGTAATACCGAAGTGGATGTGAGGACAACTAGTTTGCTAATGACATTCATTAAAGCGGCTCCTTGAGTAATTTAGTAAACCCGATAAATTGTAGTTTTTTCCGTTGTTGACGGTGCTGGCGTGGGTGTTACTGTAATGGTCTGCATCGGCAAAACGTGCACATTCTGCATGGGTAAAACATTATGAGGACTAGGGCATTCATAGTATTGATGGTAAGAGCAGCCCGACAAGAGAGAGCTCAGTGCCATGGTCATGAGGATACTTATCCGTTTTAAGCTCATTGTTTAATCCCTCTTGCAAGTTCTCAATTAAAATCGCTGATTAAAATTTAGTCTGGCCAATCTACAATAAATACGTGATTCGATACAAGTTTGTTGCCCAGTATATGAACATTCTAACTGAAATTTAAAAATCTCGTGCCAATTTTATTTGCGTCTATACTTATTCCGATACAAGACGGGAGGTGGCGTATGATAAATGCCTTAGAATCAAGCTTATTGAGCCAAGCTCATAACTTGCCAGCCTCATTAGCGGAACGTTTGCACTTTGAAGTCGAGCAAACGCTGAAAGGATTGTATGCTGATGAGTCATTAGTGGAAAGAATCGATGATCTTTATTTACCTTTTGCTCGATGGGTTGTACAGCATTCAAGGCCTAAACATGGTCCTCTAATCCTTGGTTTGGGTGGGCCTCAGGGGTGCGGAAAAACCACTTTTAGCGCTGTTGTGAGTCATATATTGTCAAAAGGGTTCGATTTAAATGCAGTCGTCGTTAGCTTGGATGACTTGTATCTAAAGCGCGCGGATCGTTTGGCGTACGCAAATCAAGTACATCCAATGTTCGCTACCAGAGGTGTTCCTGGAACCCACGATGTAGAGCTGGCGCTCAGTATCTTTAACCGTTTGAAGAACCTGCAGTCGGGCGAAGTCATGTACGTGCCGACTTTTGATAAATCCTTGGATGATCGTAAACCGGTTCATCGATGGCAAGAGGTGGCGGGCCCTGTCGATGTCATTTTCTTTGAAGGGTGGTGTGTAGGTGCTCAAGCTATGCCTGAAGAACACCTTGTTGAGCCGATTAATGTTTTGGAAAAAGATAAAGATTCTCAAGCGATATGGCGACGAGAGATTAATCGACATCTTCAGAGTGATTACAAACAGTTGTTTGATTTAATTGATGTCACTATGTGGATGCAGCCCCCAAGTTTTGATGTTGTTTATGATTGGCGCAATAAACAAGAACGTGTTTTAGAGGCGCATCTTCATGATATCCATGGCGGTATTCTTGATACCTTGGACTTAAAGGTAATGTCGCCAGAGGTCCTTAAAGGCTTTATGCAATATTACGAACGCATCACTCGTCATATGATTTGTTCGATGCTCAATAAAGCTGATGTGCAGTTTGTGTTGGATAAAGATCAGACGATTCTAGAGGCAAAACTACCGAACTCTCATTAAGCGTGTTTGGGCATGAAAAAGTTGTGATAGGCTATCGTGATAATCGATAGCCTATTTTTTTTGGAGACTAAGGTGCCACAAACACTTGAATTTATCACTGTTGATACAGCTAAAAATCCAACGTCCGCTGTAATCTGGTTGCATGGGCTTGGAGCCGATTGTCACGATTTTGAAGGATTGGTTCCGCAGTTGGGGCTTTCTAATAAAGCGGTTCGTTTTGTGTTTCCAAACGCGCCAATCCGTCCTGTCACGGTCAACGGTGGAATGAAGATGCGAGCATGGTACGACATTCTGGAAATGTCTCTTGATCGCAAAGTAGACATGGATAACATTCGAGAATCGGCCGAGCAGATTGACGAGATTCTTGATGAGTTGGCTGCTCAAGGTATCCCTAATGAAAACGTAGTTATTGCAGGTTTTTCTCAAGGCGGTGTGATTGCCTATCAAGTCGCTTTGTATGGCAAAAAGAGGCTCGCTGGTGTGATGGCATTGTCAACTTACTTGGCTGATGCGACAACGGTACCAAGCGCAAACGAAAGTGCTAATGGTGAGACGCCATTTCTAATGCACCATGGTTCGTTTGATCCCGTTGTAGCGCCTGAGTTGGCGCTGCGAGCGAAAACACAATTGGAAGAGCTAGGCTATTTGTTGGAATACAACACTTATCAAATGCCGCATTCAGTATGTCCTGAGCAAGTGACAGACATTGCTGCTTGGCTTCAGGCTCGATTCGTTTAAGGAGACAGTTCATGGATGACGTAGCAGTAAATGAATGGCATAGCTATGCGAAAAGTTGGGCTAAGCATGCGGGTTCCATGATGATGGAGGCACGTCAGAAAGCAAGCTTTGATAGGGAGTATAAGACAGGGCATGAGTTAGTGACCTCGACCGATATTGCGATTGATGAATACCTGTGTGAGAACATTCGTCAAACGTTTCCTGATCATTTGATCTTATCGGAAGAGTCCTCACCTGATCTGGCCTTTGCTCAGGGAGCGAGTGTGCCAGTTTGGGTGATTGACCCGATTGATGGCACGATCAATTTTGCGCAAGGTTTATTGCATGTGGCGGTGTCCATTGCGGTGTATTACCAAGGTGAGCGTTGGGTGGGGGTTGTGCATGCTCCCTTCTTACAGGAGACCTACACGGCAGTGAGGGGGCAAGGTGCTTGGTTAAATAGTGAACCTATACAAGTGAGCCAGCGTAATGACCTTCGTAACGCGATTGTTGCAACGGGCTTTCCCTACGATAAAGCAACTTTACCAATCTTGATCAAACAGCTGCAGGCGGTGCTATCCCGATGCCAAGATGTCCGTAGAAATGGTTCAGCTGCTTTGGATTTGTGTGCCGTGGCGCGGGGGCAAATGGATGCTTATTACGAGTCGGTGAAGCCTTGGGATATGGCGGCAGGAGCTTTAATCGCAGAAGAAGCCGGGGCAATAGTGGGGCACTTTCATGAGCAAGGTTCAAAGTGGCCCAACAAAATCAATGGTGAGTTCTTATTGGCAGCGACTCCTGACTTGTATCAGTCTTTATTAGAGCTTTTGCAAGTAGCAGATAAGTAACCTGATGTGTATCAGCCATCATTTAGCATGTAGCGCCTAGTCTAACTCTAGCGCTAATGTTTGAGAGGAGGCTGCTATGTTAATGGATGGTGTGGTAATCGGTAGTATTATTGTGATTGCTTTGTGTACAGTCTTTATGGCTTGGTTTGGTGTGATTGCTTATCGCCATATCATGCAAGATAAGGATTGACTCAATAAGGCATTGGCTGCTCTCCCTAAGGCAGTCAATACCCTAATCACTCCTTCTTTTGCTGATCGTTGCTTTAACCCCGTGTAGAATGTATCTACTAAAGATTTGAAACTTCGGGAGACGTATGTCGATCAGTGCCTTTTTGATTGCCCTAGCAGTGTGCTTTGCTGTGATGGGAATATCTATCTACTTTATAGCCAAACAGTTGAAGCAAAATCGCGCGCGTGATGAGCGAATTAAAGCCGGAGAGCTTCGCTTGCAAGAAGAGCGTGCCAAGCGTATCGAGAGTATCCAAGTGATCATGCAGGCCGTAGAGGCAGATGAAAAGTTGACTTGGCCTGAGGCGGCGATTCGAGTGAAGAACCTTCTCGACCAGCTGAGCATCGACTTGTCTGAGCATGAGCATGTTCAAGCAATTTACGCAATGGAAGAGGGAACTCAGCATATTCCTACTCACGAGCAGTGGAATGAATTGCCATTGAAAGCTCGGCGTAAATATCGTGATGAAATGGAGGCTTTGGAGGCCAAACATATTGATCGGCTACGCCAAGCGAAAGCCTATTTGTTAGCGTATAAGTTTGACTAACGATGGCTCAAACTATTCTCGCGGTACTTGTTAGCTTCGTTTTATTTGTTTCCATTCTTGTGTTTTTTATTAAACACAAACAGCGCATGCCTTACTATCAGATTGATCGAGTAGGATGCGTACAGTTATTGGAGCAAGCAGTTGCTGGCGATTTGTTGGAGCGAGATTGGCATGTCTTTATCGGTATGAGCGTGCGATACGACGTGGAAATTGAGGCCCTACGTTACACTTGCATTGAAGTTGATGATGAACATGTTATAAATACTATCCTGAAGAATGGCCAAAGTTATGTGGTCTTTTCGAAAAAAGGCTTGTTGATTTTGCAAGATCTTCTGGAAGATTGGCGTCATCGGGTTGACTACTTAGCTTAATTAATAAAGAGAGAATGAGGAATATGGACGAATTAACAAACTTGCTAGATGAAGGGAGTCAGTGGCTACCTTGGTTAACCGAGAAAGGGGTGTCGATTATTGTCGGTATTCTGATTTTCTTTATCGGTAAAATGATTGCCGGGCGCATATCAGGCTGGACCGAAAAGCGTCTATTAAAGTCCAAGGTTGATAAAGCAGTGGCTGGTTTTGCATCAAGTATTCTGTATGCCTTGATGTTCGCTGGTATTGTGCTGATGGCATTGGGTCAAATCGGTGTAGAGACGACTTCCTTTATTGCAATTTTGGGTGCTGCTGGTCTAGCGGTAGGTTTGGCCTTACAGGGCTCGCTTTCAAACTTTGCTTCAGGCGTATTGATTATCCTTCTGCGCCCATTTAAAACAGGTGACTTTGTTGAAGTTGGTGGGCAAATGGGAACAGTAGATCGTATCGAACTGTTCCACACTTACCTTAAGACATTGGATAATCGCAGTGTTATCTTGCCGAACTCATCGGTTATGGATGACGCCATTATTAATTTCTCAGCGCATTCAACACGTCGTTTGGATTTAACGATCGGTATTAGTTACGATGCTGATATTCGCCAAGCACGTGACTTAATGAAGGGGATTCTTGATAGTGATGAGCGAGTTCTTAAGGATCCAGCTTATGCAATCTTTGTTTCTGAGTTAGCGGATAGCTCTGTGAATTTCAGTGTTCGTGCTTGGGTAAATTCAAGCGACTTGCTGCAATTTAAGTCTGACTTGCTAGAGAAAGTGAAATACACCTTTGATGAAAATGGTGTTGGCATTCCTTATCCACAAATGGATGTTCATCTATCAAAAGAAGATTAATTCTTTTCTTCGCTTTAAAATGGCGCTACGAACTTTCGTAGCGCCATTTTTGTTTGTAGAGCGTATAAAGATTTATTAGTTGAAAGGTAGTAGAGAGAAATTATGAGTCGATACCGTCCGCCTGGAGCGCCAAAAGGTGCTTACATTACAAAAGAGGGTGCAGACAAACTTTTGGCTGAGCTCAAGTATCTTTGGAAGGAGAAGCGTCCAGAAGTGACTCAAAGTGTGAGTGATGCGGCGAAGCTGGGCGATCGCTCAGAGAACGCGGAATCTAATAAAGAACCCCAACTAAAGTACTTAAGTTTAAAATATCCTTAAAAAACAATTGACTAAGAATAGTATGTGTACTATCAATATTATACTAATTTTATTGTTGAGGGTATCCGGTGCTTTTATTTCTATCTGAGCTTTCTGATGAAGAGATCAATGTAGTTAGTGACTATTGGCAGATCGATGAAGTTAACGGAGATTTTTCCTACCCGATTAGTAATGTCTCAAAAAAGCATATTTACACACCCCTAAAACTATCTAAGCTGTTATCCAGATCCCCAAAAGTCGGGATCTACGAGCTAGATCGTTGCTGCCCCTCTTGTAATGAGCCTATCGCCTTCAGTAGTAGATCAGATTTAAAAAAGTACATTGACCTTGCTCCTAAGTCTCTTTGTAAGTCATGTATTTTAAAAATAGTAAGCTCAGCTAGTAGTGAAGTTAATGACAAAGTTGAGCAGATTTATGATGATCTTAAGGAAGGCTTTGATATTCAGCAGGCCCCTTACCATTTAAAGGTCTGTTTGTATCTTCTCTTTACTAAGTTTAAAGCAAGCGAAGGTTCCTTTTATAATTCAAAAAGACCTGTTTTATCTGGAAGCTCTTGGCTAGAAGATAAAATTTATTCAGACCTTTCTTCTATGATGTTTTTAGTAAATGTGAAGAGCTTAAATGAAAAGAGATTGTCTTTTTATGAAGAGTGTATCCAAAGCAAATTTCAACTAGACAAGAGCTACCTAACTAGTAATGGCTACATTAATAGCAGTCTTGATTTTGATGAAAATGATTTTTTAGATCCATTTAATTCAAAAGATAAAGTATATGATGATATTTTTTCTCAACTTGAACACGCTGTATATGAAAAAAATTTATCTGTTGAAGACTTAAAGGAACTAAGGCTCTTTATTTCAGATATTCTTGTTAGACGACTAAGTTATATTATAAGAAAGCATTTAAATGATCTGAATATTCCTTATGATGATAATAAGAAGCTTGCTTCAAAGGTAGCAGATATGACTGAGAAGTATTCGATTCATAAGTGTAGTTGGTTGGTTTTTAAAACTCTCAAAAAGTTAGAGGAATACTTGGTAGGTAAAGATATTCCTCGTTTTCAATTAAGGCATTA
Source organism: Marinomonas communis (assembly GCF_004363305.1). Taxonomy (GTDB): domain Bacteria; phylum Pseudomonadota; class Gammaproteobacteria; order Pseudomonadales; family Marinomonadaceae; genus Marinomonas; species Marinomonas communis. Next base: position 97,624 of record NZ_SNZA01000007.1, on the reverse strand, counting down.
TTTTTTAAAGTTTCTCAATAATGTTGAGAGTAAGAGCACTAAGGTGGGTGAAGTTGTGCTCGATAATAAATATGTCTCATACTTTGAAAAGTTTTTTTGTATGCGAGTGTTAGATAAAGAAATATTGAATTTTAACTATATGAGCTTAAAAGATATTATGGCTGTAGTGGCTAATAAAACCATAAGTTAAAGATTCTTTAGGCATTTCTTTATAGCAGTCGCTGTTCCTATCGGGAAGACTATCTTGTTGTTTATGTCTTTAAATTCCCCCATAGAGTCTATGCTGAGAGATAGTTTATTTAAAATTCGTTCACTCAGGAGTGACTCTAGGGCCCTTCTTTCAAAGTCTTCTAATTTTTCTACATTACCATCATCTGATCTATGGTCTCGGATTTCAATTAAACTATTCGGCGGTATTATTTCGTTTAGTTCAGACTTTAACCGCTTGTTCTCATGGATTAGTTGTCGAACTAGTATTTTGGTTGTAGGATCGGTAATTTTTTCAACCCAATCCTCATCAGTTCTATTGAGTTTCTTAGGGTTTTTGTCTTCAGCTTCTTTTTTAAAGTAAGCTATTAACTGTTGATACTTCTCACCTGACTTGTTTCTGATTGATTGCGCTCTAGGAACACCTTTATCTTGACCTATTCTCGATATAGTTGAGTATGAAAAGTCTGTCTCTCCCTTTTTTAATTGAGTTAGGCAGACTTGATAGATAGCGTCTAAACTCTGCTGAGCTCTTTTGCTACTGTCTTTTTTTATTTGATCAAGAAAATCTTTTGCGTTCAAAGTTTTATCCTAATTTGAAATTATTTTATTTGTTTCTTCTAATGAGGTCTTTATAGTTAATTGAATTTCTGATGGTTCAATTTTTTCTGATTCACCAAGATCAATTAGCATTAATTTTCCTGACACGAGCTCACTAACTCTCTTCCATGTACCAAGCCTTGCTTTAAGTAAGCTACATAGCTGGTTTCCAACGTGAAACTGCTGCTCTTCTGACAACATAAATAAGCTTGGGGCGATATTATTTAAAGAGGCCATTCGATCAAGCAGCTGGCTCCTAGGGTAGATGGCTCTTTTTGCATTTGATGATGTATAGATTGTAGCATTCTCACAAATTTCTTGAAGTTGCTCGAATTGGCTTGACTCTTCAATTTGTATGACTGCCTCTGCGTCATCAGATTTAATTAACGTTGGAAACTCACTACCTTCGTTTTTTAGGCTTGTTGTACTCAAGCACTTCTTCACAAGGGAATATGATGACTGTAAATCACATAGGAACATGTCTAGTTTCTTTGCTGCACTCTCGTACTCTGACTCTTTGTGTCTCAAGCTCTGTTCAATTTGTTGTCTATTTGATTGAGGGGCTTTTTCACCTTTTGTGTGAGCAATAAATTCAGCTTCGTCCAAGATGTTTAGCTCATCTTCAATCTTCTCAATGTCTGTTTGAATCCGATTGCAGATGTCTGATTGCTCATTTGCCTCAAGCAATATTTCATTCGTTATTGAAAGTAAGCCACCTATAAAAGCAGGCCCTGTAATGAAGTGTCTACACCGGAGACAGTTTTGGTTGCCAAGATAGCCTTGAGGTGCAGGTGATCTTATTTGACTGCTATTTATTTCCTCTCCACCGTCATGGCATTGAGACGCTGCAAATGGACAAATACCATAGTCTCTAAAAATGAAATTTCCGGCAGGAGTTGTGTTTGTCAGCGATTTTAATAGATCTTCATTATTTGAGATTAGGGTGTTTTTCACTGACTCAATCTGATTTCTTTCAATTACTTTTTGAGTTTCAAATGCTTGAGATTGAAGTGCTATTTTTTCTGCTGCTTCGAGCTTCTTTCGGATATCTGAGTTTGAGATCTTTACATAGTAAATCGACATGACAATGGAACTGTGGCCGACTATCTTCATTACAACTTCGATGGGTAAGCCCTTTTCCATTATGTATGCAGTGATTAAACTGACTCGCATCGAATGGGGAGTGTAAGCGGACTTGTAATGACTTAAGTTTGACTTTACAGACTTGAATTCTGCAAGTTGTAAATCCTTCGGCTGAATATTGTATAGGGTCGCAGCAAGTCGCCACGTTAATGCTGATGATGGGTTTTTAGGTTCTTGATCAGAAAAAGCTCTGAATAAAAAGCAATTCTTTCCTTTTGCTTTTAGCTGAGTTTCATTCAAATTCGTTCTAGTTAGTGAGGACCAGTGTGTTGGTTCATGTATAGGGTTATATTTCTGTTGCCATTTTCGTAATCGGACTAGCCAATAGGCCAAATCATCGGGCATATATGGTATAGAGTATCCCTGTCCATGATTGCTCGTTTTATTGGTGGTAACAAACATTCCAATTTCATCGTTACCATAGTCTTTGATAAAAGACTGATGCTTTGTAGTATTCGCAAGGGGGCCAGTGTTTTCGAGCCATATGACCTTGCCCGTTTTATCTACATCAGCGATCTTTGCGTCACCTTCACCAGAGTCATTGTAGGCAATCTGTCTACCGCGTAATGGCACTCTTAATAGAGCGTATAGGTGAACCCAGTCTGTAGGGCACCAGATATGGTATTTACCTCCAATCATTTTATAGACACAATCAGGGTCAAATTTATCAATCACACTTGAATCTACTTCGATCCAATCCGCATCAAATATTTGAAGATGTTTGAGAGAGCGAAAGTTTTTAGCATTTTCAGGAAAAATCCACTCACCGGCTTTTTTGACAAAATGGTAAGGTAAGCAGGCTTTATTAGACTCTGCACGATTAGGGTTGGTGACGCTTGAATCTGTTAAAAATAGCTTTAGCGGATTTCTTGCACCGGTAATTCTGAGGATCTCACCAGTTTCTTCATCTTCGATTGTGAGGTGGTTGTCTAAAACATAATCTAAGAATTGGTTAATGCTCTTTAGGATTTTTCCTTTCATATCATCACTAAAAGCTTCTAGCTCAGCATTGAGAGGCTTTAGAAACGGCTTTTCTAGCATCATGAAATGCTCAGGGCTTTCAGCAATATCATATTTTTCAATATAAAGACGAACGAAACGACACAGAGCAGTTACTTTACTCTGTCCTCCACGAGCATTCTTCATGAACTCTTCAATATGCTCACGCCACATGTGGTAAGGCTCTGTTATGTAGTGTGGCTGAAAGGGTTGCTCCTTTCCTAAGAAGAGATACCAGTCTTCCCATTGCTTACCGTATGCACCTTGAGGATCATACGGTAATGTTGGATCGTTATGCTCTCTAAGAAATTGTTTGTATGCAGCTTGGCTCTTAAGGCCGATTGGCTTGATCAACTTTTTGAGTGATGCATAGTCGATAAATTCGGGTATATCAAAAAAGTCGTTATAGCTTATCCAATCTTCACGGTAAGTTCGTTCAGGGTGCGCAGGAAAACCAGAGTGCTTTTTGTACTCTGCACGATACTCAACAGAATTGCGTATTCCAAGCTTCTTACATTCTTTCTTGAGTTGTCTAAGTGTGTATGAGTGGTGTTGAACAGCGTGCACAGAATGTCTCCAGCTTAGTCTTTTACTTTTTCTAATATGATTTTAAGGATGCTCTCTCGGTCATCGTTTGAAAGCTTGTTGAGTTGTTTAACAATCTCTGCCGAAGTTTCGTCATCACAGAAGAAGTAGCTCAAAGGAACATCTAGCTCCTTAGCTATAGATCTTAGAATCTCAATATCGGGAGTATGTTTTCCCTTCTCATACTGATTCATACGTGCACTGGCCACGTTTTCATCCATGCCTGTACGAATTCCGAGTTCGCGCTGGCTGAGGCCTTTACGTTTCCTTGCTTCTTTGAGCCGAATAGGTATGGGGTTAGGTTGCACTCTGTTCTCATTGTTCACTGCCAATAGTGACTAAGATTTTCTTAGTTTCTCTCAAGTCTGTATACTAAGCAATCCTTAGTATTTTGAGATTCATGCTGTGCCCTCCAAAATTCATGTGCATCCTACGATGCTAGCGGTCGTACACTCCATCCTTCCTAAACGTCTTCTTAGAGCTGATTTGATTGCAAAATCAATGTCATTTGAAGCTTATGGAGATAAAGAGAAAGCGGAAAAATTTGTTGCCAGACAAGTTCATCGCCTTACGAAATTAGGTTTGCTGGTATCTCACGGATCAAGAAGCTCTCGTTGGTACGAGCCTTCTGAAGATCTTACGAAGCTCGTTTCAGATTTTTCTTTAGAGGAGCCTTTAAATACGAAGGCGGTACTTGATGAATTAGTAATGGATGAGGCTAGGCTTGAGAATGAAATTTCTCTGGCTTTGTCTGAGCTAGAAGAGATGCGAGCATTGTCTGTGCGATTCCCGATTTTATCAGCTGATGCAGACGGAATGATCTCTAATGAACGCAGTCGAATTACTAGCTTGTATGGCAAGTTAAGCGCCGTCAGAAAGTTGAAAGCTTCCGCAGAAAAGTTAGAGGCAAAACAATGCTAAGAAATTGGCAAAGAGATTGTGTGAATAGCGTGATTGATCATTTTAACCATCACAAGCATTATTTCTGCTTGGCTACACCAGGAGCAGGCAAGACAGTGATGGCTGCAACGGTGGGAAAAATGCTTCTTGAATCAGGGAAAATTGACTACATCGTGTGCCTGTCTCCGTCTCGTACAATATGTGAGTCAGTTAGTTCTACGTTCAAAAATCTGCTTGGTAAGCCTTTTTCAGGACGTATTGGCTCGGTAGGAGTTTCCTTAACGTACCAGTCTTTACTTAATGGAGATCATTCAGTATTAGCTGATTTGGTGAATAGTCGAGTTTTTGTTGTTCTTGATGAAATTCATCATTGCTCCGGTTCCGAATTTGTTCAAGGCAATGCTTGGGGGATTCAGTTGTTGCGACAAATTTCGTCTTTAGCAACCTTCACTCTATCGCTTTCTGGCACGCCCTGGAGAACTGATGGAGATCCCATTACATTTGCTTCTTATGATCGCCCAGACTCAGGGCTTGTTTATCACTGGGAGTATGGTTTAAGTGATGCAGTAACTGATAAGGTTTGTCGTTTGCCAAAAGTGATGGCCTTGGATGCCCTTAGGATTACTAAGAATGCTCATGGCTCACACGAATCTTACACATCTATCGCAGAGTTCTTAAAAGACAGTGATAACAGCTATTTGGATCTTCTATCCAATGAATCACTTACATCTGAGGTATTAAGTCGTGGTGTAGAGCGTTTGGCAAAATTACGAGAAACATCCCCAGCTGCCGGTGGTTTGGTTGTGGCGGCTTCTTATTCTCATGCTTTATTTATTAAGCAAATGCTAGAGGGCATTTTCTCTCAGAAAGTTGTTCTCGTGTCCTATAAAGATGAGAACTCAATTAGACAGATCGAGGAGTTTCGGCAAGGAGCAGATCACTGGATAGTGAGTATCGCTATGGTTAGTGAAGGGGTTGATATCCCTCGATTACAGGTTTGTTGTCATTTGTCTGCTACGAAAACAGAGCTTTACTTTCGACAGTTGCTGGGCCGCATCATTCGAGTGACGAAAGATCAAACAGGTGAATGTTTCTTTTACACATTGGCAGAAGAGAATTTAATAAGCTATGCGCAGCGCTTAGAGCAGGAAGTTTCAGGATCTTATATCAAAGAGAGACTAACGGAAGAAAAAGTCGTTTTTTCCCCTTGCACAGGAACACAAGGTAAACCTAATGACCATGATATATCTGTGTTTTTTGGAGATGATTTTGTGAATGATGGAAATGGCTTGTCATCTGCAGATGAAGATCTCGTTGACGCACCCTCTACTCTGGTATCATCGGTACTATCAATCGATGCTATAAGAGAGCGTGTGATTCAAGTACTTATGAATTCGCAGCCTACCTTATAACATCTGCTTCTTGTTGTATTCGTTAGGAATCCCAAATGCGTAGAAAGCTAATTACCCGTGAAGGTCACCAGAAATTAAAGGATGAAGTTGACTACTTGTGGCGAAAAGAACGCCCAGAAATCACGAAAATAGTTACTTGGGCGGCTGCTCTAGGCGATCGTTCTGAGAACGCAGATTATCAATACAACAAGAAAAAACTTCGAGAGATTGACCGCAGAGTTCGATTTCTTCGAAAGCTTCTTGATGGCATTGAAATCGTTGATTATCACCCTCAGCAGGAAGGGAAAGTGTTCTTCGGTGCATGGGTAACGCTAGAAGATGACGACGAAAAAACGCTTACATTTCGTATCGTCGGCTCAGAAGAGATCTATGGTCGAGATGACTATATTTCTATTGATTCTCCTATGGCCCGAGCATGTATAGGTAAAGAAGTCGATGATGAAGTGATCGTTCGTACGCCAAGCGGTGAGAAGAGCTGGTACGTGCTTGAGATACGATACGAGAAATAAGTTATAGTAAGACCCATACAAAAGCACGCCCATGGATGGTCTCGCATGCCTCGATCAAAAATATTTACCAGCAGTGACATTATCTGTCGCTTAGTATCCTTATCATGCAAACCATCCACTAATCCCCTTGGATTGGTTTGCTATTCCTTTTCAGCGTTCTCGTTGACGTAATTTCAGAGCCTATTTATGAACGATAAGATCAATCAAGACACGATTAACAAAGCCCTCTGGAGCGCTTGTGACACCTTCCGTGGCACCATCAGCGCCGATACCTACAAAGACTTTATCCTGACCATGTTGTTCTTAAAATACATCTCAGATGTATGGCAGGATCACTACGATAATTACCAAGCGGAATACGGGGATGAGCCGGAGCTAATCGAGGAAATGATGAAGTCCGAGCGCTTTGTATTACCGAAACAAGCCAGTTTTTATACCCTTTGGGAACGCCGCCACGAGCCCGGCAACGGTGAGCGAATCGACCAAGCGTTACATGCTATCGAAGAAGCCAATGGCACCAAACTCAAAGACGCCGGTAAAAGCGTGTTCCAAGACATTACCTTCAACACGGACAAACTTGGTGACTCGAAGCAGAAAAATGACATCCTGCGTCATCTACTAGAAGACTTCGCCAAACCGGAATTAAGCCTAAAACCCAGCCTCGTCGGTACGCTGGACGTTATCGGTAACGCCTACGAATACCTGATCAAAAACTTCGCCGCCTCCGGTGGTCAGAAAGCCGGTGAATTCTATACTCCGCCAGAGGTGTCTGACTTGATCGCCGAGCTACTTGATCCACAACCGGGGGAAAGCATCTGTGACCCGGCCTGTGGTTCTGGCTCGCTACTAATGAAATGTGGTCGCAAAGTCGTCGCCAACCACGGTAGTAAGCAATATGCCCTGTACGGACAAGAAGCCATTGGCTCTACTTGGTCGTTGGCGAAGATGAACATGTTCCTGCATGGTGAAGACAACCACAAGATCGAATGGGGCGACACCATCCGTAACCCCAAATTGTTGGACAAAAACGGCGATCTCATGCTGTTTGATATTGTGACTGCCAACCCCCCATTTAGTTTGGATAAATGGGGGCACGATAGCGCAGAGAGCGATAAATTCAGCCGTTTCCGCCGCGGCATTCCCCCAAAGACCAAAGGCGACTATGCGTTTATCCTGCATATGATCGAAACTTTAAAACCGGGCACCGGTAGAATGGGCGTGGTAGTGCCCCATGGCGTGTTGTTCCGAGGCTCCAGCGAAGGCAAGATTCGCCAACAATTGATTGAAGAAAACCTGCTCGATGCAGTTATCGGCCTGCCAGAGAAACTGTTCTATGGCACCGGCATTCCGGCAGCTATTTTGATATTTAACAAAGCCAAAACCGAAGACACCGTGCTGTTTATCGACGCCAGCCGCGAGTTTAAATCGGGCAAAAATCAGAACCAGCTTAGCGACGACAATATTCGCAAGATAGTCGAAACCTACCGAGCCAACACCAATGTAGACAAATACGCCTACGTTGCCAGCCTAGAAGAGATCAAAGAGAACGACTGCAACCTCAATATTCCGCGCTACGTGGATACCTTTGAAGAAGAGGAAGAAGTTGACCTGATGGCGGTACGTTCCGAGCGCGAGCAGCTGAAAGCGCAACTGACCGAGCTGGAAACCGAGATGGCTAAGTATCTGGAGGAGCTGGGTTATGGTGCCTAATGGTTGGACGGAAACTCATTTAGGAGAGGTTATTACTCACAAAAAGGGGTTTGCCTTTAACTCCGGGTCATACCGAGATAAAGGTATTCGAATCGTGAGGATTTCGGATACAACCCGAAACTCTGTTCATTCCGAAAATCCAGTTTATTTAGCTGAAGAAGATGCTAATGGGCTGGAGAACTACAAGTTGACTAAAGACGATATCATTCTCTCTACAGTCGGCTCTAGGCCACATCTTCTCGATTCAATGGTAGGCAAGGCTGTAAAGGTTCCATTGGAAGCAGATGGAAGCTTACTTAATCAAAATTTAGTAAAAGTTATTCCAAAAGTATCGAAGATTACCAATGAATACCTTTACGAGATGCTTAAGAATAAGAGGTTTATTTTTTTCATTTCTACGCTCGTGCGTGGGAACGCAAACCAAGTATCTATCACGTTATCTGATTTATTTCAGTACCGTTTTGTTTTACCCCCACTCCCCGAACAAAAGAAAATCGCCCAAATCCTCTCCACCTGGGATAAGGCCATCACTACCACCGAACAACTGCTCGCCAACAGCCAGCAGCAGAAAAAAGCCCTGATGCAACAACTGCTCACCGGCAAACAGCGCCTGCTGGATCAGAATGGGGAAAGGTTTGAGGGGGACTGGGAGGCGACAGCTATTGCTGTTTTCATTAAAGAAAGCCGCGTGCCCGGTTCGACAGGTGATATTGCTAAGAAAATTACTGTGAAGCTTTATGGCAATGGGGTTGTTGCCAAAGATGAAAAAAGAAGCGGAAGTGAATCGACTAAATACTATCGACGTTCAGCAGGTCAGTTCATCTACAGCAAACTGGATTTTTTAAATGGGGCCTTTGGCATCATCCCCAAAGAGCTTGATGGCTATGAGTCCACACTGGATTTACCAGCCTTCGACTTTCTCGGAACCGTGGATGTTGATTGGTTCACCTATTACGTATCCAGAGAGGAGTTCTACTCGTCGAACTTAGGACTTGCAAATGGTGGTAGGAAAGCACGGCGTGTGAACCCCAATGACTTGTTGAAGATTAAAATTCCAGCGCCATCGCTGGAAGAACAACAAAAAATCGCTGCCGTTCTCTCCGCTGCCGATCAGGAAATCACCACCCTGCAACAGCAGCTGGATCACTTGAAACAAGAGAAAAAAGCCCTTATGCAGCAGCTGCTAACGGGCAAACGTCGGGTGGCGCTAGATGCTTAGCTGGTTCGCCAAGCTATTACTGACAGCCACAGCTATTGCCCCCGTGGGGGTTAGCTATGCGTGGGTGGCATACACCGATGGGCGATTGGATGTTGCATTACTCACAGTAGCGGCTTCTTTGGTGTTGGTACTTATCTGCATCTTGATGCTGCGCTACGCCCGTAAAAATCTTGAAAGTAGTAACTTTCAGATCTCCACTGTGGAGGCAGCAGATCGTGAGAATATGACCTTTCTCTTGCTATATCTGCTGCCATTATTTACCGCCAGTTTTACATCTTTGAACTGGCAAGTATGGCTACCAACATTGGTTATATTTGCTGTAATGGTTAGTACCGGTTATAGCTATCACTTCAATCCTTTACTTGGGTTAATGGGATGGCACTTCTACAAGGTTTCAACTCCTGAAGGGGTAACCTATGTACTGATTACAAAAAAAGAACTTCGTCGTGCGCAGGACGGGCTGACCGTGGTGCAGCTGACGGAATATATCGTTTTGGATAAGGAGGTTTAATGTGCCGCAAAATCTTTTTGCGCTGGTTTTAGTTGATGGTGTTCCAGAGATTCGACGTGTTCGCTTGAATGCTCCTCTTCAAAACAAAATCACTCAATTATTTGGCGCCCAACAGCAAGATTTTTTTAATGGTATTGAAGAAGAGCTGCCTTTTAACGGAGACTGGAAGCCCGATGCAAATGAATTGCTGGTACTAGCAGGTCTGACTGAAATTGAGCTTATGAGCTCAGCCATTACCAGCAATGTGACATCATATCCTGCGTTAGATCTGTCCCGATTTAACGATGAGCCCATCAAGGCTTTGTTCAGTGGATATGCGAGCGGTGGCCAAGTGACGGTGCAGGTGCAGCGTTTTACCTCCGCTCAAATGCTGGTTCGAAATCAGATACCTGTGCTGGGACTTCAAACCGGAAATACCTTTACCGAAATAACTGAACCTATGTTTACTCTGGCTCGTAGCTTGGTGGCTGTGATTCAAAATAGGCAGCTGAAATTCAAGAGCTTTTCTAACCTCCGCACTGTATTTGATTTGTCTGATGCATACAGAGAAGCTACAGATTCAGATTTAGAATCTTTTGCAGTCCACACTCTTCTGGCCTGTGCGGATATCGATAATTTCAAATCTAATGCAGATTCGTCAGTTCGCAAAATGGTGCATGTAATTAGTCAGGATGATGTGTTAAATCAACATGGATTGCAGAAAATTACCGATGTCGCGGAGGGTTTCTCTCAGGTAAACATTACAGTGGTCAATGACCAGATTCAGCTCCCAACAGACAAAAAAGAGCTAAAAACGCTTTTGCAGTTCCTGCTAGAAAATATCTTTGTAGGTCCTCTCTCGGGGGAGCAATACCGTACAAATTCTAAGCGGTTAGAGTCCGATTGATCTAAGAGTTTCAACTGTTTCGCTTGATAAATCTTTATCTCAAATTGATAAGATTTTTTGGTTTTAAAAATTGTTTTTATTGAAATTTAAAATATAAGGAATTACTAAATGGACTTTTCTGGAAGTTATGAAGAGTTTAAAGAAAAGCTTTCTTCATTAGGTGGAGTATGGGATGACTCGAAAAATGATCGTAAAGTCTATCGGTTAGATGGCGGTGTGCTGAATTGGCATGAAAGTACCGGAAATATTTCCTTTCAAGGTAAGGCTAAAGGTAAAGCTTTTTTGGAAGAGGAGGTGCCTAAGCTTGTAAGTAGAAAAGCATCACAGAAAACAATGACAGCTAATTTACTAGATCAGTCTCAAAGCGAAATTACTAAACGAATTAAAGGTCTGGTTGATGCTGTTTGTGATGGGATGTTTGAGCGAGAAGAAATCATTTCCGTTGCATTGCTTGGTGCTCTGTGTGGACAGAATACTTTCTTATATGGTCCGCCAGGTACTGCTAAAAGTCTAATCTCACGCCGTATTGCTTGTGCGTTTTCACAGCCGACTTATTTTGAATACCTCATGAACCGCTTCAGTACGCCTGAAGATGTATTTGGGCCAGTTTCAATAAAGGCGCTAAAAGAAGACTTATATACGCGCAAAACTCAAAACTACCTTCCTATGGCTGAGTTTGCCTTTCTAGATGAAATTTGGAAGTCCAGTCCGGCGATTTTGAATACGCTGTTGACCCTAATTAATGAGCATATTTTCCGCAATGGAGAGAAGGTAGAAAAGGCACCACTTAAGGCGCTTATCGCAGCTTCAAACGAAACGCCTGAAGCGAATCAAGGGCTTGAAGCCTTATATGATCGGTTCATTATACGTTTGATGGTTGGGCCAATTGAGCAATCTAAAAATTTTAATCAACTACTTTCGAGTAAGCCGACCGATGCGCAGGTTAAGATTTCTGATGACTTAATTGTGCAAACTGATGAGTGGAGCCAATGGCGATCAGAAATCCATAATGTCGCACTGTCGAAAGAAGTGTTAACTATCGTCCACCTGATACGAGAGGCACTAACCAGTCGTTTTGATGAGCTGAATGTATATGTGTCCGATAGACGCTGGCAGAGAGCAGCTATGCTGATGAAGGCCTCGGCTTTTTTTAATGGTCGTACCCAAACCAATCATAGTGACGCACTATTGTTAGAGCATTGTCTATGGACCAAAGAGGATAATAGGCTCGAAGTAAAAGAAATTGTTCAAAAAGCGGTAAAAGAGACAGGGTTTGATAGCGGTATAAGTTTAGCTGAGATTGACCTCCAGAAAGAGCAACTAGATAAAGAAATTAACAGTGAACTCTTTTATTCTTCTGATGTGTATGATGTCGAAAACATAGATGGGAAACCATTTTTCAAGGTCAGGTTTGAAAGTAATAGTCATTATAATTCCAGTGCAAAGATCATTTATATTGCATTATCTAATTTAAAGACTAAAAAGGAGTTTCATCCAGTAGATCAACGTGGTAATGAATTTGATGAAATAACATGTTCGTTTGATGGGCAAGGGACATGTATCTTAAAAGAAAGATACAGCTACTCAAATTATAGCCAGAAATTCCAGCCTAAGGTTTTGTTTCATAAAGGTGATAAGAAAGAGAAAGTAAATACTAGGCTAGTCGATTCATTAGCGTTATCTGTATCAGATATTAGAAATAGTCTTTCTGCTATATTGAATACTGTCGAAGAACAGCGTGAGAGGTTTGAATTCGATCTCAAGTCTATTTTTGTGTCAGAAGAGAAGACAAATATAGCTATATCCGGTGTTGTTGAGCAGATTGAAAGCTTGAGGTTGCGCATCAAAGATTGTGAACGGTTGGAATATCTATGCAAATAGATCATGTTGAGCTGTCTGTAAAAAACATCAAAGAAGATATAAATGAGAAGTACGGCTATTTGCTTGATAGTTCCAGTATTTTAAAAGAAAAGGTAGAAGAGAGATGTGATCAGTGGCGGGAGGATGCTAATAATTCATTAATAAAAAATTTTCCATATTACGAATCTCAAAATAGATTATCTAAATGGAGTTCTAATAGTGAAGAACGAGACATTACAAAGGAAAAATTTAAATGTGCTATTGATGAATTCCATCAGATGTGCCACCAATCACGTTCTCCTGTCGATAAAGATTTTTGGTACAAGCAACTTGAAATTGATGATCAGATAGCCGGTGAATCATCTAATAACCCTTATAAAATTGGCTGTCGTCTCTTGAGTAGAGAATGGCAAAAAGTGATCGATAAAGCTAGAAACGATTGGGAGTTTGAGCAACTTTATCATTATCGTAATAGCTTATTGAAAGAGCTAATGGATTTATTAAAAGTGCTTCAACAACTAAAACCTGTTGCTGATAGCCTAGGGTTAGATCCTGGTTTACTTGTGGATCTATCAAAAGGAAGCCTCACAGCTCAAGATTTAAAGCAGTTTAAAAGATGGGCTCAATACTTGTCAGAAGATAAGGGGCTAAAATCTCTTTGTGAATTGTTGGGAAAGATCAGGCAGATAGAGTTCTCAGAAAAGATTGAACGAGTTCAGATAGCGCAAAATATCGAAGTACTGCAACCTGATATCAACTCAAGGGAAGAGATTGTTGGTGTCCGGATGGGAAGAGATTTAGAGAACGTCTTACCAAGTGAAAAAGCTTTACTGGCTGATGTGCAGACTTCAATCCTTTTCGACCTCAAATATGTTGAATCTAGGCTGATGTGTTTTGATATGAATGGTATGCAAACCATTCAGGAAGAAAAGCAAATTGAACAAGATCAGCTTATTAAGGAAGAAGAAAAAAAAGGGCCAATGATCATTTGTGTTGATACGAGTGGATCAATGATGGGGATGCCAGAAACAATAGCTAAAGCAGTCAGTTTGTTTATTGCAAATAAAGCTCGTAACGATAAAAGATCATGTTATTTAATTAATTTCTCTACAGGTATTAATACCTTGGATCTGTCTGGTGAAATAGGAATCTCATCAATCATTGATTTCTTGAGTATGTCATTTCATGGTGGTACTGATGCTGCGCCAGCCCTAGATCATGCTCTCCATATTATGAAAAAAGATGAGTATAAAAAAGCAGATTTACTCGTTATTTCTGATTTTATCATGGCTGGTTTGCCGAACGTTGTTTTGAAAAAGATCGAAGCTCAGCGTAAAAGTGGAAGTCGATTTTATTCTTTGATTATTGATCAGGCGTATATGAATCTAAGGCAGAAAAGTCTTTTTGATCAAGAATGGATCTATGATCCTCAAAAAAGTACGGTTCATGAACTAATTAACTTCCAAAGTAAGATGTAAAAACAGACAAAAATATGATCGATATAGCAAAATTTCAGGAAGAATACAGTGCTAAGTTACCTGCTCTTACGTTATTGACGAGCTTGGGCTGGTCATTTCTTAATCCTGAACAGGCATTAGCTGAGCGTGGTGGCAAGTTTGATCAGACGGTGCTGAGGGAAGTGCTGAAGGGGGAGCTCCAAAAGCGTCGTTTTGTGTTTGGTGGTAAAAGTTATCCCCTGTCACCAAAGTCGATTGATAACTTGATCACGGAAATCTGTTCCCCTGCTTTAAATGAAGGTTTGCTGACGGCCAATGAAAAACTATACAACCACTTGATGTATGGGATTTCGGTAACGGAGTTTGTGGATGGTAAGCGAGCGACACCTACCGTAGCGCTCATCGACTGGGCTGATCCTAAAAACAACAGCTTTATCTTTACCGAAGAGTTTTCTGTAACCCGCTCTGGCGGTACTCAGGATAAACGACGTCCTGATATTGTTTGCTTTGTGAATGGTATTCCTTTGGTAGTGATCGAGGCAAAGCGCCCCGATGGGAAGAAAGGCCCAACGGTAGACGAAGGTATTTCCCAGAGTCTTCGAAATCAGCGCCCCGATGAAATCCCTCATCTGTTTGCCTACAGCCAGCTTTTACTATCTATCAATGGCTCAGAGGGGCGTTACGCTACTTGCAATACGCCAGCGAAGTTCTGGGCTGCTTGGCGAGAAGAAGAACTTACCGATACTGAGATGTATGCTATCCGCAATAAAAAGCTCTCACCCGAACAGATAGCAGCGATCTTTGACTATCGTAAAGCGGGAGACTTAGATTGGTATCAAGCATGGTCCGCAAATGAACTGAATGTCTCTGGGCAAGATCAGTTGCTGATTTGTCTATTACGTCCAGAAAGATTATTGGAAATGGTTCGCTACTTCACTTTGTTTGATCAAAAAGCAGGGAAGATCGTTGCTCGGTACCAACAAGTGTTCGGCATTAAAAAATTGATTTCAAAGATCAGTTCTACGGATGTTTCTGGTGGACGTGAAGGTGGTGTGGTTTGGCATACCACCGGTTCTGGTAAATCTTTCACTATGGTGTTTTTAAGTAAAGCGCTTATCTTGCATGACAGCCTAAAGCAGTGCCGTATTTTAGTGGTGACAGATAGGATAGACTTGGAGAAACAGTTAAGCAATACCTTTGCTTCCGGAGGGGAGTTATCAGGTAAAAAAGATAAACAGGCAGCTATGGCTACTTCTGGAAAGCGCTTAGCTGAGCAGATCAGTCAAGGCACCGAACGGATTCTGTTCTCTCTGATACAAAAGTTTAACTCAGCTACAAAATATCCCAATTGTCGTAATACCAGTGAAAACATTATTGTTTTGATTGATGAGGGGCACCGCAGCCAAGGTGGGGAAAATGGTATTCGTATGCGACAAGCTTTACCCAAAGCCTCTTTTGTCGCTTTCACTGGTACGCCCTTATTGAAAGATGATGAGACGGAAAGTAAGTTCGGAGGCATTGTCCATGCTTACACCATGCAGAGAGCAGTTGAGGATGGAACTGTCACGCCTTTGCTATACGAGGAACGTAAGCCTGAGTTAAACGTCAATGAAAAAGCCATAGATACATGGTTTGAGCGTGTAACTGAGGGGCTCTCAGATCAACAAAAAGCCGATCTTAAGCGTAAGTTTGCCAAAAAAGGTGAAATCTATGCGGTCGATGATCGTATAGAGTTGATAGCTTTAGATGTGGTAAGTCATTTCATCAACAATATCCCGGATGGATTACAGGGACAATTGGCCTGTGACAGCAAGACTTCTGCTATTAAGTACAAGAAATACTTAGATCAAGCCATGCTAGAGTGGCCTGAGAAAGATCGTTTTGAAACAGCAGTTGTGATGAGTCCACCTGACAGCCGTGAAGGTAATCAAGCCGTTGACAGCACGGCTATGCCAGAAGTCACCAAATGGTGGAATGACAACGTTGGTAAACAAGATGAGCAAATCTATACCGACAATATCATTCGTCGTTTCGCCGATGAGAAAGACCCTCTTAAAATGATCATTGTCGTTGATAAACTTCTGACAGGCTTTGATGAACCTAAGAACGCTGTGCTTTATATCGACAAGCAGCTCAAATCTCACAATCTGATTCAGGCGATTGCACGGGTAAACCGACTTCATCCGAAAAAGCAATTTGGTTATCTGATTGATTACCGTGGTATTCTGCGTGAACTAGATACTACCATCCAAGATTACCAGGACCTAGCTAACCGTACCCAGGGAGGGTATAACGTCGATGATATTGCGGGCCTTTATAATCAGATGAGTACAGAATATAAACGTCTGCCTCATTTGTATAAGGCTTTGTGGGCTATCTTTGATGGGGTGAAAAACAAATCTGATATCGAGCAATTAAAAGCCCCACTGATTCCTAAGATTGAAAATCAGAATGGGGATTTAGTAGATGTTAACCAAGAGCGTCGAGATGATTTCTTTGAAGCTTTAACTAACTTCGCCAGTTGTCTGAAGGTGGCTCTGCAATCCGCCACCTTCTTTGAAGACACCAGCTTTAGTGATCAGGATCGGAAACACTACAAAGAGACTGTGAAGCAGCTGTCGTCACTACGTCAGTTAGTTAAGCAGGCCTGTGGCGAGCAGGTGGATTACGACGATTATGCGGATAGAGTGAAAAAATTGCTCGATAAGCATGTGGTTGGTGTTGCGATTAATGAATCCAATGCCAAATATGAAGTTGGTAAGATGGGGCAAAGTACTGATCCAGAAAGCTGGTCAGAGGAAAAGACTCGAAACGAAACGGATATTATTAAAACCCGTGTTACCAAGATGATCGAGCAGGACTTGGCAGATGATCCTTATGCGCAAGAGTCTTTTTCTGCTCTGTTGTTAAAGGTGATTCAGGAGGCCGAGGAGCTATTTGATCACCCCAATAAGCAATACTTGCTGTTTAGCGAGTTCAAAGAGCAAGTAGAAGCGCGTCGATTAGATGGTGTTCCTAATGTCTTTGCTGGTAACCATCATGCTCAAGCCTATTTCGGGGTATTTAAAAAGGTATTGCCAGAAGTGTTTGCTGTTACTGATGAACAGGTTATGGATAAGTGGACAAAACTGGCGTTTGAAATTGATGAGTTGGTGTCCGCTGCCGTATCTGAAAACTCAATTAATCCTGACAATATTGAGGCTGATATCCGTAAAAAGCTGCTGCCTAAATTGTTCCAAGAGTGTAAAGCGATTGGTGGTGGTATGGATCAAGCTAAGAAAGCTGTGGAGTTGGTCGTTCAAATTACTCGAACTGGTTTGGCGAAAGAATCGTAAGCTATGTCTGTCTCCATTATTCCAGAGCATAAAAAATTGTCCTTTCGCTACGGTGAGCATCGCTATGACTGTGCACTCTTGAAAGGACAATTTTCCGCTAGGAAGATCGTTATCAAAGTTCATCCGGATTGTCGTGTTGTTGTGGCGGCACCGGAAGACGCTGAACTCAAGGATATTCAGATTGCTTTAACCAAGCGTGGCCGTTGGATTTATGAGCAAGTTCGTGAGTTTAGAAAGCTCCAAGAGCACGCTTTACCACGGCAGTATGTGAGCGGTGAAAGCCATCATTATTTAGGTAAGCAATACCTATTGAAAGTGGAAGAGCAACCGGAAGCTACTCAGATAGTAAAAATGACTCGTGGAAGATTGGAGGTTTCCGTAAGACAGAAGTCGCCAGAGAAAATCCGAGCTTTGCTAGACGAATGGTACAAAGCCAGAGCCAAAGAAACCTTCGCCAAACGCCTGACAGCCATGCTTGAACAAGCCCTATGGGTATCAGAGCGTCCATCTATTCGGGTGCTAACCATGAAAACCCAATGGGGGAGCTGCTCTCCTAAAGGGCTTATTACTCTTAATCCTCATCTAGTCAAAGCTTCTCGTGAGTGCATCGACTACGTTATCTTGCATGAGCTTTGCCATATCGCAGAACACAACCACAGTGAACGCTTTTACCGATTAATGGGGCAAGTGATGCCAAACTGGGAAAAGACAAAAGAAAAGCTGGATGAGATGGCATTTGAAATCATAAGTTGAAATGAAAATGATGGAACAAAACAACACTTTAATTGAAATATTGAGGCCGGAAGTTGAGTCAGGATACCTTCTGATTAAGAAAACATATTCAGACGAAGTTTCGTTTAAGCTGTTGAAGCCTAAGATGGGCATTGATAATGCGAAGATATTTATTTCTCCAAAAGGAGTTATTGATCTTAAAATTCAATCTTTCCGTAATTGGAGAGAAATAGAATGGGATGGAATCAGTATTCAGTCTTCTATCAGAACTTCTGAGGTTCTGGCTGAAAATGTAAGATATGTTTGCTCTCCAGATTTCTTTAATAGATATGCCCGTAATTACATAAGCCTAGGTGTTAGGACTGTTTGTGGTTGTAAAAACTCAAGAACTATCAACGACCGAATTGTTGCAGTAGACGTTAGTTATCCTGATATTCCTCGTCTAAGAGGGTGTGTAGTTGTAAGGGAGTGCGAGGATATAGATTGTGCTTGCTGGAAGATTTCTAGCCATACGCTATCAACTAGTTCACTTTTAAGTGAGGACGCTATTTGGGATTACGTAAGAAAGTGGGCAGTTGAGAATAGAGTTAAAATCCCTAATATTGATAATCTTCTATTAGATTTTGATATTGGTGCTTCAGGAAATGAACAGATTTATACATCCCGAGCTGCTATTGAAAGAAAGAAGAATAAGATTTCTAGTCTTAAAGGGATGACGCTAGAGCAAATTAAAAAAGTTTATTATAAGTAAACTTAGATAGGCTTTATTAAGTTTGAGAGTTTGTTACTTGAATTGGTATTTACTAATTTGATGGTATTGAGGGAGCATCTCATATCTTTTTGTGAATGGTTTTTTTCTAAAGCTGGTGTTTCTTATAAATATGGCCCATAGACCTGCCGCAATAAGTAATATGAAGATATGCGATGGCATATAATTACCTTTGTTCTTTTTTCAATTGATAACGATAGGTTTATATATCTACGCACTTACTCTGCAGTTAGCTGATAGAATTATCCACCCTAGAGTGGATTTTTAGTCAGGTTTAGGCTGTAAAGAAATGATATCCTATACAGCCAGTTTCTGGTGGTTTAAATTGGGAGAAGTCGCTACTCTGCTTTATAAATGGTGCTGTTTAGAAAGTCTGGCCAGTTTTTTTCAAAGTAGATGTTAGAAACGTCTTCCAGTGCTGAAACAGATCGCCATCGAACTGTGAAATTCTCGTCCGTATATTGAATAAGCTGTTTGTATTTACCCAACGGGTCATGCCCGCCCTGATGACGGAATTGCTCTAATGGCTGATTCGCTGCCATCGGGACCTGTTGACCTGATTTATCACAAATCAGTCGAGCACCACGACTGATACCACCTTTTTTCATATAGTCGGCTAATGCTGTCGCGATAGCAGCAGCAGCCAATGTGTTTTGTTTCCAGTGAAAGTAGGCGGGAATCTGGGCTGGGTTATCAATATACATGGGTTGTTGGCTAAGACGATGTAAAGTGCTTTGTGCGTCGAGTGTGGCTTGGTAATGACAGATAAAACCTATGTGATCGGACATCAGTCCCTGCACCTGCATGCGCCTGTCGGTTAAAGTTTGCTTATGCAGTGAATGAGTAAGTGCCTGAGTCAACTCAGATACTATCTCCGTCAATGTCTCGTCTAAAGATGCGCCAAGAGGGACTTGCTTAGACTGGCTTGTGTGACTGATATGATCTGCTACTCGTACTGCGAATACCTGACCAGCATTCAGTGCGGCGCCTCCTGGACGAGTTACTCCATGAGTGGAGGCTAATTCCCCTATGGCATAGCAGGCTTTCAGGCTAGTTTGTCCCCAAAGGTCTACTTCCACTCCGCCATTCATATGTTGATTGTTCATGGCAAAACGCAAAGGTTCTTGGCGTAAATCTGTACCATTCTGTCGGTACAGTTCAATTGCTAGCGGGTTTAGTTTCTCCAGACGATGGATTGGGAGATCCCCCAACGCCTGATTATTATCTAGGTAATCTTTGGCGTCCCCACTTAAACGGTTGATATCAAACACTCTGCCCTTAAAGGGTTCAGGGTTTCGCTGGAAATCCATATAGACACTGCGCCCTAACTGCTGTTGCTCGTAAATGGCTAGATCCACTAGGCTTGATTGATGGTGTAGTGTACGCTCAGCATGAAACGGCCATTGATATCCTTTTTTGAATACTGCATCGCAGAGCATGTCCATATCGGCAAAATAGTTTGCCAAAAAGTGATGTTCTTTCCCTTGATTGTCTACAGAATAGATATGTGGAACCACTTGCACATAGGAGCCAGATAGGTTCCAAGGAAAGTTGTCTCTAGAAGTACCGATACCGAACTGGCTTTCCGTCAGATTGCTAAGTGTCAGTCCCGTTTCCAGCGCTAGGCCCAATGAGCCGTGGCATTTTCCTGGGTATACACTGTCTCGATAGAGCTCACCTGGTCCGCCTGTGGCTAGCACTATGGCATCAAATTCTACATAGGACAGGCCGTAATCATTGTGCGATTGATCGTTGGTTGCCAGAAAAAGTCCTACGGCCTTCTCTTGATCATCAAGGCGTTGTGTTTGAAGTTTCACTGCGCTGGCTCGTGATAAAACGGGAATGCTCAACCGTTTACATTCTTCAGCCAGCACTTTGACCATTAAGCGCGAGGTTCTTGGTCCGCAACTGGTAGCTCGTCCATATTCGTCATGATCGGTTTGATATCGCAATGCGGCTCCATATCTATCTTGAGGAATGGGTAGTCCCATAAACTGCAATCCAGCCAAAGCTTGATTGGAGCCCACGGATTCGACGTACGCAACGTCATGATCCATAGCGCCGCCAGCGGCGATGGCAGTAGCCATATTAAGGTAGTCGTCACCGTGACCTCGAGTTGAAGCTGTGTGTAGGGTTTGCTTGTCTGAACCAGAGCAAGCGGACGTTCCCATCCCAACTCCTGATGTAGCCAATATTACATTTTGACCTCTACGCTTTAGCTCCACGGCAGCACGTAATCCTGCTGCACCAGACCCTACAACTAGCACTTGACTGCGATACACTGGCAGGGATAAACCAGCTACGGTTGGGATATCTTCCGGTATGGCCTTAGGAAATTCTCTAGGCATTTTAATTCGGGTTAGGTGATAGAGAAGGTCATCAGAAAGTGATAGCTGAGGCATATTTAAACCCTAGTAAAGGAAATTATTTTTTTTTGGAACGTTCCAAAAACTCTACAGAAATTATATATTGCTTGTCAATAACGATCGTGATCGGTTTGTTTCCATCACGAATTGCTTCGAAAAATATACTTGCCGCGCTATATGTTTAGGTTAGTAAATGTCTCGCAGGAGGGCTGTAATGAAAATTGCTTTTGTAGGGGAGTGTATGGTTGAGTTTTCATCTCATCGAGGTGGGACTCAGCAAAGCTACGGGGGGGATACCCTGAATACTGCTGTGTACTTCAGTCGATTAAATCGCCATTTTCAAGGGGGACATCAGGTACAGTTTTTCTCCGCCCTAGGTCAGGATTACCTGAGTGACTGGTTATTGAGAGAATGGCAAGATGAAGGATTGAATACCCAATATGTCTATCGTGATCCAGTGCGCTTGCCTGGCTTGTATATGATTGAAAATGAGGAAAACGGCGAACGCAATTTCTTATTTTGGCGCTCCGAATCGGCTGCTCGAGCAATGTTTATCCAGCCACAGTCTGAGCAGTGGCAAAGAGCACTCACTTCGGCGAGTTGTCTGTTCGTCAGTGGCATTACACTGGCGATTTTAGATACGTCTGCTAGAGCTCGTTTAATAACGTGTCTTCACGAAGCGAAAGCAGATGGTGCATACGTTATATTCGATAACAATTATCGTGCTAGGCTCTGGCGCGATTTGGCAGAGTGCCGACGTGCATTCGAAACCCTGTACCATTTGAGCGACGTCGCTTTGATTTCACTGGAAGATGAGCAAAATGTGTTTGGTGAGACTGATCATGAGTCGGTAGCACAGAGGTTTCAGCGAGAGTATCCACAAAAACTAATTATCAAAGACGGTGGTCGGAGGTGTTGGATTCAAGATCATCATAATCCTTTACAAACAGTGATGCTCGATTTGATCCCTAAGGTCGTAGATACTACCGCGGCAGGTGACTCCTTTAATGCTGGTTTTCTGTTTGCCTGGCTGAATGGTGAGACGATAGAATCCGGGATAAAGGCCGGACATGAACTAGCCAAACAGGTTATACAGCAGCAAGGTGCTATTATCGACGAGGCCAGGATGCAGTACAATTTGCTAAAACAGAAGCATCAACCAGATACACAAAGTGTATAAACAATCAGACAAGGGTCGGGTGTGAAAAAAAACAGCAGTGTTACCATCAACGATGTGGCTTCAGAGGCTGGTGTATCCAAATCCACTGTGTCTCTGGTTATTCGTAACAGTTCATTGGTCAAACCCGCAACACGTAAGGTGGTGGTAGAGGCTATGCAGCGTATCGGTTATGTTTATAATCGAGATGCTGCCAATTTTCGTAGCCGCAGCTCCAATATAGTTGGTCTTATCATACACGATCTCACAAATCCCTTTTTCGCTGAAATGTATGTTGGTCTGGAAAAGCGATTGGCCAACTCGGGCTATATCGCTTTGCTGTCTAACACATCGGAAGATGCTGAGGTACAGCTGCGCAATTTCAATATTATGAAAGAGCATCGGATTGCTGGTTTTATTGTTTGTCCTGCTCAGGGCACTGACCAGCAGTTCATTGAGGCATTGAAACAGCAGAATACACCTGTGGTTTCCGTGATTCGACGACTGCCGGACCCAGATAAGAGCTTTGATTATATTTCAGCGGATGTTCGACAAGGTACTTATCTCGCCACTCGCCACCTATTGGAACAGGGGTATCGACATGTGGGTTATATTGGCGGGTTGGATACACCCATACGCAAGGATCGATTGAAGGGCTATAAACAGGCTTTGTCGGAGTTTGATTTGAGGGTGGATGAAAAATATATCTATACCTGTCAGCCTACTCGTGCCAACGGCGAAAAAGCGATTCGTGAGTTGATGCTGAGCCCGAATGTGGAGTTGGATGCTTGTGTCTGCTACAACGATCTGGTTGCGCTCGGCACGCTTTGGGGGCTGCATGATTTGGGGGTGGCTGTGGGGAAAGAATTTGGTGTTGTCGGATTTGATAATGTGGCCGCAGCAGCACATACCACGCCGCCATTAACGAGCGTAGCCTCTAATTCCGATGATATTGGTCGTGCTGCCGCCGAGCGTTTGTTGCATCGTATTGAAAATAACACTGAACAGCCTGTGCATATCGTCAAACCAGTGGAACTGGTGGTGCGAAACAGTAGTGGTCGTCAACCTGATTAACAATTTACTAGTAGGGTTTTTGGCGGGCTATGGGAGATCCAACTGAATCATCTTGAGTTGGGCGTTTCATGCCAATTCCTGGTTTTATGGCTGGCGGAGTTGCATTAGATGAACACGCCATGCTTGATTCGAGTTATCTAGCCAAACTCAGCCTCTCGCCCCAAAATGGCGCGCTACTTCGTGTAGTCGCAGGTGTAATAAACTTTTCTTTATATCGATTAGTATCCTACTAAAACCTCTCCTAGGATATATAACAAGTCGTAGGCTTTAATCGCTGAATAATCTTGACTGTTTCAATCTTGCAACGTTACTCATCACTCCAAATGTCGCTTTAGAAGATCCTAGCAACATTCGGCTCTAATCCATCTTCCTGTTTATTAATTTGTGCACTGTTAACTGGCTCTAGCGGTATTATCAATAAATATTTTTAGAACGTTCCAATTTTTTGTTTGACTTGTTTGTAGGTTCGCGTGTAGTTTATTTGGAACGTTCCAAATAACAATAAATCATCGTAATGCTGAGCTGTTAAACCAATTTTGATACGTAGAGTAGAAACGGTTATGCAGCACAGCGGTACTAAAAATGGTATTTGCTATGACCAACAAATTTTACTCTTTTGACGAGGCTGCAGCCCTGATACCGGATGGTGCTTGCATAACTGTCAGCTCTTCTAGCGGTCTGAACTGCCCTGACCGTATGCTTAAAGCCGTTGCTGAGCGCTTTAAAAAATGTGGCTCGCCTAGTTCACTAACTTCCATTCATCCTATAGCTGCTGGTGATCTGTACGGTATTGACGGTATTGATCATATGGCGATAGACGGACTTCTTACCTGTGTGATTGCCGGTTCCTTTCCTAGTGGCCCCTCCAGCAAACCCATGCCAAGAATTTGGAAAGCTATCATCGACAATAAAATTAGTGCTTACAACCTACCTTCTGGTGTGATCTTTGATATGCATAGAGATGCAGCAGTATTTAAGCCAGGAGTGCTTACTCAGGTCGGGATAGGCACTTATGTGGATCCAGATCAGGAAGGCGGTGCCATGAATGAACTGGCTAAGTCACAGCCAATTGTAAAAAAGGTTTCGTTTGCTGGTGAAACCTGGCTGCACTTCAATAGCATTGCCCCGGATGTGGCTATATTGCGTGGTAGTAGTGCTGATGAAAATGGCAATATCCGCTTCGAACTGGAAGGAGCTTTTTTAGGCGCTCTGGATCAGGCGTTGTGCGTTAAAAACCGTGGTGGCAAAGTCATTATTCAGGTTAAGCGTGTTGTGGCGGCGGGTACTATGAAGGCTCAGGAGGTACATATTCCTGGCCATCTGGTGGACTGTGTAGTGGTGGACCCTAATCAGATTCAAACTACACAAACACCTTATGACCCGGCAATTTCAGGTGAAATTCGTGTGCCAGAAACGGATTTAGAAACTGTTCCAATGTCTGTAGAGAAAGTAATTGCTCGACGTGCGGCCAAAGAGCTGAAAGAAGGCGACACTGCTAATTTGGGGTTCGGTATTTCCGCAAATGTGCCTCGAATTCTTTTAGAGCAGGGGAGGAACAGCGAAGTAACCTGGGTAATTGAGCAGGGCGCCGTTGGAGGTATGCCTATGCTTGGATTTGCCTTTGGCTGCGCGGCCAATGCTAATGCCATCATGCGCTCATCCGATCAGTTTGTATATTTTCAAGGGGGAGGCTTTGATGTGACCTTTCTTTCTTTTTTACAGATTGATGAGCAAGGCAACGTGAATGTGTCCAAGCTGGTAGGTCGCCCATATCTGACAGCAGGGTGTGGTGGCTTCATTGACATTGTGAACCGCGCTAAGCGTATTGTTTTTTGTGGTCAGTTTGCCGCAGGAGCGAAACTCTCTCTCAATCCTAACGGGCTTTCTTTGGAAGCAGAAGGTAAAGCGAAAAAGCTAGTTCGTCAGGTCGAGCAAATTACTTTTAACGGACAGCGCGCCTTGCAGCAAGGGCAGGATGTGACCTATATCACCGAGCGTTGTGTTATGAAACTTACCACAAAAGGAATTGAAGTCGTTGAGGTGGCACCAGGCTTTGATTTGCAACGCGATATTCTGGATCAAGCTGACTTTCCTTTGTTGGTAGCGGATGAGACGAAAAAAATGTCATTGGATCTTTACATGGACTCGGATTTTGAATGCTCGAATCCAGATGTTACAGAATAAATAGGGAGAACCTCATGACACAAGCAAGTGAAGCCGGCGTTATTTCTCTGTCAATTGACAATGGTATTGCTCAGCTGAGAATTCAACGAGCTGCTAAATTGAACTGCCTGACACTGAGCATGTTACAGCAACTGGAGTCACACCTAGACCAAATTGAATTGGATTCTTCCATCAGAGCAGTAGTCTTGCTGGCAGACGAAGGTAAAGCTTTTTGCGCAGGGGCGGACATCCAGGCTTGGAAAGATTTGTCTCCGCTGGATATGTGGCGGCTTTGGGTTCAACAAGGGCACCGAATATTCGACCGTCTTGAAAGGCTGAGGCAACCAGTGGTAGCCGTGATTTCAGGTCTTGCATTGGGTGGAGGGTTAGAGCTAGCTGCTGCGGCCGATGTTCGTATAGCCACTAAGAACGCACGCTTTGCCTTACCAGAAGCCAGTATTGCCACCTGCCCAGGCTGGTCTGGTAGCCAGCGTCTAGTAAAGGAAATGGGGGCTGGCTGGGTGAAGGCCATGGCGCTGTTTGGAAAATGGTGGAGCGCTGAGGAGGCTTTGCAAGCTGGTTTTATTCAATCTTTGGCAGCCGACTATCAAAGCGCTTGTGACGATGCTCAGTTCTGGGCCGAGAGCGCCGCCCGATCCGCTCCAATATCGATTCAACTTAATAAACAACTTGTGAACGCTGCTATGGGGGTAGGTCTTGCTTCCACATTGGAAGCCATGGCCAGCGCCGTTGCTGGTGGCACTCAAGATGCGCTGGAAGGCAAGCACAGCTTTTTCGAAAAACGTACACCGAATTTTGAAGGTAAATAGTATGATGAATCCAAATGATGTGAACTTTGTATCTCACAATGCGCTGACCGAAGCGCAGTCAACTCCATTTCAATCGAAACTCTATATCAACGGTTGCTTTTGTGAAGGCTCTTCTGGAGAACTGTCGTCCCGCTACAGTCCTGCTTTTGGCCATCTAGTTGGTCAATATGCGCAGGCCAATGAAGCGGATGCTCTCACTGCTATTGATGCGGCCAGAAAAGCTTTTGACTCGGGTGTCTGGTCGGACAAAACTGGCGCTGAGCGCTCCAATATACTGCTAAAAATTGCTGATGGGATTGAGTCGCAATTGGAGGAATTTGCTCTACTTGAGTCTATGGAAACGGGTAAGCCTTTGCAGCAGGCCCAAGATGAAATAGTGGGCTCTATAGATATCTGGCGTTACGCCGCTACGCTGGCCCGTAATCTCCATGGCGACACATACCATAATCTTGGGTCAAACAAAGTTGGTATGACTGTGCGCGAGCCTTTGGGTGTAGTGTCTTGCATTACCCCTTGGAATTTCCCATTCCTTATTCTTTCTCAGAAACTACCTTTTGCGCTGGCAGCTGGATGTACTGCTATTGTGAAACCAGCCGAGCTGACATCCGGTACTACCATCAAATTGGCTATGATTCTTGAGAGCGCAGGTGTACCGGCTGGTGTAGTCAATATTTTGATTGGTTCTGGCCGCACATTGGGTGCACCTATGGCGACCGATCCGCGTGTCGATATGGTGACCTTCACTGGCTCTACCTCTGTTGGCCAACGGGTTGCAGCTCAAGCTTCCCAAAGTATGAAAAAAATCTCGATGGAACTGGGGGGGAAAAACCCTCAGATCATTATGCCAGACTGTGATTGGGAAGCAGCTGTCGATGCAGTTGTCTTCGGTGTGTATTTCAATGCGGGAGAATGCTGTAACTCCGGTTCGCGAGTATTAGTGCACGAAAGTATTGCTGACGACTTTTTGGCCGCAGTGGTAGAAAAAAGCAAACTGGTAAAAGTCGGTAATCCTCTGGCAGATGGGGTGCGTGTTGGGCCGATGATCCATGAAGGGCATCTTGATGAAGTGCTTGGTTACATCGCCAAAGCAGAAGAGCAAGGCGACAACCTATTGCTGGGGGGGCAACGCATTGAACATGATACTGGTTTGTATCTGGCGCCCACCATAATTCGTTCTGCCAATTCAGGCAATGTTATTTGTCATGAAGAAATCTTTGGCCCCGTGCTGACTGCGCTGACCTTTACCGATTTGGACGAAGCAATTGCCATTGCAAACTCCACCGAGTTTGGCTTGTCGGCCTCTATCTGGTCGAAAGACATTGACAATTGTTTGACTGCGTCGAAAAAGATCCAGGCTGGAACGGTTTGGATTAACACATTTATGGACGGTTTTCCCGAATTACCATTTGGCGGCTACAAGCAGAGCGGACTGGGCCGTGAGCTAGGGCGTCTTAGCGTAGAAGAGTACACCGAAATTAAAACGATTCAGATGCATATCGGTGAACGCACCGCTATGTGGGTTAGCTCAGCCGATCCGAGTTGAGCAAAGGATTTTTCGGGCAGGGATGCCCAAAGCTTTAACCGCGCAATATCAAATAATAATAACGAGGATATAAAAATGAGCAGTTTATATGCAAAGCCACGCTTTTCTGTCAAAGCACTAACCGCTGCTATAGCTCTGTCTACGTTCACTCTGCCTGCGTTTGCTGAAGACGTGGAAGTGCTGCACTGGTGGACATCGGGTGGTGAGGCCAAAGCCTTACAGATACTAAAAGCCGACCTAGAAAAGCAAGGGTACGGATGGCAGGATCTTGCTATTGCTGGTGGCGGCGGTGATAACGCCAAAACTACATTGAGAGCAAGAGTACTTTCTGGCGAGCCGCCTACCGCTGTACAAATGCTTGGATTTTCCATTCAGGAGTGGGCGGAGCAGGGAACTCTGGCGAATTTGAACGAATTGGCGGCAAAAAATGATTGGGACCGACTTGTCCCCCCCGACCTTCAGCGCTTCTCTAAATATGATGGAAAGTGGGTATCAGTCCCAGTGAACATCCATCGCACTAACTGGATCTGGGCTAATAAAAAGATATTTGATGACCTGGATCTTGCCGTTCCGACCACTTTTGATGAACTGCTCGCCATTTCTGACATTATTCGCAAAGCTGGCTACATACCTCTAGCGCATGGCGGTCAGGCTTGGCAGGAAGCCACTATTTTTGACAGTGTAGTCATGAGTGTGGGTGGCCCTGAATTCTATCAAAAAGCTTTTGTAGATCTGGACTTAGACGCTTTGTCAAGCCCGACCATGGTGAAGGTATTCGATCAGATGAAAGCAGTGCGTGGACTGGTAGATGACAATTTCTCAGGGCGTGACTGGAACATTGCAACTGCCATGGTCATTCGTGGTGATGCTGCTATGCAAATCATGGGCGATTGGGCTAAGGGAGAATTCATCAATGCCGGAAAGCTACCTAACAAGGACTTCCTGTGTTTTGAGTACCCAGGTACGAGCGGCACTTTTATTTATAACTCCGACCAGTTCGCCATGTTCGAAGTGGAAGATGCGCGTAAAAAGGCTCAACTTGCTATGGCGCAATCCGTCATGGATGAAAACTTTCAGGAAAAGTTCAACATAGTCAAAGGCTCAATTCCGGCCAACTTGGCGGTGTCCCCCACCAATTTTGATGCCTGTGGTCAAAAATCTATGGCCGACCTAAAAGATGCGGTGAAGAAAGGTACTATGTTTGGCTCTATCGCCCACGGGCATGCTAACCAGGCTGCCATTCAAGGTGCTATCGTCGATGCGGTGACCGATCACTTTAATAGTAGTGCATCATCTGAAACCGCAGCGAAGACCCTGGTGTCATTAGTTCAGGGCGCCATGTAAGGCGTCGTCTAGAACGGGCACTAAGCTGCCCGTTTGAGCTCACTTTGCAGATCACGAGAACAATTATGAATGTAAAACCTTATTCGCGGGATAGACTTCTGTCGAAGCGCTCAAAAACCAAACGTGAAGCTGTTCGAGGAGGCGGATTACAGGCGTTCTTTCAGGAATGGCTACCTAAATTAGTTCTTTCTCCTACGTTGGCTGTAACTGCGGTTTTTGTATATGGATTTATTCTCTGGACCGGCTATGTCTCGGTATCCAAGTCAAGAATGATTCCGAACTATGAGTTTGCCGGGCTGGATCAGTACGAGCGATTGTTTAATAGTCCACGATGGGCACAGGCGTTAGATAATCTCGCCGTATTTGGCATTTTGTATATTTTAGTTTGCATCCTAGTGGGGTTGGCTTTGGCCGTTCTGCTGGACCAGAAAATTCGTGGGGAAAGGATACTGCGCCCTATTTTCCTGTATCCCATGGCTCTGAGTTTTATCGTCACCGGAACGGCTTGGAAATGGATGCTGAATCCCGGTCTTGGTATCGAAAAACTAATGCACGACTTGGGGTTCGAGAATTTTCAATTTGATTGGATCATCGATAGTGATATGGCCATTTATACCATTATCCTGGCTGGGGTCTGGCAGGCTTCTGGGTTCGTCATGGCGATGTTTCTTGCGGGATTGCGAGGTATCGATCAGGATCAGGTTAAAGCAGCAAGCATCGATGGGGCCTCCATGCCTCGTATCTACTGGAACATTATTCTGCCTCAGTTGCGCCCTATGTTTATGACTGCCTTCGTTATTTTGGCGCACATGGCCATCAAGAGTTATGACTTGGTTATTGCTATGACAGGTGGCGGGCCGGGTTTCGCAACAGAGTTACCTGCGACATTTATGTATACACATACCTTTACCCGAAACCAACTTGGCGTAGGTGCTGCGAGTGCCATGATCATGCTCTTTACCGTAGCTGCAGTGATTGTTCCTTACCTGTATTCAGAATTAAAAGGAGAAAAACGTGTCTAGTCATGATTACTCCATGGCGAATGCCGGTACCTTCGGTGCCCGATTTGCCCGCTGCATTATTTATGGACTACTGATATTTTTTGCGATGGTTTATCTAATGCCTCTGTTTGTGGCTTTGGTTACCTCGTTTAAAACGCTGGATGAAATTCGTCTTGGCAACTTGATGACTCTACCTTCAAATTGGACGCTAGACTCTTGGAAAGCTGCTTGGGGTACTGCATGTATTGGTATTGAGTGCAACGGTATTTCACCCTATTTTTTCAATTCGCTGAAAATGACAGTGCCAGCGGTCATTCTCTCCACAGTGATTGGCGCATTGAACGGATATGTCCTGACCAAATGGCGTTTTAAAGGCGACAACTGGCTTTACGGCATTATTCTGTTTGGCTGCTTTGTACCTTATCAAGTGGTGCTTTATCCCATGGCCACCGTACTAGGGCAGATGGGGCTGGCGGCCTCTACTACGGGGTTGATTCTGGTTCATACGGTCTACGGTGTGTGTTTCTCGACTATGTACTTCCGTAATTATTACATCGCTTTTCCGAATGAACTTATTAGCGCTGCAAAAATTGATGGTGCGCGTTTTTTTAGGATTTTCTGGAGTGTGCTGTTGCCCTGCTCTGGCCCCATTATTGTCGTATCTATTATTTGGCAGTTTACTAATATCTGGAACGACTTCCTGTTCGGTGCTTCGTTCAACTCAGGTGATGCTGCGCCGATTACCGTGGCGCTAAACAATCTAGTGAACTCTTCTACTGGTGTAAAAGAATACAACATCCATATGGCAGCTGCGGTGCTGGCAGCATTACCAACACTGCTGGTGTACATCGTTGCCGGTCGTTATTTTGTTCGCGGTCTGATGGCCGGGTCTGTTAAAGGTTAATTACGGGAAGGTCATTATGTCTTCATTAAAAATACAAAATATCTGTAAATCCTACGAATCACTGAGCATTCTGAAGAATATCAATATTGAGATTGAAAGTGGTGATTTTCTAGTACTAGTTGGCCCTTCCGGATGTGGTAAGTCTACATTGTTGAATATGATCGCCGGACTGGATGAAATTTCCTCCGGGGACATTGTGATTGACGAAGCAGTGGTGAATCGTTTTCATCCTAGTGAACGGGATATTGCCATGGTGTTTCAATCCTACGCCCTATATCCGAATATGACGGTTCGTGACAACATTGCCTTTGGCATGAAAATTCGTAAAGTGCCAAAAGACCAGCAAGACAAAGCTGTTGCCGAAGTAGCGGATATGCTGCAAATCGCTCATCTATTGAACCGCAAACCAGGGCACCTTTCTGGTGGACAGCGTCAACGTGTGGCCATGGGGCGTGCTTTGGTTCGCGATCCCAAGATTTTTCTCTTTGATGAACCTCTGTCTAACTTGGATGCAAAGTTACGGGTCGATATGCGCACCGAAATTAAAAAACTGCACCAGCGATTACAGGCTACTATTGTATACGTCACACACGACCAAATTGAGGCCATGACCTTGGCAACGAAAATTGCTGTCATGAAAGACGGTGTATTGCAGCAGCTAGGAGCGCCTCGCGACATTTACTACGAACCAGCAAATACCTTTGTGGCAACTTTTATGGGGTCGCCTTCCATGAATCTAGTCAGTGCACGCATTGCCAGTAACGACGGGCAACTGTATGCGCAAGTTAATTCTGGATCGGGACAATACGCCTTGCCTATTGCTCAAAAGTTGGCTCCTCGTCTTACCCCTTATATAGGGGAGAATGTAACTCTGGGAATTCGCCCGGAAGACATTGTTGAAAAAGATGACACTACGCGTTTGTCGGAAACAGTTGTGGAAGTGAGTTGCCGGGTTGAAGTCGTTGAGCCAACAGGCCCAGACACCATCGCCGTGGTGCAGTTCAATGATCAGGAAGTGAGCGCCCGCTGCAAAGCAGTTAGTGCGGTCGAGTCGAATACTACGGCTGAATTTGCCATAAATATGTCTCATGTACACTTCTTTGATTCGACGACACAAGCGCGGATCTAACGGCGGTAGCAAGGCTCTGTATTAAAGGTATTATTCTTAAAGGCTCAATCATGTTTTTTCGTTCATCAGCAAAAAAAGTTCATTCGCTCAAACCTCAATACGATTACGTGATTGCTGGTGGTGGTCCAGCTGGATGCGTGCTGGCCAATCGTCTCTCGGAAGACCCCGATGTGTCTGTATTGCTCATTGAAGTTGGAGGACCGGATTCACATCCATACATTCACATGCCTGTGGGTTTTGCCAAATTGACAGGCAACTCCCATTCCTGGGGTTACAAAACGGTCCCACAACGGAACTTAAATAATCGCGAAGTCTGGTTTACTCAAGCGCGTGTACTCGGAGGAGGTAGCTCCATAAATGCTCAAGTATATACACGAGGGCATCGCTATGATTACGACGCTTGGGAAAAGGATGGTGGAGCTACTGGCTGGAATTATCAGTCGGTGCTGCCGTACTTTCTGCGAGCGGAAGAGAATCAACGTTACGTCAACGAGTACCATAGTCAGGACGGACCTCTGAAAGTGTCTGATCCAGTACCTCAAAGTCTGAGTACTGTTTACGTGCGAGCAGCCCAACAGGCGGGGATTCCTTATAACCACGATTTTAATGGTCATACACAGGAAGGAATTGGGTATTACCAGCTGACTAACCGAAATGGTTATCGTAGTAGTGCACCTGTTTGCTATTTGAAGCCGGTGTTGTCACGCGCGAACTTGGACATTCTGACATCGACTCTGGTGACAGAGGTGATATTAGAAGGAAATGTTGCCAAAGGAGTACGCTTTGCGCAAAAGGGAGAGTCGCGACCACAATCGGTCTTGGCTGCAAAAGAAGTGTTGGTCACCGCAGGTGCGATCGGCTCCCCCAAACTTTTACAACTCTCAGGCATAGGTCAAGCAGATGCGCTTCGCAAACTGGGTATTGAATGCAAAGTCGATTTGCCAGGTGTAGGGGAAAACTTACAAGACCATTTGGATTTGTTTGTTGTGGGTGAGTGTAAAGGGGATTTCAGCGCCGACAAATATAAGAGTCCGTTGCATTCGGCCTGGGCTGGTTTGCAATATGCTCTTTTTAAAACCGGTCCGGTTGCTTCCAACCTGTGCGATGCTGGTGGTTTCTGGTACGCAGACAAAAACGCTATGTCACCGGATATACAGTTCCACTTTCTAGCCGGCTCAGGCCTTGAACACGGATTGAGGCCATTGCGGAACGGGGTGACGTTGAACTCCGCATTCCTAAGGCCACGAAGCCGTGGTACGGTAAAACTGAAGAGTTCAGATGTGCGTCAGGCGCCTTTGATTGACCCCAATTATTGGGCCGATCCTTATGATCGAAAAATGTCTATTGCAGGCTTTCGACTGGCGCGAGAGATCCTGCATCAGGACGCTTTTAAACCTTACATAAAGGGGGAGGCGGATCCTGGTCTTCATGTCAAGACAGATGATGAAATTGCCAAATACGCCATGAGATTCTGCAAAACCGATTATCATCCTGTCGGAACCTGCAAAATAGGTGCTGATAGTGATCCCATGGCGGTGGTTAGTCCGGATCTCAAGGTTCGGGGAGTTGAAGGGCTTCGTGTGGTGGATAGCTCGGTTATGCCTTATGTGGTGTCTAGCAACACCAACGCACCGACCATCATGATTGCAGAAAAAGGCGCAGACCATATTCTAGGTCGTGTATAGGGTTTGCGGTGCGCCGGCAAACCATTTGAATTTAGGAGAAGATAAGTATGACAACTATAACCGGTTGGGGGCTTATTGGCGCCAGTAACATTGCCAGTAGCTATATGATAGATGCCATTCGCGCGCAGGAAGGCCATGAGGTAGTGTCTGTATTAAGCAGTGATGCTTTACGCGGACAGGCCTTTGCTGCAGAGCATTCTATAGAGCATGCAGCTGAGAGTTTGGCAGACCTGTTGAACAATCCGCAGGTGCATGCTGTGTATATCAGTACTACCAATGAACTGCACTTTAAACAGGCCATTCAGGCTGCTCAGGCAGGCAAACACGTGCTCTGTGAGAAACCGCTGGCACTAGATATTCAACAAGCGAAAGATATGGTAGCT
The DNA here is from genome assembly GCF_004363305.1 of Marinomonas communis. Lineage (GTDB taxonomy): Bacteria > Pseudomonadota > Gammaproteobacteria > Pseudomonadales > Marinomonadaceae > Marinomonas > Marinomonas communis. The sequence continues at coordinate 63,212 of NZ_SNZA01000007.1, read as the reverse complement.
GAGTGTGAGAAGCATGGTGTTGTGCTGGCAACCAATCATCATTTGCGTAACTCCGCCTTGTTAGCCACTGCAAAATCCTGTCTTCAGTCAGGGATTATTGGAAAGGTACAAAACGTGCGAGTGTTTCATGCGGTTGCGTTACCTGCCAAACTGAAAACTTGGCGCTTGACCTCTAACAATGGTGGAGGAGTGGTGTTGGACATTACAGTACATGACGCAGACACTCTGGCTTATCTGTTGGATGAGTACCCCAGTGAAGTGACCGCGTTAACAGATCAGGCCTCTCGAGCTGCAGGTGTAGAAGACGCGGTTATGATGATTTGGAATTACAATAGTGGGATTATGGCTCAGGTACATGAAGGCTTCAAAACTGGGCACTCGCAAACAGGGATCGAGATTCTAGGAGAGAAGGGTACTCTAATTGGTACTAACTGTCTGACCCAAGAGCCTATTGGTGAACTAGTTCTGCAGCAGCGTAATGATGACGGTGAGCTTACTCGCAAGACGTTGGATATTCCACATCGAAACTTGTACATAGAGGGTACGCGGCGCTTTGTCGAAGCCATGAACGGTGAAGGCACGCCTGCTGCTACAGGAGAGGATGGTGTTCGTTCGCTGACTGTTGCTTTGAGCGTTAAACAGGCGTTGGAATCCCGTTGTGTCGAACGCGTTATTTTATGAACGAATAGAAACGAATAAACAGGGCAATATCATGAAAAAGCTGAATCATATTGTACTATTCCAATTTAAGGACAGTGTTACTGAAGAACAGATTAAGCATGCCAACCTAGAATTTGCTGCTTTAAAAGATAAAATTTCGGCCATTCACTCTTTTGAAATGGGGACTAATAATTCACCAGAAGGTATTGCTCACGGGTATACACATGGATATGTCCTGACCTTCCTTAGTGAAGCTGACCGTGATGTCTATTTAATGCACCCGGAGCACAAAGCCTTTCAAGGTATTGTCGATCCACTACTAGCGATGCCATTAGCTTTTGATTTTTGGGCAAACCTATAAACCATTCCGCCCAGCGTGTCTTCATACCCGCTGGGTTCAGTTTCATCCTGAAACGCTGGTATATATTTTGGGTAAGTCCTAACATTCTTAAAATAATGTTCAGGGGTGTAATAGGATAATAACTTTGAAAAATACTTGCTCTTTTTCCCCTTGAGATGGCTTCTTTTCTTATGCGCAAACGCCAATGTGCCTCACAGTATTGCAAATACATAATCCGTACGCTGTTTTATGATAACAAGTAAAGCGACGATGCAAACTTAAAAAGAATGACAGAGGAGTAAGTTCGATTAAAGAAAGTTGAACTTAGTAACTGAAGTATTTCTTTCATTTCTCACATGTGCGTGTGGCAATGATCGGTTGTCACTCTCGTTTGGCAGGCCTGTAGGTCTGCTTTTTTTTCTTGTATCATCGAAAATTTTATCTATCTATAGTATTACTAGAAGTTTCCTCAGCGCTGCTTATATAAAATAATATGTGCTTATTTTTTACTGTCTTTATAAAGAAACTGCTTGGGAAGTCACAATAAATAAGAGATCAGTTTATTCATATTTTATAAAGGTAATAGTTATTTAATTTGCCGGTTTTCCTATATTGCCTATTCTTATCTAGGTAACCTTTAATTTTCGTTTCGCCTCATTATTTCTCTTATCTCTTCATTTGTTGGCTTGATATAAACTAAACACGAAGTGTGAGACTTGTGATGCATCACTTTTTGAATCTCAATAGGCTCTAGACCAGATTTTCTGCATCGATATCCATACGCGTGTCTATGGCCATGAGGTGTCGTTCCGTGCTCTTTTCTTGCTTCTAGCCCAATTTTTTCAACGGCATTTTTATGCTGCCTTTGGAAATTTTTTTCAGTTTCAGGTTCGCCTTTGCTGTTTGTAAATGCATAAGGGTGTGATGAGTTTCCTTCCGGTTCAACCCGCTGATACTTAAGATATAAAATCCAGAGATCTAAGAACTCTTTTGCTTTAGAAGCTGGGTTAAAGACAACTTCAAAAAAATTTCGATTATCTGTTAAGAGCGCACCCTTCCAACCAGCATGAAGCCGTTTTGTTCTAGGGATTTTATTTCTTGGTTGTTGCTTGAATTCTAGATTTAGGTATTCTTTTCGGTTTTTATACCTTGGATCAGGAGCGCTACCATATTCAGGGTGATAAATTCTTACCAAGGCTTCATCAGGCCTAGTCGGGTGCAAAATTATATCTGAAGTATAAATGTGAAATACTTCACTGGTTCTAACTCCGCCGTAGTGCAGTAAGGTGGTCATTGCCTGCATTTTATAATCAGGAGTTCCTTTATTTTCAAACCCTTTATACATCAGGTCATCAATATGCTCTTCAGGGAACCTGACAACCTTGTCATTATCTATTTTTAGATTAGGCAGAGATGTTACCCACCTAGCTCTTTGGGCTTTTAATTTTGCATCGCTATAATCACTTAAATGATTTAAAAAGACATTCTTTTGTTTATTGTAGTATGCACACCAGTTGAGTCTCTCTTCATAGTTTGAGGCTTTTCTAAACGGATTCACACGAAGGTCATTGTAATCATCTTGCAGGGCCAGAAAGTCTGTATAGTGGTTGAGGTGATGCAAAATATTGTTAATGTCATTTGTACTTCGAGGTCGCCAGAAAAGCCCTAGAGCATCATCGCAAGTTTCGTAGTCTATTGTTCCGGTAGCTAGAGAGTCTCTAAAAGCTTTAAGAAGTTCATATCCTTTCTCATGGTTAGGGGTTGCATTTATATATTCTACAAGCAGTTTTAAAGAAAATATTGCACGCTCTTTCCATGAGTCACTTTTAGTGTTGAACCACGCTAAGTACCTAAGATGAGATATAATTACTCCCTTTTCTGTGATCAATGCAGGTAGCTCAAAGGTTAGACTGCTGAAGCTGTCGGTGTATCTTGTGTTGATTTTTCTAACATACGCCATATCGGTGTTCTCTTAACCTGAGCAATTTATAGAGATTAGAGTCCAATGATACGAGATCCTATCCACCTCAACAATGAAATAGTATGTTTTTATATGGGGTTCTTATATATCTATGGCAAGAAGCAGCTGCGTGAGATTGACCGTCGTGTGCGTTACCTGGAGAAGCGTTTAGATCAGTGCACAGTAGTTGATCGATTGCCGCTAGATCGCTCAATTGTATTTTTTGGTGCTTGGGTCACTCTAGAAGATGAAGAGGGGAACCAGGAGCGCTTTCGTATTGTTGGCCCGGACGAAATTGATCATAACGACGACTACATCAGTATGGACTCCCCTGTGGCTAAATCCTTGTTAAAGCGCCGAGAAGGAGATGAGGTGCTATTGCGCCGTGCAGGCGGTGAGAAGACGTATTTTATTGAGCTGATAGAGTACGTGGAGCCAGTATAACGTGATTCGTTTTGGTATGGCTCAATGGCAGCATCCTGCTTGGGTGGATTATTTGTACCCGCGTTCAGAGGTAACGGGGGCCAGATTAGGGCATTACGCGAAATACTTTAACAGTGTCGAAGTAGGAAGCACGTTTTATACGGATGTGGCACCTGAGCAAATTGAACGTTGGGCGTCACAGGTCGGCGAAAGCTTTCGCTTTGTGTTTAAAGTGCCGCGGCATATCTCGCATCAGTTTGAAGAGGTGGGGGAAGCGGATTGTTATAAGGCTTGGGCGGAGTTTCAGGAGTTGCTGAGGCCGATAGAGCATTTGTTAGGCCCCACTATGCTGCAGTTTCCTGCGGCAGTTGAGCCACGACATCTGCCGATTATCTTTAATCTTTGTCAAAGCTGGACACTGGCTACACCTTTAAGTGTAGAGGTGCGTAGTTTGGCGTTTTTTGATAAAGCAGAAAACGAAAGCGCGTTATTGCGCCTGTTGGCAAACGCCCAGTGCGATAAAGTTGTAATGGATTCGCGACCTGTGTTTTCAACAGAAGCATATTGTGAAAGCTTGATTGATGCTCAACGTAAAAAGCCTAGAGTGCCATGTCATGCTATCGCGACGGCCACGCATCCTGTGGTGCGATTTATTGGCCACCCTGATTTGGAGCGCAATCATACTTGGCTTGATCAATGGGTAGCTAAGCTTTCCCAATGGCTAGAAGAGGGACGTGAGCCCACGGTGTTTGTGCATTCCTCTGACAACATAGCTGCGCCAACTCTGGCAAGCTGGCTAGATGAAAAGCTACTGGCCTCGCTAGCAGGCTATTCGCCACAGGTCGCTTTACCTGTTCAGAGTGAGCAAATGGGGTTGCTTTAGAGTAGTAGGTTGCGAGTGGTAGAAAAAAGAGGTTGTGATGTATTCATTGGTGTTTTACGTGCCAGAAACGCACTTGGAAATCGTTAAAGAGGCGGTGTTTGCCGCTGGTGCTGGCAAGATAGGTGAATATGAAGCCTGTTGTTGGCAAGTAAAAGGACAAGGGCAGTTTCGGCCATCTGATATGGCTAATCCCTTTATTGGTCAGTCTGGTCTGTTAGAAGCTGTAGACGAATATCGCGTAGAGATGGTGTTGTTGAAGGAATTCAAAGATGCGGTGGTAAGGGCACTGAAACTAAGCCACCCCTACGAAGAAGTGGCTTATCATTTTATTGCTATTGAGAGTTAACGAGGATTTTATCTTCGTGGAAGCCATACTGGCCAGTTTTATGATCTTCTAGGAAGTATTCCAGCGTTTTGGTGACGCTGCTGAAAGCAAGTTCTTCCCATGGGATATTATCCAGCTCGAATAACTCCACCTCTGAGCTTTCAGATGTGGGGTGGAAGTCCGCTTGTGCAAGCTCTGCTAGGTAATACAGATGAACCTGGTTAACATGCGGAATACTGATCATAGAGAAGGGTTGCTTAGCAATGGCTTGCGAGCCACTTTCTTCAAGGGTCTCACGCAACGCCCCTTCTAATGTTGTTTCACCATTTTCCATAAAGCCGGCAGGAAGAGTCCAGTAGCCTAGGCGCGGCTCAATGCTGCGCTTACAAAGTAAGATTTTACCCTTGTATAATGGGATCGTGCCTGTGATCATTCTAGGGTTGTCATAGTCAATGAACTCACAGCTAGGGCATACAGGGCGCTCGCGGTTATCTCCAGCGGGGATTTCCATGTTCACCTGATGACCACATTTCGGGCAAAATCTCATAATGTCACCTGTTAGCGTTTGTGTTCTAAGCGCGCGAATTTAACCACTTTATCTTCGATTTCTTGAATCTCAATCATGTAATTGTCGACCCAAAGGCTGATCGGATGCTCCGGAATAAACTCTAATGTCTCAATAATAAGACCATTAAGTGTTTTTGGGCCATCAGTCGGTAGATGCCAGCTTAGCGCTTTGTTGATGTCACGAATGTGTGTGGAGCCTTCGATGCGGAAAGAGCCATCATCTAGTAGAGTGATCTCTTCCTCTTCATCCTCTTGTGGCGGTGTGAACTCACCCACAATTTCTTCTAGGATGTCTTCAAGCGCAGCAATACCTTGAACGTCACCATATTCATCCACAACGATCCCCATTTGTTGGTGATCTTTCTGGAAGTTTAGTAGCACTGTGTTGATAGAGGTGCTTTCTGGAATGAAGTACGGTTCCAATGTTGCTTTTAGAAGGGCTGCTTTAGATGGGTTTTCTTCACGCAAAAACTGCGCAGCATGACGGGCATGGAGGATGCCAATTACCTTGTTGATCTCGCCATTGTAGACTGGCATACGTGTGTGTCGAGAATCACAAATTTGCTGAATGATCTCTTCAATCGAGTCTTCGATATCGATGCCGATTACTTCGTTGCGCGGCACCATAATGTCTTCAACAGAGACCTTCTCTAAGTCTAAGATAGACAAAAGCATCTCTTGGTGAGCTGCGGGGATTAGACCGCTGGCTTCATTAACAACGGTGCGAAGCTCCTCAGATCCCAGCTTGTCATGGTTACCATGGGCGTGTTTTACGCCGACTAGGCGCATTAAACCATTAGACATGGTGTTAACGATAACAACGAGGGGATAAAGGGCTTTAAGTAAGATGGTTAATACCCAAGAAGCTGGGAAAGCAATCTTCTCAGGGTGAATTGTGGCCATGGTTTTAGGTGTGACTTCGGCAAAAATAAGAACAACCAAAGTCAGAACGGCGGTTGCAATGGCAACACCTGCGTCGCCCCAGATTCGCACAGCGATAATCGTTGCAATAGCAGATGCCAAGATGTTAACGAAGTTGTTACCAATCAGAATGACGCCGATGAGACGGTCAGGGCGTTCTAATAGTTTGCTGGCTTTCTTAGCCGAGCGATGCCCGCTTTTAACAAGATGTTTCAGTCGATACTTATTGATCGACAGCATGCCTGTTTCAGAGCTGGAGAAGAATGCAGATAAAATGATTAGAAAAAACAGTATTCCGCCTAGAATACTTAAGGGAACTTCGTTCAAAAAAATTATGCCTCAATTATAGAATCTGATCGGATTATTAGGTTTGCTGTAAGTCCTGTCAAATATCCTGATCATTTATTGATGATTTCGACTGCTATTTGAGTGCCAAAGTAGCCAATCATTAATAGTACGAATCCGCTTAAAGTTAGTTTTACTGCGAGCTGCCCACGCCAGCCAAGGTACAAACGGCCACCTAGCAAACCTGCAAATACAAACCAAGATGCAATGGTAAAGACGGTCTTGTGTACAAGGTGTTGCGCAAACATGTCTTCAATAAAATAAAAGCCTGTGGCGATCGTTATGCTCAGTAAGACAAACGCCGCCCAAATAAATTCAAACATTAATCGCTCTAGTACCTGTAATGGAGGAACCCGTAACAGTTGCTTTAGGCGATGATGCTTGAGTTGGTACTCTTGAATTGCAAGCAAAATGCCGACGCCACAGGCTGCGGTGAATAGACTGTAAGCGACAGATGCGATCAAAATGTGTAGAGAGGTGCCAAGGGATGAGCTATGGAGTTGTTGTAAGTTCCAAGGTTCAATAGCATTTAAAGCAATGATGATTGAGGCGAGAGGGAAAGCGATCGACAGTAGCAAAGAGAGATCCTTATCTCGATTGCTAAACCACAAAAGCAAGTTACCGATCAAAGCGATCAAAAGGCCAATGGTTAAGAAGTCGAAACCGTCTTTGCTGCCAAGTAACTGAATCAGGGCCATGGTATGCACAACAATTGTGATGGCGCCCAATGTTTGAGTAGTACGAACGCCAGGGCGCAAATAATAAGTGCCCCCAGCCGTTAGCGATAGAATACAAGCGAGCCAAAGCGAAAGATGTGTCATGTATAAGCCGATCCACTGGTTAAAACTATAGGGTGACGATCAAATCTTCGTTATAATAAAGTCAATTTCACCTTGGATAAACTGAATAAAGCGGTTTTTTCCATCTAGAGCAAATTTTTGAGGGCAACATGTTTGACAATTTATCAGAACGTTTAACGTCATCCTTAGACCGGATTCGTGGTCGCGCCAAACTCACCGAGGACAATATTAAAGATGTATTGCGTGAAGTGCGCATGGCGTTGTTGGAAGCTGACGTCGCGTTGCCCGTGGTAAAAGACTTTATTAATGCGGTGAAAGAGCGCGCGGTTGGTACCGAAGTAACTCGCAGCTTAAGTCCTGGTCAGGTTTTCCTAAAGATCGTTAAGCAAGAGCTCGAAGCGGTCATGGGGCAGGCTAACGATGAATTGAATCTTCGCGCCACGCCTCCAGCGATTATCTTACTTGCTGGTCTACAAGGTGCAGGTAAAACCACCTCTGCTGGTAAACTGGCAAAATTCTTAAAAGAGCGCCAGAAGAAATCAGTAGCTGTGGTCAGTGCGGACGTCTACCGTCCTGCTGCGATTAAACAGTTAGAAACACTTGCTAATGATATCGGTGTCGATTTCATTCCAAGTGATATTTCTCAGAAGCCGATTGATATTGCCAATAATGCTATCGACGTGGCGAAAAAGGCTCACAAAGATGTGCTGATCGTCGATACCGCAGGTCGTTTAGCGATTGACGAAGACATGATGGCGGAGATTAAAGCTCTTCACGGAGCTATTAATCCGGTTGAAACGCTGTTTGTCGTGGATGCCATGACTGGTCAAGACGCAGCTAATACCGCTAAAGCGTTCGGTGATGTCCTGCCATTAACAGGTGTGATCTTAACCAAGACCGACGGTGATGCGCGTGGTGGTGCGGCGTTATCTGTGCGTCATATCACTGGTAAACCAATCAAGTTCTTGGGTGTGGGTGAAAAGACCGATGCTCTGGAACCATTCCATCCTGATCGTTTAGCGTCTCGAATTCTTGGCATGGGCGACATGCTATCTTTGATCGAGCAGGCTGAGCAGAAGATCGATAAGGATAAAGCAGAGAAACTAGCTGGCAAGCTGAAAAAAGGTAAAGGCTTCGATCTAGAAGACTTTCGCGAGCAGCTACAGCAGATGAAAAACATGGGCGGTATGACGTCTATGTTAGATAAGCTGCCAGGTATGGGACAGCTAGGTGATATCCAAGATAAAGTGAACGATAAAATGTTCGTGCAAATGGAAGCGCTGATTAACTCTATGACCCCTGCAGAGCGCCGCAACCCAGATGTGATCAATGGCTCACGTAAAAAGCGTATTTCTGCCGGGGCAGGTTTGCAGATTCAAGACCTTAATCGTCTGCTCAAACAGCACAAACAAATGCAGAAGATGATGAAAAAATTCAGTTCCAAAGGTGGCATGAAGAAAATGATGCGTGGCCTAGGGGGCATGATGCCAGGTGGTTTACCTGGCGGTGGGAATTTCCCGAAATTCTAAAACACCGATATAGAATGAAAAAATGTTTAAAGGGCGATCAATTCGCCCTTTTGTTTTGGTGTCGAATCGACTAGAATATGCCGCCTTCTTGTAGTAGGTCTCATAAAGAGCCTAACAAGAGGTGTTTCGTTAAGCAATAAGGAACCAATCATATGGTAACTATTCGTCTTTCTCGTGGTGGCTCTAAGAAGCGCCCATTCTATCACTTGAACGTGGCTGACAGCCGCCGTGCTCGTGATGGTCGTTTTATCGAACGTGTAGGGTTCTTCAACCCAGTTGCACGTGGTCAAGAAGAACGTCTACGTGTTGACCTAGACCGTGTTAATCACTGGGTAGGCCAAGGCGCTCAGCTTTCTGACCGTGTTGCTCAGCTTGTTAAAGAAGCTGGCAAAAACGCTTAATACTGAGGTAATGCTATGTCTACTGTAAAACAGGCGAAAGCTCCTGAGCAGGCGCTTGTGGTTGGACGCATTACATCAGTTTATGGTGTTAAAGGGTGGGTGAAGTTATATTCGCACACCGATCCAATGGTTGGGATCTTTGATTACAAGCATTGGTGGCTGAAAACTCCTAGTGGGTGGAAAGTCGTAGAACTAAGCCAAGGTCGCACTCAAGGGCGCGGATTGGTAGCAGCAATTAAAGGGTATAACGATCGTGATCTTGTAAAAGAGATTTGCGGTATGGATATCTATATTGATGCAAAGGATCTTCCTAAGCTTGAGGACGGTGAATTTTACTGGTCTCAACTAGAAGGTCTAAAGGTGATTACCAAAGAGGGTGTTCTTCTAGGTAAAGTCTCGCAACTGATGGAAACCGGTGCAAACGATGTGTTGGTGGTACGAGGTTGTGAAGGCAGTTACGATCGTGAAGAGCGTTTGATTCCCTACGTGCCAGATCAGTTTGTTTTAAACATTGATTTAGATAAACAGGAAATGGTTGTGGATTGGGATCCAGACTTCTAATAGATCGAACGAGGCCTAGGGTGCGAATCGGTGTAGTAACGCTGTTTCCAGAGATGTTTCAAGCCATTACCCAACATGGTGTAACGGGCAGAGCAGTAAAATCTGGCATAGTGGAAGTGGATTTTTTTAATCCAAGAAGCTTTGCGCATGACAAACACAAAACGGTCGATGATCGTCCTTATGGTGGTGGCCCTGGGATGCTGATGAAAGTTCAGCCCCTAAAAGATGCAATTGAGGACGCTAGACAATGGGTTCCCAATGCAAAAGTTATTTATCTATCCCCTCAGGGGCGCACGCTCACACAGGAAGGCGTGCAACAGCTTGCTAAAGAAGCAGAATTTATTCTGGTAGCAGGCCGTTATGAAGGCGTTGATGAGCGTTTGATTCAATCTCAGGTTGATGAAGAATGGTCAATTGGCGACTTTGTCCTAAGTGGTGGAGAGTTACCGGCTATGGTGTTGATGGACTCTGTCTTTCGCATGGTGCCGGGGGTGCTTGGTAAACAAGCCTCTGCAGATGAAGATTCGTTTGCCGATGGATTACTTGATTGCCCTCACTATACTCGCCCCGAGGTACTTGAAGGTGAACCTGTACCACCTGTACTACTTAGCGGCAACCATGAGGCGATACGGCGCTGGCGATTAAAGCAAAAGCTCGGAAGAACTTGGCAACGTCGGCCTGACCTCCTGCAAGACCTTGAGTTGGACAAGGAACAGCAAGAGTTGTTAAAAGAGTTTATTCGTGAGACTGAAGTTTCAACCTCGGCAGAGTAAGAATCGCGAGCTTATCAGAACGTTAAACCTTCGCGCTGATAAGAAACCATATTCATTAGGAGTCACATCCATGAGCAACAAAACTAAGCTGATTCAACAGCTAGAAGCAGAACAAATGACAAAAGAGATCCCGGCTTTCGGTCCTGGTGATACTGTTGTTGTTCAAGTAAAAGTTAAAGAAGGTACTCGTGAGCGTCTACAGGCTTACGAAGGTGTTGTAATTGCAAAACGCAACCGTGGCCTAAACTCTGCGTTCACTGTACGCAAAATCTCTAGTGGTGTAGGCGTTGAGCGTGCATTCCAAACTTACAGCCCACTAGTTGATAGCATTGAAGTGAAACGTCGCGGTGACGTTCGTCAAGCGAAAATCTACTTCCTACGTGATCGTTCAGGTAAGTCTGCACGTATCAAAGAGAAATTGGCTAAACGTTAATCTCTCCGTAGAATTAAAAAAAGGCGACTTAGGTCGCCTTTTTTTATGGAACTTCATCAGCTTATGGTGGCCTAATAGGCAAACTACGATATTCAGAGGTCAGTATGGAACGGGTAATCAAACAAGCTGCAGTTGCCGCTTTAACACTGTTCAGTGTCATGCAAGCAAGTGCTGGGGAACAAGAAGTCAAAGCCGCAATGGCCAACGCCTTACCGCAATATTCAATCGAGTCTATTGAGCAGCATGAGGGTAGTGGGTTGTATGTTGTGACATTGAATAACGGTCCAATTCTTCATGTGACGCCAGATGGGCGGTATTTTGTCGCGGGTGACATGTACCAAGTTCAAGAGAAACAGCTGATTAATGAAACAGAGCAGAAGAAGCTGGCGAAGATTGAGCAACTGCCTGAGTCTGACATGGTGGTGTTCAAAGCGAAAGATGAAAAAGCTCATATTTCCGTGTTCACCGATGTCGATTGCGGTTATTGCCGTATGTTACACAAAGAGATTGAAGACCTTAATGAGCGCGGTATCACGGTACGATATTTAGCTTATCCACGTGCAGGGATCGGCTCTGAAGCCTACAACACCATGGTTAATATCTGGTGTTCTGACGATCCAAAAAAGTGGATGACCGAGGCGAAGCTTGGTCGTGAGGTGCCAGAGAATAAATGTACGAACCCTATTGCAAGCCAGTATCGTCTTGGAAATGCTGTTGGGGTCAGAGGTACACCAAGTATTATTTTAGATAATGGCAAATTCATCCCGGGTTACTTACCGGCAGATGAGTTGGCAAAAGAACTAAACCTATAGCGTTATAGCCAAAGAATCTACCAAACAATGGGGCAGTTCAGTCTTTTCTGCGTTGGGTTTATCCGCTTCTGACGGTATAATCATTGATCTAAAAATCGCTAGGTATCAGCGAGTATCAATATTATTAAAACCGTCAGCTGTGGGGTATCGTTTTGAAACCGGTAAAAGTCGGAATTTGTGGTCTTGGAACAGTAGGTTCCGGTACATTTAACATTCTGCAGGACAATGCAGAAGAAATTACACGACGTGTAGGCCGAAGCATTGTTGTAGGGCAAATTGGCGCACGTCGTGACAATCCTACCTGTGATACCACTGATATTGATATTACCCGCGATATTTTTGATGTGGCCAACAACCCAGAAGTCGACATCATTGTTGAGTTAATCGGTGGCACTAGCGTGGCTAGAGAGCTTGTATTAACTGCCATCGAAAATGGTAAGCATGTTGTTACTGCCAACAAAGCATTGATTGCCGAGCATGGGAATGAAATTTTCGAAAAAGCTCAGGCGAAAGGTGTCATGGTGGCTTTTGAAGCCGCTGTAGCTGGTGGTATTCCAATTATCAAAACCCTTCGTGAAGGTCTGTCTTCAAATAAGATCGAATGGTTGGCTGGTATTATTAATGGTACTGGCAACTTCATCATGACTGAGATGACAGAAAAAGGCCGTGCATTTGATGATGTGCTTAAAGAGGCACAAGCGCTTGGTTATGCTGAAGCTGATCCAACCTTTGATGTAGAAGGTATTGACGCGGCACACAAGCTAACCATTCTTGCATCGATTGCTTACGGTATCCCGCTTCAGTTTGAAAAAACTTACACTGAAGGCATTAGCCGTATCACAGCAGAAGACGTATCCTTTGCTCAGGAAATGGGCTATGCCATCAAGCATCTTGGTATTGCTCGTCGCACCAAGGCAGGTGTTGAGCTTCGTGTTCACCCAACATTGATTTCTAAGAAAGCCCTGCTAGCTAATGTAAACGGCGTAATGAACGCTGTCATGGTAAAAGGCGACGCAGTCGGCCCTACATTGACTTACGGTGCTGGCGCGGGTGCATTGCCAACAGGTTCTTCTGTTGTTGCTGATATTATCGATGTAGCACGTACCTTGACTGCTGATCCAACGAATCGTGTGCCACACTTGGCATTCCAAGCGGATCAACTGTCTGATGAAGCCGTATTACCGATGGAAGAAATCGAATGTGGCTTCTTCCTAAACATGACGATTCAAGATCGTGCAGGCGTACTCGCGAACATTACCCAAATCCTGTCAACGAACGGCATCAGCATTGAGTCTGTGATTCAGCGCGAACGTGAAGGCAGTGATCTAGTACCGCTTGTTGTCATGACTCATGACGTGAAAGAACGCAATATGAATGCTGCTATTGCAGCAATCGAAGCTTTGCCAGATGTTGCAGGCGCTGTTCAGCGCATCCGTGTAGAAAATCTGGCGTAAGAGGATAAATTGATGAAATACATTTCAACTCGTGGCCAAGCTCCAGCATTAAGCTTTGGCGATGTTTTGCTAGCAGGTTTGGCGAGCGATGGCGGTCTATATGTTCCAGAGCAGCTACCAAAGTACTCGACTGAAGAGATCGCTTCATGGGCATCTTTGAGCTACCAAGAGCTCGCGTTCAAAGTAATGTGGCCATTTGTAGAAGGCGAGATTCCTGCTGAAGAATTCAAACGCATGATTGATGAAGCTTATGCTGGCTTCAATCACTCAGCGGTTGCGCCAATGGTGCAAACTGATAACAACGAATGGGTATTGGAATTATTCCGTGGCCCAACGTTAGCTTTCAAGGACTTCGCTCTGCAATTGCTTGGTCGTTTGATGGACTACGTACTAGGTCAACGTGGTGAGAAGCTGGTGATCCTAGGCGCGACGTCTGGTGACACAGGCTCCGCTGCCATCGAAGGTTGCCGTCACTCCGAGCACCTAGATATCTTCATCCTGCACCCTTACCAGCGTGTATCTGAAGTACAGCGTCGTCAGATGACAACCGTGATTGATGACAACGTTTTCAACATTGCTGTAAAAGGTAACTTCGACGACTGTCAGGGCATGGTGAAATCAAGCTTCGCTGATCAATCATTCCTAAAAGGTGCGAAACTGGGCGCAGTAAACTCAATCAACTGGGCGCGTATCATGGCTCAGATCGTTTACTACTTCTCTTCAGCGCTGGCTGTGGGTGGTCCACATCGTAAAGTATCGTTCTCTGTACCAACAGGTAACTTTGGTGACATCTTTGCAGGTTACTTGGCGAAGCAAATGGGCTTGCCAATTGATCAGCTTGTGGTAGCGACAAACCAGAACGATATTCTACACCGTACCATTGCGACGAACGATATGAGCCGTCAGGCCCTAAACGTAACGCTTTCTCCAAGTATGGACATCATGGTTTCAAGTAACTTTGAGCGTCTATTGTTTGATGCCCATGGTCGTGACAGCGCTGAATTAGCCGATCTCATGGCGCGCTTTAACGCAGGTGATGTGACGCTGAATGACGAAGCTTGGAAGTACGTAAAAGAGAACTTCGACAGTTACAAAGTAGACGATGCTCGCACTTGTGAAGTGATTGCTGAAGTCTTCAAGTCGACTCAATACCTACTTGATCCACACACTGCGATTGGCCTAGAAGCGGCGCGTCAGTGCTGGAAAGACAAGTCTGTACCAATGATCACCTTGGCGACAGCACACCCTGTGAAGTTCCCTGAAGCAGTGGAAAAGGCAGGTTGTCAGTCTCCAAGTCTTCCTGAGCACATGAAAGATCTATTCGAACGTGAAGAAGCGTACGAAGTGATCGATAACGACCTTGCTGCCGTACAAGGCTTCGTTGCAGAGCGCATTTAAGCCTCTTTCGAGCAAGCAGAGCGCTTCTGCTTGCTCGATCTCTTCCTCTTTTACTAGCTTTTCCATTACTGCCTCTCTTACTTACAGAGTTTTAAATCATGAACCTTATTTTGCTTGCTCCTGAACAGGCGCTCTCGGATCAACAATACAAGTTAAGTGATCGTCAAATTGAGCACATTGCCAAAGTGTTGAAAAAAGACCATGGCGACAAGCTTCGAGTTGGGGTGTTAAATGGTCTGATTGGCGATGCAGTGCTGGACAAGTCTGAATGGCGAGTGACGATAGAAACACTGGAGAGTGAGCCGCCAAAAACCTTGCCAATGGAGCTCGTATTGGCTCTGCCTCGCCCTAATATGCTCAAGCGAACCTTGATGAATATTACTGCCATGGGCGTTAAAAAAATCCACTTGTTACACTCAGCAAAAGTAGAGAAAAGCTACTGGCAAAGCCCTGTTTTAAAAGAAAACTCTATTTATGATTACCTTGTCGAAGGTCTAGAGCAGGCTAGAGATACGGTGTTGCCTGCAGTGCATCAGCACACACGGTTTCGTCCTTTTGTTGAAGACGTTTTACCCGATTTGTTGGTGAAGCGCATGGGGCTGGTCGCACACCCCTATCAAGCAGAACCTTGTCCCGTCGATCTAGTGCAACCTTGTGTTTTGGCGATTGGGCCAGAGGGTGGCTGGAATGAGTTTGAAATGCAAAAGTGGTCTGATGCTGGCATGCAATCGGTACACCTTGGCGACCGGATTCTAAAAGTAGAGACAGCTGTTCCAGTATTGTTGTCGCGCTTATATCCAGCGAAATAGGAAACTTTACTAGCCCATGGTGCAAGTTTTAGGCTATTGTCATGTCTATATCCTTGGAAGTGATATTTGTAGAGCATGTCAGATAAAGCGCCAACATCATGGACTATTAGATGGAAGCTATGGTTTTCCAAGACGCTCAATGCTGGGGCTGTGAACGACTCCTTTAGCAATACGTCGCGTCGGGCCTTTATTATCAATCTATTCTGCTTGGTGGGCGTTCTGTTTACTGGGCCTCTAGGGTTGATCTCCCTGCTTAAAGGCAACCTTCTTATCGGTTTAGGACTGCTGAGTATTGCCTCGATTTATAGCCTGAACCATCTCTACTTGCGAAAGACGAAGAACTATTTGTTTTCCGCGAATGTCATTTTATATCCCTTGTACGCACTGATGTTGTACTTGATTTATAGTGGTGGAGTCAATGGTACAGGGCACGTATGGATTTACTGTATTCCTCCTGTTTCGCTGTTTCTTCATGGCCTAAAAAGAGGCTTGCTAGAAGTCTTTTTGTTTATTCTGGCTTTGGTTTTTATTCTCTTTTTTATCCCTTCGCCTTTTGATCGTTACGGGTACCACCCAGATCTAAAATCGCGCATTGTCTATTCCTTTATATTGATATCGTTCTTATCCACCATTTATGAGTACATCTCTTCGCGCTTTAACCAGTCCTTAGAGGCGCTCTCTAGCAAATTAGAACTGGCCGCTACGACTGATCCACTGACAGGGTTGTTAAATCGCCGCGGGCTAGAGCAACAGATGGTGGCAAAAGAATGGTTGGCTCCAACCGTCATGGTGTTGGACATCGACCATTTTAAATCGATCAATGATCGTTTTGGTCATGAACATGGCGATGAATACCTCAAGCTTGTATCGAAAAGCATGGCTGGTTTTTTAATTGGTCAGAAGTGTTTGTTATCTCGTTGGGGAGGAGAGGAGTTTCTGCTTCTGATAGAACATCAAGGTGACAACAAACGATTTGCTGATGCTCTGAGAAATACGGTGTCGAATGTGTCGCTCACGACTCAAGAAGGAGAGAGCGTTTGTACCACAGTGAGTATTGGGGTATCTGAGTTAAAGTTAACAGAGACCTTGTTAACCGCGGTAGGCAGAGCAGATAAAGCCTTGTATGAGGCGAAAAGTCATGGGCGGAATTGCGTTGTGTTAGCGAGCAAGGCGACGTAATGTTATTGCTGTTTAAAACGAAAAAGCGCCTTTAGAGTGTATTTCTAAAGGCGCTTTTTTATAGCTAACTGACTTGATACTTACTGTGTGCGTACTTTAGAGCCAATTAGACCGTAGTAAGCAATGTATAAGTAACATACAAGTGGTAAGACAAATGACACCTGTAGACCAATACTATCCGCTAGGCCGCCTTGCATAACTGGTACAATGGCACCACCGACGATAGCAAGACATAGTAAACCTGAACCACGGCTAGTATTTACGCCTAAGCCTTTAAGTGCCAAGCTAAAGATAGTTGGGAACATAATTGAGTTACATAGACCAACCAGCAGAATTGAGTACATAGCGACAGAGCCTTCGCTCGCAATCGATAGGGCAATTAGAGCGGCAGATGCAACACTGTTGAATGCCAATAGCTTACCTGCAGCGATTTTTTGCATCAGGATCGCACCAGCAAAACGGCCAACCATAGCACCACCCCAGTAGTAAGCGATGTAATGTGCTGCTTCAGATTCTGGCATGCCTGCAATGTTTTCAAGACCGAAGTAGTTAACTAAGAAGCTACCAATGGATACTTCAGCACCTACGTACATAAAGATGGCTACAGCACCTAATACTAGGTGGCGGAACTCCATCAAGCTGCTTTGTTCAGTTCCAACTTGAGTTTCTTCTTCCAAGTTTGGAGTCGGCAGTGAAATGCGTGTAAAAATCAGCGCTAATGCGATCAGAGCAATCGCTAGGCCGAAGTAAGGCACGATAACGCTTTCTGCTTCTTGTGCTTTCGTTGCAAATTCTGCTGTCGCAGAGAAAATCAAAATACTACCGATGATGGGAGCAACGGTTGTACCAAGAGAGTTGAAAGCTTGTGTCATTGTTAGACGGCTAGATGCGGTTTCTTCTGGTCCCATAATCGTAACCAATGGGTTCGCTGCAACTTGAAGAATCGTAATGCCCGATGCAAGAACGAAAAGGGCAGTTAGGAATACCCAATACACTTGAACCTTGGCGGCACCAATGAAGAGTAAGCAGCCGGCCGCAGCAATCATGAGTCCTATCCCTAGACCACGTTGAAAGCCCACTTTTTTAACGAGATTACCCGCAGGAACAGAGACTAGAAAGTATGCTCCAAAGAAACAAAACTGAATCAACATTGCTTGTGTGTAATTCAATGAAAAGACAGATTTCAAATGTGGGATGAGAATGTCATTTAGTGAGGTGATAAAGCCCCACATGAAAAATAACGATGTCAGTGCAACCAGTGCAAAACGCTGTCCTGAGGTGTTTTGGCCCAGGGATGAGGTTTGACCGCTCATAAAACCAACCTTTTTAATATTTAAGAAATGGGATAGTTAGGTGGGCGTGGATAATAACTGAGCTTGTTTTGCTTGAGAGGTAAAAATGCACGATAGTGACGCTAATTCCACTAATCGTGCAAACTTATCGAGCTTATGTAACGGATCCTTGCGGTGCGTTACAGTGCCTTATTTTCTCTAATTTAAAACCTAAACAATGGTTAAGTCTGTGGCTGAATGAAGAACGCGAGTGACGTCATCATTATTCGAGTTATGTGCTTTAGTCCTGCTAAGACATTTATGTTAACCTCTAAAAATCCCATCTATTTAATTTTCTTTTATAAATAAGAAGACTGCATGCGCATCCTAACTCGTTCACTTGATGGCTCATTGGAGAACCGCTTCCCTAGTCATTTTCCGAAAACATTGTCCCGTATTTATCAAGCCAGAGGTGTGTTAGGGCCTGAGGAACTGGAATATAAACTGGCGAGTTTGGCTCATCCTAAGCAGTTTTTTGATATCAATAATGCCGCGACTATCTTGGCGGATGCGATTGAGCATGAAAAACGCATAGTCATTGTTGGTGACTTTGATGCAGATGGCGCCACTTCAACGACCCTTGGTATTCTTGCACTGACTGCAATGGGGGCAGTGGAGCCACAGTACATCGTGCCAAACCGGTTTGAATATGGCTATGGCTTAACGCCTGAAATCGTCACACTCGTGCAAGAACAAGAAGCGGATGTGTTGGTCACGGTCGACAATGGTATTGCCAGTATCGATGGTGTGGCCGCGGCAAAAGCAGCTGGTATGCAAGTAATTGTGACAGACCATCACTTACCAGGGGATGTACTGCCCAATGCAGATGCCATTGTGAACCCCAATCATCCTGACTGCCAATTCCCGAGTAAATCGTTGGCAGGCGTTGGTGTGATTTTCTATGTTATGTCTGCTCTTAGGGCTCAGCTCACACAGCGTGGCTGGTTCGAAAGAGCGCATATTCCCCGTCCAAATATGTCTGAATACCTTGATATCGTAGCCCTTGGAACGGTGGCTGATGTGGTGCCACTGGATGCGAACAATCGTATTCTGGTTCAACAAGGATTGGCGCGCATTCAAGCTGGTAAAGCACGCCCAGGGATTCTTGCCTTATTAGAGCTAGGGGGACGAGAGGCAAGCCGAGTAAAAGCAACCGATTTAGGCTTTGTCGTAGGGCCACGCTTGAATGCGGCAGGGCGATTAGATGATATGTCGATTGGTATTGAGTGCCTACTGAGTGAGCAAGCGTTTTTAGCACGCTCTTACGCAGAGCAATTAGATCAACTGAATCGAGAGCGCAAAGCCATTGAATCAGACATGAAACAGCAAGCTGAACAATCTTTGGCCTCTATTGAGGAAGTATCGGATTTACCCTATGGCATGTGTTTTTACCAAGAAGACTGGCATCAAGGGGTCATTGGTATTCTTGCTTCACGCATGAAAGAAAAGTGTCACCGCCCAGTGATTGCCTTTGCTAAAGCGGATGACGATACCTTAAAAGGTTCAGCTAGATCGATACCTGGTGTGCATATTCGTGATGCCTTAGATTTATTGGCCAAGCGACACCCTGCATTGCTGTCGAAATTTGGCGGTCATGCGATGGCGGCGGGCATGTCGATCAAAGCAGAGCATTATGAAACCTTCACTAAGGCGTTTGATCAGATTATCGAAGAGTGGGTAACGCCAGAACAGCTTGAGGCTACCGTCTATACCGATGGTGAGCTTGCCCCAGAAGATTTTAGCTTAGAGTTTGCAGAGCAACTTCGGGTGGCGGGGCCATGGGGGCAAGCTTTTCCTGAGCCGTGTTTTGATGGCACGTTTGAGGTATTACAGCAAAGAATTGTAGGTGAGAAGCATCTAAAACTGACATTACGTGAGCCTAACAGCGGCATGTTAATTGATGGCATTCATTTCTTTTGTGATTTGTCAGTCTGGCCTAATCAGGCGCAACGGGCGCGTTTGGTTTACAAATTAGACATCAATGAGTTCAGAGGGCAGCGCAATTTACAATTAATGGTGGATCATATCTTACCAATGGGCGACGAATGACGAATATTTCCTGAGGTATTTACGTCGATAGGGGCGGCAGGACGAGGATTATAGGATATAATCTGCGTCCCCCATTTAAACCACAGACTTTTTATTTTGCAGGAGTTCATTCATGGCTGCACTGGTTCTTGACGGCAAACAATGCGCGAAAGAAACCGAAGAGCGTTTGGCAAAGCAAGTTGCTGAACTAAAAGAGCGTACCGGCGGTACCCCAATTCTAGCGACGATCCTAGTAGGCGCGGATCCAGCTTCAGCGACATACGTTAAAATGAAAGGCAATGCTTGCCGCCGCGTAGGAATGGACTCACTTGCGATTGAGCTTCCTGAGACAACTACCACAGAAGAGTTGCTAGCGAAGATCGAAGAGTTGAACGCAAATTCAGATGTTCACGGTATTCTGTTGCAACATCCAGTACCTGCTCAGATTGATGAGCGTGCATGTTTTGATGCCATTGCTGCACACAAAGACGTAGATGGCGTGACTTGTTTAGGTTTTGGTCGCATGGCGATGCAAGAGCCAGCTTATGGCGCTGCGACACCAGCAGGTATCATGCGTTTGCTTGAGGCGTACAACATCGACCTTGCTGGTAAGCATGTAGTGGTTGTTGGTCGTAGCCCTATTTTGGGTAAACCAATGGCAATGATGATGCTAAATGCCAACGCGACCGTCACGATCTGTCACTCTCGCACTCAAAACCTACCTGAGTTCGTAAAACAAGCCGATGTAATTGTTGGTGCTGTCGGTAAGCCAGAGCTTATCAAAGCAGAGTGGATTAAAGATGGCGCGGTTGTTGTTGATGCTGGCTACCACCCAGGTGGTGTTGGTGACATTGAGCTTGCGCCTCTTTATGATCGTGCTGCTGCGATCACACCGGTGCCAGGTGGTGTGGGTCCAATGACGATTAATACCCTGATCCTGCAAACACTTGAGTCTGGCCTGAAACAAATAGGCTAGACTTGTACCTAAGTAAGTATGACTTATATTAGGTAGATCCATTCAGAGCCGTACCCTAGGGTACGGCTTTATTATTTATTCGAAAAATAAGGTTTTACTATGTCCACAGACATGCTTTTAGATGCATTGGATTTCGATCTTATTGCCGATGTATTCGTAACCGAGTCGATTTCAGCGTCCCCTGCAGAGCTACATGGTCAACTTTGTGGTTACCTTGCGTCAGGCGTGGGTTTGCCATTAGAAGATTGGCTGACGATGGTTGCAGAGTTCTGCGATATTGATGGTTGGAAAGAAGAGGCGAGTCGTGCAGCCATTGTTGAGTTGTACCAATCGACCATCGCCCTGTATCAAAATGGCGAATATGCGTTGGTGCCTTGCATGAGCGATGATGATGCGCCACTAAGCGAACGTGGCACTACCTTGTCGCAATGGGCTCATGGATTTCTAGCTGGCTATGGTTTGTCCGGTCACAAGCCAAATCTATCTGATGACGCGAAACAGGTGTTACAGGACTTTGCCAATATTTCTGCCATGCAAGCAGACATGCAAGACTTGGAAGAGAATAATGACAATGAGACAGACTTAACCGAATTGGTTGAGTACGTGCGTCTCTCTGCCATGATGTTGTATTCTGAGCACCATTCCGTTTCCAATGATAACGATGCTGGTCAAGCACCATTGTTCCACTAATCCTTTAGTGTGACGTAAAAGGAGTAAGCAATGAATTTATCGAAAGCCATTTATCGTGAACGCAGACAGCGTTTAATGAGTCAACTAGGCTCTGACAATACCGTAGCGGTCATCCGCTCAGGTGAACTGGTGACACGCAATAACGATTGCGATTATGAGTTTCGACCACATTCTAGCTTCTTTTACTTAACCGGCTATCAAGAGCCAAATGCTGTGCTGTTTATTTTGCCTTCTGGTGAGAGTCACATGGCAGTGCTACCCAAAGATCCAGAGCGCGAGCAGTGGGACGGCTTTCGTCATGGTATTACAGGAGCGATGCAGACGTTCGGGCTGGACCAAGCAGCTGAACTGGATGAGCTGGATGATCTTGCTTTGGAATTGTTAGATGGCGCCGATCACATTGCACTATTGATCGACGACGAGCAATTACGTGATCAAGCATTGAATTGGCGCGACCAACTGGCGGCCCGAGCGCGTCAGGGGTCTGTAGCACCAAAAGGTCTCATTGATATGAGTGATGCCGTGCACGAAATGCGCTTGATCAAAGATCTTGGCGAGATCGAAATCATGGAGCGTGCTGCGCAAATCAGTGTTGAAGCTCATACCCAAGCGATGAAATCAGTCCGACCAGGGATGATGGAATATCAACTGGAAGCAGAGCTGAATTATGTGTTCATGAAACAAGGTGCGCGAGTGCCGGCCTACAACAACATCGTTGCATCGGGCAAAAATGCCTGCGTTTTGCATTACATCAAAAATGACGAAAAGATCGAAGACGGTGATTTGATCTTGATTGATGCGGGCGGTGAATTAGGTTGCTATGCGTCGGATATTACGCGAACGTTCCCAGCCAACGGTAAATTCAGTGAACCGCAGGCGCAACTTTATCAAGTGGTATTGGATGCTTACTACGCAGGTCTTGAGCAAATGGTGGTCGGAGCGCCTTATGACGCGTTCCACAATGCGGCGGTGCAAGTATTGACTGAAGGGCTTGTGGCGCTTGGACTGCTAAATGGCTCTGTCGATGAACTGATTGAGAGCAAGGCGTATCGCGACTTTTACATGCACAATACTGGCCATTGGTTGGGGCTAGATGTTCATGACTGTGGTCGCTATAAGCTAAATGGTGAAGCGCGACCTCTTGAGGCTGGCATGGTGGTGACGTTAGAACCTGGCTTGTATGTGAATCCAGATAATGAAAATGTGGATGCTAAATGGCGCGGCATCGGTATTCGTATTGAGGATGACATCCTCATCCAAGAAAACGGCCCATTCGTATTGACCCACGGACTGCCGAAAGAAATTCATGAGATTGAAGCCTTGATGGCTGCGAAGTAACTTATATTTGGGGATTGGATCTGAATGGCCAGAGAATACGATGTAATCATTGTGGGTGCCGGTATGGTCGGCGCATTGACCGCTGTCTTGACGGCTCAGAAAGGGTTAACGGTTGCGTTAATCGACAAGCACTCTGGTCGCTACCCCTTGTCCACACCACCTGCTTATGATGCTCGTGTTAGCGCGATTTCAGCCTTATCACAAACGCTTTTAGAACAAGCAGGGGCTTGGCAGCGCATTGCTAAAGAGCGTTTGGCTCCCTATCAGCGCATGGCGGTTTGGGATGGTCTTGGGGATGGTTATGTGGATTTCGACGTACGTTATCAACAGGCCGCCTCATTAGGCCAGCTTGTGGAAAACGCAGCCCTGTGTGATGCCCTCATGAAGAGTGTTCATGATACCCGCGGCATTGATCTGTACTTTGACGATGCTGTCGCTTCACATCAGGAACAAGAAAGTGGCGTTGAAGTGGTGTTGGCTTCTGATCGATCGCTTCGAGGAGCGGTACTCATTGCAGCTGACGGAGCGAACTCAAATCTGCGTCAGCAAAACAATGTGGATACCGTTGAATGGGATTATGGTCATCATGCAATCGTCACTACCGTAGAGATCGATGCCGCCCATGAGGACACTGCTTGGCAAGCATTTGGTGAGGAAGGGATTTTGGCATTTTTGCCGATGCCGAGTGTGGCTGACAAGCATTATGTTTCCATTGTCTGGTCCGTTTCTCCTGCCGATGCTGAGCAACTGATGGCCCTTGAAGAAGACGCTTTTTGTCGTCGTCTTACTTACGCTATTAATCGACGTTTTACCGCGTTATCACTAACCGTACCACGTATGGCCATTCCTTTGCGTCAACGCCATGCGAAACATTATGTCCAGCCAGGTTTTGTCCTGATTGGTGATGCGGCCCATACGATTCACCCGTTAGCGGGGCAGGGTGCAAACCTTGGTTTTGCGGATGTCAGTGCATTGGTGCCAATCTTAGTGAAAGCTCATCAGCGTGGCGACATGTTAGGCAGTCTAAAAATCCTGCGTCGTTACCAAAGAGCACGTATGCTGGATAACATCGCCATGTCTGCTTCCATGGAGGCGTTTAAGCGGGTCTTCACCACACAACAGCCAGCAGTGGTGCAATTACGTAATCTCGGCTTAAAGTTGTGCCATAAATCTCCTTCGATTAAGCAAAAGCTTGTTGCCCATGCTGCGGGCTTGAACCAATAATCAAAGGCACTTTGTGAATGGAAAAGCTTCTATTCAACTCAACTGAAACTATGTAAACAAAAACAGTTTTCATTTATAGTGTCTTTCTAAGGTAAGCTGTTATTAGCTTTAAGATTAAGCTTGGTTTTTTAAGGTTGTCACGATGAATGCATTAGCGGATTTCTCGCGCGCGTCAACGCGCTCATTGCTCAAAAAAAGTGTTACTCTCATGGCTTTGGCTGGCGCAACGATCGCTTCCTCTGTGTCCTATGCTGCAGGCGAAGTGAATGTTTACTCTGCGCGTAAAGAAGCGTTGATCGCTCCTGCTCTTGATGCCTTCTCAAAAGCACACGATGTAACGGTAAACTTAGTTACGGGTGATGCGGATGCATTGCTGCGACGTCTTCAAGTAGAGGGTGACGCAAGCCCTGCCGATGTATTCATCACGGTAGATGCAGGTCGTTTATACCGAGCGAAAGATGCGGGTGTACTGCAGTCTTTTGAAACTGACGTATTAAACGACGTCGTTCCAGATCATCTTCATGATCGCGACGGCTACTGGTATGGTTTGTCTCAGCGTGCGCGTGTCATTTTTTACAACCCGAAAAAAGTGGATGCTGCAGAGCTTTCTACTTATGAAGCGCTAGCAGACGCCAAATGGAAAGGTCGTATTTGTACTCGTTCTTCCTCAAACATCTATAACCAGTCTTTGGTCGCTTCAATGATCGAGGCGGACGGCGCTGAGGCGACACAAGCTTGGCTAAACGGCTTTGTTAGCAACTTAGCTCGCCCACCATTTGGTGGTGATACTGATTTGCTTAAAGCGGTTGCAGCCGGTGTCTGTGATATTACACTTGCGAACACATACTACTTTGGCCGTCTAGGACAAAGTGAAAATGCCAAAGACCGTGAAGTCTACAACAAAGTGGCTTTGTTTTGGCCAAACCAAGCGGAAGGTGAGCGTGGTGCTCACGTCAATGTCAGTGGTATTGGTTTAACCGCTTCTGCGACTAACATTGATAATGCTAAGCTTTTAGTTGAATACTTAACCAATCATGAAAGCCAAGTCTGGTACGCTGATGTTAATAACGAGTACCCAGTGGTAGAAGGCGTTGCACCACCAAAAAGCTTGCAACCATTTGGTGAGTTCAAAGCGGATTCCATGTCATTAAGTGTATTGGGTGATAATAACCGCCAAGCCGTTGAAATGATGGACGCTGCTGGCTGGAAATAATTACAAAATAAAAGGGTACATCTGTCCATGTCGACTCTGACCCATACCCACCCTACCTCGCGCCAGCGAAGTAGGGTGTCTCTGTTAAAAGTCTCTGCCATTCTCATTGCACTCGTGTTGGCGGTGCCTGTTTTGATCATCGCTATCAATATCTTTTTAGGTGGTAGTGATGTTTGGCAGCATCTCTACAATACGCTGCTGTTTGACTATGTCTCTAACTCATTTTTGCTGATGCTGGGCGTGACCTTTGGCACATTAGTGATGGGGGTTCCGGCAGCGTGGTTGACCAGTGTTTGTGAGTTTCGTGGTCGAAGTTTGTTCTCTTGGGCATTACTGCTGCCACTGGCTATGCCAGCCTACATTATTGCCTATACCTATACGGGCTTATTTGACTTTGCAGGACCGGTGCAAACGTTTATTCGCGACACCACAGGGCTTGGCTACGGAGAGTATTGGTTCTTTGAAATGCGCTCCTTAGGTGGTGCTATCACTATGTTGTCGTTAGTGTTGTACCCTTACGTGTATTTAATGAGTCGAGCTGCTTTTCTAGAGCAGTCTGCTAACACCTTAGAAGTCTGTCGCACATTGGGCTATTCAGCGCCTCAAGCCTTTATTCGCTTAGCACTGCCGATGGCTCGTCCAGCGATTGTAGCTGGGGTGACACTAGCGATGATGGAGACATTAGCGGATTACGGTACGGTGCAGTACTTTGGTGTGACCACTTTCACCACGGGCATTATGCGTACCTTCTATGGATTTGGTGATCTCGCCGCTGCGTCGCAGTTAGCTGGTATTTTGCTGCTATTTGTCGCTGTTCTGATTTTTACAGAGCGCTATTCTCGAAGAAAAATCTCTTATCATGCCTCTGGGTTGAGGAAAGCAAGTCAGCGTAAGGTTGAGTTGCGTGGACGTTATGGTCTAGCAGCCTGGTTGGCGTGTGCTATCCCTGTGATTGCTGGATTTGTTATACCCGCTGGTGTGCTGTTGTACTGGGCTGTATTTGAAGCAGAAACCGTTGGTTGGGATTTCATTCAATTATCCTGGAACTCTTTTTATCTGGCTGCCTTAGCGGCTTTAATTACCGTGTCGTTGGCATTGGTACTTGCGTATGCAGGACGTTTGCACCCCACTAAGGGGGTACAAACCGCCATTGTGACATCGGGAATGGGATATGCTTTGCCGGGCACCATCATTGCCATTGGCGTTATTGTGCCCCTAGCGTGGATTGATCATCGTATTATTGATTGGGTGAAATACACCTTCGATCAAAAAATTGGC
This sequence comes from Marinomonas communis, assembly GCF_004363305.1. GTDB lineage: Bacteria > Pseudomonadota > Gammaproteobacteria > Pseudomonadales > Marinomonadaceae > Marinomonas > Marinomonas communis. The sequence continues at coordinate 36,561 of NZ_SNZA01000007.1, read as the reverse complement.
TTGTTCTTTTCTGGGACGATCATTGCTTTATTATTAGCCTACACCGTCCGTTTTATGGCTGTATCGCTCGGTTCGGTACAAAGTGGTTTAGGTAAGGTTAAACCAAGCATGGACATGGCGGGGCGTTCATTGGGATGCTCACCTGCAGAAGTACTGCGTCGTATACATGTTCCACTGCTGAAAAGCTCGGTACTCACAGCACTATTGATAGTGTTTGTTGATGTGCTAAAAGAACTACCTGCAACACTGATTTTGCGCCCGTTTAACTTTAATACCTTGGCCGTACGGGCATTTGAATTAGCGTCTGATGAAAGATTAGTCGATGCGGCGCCGGCATCATTAATGATTGTTGCAGTGGGGTTAATCCCCGTGATTCTGCTCAGTCGTTCTATTTCATCCAGTGCTCACTAAGTTTATTGGGGATTCACATGACCGCCATGCCACCGAATAAAATGTTAAAAGAACTGAAGTTGAACCATATTGCGGTGGGCTATCAAGGAACACCTGTGGTTCAAGACGCCAACTTCAGAATCGTAGAAGGCGAGATTGGTTGCCTGTTGGGTCCAAGTGGCTGTGGCAAGTCAACGTTACTTAGGGCGATCGCTGGATTTGAGCCTCTTATGGCTGGCGATATATCGTTGGACAATGAAGTGATTTCATCGTCTGAAACAACCGTGAGTCCAGAGAAACGAAGCATCGGCATGGTGTTTCAAGATATTGCTCTGTTTCCTCATTTATCCATCGGCGAGAACATTGCTTTTGGCTTAAAGCATTGGAGCAAACAAGAAGCCAATGCTCGCATTGACTATTTGCTTGAGCTAGTTGGCTTGGCTGGTTATAAGGACCGCTACCCAGATTCACTTTCAGGTGGGCAACAGCAACGGGTTGCGCTGGCTCGTGCTATCGCGCCTAAGCCTAAGTTATTACTAATGGATGAGCCTTTTTCTGGCTTAGATGCAAAATTAAGGGAAGAGCTAGTACCGGATATTCGAGCGATTTTGCTGCATGAAAAAGTCAGCGCGATTCTGGTCACCCATGATCAGGCAGAAGCCTTTGCGATGGCAGATCGTGTGGCGATTATGGAGGCGGGCAAGATTCTACAGGTGGGGACGCCTTACGAGATCTATCATGAACCCGTTTCGCGTTTTGTCGCTATGTTCATTGGCCAAGGGGACTTCTTGCCAGCAGTGGTTTGTGGTGCGAATTGTGTGCACTCTGACCTTGGTGAAATTCACGGTGATATGGACCATGGCTTCCAGTCGGGTGAAAAAGTAGATTTGCTTGTTCGGCCTGATGACATTCTTCACGACGATGATAGCGAGTTCAAAGGCTTAATTGTAAGCAAGTGGTTCCGCGGTTCTTATTTCTTATATCGCGTAAAACTGCCTTCTGGAAAAGTGACTTACTGTTTTGCCTCATCCCATCACAACCATTCCATCGGTCAAGAAATCGGCCTAACGGTAAACTTGGATCACCTAGTAATGTTTCCAATTGAAGCCAAGGCTTAGTGCAAGATACTTAAAACAAAGAAGAGCGCCATGGCGCTCTTCTTTGTTTTATTGGGTGGGCATCACATATTGCCAATGCCTTGCTCACGGCAAGTATCAATAATGCCTTCAAAGTCGTATTCGGTCAGTTCTAGATGCTCTAGAGCATGATGGCCAATCAGTTGCCATTCGTAATCCTCTGGTGCTTTGCCTAGAAATTTGTAGGTCGCGCTAATATGCTCAGCCATCTTGAGTATGGACATAAAGGTTAGGTATTTACTATCGCCAGCGATGCGTTCGTTAAACAGCTTTTGTGCTCTGTGGTGGTGTGCAATGACATAACAACAGGCTTTGGGTAGTGCCCAAGATTTTGCTAGATAATACCCCACCACCGAGTGGTTGGTGCGAAAGGCTTTGTTCTCGAGATCTGTCAGTTCGAAATTGAAAGTCTGATAGCCCTGTTCCAAAACGTTTTTATAGTCATCAAATCGACTCATCATGAGCGGCACACCGGCATTGTGGAATAAGCCCAATGCATAGCATTCATCTTGGTACTTAAAGCCTATTTGATTGGCAATGCTAGAACACACGGAGGCAACATCCATGGCGTTGTCCCAGAAGTTGTGTAGCTCTTCAATGGCACCGTCAGAGAGCTCACTTTTCACGGCTAAACCATTCACGATATTGGAAATGGAGTTAATCCCCAGCATCATCACGGCTTGTTGAATGGAAGATATTTTTCTCGGCAAGCCGTAATAAGCAGAGTTTACAAACTTTAAGACGGCAGCAGATAAACCAACGTCTTGGGATATGATTTGCGCGATGCGGCTCATATCTGGCTCTGGCATCGCTTGTTCCATATGAAGATCTACCATGACCTGAGGCTGTGGTGGGATGGATATCCCTTGTAGAACTCGTTTGAGTTGTTCGTCGTTTAGGCCAGTAGACATCAAAACCTCTGTACGAATTATTGGCGGTTGAAAGTTGGCTGAATTACATTGCGAACGTAGAAATCAAAGACCGAACATTTATAATAGCGTTTTTTACGAAACTTTGGTGAGTACTTTGAGTGTAATTCGGTTAAAAGGGCAAGCAGATAGAAGACTTCGTGCCGGCCATCAGTGGATTTATAGCAATGAAGTGAATACAGATGCGACGCCTTTGAAGCAATTCAATGCGGGAGATCAAGTAATTGTCGAAACGGCTCATGGAAAGCCATTAGGCGTAGCCATGATCAATCCTAATACGCTGATCTGTGGTCGCTTAATTAGCCGAAGTACTGACACAGTTTTAAATAAATCCACTATTGTTCACCGCTTAAAGATCGCATTGTCATTGCGTGACAGTGTTTACCCTGAGCCATACTATCGTTTAGTGTTTGGTGATTCTGACGGACTATCTGGATTAGTAGTAGACCGCTTTGCCGACATCCTAGTTGTGCAGATTTCTACTGCGGGCATCGAGCGCGTTAAGAATGAAGTGATCGAAGCGCTACAAGAAGTTGTTAAGCCAAGTGCGATCCTGATGAAAAATGATGGCAAGATGCGTAACGTAGAAGGCTTAGATACTTATGTTGAAGAAGTCTTCGGGCATGTGCCGGAAGTGGTTTACCTAAAAGAAAACGATGTATTGTTCCAAGCACCTGTTTGGGATGGTCAGAAAACCGGTTGGTTCTACGATCACCGTGAAAACCGCAAGACCATGCAGACTTTCTGTTCTGGTAAGAAAGTACTCGACGTATTTTCTTATGTAGGCGGTTGGGGCGTGCAAGCTGCAGCGGCCGGTGCGACGGAGGTCACTTTCATTGATGCCTCTGAAGCCGCACTTGACCATGTCGATGCAAACCTGGCGTTGAACCAATATGAAGGTGAGTCCAATCTGATGCAGGGCGATGCATTTGAAGCGATGAACGCTCTGATTGAAGAGAAGCAGCGCTTTGATGTCGTTGTCATGGACCCGCCTGCGTTTATTGCTCGTCGTAAAGACATTAAAGCAGGGGAAGGTGCGTACCACCGTGCTAACCAGCTAGCCATGCGTCTTGTTGCAAAAGGCGGTATCTTGGTATCAGGTTCTTGCTCGATGCACCTTGAGACGGGCCGTTTACATGATATTGTGCGAAGTAATAGTCGTCAGCTAGAGCGTTTTTCACAGCTGGTTTACCGCGGTACGCAAGCGCCGGATCACCCAGTTCACCCAGCGATTCCTGAGACTGAGTACCTAAAAGCACTGTTCTACCGAGTGCACAACAATATGGGTCTATAAAGACGCTTAGAATGAAAAAACGCAGCCGAGGCTGCGTTTTTTCATCTTTACTGGTTACTAGACCGTATTACATAGAATTACCGCGTAGAGAGATATGCGGCCAGCCGCGCTCTTTAGCGATGTCGGTCAGTGTTGGGTCAGCATCCACGGCAATAGGGTGGTCTACTAACTCAAGCAGTGGTAAATCATTGCGTGAGTCACTGTAGAAATAGCTGCCTTCCATAGAGTGCCCCGTTTCCTTCAGCCAATCGTTTAGACGTGTCACTTTGCCTTCTTGGAAGCTCGGAATGCCCACTACATTTCCTGTGTATTCATCGTTAATGACTTCTGGCACAGGCGCAATAATGTGGTCCATGCCCAGTGCTTCAGCAATAGGACCTGTAACAAATTGGTTGGTTGCCGTGATCAAGAGCAGAAAGTGGCCTTGATCCTTATGATGCTTCAATAGCTTGGTGGCTTCTTCTTGCATCATTGGGCGCACTTTTGTGTCCATGAATTCTGCATGAAGTGCATCGCGCTCCGTTTTGCTAAAACGTGTCAGAGGTTTAAGGCTAAACGCAAGGTATTCAAAAATATCCAGAATGCCCGCTTGGTATTGTTCAAAGAAACGATCGTTTGCTTCTTTGTATTCCTTTACGTCTACAAGGCCTTTCTCGACAAGAAATTGTCCCCAGTTGTAGTCGCTGTCGCCGCTTAGTAGCGTGCCATCTAAGTCAAAAATTGCCAGTGTCACAGCATCACCTATTGATTAAATTGTGTTGCACAGTATAGCGATGGCATTGACAAATAACATCCCGATTAATTGTGTGGAACACCGAATTATGGAACAATGATGAGCATTAGATTTTAGTTATAAGGTGAGAGCTCGTGATTGATGCAGACGGATACAGACCGAATGTTGGCATCATCCTCATGAACGAGCGTGGCCAGCTTCTTTGGGCGAGGCGTGTTGGACAAAACGCGTGGCAATTCCCCCAAGGCGGCATAAAAGCGGATGAGACCCCTGAAGAGGCGTTGTACCGAGAGCTTAAGGAAGAGGTGGGATTAGAACCCCATCAAGTTGAGATAGTCGGTAGAACAAGAGGGTGGTTACGTTACCGCTTACCGAAGCGAATGCTTCGCCATAATAGCAAACCCCTGTGTATTGGACAGAAACAGAAATGGTTTTTGCTATCCATTCGCTGCGCTGATGCGTGCGTGTGTGTCGATGGTACAGATTGCCCTGAGTTTGATGGGTGGCGCTGGGTAAGTTATTGGTATCCGTTGGGCCAGGTCGTAGCGTTCAAAAAGGATGTATATCGCCGTGCACTTAAGGAGTTAGTCCCTAATGCACATCGATGGCTAAAGCGTAGGAACAAGCCCGCATAAGCTTAGTCCTGCTCAAGAAAGTAGAGGATTTATGTTAAGTTTATTGAGACGAATCACTCAAGAGGTTACGGCAGCACAGTCATTGCAGGCTGCGCTGGACATCATCGTACGACGTGTAAGACGTGCGATGCGCTCTGAAGTATGCTCAATCTACTTAGTGGATCCCAACACACAAGATTATATCTTAATGGCGACCCGCGGCTTAAACGCTGATGCTGCGGGTAAGCTCAGCTTAAAATCGGATGAAGGTCTGGTCAGTTTGGTTGGGCGCCGTGCTGAGCCTGTGAACCTAGAGGATGCGCATATTCACCCAGCGTTCCACTATTTAAGTGGTACCGGCGAAGAGCGTTACAAATCCTTCCTAGGTGTGCCGATTATTCACCACCGTCAGGTGCTTGGCGTATTGGTGGTTCAGCACGAAGAGCGCCGTCGCTTTGATGAAGGTGAAGAAGCCTTTCTAATCACTTTGTCAGCACAGTTGGCGGGTGTAATTGCTCATGCTGAGGCGACAGGGGCGATGATGTCTCTAACGCCTAATACACCGCCACCTGGTTCGGATTTTCGATACAAGGGCATTGCAGGAAGCTCTGGTGTCGCCATTGGCAAAGCTGTGGTCATTTTCCCTCCTGCGGATTTGGATGTCATTCCAGATCGTATTCCACAAAGTACAGAGTCTGAGATTGAAGACTTTTACCAAGCTTTAGAAGCGGTTCGTAGTGACATTAAAAAAGTTAGCAGTCGTTTAAGTCAGCACATCAGCAGTGACGAAAAAGCTTTGTTTGATGTGTACTTAAAAATCCTCGACGATAACTCTTTGGCTGCTGAAATTGTTAGCAAAATCGAAGAAGGAAACTGGGCCCCTGGTGCACTTCGCCAGGTGATTAAGCTGCATATTTCTTTCTTCGAGCAAATGGAAGATCCCTATTTGCGTGAGCGAGCGTCGGATATTCGCGATCTTGGTCGACGCATCTTGTCGCATTTGCAAGAGAAAACGCCAAGCATTACCGAAGACTTAACCGAGCCAGTGATTTTGGTGAGTGAAGAGTTGACGGCATCGATGCTAGGCGAATTTCCCCTCGAAAAAGTCAAAGGTCTGGTTTCTGTAATGGGCTCCAGCAGTTCTCACGTGGCAATTTTGGCGCGTGCAATGGGGATTCCCACGGTTATGGGGGCGGTCGATTTGCCGTATAGCAAACTCGATAAGATCGATATGATCGTCGATGGCTATTCTGGTCAGATCTTTACTTATCCTTCTGAAGCCATCATCGACAGCTACCAGCAGATTGTGGATGAAGAGCGCCAACTAGAAAGTGAATACGAACAGCTTAAAGACCTGCCCTGTGAGACATTAGATGGCCAGCGAATAGGTTTGTATGTGAACACAGGCTTGCTTGCAGATATTCATCGCTCTCTAGACCGTGGTGCCGAAGGTGTCGGGCTTTACCGTACCGAAGTACCGTTTATGATCCGTGACCGTTTCCCGACCGAAGCAGAACAAGAGCAGATCTATCGTCAGCAATTAGAAGGTTTTGCCCCAGCACCAGTAACGATTCGTACGTTAGATGTTGGCGGGGATAAGGCGCTACCTTACTTCCCAATTAACGAAGAAAACCCATTCCTTGGCTGGCGCGGTATTCGTGTCACACTGGATCACCTCGAAATTTTCATGGCGCAGATTCGTGCCATGATTAAAGCCAGTGCAGGCTTACATAACCTTAAAATCATGTTGCCAATGATTTCCAACGTGGCTGAAGTAGAAGAAGCGTTGGCTTTGATACGTCGCGCCTACGCTGAAGTCAAAGAGGAAGGTTATGATGTTGTGATGCCTTTGGTTGGTGTTATGATCGAAGTGCCAAGTGCCGTATATCAAGCCAAAGAGCTTGCTGGCATGGTCGACTTCATGTCGGTGGGCAGTAACGACTTGACTCAATATTTGCTTGCGGTGGATCGAAATAATTCGCGAGTGGCAAACTTATACCATACCTTCCACCCAGCGGTGTTGCGTGCCTTAGCTGACATTGTCGAGCGCACCAAAGGAGAAGGCGTGAAGCTCAGCGTATGTGGTGAGATGGCCGGTGATCCACTTGGTGCCATTTTGATCATGGCGATGGGTTATGACACGTTATCGATGAGCTCAACCAGCCTACCGAAAGTCAAAGCAGTACTACGTAAACTGACCATGGAGCAGGCGCAAGACATGCTTCGTCAGGTGTTGCCGTTAGTGCATTCCGATGCAGTGCGCCAGACCATGATGAAACTTGCGCGAGAAGCCGGTGTCGAACGCTTGATTCGTCCGTCGAAGACGGCCGCTCTACAATAACCTAACCAACGATTAGACTTTTATGATTGCCTATCCAAATATCGATCCGGTAGCGGTATCGCTCGGCCCTATTGCCATTCATTGGTATGGCCTTATGTACTTAATTGGCTTTGTTTCCGCTTATTACCTAGGCGTTTATCGCGCTAAGCGTTCGAATGGTCTTTGGACGCCAGAGCAAGTCAGTGACATGATTTTCTTTGGGGCGGTGGGAGTTATCCTTGGTGGGCGCATCGGCTATATTCTGTTTTATCAGTTCCCTTCCTTTGTTGATAATCCATTGGTGCTGTTCCGTATATGGGAAGGTGGGATGTCATTCCACGGTGGGTTATTAGGTGTTATTGCCGCCATGTGGTGGTTTTCTCGTAAAACCCAAAAGCACATCATCGATATATTGGATTTTGGCGCACCCTTTGTTCCGATTGGCCTAGGGCTTGGACGTCTTGGCAACTTTATTGGCGCTGAACTTTGGGGGAAACCGACTGATGTGTCTTGGGCGATGATCTTCCCGACGGATCCGCTTCAGCTGGCACGTCACCCATCTCAGCTCTATCAATTTGCGCTAGAAGGCGTCGCTCTATTTACGATACTTTGGTTTTTCTCGCAGAAATCCAAACCACGTTACTGCGTATCAGGTATGTTCTTATTGTTCTACGGCATTTTCCGAATTCTAGTGGAATTCGTGCGAGAGCCGGACCCGCAACTGGGCTACATAGCCTTTGGCTGGTTAACACAGGGGCAGATTTTATCCACGCCAATGGTTTTATTAGGTATCGCGCTTTTGATGTTTGGTTTCAAAATGCAACGTTACCCACAAAAGTAAAAGACTTTGCCTGTCTCGAAAACAACAACGCCGTATCAATGATACGGCGTTGTTGTTTCTAGCAGGACGTAACAGTTAGACCGTGAAAGGATAAGAGATGGGATCATGGAACTCGTAGCCTTCTAACTCGAAGTCATCCAATGTTACCCATGTTTCTAAGTCTTCCAGTGATTTGATAGCTGGATTGATTTTAAACGTCGGCACCGCCAGTGGCTCGCGCTTAAGCTGTACATCACGCATTAACTCAAGTTGATCTTCGTAGATGTGTGCGTTGACGATTTTATGATAGGCCTTGCCTGGTTTCTTACCTGTGATTTGTGCCATGATGGCGAGCAAGAAATACACTTGCACCATATTGAAGTTAAGCCCTAGAGGCACGTCACAGCTACGCTGAGTGCTGTTCAGATACAAGGTGTCGCCCAAAAGGGAGAAGTGATGACTGTACATACATGGGCGTAAGCAAGCCATATGGAGTGCGCCAGGATGGTAGAAAGTGAAGATCTCGCCACGGTTATCTACGCCCTTTGATAGATCATCCACGATTTGACGTAATTGATCGACCGTGCCGCCATCAGGCTTCGGAAAGTTACGACCAATCGCGCCATAGCAAAGCCCCATATCGTCTTCGCCTTTGCGATAAGGGTTATTTAGCCACGTCTGATTTTCATTGGCGTTAGCATCCCAAGTTTTAGTGCCCAGTGCTCGGAAGTCGGCTGCGTTATCATAGCCGCGTAAATAGCCCATCATTTCGGCAATTGCAGATTTCCAGTAGCTTTTTCGAGTCGTGACTAATGGGAATTCACCAGCACCGACATCATAGGTTAGGTCAGCGTTAATCACGGTTAGGCAGCGTTTGCCTGTGCGTTCGTTTGCTACCCATTCGCCTTCGTCAATAATGCGACGACAAAGATCCAGATATTGTTTCATGCAATTGAGTCCATGGTCGGTATAATATTGGCGCAGAGTATATCAAATTGCCCTCAGTGTGTATTGGAGTGAGAATGCTATCCCTAATCGTTGCTATGTCGTCTAACCGTGTCATCGGTGTTAATAATTCCTTGCCTTGGCATTTGCCAAATGATCTGAAGTACTTCAAGCAAGCGACCATGGGCAAGCCGATTGTAATGGGGCGCAACACGTTTGAGTCAATCGGTAAGCCGCTTCCAGGTCGTCGTAATATCGTCATCAGCCGCAACCCAGACTACCAGCCTGAAGGCGTGGATGTTGTCAGCTCTTTGGATGCAGCGATTCAACTGGGTGAAGATATTTGTCTTGTAGATGGTCAAGAAGAAGTCATGATCATTGGTGGCGCACAAATCTACTCACTTGCTCTAGAGCGTGCAGACCGCCTTTACATTACTCATGTGGATGCTGAGATCGAAGGCGATGCATTCTTCCCAGAAGTAAACTGGGAAAACTATGAAAAGATAGGCGAAGAAGCGTTTGCGGCAGAAGGCCCAAACCCTTACGACTACCGTTTTAGTGTTTACCAAAAAGGCTAAGCCATGTGGTTGCAAAAAGAGATCAAGCTGTCGCCGCGTAAGCGTGGCTTTCATCTGGTCACGGACGAGATCTTGCGTCAGCTACCAGAGCTTCGAAAGCTCGATATAGGCTTGCTGAATGTTTTTATTAAGCATTCTTCTGCGTCATTGACCATCAATGAAAACGCCGATCCTACGGTACGTGTTGATTTTGAAAGCTACTTTAATCATGCGGTGCCGGAGAATGAGCCCTATTATCAGCACACTTACGAGGGGAGCGACGACATGCCTGCGCACCTTAAGAGCAGCATTCTTGGTTCAAGTTTGAATATTCCCGTGACGAATGGGGATTTAAACTTGGGAATTTGGCAGGGGATTTACCTTTGTGAGCACCGAAATCATGGTGGCGCACGCAGCATAGTATTAACGCTGCAAGGTGAACGATCTTGGTAATCAAACTAAAAAAGGAGCCACGGCTCCTTTTTTAGTTTGGCTTGAGATATGGATTATTCTGCTATGGAAATAGCGACGCCCGACGTTCGGCCTTTTTCCACCGCTGAGTTAGCACTTTGTGCCAGTTCTTCGATGGTTTCGCCGTCTTCAGGGAAGGTGGCTAAGCCAACGCAAAGGTTAAGGTGGCTGGCATCCGAAAACTCTAATACTTTTAGCTCTTCTTGGCTTGGTTTTAAGAAGCTATTAATTAATTTCTGAGCATCTTTTAAACTGGTATTTGGCAATAATAACAACAGCTTGTCTTGAGCGACACGAGCTAAAATATCCGCCTCACGTATCTTCTTATAGATAAAGCGAGCAGACGTATGGATCGCTGTGTTGCGCTGCTCTAGAGGCATGTCCGCTAGTAAGCCACGCGCATCCAGGTCAATTTTGGCCATGGTGAGCGGGGTATACTGGCGACGAGCAAGGCCAAGTTGTTTGGTGAAGTGCGTTAACGCTGCACCGCGGTTTAAAAGTCCGGTTAGCTCATCAAAGGTTGCTTGAGAGCGTAGATGCTCCTCTAGCGCTTTCTGAGGACTAATGTCTTCAATAAAGCCGATGATTTTAGCCACGTTTCCGCTAGCATCTTGGCTGTAAGTGCGACCTCTTTCACGCACCCAAATGTACTCATCATTACCACGTCGAATGCGATATTCGGCTTCGTAGTAGCGCTGCTTATGCTTGATGTGCTCTTGTATCGTACGCATCATTTTCGGTAGATCGTCCTTGTGAACACGATCATGCCAGCCTTCGGCGCTGTGAGGCGTTTCTTCCAGTGAACAGCCTAACAAGGAGGCAATGGACTGAGAGCATGAAATGGTATCGCCCTCGATTTCCCACATCCAAATACCTGCCGAGGATTCTGTCAGTGCGAACTTAAGCAAGGTGTTTTCTGCGACACTAAAGTCCAAGTGCTCCGTATGCGAGATATAACCCAGTATATGCTGGTCATCGAGCTCAATAATCGAGATCTCGGCACTTAATGTACGGTCACCTACTTCAAGACGTGCACTGATGCGCTCCACTTCCCCCCGTTGAACTTTGGTGACAATCTCGGAAAGCTGCGATGAGGCATCGTTGACAAGGCTTGACCAAGTATTTTGTCGAGCCGCTCCAACGTTTAGGTAAAGATGCTCTAGGCTGGCATTGGCTGCTACGATATCGCCGCTGCTGACTTCAGCAACAAACGCTGGTGTCGGCATATGGTGAAAGGCAGTAGGAAAGGGAATCGACATCTTGGGCTCCTTATCAAATCAGCATGCTCGCCTATGAGCGTTACTCTGGTGTAATCCAGCGTAGTTGAAAGTGGGCGTCTTGGTCTTCCGCCAACACGTCACTTAAATACGGTAGAAACGTTTCCGCTTCCTTTTCCAGTGTCCAAGGTGGGTTAACAATGATCATGCCACTGCCAGCCATGCCGCGCTTGGTTTCTGTACCGCGAATATTTAATTCCAGTAACAATGTGTTTCTAATTTTGGTTGCCTCGACGGCATTAAGCAACTGATCTGCTTGGCGTCGATTTAACACAGGATACCATATTGCGTAAGTGCCTTGTGAAAAACGCTTATGGCCTTCCTCTAGTGCTTTTACTACCTTCTGGTAATCCGTTTTGACTTCATAAGGCGGGTCCATCAACACAAAACCACGCTTTTGTGGCGGTGGCAGCATAGATTTAACCGCTTGGAAACCATCCTCTTTTACCACATTTGCGACTCTTTTTTTGGGGAAAAGTGAAGCAAGCAGTGGGTAGTCGTTTGGATGCAGTTCGCACAAGTGCAGTTTATCTTTCTGGCGCAGATAGTGATTCACCACCATCGGGCTACCAGGATAAACGTTAAGCTTAGCTTCTGGGTTTAAGTCTTTAACAAGGTCGACAAATTGCTCAAGAGGCTCAGGCAAGTCGCTGCGCTCCATTAAGCGGCTGATCCCCGTGTCATATTCTTGATTCAATTGAGCTTGATCTGATGCCAGCTCATATAAACCAATGCCTGCATGGGTATCAAGGTAGAAAAACGGTGCGTCTTTCTTGGTTAAGTGTCGGCAAACTTGGCTCACAACCAAGTGCTTTAATATATCGGCATGGTTGCCGGCATGGTAAATGTGTCGATAACTTAGCATCGTGTTGTGTCCAGTATCATTAAAAAAGCCGTTCCTCAGGTTAAGGAACGGCTTTGAGGTTGGTATCAGTATGAATTAATCAAGCTGATCTAGATCGCGTACCGCACCTTTGTCCGCACTGGTTGCAAAGTGTGCGTAGACTTTTAGAGCTGGCGATACTTTACGAGGACGTACTTCGGCTGGTTTCCATGCCGCAGCGCCTTTTGCTTCCATCGCGGCACGACGAGCGGCTAGCTCTTCGTCAGAAAGCAATACGTTGATTGAACGGTTAGGGATATCGATCAAGATACGATCGCCATTTTCTACTAGACCGATAGCGCCACCCGCAGCCGCTTCTGGAGAAACGTGACCGATGGATAGGCCAGATGTACCACCTGAGAAACGACCGTCAGTCAGTAGGGCACAGGCTTTGCCCAGACCTTTAGACTTGATGTAAGACGTTGGGTAGAGCATTTCTTGCATGCCGGGGCCGCCTTTAGGGCCTTCGTAACGAACGATTACGATATCGCCAGCTTCCACTTTGTCAGCCAAAATGTTGCTAACCGCCTCATCTTGAGATTCTGTTACGTGGGCACGACCTTCAAATACAAGGATCGACTCGTCTACACCAGCACTCTTAACCACACAGCCATCTAGCGCGATGTTACCGTAAAGAACCGCTAGACCGCCTTCTAGAGAGAAAGCGTTTTCAAGAGAGCGGATACAGCCGTTCGCACGGTCGCCGTCAAGTGTTGGCCAACGGCATGACTGGCTGAAGGCTACTTGAGTTGGGATACCACCAGGGCCTGCTTTGTAGAACTCCACCACTTCTGGCGTTGGTGAGTCCATGATGTCCCATTTCTTAAGGCCATCAAGCATGGTGTCAGAGTGAACAGTGTGTACTTGGTTATGTAGGGCACCCGCACGGTTTAATTCACCGAGTAGACCAAAGATACCGCCAGCGCGGTGTACGTCTTCGATGTGGTATTTCTGAGTGTTTGGTGCCACTTTACATAGCTGTGGTACTTTGCGAGAAAGACGGTCGATGTCTTTCATTGTAAAGTCTACGCCCGCTTCACGAGCCATCGCTAGCAAGTGCAGGATAGTGTTAGTTGAACCACCCATAGCAATGTCTAGGGTCATTGCGTTTTCGAACGCTTCGAATGTCGCGATAGAGCGTGGTAGCCACTTCTCTTCGTCTTTTTCATAGTAGTTCTTAGTGATTTCAACGATGCGACGGCCAGCTTCTAGGAACAGACGCTCACGGTCAGCGTGGGTTGCAACCACAGTACCGTTACCTGGAAGACTTAGACCAAGTGCTTCTGTTAGACAGTTCATAGAGTTCGCGGTGAACATACCAGAACATGAACCACATGTTGGACATGCAGAACGTTCGATTTCGGCAACGACTTCATCTGAAACGCTGTCATCTGCCGCGATAACCATGGCATCAACAAGGTCAAGTTTGTGTTCAGAAAGCTTAGTCTTACCCGCTTCCATTGGTCCACCAGAAACAAAGATTACTGGAATGTTTAAGCGCAGAGCAGCCATTAGCATCCCTGGTGTGATCTTGTCACAGTTAGAAATACATACCAGTGCATCCGCACAGTGCGCATTGACCATGTACTCCACAGAGTCAGCAATAAGGTCACGTGATGGTAGGCTGTAAAGCATGCCGTCATGACCCATGGCAATGCCATCATCCACAGCAATTGTGTTAAATTCTTTTGCTACACCGCCCGCTGCTTCGATCTCACGGCAGACAAGTTGTCCAAGGTCTTTTAGGTGTACGTGCCCTGGTACAAACTGCGTGAATGAGTTGGCAACTGCAATAATTGGTTTATGAAAGTCCTCGTCCTTCATGCCTGTTGCACGCCATAGGGCGCGAGCACCGGCCATATTACGGCCGCCGGTGGAAGTTTTGGAGCGGTATGTTGGCATTTGTATCCCCACAATTTATTTTGCTTTCTTTATCCGCTCATGTTACCAAGTTTATTGCTCTCGCCCAAAGCGAAATTTGGCAATATACTGCGTAAATAGACGCTATATTAATGCACACTTTGAACAAGTGCCGTGAACGGTTAAAAGGTATCTAGGACATATGATGTATCACAATGTCGCGCTAGCTCGACAACCAATCGTCGATAATTCGCTATCCACCTTTGGTTATGAGCTGTTGTATCGTCGCGATGTACGCGCTAATAATGCGGATGTTTATGACCAAGTCGGTGCAACGGCGCAAGTGATCACCGCGTGTTTACTAGATCTTGGATTACATAATATCGTTGGTACTGGCAAAGCCTTTGTAAACTTTCCTCGAGGGTACTTGGTTAATCCAAGTGGTGTGCCGCTGCCTAAAGATCATACCGTGATTGAAGTGCTTGAAGACGCAGGCTTTGATGCCGTATTGCTGGCATCATTACGACGTTGGCACAATGCAGGCTTTAAAATCGCTTTAGATGATTTTGTCTTTGAGCCAAAACTGGCACCGTTTGTTGAAATTGCCGAATACATCAAGCTCGATATGCTGGCATTGGGTAAAGAAGCATTTCATCAGCAAGTGGAAGCGTTGCGCCCTTACAACGTCAAAATCATCGCAGAGAAGATTGAGACGTGGGAAGACTATCACTTCGCTAAGTTGTTAGAAGTGGATTACTACCAAGGCTACTTTTTTGAAAAGCCACAAGCGCTGTCTAAAAAGGCATCCAATGTTAATCAAATGACGTTGTTGCAGCTAATGGCCTCTTTGATGAAAGCCAATGATATGTCGATCGCGGAACTTGAAAATATCGTTAGCCAAGACATTGGCCTGGTGCACAAGCTTTTAAAATATCTGAATTCCCCTTTGATGGGCTTAGTGGCCTCGGTTGATTCCCTTCGTTTAGCCATCATGCTCATAGGAACTGAGCAACTAAAGTCCATTACCAACTTACTCTTAATGTCAGAAATGACTGCAGATCGAGAGGTACTTCAAGCCCAGGTTCTGCTCCGCGCTAAGCATGCTGAGCTGTTCGCTCAATCTCAACAATACGCAAATCAAGAACGCTATTTTCTAGCAGGAATGTTGTCGATGATTGATGTGTGCGTGGGCGTGGATTTAGAAGACATCTTATCTGAGTTACCGTTGCCGCTTGAATTTACGGGAGCTATCTTAGAACGGTCAGGAAGAGTGGGATACACCCTCGACTTGATTGAAGCCTACGAAAAAAATCGTCCGATTAAGTCTGAAGAAGACATGAAAACGCTCGCACAAACATACGCTGAAGCTGTGAAATGGGTAGAAGGCTTCCGCGCAGCGGTCTAACAAAGACTGGCAAAGCCTCAAAAAGACGCCGATAAATTTAATCCTGACCAATAGGTTTGTAAGGGGATTCTGACAGGGCTGTAAGGCTTTTCGGTAATGTTAGTGGAATTAACGGAAAAATTCTGATGAGAAAAGTGCAACGCATTGATTTATATTGTTTTTATCTGGTTTTCCGGTTTTCTTTGTAAGTTGCAAGTTGCCAAAATTAGAGTACATTTAGCCTATCCAAAGGGAACTCAAGGATTGAGACAGCACATAGAGGTGCAGCAAAGCAAGGAGCTTTGTGGGATAACTGGAGTAGAGTGATTGGATCACTTGAAGACGGATTTTGACAGGACAAACTAACTCGACGGAATAGAGTTATAGGCCAAGGTGGCAAGTTACGGACTGACAGCGATGGATTCGCACACTCATGGACTGAGCGCTTTAAAGGACTAGAGCAAAAACGGGGCAGCTTAGGCTGCCCTTTTCTTTTTCAATTTCCGTAGATGATCTAATCAACTTTAGCTGTGTTCACGGCATCTATTCTGTTCGAATAAGTTCAAAGCTTACTTAATCCCCCCTGATTTCTTCTTAATGGTTTAATCCAAGTGAATAGCGTTGTAGGGCGAATCTGACATAAGCGTAAGGAATTTCAGTAATATGCAAGGAATAACGGAAAATTGAGGATTGAAAGTTCCTAAGTCATTGAATTTAATGGTAATAGTTTATT
Source organism: Marinomonas communis (assembly GCF_004363305.1). GTDB lineage: Bacteria > Pseudomonadota > Gammaproteobacteria > Pseudomonadales > Marinomonadaceae > Marinomonas > Marinomonas communis. The sequence continues at coordinate 20,215 of NZ_SNZA01000007.1, read as the reverse complement.
ATTGGTGTTTTTCCGGCGAGTTGCAAGTTTCTCTGGATGAGGTAAATTAAAGACATCCAAAGGGAGCTCACGGATTGAGATGCACAGAGAAGTGCAGCAAAGCAAGGAGCTTTGTGGGATGACTGGATTGAAGTACGGATCACTTCGAAGACGGATTTTACAGGACAAACAGCTTGACGGACTCAAGCGTAGGCCAAAGATGGCAAGTTACGGATTAACGGCGACGGATTCGCATCTTCAAGGATCGATCGCTTTAACGGAATAGAGCAAAAAACAGGCAGCCTAGGCTGCCTTTTTCTTTGCCTGCGATTTATCAAGTTATCTTTCCCGAGGCATAAAAAAAAGCAGCCGAAGCTGCTTCTTTTAAAACGTCTCAAACTTAGCGCTCTAGGTGCTCAAGCTTGTCTTCAACGCCGTCCCATTCTGCTGCATCTGGAAGTGCGTCTTTCTGCTCCGTAATGTTTGGCCAAATTAGAGAAAGCTCTTGGTTTAGCTCAACGAACACTTCTTGGCCATCTGGCAGTTCGTCTTCAGAGAAGATCGCGCCCGCAGGACATTCAGGTTCACACAGTGCACAGTCGATACACTCGTCTGGGTTAATTGCTAGAAAGTTTGGACCTTCGTAAAAACAATCAACTGGGCAGACTTCTACACAGTCTGTGTATTTACAACGAATACAGTTGTCAGTAACGATGAAAGCCATTCGACTTCTCTCCTAGAATTAGTTCAAAATTTTGCCAGTATTTTAGTGGCATAGGCTGTGAAGCGGCAAGGAACAATTGGCCGTACCGCTAAATTTTCTGATCTTAGCTTATGCAGCTACAGACCGCTTTTCAATTTGTGTAGCAGATTAAGTGCTTCCAGTGGCGTGGTGTTGTCTATATCAACCGCTGCAATGGCCTCTTTTAGCTGACTTGCTTCATCTACTGCAAACATATCCGCTTGCATAGGTGAAGGGCTCACCTGAGCCATCGCTTTTGGTGCTGACTCTTTAACTTGCGGCGCAGTGAATTCTTGTGGCACGGCTTCGGGCTGAACCGCAATTGCATTCTGTTCAGTACGCTCGCCTTCTAGCTCACCCAATTTTTGGCGCGCTTCTAAGATAACGCTTCTCGGCACCCCTGCCAGTTGAGCCACTTGCAATCCGTAAGACTGGCTGGCCGGGCCGTCATGTACTTGGTGCATAAAGACGATGTCGTCTTCGTATTCTGTCGCCGTCAAATGTACGTTGGCAGCATTAGGAAGACGCTCGGCTAAGGTTGTCAGTTCAAAATAGTGCGTGGCGAATAAAACATAGCTGCCTAGCTCATTTGCTAGGTACTCAACCGCTGACCAAGCTAATGACAAACCATCAAAGGTACTGGTGCCTCGGCCCACTTCGTCCATTAGCACCAAGCTGTCTTTGGTGGCATTGTTTAAGATGTTAGCGGTTTCCGTCATTTCCACCATGAAGGTTGAGCGACCACCTGCTAAATCATCCGAAGACCCCATTCGGGTAAAGATACGATCCACTACAGACAGAGAAGCGGCTTCTGCCGGTACAAAGCTACCGGTATGAGCCAATAGGGCAATGATCGCAATTTGGCGCATGTAGGTGGATTTACCACCCATGTTTGGACCGGTGATCATCAGCAAGCTACGGCCTTCGTGAAGGTCTAGGTCATTGGGGATAAACGGATCTGAAATAACAGACTCTACGACTGGGTGGCGACCTGCTTGGATCGACATGCCGCCACGGTTGTGTACTTCTGGGCAGCAAAAACTTAAGCGATTCGCGCGCTCGGCAAAACAACCTAGTACGTCCAATTGCGCAACGGCTTGGCTGGCGGTTTGTAATGGTCCAAGAACATCGTTTAATTTATCGAGTAGCTGCTCGTACAACTGCTTTTCACGTGCTAGTGCTTTGGACTTAGCGCTCAGGGCTTTGTCTTCAAATTCCTTCAGTTCTGGTGTGATAAAGCGTTCAGCGTTTTTCAGGGTTTGGCGGCGAACGTATTCGGTTGGTGCCATATCTGAATGCAAGCGACTGATTTCAATGTAGTAGCCGTGAACTCGGTTGTAACCCACTTTTAAAGAAGCGATGCCAGTGCGCTCTTTTTCGCGTCGCTCCACTTCTGCCAAATAATCGGTGGCGTTAGTGGAAAGAGAAATTAACTCATCTAACTCTTCGTCGTACCCTTGTGCCATCATGCCACCATCACGAATCACAGCAGGTGGGTTTTCGACTAAAGCGCGCGCTAGTTCGTCCGTTAGCTCTGGTTGTTCAACCAGACGATCGTGTAAATGTGCTAAACGGCTGTTATCAGGGATTTCGCTTAAAATACGGCGTAGCTCAGGCATGGTTTCTAGTGCCATGCGTAGACGTACTAAGTCTCTTGGGCGCGCTGAGCGCAGTGCCACACGAGATAAGATACGCTCCATATCACCCACGGCTTTGATGGTGCTTTGTAGAGTTTCAAAGGTGAAGTTATTTAATAGAGCATGTACCGCCTGCTGACGACCGTGAATTTCATCAAGATTGCGGATCGGTGTGTGTAACCAGCGTTTTAAAAGGCGTGATCCCATTGGCGTGGCACAGCTGTCGATGACGCTCATCAATGTATTACTCGTGCTGCCGTTGAGATTTTGGTCAATCTCTAGGTTGCGACGAGTGGCACCATCAATCAGTACAGAATCATCACGTTGCTCGACGCTGATTGCTTGGATATGGGGTAGCGATGAGCGTTGGGTGTCTTTAGCGTATTGAAGTAAGGCGCCAGCTGAGGCAATGGCTGCGGTTAAGGCTTCACAACCAAAGCCAGATAAGTCTTTGGTATTAAACTGTTGAATGAGCTGGCGGTAGCTTGATTCAAAATCAAAGTGCCAAGGGCCTAATTCGCTGACGCCGCGCTCAAGGGTAATCAAATCGCGAGCAGGGAAGTCTTCAGACAGTAGAATCTCTTTGGGAGATAAACGCTGCAATTCGCTGGCTAGGGCTTCATGACCATCTACTTCAAACACACAGAAGCGGCCGCTGGCCATATCTAGGTAAGAGAAGCCAAAGACATCTAGACCTTTGCGCTGAACGTGAGCAACGGACAATAAAAGGTTTTCCCGTTTTTCTTCAAGAAACGCTTCATCACTGATGGTGCCGGGCGTCACGATGCGCGCCACTTGACGCTCGACAGGCCCTTTGCTGGTGGCTGGATCACCCACTTGCTCTGCGATAACAACCGATTCCCCCATACGTACTAAGCGAGCGATGTAGTTTTCTGCTGCATGGAATGGAATGCCTGCCATCGGGATCGGTTTTCCGCCAGAGTGTCCACGTGCGGTCAAGGTGATATCTAGCAGCTCAGAGGCGCGTTTTGCGTCGTCATAGAACAACTCGTAGAAGTCTCCCATACGGTAAAACAGCATTTGATTAGGGTGCTGTGATTTTAGGCCAAAGTATTGGCGCATCATTGGCGTATGATTGTCTTTATCGGATTGGCTCATGTGTGACGACTCACGTTGTATGGATGAAACAGGGCCGATATTCTAAGGCATAATCTATTGATATTTAAGGGAACGACATGCTTGATGACAAAATCCTTAATGACTTAGTGGCTGACGTCGCCGAGTGCTTAATGGAAAAAGGGGTAATGCTGGTGACTGCGGAGTCTTGTACTGGCGGCCTAATTGGCGCGTATTGCACGGAAATGGCGGGAAGTTCCGCTTGGTTTTATGGCGGGATTATCAGCTATGCCAATGAAGCTAAAATGTCTGGCCTGGGTGTGTCGGCTACCACGCTAGAACAAGAAGGCGCAGTAAGTGAGGCGACAATCAGGGAAATGTGTGCAGGAGCCTTGCAGTTTGGGGGGGATGTCGCGATCGCGGTAAGTGGTGTAGCTGGCCCCAGTGGTGGTACAGCCGAAAAGCCAGTAGGGTGTGTTTGGATTGGCTGGCAACTGGCAGGGCGGGATGCCAAGGTGGAGCGTTGTCAGTTTACTGGAACACGTTCTGACATTCGCCAAGCAACCGTGGCACATGCTTTGACGCAATTGTTAACTCTGATGAAATAAAAAAATCTGTGTTTTTATACAGTATTTTTCTTGAGCACAATTTTAAAAAGCGTTACATTAGGCGCAGTTTAAATCTACGGATACACCACTTAGGATTGAAATATGGCTAGCACGGCAGACAACAAGAAAAAAGCGTTAGACGCAGCGCTTTCACAAATCGAGCGTCAGTTTGGTAAAGGCGCCATCATGAAAATGGGTGAAGGTGCAAAATTAGACATCGAAACGGTTTCTACGGGCTCTCTAGGTCTAGACATCGCTTTGGGTGCTGGTGGCCTGCCATATGGTCGTATTTGTGAGATCTATGGTCCAGAATCTTCAGGTAAAACGACTCTGACGCTTAGTGTGATCGCAGAAGCTCAGAAGCAAGGTAAAACATGTGCCTTCATCGATGCGGAGCACGCGTTAGACCCATCTTATGCAGAAAAACTAGGTGTAAACATCGGTGAGCTACTGGTGTCTCAACCAGATACTGGTGAACAAGCTCTAGAAATTTGTGACATGTTAGTTCGTTCAAACAGTGTTGATGTGGTCATCGTTGACTCGGTTGCAGCCTTGGTTCCAAAGTCTGAAATCGAAGGTGAAATGGGTGATTCATCAGTTGGTGTACAAGCGCGTTTGCTTTCTCAAGCGATGCGTAAACTGACTGGTTCTATCAAGCATGCGAACTGTCTAGTTGTCTTCATTAACCAGATCCGTATGAAGATTGGTGTGATGTTTGGCTCGCCAGAGACCACAACTGGTGGTAACGCTCTGAAATTCTACAGTTCGGTGCGTCTAGATATTCGTCGTATTGGCTCTGTGAAGCAGGGTGACGAAGTGATTGGTAACGAAACCCGTGTGAAAGTGGTGAAGAACAAAATTGCGCCACCATTCAAACAAGCGGAATTCCAAATCATGTATGGTGCGGGCATCTACCGCATGGGCGAAATCATCGACTTGGGTGTGAAGCAGGGCTTCATTGATAAGTCGGGTGCTTGGTACGCTTATGGTGGTAACAAAATTGGTCAAGGTAAAGCCAATGCTGCGCAGTACTTAGCGGATAACCCTGCCATTGCGCAAGAAGTCGAGGGCATGATTCGTGATGCTTTACTGACTAAGACAAAGAAAGCGGATGAGGCGTCTTCTGCAGCAGCTGATGATGCGAATGAAGAACTAGACTTCTAATATCATTGGCTATTCGGTTTTCCGATTTAGATTTAAAAAAAACAGTCCAATAGGGCTGTTTTTTTGTTTACTGTGTTAAAAAAAGTAAGGCCTATGGAGTCTGTTACGGGAAGGAACTATTCTTACTTAATTAGTATCGTTGATGCCTAGGTGTACAGGATGACAGTTTTTCTAACATTAGTGATTGCAGCAGGTGTATCGGCAGTCATGTTGCTGGCGAGCATATGGTGGTATTGGAGAACTAAGCGTAATTTGTCTTCTGTATCGGAGGGTGAAGAAGGTGTTGATGTGTCTGACTCGAACGAAGAGAGTTTTGTAGAAACGGTCGCTCCGGACGCCGTTCAAAGGCCATCACAAAAAGAGCGCTGGCTAGAATTGCTCGCTCAGCAAAGAGCTTTATGTGATGAACTCATTGAGGGGCAACAAGGCAGTGGAGACGATGCTCTCACCTTACAGTGTTGGCAAACTTTCCTTGATATTGAACGGGACTTGGTCGAACGTGATAGTGCAAATGTTGCAGATTATCTTAATAAGTTTGAGTTTGTCTTAGAGCGCTTGAAGCAGGCTCAGGAGATTGATGCCTTATTAAAACGCCTATCAGTAAGTAATCAAATTCTGAAGCAGTTAAACAAAGTGATCCAGAAAACTGGTGATGCGGCATTTGAGCAAATGAATAAGACCGCACAACTGAATTTACAGCTAGATCAGTTGCAAGATTCGTTACAGCGAGAAGAGGCTTTGGATCAGGAGCTTGCAGAGATTCGTGCGGAGCTAGCCAGTCTTCATGAGTTGGGAGAACAGATACAACAATCCGCTAAAGATAAAGGCTCTTCCGATGAAGATTATATGAATATGCTGTCTGAATTCTTAGGTAGTGCTTCTTCGGATAGTTTCCTCGCACCAATCAAGACAGAACTGGATGAGAAGGTTGATGAATTACAGCACCTTGCGGACTACCGTAGTCAGGTAATCGAGGAGCTTAAAGAGCAGCTTAAATCTTTGCGTGATACTTCTGATGGTCAGCATGATCACATAGCTGTTTATGATATTGCGTTTGCTAGATTAGAAAAGAGCTTATTGGAGAGTAACAAAGTTATTAAAGCTCTTGAGCATAAATTGGAGAGTTTGCAGACGATCAAATATAACTTGAATGTGGATATGCGCAAACGTGAAGAAGAGTTAAAGGTTAAGGATGCAAAGCTTAAAGCTTCTGGTCAAGAGGCGAAGCTACGGGCTCAATCAGCCATTGCTAGAGAGCAAAGCTCAATTGAGGCCATTGCAAGTTTTATGGATACGGCGCCTTTGACAGCAGAATATGCCGATTTCGAAGAAGCCCAAAGTGAGAGGCTTGCGACGTTACAGGAGCTGGTAAACGAGTCAGAGCTCTATGTAAATGTATTAGAGCGAGACTTGGATAAAGAGCGAGTGGAGCACGAGCAGCTGTTAGCCAGACTTGAAAATGACCATGGGCAACCGCTTACTTTATCGCCACATGAAGAAGATGAGTTGAACAACCTTCGCGAGGCTAATTCTGAGTTAGAAAGCGAAAAAATTAGCTTGTTAGAGCAACTATCAAACACGACAGAGGATTCGGATGCGGTAGAAGAGCTGCAACGAAAAATCAAGGAGTTGGATATGAAGATCGAAACGGTTCAGGTGAATTATGTCAATATGGAAGAGCGTTATCTTAATTCGTTAATGTCTTAATTCTCCTATATATGGCTGCTGAGAGCAGGCGTTATCAGTCCTGCTCGGTGCAATCCTCTTCGATCGCGTAACGAACTTCATCATAGCCAAAGCCGCGGTAAAGCAGGTAGCGCATCTGCTTCGACTTCTTTTGATAATCTCGTTCTACTGCGTCCCCAAATTTTCTTTGTTTTAGGTTTAATGCCAACTCAAACCAATCCACATCAAGTGAGCTGAGCGCCTGCTTAGCCTGCTCCTCACTAATACCCTTTTGTTTGAGCTCATTTAGAATACGTTGTTTACCCAATGGCTTGGCTGATTTGCTTCGGCAAAAGGCTTCAGCAAAACGTTGATCGCTCAAATAGTTAAGTGATGTAAGCTCCTCAATAACCTGGGTAATACTGTCTTCTTCAAAGCCTTTGCGCGACAGCTTCTGTCTCATTTCATATGTGGAGTGCTCTCTGGAGCCGAGTAACCAGAGGGCGTGATTTCTGATATCACTCTGGGACATATTTTAACCACCGCAAAATGGAAATGATTATACCTAAAAGAATCGAATTAAAAACTTATCGTTTATTTTTTAAAATGGCTATTAATTAGTTTTAAATGTTTAATGAAGATAAAAATATAGTGAGAAAAACTTAAAATCTTCTGTAAAAATAGTGGATAGTTCTTTTTGAGAGGTCTGCTATGAAAGTTTGTATATTAGGTGCAGGGGTTGTTGGTTTAACATCCGCTTACTATTTGGCCAAAAAGGGAGTTCAGGTAACCGTTTTGGATCGCCAGCCAGACGTTGCGTTGGAAACCAGTTTTGCCAATGCGGGACAAGTGTCGCCTGGCTATTCAGCGCCATGGGCTGCACCAGGTATTCCATTAAAAGCCGTTAAATGGCTCTTTCAAAAGTATGCTCCGCTTAAAATTAGCCCAGAGCTTGAGGCTAAAAAAGTGGTGTGGATGTCTAAGATGTTAGGTAACTGTACGACATCGGCTTACAATACCAACAAATCTCGAATGATGGCGCTGGCAGAATACAGCCGTGATTGCTTTGTTGATTTACGTAAAGAGATTGGCATCTCCTACGACGATGGTCAGGGAGGAACGTTGCAACTGTTTCGTTCTGATGAGCAAGTTGAAGGGGCTGAAAAAGACATTAAAGTGCTGAAATCACTTGGTGTGGCACACGAGGTGTTAGACCCGAAAGCTATCTTGGCTGTGGAGCCTGGATTAGCGCCCGTTATTCACAAGTTTAAAGGTGGCCTGCGTCTTACGGGTGACGAAACGGGTGATTGCTTGATGTTCTGTCAGTCTTTAAAGAAAGAGTGTGAGTCATTAGGTGTTGAATTCAAGTTTAATACTTCTATAGAGCGTATTCTTGTCGAGCAAGGCCAAGTGCGATCCGTAATTACCAATGAAGGTGATGTGTCTTGTGAGCAGCTTCTGGTGTGTTTGGGGAGCTATTCAAAAGAAATGCTCAAGGCAATCGGCTTGGATGTACCAATCTACCCTGTCAAAGGCTACTCTTTAACTGTGCCGATCACTGATCAAGCGTATGCGCCGACCTCGACTATTATGGACGAAACATACAAGGTCGCTGTGACGCGTTTAGGAGATCGTATTCGTGCGGCGGGTACGGCTGAATTAACAGGCTACAACCTAGATTTGCCGAAATCTCGCACAGACACTATCACTCACGTTGTTGGTGATGTGTTCCCTCAAGGCGCTAACCTGAGCGAAGCTGAGTATTGGACTGGGTTACGACCAATGACACCTGATGGCACACCAATTATTGGTGAGACGCCCATCAAAGGTCTCTACCTCAATACAGGTCATGGAACCTTAGGTTGGACCATGAGCTGCGGTTCAGCAGCAATCATTGCTGATATTATGATGGGCAGCCAAACGGCGATTGATTCGTCGGAACTTGCCGTGAAACGTTACGCAAAATAAGGGGCTCCGATGTCTAGGCCACTTACAGCGACCGTCGATTTAGAGGCGATCCTGTCAAATTACCGATACGCAAAAAAGCTACATCCTAAATGTAATGCTTTTGCAGTTGTCAAAAGCGATGCATACGGCCATGGTGCCGTGCGTGTCGCGCAATATTTAGAAGAAGATGCGGATGCATTTGCGGTTGCGACCATTGAAGAAGCGTTAGAGCTTCGAGCGGCGCAGATTAAAAAGCCTATTATGCTATTGGAAGGCGTATTTGAACCTTCAGAGTGGGAGCTTTGTGCCGATCAGGGTTTTTGGGCTGCCATTGAAAATACCATGCAGTTAGAGAGTCTTTTGGCGCTTGGTAAGTCTATCGAGAAGGTGTTTGTAAAACTCGACTCGGGTATGCACCGACTGGGTGTAACGCAAGAAACAGCGCCTGAATTCGTAGAGGCATTGCGAAACTCAGGCTTGGTTGGTGAAGTACTATTGATGACACACTTTGCCTGCGCGGATGATTTGTCAGATATGACGACGATGAAACAGTTGGCGTATTTTGAGCAAACGCGCCAGCTCATTGGGGATATTCAGGCCAGTGTGGCTAATTCTGCTGCGATTATGAAGTGGAGTGTGCCTGAGGGTGGCTGGATTCGCCCAGGGATTATGCTGTACGGCATTTCGCCATTTGCTGAAGTGAGTGGTGCAGAACTTGGTTTAAAGCCTGCTATGACATTGAGTTCGAAGGTCATTTCCGTAAGACAAATAAAAGCCGGCGATCAAGTGGGTTACGGTTTGTCTTATCAGGCACCAGAGGATCATCAGTTAGTAACGATTGCAGCAGGTTATGGGGATGGCTATCCCCGATCCGCGGATCATGGAACCCCTTTGCTTATTAAAGGTAACGCCGCTGAATTAGCTGGCCGAGTTTCCATGGATATGATTACTGCGAAACTCTCAGATAACGACACTACGAATCTTGCTATCGGCGACGAAGTGGTTCTATGGGGTGACGGTGTGCCAGTTGAGCATGTCGCCCACTGCTCGAAAACCATAGGTTATGAGTTGGTGACGCGTATGACATCGCGTCCCAGTCGTATTTATCTGACTAAAGATTAGCGTTGATTGTTGTTCCTTAATATGGATTGATAGCGTGGAAACCCTATCAATCCGTCTTTTTTGATCAAAAAATGGCAAAAATCATTTTTTAAGTTTTGATCAACTACTCTATTTCCGTGTACTATTTTCTACCTTTCTAAAGTGCATAATGGCGCCCTAATAGGAGCCAGTCGTACTGTTTAATTTGCCAGATATTTAGAGATAGAGTCTCATCCAATATGAAGAGTTCTGAGTTACGCCAGTCATTTTTGTCTTTCTTTGAAAGCAAGCAGCACCAAATCGTCGAGTCCAGCTCGCTGATTCCTGGGAACGATCCGACCTTGTTGTTCACAAACGCGGGGATGGTGCAATTTAAAGATGTTTTTCTTGGGGCTGATCAGCGCCCTTACACTCGAGCGACTACATCGCAGCGCTGTGTTCGAGCGGGTGGTAAACACAATGACTTGGAAAACGTAGGCTACACGGCGCGTCACCATACCTTCTTTGAAATGTTGGGTAACTTTAGTTTTGGTGACTACTTCAAAGAAGACGCTATCTCTTACGCTTGGGAGTTTTTAACCGGTGTTTTGGGCCTTCCAAAAGAAAAGCTTTTGGTAACTGTTTATGCTGAAGATGATGAGGCGTACAACATTTGGAAAGATAAGATCGGCGTTCCTGCTGAAAAGATCATTCGTATCGGCGATAACAAAGGCGCACGCTACGCATCAGATAACTTCTGGGCGATGGGTGATACAGGCCCTTGTGGTCCATGTACAGAAGTATTCTACGATCACGGTGAGCACATTTGGGGTGGGCCTCCAGGTTCTCCAGAAGAAGATGGCGACCGTTTCATTGAAATCTGGAACGTCGTATTCATGCAGTACAACCGTTCAGCGGATGGTACGATGGCGAATCTACCTAAGCCTTCTGTTGATACCGGTATGGGTCTTGAGCGTATCGCGGCTATCCTGCAAGGTGTGCACTCTAACTACGAAATAGACCTGTTCCAAAATCTAATTAAAGCGTCTGCAGAGGCTGTAGGTGCAGAAGATCTTTCTTCTCAGTCACTACGCGTTATTGCTGACCACATCCGTTCATGTTCATTCATGATCGTTGATGGTGTTGTACCTTCAAACGAAGGTCGTGGTTACGTTCTGCGTCGTATTATTCGTCGTGCAGTTCGCCACGGTAACAAGCTTGGTCAGAAGCAGCCGTTTTTCCACAAGCTAGTTGCAGCGTTGGATGCAGAGATGGGTGAAGCTTACCCTGAGCTACGTAAACTTGCTGATCGTGTCGCATCGATCCTTCTGAAAGAAGAAGAGCAGTTTGCGAAAACGCTAGATCAAGGTATGCGTATCCTTGAAGAAGCTATTTCTAACCTAGGAGATAGTAAAATCATCCCAGGTGAGACCATCTTCAAGCTTTACGATACGTACGGTTTCCCCGCTGACTTAACAAATGACGTTGCACGTGAAGCGGGCCTTGAGATTGACGAAGAAGGTTTTGAAGCGGCAATGGAAGCTCAGCGTGCACGTGCGCGTTCGGCGAGTAACTTCAGTATGGATATGTCTGGCTCTGTTAGTGTGGACGGTCAAACAGAATTTACAGGCTATTCTGACTTAGAAGGCAAAAGCGCTGTTGAGCAAATTCTTGTAGAAGGTGAGTCTGTTGATTCCCTAGAGCAAGGTCAAAAAGGCTTGGTGATCTTGGCTGAAACGCCGTTTTACGGTGAGTCTGGTGGTCAGGTTGGTGACCAAGGCTGGTTCCGTGGCCCTGCTGCAGTGAAAGTAACGAATACTACCAAACAGGGTAAAGTACATCTGCATCATGTAGAAGTACGCGAAGGTGCCTTAAAAGTCGGCGATGTGGTTACGACAGAGGTTGATAAATCTCTGCGTAATGCAACGGCATTGAATCACTCGGCGACTCACCTATTGCATGAAGCGCTTCGCCGTGTGCTGGGTGACCATGTTGTGCAAAAAGGCTCTTTGGTTAACCCTGAGCGTTTGCGCTTTGACTTCTCTCATTTTGAAGGTTTAACAGCAGCAGAACTTGAGCAAGTGGAAGACATGGTTAACGAGCAGATTCGTTTGAACCATGAAACTATCACTGAAATCATGGATATTGAGGCAGCCAAAGAAAAGGGTGCTCAAGCATTGTTTGGCGAAAAATACGAAAGCCAAGTTCGTGTTTTAACGATGGGTGCAGATTACTCAATTGAACTGTGTGGTGGTACACACGTTAAACGCACAGGTGATATTGGTCTGTTTAAGGTTGTTCAGGAAAGCGGTATTGCGGCGGGTGTGCGTCGTATTGAGGCGTTGACAGGTAAAGCTGCGATTGATGCAACGCGTCAAACAGAATTGTCCTTGTCTCAGATTGCAGGCTTATTTAAAGCAAGCAAAGAAGCGGCACTAGATAAAGTGGTTGCTCTTAACGATCAAGCACGTGCATTGCAAAAAGAAATTGATCAACTTAAGTCTAAGTTGGCTGCGCAAGCGGGTGCGGACCTAGCTTCTCAAGCTGTCGCTATCAATGGTGGCAAGTTATTAGTTGCTCAGGTTGAGATCGAAGATCCAAAAGGCCTTCGTGATTTGCTGGATGAATTGAAGAGCAAGCTTGAGTCGGCAGTCATTTTGTTGGCTGCGGTAAACGATGGCAAAGTGAGTTTGATTGCAGGTGTGACGAAAGAGTTAACAGCAAAAGTCAAAGCTGGAGACTTAATCAAAATGGCAGCGCCATATGTGGATGGTCGCGGCGGCGGTCGTCCTGATATGGCACAAGCTGGCGGAAGCAAACCAGAAGGGGTTGCGGAAGTGCTGGCAGTCGTTCCAGACTGGGTTAACGAACGACTATAAATGATTTATGCGCCCCATCGGGGCGCTTTTTAGTTTGGGATATAGAATATGGCATTGTTGGTTCAAAAATATGGCGGTACTTCCGTAGGCTCGGTTGAGCGTATTGAGGCGGTAGCAGACCGTGTCTTGAAGCATAAACAGCAGGGTGACGATATTGTTGTCGTTGTGTCGGCCATGAGTGGTGAAACCAACCGCTTAATCGAATTGGCTAAAAGTATTCAGGGGACCCCTGATGCTCGTGAGATGGACGTGTTGTTGTCCACAGGCGAGCAGGTGACGATTGCGTTATTGAGCATGGCCCTGATGAAGCGTGGTTTGCAAGCCAAATCGTATACGGGTAGCCAAGTTCGTATCACGACTGACAGTGCTCACGGTAAAGCACGTATCCAAGATATTGATACTGAGTCTATGCGAGCAGATTTGGACGCTGGCAAAGTATTGGTTGTGGCAGGTTTCCAGGGTGCGGATGAACACGGCAATATTACGACGCTTGGTCGTGGCGGCTCAGATACGACGGGTGTGGCGTTGGCCGCTGCGTTAAAAGCTGATGAATGCCAAATTTATACCGATGTAGATGGTGTTTACACGACTGACCCTCGTGTGGTCGATAGTGCTCGTCGCCTTGAAAAGATTACATTTGAAGAAATGCTTGAGATGGCAAGTCTCGGCTCAAAGGTGTTGCAGATTCGTTCGGTTGAATTTGCAGGTAAGTATCAAGTTCCATTACGTGTACTTTCAAGCTTTGTGGAAGGTGAGGGTACGCTAATAACTACTGACGGAGAGATTTCTATGGAACAACCAGCCGTTTCTGGTATCGCGTTTAATCGTGATGAAGCAAAATTAACGTTAAAAGGCGTTCCAGACGTACCAGGTGTTGCTTCAAAGATTTTGGGCCCTGTAAGTGATGCAAATGTCGAGGTCGACATGATTGTGCAAAACGTTTCAATGGATGGGACGACGGATTTCACTTTCACTGTGCATCGCAATGATTACGACAAAGCATTGAAAGTGCTTGAAGTGGTAGCGAAAGACTTAAATGCGAAAGAAGTTTTATCGAACGATAACATTGCTAAGGTGTCTATAGTGGGTGTGGGAATGCGATCTCATGCCGGTGTTGCAACAAATATGTTTAAAGCACTTGCAGCAGAATCCATCAATATTCAACTTATCTCCACATCTGAGATCAAAGTGTCTGTCATAATTGATGAGAAATACATGGAATTAGCAGTACGCGCATTACATTCGGCATTCAAACTTAACGATCCTAATGCAGGTGTTAGCGAAGCGTAACACTTTGATACAAGTTCACTGCGATGGGATATGGATTCGAAGTATGAGAGCGGCTACAATTCACCTTGTAAGGAAATTCCTACAAAAGCAGTCAGGGGTTTCTGACATCTCACAAGGATATTAAAGGAGAAGTGTTATGCTTATTTTAACTCGTCGCGTTGGTGAAACTCTAATGGTTGGTGATGAAGTATCAGTAACTGTTTTAGGTGTAAAGGGCAACCAAGTCCGTATCGGTATCAATGCTCCAAAAGATGTTTCTGTTCACCGTGAAGAGATTTACCTTCGCATTCAGAAAGAGCAAGACGACCAAAATTCAGAAGATTAATTTTTTTTGAAAAAAGCCTTTACATAACAAATGAGGCCTCTATAATACGCCGCACTTGTTACGGAGAGTTGGCCGAGTGGCCGAAGGCGCTCCCCTGCTAAGGGAGTATGGGGTGAAACTCATCGAGGGTTCGAATCCCTCACTCTCCGCCATTTTAAATGTGCTGTGCATCCGTAGCTCAGCTGGATAGAGTACTCGGCTACGAACCGAGCGGTCAGAGGTTCGAATCCTCTCGGATGCGCCATTTAAAGTAAAGGCAAGTGTTAAATTAACTAAAACTATCCTTTTAGTTAATCGTGTAAAATTTTAGATATGCATCCGTAGCTCAGCTGGATAGAGTACTCGGCTACGAACCGAGCGGTCGGAGGTTCGAATCCTCCCGGATGCGCCATCTAAAATGAAAAAGTAGTTACGCATCCGTAGCTCAGCTGGATAGAGTACTCGGCTACGAACCGAGCGGTCAGAGGTTCGAATCCTCTCGGATGCGCCATTACTTCCCCTTCTAAGTAAGTTCTAAATGTCTCCATTTTTTTATTTCTCAACATAGCAGATGAAAATCTGGTAATGCTTTTTTGAACTCTACTAGTTGTTTTTATTAAGATTTTTAAAAATCTTACAGTCTTTTGGGTTGCGTTTGTGAAGATGAATATTCATAATATGCAGCACATCGACGGAGAGCTGGCCGAGTGGCCGAAGGCGCTCCCCTGCTAAGGGAGTATGGGGTGAAACTCATCGAGGGTTCGAATCCCTCGCTCTCCGCCATTTTAATACGCATCCGTAGCTCAGCTGGATAGAGTACTCGGCTACGAACCGAGCGGTCAGAGGTTCGAATCCTCTCGGATGCGCCATTCTTTCTTCCTTTTATTCAAGCTTCCGATTTTTGCATAGTCTGCAATAGTGCTTTCAGTTGATCCGTATGTTGTGTGCTTCGGATGGCTCTCAAGTTATCTGCCATGATAGGCCAGTCTCTGCGCAAGTGTGCGCTCCATTGCTTTATGCGTCCAAGGGTTGCAAAGTCGTCATAGTGTTGTAGTAACTCATTGATATAAAGCTCTATAAGTTCGAATAGCTCCGATAAGCTACCAGGAGCACCACCTTTTAATTCTCTAAAGATGAAGGGGTTGCTCAGACTGCCTCGACCAATCATAAAATGCGAGCATCCTGTTGTAGCCATGCAACGTTCTAGCGATGCACGGTCCTGAATGTCGCCATTGGCAATGATCGTCATCTTGGAGCGCTTTACCGCCTCGCCTATTTTTTCCCACCTTGCGGCTGGTCCGTAGCCATCCTTCTTAGTTCGGCCATGTATTGTTAATGTGTCAGCGCCGGCTTTTTCAATCGCCTCTAAGTTTTCAAAAAATAGATCCTCATCAAGGTAGCCAAGTCTCATCTTTGCGGAGAGAGGGATGTTGCTTGCTAACGACTCACGAACAGCTTTGACTACCTGATACAGTGTCTCGGGATCTTGTAGCATGAAAGAGCCACCACCGTGGCCATTCACGCGTTTTGCGGGACAGCCAAAATTTAAGTCCAAATGCGTTACTCCAGCTAAGCTTGCTTCTGTTGCAGTTTTTGCCATGGTTTCAATGTTTGAGCCCAGTAGCTGCAAGTGGACAGGGTGCTTATACGGAGTTTGGCAATGGTTATTTAGCTCTGGGACGAGGCGTTTTAATGATTGGGCAGGTACGCGTCGCTGAGTGACGCGTACAAATTCTGATACGAGGTAATCCATTCCGCCCACTCTTGATAGAAGTGCCCTCATAGTATGATCCATGACACCTTCCATTGGTGCGACGGCCAGTATGATGTTGTGTTCAGTGGGGAGGGAGCTGGCGCAATTAAGCAAGTTCACGTTAGTAACTTCCAAAGCAAAAAAATATGAAATCAGTATTCTTTGTGATACAAAAAGAATAAACACTGGGGAATTTTTGTGCAAAACGGTAATTGCCGAGTGACACAAAGTGACTGTGCTCTGAATTATTCAGATTTTAATGGAAAGTGCTATGAATAACTTAATTAACGATGGTTTTGGCTTAATGCTGCTAGGCATGGGATTCGTTTTCGTTTTTCTTTGCTTGCTTATTATTGCGACCGGCTTGATGTCCAAGTTGATCAATCAATATTTTCCTGAAGCGACTCCGGTAGCAAAGAAACCAAGTGTTGCTCCTACGACTTCGAATTCAGCATCCGCTACGGATCCTAAAATTACAGCAGCAATTACAGCCGCTATCCATCAACATCGTAACCGTTAATACCAATCATAGACGATTAGAGGCCACAAAATGTCGAACAATAAACAACCTCTTGGCATCACGGATGTCGTTTTAAGAGATGCACATCAATCTTTATTTGCAACGCGAATGCGTATCGATGACATGCTTCCTATTGCGGAGAAGCTTGATCAAATTGGCTTCTGGTCGTTGGAGTCTTGGGGCGGTGCAACTTTCGATTCTTGTATCCGTTTTATTGGTGAAGACCCATGGGATCGCATTCGTGAGCTAAAAAAGGCAATGCCAAACACGCCACAACAAATGCTGCTTCGTGGTCAGAATCTGCTAGGTTACCGTCATTATGCTGATGATGTGGTGTCAAAATTTGTTGAGCGTGCTGCGAAGAATGGCGTGGATGTTTTCCGTATTTTTGATGCCATGAATGATCCTCGAAATTTAGAGACGGCCATCAAGGCAGTGAAGGCGGAAGGTAAGCACGCACAAGGCACTATTTCCTACACTAAAAGTCATGTTCACACTCTACAAAACTGGATCGATTACGCCAAAACTCTAGAAGATATGGGAGCGGATTCGATCGCTATCAAGGATATGTCTGGCATTCTGACTCCTTACGATGCCTATGAGTTGGTAGGCAAGCTTAAAGAGCAGACCCAACTAGAGGTGCAACTGCATGCCCATGCTACCTCTGGCTTGTCAGATATGACCATTCTTAAATCTATTGAAGCAGGTATTGACCGCGTTGATACGGCGATTTCTTCTATGTCGATGACATACGGCCACTCTTCAACAGAATCTATTGTTGCAGCGCTACAAGGAACAGATCGTGATACTGGCCTAGATTTAGCTAAGCTAGAAGAAGTTGCTGCATATTTCCGTACGGTTCGTAAGAAGTACGCTAAGTTCGAAGGTTCTCTTCGCGGAACTGATTCTCGTATTCTAATCGCCCAAGTGCCTGGTGGTATGTTGACCAATATGGAAAACCAGCTGCGTGAGCAAGGGGCATCAGATAAGTTCGATGCGGTTTTAGAAGAAATTCCTCGTGTTCGTGAAGATCTAGGTATGATCCCGCTAGTGACACCGACTTCTCAGATCGTTGGCACACAGGCAGTATTGAATGTTTTAACGGGTGAGCGTTACAAGTCTATTTCGAAAGAAACCGCTGGTGTTCTCAAAGGGGAATACGGAGCGGCACCTGCTGAGTTTAATAAAGAGCTTCAAGCGCGAGTATTAGACGGTGCGGAAGCGATTACATGCCGTCCTGCGGATCTGCTTGAGCCAGAAATGGATAAACTATCTGCAGAGCTTAAACAACTAGCTCAAGAAAAAGGTGTGAAACTTGCGTCAGATGAAATTGATGACGTATTGACGTATGCACTGTTCCCACAGATTGGTTTGAAATTCCTGCAAAACCGTGGTGATGCCTCAGCATTTGAGCCAGCCCCAACATTAGAAGACGCTGCACCGGCGGCGGCCCCAAAAGCGGCTCCATCGGAAGGGCCAGCTGTTTACACTGTGAACGTTTCTGGTCAAAGCTTTGTTGTTCAGGTATCAGAAGGTGGTGATGTAAGCAATATTCAACCCGTTTCTGCTCCTCAAGCGTCGGCTCCAGCAGCTTCGCCAGCACCAGCGAGTGGTGGAGAAGACGTGCCTGCACCGCTTGCGGGGAATATTTTTAAGGTACTTGTTTCTCCTGGTCAGCAAGTGGCAGAAGGCGAAACGGTGATGATTATGGAAGCAATGAAAATGGAAACAGAAATTTCTGCGCCGAAAGCCGGTACAGTGGCATCTGTTTACGTGAAAGAGGGCGATGCCGTGCAAGTTGGCCAAGCTCTTTTAGCTCTTTAAAAGGTCGATAACGAATGGAACAGAAATTATTAAACCTTTATCACGATACTGGTATATATCAGCTTGAGCTTGGTCAAGCCATCATGATGGTGGTAGGGCTGTTGCTGATTTATCTTGCTATCAAAAAGGGCTTTGAACCACTTTTACTTTTACCTATTGGTATTGGTGCTGTGTTGGTAAATATTCCTGGGGCAGGTTTTATGTCTGCTCCGGTTTACGATGCGGCGGGACACATGGTGTCGCCAGGTGGATTGCAGTATTACATTTACCACGGTGGTATCGAAACAGGTTTATTCCCTCTGCTTATCTTTATGGGTGTTGGGGCGATGACTGATTTCGGCCCTATGCTTGCGAACCCTAAAACATTACTTCTAGGTGCCGCTGCGCAGTTTGGTATTTTTGCCACGGTTATCGGTGCGGTATTGCTAGGTGCTTCAGGCATTATGGACTTTACATTAGCTGATGCCGCAGCGATTGGTATTATCGGTGGCGCAGATGGCCCAACCGCTATCTTTGTTGCTAGCCGATTGGCGCCAGAACTACTAGGGGCAATTGCCGTTGCGGCGTATTCTTACATGGCACTGGTGCCGCTGATTCAGCCACCTATTATGCGTGCACTGACATCAGTGGAAGAGCGTTCTATTAAAATGGAGCAACTGCGTCACGTAACTAAAGGTGAGAAAATTGTCTTCCCGATTATTGTGACCATTCTAGTAGCAATGTTCTTACCATCAGCCGCTCCATTATTAGGTATGTTCTGTTTTGGTAACTTGATGCGTGAATGTGGTGTTGTAGATCGTCTAAGTGATACGGCGCAAAATGCATTGATTAACATCGTGACTATCTTTCTAGGTTTAGGTGTGGGTTCAAAATTGAGTGCTGAGGCGTTCTTGAATATAGAAACGCTAGGTATTTTGTCACTTGGTTTGGTGGCGTTCTCTATCGGTACCGCTGCTGGTGTGTTAATGGCGAAAGTGATGAACAAATTTTCATCGACTGCAATTAACCCACTTATTGGTGCTGCAGGTGTATCGGCAGTACCGATGGCAGCTCGTGTTGCGAACAAAGTAGGCCTTGAAGCCAATAAGCAAAACTTCTTGCTAATGCATGCAATGGGGCCAAACGTTGCAGGTGTTATTGGTTCTGCGGTAGCTGCTGGTGTGATGCTAAGCTACGTTGGTGGCTAAATAGCGCGACAAGTTAGCTCATATTTCAAAGCCCGCTACTGAAATCAGTAGCGGGCTTTTTGCTTTCAGGGCCTTGGTTTTATTGGGGAGCGGTTTGTTTTGCAAAGTTTTTGGTTGTTTATTGATCGATTGGTGTGTGTTTCTGGTTGATAAGTAAACAGATTCGAGCTTTTTTCGTCATAAAGGGAACTTTTTTAAAAATAATTGAAAAAGAGCTTGCGCTGAAAATTCTGATGCGTATTATACGCACCCACTGACACGGCAGGCCACCACGGACTGCACAGCGAACTGGAAACGGTAAGCAACTTACTCTTAGAGAGTTAAGAAAATGTGTCAACGCTCTTTAAAATAGATAATCAGATAATTTGTGTGGGCGCTCGCTGGAGACTTCTCAAAAACTTTAGAAGTCTTAAATGAGTGACCATGTCAATTCGCTTTACGTTCTTTAGTCTTCGGATTGAAGAATATAGTTAAAGTCAGACGTGATTCATGAGTTTGAGCAAGCTTTTTTAAACTGAAGAGTTTGATCATGGCTCAGATTGAACGCTGGCGGCAGGCT
>NZ_SNZA01000006.1 GCF_004363305.1 Marinomonas communis | reverse complement strand
AACCACCTGATCCCATCCCGAACTCAGAAGTGAAAAGCGCCATCGCCGATGGTAGTGTGGGAGATCCCATGTGAGAGTAGGTCGTCGTCAAGCTTTTAAATGAAAAGAACCCCGTCCTGCAAAGCAGGGCGGGGTTTTTTATTTTCCTGAATTAAAAAGTGGAACCACTTCACCTATCTGTCCACTACAATGGATCCATCTGATGACACGATGCTCCGTAGGAGCCAGTGGCAGATATCCGCAGGATGCCCGTAGGGGATGAAGCGCCGCTTCAGATCATTGTGGTCGTCGCCTTATCGCACAGAGGTTACGCTGGGTTACTTATCCACATTAAGCGACTGTTGCTTGCCTATCGCTGGAACGTTTTTTTATGTTGATAATTAATATACTTATTAACATAAAAAAGCCCAACATAGGGCGTTGGGCAAAGGAAACCTAAATGATGTGAAAGGCGCATTCAGCGGCGGGCGATGACCCAGACTGCGTGAACGATACCAGGAATGTAGCCTAACAGAGTTAACAATATGTTAAGCCAAAAGGCACCACCTATACCTACTTGTAAGAACACGCCAAGTGGCGGTAGTAAGATAGCGAATAAAATACGTATTAAATCCATATCGTTAAATCCTCATTAAATAGTGGTAACTAGTAACAACTTTGTATGAGTTGATGAATTTCAGCAAGCTGTTTGCCTACCTTTACACAGTATCATGATATTTATTGCGTAATAGCAAGGCAGTCGTCACTATTGTAAAGCCTCTTTACTTCATTATGAATTGTTTCATTTTCAGAAATAATCAAGTGCATTTTAGGGTGATTTAATTCATAAGGTTATCAGTTAATCTACGTTTAATGATTAACTGATAACGGTATCCTAACATGCTTGACCAACGCACTGCCCCATATGCTCTACTGTTACTACGCTTAGCTCTAGGTGGTTTATTTCTAATGCACTTCGGTTTGAAGTTCTTTGTCTTTACTCCAGCAGGCACAGCACAATTCTTCGAATCACTAGGCCTACCAGGCTTCTCTGCATACCTTGGTATGGGCTGGGAGCTAATTGGAGGTATTGCGCTAATTCTTGGTGTCTACGCACGCTTCTTTGCCATTACCTTAATTCCAATTCTAGTTGGTTCTATTGTAATGGTTCATGGGGCTGCGGGATTCTACTTCAATAACCCAAATGGTGGTTGGGAGTTTCCTGCATTTTGGGCATTAGCTCTAACAGTGTTTGCATTAGCAGGCGACGGTAAATTCGCTCTTAAACCAACATTGCGTCATGGTGGTTAACGTCGCTTTAGTCCATGGTTTGGTTTGTACTGAGCAGGTGCATAGCCGCGAAGAATATCTACTGAACGAAGTGCTTTGTGCTTGGTCGTACGTCCCGAGACTCGAGCCCGCCAGTTCTTGAAACTTGAAAGTTTTAAGTGTGAACGCATAAGCCGAATGACGTCTGACTCATTTAGGCCATACAACTCTTCAATGGCTTCGAAGGGGGTTCTATCTTCCCAAGCCATTTCAATAATTCTTGAAATGGCTGCATCGTCTAAATGTTTTGCTTCATTCATCGTTTAACTCTCAATATAGTGACGGATACAAAAAAGCCGCGGTAATTGCCGCGGCTTTTGCGTATAAGCTATACGTTTGCGAGTTTAAAATCGGTTTTAGTCGCAGTGATTTTTTTAACTAAAAAAGCCAGTAAAACACCATACATAGGGATGAATAGACCTAAACTTATGATTAGCTTGAAGCCATAGTCAGCTAAAGCAATTTCTTGCCAGTGTGACGCCATGAATGGATCTGGGCTCTGATAAAAGGCGATGCCAAAAAATGCTAGAGTATCCAAGCCATTGCCGATAACTGTGGAAGCCGCAGGGGCTATCCACCAGCTACGTAGCTGTCTTAGATGGTTAAACACATGGACATCTAATATCTGCCCTAGAACATAAGCCATTAAACTTGCAGCAGCGATACGCGCGACAAACAGGTTGAAGTCCGACAATGCGCCAAAGCCTTGAAAGACACCTTCATAAAACAATACGGACAAAGCGTATGAAGCGATTAAAGAAGGAATCATCACCAAGAATATGATCTTGCGCGCAAGGGGGGCACCGAAAATTCTAACCGTTAGATCCGTTGCTAAGAAAATAAATGGAAAAGTAAATGCACCCCATGTGGTATGAAAACCGAAGAGGGTGAATGGGATTTGTACTAAGTAGTTACTTGATGCGATGATCAAAAGATGGAAGGCGATTAAATAGCGCAAAGCCTTACCTTTTTGCGCAGGAGTAAACGAACTCATAGCGTTACCTTTTTAGTTGGTTTGGGGTGAGGGAACCCAAATGCTTCAGGTGATTATTCAACCATGTGGTCAAACAAGGGCGCTGATTATACATTAACCAATGGTAGTGTCTACGATTGGCTACGGATTCGAAAGGGAAGTAAAAAATGAAACGATTAAAGTGGCTGGTGAGTGCAGGTTTGCTGTGTTCTTCGTTCCTATTGCATGCGGGTTCGCTTCATGTAGATAAGGCGATTGAGCTATTGGCTGTTGATGGGAAAGTTTTAAAGTCTCTGAATACGACCCCTAGGGATTTAAAGTCTGGCGATCATCAATTGGTGTTTCGTTATAAGAGCCGCCTACGTGATGGTAGCGGTGAAGTGGAATTTAAAACACTGCCTTACCTGATGACGTTTTCCACCTTGGCCAGTGATGAGGTGCAGATCTTAGCGCCAGATTTGTTTACCAAAAGCCAAGCCGAACTCTATTTTGAAAATCGTAATATGTGGCGGGTGCAATTTAATAAAGGCGCGATTAAAACGATCAAATACCAGCCCCTATCGGAAGAAGACGTTCCGAAAGAAGCAATCCAGTCATTGTTAGATCAATATAATAAAGCGCAAGAAAATGAGTTTGTTCAAAGCAAGGAGGAAGATCCCACCAAGAATGAACTATTAAAATCAATCCAGCTACTTTACCTGCAAGGCAATGAAGAGCAGCGCCAACAGATCAAGGAATGGGTAATAAAGCAGTAGCGCCCCGAATAACGCACTTTATCTAGATGTCAGCCTTTACCCGTAATAAGGTAAAGGCTGGCCCATTTAATGTAATAGATTAATGGATAAAGTTTGCCGTCAGAACAAACGCATCCATATATCCAAGCTCACCGTTAATTGGCTCAATAGGCGCTGCATAGTGGAAAAAACGGCGATCATTTAAGACAACGAATTCACCATTATTAAGAGGATGCTTCATCATGGCTGGGCTGGTTTCCATTGTATGGACACTCACTTCACCACCAGTGATGTTGTGGCGTTGTATAACATAGATGCCAATGCGATCAAAACCGTCCTGGTGAACGCCTTCTGGCGCCACTTCAACAGGGTTATGATCAGCGAAGATACGTATTTGGTGAACCTCTATCGTGCTGCCGTCCGCAATATCGGTCATCTTTTGGAAGTGCTCGAATAACTCCAAAAAAGCTGGGTCAGATACCGTTTTGTTCTCAATTTCTGGATAGGTGCGCTCAACATTCCCTTGAAAGTGATTGATACTTTCGTCTTGTACGAATGCCTTGCTTGGAAGACGTTTTAGTGAGTCGTTGCTGAAGATGAAGCGCGAGTAACGGCGTAATCGGTAAGAACCATCGGCGTATGGGTTGTCTGGTAAGTTGTCAAAAGAGGGGGCAAGATGGTTTACACTTGCTTGAGGTAATTGACCAACTTCAAGACGAAAAGCTTCTTGAGCTGATTTAGTCGTCAACATAGTAATTTCTCCTCGTTGGCAGATCATGCGCAACGTATGATTATTTTTATTAGAGAGCCGGTAAGCTCATTACTAAGTTTAGACTGAAAAAGGTGGGCGGGGAAACCCACCTTTATGATCAAAAAGATTATTTAGCGGTAATAACATCCATGATCAGTTTACCATCCACTTTGATTGGACCATCCTCCTTGGCTCCTAGAGTGTATTCAAAGACGCCTGTCTTCATGCCCCCATTTTCACCGTGTAACATCAGCATCAGCATTTCGCCGCTTTTCACTGGTTCTTGCAAAATAGCACTGACATTACTGTTCGTGCCTTTGATAACGGGAGCGTAACCAACCACAGGACCAGGTTTCATATTGCTATCGGTGCGATGCACCACTAGCCACCCATTTGCTTCAGACTTGATTGTGCTGGCTGTAACATAGCCATGAGAAACATCTTGATCCATACCTTTGACCGCCAAGCCATGATGTGCCGCGCTAGCAGTGCTAACCGCGCCTGCAAGGACCATTCCTAGAGAAAGAGCTTTAAGTGCGTTAAGTTTTGTCGCTTTCATAATAACCTTCCTGTAAATACCTGATTCGTGTTGGGTACTAACACGTCGTTAGTGTTTCTATACACGGAAGGCATTTCAAAAAGTTTCACACGAAAATAACTTTATGCATCTTCCGCAGCTAGACTACGTAAGCAAAGTGCTAAAAACTCCTTAGCGGGTATCGGTTTACTGTAGAGATACCCTTGTAATTGGTCACAGCCGATGTCGGTTAGAATTTTTTCTTGGGTGGGTTGCTCAACGCCCTCAGCAACCAGGGCAATACCTAGCTGCTTAGCAAGTGCTGTTACCGCTTTAATGATTGCTAGATCGTAGCTTTCTTGACCTTCTTTAAGGTGAGAAACAAAAGATCGATCAATTTTCAATGTATCAAGAGGTAGGTTACGAAGGTAACTCAGTGATGAATAGCCTGTGCCAAAATCATCAAGGGCTACTTTTATTCCTAACGAGCGGATGTAGGTAATGATATCGGTAGAATGATCAATATCATTCAGCAGTTGAGTCTCCGTAAGCTCTAGTTCAATAAGATGGGCTGGTAGCTGTGTTGACTTAAGTGTGAGTAGAAGACGATCTAACCAGCCTGGGTCAGAGAGTTGGGCTGCTGATACGTTCACCGCAACAGGCAAATTATGAAAACCTAAATCGTGCAGGCGTTTGGCGTATTGGCAAGCTTGTTCAAGAATCCAATCCCCCAAGGGCAAAATAGCCCCAGTTTCTTCTGCAATGGGGATAAACTCTGTTGGAGACAGCATACCTAGTTCTGGATGGTTCCAACGCACTAATGCTTCATAACCACATACTTGGCGCGAAAGCCCTCCAATCTTAGGTTGGTAATACAGCTCAAATTGATGGGCTTTGATGGCTGAAATAAGGCTACGCTCAATCAATCTTTTGCGCTCTAAAATATCTCGAATAGACTGTGTGAAAATCATAGTACCATCGCCACCTGTTTGCTTAGCGACGTACATTGCCGCCTCAGAGTGTGCGATCAACTCATCACCATCGCTTGCATCGACATGCAGTTGTGCCATACCAACACTGCTTAATACATGAATTGTCTGTCCTCTGGCTTTATAAGGAGCGTTTAAAGCATTGGATATACGTTGCAGTAACACGTCTACATCGATGCCTTCTCGTTTCAGAAAGCGGAACCCCATCAGAAACTCATCACCACTAAAGCGTGCTAGAAGCTCATCTTGGTCTCTACCAATAGGAACTAGTAGATTGTCATTAATTTCATGCCATAGGCTACGAATGCGGTCAGCAAAGATCGTTAGCAAATCATCACCGACAACATAGCCATACCGCTCATTGATGTCCTTAAAGCGATCAATGTCTACATACAGCTGAATGAATTGCTCTTTGGGGGATAGGTCGTGACAGATCTGGATCAAGTTCTCACGGTAGCAGCGTCGATTACACAGCCCCGTTAATGGGTCGATGTTTGCAAGGCGTTCACGTTCATGGAAGCTTGGATTAGGGTTCTTGGTTTCATGAAACACTCCAACATAGTGTGTAATTTGATGGAGTGAGTCACGAATGGCCTGAATTTTTAACCATTTCGGATAAAGCTCGGCATTTTTACGACGATCCCATATTTCGCCTTCCCAGTATCCGATGCTTTTTAAATCCTGCCACATGGCTTGATAAAACGTATCGCCATGGCGACCAGACTTTACCTTTGCTGGACGCTGTCCTATCAACTCTTCTTCGGTGTAGCCAGAGATGTCCTGATAGGTTTTATTAACCTGAAGAATAATGCCTTGTGCATCCGTAACAACAACGGCATCTCGAAACAAGTCCATGACGCTAGCTGTAAATGGCACATTCAAAAGTAGTTGATCCATCCCAGTCCATATCCAAAAGTGTTAAGCCCTTAAGATTAGCGGAAGCTGACGATAAGAGAGTTGATATACCGCAATAAGCAGAGAGGACACACAAAAAGCTACACTTAAGTAAGACTAAAATGCATAGTAGATAAGAAGTTATCTCGGTTTGGAGGCGTGGCATATGGCAGAGTTCATTGTATTGGGTGCAGGGATGGTGGGCATTTCTTCTGCACTGGCATTGCAAGAGGTTGGGCATACTGTGACAGTGGTTGATCGGATTCAACCAGGTCTAGAAAGCAGTTTTGGTAATGCAGGGATTATTCAAACGGAGGCGGTAGAGCCGTATGCCTTACCACAAGATATCAGCACGCTGTGGCGCTATGCCATTGGTCAGACCAATGATGTGTTATGGAAGCTTGAACCTACGCTGAGGATGGCGCCTGCTCTGTGGCGCTACTTCTTGAATTCAGCAACGGATAAACACCGCAAAATCTCCATTACCTATGCAAAACTTGCTGCACTTGCGACAGCTGATCATGCGCCACTTATTGAAGCGTCCGGTTCAGAGGAACTGATCATTCGTAATGGGTTGGCCATGTTGTATCGAGACGAAGCCAGTTTTGAAAAAGAAAAAGCTCGTGCTGAGCGCTTAGAGCGAGAGTTTTGCGTACGTTCTCGTATTGTGGATGGAGTGACGTATCAAGCTGAGGAGCCAGCTTTGAAACAGGCACCAGCGGGAGCCATTCATTGGTTAGACAGCTGGAGCTGTAAAGATCCAGGCGGGCTGACGCAAGCTTATGCCGCATTATTTGAGCAGCGTGGGGGACGAATATTACATGGTGATGCCAGCAGTCTGACACAAACGACAACAGGCTGGGTGGTGAAAACAGAGCAGGGCATTGTTGGTGCTGAGCAGGTTGTGATTGCTCTTGGTCCTTGGAGCCCTGAATTACTCAAGCGATTTGGTTACCGCATTCCGATGGTTTATAAGCGTGGATATCATGGTCACTACCAAGAGACGACGCATCTCAATCGTCCATTCTTAGATGTGGCGAATGGGGTGCTAGCTGCACCGATGAGTCGCGGCATTCGTGTAACCACGGGCGCTGCATTAGTGGATTTAAACGACCCTGCCGATCCAGAGCAACTTGAGCGAGGCGTCAACGCCTTAAGATCCTTACTCGAAATGGGAGAGCGAGTGCAGGAGAAGCAATGGTATGGCACGCGTCCGTGTATGCCAGATATGCTTCCAGTTGTGGGTAAAGCACCAAAACATGATCGTATGTGGTTCCATTTTGGTCACGGTCATCAAGGTTTTACACAAGGTCCAACCACCGCCAAGATTTTAATGGCGGACATCGCTGGAGAGCGAGAGAGTCAGTGGCTGCCACTTGAGCCAAGTGCACGTTTTTAGACATTTCCTTTGAGTTGAGTCAGTTTTATTGGATGCTTTTTGCTAACTTGTAAACAAAAGGAAGATTAGAGATCAAACCTTTTAATGTGTTGAGGATGGCGCTAATTTAAATACTGAATTAACGCACAGGAGGTACAAGATCATGGCTACAGCAAACAGCACTACCCAAGCGAAGAATGGATCACAAGCGAAAAACAATGCTCAGTCAAAAGCACATGACGCCGTTGATAAAGTGGCGGAAACTGCTCACAAAGGCGTTGATGGTGCAGCGGCGGCGGCTGAAAATGGCCAAGAGCGTGTTGAGGCAATGGCGCAACAAATCAGTGCTCAAGCTCATCAGATAGCGGACACTGCTCGTGAGCAATCTGAGAAAGTCAGCAATGCAGTGGGGACTTATGCCAAAGAAAATCCACTTAAGACAGTGGGCTTTGCTTTCCTTGCAGGTGCCGTTGCAGCAAGCCTTCTATGCAAGCGTAAGTAATCAACACTCGATCACGGAAGCCAGTGCATGACGCCACTTGAAGAGCGCAACCATACTACTGAAATACCCGCTAAGGAAGCGGCTGTTACCGCCGATCAGCTGACCATGAGTCACAAAAAGTGGCTCAAAAGCATCCTCGGTCTTGGCGCACTAGAAGCCAAGATCTGGATGGCTTCCGGGGCTCAGCTCATCGCTCTGATGTGTGGGGTTGTATTCTTATTGGTCACCAGCTGGCTTCTATTGATTGCGTTGCTTGCCACCGCAGCATGGTATGCAGGTTGGTCTCTGATCGGGATTTTAGCCACTGCTTTGGTCGCCACGCTCATCAGTTCTTTTGGCTTGGTGTTACTGATACGCAAAACTCTTAAGCGAATGGATTTAACTCGTACGTTAGATGCGATCATCCCAAC
The DNA here is from genome assembly GCF_004363305.1 of Marinomonas communis. GTDB lineage: Bacteria > Pseudomonadota > Gammaproteobacteria > Pseudomonadales > Marinomonadaceae > Marinomonas > Marinomonas communis. Next base: position 278,280 of record NZ_SNZA01000006.1, on the reverse strand, counting down.
AGACAACGAGGACGACTGATGTTTGGTTTAAATGACATGTATCGAGAACGTGAAAAACTGTACATGCGCTGTAAACGCCAGCAAGCTAAAGCAGGTGCAGATCGTACATTGGCGAAGAAGCAAGCCCTTGAAGCTATTTCGAGCACTAAAGGTTTACTGGTAAGTTTTGCCTTGGGATTAACCACACAATGTGAAGCCGCCCATCAATCTCGTCGAACGCTATTGAAAGGCATTCAAACCGAAGTGTTGGGCGTTATCAGTCAGTATGTGGCTGCACGGTTTAATCCTGAACCTGAACAACCGCAAGCCAAAGAAGATTAGCGCCATGTAGGATGCAGCGCGCACTCGCCTTGTTCACTTGAGATCCACATCTCACCGTCTTGGATAGTAACGTTTAACTGCATGGTACGAGCACACAACCCTTCCAGTGCTTGGATTTCAGATTCTGCGAACTGAAGAACACGCAGATTATCAAAACGGCTGGTTTTGCCTTTGTTCTGCTCCCACCAGATATCTGACTTATCGTTGTAGTTCACGACCACGACATCTTTTGCGCGACCGCAGGCTTTACGCAGACGTTTTTCATCCGGCTGACCAAGCTCTACCCACAGCAAAATCTCATCTGAGAAATTCTTCTGCCATAGATCCGGCTCGTCATCGGTGCTCAACCCTTTGGTGAACGACAACTGCTCATCGCCTTCTTTCTCATCAGCTAATAATGCAAACGCAGCTAGGCGTGTCATCATGCGTTCTTCGGTTTCAGAAGGGTGCAGCGCTAGGGTTAAATCGTAACTTTGGTAATGGTGTCGATCCATGTCCGACACTTGCACAGAGGCTTTGTAAATCGTTGCTTTGATAGCCATTTTTGGAATTCTACTAGTTCAGAAAAGATGGCGCGCATTGTACTCCTAAATAAGAACTGATGGGGAAGTTCTTCAGACTAGAGAGCTTCCAGATCAACCCTTTGGGCCTTTAAGTTCAAACTGCTTCGGCCAGTCACGGTAGTTAAATACCTGTCCTTCGTCACGGATGCGGGCTATTTCAGCAAGGTCAACGGTGGCAAAGATCCAGCCAGCGTCATCTGTGTCACCTTGTGCCAAGATACCATTATTAGGGAAACCATAATCCACGGGTGTATAAACGCTCGCGCGGCCAGTGTTGATATCAACCGCCTCAGACCAAGACGCATGACCAACGGTTGGAGATTGCACCACATAGCATTGGTTTTCTAAGGCGCGAGCCTGACAACCAATGCGCACACGGTGGAAACCCGCTTCGGTGTCGGTGCAGCTTGGTACAAGTAATAGATCTGCACCTGCCGCTACTTGCTGGTTGGCAATCATGGGGAACTCTGAATCGTAGCAAATATGAACGCCCACACGGCCAAGGTCGGTGTCGATGACTTTGATCTGGTCGCCACCCGTGATGTGCCATTGCTCGTTTTCGAAGCGGGTCATGGTTAGCTTGTCTTGGAAGCCAATTAAACCGCTTGGACCGAACAGGTTAGCGCGGTTTAAGAAGGTGCCATTGTCTTGAATTGTTGGAAACGAGCTGGCCAAGATCATGACATCGTGGCGCTTAGCCAATTCAGTGTGCAGATCATGGAATTGTGGCAGGATAGACTGCATTTCATGCAGTTGTAGATTTAGGTCTTTGTAAACCTTCTCGCCAAATAAAGAGGCCAGTTCCATACTGCCGTATTCAGGAAACACCAATAACTTGGCATCTTGCTGTGCCGCTTGGCTCACCCAGCTTTCAAGCTTGTCTGCAAACTCTTCCCAACGGTTAAAGAAGCCAATGTCGTATTGAGCCGCGGCCAGTTTAAATGCGCTCATAATCGTTCTGTGTTTGTTAAAGGTTTCATCCAAAAGGTCATGGGTTTCAATGACTCTTCGCTTTCGCCGACTTCTTTCCAGCTAAAGTGAGTGGCGAGCTCAGAACGCTTTTCGTAACCACGATTACGCCAGAACTGATCCAATGGCTGATAATCTGCAGGACGGGCAGGATGGTTATCGGGACGCTGTACAGCGCAGAAACAGGAATATTTCATGCCCTCTAGGCTTTCAGCATGGGCCTCTCGGTGATTGAAAAAAGCCACTCCAGCGCCTTGACCACGGTATTCGGATAATAAAACTGATTCGCCGCAATAAAAGATCTCATCGATGTTTAAACCTGCATCCAGAAATGGTTGCTTAACTTCATCCATTTCGTGACGCAGTGGCACGCCAGTGGAGGCTCCAACGACTTTATCGCCATCAAACGCCAATACAATGACGCTGTCAGGCGCTTCGATGTAGGTTTTTAAATAGCGTGCTTCGTAGGCCAAGTCCCCATCATAGAGATAAGGAAAGTCCCGAAACACCTGCATACGCAGCTGTGCCAGCTCATCAATATATTGATTCAAGGTTGGGCCAGAGAGTCGTTGGAATGTCAGCATGGGCGTTCCTGTCTATCTAAAATCTTAAGAAGATAAGGCTTACGCAGAAACTTGAGCGATCCAGTCTTCTAGGTTGTAGTAGTTGGTGACGCGCGCCACTTTGCCATCGCGGATATCGAAGAAGGCACCCGCTGGAAGTTTGTAAGTCTGGCCGTTAGCTTCTGGCAAACCTTCGTCAGTCGCTAGATATTCACCTAGTACCGTGAACTCAACCGCGGCACGGTCACCCGCTTCGTTAGACATCACGACAATATCTACGATGGTTTCTTTGTAGTTTTTGTTCATGCGGTCCATAAACGCAGAGAACGTATCCTTGCCTACTTCACGATCGCCTTGGTTGATGTCGTGTATTACGTCATCCGTTAGCAGAGACAGGAACGTATCCATATCTTGAGCATTGAAGGCTTCGTAGTATTTCTGCAGTAACTGAACAGTGGCTTGGCGCATGACGACTCCAAAATGGTAAAAGCGTCATGATAAGTTCAGTGCTTTGGATGTGGAAGGTTTTGACTCAAACTTTGGCAAAATCATGCATGTATATGTCGTAAAAGGGAAGATGCTGGTTACGTCGTTGATTGTGCTCTGTTTTTAGTAATTTAGTCCAATTGGTGCAGATGCGTTTCTTTGCAGTGCTCTACATTATGCAACGTTTTGAAACGATTAAATTCAGTTTATAAATTGACCAAAACGCACTCTCTGACCAATATTTAGACATTATCTTTTAGGAATGCCTAATTTTGCAAAGGTTGGTTCAATATGCCAAATCCATTATTTTCGAAAAAAACGCCTCAAGCCTCTTTAGCGCCGCAAGCCATTGCTCAGAAGCTAGAAAGAACTGCTGTTGAGCCATGGAAGGTTGCGTTAATTGATGACGAAGATGACATCATCGCTGTATCTGAGATGGTGCTGAAACGCCTTCAAGTGGATGACCGACCACTTGTATTTTTGAAAGCTCACTCAGCAAAAGAAGCAATGCAGCTGTTTGAAGAGCACTCCGATATCGCGATTGCCATGGTCGATGTTGTTATGGAAAACGATCATGCAGGTCTGGATCTCGTTAAATGGATCCGTGAAAGTCACAAAAATACCTCAACTCGGTTGGTACTTCGTACTGGACAGCCTGGTCAAGCCCCTGAAGAAGATGTTATTCGTAACTACGATATTAACGACTATAAAAATAAAACTGAGTTAAATTCTACCCGCCTAAAGACGACAATTTATTCTGCGATTCGCTCATATCGAGATATTAAAGAGGTAGAGCAAGGGCACAAAGGGCTTGAAGATGTGGTTAATGCGACTACTCGCGTGCTTCAGTCACACAACAGTGAAAGCTACTGTATGCAGGTCTTAGATGAGGTTAAAAAGCTTACGTCTGACGACAATATCAGTATCAGTTTGCATTACAAGAGTCGTAATGTGCTCGATCAGCTTGAAACGCTAAAAATGTACCATGATGGTACCGACTTCACGCTTTTAACGGATTCAGATGATGACCCATACCCAAAATCTGCCAGTGCCAGCTTGAAGCTAGCTATGGAACTTGAATCCGATGTGCAAACCGATAACAGCTTTACTTGTTTTACGCGCCTATCTCAAACAAATGAGTGTTCTGTGTCCGTATCCCATGAGCTTCCATTGAGTTCCTTGACACGCAAGTTGCTTAATGTACTGCTCACCAAAGCTATCATCATCTTCGAAAGTTTAACTCGACGTGAAGAGGTTGAGCGCACACAGCAAGAGCTTATGTTTATTCTTGGTGAGGCCATTGAACAAAGAAGTAAAGAAACTGGCTGCCATGTTCGTCGTGTGTCTCTGATCAGTGAGTTCTTAGCCCGCAAATATGGCCTAAATGAGGCCATGGTTTCTTTGATTAAACATGCAACACCGATGCATGACATCGGAAAAATTGCGATTCCAGAACATATTTTACACAAGCCAGCTAAGTTAGACATTGACGAGTGGACTACCATGCAGACCCACGCGCAAGTTGGATATGACTTACTTTGTCATTCGAAAAAGGCTTTACCTTTGGTGGGGGCAAGTATTGCACTTAACCACCATGAGAAATGGAACGGCAAGGGTTACCCTGCGGGACTGGCTGCAGAAGACATCCCAATTGAAGGGCGTATCATGGCAATAGCGGATGTTATTGACGCTCTGGCTGCACGACGTGCTTACAAAGAGCCATGGTCCAACGAACGCATCTTAGAGCTTCTTCATGAAGAACGAGGCCAGCACTTTGATCCAGCCTTATGTGACATTGCCATCGAGCACTTTGATGACATCATGAAGCTCCGTGATCAATTCCCTGATTAATGAGAGGTGGGTTTTGAACATTGAACTCGAAAATATTTTATTGCGCGTATCTCAATCAGAGTATATCGACGATGGAGATCTTGATCGCGCCGCGCGTTTGATATTGGACTGTGTAATTGAAGGACTGGGAGTTAATCGAACTGGCATTTGGTTACTGGGTGAGGACAATGAATCCATCGTCTGTAAGCTACTAATCGATGTTCATAACAATACGGAAGTTGAAGACATCGTATTAACCCGTGCTGATTTTCCAACCTATTTTAAGGCTCTGGATGAAGAGCGTGCGATTCGCATCAGCAATGCCTTAACGGATCCTGTCACAGCGGAGTTCATTGATTCTTATCTAAAACCATTGGGAATAGGCAGTATGCTGGATACACCTATTCGCCATCGCGGAAAAATGATCGGCATAATTTGTACCGAAGGGAATGAGCAGGACCGCGATTGGACAGACGATGAAGCCACGTTTTCTGGCGCTTTGTCTGACCTCTATGGTCGGGCGATCTCGTCTGCCCAGCGTGCTGAACTTGAGCAAGCTTTGCGAGAAGCTAATGCTGAGCTTGAAGGAAAGGTTATAGAGCGCACCCAAGAGCTAAATCAGACCCTAGATGAGTTAAAGAATACACAAGCTCACCTTATTGAGACGGAAAAAATGGCGGCGTTAGGTGGCTTGGTATCAGGCGTTGCCCATGAAGTGAATACCCCTTTGGGTGTGGCAATTACTTCTCTTAGTCATATTAAAGAGGAAGTTGACCGACTACGTAAGGATTATGAACAGGGCAATTTGGACGAAAACAGTTTTACCAATTTCTTATCTGAGTTCGATTCTGCTCACATGATTGCCAGATCTAACATGGATCGTGCAGCGAAATTGGTGTCTGATTTTAAGAAAACCGCCGTGGGACAAAGCTCAAGCGTGGTGGAGAAAGTCGTCTTAAAAGAATCAATTGATGCCTTGTTAACCAGCTTAAACCCAATGTATAAAAACAGAAATGTTCAGATTTTTACAACGATCCCAGATGAACTATCGTTAGTTACTTATTCTGGTGCGATAGACCAAGTGATCACCAACTTGGTGAGTAACAGTTGCACCCATGGTTTTAAAGGTAATGATCGCGACTATGAGATTTATATTTCGGCCAAGCAGTCCGGTAACGGCATTATTTTAGATTATCGAGATAACGGTATGGGAATGGATGAAGAGGTGGCGCGACGGGTATTTGAGCCGTTCTATACGACAAACAGAGCTAATGGTGGCTCAGGTTTAGGAATGTCGATTACCTTCAACCTTATTACGCAAAAGCTGGGCGGTGAAATTCGTTTAGAACCGTCTTCTCAAAATGGTGTTCACTTCCAAATAAAACTGCCTCTCGAACATGCTGCATGACGTCAGCGGGCCAAGCATAGATGCTTGGCCCGTGAGGACAGAGATTTAGAAACGGTAGGTTGCTTTCAACATCGCGTTTCTTGATGGGCCGTAGAAGTTAAATGTGGTCGTGCTACCAACGCGAGAATAGTACTTGCGGTCGAACAGGTTGTTCACATTCAACGAGACATTCAAGTTCTCAGTGATGTCTTTACTAATGCTGGCATCAACGGTTGCGTAACTTGGCGCCGTGATCGTCGTCGAGCCACGGGCCAGTGAGAATTCAGTCATCCCTGTCATGCCCAAACCTAACTCCGTACCTTGAAGCAAATTGTCGCCTTCTAGGGTGTAAGTACCCCATACATTGATCGTATGTTTTGGCATCAGCATGAACAAAGTATTGGCATCGCCCTCTAGGTTCTCGGTATCCATGTACGTGTAACCCGCAATCATTTCCCATTGCTCATAGTGACCGCTTAACTCCAGCTCAGCTCCTGTAACACGTGTTTTGCCAGTTGCTTCTGAATAGTCTTCACCGGTAACACTGGCGGCGCGATTATCATCCGTCAGTTGGAATAGGGTAAAGCGGCTGTTCAAACGACCATCGTTATAGCTTCCTTTGATGCCGACTTCGACTTGATCACCAACACGTGGATCAATCATTTTGCCGTCTTCACCAATGTCTGTTTGTGGCTTATACACCTCAGAGTAGCTGGCGTAGAAAGAATGGTGAGCATCTAAGTCGTAAACCAGTCCACCATAAGGTGTAAAGCGTCCGTTATCGTCGTAGCTGCTAGAGGTCACCGCTCCGGTGGAAAGCGTGGTTGTATCATTGCTTAAGTCATACCAGCTAAAGCGTCCCCCGCCAATCAGCGCTAAAGACTCAATGGGGCGGAAGGTTACTTTCGCATACGTCCCAGTTTCCTTCTCACTAGACTGAACGCGAGAAGAATAAGTCGGAGCAGTGTAAGCAACGGATGATGAGTCAAAACTATTAACGTTGATACTGCTGACAAGGTTGCGTGTTGCGCCACTTCGATAGTCTGTGTCGTAATCCTTGTAATCCATACCGACAACGAATTCACTCATATTGCCAAAGGTCGCGAAAGGCTGGCTGTAGCTCGCATCAATGGCTAGAGTTTGTTGTTCTAGGTCACGTTGTGTGCTGTTCAGAGAGGTCGTGCCATCTGTTGCTAGGGCAGACCCAGTAAAGGCGTAGTAGAAATCAGTAGAGCGATCCGAAGCGCGAGCGGCAATACGGCCATAGCCACCATTATCAAACTCATGAGTTAAGTCGACAAACACATCGGTCATTTCGTTATTGAAATCGTTCCAATCGGCACCTAAGAAAGTGGATCGATCCCAGTTAGCCAGTGTGCCATCAGAATACGTTGGGTAGCCATTAGCAGGTGAGATATCTTTCTTTTGATGGAGTACCGCGACAGAGAGCTCAGTCGATTCAGACAGATCGGTGTCTACGGTCGCATAGATGCTTTGATCTTTGTTTTCATTACCGTCGATTTCGTTCGGCATGTTTTCTTCGGAAATGACGACTCGACCGCGAACCGTTTCGTCTTCGTTTAAAGCTCCAGACACATCAGCGCTTAATTGGTGGCGATCCCAGCTGCCTAGCCCTGCTGAAATGGAACCTTGTGTGTCGTAGGTTGCACGTTTACGTACTAAGTTAATGATGCCGCCCAGCTCACTGGTGCTATTGAATAAACCTGATGGGCCTCGCATGACTTCGACACGGTCAAATGCTGACAAAGAAGGCAGTGTACCGTTGATAGACGCCATGGGTGCAGGCAAACCATCGACATTGTATTCGTCATATTCGTAGCCACGTGAATAGATAGAGGAGCGGCCACTATCATTGGATAATGTTCTTAGCCCAGGAGTCACTTTGGCGACATCATCTAAGTGAGTCAAATCACGATCTTCTAAATAATCATTGGTCAGCACAGTAATGGACTGCGGGATATCGCGAAGCGCAGCAGGTGCCTTGGTGCCGATAGTAGCCGAGTCAACACTGTAGCCTTCTGTGCTTTCTGATGACTCCATGCCATATAAGGCATTACCTTCCACCGTTAAGGTAGACAGTCGGTTAGTGCTGGCAACGCTTTCCGCGATGGCCGTCATAGAAAATGGCACCAGTAATGTGGCGCCAATTACAGCAATGGCTTTCATAGTAGCTCTCCGGGCAAATGTAATAAAACTGTGATTGCAAAAGATAATGATTTGCATTTGGGTTTCAATGAGCCCATTATTCCACAGCCTTGCTTCCTATCGCCTATGCGAACCACGCACATCGCTATGTAAAAAGCTCAACTCCTAGGAAGCGAACTGTTCTCATTTGTGGAGTCCGTTAGGATGACCATCTCAGGAGTAGCCATGACACAAACCGCACGCTTAAAAGACCAAATCGTTAACGTAACCGAGTTGCGAGCGCATGCTCCTAACGTGAATCGCTACCATTTTTCGCAGTCACAGCAAGCCAAGCAGCCAGTTTCTCCGAGTGGGATTCTCTCAAAGCACCCCGTGTTAAAAGGATCGATTCTGACAGAACGAAGTGCATCAGGTGTGGTGATTCATATGACCAATGCGGTGGCCATGCAGGACTTTATGGTGGAGACAAAAATAGAGCCTTGTGTCCGCATTATTTTGTTCTTTGAAGGGGAGAATCGCTTCAAATATGGTCCCCATTCCGTCACGTTTCGCAAAGACAGTCAGCGCGCCAAAGTGGTCACGGTACGCGATGCAGCACCATGCCATATGAGCATTCGTAATGGGGATCGTCGTTGTGGTTTGTATGTTTCAGTGTCTCCGAAGTGGTTTGCCGAGCAAGGCTTAAATAGTGCAGCGTTGGAACAGCGTCTAGCCGAGCACTTATCGGTTAGTGATTGGTCACTACCGAGGCATCTATGGCTACATGCTAGGAAGTTACTGGACGCCCCTATTGATAGTGCATCGGCAAAGCTCGGCCGAGAAGCATTTGCTATGTCTTTGATTGCGTCTTGGTTAGGAACGATAGAAGAACAAAGCACAGCTCAAGCAGGACATGATTCACGCCAAGGACTGCGCTTTTGTCAGCTGTTGGCGCAGGAAGAAAGCTGGTCTATGTCATTGGAACAAATCGGCCATCAGCTGGGGATGAGCTCGGCTACTCTACAACGCTATGCACACGATCATCTGGGTATGAGCTTGACTCAGTACTTACGAAAACAGCGTTTAGCACAAGCCTGCCAAGCGCTATATCAAGAACAAATTAGCATTACAGAAGCAGCACTGATGGCGGGTTACAGTCATCCAAATAACTTCAGCGCAGCATTTAAGCGTCACTTTGGGGTGTCGCCTAATGAAATACATCAATGTTCATTGAACGCACTGTTAACTCGGCATTAAGGTATTGAAATAGATATGATTTTACTGAACTTTCGCCATTTGCTTGGCACTTTAGTTATTTTAATAGGAAGCTTTATGATCCAAGCGTATGCCCAAGACATCTCAAAACCTCAGCCTGTGACGTACACGCTGCCAAACAGTTATTACGTCGATTGGCTGGTAGAGGGCCAGGTGTCGCCTTATCGAGTGTTTGTGTCTATTCCGGATGCTCCAGCTCCTGAGGAGGGGTTCCCTGTTGTCTATCTACTGGATGGCAATGCTTTCTTTTCGTCAGCTGCTACGGTTAGCCAAACATTGACTCATGAGCGTGCCGGAGGCAAACAACCTGCGATCATCGTTGCAGTTGGCTATCCCATTGATGGTTTATATGACATAGAGCGACGCTGGTACGACTTAACACCACCAACGCCAGAGACACCAAAAGCACCACTGAAACACATGGATCGTTTTAAAAATATCCAATACGGTGGCGCAAATGCCTTACAAGAGCTTTTAATCGAACAAATACGCCCATGGTTAGCGCAGCAATACGCTATCAATGAACAGCAGCAGATCTTATTTGGGCACTCGCTAGGCGGTTTGTTTACTCTCTATACCCTTCATACTCGTCCCGATGCGTTTGCAGCGTTTGCTGCAGCCAGTCCTTCTCTTTGGTGGAATGAGGGGTACCTTAAACCACTGTTAGAACAACAGTCGCCAGAACATCTGAAAGACAAACCTTTACTGATGGTTGTTGGTGGGGACGAAATGGATTTTATGATCTCCGATGCGAAACTTGCCCAGCAATGGTTTTCTGAGCAAGGCCTTCATAGTGAGTTACGTGAGTTGCCTTACATGAACCATGGTGCAGTATCCTTGCCAGCGTTAACTATGGCGCTACAGGTACTGTTGCCTGAAGCTCAACCTGCGACACCATGATTGCCTAGAAAAGGGCCGCCAAACTAGGCTTGTTTGGCCATGAGAGGTAGTCCTGCTGTCAGCTCAACGGCTTTGAGGCGGGCCGTTTGGTCGTGTAGAGGGAATGAGAAAATCATTTCGTCTACTCCCGTTAGCTCAAGAAACTGGTTCAGCTTTTGTTCGACAGTGTCTGGAGCACCGACCATCGCATAACGCAGAGTTTGGTTGATCATCGGCATTTCCGCCGCAAGCACCGCACTTTGTAAGTCCTCTACAGGCTTTGGGAAAGGTCGGTTTGCGTTACGACGCAAGTGAGCAAACTTAATCTGCGCTGAGGTAAAGTGGTACTTTGCCTCTTTATCTGTTTCTGCCACGGAGGCCATCACACCCGCCGATACATAAGGCTTGTCTAGTTGCTCCGAAGGGCGGAAATTCGCACGATAGATATTCAATGCTTCAAGCAACATATCGGGGGCAAAATGCGACGCGAATGAAAATGGTAGCCCCATATGAGCGGCCAACTGAGCAGAGTATAAACTGGAGCCTAATAACCAAATCGGTACATTGGTCCCTTGCCCTGGGATGGCAATGATAGGCTTAACCTTATTCTCATCGGCAAAATACCCCTGCAGCTCTTCGACATCATCTGGGTAGGTATCCACAGGCCCGCCTAAGTTGCGACGCAGGGCTCGAGCTGTGGCCATGTCCGTTCCAGGCGCTCGACCCAGACCTAAATCCACTCGACCAGGGAACATTTCTGCGAGAGTTCCAAACTGTTCAGCAATCACCAGTGGTGCATGATTTGGCAGCATAACACCACCAGAGCCGATGCGAATACGTGTAGTGGCTTCGCCAATGGCTGCTAATAGTACTGCTGTTGCAGCACTGGCAACACCGCGCATACCATGGTGTTCAGCCAACCAAATACGTTGATAACCTAAGGCATCAGCAGATTTAGCCAACGCCTTACTGTTTTGGATTGCTTGCGCAACGGTTTGCCCTTCGCCTACCGGAGCTAAATCTAAAATTGAAAATGGGATCGACATACGCCCCTCCATTGAATTCATTATCTCCACAACATGAGGGCGCAGATTTGATGAAGCAAGGTGGCAGCGATGTCATCCTTTTTATTTAGGGTATTGGTGACGATGTATTAGTGAGCTTATGCAGGCCGTACGCAATTTCTTCCGGCGCTTTTGGCTTCATACAAACATTGATCCGCACGCTCAACTAACGCTTCTAAAGGCTCGCCTTGACGGAATTGTGCGACACCTAAAGAGGTTGTGATTGAGCGAATACTTTGCCCTGTTTTCTTGTTGGTTAAGCTGATTCGGCTGATTCGTTCTCGAACTTCATTTGCGAACTGAGTGGCGACAGTAATGTTAGCATTGGGAATAAGGAGTGCGAACTCCTCGCCACCAAAGCGATAGGCTTGCGCTCCATTGTTCTTACGACAACTTTTTTCCAATGTCTTGGCAACCGTCTGAATGACTTTATCGCCAACAAGGTGGCCATATTCGTCATTGAATGGTTTGAAGTGGTCAATGTCGACAAGTAACAAACAGGTGTCTTCAGTGGATGCTGTAAACAAGCTCAAATCTTCATTGAACTTCTTACGGTTATTGATTTCTGTCAATCCGTCCAGATACATCAATTTTTCAGTATCAGCGATTTTCTGTTTTAGGGCATGAATTTCTGCATTTTGTTTTTCAAGTTGTGATCGATAGGCTTCCGTTTTGTCCATAAAGTTTCGAGCAATTGACACCATTTTATGGGCTGATGGGGTGTCATTTTGCGAAGCCTCATCGGCCATGATCTGAATATCCTTAGACAGCGACTGGTTCAAGTCTTCAGCATCGTTCATCGCACTTTCAGTAGAATTTTCAATGGATTTAACAACTTGATTAATGTTGTTTTGCATTTCTGCGAGGCGATCTTCGGCAGCGTTGACGATGAATTCATCTAGTAACTTGTCGCAGGTATAACGATCACATTGACCCTTTTGAGTGATGATCTCATCCATACGTTTGCAAAGCTCGGGCATGTCTCCCGTGGTATAGGTAAACCAGAGGGTGTAGTAAGGTGGAGTGATAGGGACATTATTCTGAACCATTGTTGGAATGGTTTGACGGAAATACTGATTAATTTTTGAAGCAGAACGACTCATGCTGGCATCAGCTCCTTTGCTCAAAAGCGCATATAAACGTTTAGGGGGGATAGCAAACACTTTACCATGTAGCCTTTCCCTATTTATTGCGCTCAAGCCAGGTTTGGAGCAGTTTTTATCGTAATTAAGTTATCTTATGTTACGAAGTGTATATCTGATTAGGAATTGTACGGTTTGTCACTGGTTAAGCGAGCGAGGCCTTTAAATAACTTTACAATTGACCAGATCCAAACACCAAGTAGTAGCAAATATCCAACGAAGAACAGCGCCAATACAAAGCCGATCAAGCTAAGTCCTAAGCCCCACCAAAAAATACCAATAATGTTCTGGTAATGATCGTAGAATATCGATCCCCGGGCATCCCTAGCTTTCGCCATGGCCCACACAGCACCAATTAACCAAAAAATGCCAGTAAACAAGCCAAGCACCATGAAGAGATAGGCCAATAAGGCGTGTTTTTTAGCCTGGTCATCGTGGGGCGACATCGGAATATCATTTAAATCCATGGTGCTTGGTTTCCTTTATATGGAGCTTTTATCCCAACTCTATCACGCAGTTGAAAGCCACCACAACGCGATCCTTTTGACCGAAATAGGGCAGTGCTGAGTGCTTTAAGTAAGAGGGGAAAATGACAACCTGACCTTCTTTAGGCGCAAAGTCCCAAAAGCCTTGGCCGCCTAAGTAAGCTGTGCCTGGGTCAGCGTAATGCTCAGCGTTGACGCGTGGATCATAGAAACGGTTGATACCATTGCGTCCTTCAAGGTTTGCTTCACCTGGATCAAGGTAGTAAATACCACACCAAGAGCAATTAGGGTGTGAGTGCGCATCGTGATAGCCACCGTTTTTAGTGATGTGGTACCAAGACTCAATGATATGAGCGTAGGCTTCGCAGTCTTCTGGCCAATGTTGTTGGTTCACCTCAAAAGCCACTTCAGCGATCAGCTCTTCTACCATGCGACGAAGCTCCATGACTTCTGGCACTTCGTCTTCAAGAAAGTCCAAACGGCTTTCCGATAAGTTGTGCTTGGCCTGTACAGCCACCTCGCTGTCGACCGCGTTTTCTTGTTCTTGCTGGCGCTGATAAATATGTGCCAGTAGGGCGTCTTTTAGAAATTCGTGGTCAGAAAGCTCAGTGACAAACAGTGGCGTGGTCCAAGCCTCAATGGCTTCAATCGTGGGTGTTTCCATAGTAACAACTCATACAAAAGTGAATGGTGCGGATTTTAGCAGAGATTTGTGCCAATACCGGTGTCATTACTCAAGCGTTTTCGCGAAAATAGTGAGGCACTCATTGTTACTTAATAAAGGTTGAGCGTTATGCATCACTTAGCAGGATTGCTAAATAATTACTTTGGCTTTGATCAGTTTCGCGAAGGACAGCAACAAACGATCGAACAACTGTTGGCTGGGCATTCATCCCTTGCTGTATTTCCCACGGGCTCTGGTAAATCTCTGTGTTATCAGTTTACCGCAACCCAGCTACCGAATCTGACGTTGGTGATCTCGCCGTTAATTGCGCTGATGCACGATCAGCTGGCGTTTTTGCAAAGCAAGGGCATCCCAAGCGCGAGCCTTGATTCGACCCAAACCAAAGAAGAAAGTCAGGCCGTGATGCAACAGGTGCGTGATGGTCAGATTAAAATCTTGATGATCTCTGTAGAGCGTTTTAAAAACGAGCGGTTCCGTCGTTTTATTCAAGGTGTGCCGATTTCTATGTTGGTGGTGGACGAAGCACACTGTATCTCCGAATGGGGGCACAACTTCCGTCCTGACTATTTGAAGCTGCCGCAATACCAGCAAGAGCTGAACATTCCTCTGGTGTTATTGCTTACGGCGACGGCCACTCGTCGGGTGCAAAAAGACATGGCGCTCAAGTTCAACATTGCGCCTAGCCATATCGTGCAAACCGGCTTTTACCGCCATAACTTGGATATCGATTTAATCTCGGCCCAGGGCCAAGACAAACAAGCCTTATTACGCCAAGTTCTGAACGACACCCAAGGTGCGGGCATTGTCTATGTGACACAACAAAAAAACGCCGATGAATTAGCCGCGACTCTACAGCAGTCAGGCTATTCCGCCGTGTCCTATCACGCCGGTTTGGGCAATGAAGTACGTGCTGCGATTCAAAACGACTTTATGGCTGGTCAAACACGTATCATCGTCGCCACCATCGCTTTTGGTATGGGCATCGATAAGTCTGATATTCGTTTTGTGGTGCATTACGACCTACCTAAATCGATTGAAAACTACAGCCAAGAAATTGGTCGTGCAGGACGTGATGGTCAACCGAGTCGCTGTGTTATGTTGGCGAATCTTGACGGGTTACATGTCTTAGAAAACTTCGTTTACGGCGACACCCCAGAGCCTCACGCGATCCAAGTGCTGTTGCAAGAAATCTTCAGCAATACGATCAATGGCGAATGGGAAACCCAAGCTTACGGCTTATCTCAAGCGACCAATATCCGAGCGCTGCCACTGAAAACCTTATTAGTACAAATGGAACTCGCTGGTGCGATTGTTCCGCGCTACAGCTACTACAGCGATGTAAAACTCAAATGGAATCAAAGCCTTGATCAGATTCGCGCTGCTTTACCTATTGAGCAACAAGCGGTGTTTAATCAAGTTGCGCAGCAAACGGTATTTAAGAAAATTTGGGGTGTGCCGGATTTTGAACGTCTGCATCAACAAGGCCTTGAGCGCGGTGCGGTGTTGAGCCTGTTAGAGCAACTCGCGGATCGAGACTTGATTGCCCTAGAAACCAAAGGTCTCACCGAAGTTTATGGCGTACGTACAGAGCTGTTAACGCCCGTTCTTGTCGAAGAGCTACAAAGCTATGCAACGCAAAAAGAAACCTCGGAAATCGAGCGAATCGCCACTATGATTCGCTTCTTTGAGCTTGATCGCTGCTTGAACCATAACTTGGCGCGTTACTTTGGTGATCAACAAGCACCAGAGCATTGTGGCCATTGCTCCGTGTGTCGTGGCAATGTTTTATCTTTGGATAAAAATGTCGACTATCAAATGATAGATAGCTTATCAAGTGACATGCAAACGGCGAAACTTTGGCTGCTGCAAAAACTTCCGCAGAGCCAAGTCACTCCAGTGTTGCTAGCGCGCTTTATGGCGGGGTTAACGCAGCCTGTGTTTACCAAGCTTAAAGCCCGTCAACAGCCAAGCTTTGCTAAATACGAAGACGTGGCTTACAGCACGTTATTAAACCAAGCAGAAAATCTATGAAGTGATACACTAGCGCCGTCTTAATTTATTGTTAGCACGGTGCTTGTTTATGAGTTTCTCCACCCTAGGTCTTCACGCGGATTTACTGTCAGTCCTCGACATCCTTGGCTATCAAACGCCAACGCCGATTCAGCAAGCGGCGATCCCAGAAGTCCTAGCGGGTCATGATGTGATGGCGGGTGCGCAAACCGGAACGGGTAAAACCGCTGCCTTTGCTTTGCCGCTGATTCAACGTCATTTAGAGCGAGAAATATCAGAAAAAGCCATTCGAGTGTTAGTGCTCACTCCGACGCGAGAGCTTGCTCAGCAAGTGCACCAAAGCTTTGTGAAATACAGCCAAGGGTTAGGTTTAAACTCAGTCGTGGCTTACGGTGGCGCGAGCATTAATCCTCAAATCGATGCATTAGACGCAGGCTGTGATGTCTTGGTAGCAACGCCAGGTCGCTTGCTTGAGCTGGCGATGAAAGAGCTGATTGACCTAAGCACCGTGGAAACACTGATCCTTGATGAAGCCGATCGCATGTTAGATATGGGCTTTATCATCGATATTGAGCGCATACTAAAACGCCTACCTGACACACGCCAAACGCTGTTCTTTTCAGCGACCTTTAATGATGAAGTGTTTGCGCTGAGTAAAACCATTTTGAACCAGCCCAAGCTAATTGAAGTAGCGGAACGAAATGCGACGGCTGCCAAAGTCGAGCAGCGTATCTACGAAGTAGACAACAAACGCAAAGCGGGTTTAGTGGCCTATTTGATTGGTTCAAAAAACTGGCAGCAGGTGCTGATCTTCACCCGCACCAAACAAGCTGTGGACGAGCTGGCAAAAGAGCTAGGCAAAGATGGCATCAGCGCAGCGGCGGTGCATGGAGATAAATCCCAAGGTGCTCGTGACCGTGGTCTAGAAGAGTTCAAAACCGGACAAGTGCGAGCATTGGTCGCAACGGATGTTGCAGCGCGAGGTCTAGATATTGAGCAACTGCAATACGTGATCAACTACGAGCTACCGTACAACGCTGAAGACTACATTCACCGTATCGGTCGTACTGGCCGGGCGGGCAAAGAAGGCCTAGCGATTTCTTTGGTGTCAGCAAAAGAGAAGTACCTACTCGAAGACATCGAAAAGCTAACCGGTGAGCACTTTGTGCCCCAGTGGATGGAAGGTTTTGAGCCGAATATGATGGTGCAAGAAGAGCAAGCCGGCTCCAAACGCAAACCCTCAAAGAAAGCCTTACGGGCTAAAGCCTTAGGTCAAAGCGCTGGCGGTAAAGCGAAAAACGGTAGACCTCGTCGTCGTTAAAAGGGGCTGTACCGCCGAAGATACAATGATTTCTTATCACAGTTATAGTGCACTCAAAGAAAGTTCTTATAAATGAAGTACACTTATTATGATAAGACGTTCTTTAGGGGTTCATTTGCCGAATTCATATTCTTTGCATCGTAATTTTGCCGCCGTTGTTCTGCATACAATTACTGGCTTTATTCTACTGTCGTTTAGCTCATTGCTGTGGGCCTCGTCTGATATTGCTTTGCAGCTGGGTGATAAGACGGTCAAATTAGACGATAGTGGCTTGTGGAGTCGTGTTCAGCTAACAGACAATGTTGATTTGAATATAGAAACACTGTCCCAGCTTCATCAAAGTAGCCAACCCAGAAGCACAATCATTGGTCAAAGCGGAGTGTTTCTCTCCAAACTTTCGTTGTCGGCAGAGCAGGCACAATCGCGCTTTGTTGTTGTGGCAGCCAATTTCCTTGATAGCGGTGTTGCCTATTGGCAGTCAGAAGGGCAGCCACTTAGAAAAGTTGCTGACTTTGCTACCCTAAGCGATCAATTTTTGCCTGATATGCTGCATGCTCAGGCTTTCTCATTAAACCTACCTGAGCAAAGTGTTGGCGTGCTATGGGTCGTCATCAGTGCTCCGCACTATCCCACACCAATTACTCTTACCCTTTACAATGCATCGGATTATTACCGAGTTCAGAAAGTCGTTGAGTTCGTGACTCAAGGTTCGATATTTGTCATGTTGACTTTAACGTTGTTGGCTTTAGCAATTTTTTGGCGTACGAAGTTGGTATTGACGTTCTGGTTCGCTGGGTATGTGGGGTTACATGGGGTTGGCTGGGCTGCTGCTTCAGGTGAAATCAACAGTTTGTTGCCGTCGCTAACAGTCAACTTGACCTACTCGGGCATGCATATTTTCCCTATTGCGATTGCTTGTGCTGCGATGTTTACTGCTGGTTTGTTTAGCACTAAGGAGCAGGCCCCACAGCTATATCGAATCTTCTTGAGCGTGGCTATCTGCGGTGTTTTTATGGCATTGATCATGCTATTGCTCCCCTTTAAAACGGTGTTTTATCTGGCTCATATATTGGCATTAATATGGGTGCCTCTGAGTATCTTCACCGGCATTGTTATGCTCAGAAAGCATGATTTCAAAGCGAAATATTACCTTACGGGAAACCTGTTGTATGGCTTTTCTTTGGTGTATTACACCGCATCCCATGCATTGGCTAGTTCGGTTTTACCTTATCCGGAGCTGATTGTTTTGGCTGCACTGGCGTTAGACTGTTTTTGTATTTTGTTGTCTTTGTCTGAATGGTTACGCATAAAACAAAAGGAACTGACTGAAGTGTTGTATCAAGCGAAAGTTGATATGTTGACGAATGTAGGCAACCGTTTCGCAATGGATGAAAAGCTATCGCAATTTATGGGTAGCTATTGGATTGTCTTCATCGATTTTGATGGTA
This sequence comes from Marinomonas communis, assembly GCF_004363305.1. GTDB lineage: Bacteria > Pseudomonadota > Gammaproteobacteria > Pseudomonadales > Marinomonadaceae > Marinomonas > Marinomonas communis. The sequence continues at coordinate 259,707 of NZ_SNZA01000006.1, read as the reverse complement.
TGAAGACCATTAATGATAGTCTTGGACATAAAGAAGGGGATCGATTTCTAATCGAAGCGGCAACTTTGATGCGTGATCGAGTGGCTCAGTACGGCAGTGTTTTTCGAGTCGGGGGAGATGAATTTATTTGGCTTGTGGAAGCTCAAGAAAGAGATCTTGTTGCACTAAAACCTAGGCTTCAAGAGCTTATTTTAAACATCGAAAAAGACCTTAAGGCTAAATGGCCTGCATCTGGTATAAGCTACGGGTTTTCTAAAGGGCACCCCGGCAAAGATCAGAAAATAAGCCTAACTGAAGCCGACGAAGAAATGTATCAATATAAGCATTCTAAACATGCTCAAATGTATTCTAAGAGGGGGCCACTGTAGTGGTAGTGTTGATTGTTGCTAGGTTAACATCACCCAGTCGGTCGCTTCTTGCTTGTGCCTAAACACTTTTAAGTTTGGTGAGATGAGCCAGCTTAGGCCGCTGATCATGACGTTGTGCCAGCGGTTATGGCCGTATACGGCGATGCGTTTAAACTCAGGGCCGATTTTCAAACCGTGGAGTAGCTCATTCCAAGCACTTTTAGTGCTGACGCTTGTCAGTTCACTTAAATCAACCAATAGAGCGACGTCTTGAGAGTGAATGGCATAAACAGCACGGTCTATCATGGCGGATAGTTTCTGAAAGTCTTCACTGCTAGGTCGGCCAGACGGCTTCATGCTGAGCACTAATGTATTATGATGACGTTGGACATTCAGTGAAATATTACTCGTCTGATTGATCATGAGGCCACACTCCAGTTCCTGTGTTTCGATCTGTTTAATGTAAAACAAAACCACACACTGAAAAGTCGATTAACTCAGTATCAATTGTCAGTGAAAGCCTAGGAGATTTGAGCTTGTGTCAGTGAGGTTAACAAAGCCTGCACAGTAATTGGCTTATGTTAAGTCGGTGTAAATGTCAGGCGCGGAAAGCGCCTGACATTTAGCTAGGATAGACCTTAAGCCTTTTCGGCTAGCTTGTCAGAGATACGTTGCGCGGCAACTTTTGCAGCAGGCTCAAACTCTTCTGTTCCCGTTGCAAGTTGCTCCGCTAGGATCTTCTTCATGCGGCGCGACCAGAATTTGGTGATATGGCTTTCCACCATATCCGCCACGTCTGATTCAGTCCCCGCACTCACATTGTTTTGCGCAATGTGGTTGATCATGGTAACGATGCTTTCTTCTTCAGTATGAAACATAGTGCTCTCTCAATACCTACTTATTTAATCGCTTTGGCTTCAGAAGAAGCTGAGCCACGTAAGAACTCGTACTGGCGTTCGTGGTTGTCTTGGAAGTTCTTCTGCCATTGTGATGGCTGAGATACTTTCTCAACTTGTACCGCAGTGACCTTGTACTCAGGGCAGTTCGTTGCCCAGTCTGAGTTGTTCGTGGTGATGACGTTGGCACCGCTACCCGGGTGGTGGAACGTTGTGTACACCACGCCAGGTTGCATACGTTCAGCAACACGCGCACGCAATACCGTATGACCTGCACGACTGGTGATACCCAGCCAGTCACCGGTCTTGATGCCGCGTTCTTCTGCATCATGAGGATGCAGTTCAAGGATGTCCTCATCATGCCACGCTTGGTTGTCGGTACGACGGGTTTGTGCACCGACATTGTATTGGCTCAAGATGCGACCAGTCGTTAGCAACAGTGGGAAACGGCTGTTGGCACGCTCTGTTGTTGGAACGAATTCTGTGACCGCAAATTTCGCTTTACCTTCGTCGCCGATTGGGAAGCTTTCCGTGTGCATAATTGGCGAGCCCATTGGGAAGGCATCGTTACATGGCCACTGTAAGCTGCCGTGCTCTTCTAAACGCTCGTAACTTACGTTAGCGAAGCTTGGTGTTAGGCTAGCAATCTCATCCATGATTTCAGATGGGTGAGAGTAGCTCATTGGGTAACCCAATGCGTTGGCAAGATCTACCGTTACTTCCCAGTCTTCTTTACCTGCAACTGGCGCCATCACTTTACGAACGCGGTTGATACGACGTTCAGCGTTGGTGAAGGTGCCGTTTTTCTCTAGGAAAGTAGAACCTGGTAGCAATACGTGCGCGTATTTTGCTGTTTCGTTCAAGAAGATATCTTGTACGATCAAGCAATCTAACGCCGACAATGCCGCTTCAACGTGTTGTGTGTTCGGGTCAGACTGAGCGATGTCCTCACCTTGAACATACATGGCGCGGAATTCACCAGCGAGTGCAGCATCGAACATGTTTGGAATACGCAGGCCTGGCTCGTCGTCCAGTTCAACGCCCCATGCTTTTTCGAAGCGGGCACGGGCAACAGAATCTGCGACGTGTTGGTAGCCTGGCAGCTCGTGAGGGAAAGAGCCCATGTCACAAGAACCTTGCACGTTGTTCTGACCACGTAGCGGGTTTACCCCCACACCTTCACGACCGATGTTACCGGTTGCTAGGGCAAGGTTGGCGATCCCCATGACCGTTGTCGAACCTTGGCTGTGCTCTGTTACACCAAGACCATAGTAAATCGATGCGTTTTTTGCAGTGGCGAACTTACGTGCGGCTGCACGTACTTTCTCTGCACTGACGCCTGTGATGGCTTCTACCGCTTCTGGTGCATGACGTTCATCGATAATGAACTCGCGCCATTTCGAGTAGGCTTTCGTGTCACAACGAGACGCGATAAATTCTTTGTCTTCGTAGCCTTCCGTCACCACCACGTGTGCTAGGGCGTTGACCATCGCAACGTTGGTGCCTGGGCGTAGTGGCAAGTGTGTTGCGTCGCCTAGGTGTGGTGTGCTCAGTAGGTCGATCTCACGTGGGTCGGTCACGATCAAGCTTGCGCCTTCACGTAAACGACGACGCATTAGCGAGCCGAATACTGGATGAGCATCTGTCGGATTGGCACCGATCACAAGGATACAGTCAGAGAACATCACCGAGTCAAAGGTTTGTGTCCCCGCTGATTCACCTAGGGTTTGCTTCAGACCGTAACCGGTTGGGCTGTGACAGACACGCGCACAGGTATCGGTGTTGTTGTTACCGAATGCCGCACGGATCAGTTTCTGAACCAAGTAAGTTTCTTCGTTGGTACAACGAGAAGATGTAATACCACCGATACTTTCTCGGCCGTATTGCGCTTGGATGTCTTTTAGACGTTTCGCCGCGAAACCGATCGCTTCTTCCCAGCTAACTTCTTTCCAAGGCTGGTCGATTGAGTCACGGATCATAGGCGCTTTGATACGGTCTTTGTGGGTGGCGTAACCGAATGCGAAACGACCTTTAACACAAGAGTGACCATGGTTGGCATCGCCGTCTTTCGCTGGAACCATGCGTACTAACTGATCGCCTTTCATTTCAGCTTTGAAAGAACAGCCGACACCACAGTAAGCACAGGTTGTGGTCACACTGTGCTCTGGTGTCCCCATGTCGATGACCGAGTTTTCCATTAGTGTTGCGGTTGGACAGGCTTGCACACAGGCACCACAGGACACACACTCAGAATCCAGGAATTGCTCATTTTGGCCAGCTGCCACTTTCGAGTCAAAACCACGACCATCGATGGTCAGTGCAAAGGTACCTTGTACTTCAGAACAAGCGCGTACACAGCGTGAACAGACGATACATTTGCTCGCATCGAAGGTGAAGTAAGGGTTAGATTGGTCTTTTTCAGCATGTAGGTGGTTGTTGCCTTCGAAGCCGTAACGTACTTCACGTAGGCCTACCGCCCCCGCCATGTTCTGTAGCTCACAGTCACCGTTTGCTGGACAAGTTAGACAGTCTAGCGGGTGATCAGAGATGTACAGCTCCATGATGTTACGACGCAGCTTAGCTAGCTTGTCGTTTTGCGTCGTGACTTTCATACCCGCATCCACAGGCGTGGTACAAGACGCAGGCGTACCACGACGGCCTTCGATTTGAACGGCACAGATACGGCAAGAGCCGAAGGCTTCTAGATTGTCTGTCGCACAAAGTTTCGGGATGTTGATGTCATACATCGCCGCCGCGCGCATCACTGATGTACCTTCTGGTACAGTCACTTCCACACCGTCGATTTCGAGTGTCACCAGCTTTTCGCTCAGAGATGCAGGGGTGCCGTAATCCTTATTAGGGTCAAAATGTTGCAACATGATCAGACCTCCTTCGCTTGGGTCGCTGAAGCTGCATTCTTAACGAAGTCCTCAGTAAAGTGCTGCATGGCACTTTGGACTGGGAATGGCGTCATACCGCCCATGGCACAAAGGGAACCGTCTAGCATGGTTTCACAGAGATCCATTAACAGTTCCATATTGGCATCGACGTTTTTGCCAGCGCGAATACGGTCGATCACTTCGACACCGCGAGTTGAGCCAATACGGCAAGGTGTACACTTACCACAAGACTCGGCCACACAGAATTCCATAGAGAAGCGGGCTTGCTCACTCATGTCCACTGTGTCATCAAACATCACCACGCCACCGTGCCCCAGCACGGCTTGTTTCTGGCTAAACTCTTCGTAGCCAAGTGGCGTATCCCACTGGCTTTCGGGTAGGTAAGCACCGAGTGGGCCACCCACCTGAACCGCCCGTAGCGGACGACCACTGCGGGTACCGCCACCGAATTCAAACATCAGCTCTTTTAGTGTTGGGCCGAAGGCGAGTTCCACCAAACCACCGAATTTTACGTTACCTGTAACTTGGAAAGGCAGCGTGCCGCGTGAGCGACCGACACCGACATCCGCGTAGGCTTTGGCACCCTTATCAAGAATGAAGGGGACCGCTGCTAGGGACAGTACGTTGTTCACAACCGTTGGTTGACCGAACAGACCAACGATTGCTGGCAATGGTGGCTTAGCACGTACTAGACCTCGTTTGCCTTCTAAGCTCTCGAGTAATGAGGTTTCTTCACCACAGATGTAAGCCCCCGCACCCATACGCACCTCTAGGTCGAAGTGTTTACCACTACCTTGGATGTCAGCCCCCAATAGGTTGTTGTCGTAAGCGGTTTGGATAGCGCTGTTTAGGTTTTCGATCGCCAGTGGGTACTCAGAACGACAGTAGATGTAACCTTGCGTGGCACCGACAGCGAGACCTGCGATGATCATGCCTTCAATTAGCATGAAGGGATCACACTCCATCACCAAACGGTCAGCGAAGGTACCAGAGTCACCTTCGTCGGCGTTACAGACGATGTACTTTTGACCTTTTGGTGATTCAACGTCTAGGACGGTTTGCCACTTGATGCCTGTTGGGAACGCTGCACCACCACGACCGCGTAGGCCGGATTCTTTTACTGTATCAACGATTTCTTGTGATGACAGTTTGATTGCGTTTTCCAGACCTTTGAAGCCATCTTTGGCTTGGTAGTCTTCAAGTGAAAGTGGATCAGTAATGCCTAGGCGTGAGAATGTGAAACGCTCCTGACGTTTTAGGTAAGGGATGTCTTCTACTAAACCGACTGCTAGCGAGTGCTCTACATTGCCCTTGTAGAACTCTGCAGCAAACAACGACTCGATATCGCCTTCTTTTACTGGGCCAAAGCCGTATCGACCTGCGTCAGTGTCGACTTCTACCAAAGTTTCTAGCCAGTAAAGACCGCGGGTACCATTACGACGTACTTCAACATCAATCTTGTGCTCTTGCGCTACGATTTCAATCAGACGCGCGATGCGATCAGCGCCACGTGCTTTGGCCGTGGTATCCGAAGGAACGTGAATACGAAATGTCATAGCAGAATCTCCACTCTGTCCGTTTTTAGCCCTTCCACAAGCTCATCAAAACGGGTTGCATCCACGTCCGCATGGATCTCATCGCCCACACGAATAGAGGGGCCACAAGAGCAATTGCCCAAGCAATAAACCGGCTCAAGGGTAATGTTGCGGTCTGCTGTTGTCTGATGGTAATCCACCCCCAGAGCAGCTTTGGCATGGTCTTCTAGTGCTCGCGAACCTTGTGCCTGACACGCTTCTGCGCGACAAATCTCTACCACGTGACGCCCAGGTTGCTGGGTACGAAAATGGTGATAAAAACTGATCACGCCATGTACTTCGGCACGGCTTAAAGTTAAGGACTGGGCAATCAACGCCACAGCTTCCTCTGGGATAAAGGAAAAGCGATCTTGGATGGCATGTAGAATCGGCAGCAAAGCGCCTGGCTTTGACTTAAGGTCATCGATTAAGGCTTGCGCGGTGACTGGCTCCCAGGCAACAGCTTTCGATGTGGTCATGGCGGTCTCCTCCTATTGTCCAGTCACGAAGTTGGCCTCGTAAGCTGGTGGAAGTGTTACTTATTATTGTAGTGGTAAGGCATCCGCATGAGGTCATCGATTCAAGCCGCTCCTGCAGCGTGTTGAATCTGCCAAATGCCTTCCTATGTTCAAAACTGCTGGCACAGTAGCACAGCCAATTTTGGGTCATTTATCTTATTGCGACACATTCGGAATGAATGACGCATTTCCTCGCGCTTTTCCATCGATCATTGCGACAGATCACTTAACCAGTATAGAAGGGCATGGCTTAAACACACCCTTATACATTGGGCGTTTGCCGTTGTTTGAACACGCGATCTTTGCTGAGCCGTCGTAATCGAGTCTTGTCCTGACGCTCGTGTGCAAGAGCATCACAGGACGCTAGTTTCTAATGGCTGACGCTCCATTGTGGGTTGTGGTGCTCAATTTAAGAGCGTGCAAAAGCACTGTTAGTGAGCGAGTAACTATGTGTTGGTGACAACTGGGATAAAAATAATTACGGCATCATTATGAAGATTGGAATACCAAAAGAGATAGAAGACGGCGAGCTGCGGGTGGCCATGACCCCCGTGGTCGCGGAAAGGGTTAAGCAGCTCGGCTTTGATTTGGTCATTGAAAGCGGGGCAGGTGAAGCGGCGTCTTACTCAGACGACGCTTACATTGCGGCGGGCGTGGAAGTGACCAGTGATACCAAAGCACTGTGGCACGATTCAGATATCCTGATAAAAGTGCGCCCACCGATTGAGCACCCAGAGCTAGGCTTTTACGGCATTGAGCTACTCGGTAAAGATCAGATGCTGATTAGCACTCTCTATCCTGCGCAAAATTCTGCCAAGTTGAACGAATTGGCTGCTCGTGGCACCAATGCGGTGGCGTTAGATGCCGTGCCTCGTATTTCCCGCGCACAAAAAATGGACGTGTTGAGCTCGATGGCCAACATCGCCGGTTACCGTGCGGTCGTGGAAGCAGCGCAACACTTTGGTCGTTTCTTCACAGGCCAAATTACGGCAGCGGGTAAAGTGCCGCCAGCGAAAGTATTGGTCATCGGAGCTGGGGTTGCCGGCTTGGCAGCGATTGGTGCTGCGAAAAGTATGGGTGCGATTGTTCGTGCCTTCGACACGCGTCCGGAAGTCAAAGAACAAGTAGAAAGTATGGACGCTGAATTCCTTGTTCTAAATTTCAAAGACGAAGATGGCAGTGGCGAAGGCGGTTACGCTAAAACTATGAGCCCTGAGTTCATTGCCGCAGAAATGGCCTTATTCGCAGAGCAAGCGAAAGACGTGGACATCATCATCACCACCGCACTCATTCCAGGTAAACCCGCGCCAGAATTGATCACTGAACAAATGGTGCGCTCAATGAAACCAGGCAGTGTGATCGTGGACTTGGCGGCCGAAACGGGCGGTAACTGTAAGCTGACCCAAGCCAATGAGGTCGTGCATAAGCACGGTGTCACTATGATTGGTTACACCAACTTGCCAAGTCGTATGGCGGCGCAGTCGAGCCAATTGTTTGCCACCAACATCTACCACCTGCTAACAGAGTTGTGTCCGAACAAAGACGGTCAGATTGACCTGAACATGGAAGACGAAGTCATTCGTGGCGCAACCGTGGTGAAACAAGGCAACATCACTTGGCCACCACCAGCACCGCGTTTGTCGGCTGCACCGAAGAGCGATGTAAGCGAGCCTTTGCCGGAGGCAAAAGCAGCCAAGAAAGAAGAGAAGAAGCCCAGTGCGTTTGGTTTCCTTATCCCTGTCTTCATTGTTGGGGTATTGCTAATGGGCATCGGGAGCGTTGCGCCTGCTGAATTTATGGGACACTTAACCGTTTTTGTTCTGTCGTGTTTCGTCGGTTACATGGTGGTGTGGGGTGTGAGCCACTCGTTGCATACGCCTCTTATGAGTGTGACCAATGCCATCAGTAGCATCATTGTCGTTGGTGCGTTGACACAGATCTCTAATGACAGCTCAGTGGTCGCGATACTCGCGGCGTTAGCCATCTTTATCACCAGCATTAACATCGTCGGCGGCTTTGCCGTGACCCATCGTATGCTGAAAATGTTCCGTAAGTAGGAGACGACAATGAACTTTGGAGTAATGACGGCTGCCTACATCGGAGCCAGTGCCTTATTTATCATGGCATTGGGGGGCTTGAGCCACCAAGAAAGCGCGCGCCGCGGTAACATCTACGGCATTCTAGGCATGGGCCTAGCGATGGCGGTGACCATCATCGGTGCCGTAACCGATAACTACGGCTTACTTCTAGTGGGTCTAGTACCTGGCGGTGTGATCGGTTATGTCCTAGCGAAACGTGTCGAAATGACATCGATGCCAGAATTGGTAGCGATCCTACACAGTTTGGTCGGTTTGGCGGCGGTATTCGTCGGCTTTGCTAACGCGTTAGGTCACGGTGTGTACGAGTCGGTTGTGGCGCAGCGTATCCATGACGTGGAAACCTCTCTCGGTATCTTTATCGGCGCGGTTACGTTCACGGGGTCTTTGGTTGCTTACTTGAAACTAAGCGGCAAAGTATCGGGTAACCCACTGCAGCTACCGGGTCGTCACTTGATCAACCTTGCGATCGTATTCGTGTCTTTGTACCTAATCGTTGAATTCGCCGCGGTCGGTGCAGCGAATGGTATGGTTTACCTAACCATCATCACTGTCCTAGCGTTGCTATTCGGTGCCCACCTAGTGGTCGCGATCGGTGGGGCGGACATGCCAGTTGTCGTGTCGATGCTGAACTCCTATTCGGGGTGGGCCGCCGCGGCAATGGGCTTCATGCTCGGTAACGACTTGCTGATCGTCGTCGGTGCCCTAGTCGGTAGTTCGGGTGCGATCCTGTCTTACATCATGTGTCGTGCGATGAACCGTAAGTTCTTGAACGTTATCCTTGGTGGTATCGGCTCTAAGAAGAAAAAAGCATCTCCTGCAGCGGGCGCTGCGGTAGAAGAGCAAGGCGAGATTGTTGAAGTCCAATCTGAAGAAGCTGCTCACATGCTGGAATCTGCAAAAGAAGTCATGATCATCCCAGGTTACGGTATGGCGGTAGCGCAAGCACAGCACACTGTATTCGAGATCACTAAGAAATTGCGTGAAAAAGGCGTCAACGTGCGCTTTGGTATCCACCCAGTTGCGGGTCGTATGCCGGGTCACATGAACGTATTGCTCGCAGAAGCGAAAGTACCTTATGACATCGTTTACGAAATGGACGAAATCAATGAAGATTTCCCGAAAATAGACGTATCGGTGGTGATCGGTGCCAACGACATTGTGAACCCTGCGGCGAACGAAGTAGAAGACAGCCCTATCGCGGGTATGCCAGTCCTAGAACCTTGGAAAGGCAAACATACGATCGTGCTTAAACGTGGAATGAGCCGCGGTTACGCAGGCGTTGAAAACCCACTGTTCTTCAAAGACAACACGCGTATGTTGTTCGGCGATGCGAAACAGACAGTGGATGCCTTGTTGAAGCATTTAGCTGCTGATTAATATGTGCTTAATCACAGCCGAATAGAGTACTTGCATTCTTAGATCAACATCACGCATGTTGGGTAATATCCAACATGCGTGATGTTGTTATCTCATTTGATAATGGCAAATAATTAGAGCTTGCTTTGATCCAGTAAATGCTTCAGTTGCGCTAAGCCCTCTTCAAAATGTTGATCATCTGCTATCGACATTAATGAAAGTCGTACATGTTGACTGTATTCCTCGTTATGGCAGAAATAGCGTCCATTGCTTAAAAACATGCCGCGCTCTTTGGCTGTCATGACAAACTTATCTGTATCGACATTCTCTGGCAGAGTTAGCCAGATATGGTAGCTGCTCTGTTGGGAGAGAGTCGTTTCATCCTTTAAAACTCTTTTGGCGACGGATTGCCGTTGCTGCGCAATGCGCTTTTGCTGATCAGCCAGTTGAAAGATAAGGCCTGAGTTAATCATTTGTGTCGCTACCTCAAAGTTAATCGGTGAGGCTAGCCAAATCATTGTTCGAATATAGGCTGACAAATTGTCAATTTGGCTCTGTGGTGCTTTTAGATAGCCACAGCGCATTCCGGGGCTAATGGCTTTAGATAAACTGCTGATATAGAAGCTTTTTTCTGGGATTAGATTAGTGATCGGCGCAATCACTTCTGGGTTTAAAAAACTGTAGATATCGTCTTCGATTAACCAAGTGGAGTGTTTTTGAATAACGCTGGCAATGGCTTTACGGCGCTCTAAAGACAAGGTGGTGGTGGTTGGGTTTTGATGAGATGGCACAACAATCACCAGGCTAGGTTTATGCTGCTCGCATACCTCTTGTAGACATTCAGGACGCATACCTTGCTCATCTAACTCCACTCCCATTGGCTCCCTACCTAACGCTTTAATAATCGACAAGATTCCTGGATAGGTCAGAGATTCTACCGCGATTTTATCGCCCGGCTGAGAATATAGTTCGATGAGAGTTGATAAGGCATGCTGCGCGCCATTGGTAAGTAGTACATGCTCTGGGGAGCGTACTTGCAAACCAAACTGTTGTAACCAACGCATCCCTGCCTCTTTGTGCGAGATGCTCCCTGTGTCTTCAATATAACCAAAGAGCGCTGGTGAGGCAGTCTCGGTAAAGCACTGGTTAATCTGCTGGTGCAGTGCTGTGAGTTGTTGGGCAAGACATGGCTGCAGAATAGAAAAATTCCACTCATCTTCAACAAACTGTGACTGGATAGCCTGCCTCAAGCTGGACTTACTTTTTACAAAGCTTCCCCGCCCGACAAAGGATTCAATATGCCCTTGTTCTGCTAGCAAAGTATAGGCCTTAGCAATGGTCACGGGGGTCGTCGAGTACTCAGCTGCTAACGCGCGATGGGTAGGCAGTTTGCTTCCCTCTTTATAATGGCCTATGTCAATAAGATGAATAACGGCATCAGCGATTTCTTGGTACTTTGGCTTTGACACAATGTGACCTGTTAAGTGAGTAATAATAAGAGCGTGCAACTATATGATATATGTAAATTGATATCTATTATTTTTCTACAAACTCAAGGTATATGTCAAAATAAATAATTGACATATGTTATTTTTGTATATTAATCTTGCTTTCATCGATTCAATGATGGTTAAAAAGGACTTAACGAAGGTGTCACAAGTACAGATTAAACAAGAGTCAGATGTTTTTGGTATTTCTGAATGTCATGTTACTTATCAATCAGCACAGGCGTTGAAAAGTCGCTTGTGCACAATGTCATTATCTGATGATAAACAAGTTATAGAAGCGGCTGAGTGGATTGGCTGTCAGATGCAAGACCTTCTGAGTGAAGAAGTTTTGCTTCGGATTAAAAGTTTCTCTGAGAGTGATCAGGAATCGGCTTTGATTATTCGAGGTCTGCCATTAGGAGATACTTTACCTCCTACGCCATATGAAGGTTTCATTGAGAATGATGAGTTACTTCTAGCGAATGCTATTCATACGGGTATCTATAACTTAGCAGGGTTTCACCCTATTGCTTATGAGCATGAGAATAACGGCCGGATTTTTAGACATGTTGTTCCAACCAAAGATGCGAAAGGGAAAAAGTCTTCACATGGGTCAGATGTAACGTTCGGCTTTCATGTTGATAAACCTGATCTTCCAATTATTCCAGAGTCACTTAACGGTAAATCTGCGTGCCCAGAGCTACTTTCTCTGATGGCAATACGTAGTGATTTAAAAGTGAATTCTTCGGTTGTACTGCTAGATGACGTTTTATCACGCCTTAATCAAGGCGTCATTCAAATCCTAATGAGTGATCAATTTTTAATTAGCCGCCCTGATTCTTTTAGTGGCTCATTAAGTTCGAGATTGCCTGTTTTGGCATTTGATAGAAACAATGTTGCTTACAGTCGTTATGACAAGGAGAACGTTACTCCTATTACACCTCAGGCTGCAGCGGCTCTACTCATGTTCGAAGCGGCTTTAGAAAAACCTGAAAATGTACATTCAACTGTATTTCTACCTGGCGATATGTTGTTGATTAAAAATCAGCGTACTTTGCATCGAAGGGAGGCCTACATTCCAAGGGAAGATGGCGCTGATCGCTGGTTAATTCGTTTGTTTGGTATGAAGTCTAAACAACGTTTATTAAGTCTCCCAAATTGCTCTCACATTGGAAAAGATTAAGCGAGGATTGGAAATGGAAAACATAAAAATTGCATTTATTGGGCTGGGTGTTATGGGTTACCCAATGGCAGGGCATTTGTCTAAGTCTGGAGGCTCTATCACTGTGTATAACCGTACGTACGAGAAAGCGGAGCGTTGGGCAAATGAATTCTCTGGCCATGCCGCAAAAACGCCAGCAGAAGCGGCCGCTGGAGCAGATTTCGTATGTGTTTGTGTTGGTAATGATAATGACGTACGCAGTGTTATTTATGGTTCAGATGGTGTGTTGGCCGGGATGTCGGCGGGCGCTGTTTTGATTGATCATACGACTACTTCGGCTTTATTGGCGGAGGAGTTGGCCAGGGCTTGCGAAGAGCAGGGTGTTCACTTCATCGATGCACCTGTTTCTGGTGGTCAAGCAGGTGCTGAGAATGGGGTCTTAACGGTTATGTGTGGTGGTGAAGAAGAGATCTTTAACCAGGCTCTTCCTGTGGTGGATTGCTATGCGAAGCAAGTCCAACTAATGGGCTCTGCTGGTCAAGGGCAACGGTGCAAAATGGTTAATCAAGTCTGCATTGCAGGTGTTTTAAATGGCTTAAGTGAAGCGCTGTTGTTGGCCGAAAAAGCAGATTTAAATATTTCAAAAGTCGTGGATACGTTAAAGCATGGGGCGGCTGGGTCATGGCAGATGGCTAACCGTTTAGAAACCATGGCAAAAGGTGAATTTGATTTTGGCTTTGCGGTGGACTGGATGCGTAAAGACTTGAGCATTTGTATTGAGCAGGCTAGGGCGTATGGCGTTGAGCTAAAAATGGCTCAAGATGTCGACCAGCATTATGCTGCATTACAGCAGCAAGGTTTAGGGCGTATGGATACATCAGTTTTAGTTAAAGCAATAGCGGGCTAATCCCAAATGATCGCCGCTATTGTGGCTAAAGGCATAGCGGCGACATCAATGATTTTAATGGTGTCAGGAGACTTTCTACATGGAATGGCTATTATCAGATTTCTCAATTTGGGTTGTGGTTGCGCTTATTGCATCAGCGTTCGCAGCAGGTTTTATTGATAGTGTTGCAGGTGGTGGTGGGCTGATTCTAGTCCCTTCTTTTATCTTGGCTGGACTACCACCGCAAGTCGCGTTAGGGCAAGAAAAGATAGTTAGTACATTAGGCACTATTGCTGCGATCCGAAACTTTGTAAAAAATAAAAAGGTTATCTGGAAAGCCGTCGCTTCAGGCATTCCTGCTGGGCTAGCTGGGGCTTATATCGGCGCCCAAATGATTTTGTACTTTGACCCTGACACGGTTGGAAAGATTATCTTAGCCTTAATGCCTGTCGGTATAATCCTTTCCTTCTTCCCTAAGAAGAATGTGTTAGAAGGTGAGCACTCCTTTTCAAATTTTAAATTGTATATAGGGGTGCCCCTAACAGTCTTTGTTATTGGTTTCTATGATGGTTTTTTTGGCCCAGGAACAGGAAGCTTTTTGATTTTGGCTCTGCACTTCATTCTACGTTTTGACTTAGTTGCAGCATCAGCTAATTCCAAGCTGTTTAACTTTTCCTCGAATATTGGAGCGCTAATTGCCTTTATTCTAGCAGGTAAGATTTTATATTTATTAGCTATCCCATTAGTATTGGCCAATCTAGCTGGTAACCACCTCGGCAGCCACTCAGCACTAAAGTATGGCTCAAGTGTTGTCCGAAAAACACTATCCTTATCTATGCTTTTACTAATGGCATCTCTTGGCGTGAAGTATGCTATTTAGAGTCACTACTAAGAATAAGGGGGTTCCCCTTGTTCTTAGTATTTGTATTTCTTCACTGAAAACTATGCCGAGTCGAGCAAAGTGTGGCTCTAGTAGTTGATGTCACAATAGGGCAAGAGACTGAATATGAATTAGCTTTGCAAGAGTGGCGTGATTTCCTTACTGCATGCGTTCAACGGCGAATAAACTGTCGGCAAAATACTCAATTTGAGAGGGCGCCAACCCCGCGAGATTAAGGCGTCCATTGTCGAGTAAATAGATCGCTTTTTGAGTGCGTAAACGGTGTACGGAGTCCGTATCGATCCCTAGCATAGAGAACATCCCTTGATGCTGTTCGATGAAACTGTAATCACGGTTAAAACGATGTTCTAAAGCCTGACGTAGCTGCTTACGTGTGTTCTGGATATGCTGAGTCATATGGCTTAGCTCTGCCTGCCATGATGCTTTCAATGATTCATAAGACAGAATCGCTGCCACGATGGCCGCGCCATGATCCGGTGGCATGGTGTAGCTATTACGCGCGAGGCTTAACAATTGCGAGAGCATGCTGTCACTGGCTTTCTCCGAATGGCCTGCCATCATGGCGACGCCCACACGTTCACGGTAGAGACCGAAGTTTTTTGAACAGGAGCTGGCTAACAAAAAGCTTGGCACTCGTGTCGTCAAATAGCGAGTGCCTTGGGCATCTTCTTCCAAAGAACGACCAAAGCCTTGATACGCCATATCAATAAAGGGTAAGAATCCCGTCTTTAGCGACAGCTCTGTCACCTGTTGCCACAGTTCCAAACTCATGTCAGCGCCGGTTGGGTTATGGCAACAGCCATGCAGTACTACTACGTCATTGGTGCCCAGTTGTGACAGTTGGGCAATCATAGCATCGCTGTTTACTTGCTTAGTGGCTGCATCAAAGTATGGGTAATAACGCACGTCTAAACCCGCCGCGCGAAAGATAGGCTCATGATTGGTATAGCTCGGATCGCTAAGCCAGATCGTAGCATCCGCGTTGGTTCGCGCAATTAAGTCTGCGAGTAAGCGTAGCGCGCCGCTGGCTCCTGGCGTTTGTAAAGTACGGACACGGCTCGTTTCCCATTGCTCACCCAGAATCAGTGACGTCATAGCACGGTTAAACCCTAAATGTCCTTGCATGCCAACGTAGGCTTTGCTGTCTTGCGCAGCGACTAAAGACTGTTCAGCTGCCTTCACTGCGTCAAAGACTGGCGTCTGGCCTAAGGCATTGCGATATACGCCGATACCCAGATCCAGTTTCTGTGAGCGAGTGTCCTGCAGACACAGGGAGGACAGCGCCATGATTGGATCATGAGGCGCAGAGGAGAGAGATTCAAAAAACATACGAGGGCACCTCTTAACGGGAAAAAATGGATCGCAGAGACAAACCACTGGCTAACACAACACCACTACAGACCAATGCCAGTCCTAAGCCAGAAGCCATTGAAAGTGATTCATTCAGTAAAGGAATGGCGAGCAAAGACACCAGCACTGGTGTTAGGGAACCGATGGCGGCGCTTAACTCAGCACCAATTAGGTTAATGGCGAAACCATAGGTGAAGCCTGCCACGATACCGACGAGCACCGCTTGCACAATAAACTGTGTCATGACTGTCAGCAGTGGCGTGTCAGCCATGCCCGAGGAGACCTGCCCGGAGATATACAGCAAGCCGAGAATAACACTCGAAACAAGGCACAAAAGCCCGGTAATCGCTAACGGAGGTAGGCCTGCTAAGCGCAAACAGATGGTGTACACCGCCCAGAAAAAGGCGGCCAGTAGAAAGATCAGATCCCCTTTCCAAAGCTCCCCGCTGCTTTGCAGCATCGACATCAAGACGAGACTTAATACACCTAGGCCAATGCACAGCAGACCGACGAAGCGTTGCGAAGAAATCGGCTCTTTGAAAACCAACACGGCGATGGCAGTGACAAACAACGGAAAAGTACCGGGAATCAATAGTCCCGAATGTGCGGCTGGGGCGTAGCTGGCACCTAAACTACTGAGGTAAAAGAATGGCACGCCTGCGCCAACGCAAACACCCAATAGCATCCATGGAGAGGTCGACATCAATAAACGCCAATCACGCATGACCCAGGGCAGTAATACCAACCCTGGCAACACAAAGCGCATTAGGGCTAAATCAAAGGTGGTTAGGGCAGAGACGGCTCCAGCACGCATGGACAGCAGGAAACAGCTCCAAATAAACACCGTCGCCAAAGCCGACAGAACACCAAGCTTGAAGGCTCGACCTTGCGCTGTGAGACGATAGGCAGGTGCCGAGTTGGGGATCGCTGGAGAGCTAATATTCGCCATCAGGTGTGACCTCAATCCATATTGATGAGAGGGCGCTCAGGAATCAAAGCGCGCTTTAATGACTTCATTATTTAGCAAATAGGCAAAGCATGTCCTTGCTATGTTGATAGGTTTTACAGACTCAAAAGACACATTGTGCTAATTTTTAATTAAATAGTTTTCGAGTATGCCAATATGATGGATAAAGTGGATTTTGCGATCTTGCGCCAGCTACAAGACGACGGACGCTTAACGAATGTGGATTTGTCGGAACGCATTCATTTGTCGCCCTCGCCCTGTTTAAGACGGGTTAAAAAATTGGAAGCAGAGACGGTCATTACCGGATACCGTGCCACTCTAGATCGTGAAAAAGTCGGCTTGGGCATGACGGTTTTTGTTGATGTCTCCCTTGAGAATCACAAAGACCAAACCAGCTTGCAGTTTGAAGAGTCCATCATTGCCATGCCCAATGTGCTCAGCTGTTTTGTGGTATCAGGGCAGTCTGATTATCGCCTAGAAGTGGTGGTGCATAATTTGAAAGAGTACGAGGCGATTTTAAGGACCATTCAGACCTTGCCGTTTGTGAAAGACATTCACAGCAATTTTGCCATTCGAGCAGTAAAAACCGATGCGCCGTTGCCGATTCAAGAGGCCCAATCTTAGACCTCTTAAAACGGCCAAAGCACTAGGCCATATCCAAGGTTAGCAGCAAGCGCTGCTGGCCTTGTTCGACACCAGGAGAACGGTGCACAATGCCGCGGCCTTCATTGCCTTCCCAGCGCTCGCCTTTTAACAACGCCACATCACCGACCGTGATTTGCTGGATGTTGGCATTGGCTTGGATTAAGCCAGAGGAACTGTCTGGTTGACCATTGCTACCTCGACCCAGCTTTGAACGGTTTAAGCTGTTTTCTTCTAACCATTGGGTAGCAGGGCCTGCAAAAGTGGTGATCAAACGGCAAGGCACTTGATCCACATGAAAGCGGGGGCACATGGCGCGATCCACTTGTGTTAAACGTAACCCCGCTGTCTCTAGGTCAAACAAACAACAGTAAGCATCAACCAATAAAGCAATATCGCGAATCAAAGCATCTCGACCATCGACTTGAGGTAAACCTCGTTCTAGGGACTGGCTGACGTTCTCAGGGGTGACGATTTGATTCAAGGAAAGGGGGCGGTCAGTTTGCAGCACAGCCGACACCGATTGCTTAGTTTCTGAGTCCAAATCGCGTTGCCATACCATCAAGTTCACATCGTCTTGATAGATGCCCGCGAGCCCGGATAATTCTTCTGAAAAGGCCGCGGTTGGAGAGGGCAGAGCGCCAAATGTTTCTTCGATCACACTCATGCTACGGACTCCTGCCAAGCTGGGAAAGGGTCAGTCATAGCTTCCCATGCGTCTTTGCCAAGAACCAGTTCCTCATTCGTCAGGAGTGCGGCTTCTAGCGCCTGAGTCATGGCAGATTGATCAAGGTTTTGGCCAATAAACACCAGTTCTTGGCGCATATCACCAAAAGGTTCGTGCCAATTTTCCATAATGGTCGCCAAAGAGGCTTCGTCAGTAGGCCAATGCTGTTTAGGTACCGCGCGCCAGAACATGCCCGCAAAACCGTATTGTGCAATACCGCCGGCTTGGCTCCATTGCCCCGCAAATTGAGGGCGTGACGCTAACCAAAAGTAGCCTTTAGAGCGAATCAATTTGCCATATTGCTCGGTGCTGTGCAGCACGTCATAGAAGCGTTGCGGGTGAAAAGGCTTGCGTGCCACAAAACTAAAACTGGCAATGCCGTACTCTTCGGTTTCCGGTGTATGCTCACCGCGCATTTCGGCTAGCCAACCTGGGGCTTGCTGGGCTTTCTCAAAGTCGAATAACCCTGTGCCAAGCAGTTTCTCATTAGGGACTTGGCCCCGCTCCATGGGAATGATTTCGGCCATGCTGTTTAAACTACGCAGAATGGCTTTTAGCTCGTTAAGCTCTGCTTCGGTGACCAGGTCAATTTTGCTGATCAGCAGTAGGTCGGCAAACTCCACTTGATCCACCAGTAAATCGGCAACATTACGTTCGTCATCTTCGCCTAAAGATTCCCCAGCCTCTTTGATGCTTTTGGCGGTGTTGTAATCTTTTAAGAAATTCACGGCATCCACTACCGTGACCATAGTATCCAAGGTGGCGATGTCAGAAAGGCTAATGCCATTTTCATCGGCAAAGGTAAAGGTTTCTGCCACTGGCAATGGTTCAGAAATCCCGGTGGATTCAATTACGAGGTAATCAAATTTGCCTGCCTCGGCAAGGGCGCGAACCTCGATGAGTAAGTCTTCCCGCAACGTACAACAGATGCAGCCGTTGCTCATCTCAACCAGCTTTTCTTCGCCGCGATTCAATGACACTTCTTGTTCAACAAAAGCGGCATCAATGTTGATTTCACTCATGTCATTAACGATGACTGCGATGCGCAAGCCATCGCGGTTATTGAGTAAATGACTCAATAGGGTGGTTTTACCGGCACCGAGAAACCCTGACAGGACGGTGACGGGTAATTTTTTAGAATCGTTGATTGCTGGCATCGTTCTCTCCTCTCTCAACTAAATGTTATAACATAACATTTAGTTGAGAGAAAGATAGCGTCTTGTGCAGTCAACTTAGACCTGAATGGAAAATGCTTTTATCATGTCCCATAAGGCCAACATCGAGACGAAGAGGTGATAAGTGTTAGAGCATCAGCAAGAGCTAATAGAAGTGATGACAAGAGTGGATGGCGTCGCTCCAGGCAGTGGCTTGAAAAAGCACCGCAAGATGACCATTAGTCCCTTTGTGATGCTGCGTGGCGCCTCTTCCGTGTTTTATCAAGACTTGGCTAATATGACGTTTCGATTGCCTGATGAAATCGAATCATGGCCGCTGACGATGGTCATGGGCGATTGCCATGTCTCAAATTTTGGTTTCTTTAGCGAAGAAGGCTCCCATGGCGAAGAAGTGATTTTTGCGCCAAATGATTTTGATGATGCCTGCGTCGGACATGCGGGTTGGGATTTACTGCGCTTTGGAACGAGTCTATTGCTCTGCACAGATCATTGCCAAGGCATTGTGGAAGGCCGCTATCAACCTCTTGAACCGCTGAATAAAAACAAAGTGGTGGAAGCCAGTGAAGCGCGTCTAGCGTTAACGGCTTTTTGGCAAAGTTATCGTGATACCTGCCAACAACTGCTTGATAAAGACATGGATTACCGTCATGTACTGCAGAACTTTCCAGAGGAACATCTGCTTTATAAGCTGGAGCAAAAAGCGCGCCGTCGCCAAGTCGGTGGTGAGGACTTTCTCAGTAAAAGCTCCTTGGCAAAAGCAGTCGATCTTGAACAGCGTCCACTGCGTTTTCGAGAGATACCTGAGAAGTTTAAAATCATCGAAGATGGTTCCACCTATCGGTTGATAGAGCAAGTCTTTTCGCCTTATGTGGACGATACGATTCTTCATATTGTAGAACGTGTTGGGGCAGGGACGGGCTCGGTCAATATGAAGCGTTATTACCTACTGGTTGGTCCAGAAGATGTGACGCCTGAGGACCTCGGGCTGTGTCATATTGTTGAAGTTAAGAAACAACGGGCGGCCGCACCTTTGTTTGAATACCAAGATTTGAGCCTAACGAACTTACTGTCTCCAGCCCACTTAACGGTGAATTGCCAGCGTCGCATGCAGCGTAACCCAGATTTGGTTTTAGATGATGTGCTATGGCGCAAAGCGCATTGGTTGGTACGCTCTCGTCATCATGCACGTGTCGGCATCGATCCAGACAATATTGCCTGCGGCAAACGCGCCATCAACGGTGGACTGCGTGAATACGCTACGGCATGTGGCGCTGCCTTAGCTCTTGCTCATGGTCGCTTTGATCGACGTTCCCAACGTTTAGAACAGGCGGTAGTGGCAACATCGGACGCTACTTGGTCTGAACTTGAACAACTCCAAACTGATTACGCGCAACAAGTCATCGAAGACTGGCATTGGTTGTCGTCAGTCGAGATACCATGATTATAGTGGGCTGAATAAGCCGCAATTTTATCCAATACGTTTGCCGATCTTTCCGCTACTCTGAAGGGGTATCTTGGGCATTTGAAAAGAGGAGGGGGAGATGTCAGACGGTAATCAGTTTCAATTTCTAAATAACCAAGCGCTAGACAATGTGATGCTGTTGAAAGCGTCGATGACGAACTTTTCTTACGGTAATCATGCCCATGAAGAATACTCCTTTGGTATCACTCTATCTGGGCGTCAGGATTTCTTTGCTAATGGCAAATTGAACAAGAGCAATCCAGGACAGGTGATCGCGTTGAACCCTGGGGATGCTCATGATGGTGAGTCAGGTGGTGATGCCGCGCTGACTTATGAAATGCTTTATGTGCATCCTGAACAATTTGTGCCACACCTTAAGGCGTTGAATGTGCGCCATGCGGAACATTTTCGTGTAAACGAGACGGTTTTTAGCGATCCTCAAGTTCAGGATCGTATTTTGCGGCTGGCGCGATTGATCGAGTCTCAAGGCGCAACGTCGAGCGAATACACAATGTTGATGTTTGAGCTGGCTGAGCAGTTAGTGCGTTACGAGTCTAAACGAGTATTGAGCCGTGACATTAAACGCCAATCGCGACTTGAACGTGCCAAAGAGTATTTACAAGATCACTATCAAGACGAAGTGTCTTTGGACAGTTTGTGCCAAGTGGCTTGCATGTCAAAGTATCACTTCTTGCGACTCTTTAAAGAATATACCGGTATGACGCCACACCAGTACTGGCTCAATATTCGTATCAACCGAGGTCGCCAAGCACTTCGTTCAGGTGTGCCGGTTTCCGACATTGCTAATCACTTAGGCTTTAACGATTTAAGCCATTTTAATCGTCGCTTTAAGCCAGTATTTGGCATTACCCCGCGTCAGTATCAGCAATTAATTCTGATTCCTTAGCACTCACTTTTTTCGTTCTTCTCTCGAATCTGACATTGCCCGTTGGAGGGTATCCTATGCTTGAAATTCTACTGTTTGCACTGGTGATGATGTATTCCCCTGGCCCAGTAAATATGCTGTCACTGTTTTCAGGAGTGAGCCACTATGGCTGGCAGACGTTACGCTTCTGTGGTGGTGTTGCCTTAGCGATGTGCACCCTGTTCTTATTGGTGGGCTACATTGGTGGTGCGATGGTGACGCCTGTCATGCAAGGTGTCACGGCCAGTCTAGGAGGCCTGTATATCGCGTATTTAGCCCTAAAGCTACTGATCGCCAGCTATCGTCCACAACAGGCGGCCAATGCCAATCACGATATGACGTTTGCCTCGGGTCTTATTATGCAGTTGACCAATCCAAAGGCGATGATTGTCGTGTTGCCAGTGGTGACGGTGCAATTTCCTAATGCTCACATTGAAGGCATCAATGTGTTTTGGGTGTCGGTGCTGCTAGGCCTGATGGCTGGCGGTGCTCCAGCGTCTTATTTTCTTGCGGGTAAACAATTGAAACAGCTAGTACTCAAACCCTCTGTTATGTCATGGGTGCAACGTTTGATGGCGTTTTTAATGCTTTTGTTGGCTGGGCAGTTCTTATGGGATGGTGTTGGGTTGATGACGGCGATAATTTAATCAAGCCTTTGTCTAAACCTTGAAACAACCGTGTAGGAGCCGTGCAATCCCGTCGATTGGCTTGAAAACACTACTTCTTTCTCCCAGTTTAATAATCACATGCAGGCACTTATTGAGTGCTGCTTGATTCACTTAAGTAACCAAGGAGAACGTTATGCAAGCGCAAACAACTGAGGTTCATCATATCGCCGGCATCATTAAAGTTATGAACAGCGGCATTGAGTTTTATCAAGAAGCGAAAAGCAAAATTGAGCAGCCAGAATACACCGGCTTCTTTAATCGAATGATTGATGCAAAGGAAGAGGCTGTGTTCGAGTTACAGAAATTCGCCGTGGCGGAAACGGGCGCTGTAGAAAATGGTTCAGACACCATGACTCAAGCCCGCAAAGCTTACTCAAATTTGGTCGACAAGATATCTTCCTCCTCTACTAAAACTTATGTAAGCCAGCTTGAGGAAGTGGAAGACAAGGTGTTGGATGAAATTGATACGGCACTGAAAAAAGAGCAACCTGCTGATTGCGAAGCCACTTTACGCCGTGTCTACACTCGTATGAAAGAGTGCCATGATGAAATGCGCATGCTGCAAAATGGCATCATGCACTAAATCACCTTTTCAGAAAGGTAAAAGCGCTGCCTCAATGAATATTGAGGCAGCGCTTTTTTAATGTCCTACCACTAGAGCTTGTTCAATGGGCTGCTGCACATTGAATCCTTTCAACGTAGATGTTTTATCGTATTGAGAAAAGTATTCTACAAAGCCTTCATCAACGACCTTTTTATAACGTAAGCTGGCGTGACGTAAAAACAGTTTGCCCTGCTTTCGAATAGCAAACGCCTGATGAGTGATATTTAGATGCGTTCCGATCCATTGGCTCACATCGTAGTTAGGTCGCACCATGCTAATGACGCTGCCAGAGGGAATACGGTCTAGCACTTCAGGTTGATTCAGTGCCGTTAGTGGTACGTAAGGCGTACGTACATAAATTTTAGGTAGGTTTTTACCAGCCTTATGCAGCGTTTTAAGCCTAGCTGTTTTATCGATTGAATCGGGTAAACCTTGTAGTCGATCCTGTTGCATTGCCTGATACCAGGCTGGTTTATCGATCAAGGTCTCTGCAAATGCGGTATGGTCTAGCGCGATGTCTTGCGTAATATCCCGTAAAGCCCACTGGTTGTTGGGTATCCAATCCGCGCTGGTGAAATGGTTACGTGTGATAAAGCCGACGTTGCCGTGTTGATAGCGAAGCTTAATCAAATTGTGCTCAAACTCAGAGGGCGAATAGGACATGGCCCCAGCGAGGACGGTTTCGACAAACGTTGTGCAATCAAACAGGTCAAAGCGAGATAACGGATCACGATCGAATTGACCGTTGGGGCCTTCACCTAAACCGCCATCCACATAGGGAAGTCCCAACAAAGGTTCGCTAAGAGGGATAATGCGCTCACTGATCTTATAAGATGGTGAGGTAGTCATTTCTTCCATAAAGATGTTTCTTGGCTGTGGCTTAAAGACGGAGCAGCCGCTTAATAGGCTAAGTAATAGCACAAAAGAAAGATAACGTTGCATAACTGGCGCACTAATATTCAAAAGAGAAAGTGTGCCTGATTGCAAAGGGATCAACCAGCGAACTTACAAACATGAAAACGCTGACGATTGCATCACTGTCATTTTTCTACAAGCAATTGTTCAGGACTCTCGCTATGCTAAACGTTCGGCAACGGGTGGGTGCAATGGATCAGGTTCAGTATTTTAGTACGGCCGACCAGTCGGTCAGTCTTATTGAAGGTCAATATCAGTCGTTTGAATTTAAACGGCACTATCACTTAGATTATCACATTGGCTTGATCCTAGGTGGACAGCAGAGCTTCACGTATCAAGGCGAGCGTTATCAAGTAGGGCATGGTGACTTGGTGATTATGCCTCCGGATGAGCTTCATGATGGTTGTTCTGTGAGCGATCTGGGTTACAAGGCACAAGTTTTTGCCATCGAGCCTTATTGGTTTGAACGCTATGCACAGACCTCACAAACGCCATCCTGCCTCAGCTTTAAACAGCCTGTGATTCGTGATGCTCAGGTCTTTCAATTCCTAGACAATGCGCACCACCTATTGCGTCAGAGCTCACTCAGTCAGCTGGCTCAGGACTGTTTGCCTTACGACAGCTTTGAGCCATTGATTCAACGCTACAGTGTGCTTAAACCGTTATCGCCATATCGACTCGGGCGCTCGACCTTACAAACCTTAAAAGCGTTTTTGCTGGCGCATCTATCTGAGCCGATCCATTTAGTAGAACTGGCGACCCTATGCGATTTAAGTCCGACGCAATTTCAGCGTCATTTCAAAGCCACTACCGGTATTACGCCTTATGCTTGGTTGACACGATTGCGTTTAGAGCAGGCTATGAAACTGCTGAAGGCCAATGTTTCTGGCACAGAGGTAGCTCAGCAGGTCGGCTTTTATGATCAAGCGCACTTCAGTAAGTCCTTTAAACAAGCCTTTGGTGTGTCACCATCGGAAGTGCGGTGATCCAAAAATTCGACGTTCGATTCAAAAAGTGCTCCGGCACTGGTTCTCCAAGCATCGCTCAAGCACACTGCAGAGCTTCGTTGTTTAGACTCATTAAGGTCATGCTATGTCGGTGCTGTTAGAACGTAAAATCGATTGCCACAATCATGTTTTCGATCCCGAAAACTTCCCCTATCAACCTGATCGCTATCATCCTGCTGGCCATGAAGTGAGTCCCGCAGAGTATTTTTTAAAGGTGCTAGAGGCCTACAACGTCTCTCATGCTTTGGTGGTTGGCCCTAATTCTGGGTACGGTGAAGACGATAACCGAGCCTTGCTGGATGCCATTGAGCGTTCAAATGGACGGCTGAAAGGAATGGCCGTCGTATCTAAAGATGTGACAGATGAAACATTGCAGTCGTTGAAGCGATCAGGAATCGTAGGGGTAACATTTAATGTGGCCTTCTATGGCGAAGAGCACTTTGGGCATGCAGCGTCTTTGATGTCACGTTTGCACGATCATGGTTTGTTGGCTCAAATCCAAGTACAAGGGGATCAAGTACTAAGCTTCGTTGACGTTCTAAAGTGTACATCAGCTCAAGTGGTGATTGACCACTGTGGCCGCCCAGAGCTGTCGCAAGGTATGGATTCACCAGCATTTCAAGCGCTGTTATCGCTCGGACAGCAAACGCAACATGCAATTAAATTATCTGGGATGGCAAAGTTTTCAAAGCAAGGTTTCCCATTTGATGATACCAAGCCTTATGTCGATGCCTTATTCGCAGCGTTTGGTGAGGACCGAGTGTTATGGGGATCGGATTGGCCATTTCTGCTCGCACCACAGCGCATGGACTATGGCACGCTGTTGCTGCTAGCAGAACAATGGTTTCCAGATCCAAACGTGCGTGAGAAGTATTTCTGGCGCAATGCCGCGCGTTTGTTTGGCTTTTCTTAATGGATCAAAAGCAACTGTGGCCTGAAAGCGATTCAAATTTGTAAAGAATATGTCTGCCATTGAATTGATCATGTGTTGCTCGTATCTATGAGGCATCAAGATAAAATTTTATGGGAGTAAGACATGTCTCAATCAGAATCCGCGTTGTTTCAACCTGTTCAGCTAGGTGAATTATCGCTGCCGAACCGAGTCATCATGGCACCTCTGACTCGTACTCGTGCGATCAACCACCAACCGAATGCTTTAATGGCAGAGTACTATGCACAGCGTGCCAGCACAGGGTTATTAATTACCGAATGTACGATGGTATCAGAAGGTACGTCATCGTTTGGTCATGATCCAGGCGTGTATTCAGCAGAGCAAGTAGAAGGCTGGAAGTTGACAACTGAAGCAGTGCACGAAGCTGGAGGCCGAATCTTTATGCAGATTTGGCACGCAGGTAGAGCAGCTCACCCACTATTAAACGATCATAAAGAAGCGGTTGCCCCCAGTGCTATTGCCATTCAGGGCGAAACTCATACACCGGAAGGTAAGCAGCCTTACACAGTTCCTCGCGAGCTGACACAGGCTGAGATCCAACAGATCGTAAAAGATTTCCGTCGTGGTGCTGAGAATGCCAAAGCAGCAGGCTTTGATGGCGTAGAGATTCATGCCGCGAATGGCTATCTGATCGACCAATTTTTACGTGACGGCTCTAATAAGCGCCAAGATGAGTACGGTGGTTCTGTTGAAAACCGTAGTCGCTTCTTGAAGCAGATATTGGATGAAGTGACCTCAGTATTTGGTTCAGGGCGCGTCGGTGTGCGTTTGTCACCTTTGAATAGCTTCAATGATATGCGTGATAGCGATCCTGTGGCGCTGACCAAATACTTGGCATCTATGCTCAATGAATACGACTTGGCGTACTTACACCTGATGCGAGCGGACTTTTTCGACCAACAGCATGCAGACGTGGTGTCGGCTGCTCGTTCAGCGTACCAAGGTCATCTTATGGTCAATATGGGCTATACGCCTGATGAAGCGAACCAAGTGCTTCAAACGGAGCAGGCGGACAGTGTGGCATTTGGTACGTTGTTATTGGCTAACCCTGATTTCGTTGAGCGTATTCAAGCAGGAGCTGGCTTTAACGAGCCGAACCCAGAAACGTTTTATACCGCTGGCGCAGAAGGCTACACCGATTATCCATACATGGCTTAAGGCTTGTTATTAGGCGTTCAAGAAAGGGCGGCAAGTGATTGCCGTCCTTTTATTTTTAGCTCAATTTAAGTGGGAAAATATCCCTCATGAGAATTGATGTCATATATGCTCTCTCTTAATTTAGTTGATATGGTTCACTATCTTTACGGAATGCTTACGAAATAAGCCTTTTGACAGTTAAAAATGTGCATGGGATTTGCTCTTACTAACTTGGTAACCAAAGGTCTGGTTGCCGAATTAAAAAAGGAGCCTATCTATGCAAGTTAGCAATAATAGCTCGATCTTTGATCTATCCAGTCTCAGCAGTCAGTACTCGTCTGCGGTGGCCAGTAGCACGTCTACAGCGACCACACAAAGCACTAGTAATGATGTGAGTGTGAGTAATATTGGACAGCTGTTGTCGGCTTTTTCTTCCATGAGTGAGGAAGATAAAACCGATGCAGACAGCTTTCGTGACAGTATTTTGGAAGCCGTCGAAAGCGGTGAATACGATGCAGAAGAACTCGCGGCTTCTGCGCCGGATTCACTGGTGGCGCTGGCTGAAGAGACCGGAATAGACTTAGAAGAGTTGGTCGATGAAATTGCCTCAATGGCTGAGCAAGCACCGCCACCACCGCCAAGTGGCATGATGCCACCTGACAGTGCTTTATCTTTGACCGAGGATGAACTCGAAGAGGCCGATGCTTATCGAGAGTCATTAATCGAAGCCATGGAAAGTGGTGAATTTGATGCAGAAACCCTAGCGGAAAGTGCACCTGATGCCGTTGTTGCCATGGCAGAAGAAGCGGGGATGACTGTTGAAGAGTTCATTACGCAAGTCGCAGAAGGTGATGAAAACGGCAATATGCCGCCGCCTCCACCACCCTCTGCTAACAGTTCGGCCACGGCTGCACTGAATATGTATACGGATATTCAGTCCAGTGCCAATGAAAGTACGCCTGCAAATGTACTAAGCCAACTGTTCTCTAGCTAATTTCTTAGCCAGAAAAGCAGCACAATTTGGGGTTGTGCTGCTTACTTCGAAATTAAACATGTCTTTTAGTTCCAAGCAACTGCTCAATATCGTCGAAGTTATAAACGTCGCTTGCTTACAGGCGTTTGTGCAGAGGGGCTAAGTGCTATGCCTCGAGTTGTGCTTGCAACGCTTTTAACTCTTTAAAACGAGCAATATACGTCGGGAATAAACCGTTTAGATAAAACTGGTAGCCCTCGGCTTGATCTGTGTTGATGCCGGCACGTTCGGCAAAGAACGCTACAATCGCATCGGAATCGGTTACATATTCATTTTCCGTTAATTCTGCGGTTGGAAACGATGCTTTCGCGCCTGTTAGTGCTGCGAGTTGTTGACGATAGAGATTCATTTCACTTTCATCATTGCCTTCGATACGAATGATATCGACTTGGTCCATTTGCTGTGTTTCGGTGAGAAACATAATGACCTTAAAGCAAAAAGGGCAGTTGCTCTTTAAATATAATTTTGGGGTAAATACGTTCATTGGGGCTCCTTTCAGTGTGGCTAAGTGATATTTTGAAGATTGCCAATAAATGTATCAGGGCGAAGGCCACATTTCCGATCATGGATTTGGAAACGCTTGGTTGCCTAATTTGATGAACAGGAACATGCCATGCTGTGTTTTTTATCCGACGCGTACCGCGAACATAACCCTCAATACGAATACTTCCGCGGTGAAAAAGTCCCTTGTTTTGAATCGGTTGAGCGCTTAGACAACATTGTTGCGGCCTTGCAAGCAAGGGGACACGAGTGCGTATCGCCACAGACGGATGCATCATCAGTGATCGCTAAAATTCATGACCCTGCCTACGTGTCTTTTATTACCCATGCTTGGCAAGAATGGCTGGCGTTGGATGAGAAAAACCATGAGCTACAACCATTTCCATCGGTTTGGCCAACGCGCACCTTACGTGACGATATTGTGCCGGATAATTTTATCGCTAAGCTTGGACTCTATTCGATGGACAATGGTACGCCATTAGCCGCAGGCACATGGTGTGCAGCTAAGTCTGGGGCCGATGCTGCTGTGAGTGCTGCCAATTACCTGTTGGCGGGGCATTCGTCAGTATTCAGTGCCAGTCGTCCACCGGGCCATCATGCTGGTCGAGATTTTATGGGCGGCTACTGCTTTCTAAACAATGCCGCGTTAGCAGCCCAAGCTTTATTGGATCAAGGCATGAAAAAAGTGGTGGTATTGGACATTGATTACCACCACGGCAACGGTACCCAGAGCCTATTTTATGATCGTGACGATGTGCTATTCATCAGTATCCATGGCGATCCAAAAACCGAATACCCTTTTTATCTGGGTCATGAGGATGAGACTGGCGAAGGGGCGGGGCAAGGTTATAACGTGAACTTTCCATTGCCGATCGGAACGACGTTTACTCAGTGGTTATCCGCCTTGGAGAAAGCAATTGAGCGGATTCAAGACTTTCAAGCCGATGCATTGGTGATATCCCTTGGCTTGGATACGTTTGAAGGCGATCCAATTTCTAAATTCACCATTAAAAGTGAAGATTACTTCCAAGTCGGGCAGCAGCTAGCAAGCCTTAAGCTTCCCACCGCGTTTATTATGGAAGGTGGCTATGCGACCGAAGCGCTGGGCACCAATGTGGTCAATGTGTTAGAAGGCTTCGAACAGGCTTAGTCCCATTTACTCAAGCATAAGTGGCCAGCAATAAACCAACTATGCTGGCCACGATCAAAGGAATGCTGGCTTTCATACCCATTACTTTTCCGCCAATGCCACTGACTAAGCCAGCTTTCAAAATACCGTTCACGCCAGCGGCGATTACGATACCCAATACTGCGGTATCCAAACTTAGCCCTTCACGGCTCATGCCCGATAGGGATAGGTTGATTGGGTCCACATCGGCCACGCCTGATGCTGCGGCTAATAACAGTACTCCGGCATCTCCTAAAGTGGCTTGTAATCCTGCGCTTAGCAACAGAATACCTGTCAGCAGTGCGCCAAAGGCTAGCGCCGACCAAAGCGACAATGGGGAAGCGGGTGGGGCGACATTTTCCGGCACACTTTGATTGCCTTGATGCCAGAACCACAGCGCTGGTAAATAGGTCAAAATGGCCATGGTTAATGTCGGTAGCGCAAGGGGTTGCAGCAATTCGGGGTTGATCACGCTAGCGACCAACAACACTCGTGGATACATGGTGCCGCAGGCAAACAGAACGCCTGCAGCCAGCAGCGGTGAGGCTTGGGGCACTTGTTTCGCCATCCGTGAAAATTGCAGCGTCAGAGCGGTAGAGGAAGCAAAACCGGCAAACAATGCCGTGGCCATGATGCCTTTTTTTGCCCCAGCGAACTTCATGGCAAAGTAGCTGACAAACGAAATACTTGAGATCAGCACCACCATCCACCAGATTTCGTAGGGGTTCAGTGCTTGCCAAGGTCCCATATCTTCATTTGGAATGACGGATAAGATCACAACGGAAATGATCAGCAGCTCAAGTGCTGCCCAGAGCTCTTTTTTTTCGATCAACCACAGCCAGCGGTGCATTTCGCCTTTTAAGCTAAGTAACAAGGTGGTGATCACAGCGAGTGAAGCCGCTTCGACTACGTAACCAACCATGACCATGGCGCCAAAACTAAAGGCTAATAAGGATGCGATTAGGGACGTCAGCGAAGCTCGGTCGCGGGTACTGTTGACCACGTAAGATGCGGTTAGGGCGATGGCCAAGCCAATGAAGAATACCCCCAAAAGGAAAGCGCCAAGTTGGTTGGCGATCATGGCGGATACTGCACCGAGTAACGAAATCAGACCGTAAGTTCGAAGCCCAGCAATACGAGAACCTTCCTTTTGATCTCGGTATTTAAAGCCCCGTTCAACACCAATCAATAAACCCAGTGAAAGCGCGATGGCTAACAACACAATGGTATGGAAATCACTCGACTGCATAGCACCATCCTATTGTTTTATTTGAGTTATTTACTCTAAAGCGTAGCACATACGCAAAAATAAAATAGTTAGCATGTACTGTTTAAAATTTTCAATAGGGAGGTCAGGTTGCCAACTGGGCTTTAAATTCGATGGAAAGTTCTGACAGTGTCACTTCGCCAAAACGCTTTAACAATAAGGATTCTGCCTCATCCATAGCGTCCTTTAGTGCTCGATTCACTGCGTGTTCGATCGGACATGCAGTATGCTCATCCGTTAGGCCAATAGTAAAGACGCTGTTCTCACTGAGTGTCTGATGAATATCCAATAAGGTGATATCACTTAAACTTTTGGCTAATGACCATCCTCCACTATGTCCTTTTATAGATTTCACATAGCCCTGATCTCGCAGCAATGCCATGGTTCGTCTAACAACCACAGGATTAGTATTAAGCATCTTCGCCAACGTATCGGATGTGACGGGATGCTCAAAGGCATCCAAATGAATGAGAACGTGTAGGACTCGAGATAACCGACTGTCTTTTCGCATAGTTCACCTGATGAGTTGAAATCAGAGTTTATCATGAAACTTTTATTGTTACATGTGTTGCTTTCGTGCAGGTCTTAATGTAACAATAAAAGTTACTTGATGTTTGTGAACTTAATTGGAGGTTCAAATGACGTATGATGTCGTAATTATTGGCGGGAGCTTTGCTGGCATGTCTGCAGCCATGCAGCTCGTTAGGGCGCAGCGCAAAGTCTTGCTGATTGATGCAAATTCGCCGCGAAACCGCTTTGCAAAAGCTTCCCACGGTGTATTTGGATTAGATGGGAAGAGCCCAGCAGAGATTCGAGAGATTGGGCTCACACAGCTGCGGGCCTATCCAACGTTTGAACTATGGGAGGACTTGGTTGAAGGCCTAGAGCAATGTGACTTAGGCTTTTCTGTTTTGACCAAAACGGGCCTTGAAGCAAAAGCATATCGAGTGATTCTTGCCTCTGGTATTCGAGACCGTTTACCGGACATTGATGGTTTATCCGAATGTTGGGGGGAAAGTGTTGTGCATTGCCCTTACTGTCATGGTTATGAGCTAAGGCATCAAAACTTGGGCGTCTTGGCCACAAGTGAAATGTCTGTTCATCAAGCGGCAATGATCCCTGACTGGGGGGCGACGACCTTGTTTACACAAGGTCATTTTAGCCCAGAAAGTAATTTGGCTACATTACTAGAAAAACGCGGTGTAGTGATTGAGCAAACACCGATAAAGCATGTCCTAAGTGCTGACAAGCGTATTCAGTCTGTCGTACTGGAAGATGGGCGAGAAGTTTCTTTGGGTGGTTTATACGTTGGGCCAAAGATTGAGATGAATACACCATTAATCGAGCGTCTAGGATTAGATATGATGGAAACGCCTTTAGGCTATGTTGTTAAAGTAAATGATATGAAAGAAAGCTCAATCAAAGGGTTGTTTGTCGCTGGAGATTTGTCTAATCCAATGCAGAGCGGTACGTTAGCCATAGCGTCAGGTACCTTGGCAGGTATATGTGCGCATCGCTCACTTATTTTTGAATCATAGCTAAAGCCAATATAAGCTACGGTGAATGATAGTCAGTATTAACTACTGGCTATCAAGTTGCTAAAGGCCTTGCTGATCAGGTCTTTTTTGACGGTAGGGCGTGCCACTGATTGATCAAACCAGAAGCTCATCGGCTGATCAAAGCCAATACCGTGCATGTAGTTGTAAAGGGCCTTGCGCAGGCCATTGCCGAGCATTTCATGGTCGGTGCCGGTTGGGTCAAAGAAATCCACGTCGTTTTCAGCAAACAGCGTCTCTGGGCGCTCTGCCAAGGTAATGCCGTATTCTTCTGGGTTGATACCAATTGGGCTGTGAATGGTGGCGGCGAAGCGGTGCCAGTAAGCCGATTGGAAACAGCCGTGGGACATCATCTGGCGTACCATTTCTAGGGCATCAACGGTTTCCTGCTCGGTTTGTGTTGGGAAACCGTACATCAAGTAGGCATGCACCAAGATACCGGCATCACTGAAGCCTTTGGTGACACGGGCGACTTGCTCGACGCTAACGCCTTTCTTCATTAGTTTCAGTAGACGATCTGAGGCGACTTCCAAGCCGCCGCTAACGGCGATGCAACCAGAGTCCGCCAGCAATTGGCATTTCTCTGGAGAGAAGGTTTTCTCGAAGCGAATATTGCCCCACCAGCTGATTACTACACCACGCTCGATTAAACGTTCCGCTAGGGCAAACAAGGCTTTTGGTGGCGCCGCTTCATCAACAAAGTGGAAGCCGGTCTGACCGGTTTCTTCGATCAATTGCTCGATACGATCTACTAAGATATCGGCACCAGCGTAGTCGTAGCGTTCGATGTAATCCAAGCTCACATCACAGAAACTACACTTCTTCCAGTAACAGCCATGGGCAATGGTCAGCTTGTTCCAGCGGCCATCACTCCAGATACGGTGCATGGGGTTGAGCATTTCACATAGAGATAAATATTCAGTCAGAGGCAAGCCGTCGTACACTGGCGCGCCCACTTCCGTTTGCGGAATGTCTTTTAGATCTTTATTGTCGTTGAAGTACACGAACGGCTCGCCGTCTTGGTCTTCAGCAAGGAAGTAAGTACGTACTAAGTCATCGACTTCACACTTGCCATCAAAGTAATCCAACAAGGTCATAAACGGGCGTTCGCCATCGTCGACACAGATAAAATCAACAAATTCAAACACTCGCGTGTCTTTCAGTGCGCGCAGTTCTGTATTCACAAAGCCGCCGCCAAGCACCACAGGAATATCTGGATTAATTTCTTTACAGGTTTGCGCGATACGAAGCGCACCTAGCATATTGCCTGGGAAAGGCACGGTTAGCGCGACCACACTGGGTTGGGTTTCTTCAAGGTAAACTTCCACCAACTGCTCAAGGATTTCTGAACTAAAGCTCGGCTCGCCCATCAGTGTGTCGTACAGATCATCAAAGGTTGGATTGGCCGCGGCCAAGCGTTCACCGTAACGACTGACCTCAAAGTAAGGGTCGACCCCTTGAGTGATCACGGAAGACAGATCATTGATAAACAGGGTCGCTAAGTACTTTGCTTTGTCTTGTACGCCCAGGTTACCAAATGCAGTTTTCAGTACATCGCCAGACACCGCTTCCATTTGCTCGATGACATCAAAGGCGGGGCCTTCGGGTAGAAAGCGGCGCGAGTTAATGCGCATAGCAAGACTCGAATCCTTGCCTTGTAAGAAGCGAATCACCGGTTCAACACACAAACGGTAGCGATCAAACTCCGCGAGGAAGGTGTAAATCACGTCCGGTAGCTCATCGTCTTCAAAGGACTCGAAGTTCTCTTCCACATGCTGACGCATGATGTCCAAGCCCTGTGCCGTCATCATCTCCAAGAACAACTCAATCGCTGGGTCACGCTGCACCGCCTCGTAACCTCGAGAACGCAAAAAGCCCGTTAGATACGCCGTTGCGGGGTACGGAGTATTCAACTGAGTCATTGGAGGAGTCATTAAAAGAACGGTCATGGCAGGCCTATTGAAGAATTGAGATGAGCTAACAATTTGTCGGGATTTTAACATTAAATGGGGCGAACGCCCTTAAAAGAATACGATGTTTTAAACGTTCTCAGCACACTATTTTGAATAAGTGTTGGTGAGTGATCGAGGGGCCTGAGGTATGATGAAAGTTCCCTCAACTGTTGAGTTAACACGTACGATGACCAAGCGTAAAAACCGCATTATTCAGTTACCTAACACCACCGTAGAGCGTGCCTTTGAAAAAGAAAGTGAGTTGCTAAAAAAGGTTCAGCAAAATACGTTGCAGCAAGCTTTGTTGCTGTGGCAAACACCTGAGCCAACGGTGGTGTTACCTGCTAGTAAAAAGTGGTTGGCCACTCCTGAGTTGATCGACCAGTTGCATGAAAAGGGTTGGCAAATATTGTCACGCAGAACAGGTGGCGCCCCTGTGCCGCAAGTGGCGGGGGTGTTAAACGTGTCGCATATGTATGTTTGGGATACAGATCAACCTTATTCAATTTCAGACAGCTACGAACGTTTTTGTGCCGCATTACAGCGCTTTTTCAAAGCCCTTGGCATCGAAACCGAAGCTCATGCCACACCATTTTCCTATTGTGATGGCGATTACAATATTAATATTAAGGGCCAAAAAGTGGTGGGGACCGCTCAGCGAGTGACGTTAGGACAACAAGGGGAAAAGGTTGTCTTGGCACAAGCTTGCATCTTACTCGAGGCAGACCTTGAGCAACTGATTTATCCGATCAATTTGAGCAACGCACTCAATCACATTGACGAACAAGTGAAAGCGGATGCTCACACCTGTTTAGCGGACCATCTAGCATCACTGCCGAGTGAGCAGAGCTTATATCAACAATTAATCCAAGCGTTCGCACCCGTGGCGTGAACGCTTATGGGGTTGGTCCTAGGGAATTCTTGTTACCAGCAATTGTTCGACGCGCACGCCTTCTAAATCCAGCACTTCAAACTTATAACCTTCGTGAACAAAAGCGTCGGTGCGTTTGGGGAGGCGCTTCAATTTATAAATCACAAATCCTGCTAGCGTTTCGTATTGATTACGGTCTGGGAACTCTTCAATGTCTAGACTGCGCATGACATCGATAATCGGGGTTAAGCCTTCTATCAGCCAAGAGTTTTCGTCGCGCTTTACGATCTGCTCGGCGTCTTGAGGGGTGATTAAGTCGCCCATAAAGCTGCTTAATAAATCTTTTACCGTTACTAACCCCACTACGGTGCCATATTCGTTAACCACGACTGCAAAAGGTTGTGGTGCAACTTTAAAGGCATTTAACGCTTCGGAAAGCGTGAGGGTTTCTGGTAGATAGAACAAATCCTTGTCAATTTGATCGGGTAAAATGCGAGCCGCTTCGCCTTTTAGCACCATACGCAGGATTTCCTTAGACTCGATGACCCCTAGAATCTTGTCGAGGTTGCCATCACAGACCAGAAAGTCATTGTGTGGATGCTCGATAATTTTCTGGCTGATTTCAGCACTGCTTTCTTCTGCGTCGAAATAGATAATTTGATCGCGGGGCGTCATGGCACTGCCGATGGTCAAGCTGTCCAACTCAAATACGTTACCGATTAATTGATACTCTTGCTTTTGTAGGCTGCCGTCTTCTGCGCCGGCATCCATCATGGCGACGATGTCTTCTGTTGTAACCAGCTCTTCCTGTTTGGTTGGCAAGTTCAATAAACGCAAAATAGCATTGGTTAAACCGTTGAACAGAAAGACAACTGGCATCAGCACAAAGGTAATCCAACGCATCGGCGTGACCATTTTAATAGCAACGGCCTCAGGCATGATGATGGCTAAGCGTTTTGGTAGCAGATCAGCAAAAAGAATGAACAGGGAGGTTAAGGCCAAGAACGACAACATAAAGCTGATCTGGTCGAGCATAGGGCCTTGGTAAAACATGACCACCATGTCTTTCATATACGGCGTTAGGGCTTGTTCACCGACGATACCGCCTAAGATGGAAATGGCGTTCAGAGCGATTTGAATCATCGCGAAAAACGCGCCAGGGTTCTGCTGCAATGCAAGCACCGATTCGGCTTTTTCATTACCGTCTTCTAGCATGACACGTAGTTTGATCTTACGTGCCGCGGCCATGCCAATTTCAGACATAGCAAACAAGGCGCCAAACAGAATCAGCAGGCCAATCCAAAGCAGGTCATTCATCACTATTCCTCAGTCGTAGAGTATACGAAAACGATTTGAAACCGTTGTTTGGAGCAGTGCGACAAGCCTTGTTCTGGCTTCCATTGACGGTGCTTTCCCCATGAAAAGCACGCGCATTATAGGATTAAAAAGTGATCAATCAATGTTTATTTTGTAAGAAGTTTTACTGGAGTATTGTATTGAGGTGGGCATCACCCAATTGACGCATTTGACGCTCAATCCATTGCACTCTTCCAAATAAATGCGCACTGAGTCGATTTGGATTTCGTTGCTGCGGATTAGGTAGTAATACGGCTAAACGAGCTGCTTGGTTGGATGTTAGGGCTCGGGCTGAGCGGCCAAAGTAATGTTGGCTAGCGGCTTCAACGCCGTAAATGCCTTTGCCAAATTCAGCAATGTTGAGATACACCTCAAGGATGCGCTTTTTACCCCAAATGGCTTCCAAACTGATCGCTAAACCTGCCTCTAAGCCTTTACGGATAAGGCTACGTCCAGGCCAGAGAAATAGGTTTTTGGCAGTCTGTTGGGAAATAGTGCTGGCGCCACGCAGACCTTCGCCATCGCTGTAATCTTCCAGTGCATTGCTGATAGCTGTGAAGTCGACACCAAAATGATTTGGGAAGCGTTGATCCTCAGAAGCAACCACCGCGAGAGGCATATAACTGGGTAGCTCGTCGATCGCTACCCATGATTGCTGGACGGGGTAAGAGCTTTGCAGCATAAACGCTGATGTCGGAGGCGGCACGAAGCGCGTTAGTAGAAGTAACAATATCCACAATAATGCTATTTTCCATAAGATGGACCAACTCCATCTTAAAATGCCGCGCGTTCGCGTCGCCATAATGACCTCAAATGACGTATGCCTAATGATCCGTCAGCATACCACTTAACGAGTGGTGAGTCTGGTTTGTAAAGGGCGTTGCTCCACTTTGCTGATCACATTTTGCTCCATTTGTTCGAGTGGAACACCTTTTGTTTCAGGAAGGTATCGCCCGATAAACCAATAAGCGATCGCCATAATGCCCGCAAATAGCCACATCGGAGCTGCCCCATGGAAATGCTCAATGAGGTAGGTGTTCTCGTTCAGAATTGGGAAAATCAGGCTGATTAGGAAGTTACTGACCCACATAAAGGTGATGGCAATCGACATACCGAAAGAGCGCATGCGATTTGGAAAGATTTCGGAAATGATGATCCAAGCACCCAAAGCCCAAGAGAATGAGAAAAACACCATAAAGATCAGCATGCCCGCTAGGGTTAAGTAGCCATACAGGGTAGCGCTGGCAGCGTCCATCGAGCCACTGCCGTATAAGAAGTACGACGTGGTTAATAATCCAAGGATACAGCCAAGTGCCCCCATACGAAGCAGCGGTACACGGCCAACTTTGTCCATTAGAAACGCACCAATTCCAGTACCAATTAGCTGGATAACACCAATCCAGATGGTCATAAACAGGGCCGTTTCAGCATCCCCAGTCACACCTTCTAATAACACTGGGGCAAAGTACATCATAATGTTGACGCCGCTGGCTTGCTGGAACACAGCGATCATGCTGGCAATGATGGCGATCCACCAAAAGCGTTTTTCCTTTAGCAACTGCGACGTTTGTGTTTGTTGTTGAACTGTTTGGTTTAGAGAGGTGAGGCTTTTCTCGATGGCGGCTAATTCATGCGTTGCGTACTGCGAACCGCCAATTTTGCTTAAGATGCGTTTCGCTTTTGCTGACTGCCCCTTCATCACTAGCCAACGAGGAGATTCTGGGATCATAAACACCACTAGACAGAAAAGCAGACAAGGAATCACCTCTGAGCCAATCATAATGCGCCAGCCGACAGTATCGATCCATTCCGTCGCCGCGCCTTTGGCAATCATAAAGTTACCAAAGAAAATCACCACCTGACCAAATACAATCGCAAAGTTCTGCATACCAACAGCTCGGCCACGAATGTTTTTGGGGGAGACTTCACTCATGTACATAGGCGACACGCTGGATGCAATGCCTACGGCAATACCGCCAATCAAACGGTAAACGATAAATGATGAGAAGCTCATAGCCACTGCGGCGCCAATGGCAGAGATGGTAAATAGTAAGGCAGACAGAATCAGCGCTTTTTTACGACCAAGCTTACCGGCGAGCCAGCCAGACGATAGCGCACCTACAATGCAGCCAATGGCTACGTTTGAGACAGCCCAGCCTGTTTCAAACGGAGTAAGTTCGAAATATCGGGAGATAGGGTTAACGGCACCAGAAATAACGGCGGTGTCATAGCCAAATAAAAGCCCTCCGAGTGCGGCAATTCCGCAAATCGACAAGAGGTAACGAAGGTTATAAGACTTACAATCCATGCTATCCATAAAATCACTTTTTAGTTTGTTATTGTTAGAAAGAGTGCCTTAGTGAAAAAGGCGTAGTGTTTTCTAGGGTCTATTTAGAGAGGGGAAGGGGGCCAAGAAAAGGCAGTACTGAAGTAAAGAGAGATGCTCAGTGTCTTATGCTTAGGGTCCTTGGCTGTCGCAAACAAAATATGCTCCTTAATGTATAACGATCACTTCAGATTACCACACTCCCCTAGTATGAACAGGGTAAGCACTTCTTTTGGCTCAAAAAGCATCATTTACAGTCACTAAACGCTCCAATGATGTGTATACATTTGGAAGTGGCAATCTCGGAGGCTTTTGCTAGCTTCAATAGAGACAGAGTTTTTATCGCTACAAATTCAGTTTCAATATTTGGTGTGCATATGGCAGAAACAGCAACTCAGGACAGTGGTTTTGAAACGGTATTCCGGGATTCGAAAGATGGCTTGGCCATTTTTAAGGACGGTTATTTTGTCGACTGTAATCAGTCGATGCTGGATTTAGTTGGTGCCTCTAAACGAGAAGACTTTATCGGTTTGACACCATTCGACTTTTCGCCTGAGTTTCAATATGACGGTCAAAGCTCTGCTGATAAGGGGATGCAGCTTATTGAGCGTTGCTACAACGAAGGCAGTGTGCGTTTTGAATGGATCCATAAAAAGTTCAATGGCGAGCCTTTTTGGACAGAAGTCATCCTCACCAAGATGGTCCTTAATGGTGAAGTAGTAGTGCATGCCAATTGGCGCGATATATCAGAGAAGAAAGACCTAGAGCTCAAAATCGCTGAGCAAAAAGAGACTTTTGAAACGTTATTTAACGAGTCTTTGGACGGTTTAAGTGTGTTTGATGGCAAACAATACACTGACTGCAATAAAGCGTTTGTGAGAATGTTTGGCTTTTCGTCAAAGGAAGAGGTGATTGGTATTCATCCTTCGCAGGTATCGCCAGAGTACCAACCGGATGGTAGAACATCTAAAGAAGCAGCCCAAGAAGTGATTAAAGGTTCTCTGGGGCAAGGTGTGCATAATCGTTTCGAATGGATGCATAAAAAGGTTGATGGCACCGAGTTTTGGACCGAAGTGATTCTGACAAAAGTGACGCTTAATGGCGTAGATTCAATATACGCTGTGATCAGGGACATTTCTGAAAAGAAAGATTTAGAGTTCCGGTTGGAGCAACAAAAACGAACCTTTGAAACCCTTTTTGAAGAATCCCTAGATGGCATGACTATTTACGATGGCCGACAGTACCTCGATTGTAATAAAGCCTTTGTAAGTATGATGGGCTTTGAATCGAAAGAAGACATTATCGGCTTGAGCCCTTTGGCCATCTCGCCTGAGTTGCAAGCAGATGGCAGTATTTCCTTTGAACGAGCAATCGAGCTCAATACCGAAATTATAGAAAACGGGCATGCACGCTTTGAATGGGTGCATAAGAAAACCGATGGCACCGAGTTTTGGACAGAAATCATCGTCAACACCATCGTTTTAAACGGCGAAGAAGTGTTTTTCACAACCACACGGGACATCACTGAGAAGAAAGAATTAGAGCTTAAGATCGCAGATCAGAAGCTCACCTTTGAGACACTCTTTAATGAGTCTGAAGACGGGTTAACTTTCTTTGACGGTGAGAAGTACCTCGATTGTAATAAAGCTTTCCTTAAACTAATGGGCTTCAAACATAAGGACGAGGTAATAGGGCTGAATCCGGTGCTTGTCTCACCAGTATATCAGCCAGATGGTAGAACAACGGCAGAGCACTTTGAAGAGCGGGCTGCCGAGGTATTTGAAAACGGAAGTTTTCGTTGTGAATGGGTGCATAAGAAGACCGATGGCACCGAGTTTTGGACCGAGCTAATTGTGGGGCTTTTATCGCTGAATGGGCGCGAAGTGACCTACTCAATCACACGCGATATCAGCGATAAAAAAGAGCTAGAGCTTGAGATTGTTGAACGTAACGCTGAGCTTGAGAGCACGATCGAGAACCTCAAGCAGACTCAAGACAAATTGGTAGAGTCAGAAAAAATGGCGAGCCTGGGGTCTCTGGTGGCAGGGGTCGCCCATGAAATCAATACACCTGTTGGTGTGGGGCTAATGGGCATCACCCAGTTTGTAGAAGAGCGAGATAAATTAAACCGTCGCTATCAGAACGGTGAGCTAACGGAGCAAGATTTAGAAGATTTCCTTGGTAGTAGCCAAGATATTGCCGATATCGTTAAGAAAAACTTGGATCGAACAGCCCAGTTGGTGAAAGGCTTTAAGCAGATCGCAGTGGATCAGACCAGTGAAGAAGATCGAGAGATTAATCTGAAGGAGTACTTAGAGGAAATCGTCTTTAGCCTAGGGTCTGTTGTGCGCAAAGCAAATGCCGAAGTCGTCATCGATTGTCCTATAGATATTAACGTCTACACAAATCCAGGGCTGATTTCACAAGTGTTCACCAACCTAATTATGAACTCAATTCACCACGGCTTTGATGGGAAGGATTCTGGCACGATTGGTATTACCGTCAATGACTTAGGCGATCGGGCTTTTGATATTCGTTACCGAGACGATGGCAAAGGCATCAGTTCTTTGAATCTACCTAAGATATTTGATCCTTTCTTTACCACTAATCGCGGTAAAGGCGGAACAGGATTAGGCCTAAATGTCACTTACAATATAGTGACTAACGTACTCGGTGGCACGATTGAATGTCGCAGTGAAGAAGGGCAAGGCGTTGAGTTTCTCATCGGACTGCATGTCAAAGAAAGAGCGTAATGAGAGCGAGATAGGCTACCCTGTGTTCAAGGTAGCCAGTCAAGCGTTAGATTAAGCGATTTTCTGACCTGCTGTTGGGCCAGATTTCAGTGTAAACACTTCATCGACTTTAATAAGCACGGCGCACTTAGGTGTTTTCATACCGTTGTTTTCTGCATATTGAACGGCATTATCAAAGTACTCACCCTCGTAATGCACTTCTGGAGAGCCGACAAAGCGGTAGCCATCCAAGTTTGGTCGATCAATGACAGCAATGGCGATTTTAGAGCCTTGCTTAATGTTTTCTAGTGTCTGACCGCCAGTGTTTTCGTTGAAAATCAGATGGTTGCCATCAAAAACACGTAGTGAACGTTTAGGGCCGATGTTTGGCATACCTGATTCTTTGATGACGGTAGCTAGAATAGGGGTTTGCTCCGCTAGCATTTGCTGCATAGCATCGTTTAATTTTTGCTCAGACATATTATCATCATTCCTATATGACAGATTAAATTCTATTTTGAGAATAATAATCTATATTAATTGATAATAATTGTCATTAGTGTTTTTTAGGGTGATGTTGTTCTTGAGGATGAGCCAGGCACTCGGGTACCTGGCTGTGTAGGGAAACTACTCTTTAGGAGGCGCGTAGGGCCCGTCAAGCAATCCGTAATTTAGACGATTGATGGCGATGTGATTGGCGGTTCTCGACAATTCAGGCGTTTGATCGTTCATCGAGTTAATGATCTGCGTCGCCACAGCATTGATGACATTACCTAGCAAGCCGCCACCCCCTGAGTCAGAGCGCTGTATGGCTGAGGCGTGAGCATCCCAGAGTAGGACTCCGGTTTTACTGTCGACCAAGCGCATACTGACATCGACCACAGTATCAGATGACAGGATGTTATATTTTTGTCCCCAATCGTTGATTTCGGTGTAAAGCACTGCGTCAGCACCGATGTGCTCATAGAGCTTGTCCATTGGCACTAAGTTCATTTCTTCGGGAGTGGGTAAACCATTTTCCTTGAGAAAGGTTTCAATGACGGCAACGGGGAAGACGTAATAGCCTTTTTCACCAAGAGGTTTACTGATCGTAGACAAGAAGACATACGGTGCATTCACTTCTAGAGAGCTGTTTTTTGGCGGGATCACCAGAATAGAGCGTGGTTTTGCCGCCAGTAAAGCGTCGTAATTGTAGCTTGAAGGCGTTGTAGCACAGCCTACTAAGAATAGACTCAGTAAGCTGCCTATCAGCCATAAGGATTTTCGCCATAACATCATTACTGCTTGGCTCCTTCTAAACGATTTAACATACCGTCGATTAGAACGGCTGATTCAGGGAACAGCGCTTTCTCGGTTTGGAATTCAGCTTTCGCTTGAGCCATATTACCTTCCAACGCGTACATGTAACCTAAATGAGCATGTATGCCAGGTGCGATACGTAAGCCATTTGCCGCGCTTTTTTGTATCACGGTTTCTAGCTCTGCAATTTGCATTGAGGCATCCGCACTGCCTGGTTCTAGGTACATTTTATAAACCAGTTGTTCATAGTTGCCCCAGTAGAACGTTGGCTGGTGTGTTGAGCAGCCCGACAGGACAATCATACCGATGCCGAGAATGAGCCCGCATACTTTGCGGGCTTTTAAAGTTGGGAAGTAAGCATGCATCTTATTGGACAGTCCAAGTACCGTTTTCTAGGTCGCGAACAATGTGGTTAACGGCTTCGGTGATGGCAAAGTTTAAGACTTTGCCGTTCAGTGTCGCGTCGTAGCTTGCAGTGGAGCCAAATCCAACCACCTCACGATTGCTCAACTCGTACTCGCCTGCGGCTTGGGTCGAGTAAACAATCTCACCTGTTAACACGTCTACGATATTCAGACTGACCTTGGCATAAGCTGTTTGCGTTTTACCTGATCCAAGAATACCAAATAGCTGCTTGTCACCTGTTACCTTGCGGCCAAACTCAGTGACGTCTCCGGTCAGTGTGTAACGAGCGCCGGTAAGCGCTTGCTTTGCACCATTTAGTTCAGCTTCACGTTTTAGGATCTCTAAGTTCTCACGATCAACCACTTTAAAACGGTTCGTCTGCTG
This sequence comes from Marinomonas communis, assembly GCF_004363305.1. Taxonomy (GTDB): domain Bacteria; phylum Pseudomonadota; class Gammaproteobacteria; order Pseudomonadales; family Marinomonadaceae; genus Marinomonas; species Marinomonas communis. The sequence goes on along the minus strand of NZ_SNZA01000006.1, from coordinate 216,200 downwards.
TAAGTGCGTTTTAAGAATGGTTTTAGCTTGGTTCCCCAAACGGTCTGTATCAGTTGAAAACAGTCCTTGCATATAAGAAGAGCGGTTTTGAAAGTTGCCGACGACCAAGGTGGTTTTCACGCCTTGATAATCTGTCTTGTAACTGGTGACGGTTTCAGACGCAACCACACGGTTTGATTCAGTGGTTGAACAACCAGCGGTAGCTAGGGCCGCTGTAGCAACTAAACACAGTACAGACTTCTGTAACATGGAAGACTTTGCCATCTTATACTCCATATAAAAACGCAATGACGGGATTGATTGCAGTGTAGAGCACTGCAGAAAATTTGCACGATTGTAGCGATGATTGGTGTTAGCGGCTAGGGTAATGATTGCAGTGTGCGAAAGCCGAGCTGATTATTATAGTTCGCAACGATGATTTGACTGCGAAACAGCGCGGGTAGCTCAATCAGTATCACCAATCCGATAACAGCTATACCAACATATGGCTCAGCGAGAAAGAGCAGTACAACCCCAAGTAACATTAAACACAAATCCGCAAGGCCTAGTAGCCATTGACCTAGGTAAAAGTTATGCAACCCTGCTATAAAGAACCAGTTTAAAGCGGCATAGGTATCTGGATCTTTTAGCTTGGGAGAATAGCGCTTATAAAAGCTTTTCCGCTGAATGTCAGGAAGAGAACGCAATAGCTGACGAAGGGCTTCTTCGTCATCATGGACTTGTTGTTGGCGCAAACGCCAAGCTTCAAACATCAAACTCACCTACAATAATGGGTCATCAATATGTCCCACTTGGTCGCGAATGTTACAGCGTCGTAGCCGTTTTAGGGTTAGCCAGCCGCCACGCCACAAACCATACCTCTCAATGGCTTGGGTAGCGTATTCAGAGCAAGTAGGACGAAAGTTGCACGATACGCGAAACTGTTCCGTGCCGCCACCATTGGCTTGATAGCGGCGGATTCTGCGTATAACGAAGCGCTTTAAAAAAGCTGCCAACAGATTATCGACCTAATGTGATAATAACGGTTTCACGGGTCCAGAAAAGCCAGAAACGTTTCTTCTCAATGACCTGAAACACCAACTGCCAGCCTTCACTTGCGGCCTCGTTTAGCTTTGCTTCTAGACGCTTAATGGGCAAGCCTGAAGAACCTAGCAACAGGGTGCCACAACCCCCTTCCGTGACAATCTCGACTTTATATTCTTGGTACATATCTTATCTCCATGACATTGTTGAATAGGGCTAGTATGTCGCAAGTTAGAGCAAATGAACAATTGTGATTGCAATTGCTAAAACTGTATTTTTACAAATAAATATCTAACATCAACTATCAAAAACCGCCATAAAAAAGGCCCTTGTACAAACAAGGGCCTTGGATACGCTAGATATTTTCTTTTGTTTGCTGCTCAGCTTCTTTCTCTAGGAAGCCTGCAGCGTCATCATCTTTGGTTATTGCAGAAATCGATTGCTCGTTAATATAGGCACGAGTTTGCTGATTTAGCTGATGAATTTGTGATGCATTGCCTAAATCACGTTCACTGGTTATGGATGCGATGGATTCTCGATCTTTTAGAAAGGCAATGACATCGCTACGAATATTCTCTAGTTCGCTGTTGTCCTTGTGCATTTCTTGGATATAACGAGGGTGCTCTAAATTGCGCATGCCGGTTGCTGCAAAGGTGGTTGATACGATACGAGTCACGACTATCCACGGTGTAATACTACTACGTACTAAGGTATTCTCAGAGCGTGTGCTGTCATGTATTCCCGTGCCAGTGGAAATTTTGGATTCAGTAAATGTGCCTTCACATTTAAAGTAAATTAGTAGAGATTCAAACTGCATTTCAGCGAAGAATGTGTGAGCAGCATTACTTAGTAGTCGAGCGAATGATTTCGCAATCATTGCAATCAAAATGAACTGTAATACAGTCATAGCACTCGCTGCGAAAAGAGATAAATCACCGCTGTTGACCAGTCTACGGACACTATCTAGGTTCATTGCTTGACTGAGCTGATACAAATCGAACAATTTATAAGTCAGTAAGAATACTATAACGCTAGAAAGAACAAACAAAATATTTCCGCTCACCAGTGTGACCATACGAGCTAAGTTAAAGCTGGCTCCTAAATTCATAGACTTGAACTTTGGCTGGATTTCTTGAAGTAACTTACCACTGAAATCACCTTTTCCTTCAACTTGCTGATTCAGGGTCGGATCTAGCTCTTGATACACTCGATTTGGTACTTCTTTGTAGCGGCGATCTGCCATAACCAAGTTATCTAAGTTAATGAAGATTTCATTTGGATGTACTGATTCTTGCCAGTTCTCACGTAGCTCAGACACTTCTGTGACAGGGTTAGTGTTTTTTAAACGCTTTATTAGCATTGTTAAGATTAGCCCAGTGCTTAGCGTAGATACGATGAATACGCCAATCAAATAGGCATAAGTGTGCAATGTCGGCAAGCTGTTGTAGGCGTTTTGCAGTTGAGCAGCCGTCATATTTGAGTTACTGATCCACCAATCTAAAGCCATTGCTACGCCTACGGGTAAAATGAGCGACCAAACTAAGACTTTAACTAAAGCTCCAGAGCCAAGAGACTCAATATGTAGTTCTGCATTTCTGTTCAGTGGTTTGCTAGCTGTACGCCATACAGAAATGACGTAGAAAAGTAGCATGATGGAGTAAATGGGGAATGCTAACTCACCCGTATTACCAGCAAGGCCTGATAGAGAGACGAAAGCAACGAATGCAAATGCAATCAGGGAAATGACAGTGGAAACCCATGCGCCAAAAAGTCGTTGTACTAGGTTTCGAATTGGGTATGGCATAAACAGCAGTTTCGGAACAAAACTATGTAACAATCGAGCTAGAAAGCCAACTGGTTCAGTAAAAGAAGTATTTTTTCTTCCGATTAGCATCTCTTCCAGCGTTTTACTGTCATAAGCGACAAAGCTTGCTTCTTCAGCTGCTGTACTAGATTCAGACTTACTATGATTATATGCCAGAGAGGTCGGGTGGTTCCGTCCTACAAAATACCGCAACATAGCATAAATGCCGCCGCCTAATGCTTTTAGGCCGCCAGCCAGTAGAATTGCTCCAAATATGACGAACAACCAACCTGCGGCTTTACTAGTCTGCACATAGCTAACGGCTTGTACCAACAAGTAAAGACCAAGTGCTACTTGTATACTGCCTCGAACAGAGGTTACTGCTCCCTCTTTTTTAAACGGGTTTTTTAAACCTAAATCAATTGATCCGTAATCGAAAGCCATTTAACACTCCTGCATATGACCATTCAGAAAATAGTGAATTTGCTGTAAGCAGCAATTAAGTAGGATTAGCTAAGATGTAAGAGAAGGGTCTGCGAGTACGAGGATCATTCCCTTAATCCATCTAATACAACGCGAGACAATACAATAAGATGATGACAACTTCTATGACAGATGACTAATTAAAGAGAAGGTAATAAATAAAGTTATTGGCAGTGTAGAAATTGAATATTCTGAGTTCTAATCCTTACAGACAAATCGAATACAGTGAGACACAATGTCTCCAATGCAACTAAGATGAGCACCCTGCATGGCAAATAACACTACGGCTACTTTAACGATATTAAGTCAGCGTGAAGGCATCGATTTGGGAGACTTCCAGCGTGATGCGAAGGATTTTGGATTACCGGAAAACGTTACCTTACGCATTGAGCAGGTGACTTTATTTGGTGGCAAGCAGCATGGCTCGCGGCTGATTTTATTAACGGTCGGAGCGACAACTCTTCGGGTCATACCAACGCGAGGCATGGGGATTTTAGATGCCATTCGCGGAGGCGTTCGCTTTGGCTGGGATTCGCCTGTAAAAGAAGTGGTGCATCCAAGTTTTATCAATCAAGAAGCATCCGGTGGTTGTGGCTGGTTAGATGGCTTTAATGAAATGATGGTCCGTTGTGGCTATCAGTGGTCGGGGCATCCAGGAGAAGACCGAGGCGAATTTCTAACCCTACATGGACGAATCCAAAATACCCCCGCTGACGAGATTGTGCTGGAGGTGGATCAGCAGCCCCCTTACGCAGTGCGATTACGAGGCCGAGTGGATGAAAAACGCTTCAAATTCACCAATTTTGAATTGCAAACCAGCCTAACCTTGACGCCGTCCTCGCCTTATATCGAGGTGCAAGATACTCTGACCAACTTGTCTAGCTACGATAATACCTGCCAAGCGATTTACCATAATAACTTTGGTGAGCCGATATTAGGTCAAGGCGCACGTCTGCATGTGACGGGTAAGAAAGTCGCGCCTTTTAATGATTACGCCGCCGCAGGATTGGATTCTTGGGCACAAATGCCTGCCCCAACGCCTAATTTTGATGAAATGGTGTTCAATATTGAAAGTCTAGCGGATGAACAAGGTATGGCGTATGCCTTACTTGAGAGTTCGAGCCAAGCTGAGGGAATAGAGGTGGCGTATCAAGTGGCTAGCTTACCCGTGCTAACGATTTGGAAAAATGTCGACACCGAAGAACAAGGATACGTTGTTGGGATAGAGCCGGGTACATCCTATGCCTACAACCGTCGTCACCAATGGGATTTAGGTTTGGTACCGACGATTAAAGCAAAGGAGAGTAAGCAATTCTATGTCCGCTTTGGACTGTTTACTACCGAAGAGGAAGTCCAAGCCAGCAAGCAGTACATCGCCAATGTACAAGACGGTACGCCTCTTATTGTCGAATCTGCACCGACGGTACGAATAAATGAACAGTAGTAGCGAATAGAAGATTAACGAGATATTAGCGAAGCGTTGCGTCACAGACGGCCCAGTCATGGCCGTCTGTCCAAACGTTACCTTCTTGTGTGGTAAGATCGGGGGAACCTTCACTCGGGCTAAAAAAGATACCATTCGTCGCAGAAAGAGCTCGGCCATAAACAGCAATTTGCACGCGGTCTTGCTCAACCTTTTTCACCGTACCGACACTGTTTTGCCAAGTACAGACTGTGGTGCCGACTGACTTTTTCAATGTCAGATTCTGCTCAAACTTTGCTTCACGAAGTCGATTATCTTGCTCCTTCGCTGCTTGTTCCTGCTCCGCAGCTTTTTCATCGGCCTTTAATTGCGCCAGTAAACCGCCATCTTCTGACTCGGATGTTGCGTGTGTTGAAGGCTGCGCTTCCATAGCGGAAGGCGTTTCTGTTTTCATCGTGCCATCGAACGAGTGATTGGGTGTCGAGTCACAAGCGACTAACAAAAGGGGGAGGGCAAAAAGACTGATAATGCGTACTAGCACGAAATTTTCCTTTGAGTTCTAAACATGCATCTATCATACAACGCTTAGAAACCAGCTATCTTTAAGAACTGCGCAGATAAAAACCAATAAAAGGGGACTTTTTATTGGTTTCACTGATTCTATTAGTGGCTTTATCACCTTTTGAATGGCGAGTGAAAACGCACAGAGGCTATTGAACCCCTTGCCACCAGCGCTTTTCAATAGGTGATTCCAATGGTGAGAAAACCTCTCCTACAACGGGAGTAGATAAGGTCACATTGTTCTGATTTGCGGCGCTGAGCACTCGTTCCAGCGGATCAGACCAAGCATGAAAGGCCAAGTCAAAAGTGCCATTATGAACGGGCATCATGACTTTACCTTTGACGTCTAAGTGAGCTTGAACACTTTGTTCGGGTGTCATGTGAATGTCTGCCCAGTCTTTGTCATAGGCGCCGGTTTCGATAAAAGTTAAATCAAACGGCCCGTAACGTTCACCAATGCGTTTGAAACCATCAAAGTAGCCCGAGTCACCGCTGAAATATAACGACGTATTCGGTGTTTTGATCACCCAAGAACCCCATAGGGTGGTATTGCTATCGCTCATGCCACGACCTGAAAAGTGTTGCGTGGGCGCAAAGGCTAATAAAACATCACCGATGCTTTGCTCCTGCCACCAGTCGAATTCTTCAATCTGTTGCGAGGCAATACCCCAACGTTCAAGATCGCCGCCTACGCCTAATGGCACATAAAATTTAGGCTGAGATTTTGTTAGAAACTCGATGGTTGGTTTATCCAAATGATCGTAGTGGTTATGGGAAATCAACACTCGGCTAATCGGTGGCAGCTCGTCCATGGCAATCGGCGTCGGATGGAAGCGTTTCGGGCCAGCGAAGGAAAAGGGCGATGCACGTTCGCCAAAGACCGGATCCAACAGCCAATATTCACCATACATTTTCACCAGCAATGATGAGTGCCCAAGTTTGACGACATGAACTTGATCATCGCTCAATGTCTCCAAATCTGAACGAGAGAGTGTCTTCATCGGTACCGAAGGCGGGACAGTATTGACCTTTTTCTCAGTAAAGAAGCGAATAAATAAACCAATGGTTTCGCCTGTCGAAGGCTTATTTCGAGGTGCTTCATTATAGAACTGACCATCACGATAATGTTCTGACTGTGCAAAGGTTGCAGACTTAGACGCTATGGACGCGTTAAGCAGGTAGACACCAACCACCAAAACGACCACCACCAAAAGCACCCATAGATACCATTTCATTCTTTAAACTCCAATTTGCCAATACGCAAAAGTAAACTACTCGGTGTAGTCTACTTTCAGTGTGGCTCTTAAGTAAACCCGTCGGTGTACTTTTTCCTTAATTGCGCTAAACTGTGGCTTCTTATCACATGGGTATGTCATGAAACTAAGCGATCGAAAACGTCTACAAATCTTAGATGCCGCAGAAGCCTTGTTTGCCGAGCACGGGGTAGAAACCACCAGTATGGACGCGATTTCAGCGCGTGCCGAAGTTTCCAAGCGTACGGTTTACAATCACTTTGCAACGAAGGATGAGCTGTTTCAGGCCATTATGATCCGCATGTTCGAACGCCAAGCGGATGATGAGGTGGTGGTATTTAACAAAGAGCAGTCAGTTACCGATCAATTGACGACAATTGCGGCAAGCGAAGTTGCACGTTTGTCATCGGACAGTTTTATTAAGCTCGCAAAAGTAGGCTTTATCCAGCTGCTAACACAACCAGAACTGGCGGAGCGATTTTCCCAGCAAAAAGTAGGCTGTCAGGTGTATCTGGATCAATTTCTTGAAGACGCCTGTGAACAAGGTGTGCTGCACATCGACGATATTCCATTTGCCTCCATGCAGTTCATTTATCAACTGAAAACCTTTGTGTTTTACCCAAGCCTTTTGCAATCTGAAACCGTGTCAGAGGCGCGCAAGGAGCAAGTGATCCGTGAAACCGTCAGTATGTTTTTAGCGCGCTATGGTGCGCCTCTTAGGTCAAACAGGCTTCAATAATTTAGCTTTTGGACGTTACTTGTTTTTTCGATGAGCGCATATGCAGCTGCAATCCTAACAAGAAGTAGCGCAGGATTTGGTCTTTGCATTTACGGTATTGGCGGTTATCGGGCTTGCGGAAAAACGCGCTTAGCTCGTGTGGGCTAATGTTGAACTCTGCAAGGCGCATCACTTCCAACATATCCTCGGCTTTAAATGCCATGGCGATGCGCAGCTTTTGCAGGATGATGTTGTTGTTCAAACGGCTTTCCGGCACGGGCTTGTCGCCTTCGCGAGCACCACGTTTAAGCGTAATCAAACCGTTTAGAAAGGATGCCAACTCAATATCTTCCATTGGCTCAAAGCCATCCATATCGTCTTTCTTTAACCAAGCTTTGACTTGTTCTGCACTAACGCTCACATCGGCTAGCGCAAAAATCTCCACCATAGTGCTGTCTTTAAAATCGAAGGTGTAGCGCACACGGCGCAAAATATCATTGTTGGTCAACGTCGTTTCCAGTATTTGAGGGCTTTAATTGCGTAAGGATACCATTAATCGTGTAAAGGATCTTAAAGGGATCTGGTGACACTCTTTAACTCTGATGATTTTTCTGTAGTATGCGCCCACTCACTTGATAGCATTTATAAACGCTAGGGTTGAGTTTTTATCAATCGTCATCGTAGTAAGAGTATTTTTGCCCCATGGCAGATTTTAAAACCCATGTTACCGTCGCTGCCGTCATTAGTGCGCCACTGGCCGTCAGCGCTTTTATCTTTGGCTTGGCGGATATCAACGATACCATTTTGTATGGATTAGCGGGTATTTTAGGCGGCATGTTACCCGACATTGATGCAGATGAATCGATTGCCATACGGATCGTATTTCGTCTTTTTGCCACTTTGGTTGCGGGGCTTAGTCTCGTCGTATGGCTCGATAAAATGAGCTACTGGCATTTGCTGGGCCTCGCCATTGCCAGTTACTTTTTGATCCGCTTTCCGGTGCAATGGTGCTTCGAAAAACTCACCATTCATCGTGGCGTATTACACAGTGTTTTGGCGAACCTTCTTTTTACCGCTGTAGCGGTGCCACTTGCTTACCATGTGTTTACCCTTAACGCCCAAACCGCATGGGGCATCGGTGGCTTTATCTTTCTTGGTGCCACCATTCATCTGATCCTTGATGAACTCTATAGTGTTGAGTTATCTGGCTTACGTGTAAAACGCTCCTTCGGCACCGCCATGAAACTCACCGATTGGGGGCAACCTTTCACTTCGATCTTATTTGTTATTGGCTGTGGTGTTGGCTACTGGCTTAGTCCAAGCCCTGATGTGTGGGTAGAGCTGTTTAGGTTAAGCTGATAAGAGAAGGTTGCACGGTTTCTAAAGTGGTCTGTCCACTCAGACGTAAGGATAAAATATGCCAAACATAAAACTCGATGAACAAGCGATCCAACAAGCTTTAACAGAGCTGAACGCAAGCACTGCACAAGAATGGACCATTGAAAACGACAAACTCACTAAGTCGTTTAGATTTAAAAACTTCCAACAAGCATTTGGTTTTATGACCATGTGTGCGCTCTTCGCTGAGAAAAAAGACCATCACCCGGAATGGTCAAATGTCTACAACAAAGTGGATGTGCAGCTGGTGACTCATGACGTAGCCGGCTTATCGGCAAAAGATTTTGATTTAGCGAAGAAAATGGATGCGTTAGCGGGGAGCATTTAAATCATCGCTTTAACCGAACACAGATGCTCTTATTAGGGCTGGGATCTGCATTGCTGAATCCGAAAAATGCCTTATTCTATTTAAGCTTGATGAGCTCCATACTGGGTGAACAGGCGACGTTATTACAACAAACCTTCGCCGGAGGCTGGATGTTTGTTGTGGTATTGGTTTGGGATTACTGGCTGATATCTTGTATTGCGCAGCCTCGCTTTCGTCAAAGGCTACAGCAGTATTTACACTGGATAGAGCGCGTATCTGGTGTGGTATTTATGGGGCTGGCCACATTACTGGTGGCTCGGTGAGGAATCAAGCAAAGAGTAGCTTTTGCTAGGGCTACTCTTTTAGAAAGGAAAACTGATATTTATCTACCCTATTGTTTAAGAGATACCTTCTTTGGCAGAGCGACGGCCAAGCTTTGGCAATGACCAATCAAACTTCACCGCACACACGGATATTAGAATCAGTGCGACACCCACTAATTGCCAAGCGGAAATATGCGTTGCGAAGGCAATGTGATCGACAAATAAAGCAGTGATCGGATAGATGAACGACAAGATTGCCAATAAATTGGTCGGCAGCTTTTGAAATGCATCGTACATAATGATGTACATAAAGCTGGTGTTGATCGCCCCTAAGATAAACAAGTCCAACCAAGAAGTGCTGTTAGATGGTAAGGCTCCCCATTGCACAAATGGCAGCAGCATCAGCACACCGACACCCATCTGAATCAAGGCGACTAAATACGGCGGTACACTGCTTACTTGCTTGGTGATCAAGGTGGTTACTGTGTATAGCAGAGCCGCTGCCAGCGCTAAGCCCAAACCAAAGATGGCTTCAACAGAACGGGTATCTCCTTGCAACAAGCCGCGTACTTCCGCCATGTCCAATTCGATCACAAACCATAACCCAGTAAAGGAGACGATCAGCCAAAAAATCAGCGAGCCAGAGGGTGCTTGGCGAGCCAAAAATGCCCCGGCTAAAACCAGCATTAACGGCTGTGTGTGATACGCCACCGTCGCGATAGAAAATGGGATATAAGAAAACGAGGCAAACAGAAATACCCAATTCGCCACCAATGTGACGCCTCCCAACAGCACCAGCAACAGCATGCTACGCTGCTTGAGGGCTTCTGGTAATACGCCACGATAAAAGGCATAGGCCAATAGCAGCCCACCACCAATCACACAGCGGAAAAACACCACATTCCAAAACGACTGTCCTGAATGCACCACAAAATAGCCAATGGTGCCTGACAGCATCATGGCGAGAATCATCTCTAGATTCCCTTTGGTCGTGTCATTTACTTTCACGCTCTAATCTCCTAACGTTGAATAAGCATAAGATTAGAGGCTTTCAACGGGTATTGGCATGCATAAACCTGTGTAAAACCCGCCATCGACATTTATAAGATGAGGCTAAAATGAGAAGTAACCTTAAAATCGAAGGTAAGGCGCTGGACGGTATCGATGCGAAGCTGGTCACGCTCCTCAATGACAACGCACGCATGAGCATAGCCGAGCTTGGACGCGCCGTGAACATGTCAGCGCCCAGCGTCAACGAGCGCCTTAAACGCCTAGAGGAAGCAGGGGTCATCTCAGGTTATACCGTGACCTTAGATCCGGAACAAATCGGTTATACCCTGCAAGCGATCGTGCGTATGAGACAGCTGCCCGGCAAGCTAAAAGAACTGGAGGAATTGATTCAATCCATCCCTCAATTTATCGAATGTGACCGAGTCACAGGGGAGGATTGTTTTTACGCACGTCTATGTCTGACGGATATCCACCAGCTCGACGAGATCCTCAATCGAGTCTGTGAAATTGCCGAAACCAACACTTCAATTGTCAAATCTACCCCAGTCAAACGCCGCCAAGTGCCATTGCTATTGGGTGGGAGTTAAGGCTTATTGTCCGACATGATATGCTTCGCTACATGAGGGTGAATCGGCGTCAGTCCAGATTTAATGCCAAAGGGCTTAAACACGGTATCAATCATCGACTGGGCTTGGTTGCCTTTGTCTTGCTCAATATCTGTGAGTGTACGGCGACTGACTCCGACAAACTCCGCGTAGCGGGTTTGAGAAAAGCCTAAGACCTCTTTGCGTAGCGTCTTAAGCATTTGCCCTTGGCTGATTTCACCTAGTAAATGCTGTTGTAGCAGTTGTACCAACAATGCCTGGCGTTCGGCAGGTGTCATGCTCATAAAAGCCCCCAGCGAGTCAGTTTAGTTTCCAGCCATTCGATTTGAATCACCCTTAAAATACGTTCTGCCACGCCTCGTTCAGTCAATCTGTCCTGTAACCCCACTAACTTTTGAGCCGTGTTTTGCAGAGCGGAAAATGAAATGTTACTAGGACACAGATCGCCTAATTCTTCTGTGATGGCGTGCCAGCGGTATTCACCGCCTTCCTCAAAAGGAGGCCCCCATTTTGTGGTACGTGTCACGCCTTCGGGATCAACTTTCATGGGGGCAAAATCATAAATAGGTGAAAGCCAAATATGATTAGGGCGCTTTAGTAGTGCGGTATTACGTCCGTGGTTATCTGTATTGCCAAAAGCAATGTTGAGCAAGTCGCGAGCGAGCCAGTCACATACAAACGCTTCTTGATCGAAGGTTTCTGAGCGATTCCCGAGCAAACTGCATACTGCGCGTAATACCTCAAAATGGTTTAAATAACTTCCAGCAGGTTTATGCAGCACGGAGAAAATCGACTCCAAACCATAACGCTCCCAAGCGTTTCCATTCCAATGGGTATCAAAGCGAGGTAACCATAGAGAAGGGTAACGACCCCCTTCGATTAAGCGCATCTGCTCAGTATTGATGGTTGCAAAGCCCATGGCAGCTAACTCTTGGTAAAAGTGATACTCAGCGCGCAAGATATCGCAGTCATCCTGTGAGCGGCGGCCTCTTGGAAATTTCACCAAATAGTGATGATCTGTAAGCGTATGCTGATCTTGGAAAGTATCAATCCAAATATCGTTTTCAGCAGAGCAACGCAGCAGTAACTTTGGCGCTTCGCCCCCCGCGCCGGTAGCCCCGCCGCTGATTGCGCCCATTTCCTGAGCGTACGCTAAAAAGTCAGAGTCGCGGTTGATCACATCTGTCACTGTGAACTTGCGTAGATGGAGCGTTGAACCTGTTGCGACTGTGGGCAAAGACTCTTTGATACGCAAATTGCCAACTGGCGCAATGGTGCCTTTTTCTAACAAGGTTGAATCTTGTTCGCCTGCCGACAGGTCCTGTAATCCCCAATAATCGACGAGATAACGACGTGCTGCACCGGCAGGGACGATATCCTCCAAAAAGCCAAACCAGCGATCCGCTTCATGCTCAATCATGACTTGTACAGGGAGTGTTAAGCTGCAAGCGTGTTCATCATCGCACTCTAGCCATTCAATCGAATAGTCCATCTCGTAGCCCAGACTACATGGACTAACCACCCCTTTGGCAGGGTCATTAAGTGTCACAATAGCCATATCACGCCATTGTTGATCGACAAGTGCTTGGATAGTGAGTGATTTCATAGAACACCTAAATGAGCAGGATATTACTCATTTTAGACGGATAAAGTTATTTTTGGGAAATATATTTCTCAAAAATATTGATTGGTGTTACTTTTGAGAAATATATTGCTCAATTGATGGTGGGCTCGGCAAGGATATTGGGGATAGATGAAAATAGAGCAATGGCTGCATTTTTCAGGGCTCCGAATTGTTCACCACGTCGATTCCACATAACATGGCTGTAGACACGCAACGCCAGCATTTTGGTTATTAACAGGACTTACTAAGGCTGTATAGAACATGATCCACCTGCAAGACTATTTCGCCCGTATCAACTACCAAGGACCAGCGACACCAGAGCTTTCAACGCTAAAAGCCATTCACGCTTTGCATCCGGCGCACATACCTTTTGAGAATATTGACGTCCTACTTGAGCGTGGTATCAGTCTGGATCTAGACAACATCCAACAAAAACTCATTAGCAATGGTCGTGGCGGTTACTGCTTTGAGCACAATGCGCTGTTTATGGACGTGCTGAAACAACTGGGATTTGAAGTCGAATCGTTAATGGCGCGTAACGTTTGGCGACAACCCGCTGATATGCCATTTGGCCCAAGAACCCATCAGGTGCTAAGAGTTCGCATCGAAGGTGAATGGTGGTTGGCAGATGTAGGCTTTGGTGGCCTCGTACTGACCGATCCACTGCGTCTGGAAACCAATGAACCACAACAGGGACAGCACGAAGCGTTTCGTATTTTGATGCATGATCATGGCTGGATGTTGCAGGTGAACGTACAGGAGCAATGGGAAGACCTATACGATATTGCCAGCCAACCACTTGAGCCGATCGATATGGACGTGGCCAATTGGTTTACCTCCGCCAGCCCCAACTCCAAATTCCGCCACAACTTAATGATGGCGCGAGCAACACCAGACACGCGTTATGCACTGCTAAATAACCGCCTAACGGTTCGCCCACGCAACGGCGCAGTGGAGCAGCGAGAGTTAAACGCTGAGCAGTTAGCCGATGCGTTAAAGGAGTGCTTCGCGCTAAAGGTCGAAAGTGAATGGATGCCACTGCTAGAGAGGATTGTTGAAAAAGCTAATTCTTAAAACGAATGACACAAAGGGGTCAGATCCCTTTCACGTAAGGGCTAAGTGTTAGTCTCAGCCCAATTTGGTGTATAAGGGATCTGACCCCTAAACCAGCGACCTGCCTGTTTGCCAAGCATTACGAATAGCATTGATCTCTTGCGAGTTTTGGTGCTGTTCAAACATGGAAAGATAGTTGCTGCTTCGGGTGGCAGTATCTGAACCAAGCATATTAAAAATAGGATGGGGCGTAATAAACGACAGCGGTTTTAAACCGCTGTTATGTCGAAAGCTAGACCAACGATAGTGGGCGGCTTGCTCGACCATATTGGCTCTTACGGGGTTCAATTCGATATAACGCATCACCGCCAGAAAGTAGCACTCTGATTGCACTAGATTGCTTTTATAACGCCCTTCCCAAAGAGAACCGCTATGTCCATATTTATGATTAATAAAAGGAACGTAGCGACGCCCAATATGCTGCATAAACTTGCCAACATTCTCAGGGTTCTGAGCTGTAAGTAGGATATGAATGTGATTAGTCATCAAGACAAATGCATGGATTGCAATGTCATAAGCCTCAGCGGCTTCCTTCATCCAACCAGCATAGGCTTTGTAATCTTCATCCTCGAAGAAAACAGCTTCGCGCGATGCGCCACGTTGAACGATGTGGACGGGTACATTCGGCATTAATGTACGGGGTCTTCTTGGCATCTTTTCCTCCATGAATAGAAACCAAAGTGAATAGGGCTGATTTACCTAGCAGGGATCTGACCCCTTATACCTACTTTCGGAGCCATAAATTAGCAAACGAAATTTCTTATTTAAGTGTTGCAATTATAGGTTATTGAAATGTTGGGTAAAGAGGGGTGAGCGACCACTTCTGTTGCTTACGAGGTGTAAAATTTTGCGTTTTTCAAGCCTTGATTTTCAATGGTTTGAGCACTATTGTTCGAGCCTTAGCCAGTTGGTTATGCAATAAAAAAGCCCCAATAACAATAAGTTAAAGGAGCTTTTATATTGCGAGAAAGGTTGATTAATCAATCAGAGCACTTACTCGACTTCAGCACTCGTACTGTAGTGATCTGAGCTGCATTCTTCAACCTTTCTCTAATGATTTATTTTCAATATTAGAGGAGGGCATGGCATGAATAAATTATTCATTAAAGCCATCATCATCTCCGTTTTGACTTTAGTTTTGCCGTCAGAGCAAGCTTTAGTTAATTCGGTAGATGTCAGCATTACCATCTATTAAGTACTAAAAAGGAGACCTTCAAGTCTCCTTTTCTTTTGCCTGAAACCCTCATAGGGGTCAGATCCCTTTCACGCAAAGGCTAAGTGTTAGTCTCAACCAAATTCGGTGTATAAGGGCTCTGACCCCTGAGAGTGCGTGCCTTGAAAGTAAGAGGTGCTTAATGCGCTTAGTCCCAGTTCATTCCTACCCCTGCCTCTGCAAGCAAAGGCACGTCGATCTCGCTACTATTCTGCATAATCTCAACGATCTTTTCTCGCGCAGCCGCTAGGTCTTTCTTAGCCACTTTGCCCAAAGGGGTCAGATCCCTTTCACGTAAAGGCTAAGTGTTAGTCTCAACCAAATTTGGTGTATAAGGGATCTGACCCCTGAGAGTAAATCAGTAAAGAGGTGCCTAGTGCGCCTCGTCCCAGTTGTTCCCAACCCCAGCTTCCACCAATAGCGGCACGTCGATCTCGCTACTTGTCTGCATAATTTCGACGATTTTCTCTTGTGCGGCATCAAGGTCTTTCTCGGCCACTTCGAAGATCAATTCATCGTGTACTTGCATGATCATTTTCACCTCTAGCTTGGTTTCTGCAAGCCATTCGTGCATGTTGATCATGGCGCGTTTGATGATGTCGGCAGCGGAACCTTGCATCGGGGCGTTGATCGCGGTGCGTTCGGCGGCTTGGCGCATCATGGCGTTACGGGCTTTGATCTCGGGTAGGTACAAGCGACGACCAAAGATGGTTTCCACGTAGCCTTTTTCTTTGGCGCTTTCACGGGTGTTGTCCATGTAGGTGCGCACGCCCGGGTAGCGTTCAAAGTAGCGCTGTACGTATTGCTGCGCTTCTGGGCGGCCGATGCCTAGCTGTTTCGCCAGGCCAAAGGCCGACATGCCGTAGATCAGACCGAAGTTGATGGCTTTGGCGCGGCGGCGTTGTTCGGTGGTCACTTCGTCTACCGTGGTGTCGAAGACTTCTGCGGCAGTGGCTTTGTGCACGTCCACATCGTGGGCAAACGCGTCCAATAGGCCTTTATCTTGTGATAAGTGCGCCATAATGCGTAGCTCGATTTGTGAGTAGTCGGCAGCAATCAGCTTGTAGCCTTCTGGGGCGATAAACGCTTGGCGAATACGACGACCTTCGGTGGTACGGATTGGGATGTTCTGCAAGTTCGGATCGGTCGATGACAAACGGCCTGTTGCTGTGACCGCTTGATGGTAAGAGGTATGAATGCGACCGGTCTTTTGCAGCATCTCTGGTAGCTTGTCCGTGTAGGTCGACTTTAGCTTCGACATACTGCGGTGTTCCATGATCAAACGCGGCAGTTCGTATTGCTCTGCCAGCTCTTGCAGGATCGGTTCAGCGGTCGAAGGTTGGCCTTTTGGCGTCTTCTTGATAACAGGCAAACCTTGCTTCTCAAACAGGATTTCTTGCAGCTGTTTCGGTGAGCTTAGGTTAAAGGCTTGGCCCGCTTCTTCGTGAGCTTTGATCTCGATCTCCTGCAATTTAGCAGCGATCTCGGAGCTTTGTGCGTGCAAAAGGTCTGGGTCGATCAAAGCACCAGTTTGTTCCATTTTCGCTAACACAGGCACCAATGGCAGTTCGATGTCTTTTAGGACGTTAACTAGATCGCCTTCTTTTTCCAGCTTTGGCATGATTGCGTGGTGTAGACGTAAGGTAATGTCGGCGTCCTCTGCTGCGTAAAACGCCGCTTGTTCAAGATCGATCTGGTTAAAGGTTTTCTGCTTCGCGCCTTTGCCTGCGATCTCCTCAAAGCTAACGGTAGTGTGGCCAAGGAACTTAGACGCTAGGCTGTCCATATCGTGGCGAGTGGCGGTGGAGTTCAGCACGTACGATTCGAGCATGGTATCGAATTCAATGCCACGTAGGGTGATGCCGTAGTTGTTCAATACGTTAGCATCGTATTTAAGGTGCTGACCGACTTTTTTCTGGTTGTCGTCTTCCAGCCAAGGCTTAAGTTGCTCTAGTACCCAATCACGATCTAGCTGCTCTGGTGCGCCTTCGTAATCGTGGGCCACGGGAATGTAAGCGGCTTTTCCGATCTCAACAGAGATGCCCACACCAACAAGCTCGGCCGCCATGTAGTTAAGAGATGTGGTTTCCGTATCAAAGGCCACAAGTTCGGCGTCTTGGATTTTCTTCAGCCAAGCGTTAAAGCTGTCTTTATCGAGAACAGTATCGTACTCGACGTCGATATTGGCTGCAGGCGCTGGCTCATCATCGTTGTCTACCGTGTCATCGGCGGTGCCGGAAGCAGGGGCTTTATCTAGATCGCGCAGCCAAGTTTTGAATTCCAGTTTGGTGAACCACTCGCGTAGGGCTTCTTTATTGATCTCTTCGTTTTTCAATGTGTGTGGATCAAATGGCAGTTCCACGTCGCATTTAATGGTCGCCAGTTTGTAGCTTAGCTCGGCCATTTCACGGTGTTCTTCCATTTTCTTGGCCATGGTTTTTGAGCCACGGAAGCCAAGCGGGGCAATGTCATCAAGGCGTGCGTAGATTTCTTCTAGGCTGCCGATGCCTTGTAGCATGGCGAGGGCGGTTTTCTCACCGACACCCGGTACACCTGGGATGTTATCGACCTTGTCACCCATTAGCGCGAGGAAATCGATGATTAGCTCTGGTGGGATTTTGAATTTCTCTTTAACGCCTTCCACGTCCATCACGGTATCGGTCATGGTGTTCACCAGTGTGACTTTGTCCGTCACTAGCTGGGCCATGTCTTTGTCACCCGTTGAGACAACGACTTCACGGCCTTCGCCGCCGATTTGTTTGGCGATGGTGCCGATCACGTCGTCCGCTTCCACGCCTTCGATGATCACCAATGGTAAGCCCATGGCTTCGATCATGCGGTGGATCGGTTCGATTTGTAGGCGCAGATCGTCTGGCATTGGTGGGCGTTGTGCTTTGTATTCTTTGTACATATCGTCGCGGAAGGTTTTACCTTTTGCGTCGAAAATCACCACGATCGGGGAGTTAGGGTAACGGCCAATCAAACTGCGAATCATGCTGATCACACCGCGGGCCGCGTTGGTCGGTTGGCCATCGCTGGTGGTCAGTGGTGGAATCGCGTGAAAAGCGCGGTACAAATAAGATGAACCGTCTACTAAAACCATTGGTGATGCATTGGTCAGAGAGTCTTGAGCCGACATAGTTTCCCTCGTGGGCTGCGCGATGACGTGCGCAGCGCGGTAAAAGTACAAATAATTGCCCATTAGCCTAACATAATCGCCGCTTTTTCGCGGTGTTCAATTGACCTTTTTGCTCCGATTGTGGAGCATTAGCGGCTAAACGAATCATTGCGCAAATAAAATACATTAGGTACAGATTTTGGCTGTTTACACTTCTCTTTCGGACTCTGACATGCGCGGCCTTGTGGCCGATTATTACTTAGGTGAATTAGTGTCTTTTCAAGGCATTTCTGGTGGCGTAGAAAATACCAACTACTTTGTGAACACCACCACAGGCAAATACGTCCTGACCTTGTTTGAAGAGTTTGAATACGATGAAGTGCCGTACTTCTTAGATGTGGTAGCGCATTTGAAGCACAAGGGCTTTAACGTACCAGCGGCCTTGATTGATAACCATGGGGAACGTTTACGTGTTGTCCAAGGTCGTCCTGCGATCATGGTAGATTGCTTTCCTGGTGGCTTGCTAGAAGAAGGCACCACTGTCGAAAGCTGTCGCTTGATGGGTAAAGTATTGGCGCAACTGCATACAGCGGGCATGGATTTCCCTGAACACCGTCCAAGTCACCGTGGTATGGACTGGTGGCGCGCGACGTCAAAGTCGATTGCTCCAGAGTTAGAAACGGATCAAGCGCATTTATTGCTACAGCAAGTGTCCGAGTTTGATGCCTTTATTGCGCAATACGACGATCAGTTAGCCAAAGGTACGGTGCACGGGGATTTGTTCTACAACAATACCTTGTTTGAAGGGGAGCAGCTGTCTGCGATCATCGATTTCTATAATGCTTGTTACTCTTGGTTGATGTACGACTTAGCCATTGTGGTGAACGATTGGTGTTCGGATATGAGCACTGGCGAGTTGGATATGGATAAGTATCACGCGATGGTCAATGCCTACATTCATGAGCGCCAGCCAAGTGCGGCAGAAATTATGTCTTGGCCGCATATGCTAAAAATCGCTGCGTTGCGTTTCTGGTTGTCACGTTTAGAAGCATGGCACGGTGCAAAGCACGATCCTGAGCGTTTGGCACAGCAGCATGATCCGATGGAGTTCCAACGCATCCTAGAAGCGCGTGTGCGTCATGCACCAAGTCTAACGGAGAATTAATCTATGTTGAGCTGGCGTCGCTGTGTTGGTAAAGCTATGAGTGCAAGCTTGTTATGGCTTGGAGCAGGGCAGGTGCTGGCTCATCCGCATATTTGGATCGACTCTTATTACCAGGTCAATCTAACGACACCTGCGATTCAGACAGTCGATGCCTACTGGAAGTTTGATGTGTTTTCCAGTCTCGATATGTTGATGGAGTTTGATAAAAACGCCGACGGTCAACTGCTGGGGGCTGAAAAAGCAACGGCCGCAAAAGCCATGACCAACTTGGCGCAATATCAATACTTCCTGCGCTTGCAAGTGGATGGGCGAGAGATCCAGCTTGCCGATGTGCAAGTTGTGGATGTCGGCGTTGTGGATCAAGCTATGACGGTGCGTTTAGGTATCGTCTTACCTGAGACCGTAGATTTACAGCAGAGCACGTTTCGCATGGGCTTTGGTGATAGAGAAAATTATTTTGCCTTGGTCACTCCTGATGAAGGCTTGATTAAATTGACCGGAATGATGGCGGAAACCTGCACACCAGCAGAGCAAGAAGCCGATGAATTCTATATGGAAGGTTGGGTCGACCTTCACTGTGACACCTAGTCCTTAGGCTGTCGTGTTCCTAATTTGATTGAGAGCGTCCTATGATCGAGCAATTCCAATGGTTGCCATTTTTACTGGCGATAACGGTGTTAACCATGAGTCCTGGGGTGGACACTTTGTTGGTGCTTCGTAGCTCTGCTGTGGCAGGCTGGCGTGTAGGCTTCGTGTGCAGCTTAGGTATTTGTTTGGGCTTGTTTGCCCATGCCACGATTTCAGCCCTAGGCTTGTCGGTGATTTTATTGGGTTCTGCGACCTTGTTTACGGCCTTCAAAGTCGCTGGCGCTCTGTATTTGGTGTACCTAGGAGTACAAGCGTTGCGCAGCGCTTGGCGACCTCAAGGGCTGACACTGAATGTGCCAGAAGGGCGTCAGATGAATGCTAAGCTGGCGTTTCGTCAGGGTATCTTATCAAACATCCTAAACCCTAAGACGATCGTGTTTTATATGGCGTTTTTGCCGCAGTTTATTAACCCAGAATATTCTGCTGTGGCGCAATCCCTGTTTATGGCTGCCCTTCACTTTATCATAGCGATGGTGTGGCAAACGTTTCTTGCGGTGATGGTTCACCGAGCAAGAGTATGGCTGGCGCGACCAAAAGTGGCGCAAGTCTTGGATAGCTTAACCGGCGTATTGCTGGTGGGCTTTGGCATCAAACTGGCACTGACGCAACGCTGATCGCGAACGCACTGCCGACCTAGGTACTCCTATCATGAGTCTATTACTTTCCACGTGGATTAAGTTTTTCTTCCTATTTGCTCCGTTTTTCGTGATGTCGATGTTTTTGGCACTGACACGCGGTGAAACTCCAGAATCCCGCCGTCATGTGGCCAATAAGTCGATTATTGCCGCATTAGCGATCGCTTTAGTGCTGATGTTCTTTGGCAGCACTTTGTTTGCGGTATTAGGGATTACACTGGATTCTTTTCGAATCGGTGCGGGCATCCTGCTGTTTATGTCTGCCATCAGTTTGGTGAAAGACGGTACTCGTAACCATGCTACGGGGATGCCGAACGAAGAGCGTGATGATATCTCTGTAGTGCCGCTCGCGGTGCCGACCATCATTGGTCCGGCGACGATTGGTACAATCTTGGTCTACGGTGCAGAATTCAAAGGCTGGGAGTTTGTGATCGGTTTGATGGGCTTGGTGGCGGCATTGCTGACCCTAGGTGTGTTGTTGTACTGCAGTTCGATTATTGAGCGTTTGTTAGGTCGTACCGGTTTGAATATTCTATCGAAGATCACCGGTTTGATTTTGGCAGCCATGGCGGCGCAAATCTTTATGGGTGGTGTGATGGGCTTCTTGCAGCCTATTGCTGGATAAATCCTAATACGCACCACATTTCCAAATGAGAATTATTGTTATACTATAACAATAATTCGATTTTCGTAGGAAAGCCGTGGTGCGAATAATAAAGTGGTTAAGTATTTGGATGATGTTGCTGTCCAGCACTGCATGGGCGGCTGACCAGACGTTTGTCTTTGAAATGGGGCGCTGGGTCATGGAACAGCAGCGTGACTTTCACCGTGAATTAGCGCGTTTGGTACAAACTTTAGCCAAGCAAGAAAGCCCTGCATTAATCGGCAGTTTGCTGGTGGCTAGCTTCCTGTATGGTGTATTTCATGCGGCCGGCCCAGGTCATGGTAAAGCGGTAATCGGTTCTTACCTACTTGCTACCAAAGCGCCGTTGCGTAAGGGTGTTCAGCTGTCTTTTATCTCCGCTTTGGCGCAAGGTGCAGTGGCGATTCTCTTGGTTTGGGGGATGGCACAATTACTTGATATTGCTGGTGCTATCACTGAAACCACCCGTGTCCTTGAGCTAGCTTCTTATGCCGCTATTGGTTTGATTGGTATTTGGATGCTGTGGCGTTTGGCACAAGGTAAATCCAGTTGTGGGCATGATCACAGTAAGGATCATTTGCACGATCACAGTCACCACGATTGTGGTCATCATCATGAGCATAGCCACTGTGAGCATCATGATCATAGTCATGATCATAGTCATAGTCATGAGCATGAATGTAAGCACCATGCTCATCAGCATGATGCAAAGCTTTTGGATACGCCTGATGATGAAGTAAAAACAGCCAAGCGCAGCACCATAGCCATGGTATCTGCGATTGGTATTCGCCCGTGTACGGGGGCGGTCTTAGTGCTGTTGTTTGCCACCAGCACAGGCATTTTTCAATGGGGCGTATTAGCGACCTTGGTGATGTCGTTAGGCACGGGCTTAACGGTATCTGCGTTAGCATTACTGAGTGTATTGTTTCGCGATGGCAGCTTCGCTTTAAGCCCCAGTCGATGGCGACAACGGGTGACACGCCTATTGGGTGTGCTTGCCGCATGTGCCTTAATTTTTATCAGTGTCACGATGATTTACAGTGACCTACAAGTAGCAGGGCGGGCATTCTAATGACCGAACACCACCACTCTCATACGGCTGGCCATGATCATGCACACAATCATGATGTATGCATTGAGCAGGCCTTGGAAACCGCTGAAACGGTTTGTTCTGAGCAAGGCCAGCGTCTAACCAAAGTGCGCCGACGCGCGCTTGAGCTGATTTGGCAAAGCCACCGTCCTCTTGGGGCGTATCAGCTATTGGCGAAGCTAGCAGAAGAGGGCTTCAACTCGGCCCCGCCAACGGTTTATCGTGCACTGGACTTTCTGATGTCGGCAGGCTTGATTCACAAGGTAGAGTCTATGAACGCCTACCTCGGTTGTGCCCACGCAGATAAGCCGCACAAGGGCTATTTCTTAATCTGTGATGACTGCCAAAATGTGATGGAATTTGATTACCAAGACATTCACCAATCGTTGATTGATAAGGCTGCGGAGCAGGGCTTTGAACTGCGTTCTGAAACCATCGAATTGACCGGCTTATGTGCCGATTGTCGTACTCAGGAAGCGCCTGCATCATGAGTACACGATTAGCAGAGCTGCAAGATATTGGCATTCGTTTTGGGGAACGCCAACTGCTGAGCAATATTAATATGACCCTGCATCAAGGGGAGATTGTGACGCTGATTGGCCCGAATGGCAGTGGTAAGAGTACTTTGATTCGTACCCTCTTAGGCTTGCAAGAGCCTACCACGGGTAAAGTGGTGCGCCATGACCATTTGCGAATTGGTTACATGCCTCAAAAACTGCATATTGATCCGACCTTGCCGCTGACGGTTAAGCACTTTTTAGGTTTGGTACGTGGCGTGAATAAAAAAGACATTCGCCCTACGCTCAATAAAGTGGGTATTCCGCACTTAGAAAACTCCCAAGTACATGTGTTGTCCGGCGGTGAAACACAGCGATTGCTATTGGCCCGTGCACTGTTGAATCGCCCTAACTTATTGGTATTGGATGAACCAGTACAAGGGGTCGATGTCAGTGGTCAGGTAGAACTGTACAACCTGATCGATGTGATTCGCAAAGAGCTAAACTGTGGTGTTTTGATGATTTCCCATGACTTGCACTTGGTGATGGCTCAAACGGATACGGTGGTGTGTATCAATCAGCATGTGTGTTGTTCAGGTACACCTCAGCATGTCAAAGGCCACCCCGCGTATCAGGCTCTGTTCGGCATCCCTGGTGCGGATTCGTCCTTGGCGATTTATGCCCACAATCATAATCACGTGCACGATGACAGTGGTGAAGTGGTCGAAGAAGGCCATGTACACACGGCCAGTTGCCAGCACCATGCTCATTAATCGGAGATTTCTAAAACATGCTTGAACTGTTAATGAGAGCCTTGATTGGCGGCATTGGTGTGGCAGCCGTTGCGGGGCCGTTAGGTGCGTTCGTCGTTTGGCGACGGATGGCATACTTTGGTGATACCTTAGCGCACTCTGCTTTACTGGGTGTGGCGTTGGGTTTCTTGTTGGATATTAATTTGAACTTCGCCATTGTTGTGCTGTGTGTTGGCTTGGCATTGGTACTGGTGGCGTTGCAGAAAAAACACATTATCGCAACGGATACATTGCTGGGCATCTTAGCCCATTCCGCTTTGTCGCTGGGACTGGTGGCGGTTAGCTTTTTGGACAATGTGCGCATTGATCTAATGGCGTACTTATTTGGTGATTTGCTTGCCATCAGTCAGACAGACTTATATTGGATTTATGGCGGTGGTTTGTTAGTGATGAGCTTGTTAGTGACCTTCTGGCGTCCTTTGCTGGCTCTGACCGTGAACGAAGAGTTGGCGAAAGTGGAAGGTTATCCAGTTGAAGCCATCCGCCTGTTGCTAATGCTGTTGGTGGCGGTGGTCATCGCGGTGGCGATGAAGATCGTTGGTGTGTTGCTGATTACGTCTTTGATGATCATTCCGGCTGCAACGTCGCGTAAGCTTTCACAGACGCCTGTACAGATGGCGTCTATGGCAGGCGTATTAGGGTGTTTGTCGGTGTGTGGTGGCTTGTGGGCGTCGTATCATTGGGATACACCGACTGGCCCAAGTGTGGTTGTCTGTGCAGCGCTTCTATTCTTGATCGCTTACACTCTGCCGATTCGTAAGACGGCTTAAACTGAGCGCTGATCGTCAAGTCAGACTTAAAAATGCGACATCTTGAGAGATCAAGGTGTCGCATTTTTTATGGCGTATTGCTTAGGCTCTTCATTTAATGAAACGCTTTTTAGCGAGTGAGAAGGTTGTCTAGAGATACACGTCCAGCGCCTTGTTTCATGAGTAGTAACGCCATAGCGGCCCAAGAAGTATGCAAGGCATAGGCACTAGGGTAAACAAAGATTTGAATCACTAGGGTCATAGCCAAAATGCCTA
Source organism: Marinomonas communis (assembly GCF_004363305.1). Taxonomy (GTDB): domain Bacteria; phylum Pseudomonadota; class Gammaproteobacteria; order Pseudomonadales; family Marinomonadaceae; genus Marinomonas; species Marinomonas communis. The sequence continues at coordinate 191,708 of NZ_SNZA01000006.1, read as the reverse complement.
CAGCGCCTAATCGCGTGAACAGGCCCAGTATGAGCAAAATGGGCAGTACATGCTCGGCAGCGGTGGCGAGATAGGCCGCGAGATTGGCTGAGATCAGAGGCAGGGCGTACTCATACTCAAATAAGAAGAATGTGGATTCCTTTATGGTAGGTAAGCCAAATTCAAATTGCCCCGCCAGCGGGTTAAAGGCGAAGCCTTCGATTTTTGTCTGTCCTGAAAGCCAAAATACAGTGGCCAGAGCGAACCGAGTTAACAACAGAATGAGTGCTTCTGGAAGGGTGCGAAACAACTGTTCGGGAACACGCGTTAACAGGTTTAGCATAATCTGGCTCCTAAGATTCGTAAATATCTGAGAAAACTTCCCAAGTTATTAATTTTGCGAGAGTTTGGCCTAAGTCGAAGGACTCACTTTCAGGCAGTGCTTGGCTAAGACTGGGGTTCTTTTTTAGCGTAGTAATGAACTCGAACTCAATGCTGCTGAGCGGGTAAATGCAACCGTACAGGCCAGATTTTGTGAGCATCAAGTATTCCGTTTGCTGAAGCTGTAATTGACTCAAATCTTGCTGCGGTTGCTTATGTGCTAGGTAAAGTTTCCCGACGGTGTAAGGGTAGCTTAGCAGTTCACATTGTGAGCAAAGTAACAGTTGTAAGGCTTCTGGGTTACTGGCTTGGCTGAGACGTTGTTGCGCTTCTATGAGGGATAAATGAGTCGGCTCAGCGCTATGTGTCATCTGCAAAAGTCGGTATTCAAGGTCACACAAACTGGCGAGATAGGGCAATGATTGGGCTGCAAAGAAATGACTGACAAATTCACTGAATTGATCACCGTACTCGCTCAGGATTGCCGATTCAGGAGGGTGTCGATCCACGTATTGGCGTGCCATGGCATTAAAAAAAGCGTCACCCACCACCTGTTTACACACGGGAAAAATCTCCCCAAGGGCTTCCATTAGGGAGACAAACACATTGTTACGGTAGACGTTTAGGCGTTGTGTGCGCTCTGCGAGCGAGTGGCCCTTAATATCGTTGAGTAGGTCTTCTTGCTCTAGTTCGTTTGTGGAAAATAGAGCCTGACTAAATTGCTGCTGCATTCTGGGCCTCCTTTACTAAGGCTCGAATACGGTCGGCCATAACTGCCTCTTCTCGTAACACGGACAACTCAGGAAAATTGCCATCACGTTCAATCAGAGTTGGACGATCTCCTATCAGCTCAATTGTGTGCTGATAAAGGTGCCAGACATCGGTGGTCACCGGTTGATCATGTGAGTCGATCTTCAGTGCGGGTTGCGCCTTCTCGTCTAAAGTATGTCCTGCTAAATGTATCTGCTGAACGGCCTGTAACGGGAAGGTTCGTAAATAATCATAAGGGTTACGTTGATGATTAAAGCAAGAGACATCAACGTTATTCACGTCGAGTAGAAGCCCACATCCTGTGCGTTTGACCAATTCCGCAATAAAGTCGGTTTCTTCCATAGCGCTGGAGCAAAACTCGAAATAGGTAGAAGGGTTCTCGATTAATATCTGGCGTTTGAGTCGTGCTTGTACTTGGTCAACGTGCTCACACAGTCGCTGCAACCGATCTTCGGTGTAGGGCACTGGCAGTAAGTCATTAAAGAAATATTGCTGGTGAGTAGACCAAGCCAAGTGCTCTGAAAATACGGCGGGTTGAACTCGTTCCACTAAGCGTGCAACGCGTTCTAAATGCTCAAGGTTGAGCTTCTCATCACCTCCTAAGGATAAGCCCACACCATGTACAGTGATGTCATACAGGTTTCGAATCTTTTCAAGGTAATGACGCGCGGGACCACCGTCACTTAAGTAGTTTTCGGCATGGATCTCAAAAAAGCCAACCTTAGGTTGTGTCGCTAAGATTTGCTCATAATAGCATGGCTTTAAGCTGATCCCTGTTTGCTGGGCAAAGCCTGAGGGTAAAGATTTACCCTCGGCTTGCGGCTTACTAAAGGTCATCATGACAGCCCTTAGAATGCTTCCAATTTACCGTGACCAGAAGGCGATGTTGGCGAATCCATTTCCACGCATGTGCCAGCTGGAACCAGTTTCCAAGCATTGCCTTGGTAATCCATAGTCGATGTGCCGGCACAAGAAGTACCTGGGCCTGCGGCACAGTCATTTTGACCAGCAAGCGCTACGCCGTAGCATTTTTCTTTCGATGCGGCTTGAGCTGGAACCGCTACAGCAGATAGAGCAACAGCAGTACCTAAAGCAAGAGCAAGGGAAGTGTTTTTAGTAGACATAATGTTTTCCTCTAATGAGATAATGTTGATTTGCCTACATTGGACGAGAGTCTTTTTGAATTTCTTACACGTCATTTCAAAAAAATGATAATTTTTACTTCCAGAAAAATGCTTTTCTAAAATGGCGGTTTTGTGACTCATGTATTAAGTTTTTATGACAATTGCAGTTGAGGGGTGGGTTTTTCCTTCAATAAGCGTAAAGTAAAATTCTTAACTCATTGAATTATAAGGAGACTATGGATATGTCTAAGAAAGAAATTAAAGCAATCAAGTCAGAGATTAAAGCACGCAAAGAAAAAGTGGCTAAGCAAAAAGATAAAATTGCTAAATTGAAAAAGTCACTTAAAAAGAAATCTGCAAAATAAGTTTTGCTGGATTTAAAACGGGGCCAACATGGCCCCGTTTTGCTTTATAGCGGTTATGCTATGAATGCCTGTTATTTGTCTTGCGCAGATGCGTCAGACGCTTTGACATAGCGTTGGCTTAAGTCACGCAGATTCAGCATTTGTTTGCCAAATTGGCGACAGGCTGGACACATGGCTGTGTGTAAACCTAGGTTCACTTTTTCACTATTCGTCAGGTTACGATCGAGTCGTTCTGATAAAAGCTGTGTGGCTTGTGTGCATTTCATCATGGTGTGTTCTCTCCGATAAACCAGTTATCTTCTAGACATTCACGCAGGCGTAGGCGAGCACGGAACAAGGTGGTGTTTAGGTTACTCACACTGACTTCTTCATTTTCACAGATCTCTTTAGTTTCCAGTTCCAGGAATTCTCGCATCATAAAATAGCGGCTGTGCTTCGCTGGCAAAGCTTCTAAACAGACATCAAATGTGCGCCAGAAATGAGAGTTTTCAATATCGTGATCAGGCTCATCCCATTTTTTTGGACGCTCGCTTTTTTGCCAATGGCCTTTTTCATTAAACAGATCTTCTAGTAAAGCTTCGTCACTTCGCCCTGCGCCTTCTTCTAATAAACTGACGTTGGTATAACGCTTTTCCTTACGCAAAATATCAATCAATTTATTTTTAAGGATGGCAAACACCCAAGTTTTCAAGGCAGCTTGACGATTAAAACGCTCAATATTTTGATAAGCGGATAGCATGGCTTCTTGAACGGCATCTTCGGCAAGCGCCTCGTTGCGAACTTGTAAAATAGCGAATTTAAGCATCTGACTGCGTAGCGCTTCCATAAATTCAGTATCTTGAAATAGCTGACTAGAGGCTTGTTCGTTGGAGCGAGATAGGGCTTGGGTCATGTTAAATCTCGGCTTGTCGTTTTATGAAAAATCAATTTATCGAATTAGACGAATCAAGCCGAGGTTTTATTACAAGACGATACAAAAAATTATGGATTCAAAGCCTGCATTGCGTTAGCGAGCGTGTCAGCGTTATAAGGTGGTCGCAAAGAGCCTGCAAACTTCCCGTCTGGGTTAATTAATAAAATTTTGTCTTGATGAAGCTGATATTTCTCAGCACTAGTGACCTGGGCAAGGTCTGAGTAAACCGCCTGAGTGGCTGGTACTATGTGTACGCCTAATGTGGCAAGTTGAACCATGGTGCCTTGGCAGACTGCATCGCAGAACTCTGGCTGTAAGCGGATAGCTTGCCATGAGTTGCTTTCGAGTCGCTCAATGGGTGGTATCTGGCGTGGAAACTCTAGCAGTTGAACTCCAAGCTCAGCTTGTTTGGCTTCATCTAGGGCTGGGCCTGCGAAATTGTTTTGGTAGGACTGAGTCGCCACCCAGAATGCACCGGCGACCAGTGCCACACCAATGAATCTTGCGCTTAAACGACTCATTAAGCTTCTCCAGCCGCCTTAGCTTCTGCTAGGTACTCGTCTTTCAGTTTAATGTAATTTAGGCCTGCGTATTGGAAGTACTCGATCTCTTTTTCAGATAGAGGGCGGGCTTGTTTTACGGGGGAGCCCATGTATAAGTAGCCTGATTCTAGACGCTTACCTGGTGGTACTAGGGAGCCTGCGCCAATGATCACTTTATCTTCGATCACAGCACCGTCTAGGATGGTCGTGCCCATGCCGACTAGAACTTTATTGCCGATCTTACAGCCGTGTAGCATGGCCATATGGCCAATGGTTACATCATCACCGATTTCAAGCGGGTGGCCTTCTGGCTTGTAAGTGCTGGCATGGGTGATGTGTAGGCAGGAGTTGTCTTGGATACTGGTACGCTGGCCGATACGGATACGGTGCATATCACCACGTATGGCAACCAATGGCCAAACCGAGCTGTCCTCGCCGATTTCCACATCGCCGATGATCACAGCGCTGTCGTCGACCCATACTCGTGCTCCGAAACTTGGCGTGTGGCCGCGAAATGATTTAACTGGCATTCTCTCTTCCTTAGCACACACAGTGCAGCATTAATGAAAGCTATGGGTGTGATCGACGTTTCCCCATTGAAAAAGCGCCAAGACCACATATCTTATAAGACAGTACTAACCCTATTTCAGCTGGAGTGTTTTGGCACTCAGCAAACGCCAAAAAGGATAACACGATATGACACAATCCGTATGGGATGCCACGACATTGCCAGAATTTTCCAAAGTCGAGCCAAAGAACATCGTTGCCGACTTAGAAGCGTTGCTAGAGAAGAACCGCAATGACATCGCAGCGGTAGTTGAAAAGAACGCACAGCCAACGTGGGCAAGTCTGGTTACGCCTTTGGATGAAATCCACGATCGCCTAAGCCAATTCTGGTCACCGATCAGTCATCTAAATTCGGTACAAAACACGCCAGAGATTCGTGAAGCTTACAATGCCAGCTTGCCAAAGCTAAGCGACTACTACACCGAGCTGGGTCAAAATAAAGCGCTATACGAAGCTTACAAAGCCCTAGCCGAAAGCGATGAGGCTAAATCTCTGACACCAGCACAAGCTGAAGCGCTAACTCAAACCATTCGTGATTTTGAATTGTCAGGCGTCGGTTTAGAAGGCGAGCCAAAGAAACGCTACGGTGAAATCAGTGCGCGCTTATCTGAGCTAGGCAGCCAGTTTGGTGAAAATGTATTGGACTCAACTCGTGCATGGAGCAAGCTGATCACCGACGAAGCAGAACTGGCGGGCTTACCTGAATCAGCCCTTGCCCAAGCCAAGCAAATGGCGCAAGCGAAAGAACAAGAAGGCTGGTTATTTACGTTAGATATCCCTTCCTACTTGCCTGTGATGAGCTATGCAGACAGCCAAGAACTGCGCAAAGAGATGTACACGGCGTACGCAACGCGCGCCTCTGAACTAAGCAGCGAAGGTAAATTCGACAACGCGCCATTGATCGATGAAATCCTAGCGCTACGCCATGAAATGGCTAAGACCCTTGGCTTTGACAACTACGCAGAATTATCTGTTGCTACGAAAATGGCGGAAAGTGGTCAGCAAGTAGTGGACTTCTTGAACGATCTTGCAGTGAAGTCTAAACCTTCTGCTGAAAGTGATTTAGCTGACCTGAAAGCCTTTGCTAAAGCAGAGCACGGTGTTGAAGAGCTAAATTCTTGGGATGTTGGCTACTACGCGGAGAAACTGCGCGAGAAGAAATATTCCATTTCACAAGAAGTGTTACGCCCTTACTTCCCGATCAATAAAGTCCTGTCGGGCTTGTTCCATACGGCACAAACCTTGTTCGGTGTGAATATCCGCGAAGAGTCTGATTTTGATACGTACCACAAAGACGTTCAACTGTTTACCATTTCTAAAAATGGTGAAGACATTGCTCGCTTCTTCTTAGATCCTTACGCTCGTGAAGGTAAGCGTGGTGGCGCTTGGATGGACGAATGCCGTGTGCGTCGTCGTTTAGACGATGGCCGTCTACAGCTGCCTGTGGCGTATCTTGTTTGTAACTTCACTCAGCCAATTGGCGATAAGCCAGCGCTTTTAACGCACGATGAGGTCACAACGCTGTTCCACGAGTTTGGTCACGGCTTGCACCACATGCTGACGCAGGTAGAAGTGTCGTCTGTATCAGGCATCAATGGCGTAGCGTGGGATGCGGTCGAGTTGCCAAGTCAGTTTATGGAAAACTGGTGCTGGGAGCCGGAAGCCCTAGCGCACATTGCAGGTCACTTCGAAACGAATGAGCCACTGCCTCAAGACTTGTTAGACAAAATGCTCGCGGCGAAGAACTTCCAGTCTGGTATGCAGATGGTACGTCAATTGGAGTTCTCTCTATTCGACTTCCGCTTACACCGTGAATACCAAGACGGCATCAAGGCGCAAGACGTATTAGACGAGGTGCGCAGCCAAGTAGCGGTCACTGTCCCACCAGCGTTTAACCGTTTCCAGAACAGCTTCTCGCACATCTTTGCGGGTGGCTATGCGGCCGGTTACTACAGCTACAAATGGGCGGAAGTATTGTCTGCGGATGCGTTCTCAAAATTCGAGGAAGATGGCATCTTCAACACTGAAACCGGTGCCCACTTCCGTGATACCATATTGGCAAACGGTGGTTCACGCCCAGCGGCCGAGCTATTTGAAGCCTTCCGCGGCCGTGAACCAAGTGTCGATGCGTTACTGCGCCATAGTGGCATTGCGGCTTAAGAGCTTATTGCACCCAGCCCCTTTTGCCTCAACGAAGGTGGCAGAGGGGCTGCTTTGAACGGTTATTACTCAATGCCGACCGTGGGGCATCCCTGCCCCAGACGGTCGGTCGACGCCATCCATGGCGTCTGCTTTTGAGTAATAACCGCTTAATCAAACAAGCTCTATGATCTGATTAGGTGAAGCTTGCGTTCCTTTTAAACAGCCACCAAGGATGGTGGCGCGAGGGCTCTGGCGCAGGGATGCGCCACGCCCGAGTGAAAAGGAACCAAGTAAAGCCGAACCAAATAACTAGCAGCACTGAAGCATCGAGCCAGTACCAATAAACCGAGGTAAGAAATGACAGTTAAACGCTTTATCGCGGGGGCAGTTTGCCCACGTTGTAATGAGATGGATAAGATTCGTGCATGGCGCGATGATGATGCCGAGAAACAATACCGCGAATGTATTGCCTGTGGGTACGAAGATGAACAATCGACTGTTGTACAAGCGCAACCACAAGAGTTAGCTACCCGCGTTAATCAGCCTCATTCTTCTGCACCAGAGGGTGATACGGCAGTGATTAACTTTGTGCCGAACCCAGGGTCAACGAAGCACTGATCTATTAGGCGAGGGCTACGTTAGTCTGCGTAGCCGCTGCCAATCGCACTAAAAGGCATATCTAAACCTAATTCAGGGACTTGCTTACCAATCCATGCAGGGAAGGTGTTGCTGTTTGGTCCAGGGAAGACGCTGTATTCGTTTTTCCAAGGGTAGCTTTGCACCGCTTGGTCTATCTTGGGAATCAGTTCGGCTGCTCTCTCACCTTTGATTGATAAAATCTTTTCGGGCTTTGCGCCAAACCAATAACGATCAGGTGTCGCAGTGTTATAGCTGTATAGCGCGGGTTGGCCGCGTTCGACACGCCAACCCGTAACCTCGTGTACTTTATACTGTGATGCTCCCGTTTCTTTAGTGGCGATCCAGGTATGAATGGCAAACCAGCCGCGCCAGCTAAACGCATCGGCACCGTAAAACTCAATAATGGCTTCTTGCTCTTGTTGCGGGTCAGGGGCAATACCCGCAGGCTCTCGACTTGCGGTGCGCCAATCGGAATTCGAGCAGGCGCTAACAAGTACGGCTAAGCTTGTTACAAATAACGTTTTCTTCATAGTCTTCTCCATGTCATCTTTTCAGTTTGACAAAAAAAACGCGCAAGATGCGCGTTGTTAGAGAAGGTTCCAGATTTAATCCATAATATGGATAAATTCACTGCTGGTGCGGCGAACTTTTTTCAAATTTACGAGCCAATCGCCTTCTTCTTGTCGGTAGCCTAACGGTAGAAGAATCACAGAGCGAAGCCCTTTCTCTTTTAGGCCAAGGATTTCATCCACTTTTTCTGGGTCGAAGCCTTCCATCGGTGTGCTATCAACGCCTTCTTCAGCTGCGGCTATTAAAGCCGTGCCTAAGCCAATGTAGGCTTGACGTGCAGCGTGCTCATAGTTGACTTCAGCTGGACGAGGAGGGTATGCAGCGAGGATCTTTTGTCGATATGCTTCCCAACCTTCGTTGGTAAAGCCTCGCTCTTCGTTAACCAAGTCAAACATGGTGTTAATACGTTGCTCTGTGTAGTTGTCCCAGGCAGCAAACACGAGCAGGTGAGAGCCATCAACAATTTGTTGTTGGTTCCAAGCATGAGGGACGATTTGTTCGCGTAGAGCTTTGTTTTTAACAACAATGACTTGGTAAGGCTGTAAGCCGCTAGAGCTGGCGCTTAAGCGGATGGCTTCTAGGATACGGTTAACTTTATCTTCTGGGACGCTTTTTGATGCGTCCATTTTCTTGGTGGCATAACGCCAGTTGAGTGTGTCAATTAGAGAGGTCATACGCATTCTCATTGAGGTAGTAAAACCATCAGTATGAGAGATGCGTACAATAAAGAATACGGTTTTTTGAGGAATAAAATGTATATGGAATCACAGCAGATGTGGAATCAGCTCGTCCTCAGGCGTTGGAGGCAGGAAGAGATAGCCTTGCAGGTACTCGACTCCCATATTGGTCAGCAAACGACGTTGTTCCTCTGTCTCAACACCCTCCGCAACGACCTTATAATTAAATGACGCGGCAATTTGAGAAACCGCCTCTACAATCGCACGCCCACCTGTATCCATCGACCAAATAAAAGAACGGTCAATTTTTACGTAATCCACATCAAATTCCTGCATGACAGACAAAGAAGAATAGCCTGTACCAAAGTCATCAATGGAGACTTGGATACCCGTCTGCTTAAGGCGGCGAATATTCTCAATCAAACGTTTCTTATCGTGCGCAAACAGGGACTCGGTAATTTCCAAATCAAGGCTATGAGCTGGGAAGCCGGTTCGCTTTAACGTGGCGGCAACTTCGTCAGGGAAGTCATCATCCAGAAGCTGCTGAATAGAAACGTTGACGCTGACCCCTAGCTCAGGATTATGCTTCTGCATTCGTTTACCTGCTAAGCAGGCCTCGCCAAGTACCCAAAGGCCTATAGAGCGAATAAAACCATATTGCTCTGCAACGGCAATGAATTCATCTGGTGGGATCATTTCACCATCTAGTTGCCAGCGCAAAAGTGCTTCTACGGCTTCGATTCTACCAGTATTAGTTGCGATGATCGGCTGGAATACTAGGAACAGTTCATGTCGGTGAATTGCATTTTCTAGGTGGTCTCGAAGACGAAGTTCGCGCATAAGCTGTTCACGCAGTGATTCATCAAAGATGCCCACACGACTTTTTTCTGTTCGCTTTTGATTGTACATGGCCATGTCTGCGCGTTGGATAATACGCTCATGCTGGCTGCCATGTTGAGGATAGTAAGCAATACCTATGGTGGCACCAAGATTGAGTTTAGAGCCATCGACCACATAGGGTATTGAAATGGTGTCGATGAGTTCTTGCGCGTCATCAAGGAGGCCATCATGTTGCTCGACGGCTAATAAGAACTCATCACCACCCCAACGGCACAATAAATCAGACGGCTCAACATTTTGTTGGATACGTTTACTGGCTTCGCGGATCACATGGTCACCTGTCTCGTGGCCAAGAGAGTCATTGATAGTTTTAAAACCGTCCAAATCTATAAAAAGAACGGCTATCTGAGTGTTGGGCTGTGTTTGCAGTCGATAATTTAGCTTTTCAGAAAACGCTTTACGATTGTATAACCCTGTTAAAGGGTCGATATTTGAGAGGGAATATATTTCTTGTGTTCGCTTAGCAACTTCTTGCTCCATGTGAGAGATCAAGTGATCATTTTGATGCTTTAAGCGAATAGAGCGAGAGGTAAATAGAGCAGCTTTATTTGCACCAGCAAACATCAAAAGAGAAAAGGCTAATGTTATGTAGCCCAAAGTATGGTGCAAGTCATTGCTGGAAAGCAAAAGAGAGATGGTCAATGGTAAGGAGACCAAGCCACAATAGAGCGAAGAAAGTTTTCTGGAACTGGACAAGAGGCTAACGGATCCCCCAGCGAATGCAGAAATAACAATGCCAGTAATAGCAATTTCGGCCCAATTGTCAGTCTGTACAACCGCCGCTGCATAGCCCCCCCACAGCCCTCCAGAAACACTCGCCCCTATTGCAAAGCGTCGAAAAGCAGACCTGATCGTTTGACCGTCTTGGTGACGAGCATGGGAGAAAAAATAGGTGAGATCGACCAATCTTAGCAAAACAACTGCGTTGATCGCTGCCCACCATGCTAGCTGTAGTAATCGGTTTGGCTCAGAGTGAGGAAAGGTAAAGACCAAAACAGAAGAGGTAATAAACGTGATAAATAGCCCCATTCCTGCATTGGAATAGAGCAGATTTACAGCATCTTTTTGTTCCATCTTCGATAATTCAGTTGGCGACATAGGGATCGATTATTCTCTTTTTTATGCGCTTCCAGCACATAGATGGTAGCCCAATTGTGCGCGTTATAACGCATTCGCTAATGCATTATCAAAGTCATAACGCTCAATATAACGCTTAAGTATATCTAATTTATCGGAAGAGTAGTCTGATTCTTGAAGTTTGTTTAAACATTCTAATGCATCGTCAGCATCGCCTAACTGACATGCTTGTCGAAATTGCGTCATTAAATCCCGTTGCAGCTGTTCATCCATCGTGCCTTTCGCGGGAGTGCCGTTTGAAGCAGGCATCGCGCTTTCCTCCGCTTTTGCTGCACTAGGAACGAGGTGAACAAATTGAGTTAAGCAATCACATAGTGGCTGCCAATGTATTGGTTTAGCAATGAAGTCTGAGAAACCACTTTTAAGGTAAGCCTCTTTTTCATGCTCTAAGCTGGATGCAGTAACCGCTATAACAGGTAGAGAACTCAACTCTGTCTGCTGGCGGATGCGATTTATAAGTGTCATGCCATCCATTTTCGGCATTCGAATATCGGAAAAAACAATGTCTACGTCGGAGTTGATAAATTCTAGGGCTTGGGCACCGTCTTCGGCCAGAATGGTTTTAAATCCTAACTTGATAAGGGTTTGGTTGAGCATATCGCGGCTAGGCTCATCATCTTCAATTATCAACGCTGTTTTAGGTGTGTCGAGAATTAGTTTTTGATGAGTATGGTTTTTTCCATAAGAATCTTCTGCAGTAATGGTAACTGGTAGGTCAATTTGAATGTCGGTGCCTTGTCCAAGCGTACTGTGTAAAGCAAAAGTTCCTCCCATCGCATCGGCAAGACGCCTAGACAGTACTAGTCCTAAACCGGTGCCACCATTTTTCTTACCGCTTTGCCCTTGGCTGAAAGGGGTAAATAGGTGATCCAGTTCCTCTTGGCTGATGCCTGGGCCAGTGTCAGATATACGTATTTTTAAGTGTTTATTTCTATAGGAAGCCGTGAACTGAATGGTTCCTTGTTGAGTAAATTTCACTGCGTTGTCTAACGCGTTGGTAATGATCTGACCGAATTTAACTTTGTCGAGAACGGCGTGATCCTGTCTATTTAGCTGTATCTCAACCTTAAATTGGAGCCCTTTATCTTGTGCTTTTTGTGCTTGAAGGTTTACCAAATCTTGAATTTCTTGTGTCAGCGGAAACTTCTCTTCATGTAATTGAAGGCGACCGGCTTCAATTTTTGATAGGTCTAAAATATCGTTGATCAATCCCAGTAAGCGCTGACCTGCAGAGTAAATTCGTTCAATTTGACGGCTTGGTTCTGCACCTAAGTTGTCTTGTTGAAGCAATTGCGCATAACCAAGAATAGCATTGAGTGGTGTGCGAATTTCATGGCTCATGTTCGCCAAAAACACACTTTTACTAGCGTTGGCTTGATCTGCTCTATGCTTAGCATCTTGTAGCTCTTGTTGTAGTAAAAACGTGTCGGTGATGTCGCGTGCTACCGATAGAATACCGACTACATCTCCGTCAGTGTTAACAAAAGGTGTGCGAATAATACTGAAGTAAGCTTTATGTTCTTCAGTTGGTGCCACCCAAGTGGAGGTGTGGCACAGGTTCAGATTCTTAAGTAAAGAGTGCTCCTGCTTTAACCAGATTTCTTTCTGCTCATCTGTAAGACTATCGAATATAGTACGTTCACCAAAAAAGCTTCGATAAGCTTGGTTTGCAATAGGCGTTTCTTGTTCGAAGAGGTCAAGTACAACAAGGTCAGGTAGCACTTCAAATAGTAACGTGACCATGGCGTCACTCTGGTTCTTTTCTGACTCCACTACTTTTCTTGGCGTTATATTCTCTATCGTACCTAAGAGCATGGATTTCTTGTTAAAACTGTCTGAGGTGCTCCCCTTTAGAGCAAGCCAGCATGGTGTTTCGGTATTTAAGCGAAACTCAATATCAAGAGCTTGGTTTGAACTTAAGCGAGCCTGACGAAAAGCTTCGTAGACCTGTTCTTGATCTTGTTGATGAATGGTATCGATGAATTCACTAAGGGTCTTAGGTGTTTGCACTTGTGGCGGTACGATATATCGAAATGCTCGAGATATCTCAAACTCAGCTGAATGTTTAGACATGCGCCATTCGACAGCGTTGATTGCAATGAGGGCTGCTTTAAACCTCTGTCTCTGATGATTAACAATGCTACGACTGCGCCACGCATAACCGACCAGAGAAAGTAGCAATAAAATAATCAGTGAGCTCCAGCTAATATAGGCCCAATTTAATTGATGTTTAACCAAGTAGTTAGTGTTATCTAAATACCAGCTTTCAGCGATTTGATAACGTTGCTCGGGAGTAAGAGATTCAATCCATCGATTAAACATATCAACAAGCTGTGGCCAATCTTTTCGAACAGCAAAGGCGAGGTGAGTTTGGATAGGCAGTTGCCCCCTGATCTCCAAGTTTGTCTTGCCCATTGCTGTAAGTTGGAATTGCCCTAAGGCATAGGTTGTGATCAAAAAGTCAAATTGACCGCTTTCAAGGGCTGATATACCTGCATGTATATCTTCCACTTCGATAAAGTTTGCATCTGGGTATCTCTGGTAGAGTTCCCATGTATAACCATAGCCTTTGATAATACCAACAGGGCTAGGGTGGATATCGGGTAGGTCTTGAATCTGACCTCCGATCTTGTTGGAAATAACAATCAGGTTGTTGCTGATGTATGAGTCAGTAAAAGTATAATTGTCATGTAAGGTGAGACTTCCTAACACATCTGAAAGAACATCGACTTGTTTTGCTCTTGCCAGTGATAACGATTCTGACCAAGAACTGGTGGGACGAAATTCAAATTCGATCCCAGTATCATTGGAAAACCTTTTTAAAAAAGAAGCTACAATCCCGATATATTCTCCCTCATCGGTGAATGCTTCGAATGGCAGCCAGTTTGGGTCACCTGTGAAAATGATTGGAGCATTATGTCTCTCTATCCATTGTTTATCCCCAGAAGTAAGCTCAAAAGCATAAACGTTAGGGATCAACAACAGACTAAAGAATAGAGCTAGTCGAACACGAAATGTTTGAGTTAAAGGCTTTCTTCGCATGCGGGCTTCCTGCTCAGACAGCGTTCTAAGTTCTCCTCATTTAGAGGTTCGGGCTTATGAAAATGGTAGCCTTGCCCCCATTCAATCCCCATACTTTTGTATCTGTCAGCGAGGGTTTGGTTTTCTACAAATTCGACTACACATGGTTTATTTAGCTTCTTGGCGACATCTACTATCGATTGCACCATTGCTAGGCTTGCTTCAGAGTGTTCTATTTCTCGGGCGAAGATGCCGTCAATTTTGATGTGATCAAATGGGAAATCGCGCAAGTAACTAAAGCTAGAATAACCACTACCAAAATCGTCTATAGCAATGCTGCAGCCTAATTGCTTTATTTGCTCCAAAATAGACGAGGTTTTATTAACGTGAATAATTTGCTCAGTTTCAGTGACCTCAAAGCATAGCTTGCTTGGTGAAACTGCATATTTCTCTAATGAGTCTTGGATGTAGTCCGCAAGATGAGGGTCGCGTAAGGTGGTTGCTGAAAGATTGATCGCAACCTGTTTGATACGCTGTTGTTGTCTTGGATGAGTACTAAGGAACTCACACACTTTACGGATTACCCAGCGATCAATATCTGCGATCAGCTGGTATCGCTCAGCCGCGAACAAAAAATTATCAGGGAATATTAAACAGTCGTTATCAGGGTCATACAGGCGGATCAAAGCTTCTAGATGAATACCATCAACACAACCGCTTAATGGGCAAATCTGCTGGAAGTAAACACGAAAATGATCGTACTTTAGGGCGTCAATTAAACGTAATGCCCAATTCTGGCGGGTATTTTGTCGACTGGCTTGTTCTTCTAGATCGGAAAAATAGCGCACAGATTGCTCGCCGTCGCGTTTGGCGTTATACATCACTTCATCAGCCATCATTAGGACTTGATCAAAGGATGTAATAGATTGGTCTATCTTTACAACGGCTAGGGTCGCGCCGATATCAAAATGTCTGCCGTCCCAGTTGAAGGTAAACTCGGCAAACTCAGTGTGAAGCTGGCTTGCAATGCTACTTACATGCTCGATGTTATCGGTTGGGCAGATGACGGAAAAACTGTCCCCACTTAGTCTAGCAACAAAAGCATTACTGCCTGCGACAAGGCTAATCATTTCAGCCGCTTCGCTAAGTAGTTCGTCCCCTGCGATAAGTCCACAGCTCTCGTTGACTACTCTAAACCTAGCCAGATCAATGGCAATATAAAAAGCGGGCTTAAAGTTCTCCGTCGGTTGAGAAATGATCTCTACGATGTTTCTTTCTAAAGCTTTTCGATTGTGAGTTCGACTGACAAAATCATGTTCAGCAAGGTACTTTAGGCGATCTTGCATGTACCTTCTTTCATTGATCTCTTCACGTAATAGCTTGTTAGTACTCACAAGCTCAGCGGTTCTCTGACGTACTCGGTCCTCTAATTCATTATTCAGTGATCGAAGTTGTAGCAATAACTGGTAACGCTCCTGATGATGTTTGACTCGAGCGATCACTTCGTCTGCATTGATGGGTTTGGTGATATAGTCATTACCACCCACGGCAAAGCCTTGGCTTATATCATCGGTACGCCCAGTGACAAAGATAATGGGGATTTCATAGAAGCGAGTGTCTTTGCGCAAGATACTACAGAGGTCAAAACCGCTCATACCAGGCATCATTACATCTAGCAATATGAGGTCTGGAGTGATTTGCTCGAGTATAGATAGTGCACGCTCAGCGGATATTGCGACAGATACTTTGCAATCTAATGGCACTAGTACTCTTCGTAGCACGTCGATGTTGTCAGGGACGTCATCTACGATTAAAACAGTGAATGCTTTCATCTCAATTCCATTATTACAACGTCGTTTTTAGAGTCGTTTATTTTATAAACAAAGTCTAGAGGTCATTCGTTATGATTGGTATCTATTCACATTTAGATATCACTATGAAAGGTGTTTTTCTGCTGACGGTGACTGATATACAGGTTTATACTGATCTAAACACTTGCCGAAATACAACAATAGGATGGTCTTATGACGCAGCATTTAGTGTTAACAGTAATTGGAGACGATCGCCCAGGATTGGTAGAAGCCTTATCCCATGTGGTCGCTGAACACCATGGCAACTGGAGTGAGAGTCGCATGGCGCATTTGGCTGATAAGTTCGCCGGAATCGTGACTGTGACCGTACCTAAAGCAAACGAGTTGGCCCTCGTCGATGCCTTAAAAGCACTCTCCGAAATAGGTTTAAAAGTATCAATTGAAGCCGCCAATCAAGGTACTGCAACCCAGGATGTTGTCGTGTTATCCGTCATGGGTAATGATCGTACTGGTATTATTCGTGAAGTATCGAAAACGCTCAGTAGTCTAGGTGCCAATGTAATTGATTTGAATAGCTATTGTGAGCCAGCCCCAATGAGCTCGGAAATGCTTTTCAAAGCGGAATTGGAAATCGCTTTGCCTGCTAACTGCTCAGTGCAAGCGCTAGAAAAAGCCATCGAAGAGATCAGCAGTGACTTGGTGGTTGAACTGGTGGAATAACCCAGTTCGCTACCCACTAGAAATAATCAGGTGTAGCAAATAAGTCTTTTATATGAGCTTCTGGGAAATATTGTGTTTCCAGTTGCAGCCTAGATGGAACCTGTTTCAATAGAGCTATTTAAGCGAAACAGGTTCTCTATGCCACTTCCTGCCACATTCCGCGCGCTCAGCAATCCACATTACCGTTTATGGGTGAGTGCAGCCTTTATCTCCAATATTGGTACTTGGTTACAGCGTACAGCTCAAGATTGGCTGGTTATTTCAGACTTAACGTCACAAAACGCTGCAGCAGTGGGCGTGGTGGTGTTCCTACAATTTATTCCTCAGATATTACTGTTGCCAGTGACTGGCTGGGCAGCAGATCGGATTGATCGACGTAAACTGCTTTTATTAACTCAGCTAGCCATGGCTGGATTAGCGTTTATTCTTGGTTCTATCGTATTACTTGATGTCGTTCAGCTTTGGCATGTTTATGCCTGTGCGCTTGGTTTAGGCATTGTCTCCGCGTTTGATGCCCCTGCACGCCATGCGTTTGTTTCTGATGTGGTGGCGGAGAAAGATGTGCCGAATGCAGTGTCCCTAAATTCCATGTCATTCCATTCCGCTCGATTGATTGGTCCTGCTATTGCGGGCGTTTTAATTGCGGTGTGGGGAACTGGATGGGTGTTTATGCTGAATGTCATTACCTTCGCTCCATTACTGTTTGCGCTGTTTTGGCTAGGTAGGCAGACCTTGCTAGGGCTCAATGAGACTCGAACTAATAGTGGTAAAGCCGGCTTTTTGGCTGGCTTTCGATATATCAATCAGCGACGAGAAATCATTGTTTTGCTATGCACGGTGGCGTTAATTACTTCTGTAGTGATGAATTTTCCTGTGTATTTGTCAGCTATGACGGTGCATGTTTTTCAAGGGCATGCGGGCCAATACGGTATGCTGATTTCCATGATGGCCATTGGCTCGATTCTCGGCGCGCTGGTGACGGCTAGCCGAGCACAGCCTACTTTCGGTTTTCTTGTTTGTTTACCCTTTGCTGTGGCGCTGAGTGCATTGTTATTGGCTTTGGCACCAAGCTTTATGTTGTTCGCTGTCTGTATGACGCTGCTTGGATTAAGTACTCAATTACTCACGATCTCAACCTTCACTTTCATTCAACTGTCTACGACCAAAGCATTTCGTGGTCGTGTGATGGCGATTGCGCTAGCTACCATGATGGGTAGTACGGCACTGGGGGCACCGTTAGTCGGCTGGGTGGCAGATGAATTTGGCGCTCGTTGGTCAATAGGGTTTGGATGTTTGTCTGCCATATTCGCGCTTTTGATCGGAACTTTGTATTGGCGTGTTGTATACCAGCCAAAACGATTGTCGCAAGATCAGTAAACGAGCAGGGGCCATGTTTGCCAAGCCCCTTTAAAACAGCGCGTTAAATAGTCTCGCATTTCAAGGCGTTAGAGTGAACACCAAACCAACTAGACCAGGCTTTATGAGGGTGGAGGATGAAGCCTTCCTCTCGAAGTAAGCCTTGCGTGATTTGGATATCCGTACGTGGATTATGCATTTGATAGTCAATGTTGAAATCGATGCTCACAGTTTTCTGCCCCGCCAATAAGCGTTTAGAAATTACCTCACTGTAAACCACCATTTCTATATCCTCCCTTTCGCCAAATCCAATTCGGTCACCTGTTTTTGCACCTGCGATGAGCTTTACTGGAGCCGCTTGGCATAGCTTTCCTTGAGCATTGTATGTGAGATAGCGTCCTTCTCCTTTTAATCCATGTAAAAAGGGTAAACTGCCAACCTTCACCGAGGTGATGGTGAGTACACCGTGAGCGCCTGAAGGAATAGTTGGCAAGGAGCGTGCTGGGGCGCTCATAGCAAATAAAGACAGAACCACCCCCCAAAGAATAACGATCAGAGTATGCATTCTTAGACTCCTTTTGACTGATAAGTTGCGTGGTTTTGGCTTGGCAGACTCAATAGAACCAGCATGATGAGCACACCGAAACCTGGGATCAGCAAGACGAGAAACCACCAAAGTGATAAGCCCGTGTCTCGTAAACGTCTTACCGTAATGGCCAATGTTGGAATCAGCGCGATCACTGAGTAAATCAGATCAAGCCATCCTGGGTTATTAGTCAGTATTTCGATCGTGGCGATAAACAGACTGATCAAGACACTGATTAACGCAAACATCCAGAACGCTCGGCGTTGGGTTAGGCTAGTAAAATCAGCGTAGTGACGAAAAGCATCAAGATACCAATACATGGGAGTTCTCCTGTGTTAAAAAGTGAGTTCATAATCGAGCAAAGCCTGTAAACTCGCGTCCTAGATCAGGATTTAGGACGTCTTGCTTTGCGACTTAGGACACACTGGATGTTCTGAGATAGGTGTCAAAGGAGCGAAATATGGTGGCCATTCCTCTACCGTTTGTGGTGTCGTTATTGTTGTGTGTATTGGCTGGTAGTATGTGGATGCAGCGTCGCCATGCGTCATTACTGGCTTGTGCATTCTTATTAATGTGTGCGTTTACGACGTTTATTGTAGGGCTGCGCTGGACTTTTGATGTGGCGTTACTACGAACGCTACAACCCATCTGCGCCAGTTTGATTCCCGTTTTAGCATGGTGGGTATTTGCCAAGGCGAGAAGTCAACAGCGCCTGCCATGGTGGCATGGCTTATTGCCTGCATTGGTTGGCGTTTGTGCGGTGACTTATCCATGGTGGCAACCACCAGTCGATATACTAATTACTGCTGAGTATATCGCTTATGGAGTGGCCTTATGGCGCTCCGCGAAACATAGTCACGAGCTAGAAAACGTCAGGTTAACGGATTTGCACTGGGCGATTCAGTCGGAGCGAGTTGCGGGCACCATGTTGCTATTCTCTGCTTTGATTGATGGCGCGATGACGTTAGATTTTATGCTCTATCAAGGTCTGCATGCCGTGTGGATTCTATCCATTGGTCACGCACTGCTATTACCGACTCTGGCGTTATCCGTTGTTTGCTTAAGTGTGACGACGACCGATGACACAGAGAATCCAGCTGAGGTCGATGAATCTATAAAAGTAGAGGACACCCCAGCTCAAACAGATGGGGAGGCAAGCCTTGATGAAGAAGCTGATGCCATGCGCATCTCCCAGCAAGCCAACCAGGTTTTACAAGAACAAGCGTTGTTCTTAGACCCTGATCTAACGCTGGCGAAAATTGCTCGAAAAGTTGGGATTCCAGCACGGCAGATTTCTGCTGCGATTAATCGGACTGCTTCTCAAAATGTCTCACAGTGGGTAAATCATTATCGTATTGAACATGCGAAAAAGTTACTGGCGACAACTAGTGCACCGATTACACAAATCTATTTAGACTCAGGGTTTCAAACGAAGTCCAATTTTCATAGAGAATTCTCCCGCTTAACACAACAAACCCCAAGCGCTTACCGAGACGCTAGTCGTTTATCCTGAGAGTGTTTCTGTCCTTTAGGCCACGTCAATGGCCAGGTTAAGCGACTTAACAGTACGCCACTGAGTGTGACGATGATGCCAGCAATTTGAAGAGGACTGAGTGATTCGTTGAACAAGAGATAACCCTCAATCGCGGCAAGAGGTGGTACGAGCAGCATCAAGGTCGACACCCTTGCTGCGGGGATTTTACGAAGTAGCCATATCAATAAAAACACACCGCCGCAGGACAGCACTAAGACGCCCCAAGCGACTAAGGCAAATGACTGCCAGCTCACCACAAAGAGATGCTCGCCCAGCGCTAAGGCAAATACGCCAGAGACGACTGCTGCAGCGAAATTCTGCACAGCCATCGCACTGACAATGTCTGAATCAGCAATCGACATTTTTTGATAGACGGAGCCTAACGCTAAACTTAATACCCCAGCTCCGCCTAACAAAGCCAGCCATGGGGAGAACGATGCGGAGCCGTCAGATGTTAAAGAAGGACTAATAACTAGCAGTAAGCCTGAGATAGCGATCAGCATACCGATCATGCCAAGAAGGGATGTACGCTCTTTAATAAGAACGAGCGCTAAACAGGTGACAAGCAGTGGTTGTAATGCACCGATCAACGCCATGATTCCAGCGGGTAAGCCTTGTGCCAAAGCAATGTAGGCCAAAGACAAATAGAATGCATTCAGAAGAGTGCCAGCTAGGAAATGTTTAGGAAGGTCTTTTCGCACAGGAAAAGATCGTTTTAATGCTTTTGCTAGCACGAAAAATAGCAGGGCGACCGCAGTAAAGCGCATGGTTAAGTACACATTGGGATCAATAAGCCCCACGATGAACTTACCGATGATAAAACCTGTAGACCAAATCAGTACCAATAACACGTAGAAAATTAGCATGAATTACTTCCTTGTTGATGCATCCGCTTAGAACAAAGAGCCGTAACACAGGAACTCATTTGTACTATGTAAAGTCAGATATTGACAGCATAAAAACTCTTTCCCTATAAAAGTTGAGAAATGTTACCATTTACCCCAAAGCCAACGCATTGATTGCAAGAGATAACAGCATGCAAACTTTTACTGTTTTACAGAGAAATGAGCGCATCCGCGCTGAACAAGATAACGCCATCATTGCTCAATTGAAACTATGTGGCTATAACGAAGTAGGTTGTGTAGAAGCAAGCTCTGCAGAAGAAGCTTGTGCAAGTCAAACAGCGAAACTTCCAGAAGAGCCCAAACCAAGTTATCCCGGAGTGAAAAAAATTGCTTGGGTTGGTGGTGTCGCCGCTATTGGTTGGTTTTGCTATTTAGCATTTGGATTACTACCGATGGCGTTTCAAGGATAAGGCATCCATCAAACTAAGATAATGGAAGTCATACTGTATGACTTCCACTTCTTCTTTCGTTTAATTTTCTGTATTTGATGTCTCTTCAGTGGATGCAGTATTTTCTTGTTCTGCAGTCGCTATCTTACTTCTAAGAAACTCAATATATTCCGTTTTCTCTTTAAGCAACGCTTTTGTTTCTTGCAGCGCTTTTTCTGCTGTTTCGTCGTCCGAAAGGTTTTGCGCGACAAAATCTTCTAAAGCTTTGGTTTGCTCCTCAAAGCTTAGGTTGCGAGCATCTTTTGAACCTAATGCTTCTTGGATAGGTGAAAGAAGTGCTTCTATACGTAAGATGTAACTCTCGTGTTCTTGAGGCTTTTGTTGCAGAGAACGTAGCTGCTTTACTTCGTCAGCGATCAATTCTGCTCGCTTGGTGTAGAAAAGAGATAGATTGGCTTTCTCTTCAATCTGTTCAAGCTGCTTTGGAGCACTTGCAACAAATGCCAGAGCTTCCGTTAATGTAGACGATGCCTCAGAGAACGATTTAGGAGCCACTTGTTTGGCGTTAGTGTTGTTCAACGCTTGGAAGCTGTCTTGAGCTTTTGTTAGATAAACCTTGGTAATCGTTTTGACTTCAAGGGCTCGTTGCTTTGCAACTAATTCTGCTTGGCCAGCAATAGCGCGTTCCGTTTTGTCATCAGCAATATCGTCGATAAGATCTTTTAATTCTTTATCTAATGCTTTGACTAAATCGGGGAAGTGTTGGTCTGCGTCAATGGTTTTCAGGTACTCTCTGTTATCAAATGCTTCTGTCAGAGTCGTTTGAACCAATGTTCGAGTCGCTTTAGCGCTGGCTATTTTTGCGGTAAATATACTTAGGTTTTCTTCTGTGGCTTCAATATTAGTTGTTGAGCTAAAGAAACCTGTTTTATCCATTGCTTCGTCAGGGTTGGCCTCGTATTCAGCATAGTAAGACTTTGCTTTTTCCAATGCTTGCTTCGCTTCCTCAAAATCTTCTGAAGCATACCAGTTAAGCTCAAGTTCTTTGCCTTCTTCAAAGGCTGTGTCTGCCGCATCGATGGATTGTTTTACCGAATTAATCTGAATCATGAGTTCAGACCGAGCTGCTTCATCGGCCAGGCTATTTGTTGCGTTGTTTCCTGTCGTTGCACAGCCTGTTAGCGCTATAGCAATCGAAACAGCAATCATTGATCCTTTGAAGTCCTTTAGCATGAAAACATTCCTATTTACTATTTGTGAATTTCTTACAATATTAAGGGCTTCTTTTGACAAAAAACAGAGCTCAACGATAACGAATGTTATTTAAAATAAAAAACCGCCTACGGTTTCCCGAAGGCGGTTTGATATTTAGCTGTTTTGACTAAGGTTTAGTTACGAATCAAGTAGTCGAATGCGCCCAGTGCTGCCGTAGCGCCTGCACCCATGGAGATAATGATTTGCTTGAACGGAACGTTAGTTACGTCACCCGCTGCAAAAACACCATCCATTGAAGTGCGGCCGTGAGTATCGATCACGATTTCACCACGATCAGTCAGTTCCAGAGTATCTTTTAGGAATTCACTGTTTGGTACCAAGCCGATCTGAACGAAAATACCAGCTAGATCCAATTTGTGTGATTCACCTGTCTTACGGTCGGTGTATTGAAGACCTGTAACATGTTCACCATTGCCTAATACTTCAGTAGTCATGGCTTCTTTGATGATGGTTACGTTAGGCAAGGACTCGGCTTTCTTAACCAAAACATCATCGGCACGTAGCTTGTCACCGAATTCCAGAACGGTAACGTGTTCGACAATACCTGCAAGGTCAATCGCTGCTTCAATACCTGAGTTACCACCACCGATTACGGCTGTTTTCTTACCTTTGAATAGTGGGCCATCACAGTGTGGGCAGTAAGCAACGCCTTTTGTTTTGTACTCTTGCTCACCAGGTACATTCATTTCTCTCCAGCGAGCACCGGTTGCAAGTACGACAGATTTACTTTTCAGTACGGCACCGTTTTCAAGCTCGACTTCGATCAGATCTTTTTTCTCTACACGCACGGCTTTTTGCGTTTTCATCAAATCAACATCGTAGTCTAGTACGTGCTGTTCTAGACCTGCGACAAGCTTAGGACCGTCAGTGGCTTTAACAGAGATAAAGTTTTCGATTGCCATCGTATCTGCCACTTGGCCACCGAAGCGCTCCGCTACCACACCGGTACGAATGCCTTTACGTGCTGCGTAAATCGCTGCCGCTGAACCTGCTGGACCACCGCCAACAACCAACATGTCGTATGGCGCTTTTTCTGCTAAAGCAGCGGCTTGTTTGGCTTCTGCACCGGTATCGACCTTGTTTAAAATCTCGTCCAGAGTCATTCGACCTTGGCCAAAGTGCTCACCGTTTAGGAAAACGGCTGGTACCCCCATGATCTTACGGTCTTCGATTTCTTGCGGGAACAAGCCGCCATCAATCATTGTCGCGGTCACTTTAGGGTTCAATACAGCCATTAGGTTAACGGCTTGAACCACATCAGGACAGTTGTGACATGACAATGAAATGTATACTTCAAAGTTCAGCTCAGTATCTAAGCCTTTGATTTGCTCAAGTGTTTCTTGAGTCGCTTTCGATGGGTGACCACCCGCTTGTAATAGCGCCAATACAAGAGAGGTGAACTCGTGACCCATCGGAATACCTGCGAAGTGAACACGCGCTTCGCCGCCTTGTGGTCCCACGGTCATTTGTGGTGCGCGGCCCGCTGAGTTTTCGTTCACAGACATGGAAATTTTTGCTGAATTTAGCTCGGTGATTTCACGCGCTAATTCTAGTAGTTCTTCAGATTTTGCATTGCCATTTGAGGACACAGTAATCTCAATCGGATTAACGATGTTTTGAAGGTATGTGCCCAACTGTTGTTTCATGTTTGCGTCTAACATATTGATTAACCCGTTGTATTAGTTGAGTTTTACTAAAATGATTACAGTGCCAATAAATTTCGGGCGAGAGAGGTCAGCACCTGCTCTTTGAGGTGTGAGGTTCCTTAGCTCGAAAAATAAGTTTTGGGCTTTATCTGCCTTGCACTGGAAGGCTAAGCCCGATGTTGGGCGCTAAGCGCCCAACAAAGGAAGAGGCGTCTTAGATTTTGCCTACTAGGTCTAGAGATGGAGCAAGAGTCGCTTCACCTTCTTTCCATTTAGCTGGGCAAACTTCACCTGGGTGTGCAGCTACGTATTGAGCAGCTTTCACTTTACGCATTAGGTCTTCAGCGTCACGGCCGATACCTTCTGCAGTGATTTCCATTGCTTGGATAGTACCTTCTGGATCGATCAAGAAAGTAGCACGGTCAGCAAGGCCTTGACCTTCACGTAGAACACCGAAGTTGTTAGTGATCGTTGCAGTTTGGTCACCTACCATGTAGTAGTTGATTTTGCCGATTGCTTCAGAAGTGTCGTGCCAAGCTTTGTGACAGAAGTGAGTGTCTGTAGATACAGAGAACACTTCAACGCCCATGCCTTTAAGTTCTTCGTATTTGTTTGCAAGATCTTCAAGCTCTGTAGGACATACGAAAGTGAAGTCAGCTGGGTAGAAGAAGAACACGGCCCATTTGCCTAGAACGTCCTTTTCAGAAATCTCTACGAATTCGCCTTCTTTAAATGCAGTCGCGTTGAATGGTTTGATTTGAGTGTTAATCATGTTCATCTCCTTAGTAAGTGTATTTCGCTGTTTGCGTTACCAACAGTGTCTATAGTATGGGGTCGATGTGACGAATTGAAATTGTGTTTTACTAAAACTTAGATAAAAAAAAACTATCACACCTCAATAAACTTTAAGTATCTGGATATTGAATGCGCAAGTCAGCAATTTTAATAGTGAGATCCAATGCAATCTCAGTAAGCTTTGGATCGAAGTGACGACCAGCTTGCCCTTTCACATACTCGCATGTTTGCTCTATATTCCATGCTTTTTTGTAGGGGCGGTTTGACAGCAATGCATCAATCACATCGGCAAGGGCAACGATGCGACCTTCTAAAGGGATTTCTTCTGCTTTAAGGCCTGCAGGGTAGCCTTTACCATCCCATCTTTCATGGTGCGTTAAAGCAATCGTGCGAGCCATTTCCAGTAGCGGATCGCCATCAACTGAGAGGATGTCAGCGCCAAATTGAGTATGACGCTTCATTTGCTCCCATTCCTCAGGATCGAGTTTTCCAGGTTTTAAAAGAATTTTATCGGCAATGCCTATTTTCCCAAGATCGTGCATCGGGGCTGCATGAAATAGGCGCTCAATCCACTCTTTGTCGTCCACACAGCGCTCGGCAATGTATTTGGATATATAGCTCATACGTATAACATGGGCGCCTGTTTCGTTGTCACGGTATTCAACGGCTCTTCCTAAATGATGAATAATACGCAGCTGGCTTTCTTGAAGCGCCTTGGTTCGCTCGCGTACTTTTTCCATTAATTGTCGATTCTGATCGTAAAGTGCTATTTGATTGCGTATTCGAGCACGCACAAGAGGAGGGCTAATTGGCTTAATGATGTAGTCAGCCGCACCAAGTGAAAAGCCTCGCTCTTCGTCGCTGACGTCGTGTTTAGCGGTGACGAAAATAACGGGGATGTTCGCTGTAACAGGATCAGCTTTGAGTCGCCGACAGACTTCGTAGCCATCCATTTCCGGCATCATAACATCTAGCAAAATGAGGTCAGGACGTGGGCTTTTCTGAGCGATGGCTAAAGCCCTAGCACCATTGAGGGCTACTTTTATACTGTATTCGTCGCGCAACGATGCCACGAGAACGTCAATATTTTCAGGTATGTCGTCGACCACAAGCAGTGTAGGTTTTTGTGGTTTTGTCGGTTCTGCTTGAGGCGTTGTGCTTGTATTGTTTTCCACCATATATCACTCGCTTAATCCTTAATACGTGCCTGCAGCGCCTGTAAATGTTCTAAGGCGAGGTCGAAGTCATAAATCTCGACTGCTTTACAAAGATCGTCGATGTGTCTGCGTTCTTC
This sequence comes from Marinomonas communis, assembly GCF_004363305.1. Classification (GTDB taxonomy): domain Bacteria; phylum Pseudomonadota; class Gammaproteobacteria; order Pseudomonadales; family Marinomonadaceae; genus Marinomonas; species Marinomonas communis. Next base: position 165,669 of record NZ_SNZA01000006.1, on the reverse strand, counting down.
GATATCTACAAAATGTGATGCTAGTTGTTCCGCGAATTCACGTGCTTCTGATAAATTTTGATCCAAATACTCTTGAAGTGTAGTCAGGCGTTTAAGTTTTTCCTCTGTAGAAAGTTCGCTTTCCACTGGTATTCGCTTTTTCTGTGTGTTGTTTTGTGTAGTTTGCCAAATTGATAGCTGATTCAGTATGAGCTGCAGCTCGTCATTTAACTCATGTAATGTAGCTTGATTAGGCTCTTTTTGCTCAAGTTGCGACTCGGCTGTAGCCGCTAGCAAAGATAAATGCTCCATGCCTAGCGTGCCAGACGTACCTTTTAGTGTATGAGCCAGTCTTGTAGCGTCTTCAAACAGTTTTTTGTCGATTAACTCTGCCATCTCCTGAGTAAAGTTGGCTTGAGTTTCGACAAAACGAAGCAGTAAACGTTTGTACAGTGATAAGGTCTGTGTGTGTTGTTGCCCTACTATGGTATTCATTTGAGGAATATTGGGCAGTTCATCCGATGCGCTGTCTGCTGTATTAGGCTCTTTTTGGGTAGAGCTAGATTTAAGTGGGCGTTGCTCGGCATGCTCTGGTGCCCATTTATCCATGGTGGTAAACATCTGCACTAAGTTGATTGGCTTTGCGATATGATCGTTCATACCGGCTTCAATCGCTCGATTGATATCTTGTTGCATGATGTTGGCTGTCATCGCAATTATAGGCAGATCGCTAAATTGAGGTAGCTCGCGAATGGCTTTGGTGGCTTGATAGCCATCCATCACGGGCATTTGGCAATCCATCAAGACCATGTCATAAGCTTTATCGGTGACTTTTTCTAAGGCATCTTGCCCATTCACCGCAACATCCACTTGAATGTCCTGTTGCGTTAGCAGTTCTATTGCGAGTTCTCGGTTAATCTCATTATCTTCCACTAGCAATATATGAAGACCTGCTAAGTTAGAGAAGTCATTCGATTGTAATGCAGACTGATGAGTGTCTTGGTCTTTTAGTCTTTCAACACCATAACAATTAGCAATAGCGTCAAATAAACTTGAGGTTGTAATAGGCTTAGTTAAGTACCCGGAAATATCGAGTCCTTTGGAAGCATCTTTTACCTTTTCTAAGCCATAAGCTGTCACCATAATCATGGTGGGTGGCTTGTTGGGATGTGAGTCTATAATTTTTCGACAGGTTTCTACTCCATCTAGATGAGGCATCTTCCAGTCGACAAGAATCAAATCGTAGGGGCGACTTTCATTCTCTGCTATTTTGATAAGATTTAGAGCTTTGAGTCCGTCCGTTGCTTGGTCACAAATTAAACCAATAGACTCGACATTCGCGCGTAGCACAGCTCTTGCTGTATCGTTATCATCGACAATAAGAACCCGAGAAATGTTCAGTGCTGACGACCAGTTGCATACAGGGATTTCATCTTCAACCCGTTCTAAAACAACGGTAAAGTTAAATGTGCTACCTTTACCTTCCTCACTTTCTAACCAAATTCGCCCGCCCATTAGCTCAGCTAATTGCTTGGAAATAGCGAGTCCAAGTCCGGTACCGCCAAACCGACGAGTAGTCGAGCTGTCTGCTTGAGAGAATGAGCGGAATAAGTGTTTCTGGCTCTCTTTTGGAATACCAATACCCGTGTCGGAAACAGAAAACTGTACTTCAATAGTTTCAGAGGAATGTTGTACGTAGCGTGCGCGGATGATGATCTCGCCATCCTGTGTAAATTTGACAGCGTTGTTGCCGAGGTTTAGCAGTATTTGGCGAAGGCGCATAGCGTCGCCTTTAAATACTTGCGGCAAGTCTACGTCAATATCGAACACCAGCTCTAAATCGCGCTCTTCGACCTTGATCGTTAATAAATTCGCGATTTCATTCAGGACATCTTGAAGGTGGAATGGAACACTTTCTAATTCAATTTTTCCAGCTTCGATTTTAGAAAAGTCGAGAATATCGTTGATGATGCCGAGTAAAGACTCCGCAGAGTTACGAACATTTTGGATATATTTGCGCTGACGCCCGTCTAGACCTGATTGGAGTGCTAAATACGACATACCGATGATGGAATTCATAGGCGTTCGAATTTCATGGCTCATATTTGCGAGGAAGTCACTTTTAGCACGGTTTGCCTGTTCGGCATTATCTTTTGCTTCTTTTAATTCATGGGTTTGCTCAGCAATCTCTTCCTCGAGTTTTTGTTTGTAGGACTGTAATGAGATTTGATATTTAAAACGCTCAGAGACATCACGCCATGTGCAAATAATGGCCGGCTTGTCATCGAGAATAACGGATATCATGGTCATGTCCGCATAAATAGTCTCGTCACGCTTATCTTTAAAGACCCACTCTTGATAGCAGTGACCTTTATCAAATACCTGTTTTTTGAGCAGTTCTAACTTCGTGAGCGTGGCACTACCGTCATGCTGCGTATAAGGTGACAAGTCACTCATACTGGTATCGAGCAGCTCCTGTACAGATATGTACCCTAAAGTCTCCGCCGCGGAATCGTTACATTCAATAATGAAGTCGTCTCTTAAAATCCAGGCCGGATCCGGTGACGATTCAAACATCGAGCGGAAACGATCTTCGCTTTCCAATAGAGTATTTAGCTGGCGCTTAACGCGCTTCGAAATGACCCAAGCAAGTGTCAGGATAATGAGGCTGGTTAGACTGCCAATCCAAAGGATTGAAATGCTTAAACGTGACAGTTGCTGCTCTATTTGAGCTTCGAGTCTATGGGTTTCTGATTGGACCAGTTCGCTGATTCTATCGAGTAGGCCAGTCAGCGGAGAAAAAATACCTTCCACTTGCAGGTTAATAGCTTGTCGCTTGATTTCAACGTCTATCTTGGCAGAACGTTCATTAAACAAACCGCCTTTGCCAAGCTCAATCACATTAAGCTGGTTGAAGTGAAATTCATTACCATATAATACATTTTTCAGCGCAACAGACTCATCTATAAGTTGCTTGTAAACATTTGGAAACTGCCATTGAATCTGTGAAATAGCGTAGTCTAGCCTTTCGAAAGTAGGAGAAACTCGATTATTTAATAAGTCGATCAGTTGTGTCTGTGTACTAGCGATAGTTAGGTTATTAACACTCATTTCTAAGCTGAGAATGTCTTCGAGCGCTGTCGCTAGAGAGCTCTCAACAGCGCTTGCTCGAAGCGTCATATACTCTTCAGTTAACTGGAGTTGTTCTGTAGGGGAGGCGCTACGGTATTTAAATAACAACACCGCCTCTTGTAAGCGATGACTGCTATTTAACCCCCTCAAAAGTCCTGTGATCGTATCTATCTCGGCTTGAGCTTTGAGGGTTAATGTGTCTCTTTCTGCTTGAGTTTCTACTTGTTCCTTCAAGCTGTACCAAGCATTTACTTTGGCGGTTAGTTCATTGATTTGCCTTCCGCGAGATTGTAGGGACATGCTTAATGAAGCGATATCCATGTTTTCTTCAGAGGCCATGCTTAAGACATTAAGAGCACGGTTGTATCGTGAGATAAGGCTTTGATCTAGATAAGATGGGTTTATGTTTTCTAAAAGAGCCTGACGCATTCGCGTTCTCTGTGCGGGAACGATTTCTCGTAGTTCGGATACAGCATCTGTCATAGCCACTTGGCGACTGCGTAGGGAGTTAAGTTGTTCTTTAAGGTCGTACGCAGTACTACTAAGAATGGTGGTGCCAATGACAATAGATATCAGGCTAAAAAAAGTAAGTAACTTAACAAGCGGTGTGATTGAAGGTTGAAAGTTTCGTATTTTACTCATTTACAACCTCTATGATGGATGCTTCAGGCAACGAGTCGCCGCAATAAAACTTATCTGTCCTGTGGTTATGCCATTCAAGCCAGATACCGTTTTTATTCTGCCCCATTTCAATTTTTGGCTTCGTTCTATTTTGGTCAGTTTTATGTGAGCGTTCGTAATCAATTAGAGCTTGGTGAAACTCTTGGCGCGTAGGTGGGGAAGTCAATTTGGAAGCAATTAAAGCCTGTTCAATGTAGCGGGCTGCCATGTAGCCTTCAAATACTACTGAAGTCGCGCGAGTGGACGGAGAAAGTGACTTTAGGTCATCTAGAAACTCTTTGATTATGGGAGATGATGTGTCATCTAAACAAGGATGGAGCTGAGTGGATAGTACTCGAGCTTTGGTGTGTTTCAATTGTTCATTTAAAGTCTCATGACTGACAAATGAGAACGCTGCAAAGAGAGGTGATATCCCCACTTTGTCTAGCATGCGAATAAGCTCCGATGCCGCAGGAAAGGTGCTTATTAAAAAAATGGCTTTGGGAGGGTTTGGTTGCGATAGGACCTGAGCGACAGCCTGTTCTGTGTGAGGGTGATTACGTACATAATGGATTTGTAATAAATCGTTGGCGTGGTTTAAACCGTAAGGCTTTAAAGCATCAGTAAGACTGCGTAGCGTGACTTCACCATAACTGTCTTTTTGTATATAAACAGCCATGTCCTTAGGTGAAATGGCTAAGTTGCCGGCGACATATTTAACTAATTGCTGAGCTTCATCGTGATAATTCGGCCTATGAGTAAAAATCAGTGATTGCAAGTCATCTTGTTTTAGTAGGCTACTGCCTGTAATAGGTGAGACCAAAGGCAATTGATAGTGTTTTAGTATGGGTAGCGTACTTATTGTGGTAGGCGTTCCAACACTTCCTACTAAGCCTATTACTCTATTCTCTTCCACCAAGTGTTTAACTAAATCTGGTGTTTTATCTGGTTCATAACCGTCATCACGAGCGATGAGAGATAATTGATAAGGTAAATCCGATTGGGCATTAAATCTAGAAAACCCTAATCTTATCCCGCTCGTTAATTGTTGACCAAATTGACCACTGGCGCCGGATAGAGGCCCAGTAAAACCAAAATATACCTGCTCAGCACTTACATTTCCCAAAAGCACGCTTGCTACAGCCAGTGCAACTTTGCGCCAGATTGATGGATTCCTACGCACACTACATCCTCGTTACAGCACTCCGAACATAAGGCATTACGAAATTAGTATAAAGAAAAGTTAGGCGAGGGAATGCCTTACTAACGACGCAAGCTCTTTGCTTCAGTTTAGAAGCATTTTTTCAAAACTCTAGCGGTATTTTGATTTTGGTATCTAGGTAGGAATAATGGCGCTATTTAGCGCCATTGATGGATGCGGGCGAGGGTTAAATGACGTTCTCGTTCTGCTTGGTCAATCGTCATAAAGCGGAAGCCGATTTTATCCCCAGGCTTTTTCTGTGACAGAAAGCCCCCAGAAATACTCGTGACACAGCCAATTTTAGGGTAACCGCCGATGGTCTGACGGTCTCTGAGTAAAACGATGGGATTGCCATCACTGGGGATCTGAATCGCACCATAGGCGATGCCTTCAGAAATGATGCCCGGCTGATCTTGGCCAACGGCTTGGCCTTCCAACCGATAACCCATGCGATCACAGTTTTGGCTAAGAGTGTAGTCGCTGTTAAAGAAGCGGGCACGATCTAGACCAGAAAAACGGGCGTACTGATACCCTGTAACGACATCGATCTCGGCTTGCTCATAGTTTGGAATGGCTAATCTAGGCAAGTGTCTTGGCGTGTGGTTTGAGGTCGCGTGAAAGGGCAGTAAGTCGCCTTTTTGAACCTTGCTTCCCTTGCCATCAAAGCCTCCCAAGGATTCACGCGTGACGGTAGCGACACTGCCAAGCACTGGTGTAGCCAGGAAGCCGCCCTTGACAGCCAGATAGGCCCTCAAGCCGAATTTAGGTTGTTGGAAGTTAAGCACATCTCCTGCTTTGACCTCATAGGTTTGCCACGGCATAACTGCTTCGCCGTTAATCGTTGCTCCTAAGTCAGCCCCCGCAATCGCAATGCTAGTTGGCTGTGTAGCTTCTAATGAGAGCATACCAAACGTAATTTCTAGTTGTGGTGCATTATCTGGGTTATCCAGCAGAGCATTGCCCCATCGAAAAGCGACTTCATCCATGGGGCCGCCCGAGGTAACCCCTAAATGCTGGTAGCCATGTCGCCCGAGATCTTGCAGCAATGTCAGCATGCCGGGCTTTAATACCTTAAAAGCCATCTAGATTCCCCCCTTGTGCTAAAAACTCTTCTTTAGTCATAGGTTCAAAGCGAACGCTGTCTCCTGCATTGATCAGCGCTAAGCTATCACTTGCCCAGTTCACCAGGGCAATAGGGGTGCGCCCGAGGATTTGCCACCCTCCAGGGGTTACACTTGGATAAACCGCTGTTTGACGCTCGGCGATGGCCACACTTCCAATGGGAACTTTTAAACGAGGTGTTGTTTTACGTGGCACGTGCAAGGCTTCTGGCGTATTACCAAGAAAGGCAAAACCGGGAGTGAAGCCAATAGCGTAAGCTCGATACGTCGTAGTGCTATGGAGTCGAATCACTTCATCTGTGTCTAGCTGACAATGCTTTGCGACATCTTCCAAGTCTGGCCCGACCTCTGGGCCGTAATACACAGGAATGACGACTTCCTGGCTGACACGATTCCCTGCACTGGACCAATCAATAGAGGCTAAAACTCCCTGAAGGGCTTTCTGAATAGCAAAACGGTCAAAGCAGCTGGTATCAAATACCACCAATAAAGTGGTGTATGAAGGGATCAGGTCAATAATCCCCTCAAGCTCGCGAAGCGCAGTGGTCACGAGACTGATCTGATCTGCCACCGCATCACTGATGACGTTTGAAAACTGTAGTAAGCACGCTTGATCGCTCACTAGGCTGATTTCAATAGGAGTGGCTGTGGCAGCAGATGCTTGGTTATCCTTCATAAGGCACTGGCACCATCAACCACTTGGCGGATACGCTGGACGGCTTCTACGGCATGAGCGCCATCACCATGGACACAAATGGTGTCGGCCTGAATCGCTAATAACTGACCGGATTCAGTGGTTAACGCGCCTTGCTCGCTAAGCTGCAGCACTTGTTGCTCAATCAAGTCAAAGGTCTGATGCACCGCACCGCTTTGTTTACGTGGCGTGAGGCGGCCTTCATCCGTATACAGGCGATCGGAGAAAGCCTCGAACCAAAGTGTTAACTGGTATTTTTCCGCTAAGGCTCTAACTTGATCGGATTCTGGAATGGCCATCACCATCAGAACCAGCGTCGGATCCAATTCGCTGACTGCTTGCATTACGGTTTCCAGTACCGAGAAATCCGCCATCATCGTATTGTAAAGTGCGCCATGTGGCTTCACGTAGGTGACCTGAGTCCCATGAGCTTTACAAATACCTTGTAATGCACCCACTTGATATTGAATAAGGGCTTTTAGCTCTGTTGGCGCAATGTCCATGTTACGGCGACCAAACCCCACCAAATCAGGATACGCTGGGTGCGCGCCAATGGTGACATTATGTTGTTTCGCAAGCGCGACGGTTTTGCTCATGGTCAGTGGATCTGAAGCATGGAAGCCGCAGGCAATGTTCGCTTGATCAACGTATTGCATGATTTCTTCATCCATGCCCATTTTCCATGTACCAAAGGCTTCGCCCATATCACAGTTTAATTTCATAATAGCCTCCGTTAGCGTTGCGACATTGTGGTGGGTAAGTAAGTGACGATTTCAGGGAACAGCGTCACTAAGACGATAGCGGCACCGATCAATAAGAAGAACGGCAGTGCTGCACGTGCGACGTATAAAATATCGCGCCCGGTAAGGGATTGGATCACGAATAAGTTGAAGCCTACTGGTGGTGTAATCTGCGACATTTCCACAACCAGCACGATGAAAATACCGAACCAAAGAAGATCAATACCCGCGGCATCCACCATCGGAAGAACCACTGCAACCGTCAGTACCACGACAGAAATCCCATCAAGGAAACAGCCCAAAATCACAAACAGCACGGTTAGATATAGAATCAGCTCCATAGGTGACAGGCTCATGCTGCCAATCCAAACCGCTAATTCTTTCGGGATGCCTAAGAACCCCATCGCAAGGGTTAGGAAGTGAGCACCAATTAATATAAAGGTGATCATACAAGAGCTTTTTACCGCGCCCATTAGGCTTTCCATAAAGCTACTGACGTTAAGAGAGCCAGTCACCGCGGCGATGATCAATGCGCCAGTTACGCCAATGGCAGCAGCTTCTGTCGGTGTGGTAATACCGCCATAGATCGAACCTAGGACAAAGCCAATCAGCCCCACGACAGGTAGCAACTGCTTTAGCGCTTTGAATTTTACGCTCCAACTGACTTGTGCACGCGATTGTTGCGGTAATTCATCTTTGTGCATCAGGCCCCAAATCATGGTGTAACCCATAAAGAGTGCGACTAACAGTAATCCAGGAAGTGCTCCCGCAATGAATAAGCGTGCAATCGATACTTCCGCCGCGACGCCATAAACGATCAAGATAATAGACGGTGGAATTAAGAGACCTAATGTACCTGAGCCTGCCAATGTGCCGATTGCCATACGCTCGCTGTAACCTTGCTTTTTAAGCTCTGGCAAGGTCATACGACCAATGGTCGCCGCGGTGGCTGCGGAAGAGCCAGATACCGCAGCAAAGATGCCACAGCTTAAAATATTGACGTGGAACAGTTTGCCAGGAACGCCTCCTAACCAAGGAGATAACCCTTTGAATAAGTCTTCGGACAAACGGGTACGGAATAACACCTCACCCATCCAGATAAACAACGGCAATGCTGTGAGAGACCAAGCGGTGCTGGCACCCCATGAAGATGTCGAGAATAACAACCCGATTTGATAGTTTTCGGAAAGAATCAGCCCCAAACCACCGATAAAAATTAGGGTAAAAGAGACCCAAACCCCTAGCGCCAGCATGGCAAGCATACCGACCGCGAGAATAATTGAAATAAGTGTTAAGTCCATGGTTATTCCTCCAGAGACAGTTCGTCTTCATGACGAATATAGTGTGGGGATTGACCACGAATCGCACTGAGCCAAGCGTCCAGCACAGCAAGTGCTAAGGCAATGGAGCCTAGGGCGACACTCAGTTGAGGAATCCATAAGGGAACAGGGGTGTAGCCGTATGACACTTCTTCATAAATGTAAGATTCATACACCATGTAGCAGCAAGCGTAGGCGACAAAGGCGCTTAGGATCAGACCTAATGTCAGTACGAAGGCTTCTTGTACTTTACGCGGGCCTTGGTTGAGGCGTTGAATCAACAATGTGACTCGAATGTGTCCGCCTTCGTGAAAGGTATACGCCAAGCCGAAAAAAGTCGCTGCGGCTAAGGCAAAGCCCGCAAAATCTTCAGCAGAAGGGACGATAAAGCCGAACAATCGCCCAACAATTTGGGCAAGCAGTAGCAGAGTAATGGCGACGATGCATAGGCCAGAAAGCCATCCTGACATACGATAGCAGGTATCTTTGAAATGTTTCATGGTGCTCTCTTCTTGAACAGTGTCTCCCTCTGATACAGAGAGAGGGAGACTCAGGTTGCGCGAGAAACGCTTATGGCTGGTAACGATCTAGGATAGCGCCCACTTCTTGTGGATCTTCGGCTTTCCACTCGGACACCATGGTATTACCAATCGCTTGAAGCTCTTTGATTAGCGCCTCGGACGGATCGGACACATTCATACCGTTGTCGATTAACTTCTGCTTGTCGTTAGCAGCGCGCTCTGCGACTTTTTCCCAACCCAGTGCTTCAGCATGTTTTGCTGCGTCTAAGATAGCCGTTTGAGTGTCTTTATCTAAACGGCGGAATGCACGTTTGTTAACCACGATAATGTTCTTTGGAATCCACGCTTTGACATCGGTGTAGTAGTTCACATAGTCCCATGCTTGGCTGTCGACACCGGTTGAAGGAGAGGTGATCATGGCTTGGATGATACCCGTGCTGAATGCTTGTGGGATATCCGGTACTTGGATGGTTGTCGGTGTAGTGCCCATTAGATCAGCAAGACGGGAGGTCGATGGGCTGTAAGCACGCATTTTAGAGCCTTCAAGATCGCTTAGTTGTGACACTGGCATTTTGGTGTAAAGGCTTTGTGCTGGCCATGCCACCGCGTACAGTAGCTTCATACCACTTTTATCCAGTTGTTTTTCAACGGCTGGTTTAGCGGCTTCCCACAGCGACTTCGCGTCCTCGAAAGACGTCGCTAGGAAAGGGATATTGTCATGTTTAAAGACTGGGTGCTCGTTACCCAAAATACCTAGGAATACTTCACCAATTTGTACTTGGCCAGTTTTCACCGCACGTGGGATCTCTGTGTGTTTTACCAAAGAACCCGCTGAGTGAACGGTAATGTCCAGCTCTCCACCGGTTTTCTCTTTGATTTCTTCAGCAAAACCGTAAGCAATTTGAGTCGGCAAGTTGCCGTCACCATAAGGTGTTGGCATGTGCCATTTATCTGCCATTGCAGAGGTAGAGAGTAAGCTGCCGAACACTAACGCTGTTGTGATTTTTTTCATTGTTCCTTGTCCTTTCAAAGTGAAGGGTTAGATTTATTTTTGATTATAAAAATCGCCATGCAGAGTTAGGGCATCTGCACGGTAAAGCAGACACTAAAAGACCGCTAAGTCAGTATCGAGAATATCAGTGACCAGCATCTTACCTGGTGCGTGGGTGATACAGATCGGAGGTTTGGCATTGCGAATCGCCAATTGTGGTGTCACGCCACAGGCCCAAAATACCGGCACTTCACCTTCTCGAATGCTGACCGCATCACCGAATTCTGGCTGGGTTAGATCATTGATACCGATGACTTCTGGGTCGCCAAAATGAAGTGGTGCGCCATGGGCTTTAGGAAAGCGTGTGGTAATTTGAATCGCCCGAATCGCGTCTTTTGGTACATAGGGGCGCATGGTTACTACGGTATTACCGTAGAAGCGTCCAGCAGGCGTCGTTGCGATATTGGTCTCAAACATGGAAACGTTAACGCCTTCCTCAATGTTACGAGGCGTTAAACCAGCTTGAGATAAGGCGTGTTCGAAAGAAAAGGAGCAGCCTAAGACAAATGCGACCATATCGTCTTGCCAAAGCGCTTCAATGTCCGCACGGCTTTCTACTTTTTCACCGTTGCGATAGACATAGTACTCAGGAATATCGTGACGCATATCGATGTCTTCGCCCAACATAGGCATGCGGTAATCGCCAACTTCTGAAACACCGATTAAAGGGCAAGAGATAGGGTTGTTCTGACAGAACAGTAAAAACTCATTTGCGTACTCAGCAGGTAAAATCACCACGTTACCTTGCATTGCTCCCGTTGCTAGGCCACTCGTCGGGCCAGTGTGCTCTTTACGACGTATCGCTTGGCGGAGTTCTGAGGTCTGTTGCAACAAGGTTAACGATGACTGAGGCATGACTGTTTTCCTAATTTTTATCACAGTTGGGTTGAATCAAGAGTAGAAGCACACCCTATAAAAAGTCTAATCGTGTTTTTTTGGTATTTTTGATCAATTTTTTTTATCAAGTGTTCATTTGGGCGTATTCATTAGCGGTTTCCACGGCGATTTTCGCGGCGACTTCTGCGATGGGGTTAAATGGCTCGTCCGAATAGGATGCGGTGAATTTTAGCTCTGATGGCGTCCAAATGGCGCGAATGCGTTTGAGTGTTCCTGCTTGCAGAGCGTCTTCAATCATTACGTCTGGCATGGTAGCAACGCCTACCGCATCCAGCGCCAAACTGCGACAGGCAGCGAGCGAGGTAGACGCAAAAAAGTGCGCTGGAGGCCCTTCTAACTCCCTGAATTTCTGAGAGATTTCAGCGTAAGGTTTACTGTTTCGGGCATAGGAGATGATCGGCCAAGGAGCCAGTTCTTCGAGATACAGCAAACGGTCAGGTAAGTTAAGCATTGGGCTGGCTACCCAAGAAAGTGAGAAGGTACATAAGTCTAAATTGACAATGCTCGGATCATTAATAGGCCCCATTAAAAGCCCCAAATCGATGGAGCGGTCTTTGATCCCTGCTGAGAGTACAGTGGTGACTTCGACCGTGAGTTCTACGTCTAGTTTGGGCATTTCATTGTGCAAACGAGATAAAAACGTCGATAGCCATGTGTGAGCAATGGTTTCCGAAACGCCAATACGAATCACACCCGAGTATGCGGTTGTACTTTCTGCTCGTTTACGTAGCTGTTCCGATTGGTACAAAATCTTCTCAACGTAAGGCAGTAAGTCTTTGCCTTTAGCGGTTAGGGCGATGGGGGCTGAGCCAACTTCCCGTTCAAAGAGTTTCACCCCCAGTTCGGATTCCAGGGCTGAGATGCGTGCAGAAATCGCGGGTTGCGTGGTGTGCATGCGTTCTGCTGCCTTACGAAAACTGCCAAGTGAGGCGACCCAAACAAAAGTCTCTAAGCGTTTGTAATTCAATGAACTTCTCCCTTTTACCTGACACAGCAGAATAACGGGCTTTAAACCTCTAAGCCAGACAAGTGTGACGCTCTTTCCCATGTTATTGCCGAATCATTGCGTCCAACTCTCTATCTATGCTGGTACGGGTTTTGTATGCTCTGTTACTCCTAATGGAGAGCAAAATGAATAAACTGATTTCCTTAATGTTAAAAGGCTTGGTGGCCGTTTTACCGATTGGCCTGACGATCTATTTTATCTATTGGTTGTTTACCACGGCCGAAACATTGGTACGCCCACTGGTGTTGTTAGTTTGGCCAGTTGATTACTATTTTCCTGGGCTCGGAGTGTTAACCTGCCTAGCGGGATTGGCACTGATTGGCTTGGTAGTGAACTTTTATGGGATTCGCTACCTAATGAAAGTAAGCCAAACAGTATTTGAGAACATCCCCTTAGTAAAATCGATCTATGGGGCGCTACAAGACATGATGACAGTGTTCAGTCTGTCCAATAAGACTGAACAGCAGAGTGTGGTGTCGTTAGAAATTCAAGGCATGCAGGTCATTGGTTTTGTTACTGGTGAAAAAATGGGGCAGCGACTGTTTGGCGACGCGAATTTAGTGGGTGTTTATCTCCCTTTGAGCTATCAAATTGGCGGTATGACGGTATACGTTGAACGAGATAAACTGACGCCTTTAGATGTAACGATGGAAGAAGGTATGCGTATCGCGGTCACAGGCGGTGTGCAATCAAAGACGAAATCATGAAGCAATTAGAAGACATTACGACATTATTAGAAGAGCAGGGCTATCCTGCTAAATTAAAAGCCTTCCCACGCCGTATTTATGTTGGCTCAATCGGATCATTTTACGGCGTCACCATTGTTCAAAATGAACAAACTGGCGAGCTGAAAGTTTCCTATCAACCACTAATATTGCTGATTGGTAGTGTGCTGCTGATTTATAGCTTCATTATCAGCTATGGCAATGATGACATGTTGTCCGCTCTGATCGGTATTACTGCCGCATCGGTGATCGCAAACTTTTTCAAATCTCGTAAAAAGAAACAGGAAATCGAAGCGGTATTGGCGCAACTTAACTCGCAAGAGTAGCGTATAGCGAGATATTGGCTTCGTTGAAAAAAGGGTTTCAAGACAGACTTGAAACCCTTTTTTCGTTTTATAAGTTCGATAAGGGACAAAATATTGTTCAAATGAAAGATATTGGTTTCATTTGAAATTTAAATATCATCAAAATGAAACATTACGCACGTACATTGACCCTCGTTTGATGCGTTATGACGAATACTTATTCCATTTTTGGCTTACAACGAGGGTTATTAGCATGAGTTCACGTGCATTGGTTTCATTAGCGGTAGGATTAGCGGTTTCAGGCTCTGCGATGTCTGCGACACAGATTGAGTGGTGGCACGCAATGGGTGGCGCTAACGGTGAGAAAGTTGAAGAAATTGCGCAGGCATTTAACAGTGCCCAAGACTTGTATGAAGTAAAACCGGTTTACAAAGGTAACTACACTGAAACCATGACGTCAGCGATTGCGGCGTTTCGTGCTAAGCAGCAGCCAGCGATTGTGCAGGTGTTCGAAGTTGGTACGGCGAGCATGATGGCCGCAGAAGGCGCGATTTACCCAGTTTACAAATTGATGCGTGAACAAGGTCAGCCATTCAATCAGGATGACTACCTAAGCTCTGTAACGGGTTACTATACAGATCAAGATGGCAACATGCTTTCTATGCCATTCAATAGCTCAACACCTGTGCTGTATTACAACAAGGAACTGTTTGCGAAAGCTGGCGTGTCGGCACCAAAAACTTGGGAAGACATGGAAACCGTATCGCAAAAGCTACTGGATAGCGGTGTGGAGTGTGGTTTCACTACCTCTTGGCAGTCTTGGATTCAATTAGAAAACTTAAGTGCACGTCACAATGTGCCTTTTGCAACGAAGGCGAACGGTTTCGCTGGCATGGACACTGAGTTTGCGTTTAACGGTCCTGTACAGGTTGCGCACATCTCGAAAATGAGTGAGTGGCAGCAAAACGGCATCTTCAGCTATGGTGGCCGTCGTAGTGATTCTGCACCGAAATTCTACAGCCAAGAATGTGCGATGTTCATGGGTTCTTCTGCAGGCTATGCCGGCATGAAGCGTAATGCGAAATTTGATTTTGGTGTGTCGCAATTACCTTACTGGGCGAGCCAAATCGATACCCCACAAAATACCATCATTGGTGGCGCATCACTTTGGGTGCTTCAAGGTAAGAGCGATGCAGAATACCAAGGTGTAGCGACGTTCCTAAACTTCCTGTCTCGTGCAGACATGCAAGCTGACTGGCACCAATTCTCTGGCTACCTACCGATCACTCATGCAGCCTACGATCTAACTAAAGGTCAAGGTTTCTATGCTGCGAACCCAGGTACGGAAACAGGTGTGATTCAAATGACTTCGGTGGCCCCAACTGAAAACTCTAAAGGTCTACGCCTAGGTAACTTTGTTCAAATCCGCGACATCATCAACGAAGAGCTAGAGTCGGTTTGGAGCGGTGATGCGGACGCTCAAACAGCCCTAGATAAAGCGGTTGAACGTGGTAACGCGTTACTACGTAAGTTCGAAAAAGCGAATAACTGATCATCACTTCCTCACTCTTGAGGTGCCTCCCTCTCTTGGAGGGAGGCTTTTTTGCTTTGATGTTTGCTCTGAATAGCTGAGTGCGAGTATGTCCGTACATTTTCCACAAAAGAAGTTGCCGTATTTGCTGCTGTTACCACAGTTAGTGATTACCTTTATCTTCTTTTTATGGCCTGCCGAACAGGCCATTGAACAAGCGTTTTATCAAGAAGACGCCTTTGGTCTAAGCCGTGAATTTGTCGGTTTAGATAACTTTATCGATATTTTCCAAGACCCACAGTATTACACCTCGATCGGTGTGACGTTGATATTTAGCTTTTCGGTGGCTTTTCTTGGTATGGCGTTAGCCTTGTGGCTGGCCGTGATGGCCGATCGTGTGATTCGAGGCAAATTGGCCTACCAGACGTTGCTGATTTGGCCCTATGCCGTCGCCCCTGCGTTGGCTGGTGTTTTGTGGTGGATTCTATTTGACCCAAGTATGGGGCCCGTTGCGCTCTGGTTAGAAACGGTTGGTGTCGAGTGGAATCATTTTTTAAACGGTGATCAGGCGATGATTTTGGTGGTGATTTCTGCCACTTGGAAGCAGATCAGCTACAACTTTTTATTCTTTTTAGCGGGCCTTCAAGCGGTGCCACGTTCTTTGATTGAAGCGGCTGCGATTGATGGTGCCAGCCCTGCAAAACGCTTCTGGGACATTGTGTTTCCGTTGCTATCACCGACCACATTCTTCTTATTGGTCGTGAACTTGGTGTATGCCTTCTTTGACACCTTTGGTGTGATCGATGCGACCACTCAAGGTGGTCCGGGTGTGAGCACCGCCACCATGGTGTACAAGGTCTTTAATGATGGCTTCATTGGTCTGGATCTAGGCAGCTCCGCGGCGCAATCTGTGGTGCTAATGGGATTGGTGGGCATTATGACGGTGGTTCAATTTCGTTACATTGAGCGCAAGGTGGAATACTAATGATTGAAAATCGTCCTTGGCTAACGGCCATTAGCCACCTTTCCCTACTCTTGGGCATCGCCATGGTGGCATTGCCTGTCTGGGTGGCGCTAGTTGCGTCGACGCATCCTACGGAAGCCTTCGGTTCAGGGGAAATTCCACTCTGGTTTGGTGATCAGGCGATCCAAAACTGGGGCGCGGTGTTGTTCGCTAAAGCAGGGAATGGCATCGATGTTCCAGTGTGGTCGATGATGCTGAATTCGCTGGTGATGGCATTGGGTATTACCATTGGCAAAATTGCTATCTCCATTTTATCTGCTTACGCGATTGTGTTTTTCCGTTTTCCATTTCGAGGCACAGCGTTCTGGGTCATTTTCATTACCTTGATGTTGCCCGTTGAAGTGCGCATTGTGCCGACTTATGAAGTGGTGGCAAACCTCGATATGCTCAACAGTTATTCAGGTTTGGTACTGCCTCTGATTGCCAGTGCCACGGCAACGTTTTTATTCCGCCAGTGTTTTATGACGGTGCCCGGTGAATTAGTGGAAGCGGCTCGCATCGATGGTGCAGGACCGATTCGTTTTTTCTTTGACATCTTGATGCCATTGTCGCGCACCAATATCGCGGCCCTGTTTGTGATCATGTTTATCTATGGCTGGAATCAGTATTTGTGGCCGTTGATCGTGACCACAGATGATGCCTATTACACCTTGGTTATGAGTATTAAACGGATGCTCTCTGTGGAGCAAGGCGATGTGGAATGGAACCAAGTTATGGTCACCACATTATTAGCCATGCTACCGCCAGTATTAGTGGTGGTAGGCATGCAGAAATTATTTGTTAAAGGTCTGGTGGACGCGGAGAAGTAGCATGTCAGATTTAGTCTTAGAAAATATTGGAAAAACCTACGCTAACGGATATCACGCGATCCCCAGTATTGACCTGAATATTGAACAAGGTGAATTCATCGTTTTAGTGGGTCCATCCGGTTGTGGTAAGTCAACCTTGCTACGTATGGTGGCAGGCCTAGAAACCATTACCCAAGGGGACTTGCTGATCAAAGGCGAGCGGGTGAATGACAAAGAGCCTGCCGCGCGTGACATTGCCATGGTGTTTCAAAACTATGCGCTTTATCCACATATGTCCGTGTACGACAACATGGCCTATGGTTTGAAAAACCGAGGTGTGAATAAAGACGAGATCGACACCAAAGTGAATGCGGTCGCCGTAATGCTGGGTCTTGAAGAGCTGTTGAGCCGTAAACCGAAGCAATTGTCAGGCGGACAGCGTCAGCGTGTTGCCATGGGGCGTGCCATGGTGCGTGATCCTAAGGTCTTTTTATTCGATGAGCCCTTGTCCAACTTAGACGCAAAACTACGTGTGCAAATGCGTGTGGAGATTCGCGAGTTGCAGCGCAAGTTGGGAACGACCACGCTATATGTGACCCATGACCAAGTTGAAGCCATGACGTTGGCCGATCGGTTGGTGGTATTGAATAAAGGTCATGCGGAGCAGATTGGCACCCCGATGGAATTGTATGATCGCCCTGCATCGACGTTTGTGGCGCAGTTCATCGGTTCACCGTCTATGAATCTTATCCCCACGTCGGTGAAAAGTGAGTATTTGCAATTAAGTGTGGATATCCGCTTGCCTTGTCCACAGCTTGCGGATCAAAAACTTATTTGGGGAATTCGACCTGAGCATGTGGAAATCTGTGCTGCAGAAGAAGCCGATGTCATGCTGAACGTGAAAGCAGTGGAAGCCTTAGGTGCGGAAACCTTAGTCCACGGTAGCCTTCAATTAGGTGACGGCAACACGCCAAACTTTGTAGTACGATTGGCAGGACATCATACGCCTAAGTTGGGAGAGCGTTTGCCCCTTAGGGTTCCTAGATCCGCTTGGCATTTATTCGATGCTGAGACCCAACAAAGGGTAGAAAAATCATGCAACTAAGCAAAGTTATGGGGCACCGTGGGGCGGCATTGTTAGCGCCAGAAAATACCTTGGCATCGATTAAAGCTGCAGCGAAAACAGGCGTGAAATGGGTAGAAATTGATGTCTACCCAATTGCTCAAGGCGGCCTTGTGATCTTTCATGATGATACCTTGGACCGTTGCACCAATGGTTCTGGAGTGACGGCAGACGCAGAGCTTAAAACGGTCTTATCTTTGGATGCTGGAGCTTGGTTTGGTAGCGAGTTTTCAGGGGAAGGGGTGCCCACACTTGAGCAGGCGATAGCGTGCATTCAGGATCTTGGTTTAGGGCTTAACTTAGAAATCAAATACGAAGGCACAGATGTCGAAGCAGTGGTACCTCCAATTTTGGCCACGTTAACAGCGCTTTGGCAAGACCCTGAGATGCTGATGATTTCAAGCTTCAACTATCCAGCTTTGGAAGTCTGCCACCGTTTAAACAGCACCCTTTACTTGGCTTACTTGGTGGAAGATGTACCGCAGGATTGGCAGGAGAAACTCTCTGGCATAGCGGCGTACAGTTTAAACTGTGACTATTCGCAATTAACTGAAACGCAAGCGCGAGCTGTAAAAGAGGCAGGCTATAAATTGCTTTGCTACACAGCTAACACCACCGATGCGGTTAAAGATCACTGGCAGTGGGGCATGGATGCGGTGATCACTGATGATCCTAACCAGTTTATGCATTTGGAGTCATGATTTGAGTTTAAATGAACGTCAGTTGCACATCTTAAATTGGGTGCAGCAGTGCGATTTATTATTGGTTGAGGACATGGTGGAACGCTTCAGTGTGTCCTCACAAACCATTCGAAAAGACATTAATCAGCTGGCTGAAAAACACTTGGTCAGACGCCAGCATGGCGGCATTGCGCCAGTATCCACAGCGGAAAATCTACCCTTCGCGAATCGCCAATTTTTGAATAGTGATGCGAAGCAGAAAATCGCTCAACAGGTGGCGCAGGCCATCCCTAATGGTGCGTCGGTATTTTTAGGTATAGGCACGACGGTGGAGTACGTGGCGAAGGCGTTACTGAATCATCAAGAGCTGCAAGTGTTTACCAATAACCTGACGGTCGCTACGTTGTTTGCAAACCGCCAAGACATTCCTGTAAGACTAACGGCTGGGCGTATGCGTCATCGTCATTGCGATTTGGTGGGAAGCGATGCCATTGAGAGTATGCGAAAGTATGTATTTGATTACGGCATTTTAGGCTGTGGTGGCTTACACGAAAGCTATGGCATTCTCGATTTTGATCCAGACGAAGCCAATCTAAGTCGTGTACTGATCGAGCAGAGTCGTCATGTGTTGTTGGTGGCAGATCAACATAAGTGGGGGCGTAAAGCGAGCGCCTGCGTCACATCCTTTGCCGCAGTGGAAGCTCTATATACGGATGTTATTTCTGTCGAGCAGCGTCAATTATTGGGGCAACAAGGAGTGGACATTGTGCTTAGTGAAGAGTCAATCAAACATGCCTAAACCATTAGTGGATTTACCGCAGACAACACTCAAGAACGTGCGTTATGTGCTCACTGACTTTGATGACACGCTAACGCTTCATGGCCGTTTGCCGACGGCAACACTGAATGCCTTA
Organism: Marinomonas communis; assembly: GCF_004363305.1. Lineage (GTDB taxonomy): Bacteria > Pseudomonadota > Gammaproteobacteria > Pseudomonadales > Marinomonadaceae > Marinomonas > Marinomonas communis. Next base: position 146,258 of record NZ_SNZA01000006.1, on the reverse strand, counting down.
TATCGATTAGAACAAGCAGGGGTTAAGGTAATCCCTGTCACCGGTGGCTGTGCTGGATGGTCGGATATGATGGCTCGAGTACTACCCGTAGCAGGCGTTATCAGTGAAGGGGGAGGCGTATTCCTAGAGCCAAAGTCCAGTGTGATCCATTATCACTTTTTGAATGCTGAAGCGGCTATGTGTACAGAGCAAGCGTCTCTGTTAGCAACGGTTCAAGCAGAGTTGGTGCATTTTCCTACTTTGGCTTTGGCAAAGGACCAAGCTTATCGACTAACGGATGTGGCGATCGATTATGCACAGCAGGTGCAACCCCCCGCTCATCAAGAGAAAGAGGCGTTACTGGCTCTTTTACGAGAGAAAGGTTTGAATGCGAAAGCATCTTCCATTCACATCAATGTTTGCCAATCGGGGGTAGATAAAGTGGTCATGGCGCGTCATGTGCTGACGCACTTTTTCCAACTATCTATGGCGCAAGCCCATCAACAGGTTATCTACGTAGGCGATGCTCCCAATGACGAGTCGATGTTTGCGGAGTTTCCTTTAAGTGTCGGTGTAGCGAACATCGCGCCACATTTAACAACGCTTAAGCATCTGCCGGCTTACCTAACCGATGCCGAAGGTGGAGAAGGCTTTGCCCAGCTAGCGGATTACCTGCTATGTCATCAAGACTAACAACACACGTAGCGCTTGAAGCATAAAAAACGCTGCCAGATGGCAGCGTTTTTTTGTGGTTTAGAATAAATTCTCAATGGCAATATTGCTTGAGGGGGCCGATTCCGTGGTGGTATCCGATGAGCGCTCCTGCGGTGCTGGTCGCGTCGCAATCCTTCTTGCCGGAATGTGGTCTTTGCGGAACAACTCAAATATGGCGTTCTTCTGCCCTGGGTACGCTCGCTCGCCAGTCGTCGGGTCAATTCGAACGGTCACTAGCGATGAAGGTTTTTCGACATAGCTTGGCGCGGTATCCGCTAAAGTGGGTCGCATGTAATTGATCCAAGTAGGTAGGGAAGCCGAGCCACCCCATTCGCCACGGCCCAATGGTGACATGTCGTCAAAGCCGGTCCAAACCGTTGTCACAACATCACCATTAAAGCCAGAGAACCAAGCATCACGACCGTCGTTGGTGGTGCCGGTTTTACCTGCAATGTCGTCACGTTCTAACACACGGGCACGACGTCCTGTGCCGTAACGAATCACGTCACGCATAATGTCGTACATGATGTAGTTCACCTCGGCATCCAAAACTCTTGGCGCTACCGGAAGTTCAACGATGCCTTGCTTACGATCGAACAGGCCTTTTGTCGGACTGTCGATGTCTATGCCTTCAAGCAAAGTGCAGTCCTTACAAACTGTCATGGGTTCAGCTTGGAACACCGTTTCACCTGAGCGGTCTTCGATATGATCAATCAAATAAGGTTGAACGCGAAAACCACCGTTTGAGAAGACAGTGTAGCCGGAGGCAATTTGCAATGGAGAGAGGTTAGCGCTACCCAATGATAGGGATAAGTTATGTGGCAATTCGTTCGGATCAAAACCGAAGCGCTTAATGAAATCGAGTGTTGGTCGAACCCCCATTTCATCAAGCAAGCGAACGGAGACTACGTTTTGAGAACGATACAAAGCTTGGCGTAATCGCGTAGGGCCGTAGAATTTGCCACCGTCATTGGTTGGGCGCCATGCGCTGGCTAGATTGCTGTCATGAAACACAACTGGTGCGTCATTAATGACACTCGCTGCCGTATAACCGTTGGCCAGTGCACTAGAGTAAATGAATGGCTTAAAGTTCGAACCAGGTTGGCGTTTAGACTGGGTGACACGGTTGAATTTATTGGCGAAGAAGTTAAAACCACCGACAAGGGATTCAATCGCACCATCACGACTATCGAGAGAAATTAATGCACTTTGTACGGCAGGTGTTTGTGCGAGGCGCCAAGTTGTTTCGTCATCAGGACGCAACTGGATGATATCGCCAGGAACCATGACATCGCTGACTACCTTGGGTTTTGCACCATGAGCGTTTTCATTTAGGTAAGGTGCTGCCCAGTTCATCGCTGCGAAAGGTAAGTCCACAGCACTGCCATCCTGCAGGCGCACAGTCGCTTGCTCATCTTCGGTGCTTAAAACTAAAGCCAACGTCCAATTAGGGATGTTATCAAACTCGCTAAAAGCGGCTTGCTGATCCTCTAATGCGGCATTGATAAGATCGGTACGAGTGTCCAATGTGCCGCGGTAACCGTGACGCTCATCATAGGCAAGTACACCGTTGTAAACAGCTTGATTGGCGTCTTTTTGTCGTTTGGAGTCGATGGTCGTGTATACCACAAGACCTTCTGTATAAAGCTTGTCACCGTAAGTTTGGTACAGCTCATGGCGCACCATCTCAGCCACATAATTGGCTTCCACATCTGCTTGGATACCATAGTTTTTCGCTGTAACAGGGGCTTCGACAGCATTTTGGTAGGATGTTTTATCAATCATCCCCAAGGTGAGCATGCGCTGCAAAATCCAGTTTCGGCGGATCAGTGCTCGAGATGGGTTGGCTACAGGGTTATAGCGTGATGGCGCTTTTGGCAATCCGGCAATCATAGCGTATTGTGCGAGGGACAGTTCGCTAAGATGCTTACCGTAATACACTTGTGCTGCCGCATCAAAACCATAGGCGCGTTTGCCTAGGTAAATTTTATTCATGTAGAGCTCTAGAATTTCGTGCTTGCTGAGCTCTTGCTCCATCTTCAAAGAGATAAAAATCTCCGTGAATTTACGCATGAAGGTCTGTTCAAAAGATAGGAAATAATTTCGCGCGACCTGCATGGTGATGGTACTACCGCCACTCTGTATTTCACCACTGGTAACCAGTTGGTATGCAGCACGTAATAGCCCCATGATATCCACACCAGGGTGGTGGTAGAAATTACTGTCCTCGGCTGCGAGTACGGCATTTTCTAGATCTTTGGGAATGTCCTCATAGCTAACTGGTGTACGACGTTGCTCGCCAAATTCTCCAATAAGCTGCTCGTCGCGAGTATAGATGCGCAACGGGATCTGCAGCTCAATAGCTTGCATTTCTTCTTTTGTTGGAATGCTATCTTTCACTTGTTGGTAAACCGCAAAGACAATTCCGGCAGCTGCCAATGCACCAAGTAAAGCGAGAATAAAGAGAATTTTGAAAGTTTTGGCCATGATCGGTCACTGATTAATTCGTGTGCGATCGATTATACCTGACTTAGGTTCGCCTTGGAGACTTGTCGAGGGGAATTTTCGTGTTATCTTCTTGTAAAGATATGGTGGCGAATGCAGAAAACGATTTGCTTAAGCCATGCTACCAACAATGTATTTTGAAGAATGACATCGATTCACGGAGGAAGACATGTCTATTATCCCTCGTCCCAGCTATCTGGTTTGGCATGATGACGCTTGGCGCGCGTTTTCCCGCAAAGCGTTGATTCGCGCACTGTTAGCTCCGCAACCCCCCAGAGAAACAGATCTTTGCATTGAGCATTTACGACACAAGTTAATAGAGTATGTCGAGGCTGCGTCGCATGTTCCTGAGACCTTATTGATTCCAGATGTTTGGTTACAGTCCGTTACATGTGATCTAGGAGAGCCGTTACCGGAAGCCTTACTTGGCATCGCAGCTCAAACCCACGCCGGATTAGCCTTGTCTTACTCTGAATTAGAGCAACAGTTGGCGTACTGGCAAGACTCGGATAATTTGCTGCATGTTTCGGTGTTAGCGAATACTTACTATCTAGAAATTATAGAATTAGGCTTCCGTTCAGTTATCAGTTTCCGACTGGCACGCTTGAGTATTCTACAATCAAGGCATAAAAAACTGGCTAACTCTCTACGGTTTCATCCTTACAGTGAGTCCTATGTCAGCCAACAACATTGGCAACGACAGCAACGTAGTTACCTGTATTCCATTGCCAGCTTCGCGCTTCTCGCAAGCCTCTTGGGTAGTGTTATTTGGCAAGGTATCCCATCTGCTCCTGAGCCATTTATATGGCCTTGGCCGGCACCACAAACCTCTATGATCAATACGGGGTTTAGTTATCTCCAGACGTTGCCACCGACACTACGATTGGAGCGTGTCGAGTTCCACTCTCATCAGGTCCAGCTGGCTGTAACGGGGCCAGAAAAAGCATTAACGCTATGGCTAAATCACTGGCCAAAAAACTTGCCCGCGTTAGAGGTAGTGTTGAATGACGAGGTGATGCCGTGAAGCTAAAGCTACGACAAAAGATACTCTCGCTGCGTACCTTACAGGGCATACTTTTGCTGGAAGTGCTGATCATTGGTTGGGGATTACATGCTCTTTTCACCCTAAAGACCGAGCGTCAGCAAGACGTGAATACCCATATGTATGCCTCCAAGCAATGGCAAAAACTCGAAGCAGCCTTAAGTCATTTATCGGATATGCCAATGGTTAATGTATTGCGAGAGAAGGGACGTATTACCGGCATGCAGATGCAGGACACAAAAAGTTTAGCTGAATGGCGTCAATTACTGATCTCATTGCAGCACGATTACTGGTTACATCCAGTGCATATGTTGTGGCAGCGACGTGGTACCCAGTGGCAGGGCGATTTAACTTGGCACTTTACGAAACCGGCTACCCTCAAGCCAGAGCAAAATTGGCTCCCAGTGCCCGAGCAGTCTTCTTGGCCAAGTGCGGGTGAACTGCTAACGACTGTGCGTCATAAACAAGCGGCGGCCTTGCTCAATGTCGATGGTGAAGAGGGCTGGTATCTACAAGGTCATTGGCTACCCAGCTTGCATGCAACCCTCACCCATATTGATCAAAATTCTATTACATTTGCCAATGTCCAAGGTGAACAACGTCAGTTACATCTGGATAATCGATGGCTAGAACCTTCACAACAGGAGGGGCACTGATATGCAGTGGAAACGTTATCTTGTGCTGGCCTGTATATTCAGCGTGAGTCAGATGGGCTTTGCTTTGGATGTTTTTGTCCGACAGCAGCCGCTACAACAAGTTCTGCCCCAGCTGGCGGCGCAGTTGGGTGCCAGTGTTGTGATTGATCCCACTATTGAGGGTGATATTTCCTTATCGATTCGTGACGCCACTTGGGAGCAAGTGCTTTCTTCCGTGGCGCAACAGCAACAGCTTGCTCTGCAATGGCAGGATAATATTGGCATTCTGAGCACGAGAACCGCTTCATTAGACAGCGTTGCTGAACCCACCGAAGTGGATTGTCAGTATCATATCTGGCATTTAAAACATGCAAAAGCTGGACAAGTCGGAGCGCACCTTCAGCACTTCTTCGCAGATATAAAAGTGATTGTTGATCCTCGAACCAATGCCGTTATGACATGCTACTGTGGTGATGAAACCGTTCTAACACAATCGATTACTTGGCTGGACAGTCCGGTTCGGCAGATTGAAATTGCAGCCGAAATTGTCCAAGTGAACGATTCAGTACAAGAGCAATTAGGTGTCAATTGGCAAGCTACGCTATTAGACAGTGCACAGCAAGGTGGCAGTGCTGATGTGAGCTTAGGGATTGCATCGGCACCGGTGTCGCTTGCTCTATCAGGACGATCGGGAACCATGAACCTGTCTGCGACTTTGGATTGGTTGGAGCGTAATGGCTCCGCTAACATTATTGCAAGGCCCAAAATTGTGACCTCTGAAGGACAGTCAGCGCGCATTGAGTCGGGTACCGAAGTGCCTTACCAAGTTATGAACGATGACAGTTTAAGTGTCGAGTTTCGTCAAGCGGGATTGGTGCTTGAAGTAACACCAGAAGTAAAAGATGCGACAACCTTATTGTTGAATCTAAAAATCCATCAAGACTCAGTAGGGGATATGGTGAACGGCGTTCCCAGCCTAGAAACCAATCGCGTGCAAACTCAGGTAGAAGTACAGAACCAAGAAACACTGGTGTTAGGAGGCATTTTTCGCGAGGAACGCTTAGTGACGGTAAGCAAAGTTCCAGTGCTCGGAGATGTGCCTTTATTAGGTGGTTTGTTTCGACAACGGACGGAACAACAAGAAAAAAGGGAACTACTTGTATTTATTACGCCAAAACTGCTAAAAATGTCGGTAAACTAGGCAGCAGCCGAAAACAGTTAACTTCGAAGTATTAAAAAAATGATTAACGCCCCGACAATTATATTAGTGGGCCCAATGGGGGCAGGGAAAACTACCATTGGACGCCTTCTGTCGCAGCAGCTGGACAGAGAATTTTTCGATTCTGATCGGGTGATTGAAGAAAAAGCTGGTGCAGACATTCCTTGGATCTTCGAAAAAGAAGGTGAGGAAGGGTTTCGCCGTCGAGAAACACAGACGTTGCAAAGTATGTTGGATGAAGACCAACAGCCGATTGTATTGGCGACCGGTGGCGGCATCGTGATGAAAGAGGAAAATCGTCACATGCTTAAACACCAGCCTCTGGTTGTGTACTTATTTGCATCGGTTGCTCAGCAATTACAGCGAACATCGAAAAGCAATAATCGTCCATTGCTCAAGCAAGGGAATCCGAAGGAAACGTTAAATCGTTTATTTTCAATCCGGGATCCGTTATATCGCGACGTGGCATCGGTTATTGTGGAAACCGACTCTCGTCACCCTAAAACGGTGGCCAATAAAGTTATGGACGCGATTAAAAAGCATTTAGCGGCGGAGGTTTAAACGCATGCGAACTCTGACGGTCGATTTAGGAGACCGAAGTTACCCGATTTACATTGGTTCTGGTATTCGTCATCAAAAGCAACTTTTCCGTGATGCGATTCATGGTAAGCAAGTGATGATCGTAACGAATACTACGGTTGCAGACATTTATTTGGCGGAGTTGGTCGCACTGTTAGGCGATGAGTATCAAGTCGATACTTGCGTGTTACCAGATGGTGAGAAGTATAAAACGTTGGCCACTTATGAACAGATTATGTCTGCATTGCTGGAAGCCAAACATAATCGTACCACTACTGTGATTGCTCTAGGTGGTGGTGTCGTGGGTGACATGGCAGGGTTTGCGGCAGCAACGTACCAACGCGGTGTGCCTTTTATTCAGGTGCCAACGACGCTCCTGTCGCAAGTAGATTCCTCTGTCGGTGGTAAGACCGGTGTGAATCACCCGTTGGGAAAGAATATGATCGGTGCTTTTTATCAGCCACAGGCGGTCATTATTGATACGGAATCCTTGAGCTCATTGCCAGCGCGTGAACTTTCGGCTGGTATGGCTGAAGTGATCAAGTACGGCCTAATCTGCGATGCGCCATTCTTTTCTTGGTTGGAAGACAATATTGACGATTTAATGACGCTGGATAGTGAGAAAATCACCCACGCCATCTATGAGTCTTGTCGCGCCAAGGCGGAAGTTGTTGCACAAGATGAAAAAGAAGGCGGCATTCGCGCTATCTTAAATTTGGGTCATACCTTCGGACACGCCATTGAAACAGAAATGGGCTACGGTAATTGGTTGCATGGCGAAGCGGTTGCAGCTGGTACTGTGTTAGCCGTGGATTTATCTTGGCGTTTAGGTAGCCTGACCGAATCAGATGTTGAACGCAGTGTGAATCTACTAGCAAAAGCCAATTTGCCAGTGTTACCACCAAAAGGGATGAGTCGAGAAGCGTTTATTGAAAGAATGCTGTTGGACAAAAAAGTACTGGATGGTAGTTTACGTTTAATACTGTTGCAGGCATTGGGAGACGCGTACGTTACGTCTGACTTTGCTATGGAAGACTTCAACGCTTGTTTAGATGACGCGATAGAAGCAGCAAGCGCTTAATCATTTAACTGATACTCTGAGGACATGCATGGCGGAGCCAAACTTTCAGTTCAATCTGGAGGAAGCCTTAGATCAGCAACCAAAAGTGATGCTGAGGAATCCGTTTGGCTCTAATGATTCTCAAGTCTACTTTTCTAGCGAAGAACGTAACCAGCAACTGAGCATGCTGGAGCACTTAAGTCGCTATTCTAACCTCTTATCTGTTGTAAAAGGCGCCAGTGGTAGCGGAAAGACCCGCTTCTTGCAGGAATTTATGCGTCTGCAACATGACTCGGCCGTCATTAGCCACGTCAAAGCTTCCATGTTGATGACCGCGGGACAGCTGTTACAAGCTATCTATCAAGGCTATGCCGATGTCCTTGAAAATAGAGGTGGTGACACCTCTTTTGGGCCGCTGCTTAAATTTGCCCATGATATGGAAGCAAAAGGGCAGAAGGCGATTATCTTGATCGATAATGCCCATGAGCTGAATACGGATGCCGTGACTATGCTGATGGACATGATGTCCTTAGCCACGGAATCCCAGGAAGTACCTCATGTGGCTTTGTTTACAGAGCACTCTATTGCACGCAATTTAGACAGCTATCAGCGCAGTCGTTATGAGCAATTAAGTCATGAGTTGGCCCTCGCGCCTTATACCTTAGAACAAACGCGAGCGTACTTATTACATCGTGTGCGTGCCATCGGTGGTGGTATCAACCTGCCGTTCAATGAACGTCAGATAAAGAAAATTTACCAGCAGTCTGCAGGTTTGCCTGGCGCCATTAACCAGATCGCTTTGGCGATGATGGGAGAAGGCAAGCCTGGGGAATCAAGTGCCAGTGATAAGCGCTCTTGGGTACGCTTGGGTGGATCATTTGGTTTCCCTTTGGTTCATATGGCGCTGATGTCGATCATTATGCTGGGGATATTGGTCGCAGTGATTTTCAGTGATGGCGAAGACGACGCCACTCCGGTAAGCAACAGTACCAGTATTGCACCAATTGCGCAGAATGCACCAAGACAAGCGAGTTCTGAGACATTGGCGCGGATTGAAGCGATGCAACGCCAGATTGGTCAGGAAACTCCTGTATCATTGCCTCCTATTCCCGCTGAAGCACTTCAGCCCGCAGCGGAACAATCGAATACTGCTTCGGCTAATCGTTCCGAGAATACTAGTATTACCACGGCTCCCATCCGACTTACGACGCCTAATCAAGACTCTGCAGCCCCTGAGCCGAGTACTCCCGTACAAACCACGCCTGTTTTGCAATCCGCAGAACCTGAGGTCCCAGAACCTGTCCCTGTTAAGCAAACCGTGGCTGCCGATCCGTTTGATAAAACCCGAGCTTGGTTAGAGCGCAATCCTAACCGCTATACACTTCAGTTATTAGGTACCCATAATAAAGATACGGTACAGGATTTTATTCGGGATCAGGGCAGCTTATCCGCATTTAGTTACTTTCAAGCACTTCATAACGGCAGAGAATGGTATGTGGTTGTCTATGGCGAATACCGTAATCGTAGTGAAGCTATTGCCGCGGTGGAGAACTTGCCACAAGCGTTGCGCAGTTTAAATCCTTGGGCGCGAAGTGTGCGTGGTATTCAGCAGGATATCCAGAAAGCTGGCACTCCTTGATCTGCGTGTTTTTTGTACAGAAAAGGTGTTTTTGCACTTTTAATGCATGATTTCCGTCGCATTTTGATAAAAAAAAAGAGAAATAAGTAAAAAAAACCATATTTCTCTGAATTCCAATGTAAGTCAGAGGAATTTTCTGTCTGCAAATCAGCGAACCATAGATAATTCTACTTTACTATGAGAACGGTTCTTATTTGATGCCGAAAATGCCCCGTTTTGCCCCATTTGACCATGCTTGAAGTTTGAGCGATCCCAGAGCCCAGAGTAGTATGGCCCTCAGTTTGAATGGTTAGGTGGGTATATTACAACCATTTCTCATGCCCTTCTGAGGCACCCCCACCTAACGTTATATGAAGTAAATCGAGTAGAGTTTTCTACGTTTTAACTGTGGGAGTTGGTGTATGAATGCAGGCCTTTATCGTCCTGGCGAGTTCAAAGACAACTGTGGGTTTGGCCTAATCGCTCATATGGAAGGTACGTCTAGTCACGACCTTCTAAAAACCGCAATCGAATCTTTAACCTGTATGACACACCGTGGTGGTATTGCTGCCGACGGAAAAACCGGTGACGGTTGTGGTCTATTAATTCAAAAGCCTGATGCGTTCTTGCGTGAAGAAGCTAAGACTTTGTTTAATCATGTATTCTCAGACCTATACGGTGTGGGTATGGTGTTTTTGGACCAAGACGAAGCACTGGCTGAGAAACAACGTGATGCGTTAACCAAGCAACTAGAAACAGAAGGATTAAATGTAGTGGGCTGGCGTGATGTGCCAGTAGATCCTTCTTGCTTAGGTACGATTGCGATGGATTGCCTACCACGCATTGAGCAAGTGTTTGTCGACAGTAACCGTCTTGATGCACGCACTTTCGCCACTCGTCTTTTCGTTGCCCGTCGCCGCACTGAAATCGAGCTAGCTGAATACGAAAACTTCTACATCTGTTCTTTGTCTGACAAAGTGTTGGCGTACAAAGGCTTAATGATGCCAGTTGATTTACCTACTTTTTATAAAGATCTAGGTAATGAAAAACTAAAAACCGCCATTTGTGTATTCCACCAGCGTTTCTCAACCAACACGTTGCCTAAATGGCCGTTGGCACAACCGTTCCGCATGGTGGCTCACAATGGTGAGATCAACACGATCGACGGTAACCGTAACTGGGCGATCGCACGTGGTAGCAAACTGCGTTCTCCTTTGATCCCTGAATTAGCGGACCTTCAACCAATTGTTAACCTAACGGGTTCTGACTCGTCTTCTATGGATAACATGTTGGAGCTGTTGGTCACTGGTGGCATGGATATCTTCCGTGCGGCACGTATGATCATTCCACCAGCATGGCAAAACGTAGAGAACATGGATCCTGAACTGCGTGCGTTCTATGAGTTTAACTCAATGCACATGGAACCATGGGATGGCCCAGCAGGTCTTGTTATGACTGATGGTCGTCACGCTATCTGTATGTTGGACCGTAACGGTTTGCGTCCTGCCCGTTGGGTGGTGACTAAGAATGGTTACATCACACTGGCATCTGAAATCGGTACTTACGATTACAAAGCCGAAGACGTTGTGTCTAAAGGTCGTGTTGGCCCTGGCCAAATGTTGGTTGTGGACACGCAAAACGGTAAAGTGCTGCACACGGACGACATTAACAATAAACTGAAATCCGCTCACCCATACAAGAAGTGGTTGAAGCAAGAAGGTTTGCGTATCGAGGCTCTATTGCAAGAGCATTCGATGGAATTCGTGCCGTTTACCCCCGAACAAATGTCGACTTACCAAAAGATGTTCCAAGTATCTTTTGAAGAACGCGATCAGATCTTCCGTCCATTGGCTGAAAGTGGTCATGAAGCGGTTGGCTCGATGGGTGACGACACGCCAATGGCCGTTATGTCGAGCCAAACTCGTCCGGTATCAGACTACTTCCGTCAGAAGTTTGCTCAAGTAACCAACCCACCAATCGACCCACTACGTGAGTCGGTTGTAATGTCCCTTGAGACATTGATCGGTGTTGAACGTAACTTGTTTGAAGAAACGCCTAAGCACGCTAATCGTATTATCTTGTCATCGCCAATCTTGTCTGCTCGTAAGTACAGCCGACTATTAGCGTTGGACGATCATCGTTTCCGCCTAGTACGTTTGAACACTACATACAATCCTGACGAAATTAGCTTAGAACAAGCGGTTCGTAACTTAAAAATCAGTGCCGAAGAAGTCGTACGTAATGGTGCAGTGATTGTGGTATTGACGGACCGTGAGTTCGAAAAAGGTCAGCTGCCGATTCCTGCGCCAATGGCTGTAGGTGCGGTACACCACCACTTGACTGAAGTGGGCTTGCGCTGTGATTCAAATATCATCGCAGATACAGGTTTTGCGCGTGATCCACACCAATTCGCCGTGTTACTAGGCTTTGGTGCGACAGCGGTTTACCCATACCTATCTTACCGTTTGATCAACGATATGATCGATAAAGGTGAAGTGTTAGGTGATCCGATTTCTTGTCACCAGAAATACCGTAAAGGTATCAACAAAGGCCTGATGAAAATCATGTCTAAGATGGGTATCTCTACGATTGCTTCCTACCGTGGTGCGCAGCTGTTTGAAGCAGTCGGCCTAGATAGCAAAGTGGTTGATCTATGTTTCAAAGGTGTGCCAAGCCGTATCCAGGGTGCCACGTTTGAAGATTTCCAACGTGAGCAAGCAAGTATTGCTGCGAACGCTTGGAAAGCGCGTAAGCCAATCCAGCAAGGCGGTTACCTAAAATACGTACACGATGCGGAATACCATGCCTTTAACCCAGATGTGGTTCGTAACCTACAAACCTCTGTGAGCAGTGGTAAATTCGAAGATTTCTCTAAGTACGCAGAGTTAGTTAACACGCGTCCTGCTTCGATGTTACGTGACTTATTTGGCATCAAAGAAGACGTGAAAGAGATTGCTTTGGACAAGGTTGAACCAATCGAAGCTATCCTGCCACGCTTTGACTCGGCCGGTATGTCTCTTGGTGCATTGTCTCCAGAAGCCCACGAAGCACTAGCACAAGCAATGAATGAGTTGGGCTGTCGTTCAAACTCTGGTGAGGGTGGTGAAGACCCAGCTCGTCACGGTACAGAACGTCGCTCTAAGATTAAGCAAATCGCATCGGGCCGTTTTGGTGTGACACCAGAATACCTTGTGAACGCAGAAGTGCTGCAGATAAAAGTTGCTCAAGGTGCGAAGCCAGGTGAAGGTGGTCAGCTACCAGGTGGTAAAGTAAACGGTTTGATTGCTCGTCTACGTTACGCGGTACCAGGTGTGACCCTGATTTCACCACCACCACACCACGATATTTACTCAATCGAAGACTTGGCACAGCTGATCTTCGACTTGAAACAAGTAAACCCAGACGCCCTAGTATCAGTGAAACTGGTATCTGAGCCAGGTGTTGGAACGATCGCTGCTGGTGTTGCTAAAGCCTACGCTGACTTAATCACTATTTCTGGTTACGACGGTGGTACCGCGGCATCCCCAATCACATCGATCCGTCATGCGGGCTCTCCATGGGAGCTAGGTTTAGCGGAAGCACAGCAAGCTCTTCGTGCTAACGATCTGCGTGGCAAGATTCGTCTGCAAACAGACGGTGGTTTGAAAACGGGTCTGGATGTGGTGAAAGCTGCGATCCTAGGTGCAGAGAGCTTCGGCTTTGGTACCACACCAATGGTGGCAATGGGCTGTAAGTTCCTACGAATCTGTCACTTGAACAACTGTGCGACAGGTGTAGCAACACAAGACGACAAGTTGCGTGAAGAGCACTTCATCGGCACCGTTGAAATGATTAAGAACTTCTTCCGCTTTATGGCTGAAGACACGCGTCAATGGATGGCGAAGTTGGGTGTTTCTAGCATGGCGGAATTGATTGGTCGTACCGATCTACTGACCTTGCTACCAGGTGAAACGTCTAAGCAAGCAAACTTGGATCTATCGCCAATTTTGAACAACGATGCGATCCCAGCAGACAAGCCTCAATTCTGCCAAGTACCGTTTAACCCGCCTCATGATAAAGGCCTATTGGCTGAGAAAATGTGGGAGACCGTTAAAGAGGTAGTGGAAGAGAAAGAAGGTGGCGAGTTCGAGTTCAACGTGACCAACTGCGACCGTTCTATCGGTGCTCGTCTATCTGGTGAAATTGCCAAGCGCTACGGCAACCAAGGCATGGTTGATGCGCCATTAACTTTGCGCCTGAAAGGCACAGCGGGCCAATCATTCGGTGTATGGAACGCTGGTGGATTGCACATGTACCTAGAAGGTGATGCCAACGACTACGTGGGTAAAGGTATGACTGGCGGTAAGCTAGTTGTTCGTCCACCAAAAGGTTCGGCGTTTGAGTCTCAAGAATCAGCGATCATTGGTAACACCTGTCTATACGGTGCGACCGGAGGTAAGTTATTCGCGGCTGGAACAGCAGGTGAACGTTTCGGCGTACGTAACTCAGGTGTTCATGCGGTGATCGAAGGCGCAGGGGATCACTGTTGTGAATACATGACAGGTGGTCTGGTAACGGTGCTAGGTAGCACAGGCTACAACTTCGGTGCAGGTATGACCGGTGGTTTTGCTTACGTACTCGACTTAGACCGTACCTTCGTAGACAAGTACAACCACGAGTTGGTGGAAATCCAACGCGTAGGTACAGAATTGACTGAAGAATACCGTTCGCACTTACGCAGCGTGATCGAAGAATATGTTCGCGAAACTGATAGCGAGTGGGGCCGTGAGATCCTAGAAAACTTCTACGACTACATCGGTAAGTTCTGGTTAGTGAAACCAAAAGCAGCAAGCTTAGGTCAGTTGTTGGCGAACACTCGTCAGCGTCCTGAATAAGCTTTAGAGAAGAACGTTCCTAACCCAGTTTGACCCATTTGAGAGAGTGCCGCGCTGAGCGCGGCCACAGGAGATAGCAGCTTATGTCTGAGCGCTTGAACAACGTATTTCAATTTGTTGAAGTGGATCGTAAAGATCCGAAGAAAAAGCCACTGCTGACGCGTAAATCTCAGTTCGTGGAAATTTATCGTCCTTTCGAAGAAACGCAAGCGAAAGGCCAAGCACACCGCTGTTTAGAGTGTGGTAACCCATACTGTGAATGGAAATGTCCAGTACACAACTACATCCCGAACTGGTTGAAGTTGGTATCAGAAGGCAACATTCTTGAAGCAGCAGAGCTTAGTCATCAGACGAACTCACTACCAGAAGTGTGTGGTCGAGTGTGTCCGCAAGATCGCCTATGTGAAGGCGCTTGTACACTAGGCGAAGGTGGTTTCGGCGCTGTGACCATCGGTTCTGTGGAGAAGTACATCACTGACACAGCGTTTGCATTGGGCTGGCGCCCTGATATGTCAAAGGTTGTTCCAGTTGATAAAACCGTTGCCATTGTTGGTGCGGGTCCTGCGGGTCTTGCTTGTGCGGACATTCTAGTACGTAACGGTGTGAAACCTGTTGTGTTCGATAAGAACCCAGAAATTGGTGGTCTTCTAACGTTCGGTATTCCAGAGTTCAAACTTGAAAAGTCTGTCATGACTCGTCGCCGCGAAATCTTTGAAGAGATGGGCGTTGAGTTCGTGCTGGGCACCAGTGTGGGCGATGATGTGCCATTCGAACACCTGCTTGAAGAATACGATGCCGTGTTCCTAGGCATGGGTACTTACAAGTACATGAAAGGTGGCTTCCCAGGTGAAGACCTACCAGGAGTCTACGACGCTCTAGACTTCTTGATCTCCAATGTGAACCATTGCTTGGATTTCGAAGAAAGCGAAGACGATTACATCAACATGAAAGGCAAGCAAGTGGTTGTCTTAGGTGGTGGTGATACCGCGATGGACTGTAATCGTACGTCTATCCGTCAGGGTGCGAAGAGCGTTACTTGTGCTTACCGCCGTGACGAAGAGAACATGCCTGGTTCACGCAAAGAAGTGAAAAATGCCCGTGAAGAGGGCGTACAGTTCCTATTTAACCGTCAGCCAGTAGAAATCATTGGTGATGGCAAAGTAGAAGGCATCAAAGTAGTTGAAACACAAATGGGTGAGCCTGATGCCAATGGCCGTCGCAGTGCTGAAATCGTTGAAGGCAGCGAACAAATCATCCCAGCAGACGTTGTATTGGTAGCCTTTGGTTTCCAACCAAGCCCTGCGCCTTGGTTTGAAAAGTTTGGCATTGAAACGGACAGCCGCGGACGCGTATTGGCACCAAAAGACGGTAAGTTCATGTTCCAAACCACTAATGAAAAAATCTTCGCGGGTGGCGACATGGTGCGCGGCTCTGACCTAGTGGTGACAGCGATTGATGAAGGTCGTAAAGCCGCTGAAGGTATTATGGATTTCCTAGACGTTTAAGATTCGTCATGTGACCCACGCTTGTGGTGTCTCATCTCAGCCCCTATCTTTGATAGGGGCTTTTTTTTAACCGTTGCAAAGTGGGTTCAGATGAAGTTTCTTATTTTCTTAGGTTCCGTAAGAACCTCAACCCCACCGCGTCCTGCGCGGTTGGGTGAGCGTGTTGCTCAATCCTGCCTCAACATCCTCTCCAATATCTATCCTGAGCACAGTTTTGAGCTGATTGATCCTCTTGATTACGCCCAAGGTCCGATTTTTAAGCCTCACTTTGCTTACGCAAAAAGCAAAGTGCCACAGGATTTAGACGCGTTGGCAGATAAAATCCAGCAAGCGGATGGCTATGTCATGGTGAGTCCCGAGTACAACCATTCCATGAGTCCGGCGTTAGCGAACCTGTTGAACCACTTTGGTAGCTCATTGTTCTCTTTTAAACCCAGTGCGATCGTTACTTATTCTGCTGGTCAGTGGGGCGGAATGCGTGCCGCCGTGGGGATGCGAACCTTCTTAGGGGAGCTAGGTTGTTTGCCTGTTTCAGCGATGATCCATGTGCCCAAAGCGCAAGAGGTATTGGATGAGTCTGGAGCAATACTCAAAGACAGTGAAGCCAGTGATTGGCAGGACTATTTTGCGCGTACTTTCCATCAATTGATTTGGTGGGCTGAAGCCTCTACCAAGCAGCGCCATCGGTCTGATCCATTCCAGAAAAGTGCGGCTTTTCAAGCGGCGCCAGCCGAGCGTAACGCGCCGCATTAGTGACTTTGTAGCGATTTTCAGTGTGTGTTTATGACATGGCGTGAATAAACGCAAAAGTCATGTGAATACTTGGTTTCACGCATTCCTATTTATAGCGCTTCTCTGTATGTTTATTGCACGGGGCCATCATCCCGTCATACAGCCATGCGTATAGTCAGGCTGTGAACCATTCAAACAGGGAGCGATACATGGGTAAGGTACATTTCGTCGGTGGTGAAAAAGGTGGTGTAGGCAAATCAATGACGGCGCGTTTGTTGGCGCAATACTACATTGACCATGAACTGCCATTTTTAGGTTTCGACTGCGATGCGTCACACGGCACGTTTTCTCGCTTTTACAGTGATTTTGCTTCACCGGTCGTAATTGGCGAAGAAGACAGTCTTGATGGTCTGTTGGAAGCAATGGAAGCCAACCCAGATAAGGATTTAATCATCGATCTAGCCGCACAGGCCGCAAGGCCTTTAGGTGACTGGATTGATGACACAGATGTATTTGGTTTATTGGATGAAATGGATTACCAGGTTTGCCTATGGCATGTGATGGACGACGGTGCCGACTCAGTGTTGCTACTTGATCAACTACTAGAGCGTTACCAGCAACCAGAGCTTGAGTTTATTGTGGTACAAAACTTGGGGCGCGGTACTGACTTCTCTCGTTTCCAAAAATCAGATACCTTCAAAAAAGCTCAGCAACGTGATGCGTTCATCATTGAGTTACCTAAGCTGCAAAGTAAGCTGACTCAGAAGATCGATTTCAACAACAGCAGCTTTTGGGCGGTGGCCAATAACCGCAGCCTAATGAATATTGCTGAACGCCAGCGCATGAAAGTGTGGCTGCGCAACGCTTATGAACAGCTTGCCTTCCTAGAATGATCCTTAAGTAGCTTTCAAAGTTAGATCACAGCGCTTCCTTATTTCGCCTTGAGAAACAGGAAGCGTCTAGGGATAGTGATAGGACGCCTATTTCAAAGGAGTCCATCATGAGCAAAACATTGATCGTTACCGGTGTGCTAATAGTCGGCGCTCTTGGGGGCGCCGGTGCGGTTTGGCAGGCTCACGAAAATTGGCAAGAGCCAATCGTTATGCCGGTGGTCGGTGCAACACCTCGTGACTGGCACCCAGAAACGTTTTGGTATGAACCATGGGGTGAATCTCTCGTCCACAAGGGCATGGATATCTTTGCCGAACGGGGCACGCCTGTCGTTGCAGCGACCAATCACATTATTTTATCTATCAACGATAGCCGACGTGGTGGAAAGAACATCTGGGCGCTTGGGCCTAATTGGCGTATGCATTATTACGCTCACCTCGACTCCATTGAAGAAAATCTAGGGCGCTATGTCGAAGCGGGTACGCAGATTGGCACCGTTGGCAGCTCCGGCAACGCGCAAGGTAAGCCGCCGCATTTACATTATGGCATTCGTCTGGTGTTTGCCGATGAGTCTCGTATCGATGATTCGACGCTAGGTGAACAAAAAGCCAATTGGCTTAACCCGATTGAATACCTTGCTCCCGTTATTACAGATCCTCGATAAGCATAAACTTTAACCGATCGGTTAAATTTGGCAGGATTCCTGCTACTCTATCCTAATAAAGCATAATTAAGTGTGCTGATGGGGCTTTCCCTGATGGCTTTTTGTCCATTGGAAATGCTTAAAAATCAGACACTAAGCAATCAAAGCATGTTGGAAGGCTTTGTTTGAGATTAGGAGTAGAGAGATATGATTCGTTTTTTGATGAACGATCAAATGGTGTCCATTGAGCAATGTGCACCGCACACCACCGTACTGGAATACTTACGCACCAAAGCCGAGCAGCGGGGCACCAAAGAAGGCTGTGCATCAGGAGACTGTGGTGCTTGTACCGTAGTGTTGGCTGAAGTCACTGAAGGACGTCTGCAATACCGTAATATTAATAGCTGTATTACGCTTCTTGGTAGTTTGCATGGCAAGCAATTGATTACGGTTGAGCATCTAAAACAGCAAGGGGCGTTACATCCAGTACAGCAAGCCATGGTGGATTTACACGGTTCTCAGTGTGGCTTTTGTACCCCCGGCTTTATCATGTCGATGTTCTTCCTTTATAAAAACTGTTCGGAGCCGACTCGGGCTGATGTTGAGCAAGCGCTTGCCGGAAACCTTTGTCGTTGTACTGGCTACCGCCCAATTATTGATGCGGCACTAAGTCTGGCGGGGCAGGGGAGCAACGATGCCTTTTCTGAAAAAGAAGCCCAGACCATTTCCCGTTTACAGACGATTTTAGCTCAACAGCCAAGCGGCTCATTACTGGATGGCAGCCGTCAGTTTCTAATTCCAACGTCGAGTGATGCGCTGTTGCAGTCATTAACAGACTACCCTGAGGCAAAGCTATTGGCAGGGGGGACTGACTTTTCATTGTCGATCACTCAGCAGTTACAGCAGCCAGAGGTGATTATTTACACTGGCCGAGTAGCGGAACTCATGCAACTTGAAGAAACGGAGCACAACATCACAATCGGCGCCGCGGTGTCTTATAGTGATGCCGAATCTTTATTGCATAAGCACTTCCTTCCCTTCGCTTCGTTATTAGAGCGCTTAGGCTCTTTGCAAGTACGTAACCAAGGTACCTTGGGTGGTAATGTGGCCAATGCCTCGCCGATTGGTGATACGCCACCCGTGTTATTGGCGTTGGATGCTGTATTGCACCTAAGAAGTCCTGCCGGACGAGAGGCGATACCGATCAGTGATTTCTTTACTGGATATCGTCAAACTAAGTTACCACCTGCTGGGTTTATTGAAAGCATTGAAATTCCACTGCAATCAGAGCGAACGTTGTGTGTCTATAAAATCTCAAAACGTCTAGATGATGATATCTCAGCCGTGTGTGCAGCGTTTTCAATCGCACTGAAAGATGGCGTAGTCACCGATGCACGTCTTGGTTTTGGCGGCATGGCGGCAACGCCTGCACGCGCTTTACATGCAGAGAAAGCCTTGATCGGTCAGCCCTTTACCGAACCAGGAATTATCGCTGCGCAACAAGCCTTAAGCCAGGACTTCAGTCCAATTGATGATGTTCGTGCAACCGGTACTTATCGCCTGCAAGTGGCGCAAAATCTATTGCTGCGTGCCGTTCTAGAACACGATTCTGAACAAGAAAATTCCAATCAAATCATGGAGGTGGTGCAGTATGCGTAAGTTGACCGCAAATCAAAACAGTGCCCTTCAAACCATTGGTGCAACGGGTGTATCACGCAAACATGAAAGTGCGCCGAAACATGTGGCAGGTGAAGCTATCTATGTTGACGATATGCTGGAGCCACGGGGCACGTTATACGGTGCTGTAGGCTACAGTGCCATTGCCAAGGGCCGAATTACATCACTGGATTTATCGGCGGTAAGAGCTAGCGAAGGGGTGGTTGAGACACTATTAGTAGAAGATATCCCTGGTCATACGGACATTGGTGCGGTGTTCGGTGGTGATCCGATTTTGACGTCTGACGAAGTGAAATACCAAGGCCAGCCCATCTTTGTTGTTGTCGCTGAAACAGAGCAACAGGCGCGCCGTGCCGTAAAGCTAGCCAAGATTGAATTTGAAACACAAACGCCTCTGTTAGAGGTGACTGAAGCGCTAACCCGTAAGCAATTTGTTCGACCTTCACATTTTATGCATCACGGCGATGCGTCTAAGGCCTTAGAGCAAGCCCCGCACCGCTTACAAGCGGAACAACATGTCGGCGGCCAAGAACACTTTTATCTAGAAGGCCAAGTGGCGCTGGTGGTACCCGCTGAAGATGGTGGCATGCTGGTGTACAGCTCCACTCAGCACCCCAGTGAAGTGCAAAAGCTGGTAGCGGAAGTATTGGCTGTGCCAGTGAACCGAATCACCGTGGACATGCGTCGTATGGGTGGCGGTTTTGGGGGGAAAGAAAGCCAAGCCGCCGCTTGGGCATGCATGGCAGCGGCCTTGGTGTTGAAAACGGGCAAACCGGTGAGGCTGCGTTTACCTCGTGTCGATGATATGAGTATGACCGGTAAGCGTCATCCGTTTTACAACACTTATGATATTGGTTTTGATGAGCAAGGCCTGATTCAAGGGGCGGATATCATGGTGGCGGGTAACTGTGGTCACTCAGCGGATCTGTCTGATGCGATAGTGGATCGCGCCATGTTCCATGCGGACAACGCTTACTATCTGCCAGATGTGAGTATTGCGGGTCATCGATGCATGACCAATACCGTGTCGCATACCGCGTTTCGCGGCTTTGGTGGCCCACAAGGGATGATGATCATTGAGCGGGCCATGGATGATATCGCACGTGTAGTCGGCAAAGATCCCCTCGATGTGCGTAAGCTCAATTTGTATGGTCCTGATGGGCGTGATACGACGCCATACCATCAAACAGTGGAGCACAATGTTTTATTAGAGCTGATTGAGCAGCTTGAGCAATCCAGTGATTATCGCAAGCGTCGTGATGAAATCACCCAGTGGAATAAAACCAGTCGTGTCTTAAAACGAGGTTTGGCGCTGACGCCAGTGAAGTTTGGTATTTCCTTTACTCTACAACACTTGAACCAAGCCGGTGCTCTGATCCACATTTATACCGATGGCAGCATTCAAGTGAACCACGGTGGCACGGAGATGGGACAAGGCCTGCACACCAAGATCATTCAGATCGTTGCAGAAGCCTTGGCAATCGATCCGAATGAAATCCAAATTACCGCAACGCGAACGGATAAGGTTCCTAATACTTCGCCAACGGCCGCTTCAAGCGGGACAGATTTGAACGGTCAAGCGGCGAAGAATGCAGCGCTGACGTTGAAGCAGCGCATCGCAGAATGCATCGCTGAGCAAAAGGGCTGTGCACTTGAAACCGTCAGCTTTGCTAATGGTCGTATTCATTGGGGGGATCAATCTGAGTCCATGAGCTTTGCCGAAGCGGCGCTCTTTGCTTACGTAAACCGTGTTTCCTTGTCTGCGACAGGCTACTACAAAACCCCAAAAATCTGGTACGACAGAGAGCAAGCCAAAGGTCGCCCGTTCTTCTACTTTGCTAATGGTGCGGCGGTGTCCGAAGTAGTGGTGGACACATTAACAGGTGAGTACAAAGTCGTGGGGGTGGATATCTTGCATGATGTGGGGCGCAGCTTAAACCCAGCCGTCGACCGAGGTCAGATTGAAGGGGGCTTTATTCAAGGCATGGGCTGGCTCACCACTGAAGAATTGAAGTGGAACGAGAAAGGCGTGCTGACCAGTAATGGGCCTGCGACCTATAAAATCCCAGCGATCAGTGATACCCCCAAACGTTTTAACGTAGACTTGTTTGAGCGTGATAACGACGAAGAAACCGTTTATCACTCCAAAGCCGTCGGTGAGCCGCCATTTATGTTGGCGATCTCTGTTTGGTCAGCATTGCGTGATGCGATTGCATCTCTAGCGGATTATCGCGTCAGTCCACCATTGGATACGCCTGCGACACCAGAGCGTGTACTGAATGCCGTGATGGCCACTCGTGCAGCGGGCCAAAAGGAGGCTGTATGATTCGTTGGGCAGAGCAAGTGGCAGCCTTGCAGCGCCAAGGCTGTGCCTTTGTTATGGTCACCATTATTGGCACCCGTGGTTCTACGCCACGGGAGGCGGGGAGTAAAATGGTGGTCACCGCAGAGCAGACCTACGACACCATTGGTGGTGGGCATCTAGAATTCAAAGCCATTGCTCGCGCTCGTGAATTACTATTGGGCGAACAGGATTCTCAAACGCTGGAGCAATACCCTTTGGGCGCATCCCTAGGGCAGTGCTGTGGTGGGCATGTGTCTGTGCTGTTTGAACATTTTGCGGCGTCGGCTAAGCCTCTCCTAGTGTTTGGTGCAGGGCACGTGGCAAAGGCATTGATTCCGATATTGAGTGAATTGCCAGTGCGTGTGAAATGGGTTGATAGCCGGTCAGAGCAGTTTCCTGAACATATCCCGAGTCAGGTTGAGAAGTGCTTAACAGACGACCCTGTTGGCGAAGTCACACGAGCTATCCCCGGTAGTTATATGTTGGTTTTGACCCATAATCACCAGTTGGATTACGAACTCACCGAAACGGCATTGAGACGTGGTGATATGGGCTTCATAGGCGTGATTGGCTCAGATACTAAGGCGCGACGCTTTCGTCAACGCTTGGCCCATCGACAATTTAGTGAGACTGACATTGCCAAAATGACCTGTCCTGTAGGGCTCGCGGATGTTCCAGGCAAACGTCCCATGGAAGTCGCTGTTTCCATTGCGGGCCAGATGATTGCACTGTACCAAGCAGAGCAGCCTATATCCGTATCACCCGCCGCGGCGGATTGGTCTGAGATAAAACAAGCGTTAGAGGTGGAGTGAAAACTAAAATAGGAGACATGATGTCTCCTATTTTGTGAGCTTGATCAGAGAGGATTAGGTTAAAGTGTTACCACCAGCCTTTCTTTTCGCCTCTTTCGCCACGAGGGCCGCCGCGTCCAGCATTACCAAAGCGAGTAATGACGGTATCCAGTGTGACAGTGGTAATGTCTTCGCCATTAATTTGCACTTGGTAAGTTTGACCCAGTGTGAATTCAGGCTCAGAAACAGTGAACGATTGGAAGTCCATCGGCATCACTTGTTCAAATACCTGATTGCTCTCGGTATTGGTGATGGTGACCATGGCCCCTTTTGCATAAGTGCTTTCTAAGTTGATCTGAATAACTGGCTGAGTAGAGTCGTCAGAAGGGGCTTGTGCCATGCCAGCACTGCCCATGGCAAATAAACGGCCACCAGTCAGTTTGAAGAAACCATCCACATCAATATAGCCATCACGACCACTGGTTGGTCCTTCGATAAACAGTTCACCGCCACTCATCATAGCGTCACCATTCGAGTCAAAGCCGTCACCACCGGATTGAATGTGCGTGCGACCGCCTAAGATGGTCATGATGCCATCTACTTTGGCTTTGCCACCGCCATGTGGAGGACGTTCACCAGGTTGGCCTTCAGGTCGTTCGCCGCGAGGAGGGCGTTCGCCCATTTCGCCTTCAGGATGTTCACCACGCTCACCGCCTTTGAAAAAGCCTTTCACACGCTCGCCAAAGTTAGGCTCATTCGCACCACTGCCATCAGAGATATTCACGGCATCGTCTTCCGCTTTGACAAAAATGTCTCCACCATGAATCGTGATGTTACGGCTTTCAATGCCCTCATAGGATTCTTCGACACGAATGTTGCCACTGTAAATGTCGACTTTGCGTACGCCCTTGATGCCATCGTCTTTTGCGAAAATCTGAATGTCGCTGCCTTCGATATGAACAAAGCCTTTGTCTTCGCGCTCTTCGTTGTCGGCTTTAATGCCGTCGTCACCCGCCTTGATCAGGATCTTAGAGTCACGGATATCGACGCTGTCCTGTCCGTACAAACCATCGTCTACGGTTTCAATGCTAATGTTAGCGCGACGAATATCAAGATCGTCTTTACTCACGATTCCGTCTTTATAACGGCCCACAACGGTTAAAGTTGCTTGTGGTGCGCCGGTGATTTTTAGGTCAGCTTTAGAGTAAATCGGCGCGTTTTGTTTTGCTTCGCCTTCTTTCTCCGCGCTGTGGTTATGGTCTTCAAAACGGTTGTTGGAGTTTGGCACCAACTCGACATCCACATCACCCGCTTCTTCGATGTACAGAGCAGATCCGTAAGCGTTGGACAGTTGGATATTATCCAGCTGTAACGTAACTTTCTCGTCTCCTGTGTTGACCCAGATTTGACCGTTGTCACTTTGTCCCGTTAGGCGGTAAGTACCACCGCGGGTGATCAGGATACGGCCGTCTTTGACCAAAATGGCTGGGTTCGATAAAGGTGGCTGTGCCACATTCAATTCAATAGCATTGTTGGCCGCAGAGACCTGAGTGCTGGCTGCGAACAAGGCTGCATATAGAGGCGCGATCGCCCAACGTCGAGATAGGTGTTTCATCATATTATTCCGTAAATTCGCCGTTACTTGAAAGAAGAACACAGCTGTTGATGCTCGTGCATGAACGCAGCTGAGTAAGAAGAGGTTCTTGCTGTCCGCGCTTAATTTTGACTTCGGTAACGCGTTCGACCACGTCACCTTTTAGCGTGTCAGAGCGGGTTAGGTAGCTGTTGACCAGTTTGCGGTCATCTAAAATATTTTGTACAGGAGCCCAATCGCTGCTGCGTGGGTATTTAATAATGAGCATGTAAGCAGGCTCGAAGGTCACCGAACGTGACAGCCCCCAGAGAACGATGGCAATGAAAATGCTCGCAATAAATGACAGCTCGTAATAGGCCACACCATTGGCGATACCCACCATGATGGACCAAAAGATAAAGGCCGTATCGCGAGGGTCTTTGACGGCTGTACGAAAACGGATGATTGATAATGCACCGACCATGCCCAGAGACAGCATTAAGTTGCCACTGATACCGATGACGATGGCGTTGATCGCAATAGCCGTCATCACCAAGGTGATGTTGAAGTTTTGCGAGTACAGTACACCGTTGTAGGTGCGTTTGTAGATAAAGTAGATGAACATTGCCATCAAGAAGGTGATCGACAATGACAGTAGAATTTGCAGCATACTCATGGTGTTTTCCGAGAAGAGCAAGCTGTTATTCAGTATTTGGCTTAGGTTAGTTGAGTCCATGATATTCGTATTGCTTCAAGAGTTAGTCGTTAATGGGTTAAAGAAATAAAGGGATAAATTAGTCGCCGTAAAACTCGCGCATATGCATTCGACCTTGGCAATATTTACTAATCGCCATGGCGGTGGTGCCATCAAATTTCAGCAGGGTCGGGAACCAAGATGGCAAACAAGTATTGAACTTGACCTCCATGATGATGGTGTCTGGGCGCTGTAAAGTTTGGGTTTCAAGGTCTGGGTTAAATAGATCTAGATCGCTGGTATTCACGCGAATGTTCTTATCAAAGGTGACGCGAATTTCGTTGTAGTCGAGCATGTAGACTTCCCGGTCATAGTCGACAATCACTTTCGGGCGAATAAATTTACGCTTGAGGTCAAAGTAGATAGAGCGCGCGCTTTGGCTGTCTTTTTCCAGTAAAAAGTCCACGTCGCCATCGATCATTTGCAGGGCTTCAGCCTTGCTCAAGCGCACAGAGCTTTTGTTGACAAATTGATTGTGCTTGCGCTTACGTTCTAACTTGACCCAATCGAGCGTCGGGTCGTAGGTGCGTAAACGGTATTTATCGCGGTGTTCAATGCCGTCCAGTTTTTCCTCAACGCTGGTGTCATAATCATCGTCAAAGTAGAGGCTACGAATGAAATAGCCGCGTTCGTCTTTTTGATGAGGATCTCGCTGCATTAGCGTGGCGAGCAAGTGACGCGCGTACTCGTAATCCGCGTAGCTGATGTAAAACTTCACCTCATGGCGCTGAACTTTTAGCGTCTTACTCATCGAAGCGTCACCCCTCCAAGGTGCCCTGGAGTTGGCTGATAGGAAATTTCGACTACCTCAGAATCCTTTAGGTTATGGCCGATGGAAAACTGCCCTTTATAAGCGGTCGGCGCGACTAGAGTGATGCGGTCCAATTGAGTTTTGCCGCTTGGACTTGTCAGAATAACGCTTTCTCCGTTACTGAGGCTGAAGTTCAGCTTAATCGCATCAAGCGGAAGGTTTTCGGCTTTTGCTCCATATAAAAGTGCTGTGCCGTGTGCCGGAACAATGACATCGAACGGAATACGAAAACGCTCGGGGTCCTCTATGTCATCACTTAGGTAATAGCCTTTTAGAGAAACGCTGTTTAAGCTCGGGTTGTAGAGCTCAATCCAGTCCTGTTTATCGTTATTAGCAAACGATACTTCACTGATGAACAAATGGTTGGCGACAACAGACGTTGTAGTGTGGTGCAACACCAATGCGCCAGCTGCAACGATGGCAACAAATGCAGCAAATAGGTAGGGTTTAATGGATCGGTAGGTCTGATACATAAGGCATGTCATTGAATCGTCATAAATTGGTCATATTATACTTTTAAATGACATTGTTTCTCATTTGTATTTACTTTGATTTACACTTTGATAACTCAACTGAAACAAAAAAAGAGCAGCCAATTGGCTGCTCAAGAGAAGGAAACCTTGTACTTCTGTACGGGTTAGAAACGGTAGTTAACGCCTAACTTGAAGTTTCGACCTGGCTGGTATGAAGTGGCATCTGCACCAGTGTCTGCATCCTCAGACGTTGAGCTCTTGCTGTATAGCTCATCGGTGACGTTATCAACACGAAGCTGAGCGCTTAAGTTCTCAGTAAAGTTATAAGAAGCAAATACGTCGTATACGGTGTACGTTAAGTATTCACTTGTACTGCGAGTGCCTTCCTCAATACGACCCTCTCGGTACTTAGTATCGAAACCAATACGACCCTTTTGATCGTTAAAGTAAGTACCTAATGTAACGCTGACGCTTCGAGGAATCAGGCTAGTGTCTTTTGATTTTGAGCCATCGTCTTCAACCACATAGCCATTCATATCCTGGAAGGTAAAGTTAGCGAAGATAAGTGGGCTGTCATAACGAGCGGCTAGCTCCCAACCATATACAGCGGCTTCATCCTTGTTCACAAACTGACGTACATTGTAGGCACTACCATTATAGGTGCCGATACTTGTATCAAGTGTGCCCAATAGCTCGTTGTAGATTTTGTCTTTTAGGTCGTTATGAATGTAGCTGATATTGGCATCTAAACGGTCGCTTGCCTGCCAAATGCCCATACGCTCAAAGGTCAAACCCACTTCCGTGTCCAGAGATGTTTCGCCAGTAAGGTCTTCGTTTTCGACGACACACCAGTTTCCGTTGCCATCACCACACCCAGCTAGGTTGCCTGTTTCGTATACGCCATCGCCATCAGCATCTGTGCCAGTAAAGTATTCAGATGTGAACTTTTTACCGTAGATCTCATATACGGCTGGAGCGCGGTAGCCAGAACCGACTAGCGCGGTAAAGCCTAGGCCATGAATGGCTGTGTTCTCAAATGGCTTCCAAAGAGCTGACAATTTCGAGTTAATAGAGTCTTCGCCTTGTGCTTCACGTCCTGAGTAATCCGCATCGTAAGAGTCGTAACGTAAGCTACCTGTTAACTGTAAATCTTCGCCGATGTGCATGGTGTCAGACAGATAAGCACCGATGGAAGTACGTTCCACTTGCTTTGGAGTGCCGTCGTCATTGTCATAAGACATACGTACGTCATCAAAGGTGTAATCTAAACCGTATCGGGTGACGTGCATGGTATTTTGGGTCGGGAAGAATACACTGGTATTTTCGATTTCTGCGTAGGTGGTGGTCACGCCACCTGTATTGGACCAATCTCCTGTGCCAGCATCGGAATCTTGATCACTTTCTGCTTGCGAGACGCGGATTTTTAGATCGACAAGGTCATTGTCTTTTGGATTGTAGGTGTATTGACCTGACAAAGTACGATCGCGTACTTTCTTTTTCGTCTCAGTACCATCATCAGCATAATCTGAGTAGTCCATATTGTTTTGTAGAATGCTGGCTTCTAGACGTTGTGCTTCATCAGGGGTAAACACACCTTTTAGCAGGTAACTTAGATCGTCTGAACCAGTGCCGCCATTGTCTGTCTTGACGCCATTTGCATCTTCGTAGGCGTTAGTATCCTTGGCTGAGATGGTCGCATTTGCAGAGAATTTGTCGTTGAACTGCTTAGCCACATCAGCACTGATACCGTTTGATTCGCCATTTGTCTCATGGGTGTAACGTAGGTTTGCCCCCCAATCACGGTCCTCACGAATAATCGACTCTGGATCTTTGGTTTCTAGAAGAACTACGCCACCAGTCGAGCCGTTACCGTAAGTATTCGCTGCAGCACCCGGGATGACGGTCACAGACTCATACATGTCCATGTTTAACCAAATAGTGTCACGGTCGTTACTGCCTTTGTGCATGATCTGGCTACGGTTGTTGGGCGCCCCTTCAACTCTTACACTGACGGCATTACCGGTTTGCCCACGCACCGTAATGGTACTACCGCGAGAGCCACCCACTTCGTCGACTTGTACGGCAGCATTGCTTTGCAGGGCATCGGCTAGATTCGAGGCTTGCGACTCAACGATGTCTTCACTGGTAATGGTTGTAGCACCTTCAGCTTCACTGACCCGTGGTTGGTCAGTGGTTTGAAGTTCTGCTTGTCCTTCAACCAGTAGCGTATTAAGTGTTTCTTCTGCTTGCAATGAGCCAGACGCCAATGCGACAGCCAGGGCAATCATAGTAGGTTTCATAAAACATTGATCTCCATAAAAAGGACGCTTTGTAAGAAAACTGTCATCAGTTCGTACGAGAGGGCGCTATGTTCGCATAATAAGAACGAATATTTAATGCGTTTGAGAATCATTATTGATTGATTTAAGGAGACGCTGTGTTTCGTGAAATGATGCGATTTTTACATAAACTGAAGTTATGGCTGACACTAATTTACAAAGCATGAAGTGAAGCGGAGAAAGCATGAGATAACTTTGCATTACATTGATTGCTTGGTACTTCTCAGTAGATCAAAAGGCACTGTATGCAGGCGTAAAAAAAGAGCAGCCCAGGGCTGCTCAAACAGAAAGAAAGCGCTTGTTTCTTTGGGGATCAGAAACGGTAATTCACACCCACTTTGAAGTTGCGACCGGGCTGGTAAGACGTTGTATCAGCGCCAGTAGTGCTGTCTTCTGATGTCTGACTTTTGCTGTACAGTTCATCGGTTACGTTGTCCACGCGAAGTTGAGCACTCAGGTTGTCGCTAAACTGGTAAGAGGCGAACACATCGTACACGGTGTAGCCTTTGTAAGTGTATTCGGTAGTACCATTGCGGCCACCAAAGTAGCTGCGTCCTTTGCGGTACTTGGTATCTAGCCCTACGCGACCTTTTTGGTCATTAAAGTAAGTCCCCAGTGTAACGCTAACGCTACGTGGCACTAGACTGGTATCTTTGGTTTTTGAGCCATCGTCTTCGACCACATAACCATTCATGTCTTGTAGTGTGAAGTTAGCAAAGACAAGCGGACTGTCGTAACCTGCTGCCAGTTCCCAACCGAAGACTGCAGCTTCGTCTTTGTTCACAAACTGACGAACGTTGTAGACGCCGCCGTTGTAAGTACCAAGACTACTGTCCAAGGTGCCCAATGTATCGTTGTAAATTTTGTCTTTTAGATCCGTATGAATGTAGCTGACGCTAGCATTAACACGGTCTTGAGCTTGCCAAACGCCCATGCGTTCGAAGGTTAAACCGACTTCTGTATCCAGTGACGTTTCACCGGTCAGATCTTCATTTGGAATTACACACCAGTTACCGTGTCCATCCATACAGCCTGAGACGTTACCTGTTTCGTATACGCCATCACCGTCAGCATCGGTTCCAGAGAAAGGTTCTGAAGGGAAGCCTTTGCCGTAAATCTCATACACCGCCGGAGCTCGGTAACCAGAGCCAACTAATGCGGTAAAGCCAAGTCCGTGTACAGACGTATTTTCAAACGGTTTCCACACTGCTGACAGCTTAGAGTTGATCGAGTCTTCCCCTTCGAAGGAATCACCATTAAAGTCGGCATCGTATTGGTCGTAGCGCAGGCTGCCAGAAAGCTCTAAGTCTTCACCGATATGCATTGTGTCAGATAGGTAGGCACCAATCGAGGTACGCTCTACTTGTTTTGGTGTACCGTCATCGTTGTCATACACCATGCGCACATCGTCAAAGGTGTAGTCTAGGCCGTAGCGCACTACGTGCATGGTGTTTTGCGTAGGGTAGAGTACGCTGGTGTTTTCGATTTCTGCGTACGTTGTTGTCACACCACCAGCATTCTCCCATGTGTCAGTGCCACCATCCGACTCTTGGTCGCTTTCAGCACGAGACACACGTACTTTTAGATCGACAAGGTCGTTGTCCTTTGGATTGTAGGTGTATTGTCCGGAAAGTGTTTGGTCACGAACTTCTTTTTTCGTCTCAGTACCATCGTCAGCAAAGTCAGAGTAGTCCATGTTATTTTTAAGGATGCTGGCTTCTAAACGTTGCTCGTCATTGGGCGTGAAAACACCTTTCAATAGGTAGCTTAAGTCTTCGGAGCCGGTGCTACCATTGTCGGTTTTAACACCATTCGCATCTTCATAAGCGTCTGTATCTTTGGCAGAGATGGTTGCGTTTGCAGAGAATTTATCGCTGAACTGCTTCGCTACGTCAGCACTGATACCATTGGCTTCACCATTCGTCTCATGGGTGTAACGCAGGTTCGCGCCCCAATCACGACCGTCGCGAATAATCGATTCAGGATCCTTGGTTTCTAATAGAACCACACCGCCTGTTGAACCGTTACCGTAGGTGTTTGCAGCGGCACCAGGGATGACCGTCACAGACTCATACATGTCCATATTCAACCAAATGGTGTCGCGGTCGTTACTGCCTTTGTGCATGATTTGACTACGGTTATTCGGCGCACCTTCGACACGAACGCTCACCGCATTACCTGATTGGCCTCGGATAGTGATCTCACTACCACGGGAACCGCCCACTTCGTCTACTTGAACTGAGGCATTGTTTTGCAACGCATCGGCTAGGTTAGAGGCTTGTGCTTCAACAAGGTCTTCACTTGTGATGGTGGTAGCGCCTTGGGCTTCACTCACGCGTGCTTTGTCCGTTGTTTGAAGTTCTGTCTGTCCTTCAACTAGTAATGTATCCAGTTCATTATCAGCGTGTAGGGCACCTGAAGCGAGTGCAACAGCCAATGCGACCAAAGTGGGTTTCATAAGAATGGAGTCTCCCTGTGTCAAAAAGTGTAAAGATCAGTAAAGTCGGCGCTATATTCTCACAGGGGTTAGTAAAGTTAAATGCTAATGCGAACTGTTATCATTATTATATGGGAAACGCACTGTTTCAATAATTGCAACGCGTCATGATGAATACTGCAATTTGACGTGTTTTATTCGTCGAAAATGCCATATCAGAGTCATACTGTGTGGCGTTTGTGCATAAAAAAAGCCGATAAATGTGAACACTTACCGGCTGATCAAATAGATAGGGGAAAAGAGGTTAAAAGGGATTAGAAATTAGGCGCTGTGCCGTTCGCTTGGTATAAGGCGACAATGCTGTTGAGCACACTTTGCTTGGCTGTTACCAAGGATTCTTCAGTGCTGAACAAGCTGCGTTGAGCACTAATAAGGTCTGACTTGTCACGTACACCTTCTTCCCACTCATACTCCGTGAGTTGGGTTTTCACAATTTGATTCTGGTGGGCAATTTGCGCATAGCGATAGCCAATACGGCTTTGCTGATAAGCGCTCAATGTGTCTTGTACCTCATGTAATGCAGATACAACTGTATTCTGATAATTGATGCGTGCAATAGCCTCGTTGATTTCCGCTTTTTTCAAGGCTCGTTTGTTATCACCATTATCATACAGCGCCAAGCTAATGGACTCCGCTAGGGTAACGGTCCATTGTTCTGCTAGGTCGTAAAGGTCTGAGGGACGTAAGCTAAGGCTAATCGAAAGGTTTGGCCAGCGATCTAGTTCTGTCTCAACTTTGCTTAAAAAGGCGGCTTTGACGGATGCTTCAGCCTCTTTCAAATCAGGGCGTTGACGGATTAACTCTGCTGGTTGGTTAAGCGCAATATCGGGTACGGTTAAGTCCAGCAAACGAAAATTCGGATCAAGCTCTTGCCAGTATGGTTGCCCTGTTAGCAGGGCTAGCGCTCGCTCTTGATCTCGCTGGTCGAGTTGCAACGTTTCGATTTTCTCTTCCAAGCTAAGGATTGTCTCTTGTTGATCAATCAGATCAATGCGCGAAACCAAACCTTCCTCATGTTGGGCTAAGTAAAGCTCGTAGCTTTCTTGTGCTGACACCAGATTTTTCTGAGCCAGAGTCATGCGCTCTTTTAAAGACAAATAGGCGATGTACTGTTTAACGATACTGGCTGTTACCGTCAGCCTAGCGGTTTCAAAACTCCACTGGGAAGATTGCGCTGACAGCAGTGTTTGATCCATTTGCGCCTGTAATTTACCCCATAAATCCCATTCGTATTTCGCACTAAAGGACAGAGATGATGCATCTGAGCTAGTGAAGTTACTCAGGTCATTGCTGTTGGCGCTTTGTGTTGAGCCAGCAGTAAGTGTGGCCGTCGTTGAAATGCCTTGGTTGGCTTCTTCTGTCTCGATTGCCAATCGTGCTAAACGTACCCGCTCTGTAGCCACCGCGATGGTCCAGTTATGAGCAAATGCGGTTTTAAGTAAGGCTTCCAGATCAGGAGAGCCAAAGCTTAACCATTGGTTGGCAGAAAATTCTGCAAGGGCATACGTCGGCATGCTATCTGCCGTCACGGAAGGCGCTTCATACTGATATTGACTGGCGCAGCCGGATAATAATAGCGCGGCACAACCGGTGATTAGATACTTCATTATTCCTCCGCGAGTGCGTCAATAGGGTTGAGCTTAGAAGCCTTGCGGGCGGGTGCGTGTCCGAAAATCAAACCGACAAAGAACGCTGAGGCAAACGCTAGCGCAGGCGGGTGCCAAGACAGAGCGATCGCAAGGTTAAAGCTGGACATGGCTAAGGCGGCACTGAGGCCAATTGCGATGCCCAATAGACCACCACTGCAGCACACCACCAAGGCTTCGATATTAAACTGGCGTAAGATGTCTTTTGGTTTGGCGCCCGTTGCCATACGCAAGCCGATTTCTCGGCGTCGCTCGGAAACACTTACCAGCATAATGTTCATCACGCCGATACCACCGACGAGCAGCGAAATGGCGGCAATGGAACCCAGCAACCAAGTCATGGTGTTTTGGGTTTCGGAAACGGCTTCGATCAATGATGCCGTATTCAATACTTGAAAGTCTTCTGTACCGTGGCGTTGGATCAAGAGCGCACGAATGGCTTCTTCGGCGCTGTCCAAATTGTCCGTGTCATCCACCTTAACGGTTAGGCCATTTAAGTACTGGCCAGCAAACACGCGCGACAGGCCGGTAGATAGAGGTATCAGCACCATTTCATCGTTGTTGACGCCACTTGCTGTGGCCCCTTGGGTGCTGAGCACGCCAATCACTTGATACAAGGCGCTCTTCATCATCACGTATTGACCGATTGGGTTTTCATCCGGAAATAAAGATGTGGCAATGGTGTCACCGATAACAATCACAGGGGCTTTATTGAGCATGTCTTGCTGGTCGAACATGACCCCTTGCGATAAAGACCACTCTTTTACGTCAATATAATTCGGTGTCGTGGCCATGATCTTGCCTCGATAGTCTTGGCTGCGGTAACGAATCGTCGAGCGACTTTCACGCTCGGGTGCCACGAACTCTATATGCTCAAGAGTGCTGAGCGCCTCGGCGTCATACTCGGTTAATGTGGCAATGTCTCCAGTGTTGCGCATATTGGCGCCGCCTGGACGAACCAGTAGAAGGTTAGTACCCATAGACTGGATACGCTGTACCACTTGCTGTTTGCCGCCTTCACCAATCGCCATCATCGCCACCACCGCGGCGACACCAATTACTACTCCGAGCAAGGTAAGCATGGTACGGAACCAATTCGCCCGCAGCGCCTTAAACGAAATATTAATGGCTTCATCAATGCCAATGGAGGGTAGCTCTTGCATGGTTTCAGGGTTTTCGCTCACCGGGTCGGTGTTTGAAACATCACTGTCGGACAGGATCTTACCATCCTGAATATGCACCTGACGTTTGGCTTTGGCTGCGACTTCTGCATCGTGAGTGATCAAAATGACCGTGACCCCTTGATCATTCAATTCACTTAGCAGCGCCAGTACTTGTTCACTGCTTTTTGAATCCAGTGCCCCCGTTGGTTCATCGGCCAAAATCACTTCAGCACCATTAATCAATGCACGAGCAATGGAGACACGCTGTTGTTGGCCGCCCGATAACTCGCTTGGTTTGTGGTGCTCACGTCCTTCTAAGCCAAGCTTCTGTAGCAACTCCATGGCCTTTTGTAGGCGCTGCTCTTTTGCCGTATTCGCATACAGGGCCGGTAGGGCAACGTTCTCTTGAGCATTCAGTGTTGGTAACAACTGATAGCGTTGGAAAACGAAACCAAAGGTTTTAAGACGCAACGCTGCAAGCTGGTTGGTATTGAGCTTATTAACATCATGGCCATTAATCAGATAGCGTCCTTCACTGGGTTGATCCAAACAGCCAATAATATTCATCAGGGTGGATTTGCCGGACCCTGATTGTCCCATGATGGCGACAAATTCACCCTCGTGTACGGTGAGAGAAACCCCATCTAAAGCACTGATCAGTGAGTCACCATTGCGATAATGGCGGCTTACTTGCTCAATCGACAGCAGCGGACGTTTAGAATCCACGACGTCCTCCCATTGGGCCTCGACTGCTTGAGGAACCGGTCAAACTGATGCTTTTCTCACTGCTAGCACCATTCTCACGACCAACAATCACGCTATCGTTAAGACTTAGTCCGCTTACTATTTCCACTTGTGTACGATTCTTAAGGCCAACTTTCACCGGCGTTGTCGCACGTGAACCGCTGTCTGGTCCTGGAATGAATGCAACGGTGCCGCGGGGGCGCTCAGAGATGGCGGCTAGAGGAATGGTTAATACGTCTTTGGCTTGAGCTTCAATAAAGAAGACCTGAGTACTCATGCCATCCATTAAATGACCAGCTTCGTTATCAACCTTGATTAACACTTGATAAAGCACGACGTCATTATTCACCAAGGGAGTTGGAAGTACCTTTTCCAAGGAGGAATAGAAGAAGTCATTCGGATTACCCAGTGTGGAAAAACGCACTGGCATGTCTGGAGACAAGCGTTGGATATCGGCTTCGGAAACATTGGCACGCAATGTCATGTGAGACAGGTCGGAAATGGTCATCAGCGTCGGGGCGCTTTGGCTGGCATTCAGCGTTTGCCCTACACGTACTTCAACACTGGTGATGGTGCCATCCATCGGAGCATAGATTTGGCTATAAGATAACGTAATAAGGTCTTGCTCTAATGCGGCTTCATCGACCTGTAACTCGGCTTCGGTGGCGGCAAGTTTGGCGCGCTGTACGACGATGTCTGTTTCACTTTGTTTTAAAGAATCATCGCTCACGGCACCACGAGCATTCAGACGACGATCTCGCTCAAGCTGGCTTTCAGCCAACTCTAATTGCGCGACCAATTGATCTCGTTGTGCTTTCTGGCTTAATAGGCTGGCACGACTTCTCTTAACTTCGGTCTCAAATACGGTTGCGTCGATTTCAGCCAACAGTTGGCCTTTTTTTACCACATCGCCTTCGCTGACATGCAGGGTTTTTATTTGGCCTGAGACTTGCGCGCCGACATCAACATAGTTTGAAGGCTCTAACGTCCCCGTGGCAGGTACGGTGATTTCAATAGAGCCCGTTTTTACCGTATCCGTTAACCAGCTAACCGAAGCGCTTTGACTGTCTTGATAGAGCCACCATCCCGCAAAAATAGGACTGCCTAATGTGATGCTCCATAGAACACACTTCAATGTGAATCGTAAGATTGCCATGGCGGCTATTCGCTCCTTGCTGGACGGTTATTGGCATCAGGGTTACGGTGTGGACGTTCGCCCTGAGGTGGCGTGGCGTCATCCGAAAGGCCGACGTATGAGAGCAACTGTTGCTGACCTGAAGACGAGCTAAAAAAATACATAGCTGACACACTCAGCGTGAGGCTAAGCACGGCAGAAAGAATTAAGGCTTTCATAGAGTTAAGTATTTGGTTGACCAATTGGGAGGGAGATCTTTACAAATTGCAGAAAACAAGTAAATAAGAATGAAAACGATTCTTGGTAAAGCTATGTAAATGGTTGTTATTTACTTAACTTTACGTTGCGGGTATCGCTTGGTATAGATCTTGAAAATATAATCATTCTCATCTTTAAATAGGGATGAAATGTTGAATAATGTTGCATGCAATTAAAAAAGGGTATGGCCTCGCTTTATCGCCAAAGATGTCTTTAGCGATCCGTTTGGCTGTGGCATTGATTGGTGGATATATTTTGTCTGCCGGGTTAAGTCTATTAACCAGCACTATCATTGGCGGCACTGAGCGTGAAATGCGCACCATCGTGCATTTTATGTTTTTCCTATATTACGCCTTTTCTATTATGACCTTCGTGGCGATTAACTCTCTTTACCGTAGCGTCTGGATTGCGTTGGGTACCAATGTAGTGGTTTGGGGAAGCTGGTGGTTACTCGGAGGGCAAACGGTATGAAGGGGCCGTTACGTAAAACCATGACATGGCTGCACACATGGAGCAGCATTTTATTAGGTTGGTTACTGTTTGCGATTTTCCTAACGGGTACTTTGTCGTATTTTCGTGGTGAAATCAGCCATTGGATGACGCCTGAGCAGCATGCCTCTTATGTCACCGACGATACGATTATGAAAGCCTATGAACGTCTTTCAGAAGTGGCGCCTGACGCCAATAGCTGGAGCATTTCTCTGCCGACTGTACGTGATAATACGGTGGGACTGAGTTGGCAGAACGAAGGTGAAAACCAGCGTCGACGTGGTCCTCAAGAAACCATGAACGCGGCAACGGGCGAATCCATTGATGGTCGAGAAACCCGAGGCGGTGACTTTCTCTATCGCTTCCACTTTGAGTTGTATGGTATGCCGCGAGGCTTTGCCCGAACTGTGGTTGAAATCGCCACCATGGCGATGTTTATTGCGATCTTAAGTGGCATCGTGATGCACCGGAAAATCTTCAGTGATTTCTTTATGATGCGCACCAAAAACCGTTCTTTAGGCTGGGCGGATGCCCATGCGGTGACAGCGGTACTGGCGTTGCCATTCCACATTATGATTACCTTTTCTGGTTTGCTGCTATTGTCCTCTAGTTTGATATTCTGGACGGAGAACACCCGCGGTGGCGGCGGTGGTGGCGGTGAACGTAACCAAGCACAAAATGCCCAACAGCAAATGGCAGAGAACGGTCCACGTGGTGGACAAGGCGATTTAGCAACGTTGACGGCCAATCGCACCGAAGGTGGGCGTATGACTGAGCAGCGTACGCAAGGTATGAATGGCGCCCGTGGACAAGACGGTGCTCGTGCTGGCGCTGACACTTCAGAAGTTCGCGCGAGACCGAATCGTGATGTTCGCGAAACTGAGGGTGAGCGTTTAGGTGAACGAAGAACCCGCGGCGAAGGTCCTCAAACGGCTCGTCATCAAGGTCGGCAAGACATAGCAACACCACCGTTACGTAACATGCTGACTCAAGCCGAGTCTTTATTTGCTGGAGACATTGGTCGAGTACAGATTCAGAACCCTTTAACGGCTGATGCGACCTTTGTCTTTTCTCCGGTGAATCGCGATATGTTGATGGTGGAGCGAGGCTCTAATAATAGCGTTACTTTCTCTGCCACGGGATTAGAGATTGAGCGTAACCAAGCGAAAGCGAGTGAAAACAATTCCTTCTTTAGTGCCGCCGGCGGTGTGCTGCATACTTTGCATGAAGCGCGTTTCGCCGATGCGATCACCCGTTGGGCATTTTTCTTGGCGGGTGTGATGGGCACCATTATGGTGGGAACGGGCTCTGTCTTGTGGGCGGTCAAACG
This sequence comes from Marinomonas communis, assembly GCF_004363305.1. Lineage (GTDB taxonomy): Bacteria > Pseudomonadota > Gammaproteobacteria > Pseudomonadales > Marinomonadaceae > Marinomonas > Marinomonas communis. The sequence continues at coordinate 108,238 of NZ_SNZA01000006.1, read as the reverse complement.
TGCCAAACGCCAGATGGGCCAGTTCGGTTATGAATTAGTTGTGATCACCAATATCGCCAGCATTGCCGGTTTGTGTGGCGCGGTGGCCGTTTACTTCTGGTTAAACCGCTTATTGCCTGCCACCCTAGAGAATCGAACTAACTGGGAAATCAATGGTTTCTTTGTGGCTTGGTTGTTGTCATTGCTCCATGCGATTTTCTATCGTAATAAAGGCGCTTGGGTGGTGCAGCTAGGCATTGCTGGCGCATTGTTCTGCTTGATTCCGGTATTGGACACGCTAACGTCCTCCGCTAGCCTTTTGCATGCCATCATTCATGTGGATGTCTTGCGTCTAAGTTTCGATGTGATGTGTTTATTGTTGGGCGGCATTATGTTGGCCACCGCGCGTTATCTACAGAACAAGGCTCGTCGTGTCATATCCCCAAAACCAGCTACTCGTAAACCCACTTTAGAAGGAGCTGTAAAATGACCGCGTTATGGGGGATTTTAATTGTCAGCTTCTTTAGTTTCATGCACTTTGCGGTGTCGGTGCAAAAGCACCATCGTGACCTCTACAAGAAAATGGCCATTACCAACAAAGAGTTCCGTGTACTGCAAGGTGTTGCTTGGGTAACATTGTTGGGTACCTTGATCCCTGCGATACAGCACTGGGGTGTCGGCATTGGTATCATGACTTGGCTACTATTGATTACGGTATCCGCTCTCGTGGTGACAGCGCTAGTGAACTTTGCTCCAGAAAGCTTTGCCAAACTATGGCGTTTGTTGGGGGTGGTGCGTTTCATTGCACCGCCCGCAGAGCGTCCGCAACGAACAAAATAAGAGGTTTTAGATGTCCACCATCCCTGTAGGCGTTTGCTCATTAGCGGATTATGAGCAACATGCGAAAGAAGTATTGCCAGCGCCTACATGGGCTTATCTCTCTGGAACGGCTATGGATGGCCTGACTTACCAACGCAATCGTCAAAAGCTCGATGAGATCCTGTTACAACAGCGTGTGTTATGTGAAGACATGGCTAAGGGTGGTTGTCAGCAGACCTTATTTGGCCAGCATCTAGCCATGCCATTGTTGGTAGCGCCGCTGGCCTATCAAAAGTTGGCTCATCCCACTGGAGAGCTGGGAACGATCCAAGCTGCAGCAGCGCAAAATGTAGGGTTTTGTTTGTCCACCCTAGCCAGTGCGCCTCTGGAGCATGTGGCGCAAATGTCGCCAGATGCTACCCGTTGGTTCCAGTTGTATTGCCAGCCCTCCCGTGAAACCACTTTGCAGCTTGTGCGCCGTGCAGAGCAGGCCGGTTATCAGGCGATTGTCGTCACCGCTGATGCGCCGATTAACGGCGTACGCAATGCAGAGCAGCGAGCTGGCTTTTCTTTGCCAGAGGGCGTCAGGGCGGTGAATTTAGAAAGCTTGCCTAGTGCAGCGCAAGGGGACTCCGTTTTTTCCTGTTGGATGGGACAAGCTGCAGATTGGCAAACCCTAGTCTGGTTACGTGAGCAAACTAACTTGCCGCTATTGTTGAAGGGCGTTATGTCGGTACAAGATGCTCAACGTGCTGTCGCACTTGGGGTAGATGGCATCATCGTCTCTAATCATGGCGGCCGTGTACTCGATAGCCAACCTGCTACCATTGAGGTCTTGCCTGCTATTCGCGCAGCGGTAGGAAAAGAGACGACGGTGTTATTTGATAGCGGTATTCGCCGTGGTAGTGATATCTTTAAAGCGATTGCGTTAGGTGCGGATGCGGTATTACTTGGCCGCTCGGTGTTTTACGCTCTAGCCGTGGCTGGTCCATTGGGGGTAGCCCATTGCTTGCGCATCCTGCGAGATGAATTGGAAGCCACCATGGCACTGTGTGGCTGCGCCAGTGTGCAGGACATTACGTCCGAATGCTTGTATCAACCTAATGCATCAACGTTCTGAACATTAGTTGGTTTGGCTCCATTGGCGGAGTAGGTTGTGGTACACCCAAATTAGGTTTTGAATGTGCTCGCTTTCTTCGCCGTGTTCTTTTCTAAGCCCTTGAATACTTTGATCAAGTTGATGCAAGGTACGACGCTGTTCGTTATCAGACACTAAGCTTTGTAGCCAAAAAAAGGAGCTGACACGTGCGCCTTTGGTCACAGGGGTAACTTTGTGTAGGCTGGTTGAAGGGTACAGCACCATATCTCCTGCTGGCAGCTTTACTTCTTGGGTGCCAAAGGTGTCTTGGATGACCAACTCACCACCCTCGTATTCTTCTGGCTCACTCAAGAAAATCGTCATCGATAAATCGGTGCGAATCTTTACCGGTGTATTGGGCACCTGGCGGATGGCGTTATCCACATGGTAGCCAAAGGCTCCGCCCCCTTCGTAACGATTGAACATCGGCGGGAAGATCTTGGCAGGTAGGGCACTGCCCATAAAGTCTTCCCGTTGACTCAGGGTATGCAATAAAAAGTCCCCTAGCTTGCGGGCTAATGGGTCTTCTTGATTAAGTTGTAAGTTGCTTTTCTGCTGTCGTGATGCGTTGCCAGCGGTGAGTTTACCGTCTTGCCAATTGGCTTGATCTAAGGCTTGGCGAATCTCTTTGACTTGTTCTTTGGTGAGAATATTTTTGAGGTGTAACAACATCTTGAAACGCTTCTTATGAGGGTAAATGAAAAGCTAAAACAGCAAAGCAGCTGTGCTAAAACTAACACAGCTGCTCTGTAAGAGCGAAGAAAGGGGAGTAACGTCACTCTTTAATTGCCAGCGATTAGGTTAATAATACGAGCTTAGAAATCGTACTTAACCGTTGCTTTTACATTGCGTGGGTTACCAGGTAAGAAGTGGCCTTTAGCGCTGTAATCCGTTGCGTAACGTTCATCCGTTAAGTTGCTGATGTTAAGTTGCGCTGATAGGTTCTCGGTGAAGGCATAGCTCGCCATGGCATTTACCAAAGTTACTTCACCTGTTGTGAAGTAGACTTCACTACGGCGCCAGTAGTCGTTGCCAGATGTGTATTCTGCGCCTATTCCTAGGCCTAGCTTCTCGCCTTTGTACGAAAGCCAAACGCTAGCAGACTCATCGGGAGCCGAGCTTAAGCCATCGCCAACATTATCAGATGAAGACGCGTCTTCAGTAACCTTGGCGTCTTGCTTGGTATAGCTTGCCGTAATGCTTAAAGTGTCGGTTAGTTGGCCGGTTGCAGACAGTTCAAATCCTTTACTTTCCTCCTCACCAAAAATTAACTCATCACTGTCATTGGTATCGTAGGTATCCTTAGTCGTTTCAAACACTGCTGCACTCAATAACAGCTTGCTATTGAAGAGTTCAGCCTTTGTACCAATTTCCATGGTAGTAGATGATATTGGGTCCGAGCCTCGTACATCCTCCGCATCGACTCCACGGACTCGATCGGCTGAGATATCAGAACCATATGGTTGCTGTGCATTAGCAACACTAGCGTAAATACTAGTATTGCTGGTTGGTTTCACATTGATACCAGCACGCCAGGTTAACAGGTCAGCATCACTTTTTAGCGTTTCTTGAAAGGCACCGGCATCGTAAGTGTCCTGCTCAGTTTCGTAACGCTCCGCTCGAACGCCACCACTTAGTTGAACATAATCATTAATCGTAGCGGTATTGCTCAAGTAAGCAGCAAGACCTTGTCCAACAAAGACATTATTCTTCGTTAAGGAGTAGCTACCTGTCGCTGTCGTTACGCCAGGATTAGTTGCATCATAACTGGATTGAGAGCGAGTAATATTACTCAAATCGGCATCATAGCTGGTTTGCTTTTCTTGATAGATTTCAGCACCAATGACAAGATCATGGCGTATAGATCCCGTATTTAACTCGCCTAAAAAGTCGAATTGAGACACTGCAAGCTGGTTATCACTGAAGTCGCGCTTGGTGTTTGTGGTTAGGTAGTTGCCCGTGTAGTTTGGCGCTGCTCTTGTCCCTGTATTTTCTGGCCAAGGGCGTGTAATGATCGCTTGTGTTTCAGTTACACCAAAACGAGTTTGGTTTCTAAATGCCCAGTTCTTATTCAAACTATGATTTAGAATCGCGGTTAGCGTGGTGGCTTCTACTTCCGAAAAGTCTAAGCCTTTAACGCCATAATAGTTATCCCAATATTGTTCATCAATCATACCTTCAGGTAAGCCTGTTGCAGCGGCCACTTCTTCAGTAATAAATGGCAAGCCAATCACAGGGGTGTTGTCTTGCTTCATATGCATAAGGTTGATGGTCAAGTCTGTGTCTTCACTGACCTTAGTGAAATAAGATGGCGCGATAGCGTAACTCTTGTATTCTTCTTCGCCGTTGTCCCAGTAGTCGCCACCTTGTTCAGCCATCAGGTTTAAGCGCAGAGCGCTGTCATCTGATAGAACCTTATTAAAGTCACCTGTTAGACGGGCTGTGTCACCTTCATCATAAGAGGCGCTGATGCTGTTTTTGTCACCACGTAGGTTAGCGGCTTTGGTGACTAAGTTAACCGATCCACCTGCTGAACCTTTGCCTGAAATAGTGCCGTTGGCACCTTTCGCTACTTCAATTTGTTCTGTATTGAATGTGTCGCGGCTGTAGCCTGCTACATCGCGGATGCCATCAGAGTAGATGCTGCCGTTTGCATCAAAGCCACGAATGGTAACGTTGTCGGTAGTATTAACGTTACCACCACCGCCTTCACCTGCACCAAAAGTAGAAACACCCGCTACGTTACGTAGGGCATCTTCAAGGGAAGTGACGCCTTGATCCTCTAAAACCTGTTCGTTGACAATATTGATTGTCTGAGGAGTATCTACTAATTCCTGAGTGTATTTCACACTCGCAGCTGATTTCACCGCATAGCCATCTTGCGCTGTATCAACTACTTCAATCTGTTCCAACTTAACGGTACTTTGCTCTGCTGCAAGAGCTGTTGAGCTCATCATTGCGAGTGCTGAGCTGACCGCGATAGCGATGGGTGCTACTTTGAAAGGAGTGTAACTAGGAGCCGCGTTTTTCATTCGTTTATCCATACAAAATTTATATTAGTGTTATTTATAATTTTAATGAGAAGAGAATGCTAAACGATAACGAGTATTATTTAAATAATAAATTTACGTTGTTTTACATTAAATTTGCATTAGTTTAATTTGAACGTAAAAAAGCGGAGCTCAGAAACTGAACTCCGCTTTGGTAGGCGAGCAAGGTAGTCGAGAGAAAAACACTCTGTTAGAGCGTTAAAAAACAGCTTTTACGGCATGGATTGGATGGCTTGTTGCCAGCGCTCAATAAATGGCACATCACTGTAGCGACTGAAGTCGTCTAGCTGCCAAGTGCTTGCTGAAGCCTTGTTTGAGAGAGTAATCGTGTTCAACCCCTCTGCTTCAGAAGCATCAAGAGTGGGCAGCAATAATCCCTTGCTAAACGGTTCTAATGAGGATTTATCCAACACAATAGCGTCATAACCCTTCATTAGTAATGCGTCATCAATATCCAATGCTAACTGACGTAACGCCACACTAGTCGTTTGATAGTTCTGACTGATCTGCTCTGCGTATTCTGGCCATAGGGTGGACAAGTCTCGCTTTAAGATACCGAGCATGAGTAGAGCATTATTGGTATTTAGCCAAAAGTACTCATCAGCTTGATGGGTTGCCACTTGCTCTCCGCCAGGGATCAAGGCTTTGGCAATATCAATCGGCACAATGCGAATATTACGACTACGTAAAGGCACGTAGAATGCGAGGTCTGGACGCATAGAGCTGATGTTGACGATGGCATCAAAGTGCTCCATGGGTTCCGTTGCTGAGCGATTTAACCAACTCGGTATACGGTTGATCGGTAAGCGAGTAGGGGGTAAGTAGGTCACCTCAATGGGGGTGTTTTCGCTAAGAGCGCTACTCATGCTATGGGCAATCGGTGACACCGTCGCGAGGCTAGCCGCGTGTCCAATATTGGTAAGAAGAGCGAACAAACTGATTAGGATTATGCGCATGCCGGTTGTCCTCCTTTACGCAATGAATAAACAGAGATAGCGATCACAAACCAAACACACGCCACCAGAATGATGGCGGGACCTGTGCCAATGGCCCACTTCATATGCATGGGCAGTAGTACGCCAATCAAGGCGCTGGTAGTGGCGATCAGCACGGAATACCCCACCATGCCACGTAAGTCTCGAGCCATTAATCGGGCGCTGGCCGCTGGTATTAGTAGTAGAGCCCCGACCAAGATGGCACCGATGATTTTGACGGCTGCTACCGTGACTAATGCAATCAGTAGCACAAAGCCATAATCATGTAGCGTGGTGCGAATGCGTCGTGAACGTGCGATATCTGGGCTAAGTGCGTTCAAGTAAGCATCGTTGGCACTGAAAAACGCGAGGGCTAAAACCACGCTGGTGATGAAAGCCAAAATCACTAAGTCATAGGCAGAGGCCGTTAAGATAGAACCAAATAACACTTGTTCTACCAAATGTGCATTAATTTTCTTCGCGACAAACATCAGCAATGCTGCGCCGAGCGCCAAAGCAAAGGCTAGGAACACCCCAATCAAAGCATCATAGGGAACAGTCGTTCGGCCTCGTACCCATTGCAGTGTTAGAGCAAATAGGACCGAGAAAGCAAATAGGCTGATCCACGGCTCGGTGACGGGCTCTCCCATCAAGATGCCGATAGAGACACCTGTTAACGCACTGTGTCCAACCGCTTCAGATAAGAACGCCAAGCGTTTGACCACCACCAAGGTGCCTAATAAGCCGAGTAGAGGGCCGATCATCAGGCAGGCGATAAAAGCATTGACCACAAAGCCATAACTGAACATGGTGGGTAAGATGCCAGCGTCCACTAGCCCTGAAAAGAAACTGTGTAGACTAGCTAGCATGACGAAGACCTAAATGAAGACTGTTTATCTTGGTAAAAATGGCGTCAGGGGCATCATGGTGCTGCAAACCGCCGTCAATCCATGACAGGGTATCGCAATGAGCTTGTAAGATTTGCCAGTCGTGTTCGATCATTATGAGTGAGCCACCTTCTGCTTTAAAGGCGCAAAGAATCTCGATGATTTGCTCTCGGCCCGCCTTGTCGACCCCCGCAAGCGGTTCATCTAGCAATAAAATGTTGGGTTTGTTCACTAGGGCGCACGCTAATAGGATACGCTGGCGCTCCCCTGAAGATAGGGTCCCAAGACGCTTACTGAGTAGCCCTTTAATGCTAACTCTTTCAATGACTTGCTCTATGTTGGGGTTACCACGATAGCGACGCCATACCGGTTGCTTATCACAATGCATGCGCAAGAAATCCAGCGCCGTCACGGGAAGAGAAGCATCAAAAGGGGATAACTGAGGCATGTAGCCGATCTGTCCGCGATCCGACGGCCAATGTAAGGCTATTTCCCCCACATGATTGTGAAGGCCTGCGATGGCTTTGAGTAAGGTGCTTTTGCCGCCGCCATTGGGGCCAGCAATGCCATGCCACAAGCCACCCTCTAGTTGCAGGCTTAGTGGTGTCACGAGGACTTGTCCTTTTACTGTGACACCGACATTAGATAAATGAAGACTTGGTCCCATCATGAACTCAGTGCCTCAGCCAGTTTGCTTAAGTTGTGCCCCATTTCTTGCTCGACTTGATCTTTACTGTACGCGCCATGAGTCATATGGCTGAAGTAATAAATTTTGATCCCAGTCTCACGTTCGATCAGATCCACGTATTTGTTTTCCATGTTCAGCTCAGTGAACAGTACATCAATGTTCTGCTGACGAATCGTTTCGATGGTTTCTTCCAGTTGCGATGCAGTGGGGGCAACGCCGTGGGCAGGCTCGATTACGGCAGAAACCGTTAAGCCAAACTCTTGTAATAGGTAAGCGTAGGCACCGTGTGTGCTGGCAATACGCAGCTTGCTAACGTCCTTATTTAGCAGTGCTTGCTGAACCGGTTTCTTTAATGCTCTTAACTTTTTCGCGTATTGCAGCGCATTCTTAAGGAAGTATGCCTTGTTGTCTGGATCTAAAGCACCCAGCTCTTTAGCGATGGTGTAAACCTGACGAATGGCAGCGTCAATGGAAACAAAGGTATGAGGGTTTACTTTTTCGTCATGTCCGATCAGAGGGACATCCTTGTTGGCGTAAATGACAGTCAAGTTTTTGGGTTGGAGACGGTCAACGGTATTGGTCGCAAACATGTCGTGACCGATGCCATTCACTACCAGCGCGTCTAAACTGTTGAGGCGCTCAATATCGGCAGGGTTTAGTTGGTAATTATGCGGGTTAAAACCGCTGTCGATCAGTGGCAGCACATCGGCTTTATCTCCCACGATATTGCTCACGTAGGAATAGTAAGGGTGCAATGTGATGCCAACTTGCAAACGGGCACTTGCCTGTGAGCTGAGTAACACCAAAAGACTGAGTAAAAGTAAACGCATGGGAGTTCCTATTGGTTAAGCGAATGCCAATCAAGAGAAGCGTGGCAATCAACGGCTTGTTCTGATGGTGCCCAGTGAGCATCCCAGCCTTCTTCATGACGTTCGATAACGAACACATATTGACCTTGGAACAAGCTAAAGCAGTGTTCGTCTTGCTGAGTAAATGACTGGTTTTGGTAAGTAGGGAAAGGGAGGTCGGCCAATTGATAAGGCGCATTGATCAGCTCGGCTTGTTCCAGCAATTCGATTTCCTCTACCGCATTGCTCACCTGAGTTGCTAAATTGCTCAGGTGATTGGGCAATTCTGGCAACGCTTTGGGGGACGCAGAGTGGAGCAGTGAAAGTAAGCTGATGGCGCAAATCAGTACCGCGGCGCATACTAATAAAAAGTTACGAGTCTCGCCGCGACCATCCGCCGGTGCAATGATCTCAATATTAGAATTCGGCATAGTCGAACTCAGCAGGATCTTCGTGGCCTGGATCGAAGATTAAATAATATTCACCCTCAGGCTGAGCGAGACGAATTTCACCATCGTCATCTGTGGTAAGAGTTTGCAGTACGTCATCGTCATAGCTACGAACTTCCACTTGCTCGTTGTAGGCGGCTGAACCATCGCTGTACGCAGCCACGCAAACCACTTCTTGTTGATCCAGTTGACAATCTAAGGTCGGGTAATGAGCCATGGCTTTGCTCGAAAGCAAAGCCACTGCGCTACCCAGTATTAAGGCAGCTTTGGTCATTATTCGTATACCACTTCAAAGGTGTAGAACACAGTGTAGGCTTCTTTGTCAGCCAGTGGGTCACTGCTTGGGCCGCTGTAAGAAACCGCAGCGTTGTAACGACCTGCATTGTCTAGAGTAAAGCTAGCAACACCAGATTTATCTGTGCTGACTTCAACCGGTTCTTCGGCAATGCCGTAAATTGCCGATTCTGCTTTCACTACCACTTTAGCACCCGCTAATGGCTTGCCATCCATCAGGGCTTTGATTTCGATTTCTTCACCGTTGATGTAATCAGCTGGGTGAGTCACTGGCACCATTTCAAAGCCTTGGTTGCTTGGCTTCAATACCGTATCCGTTGGTGCTTTGCTGGTGATGTATGTCACACCAGTGCGACCCATTTTAGTGGTTTCGATGTTTTTCGCATCCGCAGGGATTTGATCAGCCATTTCTTGCTGGTTACCACGTAGACGCTTACGAGTATTACGTTCGCCAACTTCATAAGTGGTCATGTAGCCAGCCATGCTGGAACCGTAGGTGATCTTGTAAGTGCCTTCTTCAGTAACGTTTAGATCAAATGACGTACGAGTTGCGCCTTTTACCATAGTGCCAAGGTCGCGAATACGCTTGCCGTCAGGACCGTAAACTGTGACATTGTCAGGAGAAACGGCTTTATCAAAACGATAAACGCCATGTGTCGCTGTTACATCAACGGCCACATTAGCTGGTACTGCTGACAGAATAGATTTGCTTGGTAACACCATTAGGTCGTGAGCAAAGCTTGAGCTTGCCGCAACGACAGCCAAAGCACAAAGACTTGTCTTGAACATATTCAATCCTAACTATTTAGGGGTTAATGGAAATTTGGATAGGGCCGATTTCGGCATCTGCTGGGATGCTGTACTGCGTGGCGCTATTTAGATCGACTTTGGTTTTCACTAGAGAGCGGCCGCCATTTTCTCGGGCAGCTTCGACGTACAAGGTGAACTCGCTCCAGTCACCAAGATCCAAGGTTTCTTGGTAATGACCAGGGCCTTTGGTCGCACCAGTTAGACTGTCAACGTGGGCATCATAGCGACCAATTTTACGCCACCAGCGGCGTAGGTCTTTCAGCCATTTGTCTTCTTTGCCTTGTAAATGCCAGACCAGCAGAGGTTTGGATTCTTTGCCTTGCTCAGCCCAAATAGCCACATAAGGGCGGGCATACTTGCCAGTCGTTACTTGAGGGATATCAAAAGACACCTCCATTGACGCTGCATGCGTGATACCTGCAAAGCTTAGTGTTGCGGCCAACATAGAGGTTTTAAACAGTGAGCGCATCAAGCTCTCCTTTGTTAATGCATTAGAAAAATGGTCACTACCATGACAATCGACCCGAGCCCAACCCAGCTCAGCGTACTTTGTCGTTGTAAGGCGTTAGTCAACAGCAGCCACAGTCCAGTAGCGCAAAAGACAAACATACAAATACCAGCTAAATCCGAAAGAAAGCGCCAAAACCCCGTCACGTGTTTACCACGGTGTAAGTTGTTGAGCATTTCTAAAAATGGCAAATCGAGCACAAACAGCTCAGCGACCTCATCCTCTGGGTAGACTTCAACGGTATAACTACCCTCTGGGGTCTCTAAGGTGAGGATCAGCAACGACTCTTCCAATTCCCAGCCAATTTCAATATCGACACCATGAATACCATGTTCGGTGTCCAGCCAACTTAAGGTGCTCAATGCGGTTTGCGCAGACTCTGTTTGCCAATCTTGTTCGAGTAAGTATTCAGGCAAATCAAACGTTTGGTTGACTTGTCGAGTCTCGCCTAAGTGCCAAGTTGTATGGTTCAACAACACCCCAGTCAGAGAATAAAACAGCATCAGTAATAGCACTGGTGCAGCACTGTAGATATGTAGCCATCGTGCCCAGCGATTGATGGTGGAAAGTCTGGTTGTCATTAAATTGCATTCAAATGTAAATTGTTCGCTAATGATAATCGCTTGCAATTGATCTTTGCAATATAATGACAATAATTATCAATAATATTTGTAATAAGTGAGGCTTGGGTGTCATCAACTTGGCTAACAAAGGCTGTGCTTCAGTTTGAACGTGTGCTGTGGCTGGTCAGCATCGGCATGCTGTTTGTGCTGGGGTACTTTTGGGGCGTGCTGGAATTCGGCATGAGTCACCCAGTATCGCTGATGACATCGCTGGAGGCCTTAAGTGGCTTTGAATTTTCCGGTCGTTCGGTGCATCAATTACCAGGAGGGATTTGGGCACATATCAGCGAAGGCGAGGTGGGTTACATTTTCACTCGCACTGAGCTGCTTTTTATCTCAATAGTGACCTTTTTCTGTCAGATAGCGCTCGCCATCATTATGGTGCTCTCACTGATCGCATTGCGAGATAAGTCCTATCGTTTGTATGCTGGGGTGGCCTTGTATGCCAGTGGTTTGCTTATGGTCTCACCGCTTTATTCACTATACGAATCCGGTGTATTACCTTGGTGGGAATTGGTTCGTGTGGCAGGCGCACTGTTATGTGTTCGCTGGGCTGCAAAATCATTACCTGTTCCACAGACACATAGTCAGGCGCTGATCGTCTACGCTAGCCAAACAGGCAGTGCAAAATATCTTGCCCAACGTTTACACGATACGGCCCATGCACTGATGGATATCGCTTGTGTCTCGACCCTGACCGAGCAAACATTAAAGCGTTATCAGCGGGTTTTCTTTGTGGTGAGTACCTACGGGCAAGGAGAAGCACCTGACAGCGCTCGACGGTTCGTTAATACACTGCAGGGGGCCAACTCGGCAGCCTCTCAAACCCAATTCAGTGTACTCGCGTTGGGTGATCGAACTTATCAAACGTTCTGTGCATTCGGTCACTATTTGTCTGAGCTACTGGAGCAGAAAGGCTACCAACGAGCCATTCCTACAACGGAAATCGATCGAATGGATCCCCAAGGGGTTGCTCATTGGTGGCAGCAAGTTGGGGAATTGCTTGGCATTCATACTGCGCCTGAATTATTTGAATACGATGACTATACGGTGATGGCGAACGAATGCTTGAACCCAGAGCAAACGCATCGCTTGGCTCATCGAGTGACATTGTTTTGTGCGAATGCGCGTTACGAAGCTGGTGATCTATTGGCGGTACAGCCTGAACAGAAGGATGAGCACGAGCGTCTTTATTCGATTGCATCTTACCAAGACAACACAATAGAGCTGTTGGTGCGTCAGCATATTCGTGCGGATGGAACTATTGGGCTGGCATCGGGAATGCTGAGTCAGTTGACTCCGGGTGATCGTGTATTGGCCAGTGTGCGTGAGCATACGACTTTTCACCCTAAGGCAAACGTCCCTTGGATCATGATTGGTGCTGGCACTGGGCTGGCGCCGTTTATAAGCTTTTTAAAGAAACGCCAAGCAGAGCAAGACAGTGCCCCATGTTGGCTGTTTTTCGGTGAGCAATATGTGGAGCATGATGCCTACTTTGCCAAAGATCTGACCGCGTTCCAGGATCAGGGAATATTGACCCGTTTGGATCGAGCATGGTCTCGCAGTGATGGGGTCTATGTTCCGGACTTATTACAGCAGTCCCACAAGGCCATTCGCCAATGGGTGGCAGAACAAGGAGCGCATGTTTACGTATGTGGTAGTCGAGAGGGTTTTGGAGAGTCTGTGCTCGCGACTCTCCAAGACATTTTGCCGGAACCGCAGTGGCAGTCTCAACTGCATACGGACCTTTATTGATTAATCATTAGCGGGGCAAGGGTGCCACTCACCAGCATGAAAGCGGTGGATGGACTGGTCTTGCCATTGGAAAACATAAAGCCACTGGTGGTTGATCAAGTGTTGCAGCAATGCATGTTTGGCAACCACCGCCGCAATAGCAGACTGCGGCGCACGAATATAGACCGCTAATCGCTGTGGTGTGTGCATCCATTGCTGGCCGTCGTGCAGAGACTGCATGGCGAGCCCAATACGCAAGTCACCACCGTTCCCCTCAAACACACCAATATGATCGCCCACAGCGTTATGCAAAACTTTATTACCGCTGCCGAACTTAAAGTTATCGGTAGTTGATAAGTTATATTGCATGTTAATCCAATGGGTGACCAGCATTGGAGCTGTCATCAGCCGTTCTAACACGGCACTGTCTGGATCAAGATGAAAGTCGTAATCGTGTAAAAAGCAGCGACCATTAAGATCTAAAGCTCTGGTGTACTGGCGTGGCGCAATAATAAAGGCATTATTGTCCGCTAAGCCCCACTCAGGTCGTGTTTGTGACCAATCCTTGGCTCGCTTTAAATAGGCTTCATTACGTTCCTGCTTATCCATTTCCAGCAAGGCCGGGTCAAGTCGAGGCGCCCGTTCAAGTTGCGTTAGATAAGTGGCTTGCTGCAGCCAGTCGTAAACAAAGCCGTCACGCACCTCTTGGAAGCAAGTGACATGATCTGTCATTGTGTTATGCAAGGCGGCGACAAACTGGGTATTGCTAGGAATTTCGTGTCCAAGTTTGTCTAATGCCTCACGCACCTGAGTGTCATTCAGCAGCTGAGCCAATACGCGGACGTTCACTTCCCCCGTTTGCCCGCCACATGCGCCACATTCCAACCCAGCGCTTTGCAAGTTGTTGCAGCTATGGCTGCCATGCCCCACCAGCAATACAGTGGGGGCGTAATAGCGCAGCCCCATGGTGTCCAGAACCCCTTTTGCCAACAACGCTTGGTCATCAACACTCAAAGCATGGCCTTGACGGGTTAACGTCCAATGGGTGGCATCGGTAGGCGATAAGGCATGACCTTGATCGCCCTTTAGACTCTTTTTGAACAGCTTAAAGGCATACCACCAGCCCATGGACTCAACCATGGAAAAAGTTGCCGCGGCCGCATTGCCCCAGCGGTTCCAGCCAGCATGGCGACTGGTTTGTGCCAGCTTATGCTCGTTTGGTGTGCTCTCGAAGACGCGAATGGAAGCAGGAACCAGCCCCGGTAATTGTGGTCGTGACACTTGAGTGCCAGCTTGCTCGTACTCAATGGGCAGACCAAAGAACCCTGCGAATCCATAGGTTTCAATCTCACGACTTTGGCTTTCCAGAGCGCGGCGATACACTTCTGAACGTACATCGATACAGAAAATGGCTTGCAGGGTTGCTTTGTCTGAGGGTTTAGGTTGCGCGTTCACGAGCTGTTGTTGCAAACGGTGTTGTTCACTCAGCTCTAGCGCACGGGCCCAAATGCGCGGGATGCTCAGTGCATCATGATGTTGACTGCGCAACTCGTGAGTATGCAGTAGCTGCTGTCCCCAACGCTCCTTTAATGCATCGAACTCATCTGCTTGGTGTTTCTCCAAGTAGCGCCAAATAACCAATTCCCAAGCTAACTTGATGGCAAGCAAAGAGCGCACATCGTCTTGGCTTTTACCGATTTTTTCTGCTTCGAAAGCACGATAAGCCAAATAGGCCCCCCAACCATTAATGTCTAGGAGCAATGCTTGACCGTAGTTGTAAATGCTTTGGCTGGGAACTTTTAATTCGCTGATGGCGGTGGCAAACAATTGCTCTTGATCGTTTGGTAGCAAGTCAAATTCATCAGCTAGATGGCTTTCTGACAGGATGATCGATAAGCCTCGGTCCATGCGAGATACCTGTAGCCAATGCTGATACAGGTTTAAAGACTGCTGGCGATATTGGCGCTGGAGCATGGGGCGCTGATCTTGATAATGAGCAGCACAGAACTGGCTAATTTGATGAGTGATCTCATCGTGCCACGACATTTTATGATTACTACGAGTTAAATCTGCCCAGTCGGCAATGTTACGCCAGCTTTGCACGCGTCCTGTGTCTTTGCTCAGATGAACAATCAATGCTTCCGCAGAAAGATTCAGCCCGTATTCATGGGCGGCTTGCAGAAGTTGTTGATTTTGAATGCGGCCTTCTTCGTACCAACTTAAGTAAGTTTCTACTGGCATGTGACAGCGAATGCCAGCCAATAAGGACATGTCCGTGGCGACGTTATCAAACGGGCGATCCACCAAGTTCCAAAGTGGGTTCACCGCAATCATGCGATCGAGTGGCCAGTTTGGCGCTAGACATTTTGTGGCACGTTGTAGCGCCTCTTGCTGCTGTGTTGTCAAGGATTGGGAGACAGTGAAATCAGACATTATTTTTTCCAACCTTTTGACAGATTAGGGAACAGCAATGAAACACCGTGGTGTTTCGCTTTTGAATAAGCCGGTAGTGCAACAGGCCAGATTTTTAAGGTTACCTTGGTGAACCATTCGTCCATATAAAGGCCGGCAAATAAGATCACTGAGAAGCGATTTACCCAAGCGAGATGGGCGTAATAACGCAAACAAACCGCTAACACGAATAAGCTGATGAAAATTCCTGAAACCCAAAGGTCAGCGGCACTCCAAGGGATTTCTGTGTGGGCCGCAATATGTCCATGAAACAGCCATCCAAGCGTTGTCTTTAAACCTCCGTAGAGTAATGACAGGCCAAATGTAAGCATCAGCAATCGAGGCCAAGGCACCGGTTTGGGAATACTGCGCCCCTGTGCAACCAATACCGTTAACGCGAGTGCCATCAATAGCCAAGGGCTCATCGGGCCTTGGTAATGCCAAAACAGAGCCGAAAAAATAACGGTGGCAACACTAAATAAGAATGCTGACAGCCAGATAATAGGATTGGGCGTATCGTCGGGGGCGGCACGGCGAGTCAGAAACTCCTGTACGGCACTGCTAGAGTTTAAAAATGCATGCGCTTTGTAGACTGAGTGCGTTAATAGATGCAGAACCGCCAGTTCGTATAAGCCCAGAGCGCACTCTAAAAGCATTAATCCCATCTGAGCACTAGTAGACCAAGCAAGACGTACCTTTACACTGATACGCGTTGTCATAATCAGGGCACTGAATAAGGTCGTGAATCCAGCGACAATGAGCAGTAACCAAGTGGCTGAATGACTTAGGTGTAGCAATGGATAGAACGTGAGCACCAGATAGCCACCTAAGTTGATAATGCCAGCATGCAATAATGCACTGATGGGGGTTGGCGCTTCGACAACTTGCATAAGCCAACCATGCACAGGGAGTTGTGCGCATTTCATCAGTGCTGCGACAGCGATGAGGCACGCCGCCACTTGCTCAGACCAAGATAGGGTGCCATCTATGTGAGACATAAGCTCAAGCAAATACCAAGTTTGATGTTCCCAATAGAGCAACGCGAAAGCGACTAGCAAGGACAGCTCGGCCACCCTAGCCAGAATGAACTTCTTGTGGGCCGCTAAGATTGCGCGTGGGCGTTCGGGATAAAATGTGAGTAGAAAGTGAAGGCCAAGGCTAATGCCTACCCAGCCAATCCAGAAACCAAGCAAGTGATTGCTCGATAGGGTCAAGGTGACGGCGGCTAAGGTGAGCATAAGCCAGCGATAATACTGCGCAACGCGTTGCTCCCCTTTCATATAATGCTGCGAAAACTGCACCAATACCCAGGCCATAAAGACCACCAGTATGAGCATCAGAGCACTCAGTAACGACCCGTGAAAAGCGGCTTGAGGATCAGGCTTTGTGGCAAGCCAAAAGCTCAAAATGCCGACCAAAAGCAGAGGTGCACCGCGAACACTCCACAAGGCAATGCAAGCGGCACGACGCTCCAATCTTGATAAGCCGCATAAAATCCCTGAAACGGCGAACAGGGCAGGTAAAAGAAACGTCATGAAAGTCATAAAGAAAGGCGCTACATCGAGTGAATCCATTTGCGCTAAGTATGACGCGCCTTTAAAGTTAATAAAAATACATATATTTTAATGTATTGTTCTTTTTTGGTTATGAATTGAGACTCCTATGCCCCGTTTGAACTACCACCACCTCTATTATTTCTGGCGCGTGGCGAATATTGGCCACTTAACCCAAGCCGCAGAGCAATTGCATGTGTCTCAATCTGCGCTGTCGGCACAAATCAAACAGCTCGAAAACAAAATGGGGCGTACCTTGTTTGAGCGGGAAGGGCGCCGCTTAGTGTTAACGGATGTAGGTCGTCGAGTACAAAGTTATGCGCAAGACATTTTCTCTACCGGAGAAGAGCTGGAGCAGTATTTAAAGAGCGGTAACACCTCGCATACGCACTTAAATATTGGTTTTGAAACCCATTTATCCCGTAACTTTATTGAGGCGTTCATTACACCGTTATTTGCTCAAGAAGATGTAAGTTTCACCTTGTATGCCCGCACCATGACAGACCTAACAGAAGGATTGTTAAACCATGAATTGGACATCGCACTGACTAACCGAGCCATTACTAATGATGTGCAAGGGGTGCTGTGGCAAAACCAATTGGTAGCGCGACAATCTGTGGCGATCGTTGGCCCCTATGGACAACAGCCAGAGCAACCTTTCCCAAAAGGTTACGAAGACAAGCACTGGATTTTGCCTGCACGGAATATGGGCATACGCTCGGTGTTTGAATCCTTTTGTGCTACCCATGAATATCGAGCGGACATTAAAGCTGAAGTAGACGATATGGCGATGATGCGTCTATTGGCCCGTGACAGCGGTTTTCTGTCAGTGATGCCACCAGTGGTTGTAAAGGACGAAATCGAAGCTAAAAAATTGCAGGTATATCAGACACTCCCACAAGCTTACGAACACTTCTACGCGCTGTTGATGCCACGAAAGTTTGTCCCAGAAGTGCTGCTCGACTTGTTACGAAAACACCAGCTTGAATAGCCTTTTGTCTTAAGTCATAAACCAGAGTAATAACGCATCGGTGCGCACTGTTTTTGCATAGCTAAGGCAGACATAATGTAATCATCACCGATTCGGAGTGCTCGTATGGATACTGTGTTCGCGCTTTTCCCTGTTGTTGCATTGATCTGGAGTATGACGAAAGCGCGTCCATTGACCGCGCACGTGGCATTGCCGCTGGCGGCTCTTTGTGCAGTGCTGATTCAATGGGGCTACTTCCAAGCGGATGCACTGACCTTGTTGGCCAATATCATTGCTGGTGGGCTAGCGGTATTGACCCCTGTGTCCATTATCGCAGGCGCAATATTGCTGAATCGGGTGTTGGTCATTTCTGGTGCTGAGCAAACGTTACGACAGTGGTTAGCGGGGATCAGCCCCAATCCAGTCGCACAGTTGATGGTGATTGGTTGGGCTTTTGCCTTCATGCTAGAAGGAGCATCAGGTTTTGGTACACCGGCTGCCATTGCCGCTCCAATTTTAGTTGGGCTTGGCTTTCCTG
The DNA here is from genome assembly GCF_004363305.1 of Marinomonas communis. Taxonomy (GTDB): domain Bacteria; phylum Pseudomonadota; class Gammaproteobacteria; order Pseudomonadales; family Marinomonadaceae; genus Marinomonas; species Marinomonas communis. The sequence continues at coordinate 89,925 of NZ_SNZA01000006.1, read as the reverse complement.
CTTTACCCGTTGCGCTACTGACTTTGGTGATGAATAGCGTGCCGGTTTCCTTTGGTGCGGTTGGTACGCCAGCTTGGTTCGGTTTTGCGGGACTAGCCTTAGCCGCGCCGCTTCGTCTAGAAGTAGCTCAATGGACGGCTTTGATCCACTTGTGCGCAAGTTTTGTTATACCCGTTATAGCGCTGCGCTGGTTGGTTTCTTGGCGTGAGGTCTGGCAAAACTCAGGCTTTATTCTCATGAGTATCGTAAGTTGTACAGCGCCTTTTTTTCTTATCGCACAAATAAACGATGAATTTCCTTCACTGTTGGGAGGTGCTATCGGCTTACTGATCTCAATTTGGATGGCTAAGCTAGGCGTAGGGCTGCATCAAACTGCATCGGTAACGGATAGATCAAGTATAAAACCCCCATCAAATTATGCGTTGGTGCAGGCCTTATTACCGTTTGTATTGCTGATTATTATTCTACTGGTGACCCGTATTCCCAGTTGGCCATTTAAGGGCTGGCTAAACGATACGAGCTTGTGGTGGCAGTTTGGAGCCATAGAGGTGAGCCGAGCGTTAGTTGTTGCTTGGCCGAATATTTTGGGCACAAATGTCGACTGGTCTTATAAAGCTTTGTATGTCCCTGCGATCATTCCGTTTGTACTCACTGTGGCGATTATGAGTCCTATTCTCTCCCTATCTAAATCTCAGATATATCAGGCCAGTGCTGAGACATGGGGGCGCTTAAAACGTCCTATTTTGGCGTTGATGGGAGCTTTGATCATGGTGAGTGTGATGATGCAAGGAGCAGAAAACTCTCCTATTTTTGTGATAGCCAATACGCTGGCCAGTGTGGTTGGTGCCAATTGGGCATACGTTGCTGCGTTATTGGGCGCTTTGGGCTCGTTCTTCTCCGGTTCGGCGACGGTCTCTAATCTTACCTTCGGCGGTATTCAGTTAACCATCGCCACGCAGACAGGCCTTCCGGTGAGTGTGATTCTCGCCCTGCAATCGGTTGGGGCGGCCATGGGCAATATGGTGTGTTTGAACAATATTATTGCCGTGGCCAGCATTCTTGGCATTCAAAACCAAGAGGGGGCCATGATTAAGCAGACTCTTAAGCCGCTGCTGGTTTACGCCGTCGTGGCAGCCTTGCTAGGACAAGTGATTCTTACTTGGCTAATATAGCAAGCGGAGCACTTTGCCGTTATGCTTTTGCTAACGGTGCATTGGGTACTGATTGCGTTAGGAAAATCGTCGTCGTTATGGAATTTATCTGGATACTGTTTGCGTTTATTTGTGGTTTAGCGGTTAAGTTGGTGAACTTGCCGCCACTGATTGGTTTTTTGGCTGCGGGGTTTATTTTGAACTTTATGCAAGTTCAGCCCAGCAGTATTTTGGAGCACTTATCCAATTTGGGTATCACCTTGATGCTCTTTTGTATTGGCCTAAAACTGCATGTAAAAGATCTGCTGAAACGGGAAGTTTGGGCATCCACCATAGGGCACATGGGAGCTTGGACGATTCTGATCATCGGGGTCGCGTCTTTGCTTGGCATCGTAGGTCTGCATGCTTTTGAAATCTTATCTCTGCGTACCGCGGCATTAATCGGTTTTGCACTGAGCTTCTCTAGTACGGTCTGTATTGTGAAGTTGCTCGAAGAGGCCGGTGAAATGAAGACCCGCCATGGTCAATTGGCGTTGGGTATACTGGTTATGCAAGATATCGTAGCGGTTGTATTCCTCGTATTAGCGACCGGAAAAGTGCCTTCGATCTGGGCAGTACTGTTATTTGCTTTGATTCCGTTGCGTCCTGTACTTGGCAAACTCTTGAACAAGTCTGGTCACGGTGAAATGCTACCGTTAACGGGACTGTTCTTTGCGCTGGGTGGCTATGAACTGTTTTACCTAGTGGGGGTGAAAGGTGATCTCGGTGCGTTGATTATGGGGATTTTGCTAGCGTCCCATACCAAAGCCTCTGAGTTAAACAAGTCACTGATGAACTTTAAGGATTTATTCTTAATTGGCTTCTTCTTATCCATTGGTTTCAGTGCTTTACCGACATGGAGTATGTTGGGACTGAGTTTGATCCTCACAGTATTGTTAGTGGTTAAGTTCCTATTGTTCTTCTACTTCTTTAACAGCTTACGTCTTCGCGGTCGTACCTCTTTCTTGGGGGCGCTGGCGCTTTCAAACTACAGTGAGTTTGGTCTAATTGTCGTGGCACTGAGTGTACAAGCTGGCTGGATCAGCAATGACTGGTTGGTGATTCTGGCGTTGGCGGTATCGTTCTCGTTTGTTATTACCAGTGTGTTCTACCGTAAAGCGCACAGCTATTTCCGTCGTTACAAAGATACGATTCGTCGTTATGAAAATGCCGTACCTTTGCCAGAGGATTGCTTTGAACAGCCAAAGAATATGGAAGTCCTAGTGGTTGGTTTAGGTCGAGTGGGACGTGGTGCGTTTGAGTCGTTGACCGGCATGATTGGTAATGTGGTGGCCGGTATGGATGCAGATCAGTTCCGTATCAAACAAATGCAAAACGATCAGCATAATGTCTTTTTTGGTGACGGTGAAGACGTTGACCTTTGGGAGCATCTAGACCTGACAAATGTGAAGCTGATTTTATTGGCCCTGCCTTCTGCTGATGACAGTGTTAATGTAGTGAAGCAGTTACGTAGCGGTGGCTTCCGTGGTCAGGTGGCGGCCATTGCTCGTTATCATGATGAACGTGATTATATGTTAAAAGCGGGCATCGACAACGTTTTCAACTTCTATACCGAAGCCGGTACAGGGTTTGCCGAAGAGAGTCTGTCTCTGATCCGTTAATCTGTTTGCCTGTCGCAGCGCGTTTCGTGCTAGCCTTGCTCCTCAATAGATAAGGACAACTAGCATGAAACGCCGCTTCGCTGGACGCTTGCCCAGCCCCAACCTCCCTCTTTCCGAAAAAGAATTCATTGGTTTATTTGCCTGCATGATGTCGCTGACGGCATTGAGCATGGATGCCGTGCTGCCTGCATTTCGAGATATGGCTGAGCAATTGACGGTTGCGGATTACACCCACATGCAATGGGTGGTGTCGGCATTGATTGCTGGGATGGTGTTTGGGGAGTTGCTGTTTGGTCCTTTATCGGACGCGATAGGGCGCAAGAAAAGTATCCTCACAGGTGTGGCTTTGTATTTAGTGGGCTGTTTGGTTGCTATGTCAGCAGACACTCTGGAAGCGCTGTTGTTAGGACGCTTTATACAAGGCTTTGGTGTTGCAGGCCCCAAGATTGCCTCTCGAGCATTGATCCGAGATATGTACAAAGGGGCGGCCATGGCGCGCATCATGTCTTATGTGATGCTTATCTTCATTTTAGTTCCCATGCTAGCGCCTGCTTTTGGCCAATTGGTGTTGTTGCTTGGGGACTGGCGCTGGATCTTTGGCGCATTGATGTTACAAGCCATAATCGCCTCCATTTGGCTGATCCTGCGTCAGCCTGAAACGTTAGCTAAAGAACAACGCCAACCGCTGGCCTTTTCCCGCTTATGGCGTGATGCTCGATTTATCGTAAAACAACAAGAAGTGATGTGCTTAACGGGAATGGCTGGACTCGTGTTTTCAGGACTCATGTTGTATCTAGGGGTTTCGCAGTCGATCTTTCAGGATGTTTATCAAACGGGAGAAGCCTTTCCACTGTACTTTGCCATGATGGCGGGTGGCGCAGGGTTGGCGTCTTTTACCAATGGTCGCATTGTGATGCGTTTTGGCATGCAGCGCTTGATCTGGTTTGCATTAACTTTGAAATGCAGCGCAGCGTTAGCCATGATGGGCGTTTCGCTGGTATGGCAAGGGCAGCCGCCATTGTGGTTATTCTTATCTTTGGGGATTCCGATCTTTTTTAGCATGGGGCTACTGTTTGGCAATATTAACGCGATGGCGATGGAACCCTTAGGGCGTATGGCAGGACTTGGGGCTTCGCTGATTTCGTCGTTGTCCAGTTTGCTGGCCGTTGTCTTGTCGGTATCGGTAGGACGTTTCTATGATTTCTCTGTGACACCCTTGGCGGCGGGGTATGTGATCTTTACTAGCTTGGCGGTCGTATTGATGTGGCGAGTACGTCGATTGCAGCAAGAGAAACATCATGGCACACAAGAAACCACACCTTCCTAGTAAACAATGTCCAGTTTGTCAGCGCCCCTTTACTTGGCGGAAAAAGTGGGCCAAATGTTGGGATGAGGTGAAATACTGCTCGGAACGGTGTCGTGGACAACGTATTAACCTAGCAAAAAACACGGAAAATTCGCCTTAGTGTCATGACTCTACCGTATACTGTGTGGCGGTTAGATAACGCTCATTCTTAAGGTAGCCCATGCAGTCAACATCCTCTCTTGGTAAACAACTTTTCTCGATGACTTGGCCGATGCTGTTTGGCATTTTATCGATTATGAGTTTCCAGTTAGTAGACAGTGCCTTCATTGGCCAATTGGGTGTTTTACCTTTGGCGGCGCAAGGCTTCACTGCACCGATTGCGTTAATTTTTATCGGCATACAGGTGGGGCTAGGCATTGCCACAACGTCTTTGATTTCCCGAGCACTGGGTGCATCAGAATCCTTATACGCTAAGCAATTAGCCGGTTTGGTTGTGCTGTTGGGAGCCGTCGGTATCGGTCTGGTTGCCGTATTGGTTTGGTTTAGCCGAGCTGCAGTTCTGGCATTGCTAAGTGCACCTGAGAGCGTGACCCCGATTATTGATGACTACTGGGGATGGTGGCTCGTCAGTACTTGGATGGGCGCCATGATCTATTTTTTCTACAGCATTTGTCGCTCTAATGGTAATACCATGCTACCTGGCACCATTATGGTGGTGACCAGCTTACTGAACATCGCCTTGGACCCATTATTTATCTTTGTGCTTGATTTGGGCATTGTAGGGGCTGCTTTAGCGACTTGCTTAGCTTTCTCGTTGGGGATGTTAATCATTGTGCCAAAATGCTTTGCCAGCCATTGGCTGACGTTTGATTTTGGCAACCTGTCTATTATCAAAACACTAGGTAGCATTGGTCATATTATGGGGCCTGCTATGGTTAGCCAATTATTGCCACCGCTATCGTCTGTGTTGGCGACTAAGTTATTAGCAGGGTTTGGCACGGCAGCGGTTGCGGCTTGGGCGGTAAGCTCTCGGTTCGAGTTTTTGGCGATTGTGACTGTGTTGGCGCTGACCATGACATTGCCACCTATGGTTGGTCGCTTTTTTGGGGCAGGCCAATTCGAAGCGATTAGACAGCTGCTGCGAATCGCTGTGGGTTATGTCTTGGTCTTCCAGACCCTTGTGGCGATCTTGGTTTGGTGGTGGGCACCGAGCTTAGCGCAGTTGATGTCGAGCGACGCGGAGGTCACAGATATCGTGGCTTGGCATTTGATGTGGGTGCCGATCAGCTTAGGGCCTTTGGGCGTGTGTATGATGATGGTCTCTGCGGCAAATGCATTGGGTAAACCCTATCGCGCGTTGTGGATGTCAGCGCTGCGCCTGTTTGCTTTTTTCCTACCATGCCTATGGATCGGTGGCCAGATCGGTGGTTTATGGGGGCTGTTTATCGGTGCAAGCTTGGCGAATGTCTGCGCGGGTGTGGCCGCTTGGTGGATTTATCAATCAATCTATCGGATATCTTGTCATATTGAGCATGACGCTTAGGTCATGCTCAATATGCCTTAGAAATGGTAATAACAGAGCGAGACCGTCCGCTCTATAATCCGTTGATGTTATCCAGGCACCATTGTGCCCGCTCTAGTACGGCATCTTGTTGGGCTTTATCTTGTTTGTCCCAGTTACCGTAAATCATACCGATGCGCGGGTTCTTTAATAGACGGTCACGGTGTTGCACCATAAAGCGCCAATATAAACTGTTCATTGGGCAGGCTTTTTCACCCACTTTTTCTTTCACTTGATAGTGGCAATCGCTGCAATAATCGCTCATTTTTTGAATGTAATTACCACTGGCCGCGTAAGGTTTTGAGGCAATCCAACCTCCATCAGCGAACTGGCTCATACCGCGGGTATTAGGTAGTTCCACCCATTCCAAGGCATCTACATAAATCCCTAAATACCACTCATCCACTTGTTTTGGATGGATGCCAGCCAATAGACAGAAATTACCCGTCACCATCAGCCGTTGAATATGGTGTGCATAGGCGTATTCGAGGGATTGACCGATGGCGTGTGCCATACAGTTCATCTTGGTTTGGCCATCCCAGAAATAATGGGGCAAGTCTCGTTGGGCATCCAATGCGTTCTGTTCATAGTAATCAGGCATGTTGATCCAGTACATGCCCCGCACGTATTCGCGCCAGCCAAGGATTTGTCGCACAAACCCTTCTACTTGAGCAATGTCGATGTCGTTTCGCTGACGATAGGTCATCACGGCCGCTTTGATAACATGATTTGGATGAATCATTTTGGTATTCAACGCGAACGATAGGCGCGAATGATACAGACTCCAAGCATGAGGCGAGCGACCAGTCATCGCATCTTGGAAACGGCCAAAATTAGCCAGTAAGTGATCGCAAAAGTACTGCAGTAAGTTCAAGCCGTCTTGGCGAGTCACAGGCCATGGTAAGGCAGCATCCGCTTCGCCAAGAAACGGAATTTTATGGCGCTCGATACGTTCGAGTAGGTGACTTACATCATGCTGAAATAGCAAGGGCTCAGGGATGTCTTTTAACTCACTGGCCTTTAATTTCTGTCGATTCGCGGAGTCGTAATTCCAGTGACCGCCTTCCGGTGTATGGTCGTCGGTCATGAGGATGTTAAAGCGTTGACGCATTTTGCGATAGAAATGTTCCATTCGCACACTGGTTTTAGCTTTGAAGAAGCGGGGGATCTCGTCGAAGGGCAGCATGAAGTGCTCCGTGTCGGCTAAATGCACCGGCACCTTAGCTTGGCTCGCCAAGGCTTGATACTGCATCAGCACACGATGCTCGTCAGGTCGTTGCAGTTCAATACGGCGCACGCCAAGAGAGTCCGCCATGCCCATAATCAAGGATTCCAAGCTGTGCCCTTCGGTATCGTCGAGGGTCAAGTACTGCACGTTATGCCCGGCGTCTTTCAGAGCTTGAGCGAAGCGTTCCATGGCCAGGAAAAAGGCGCACAACTTTTGCTTATGATGGCGCACATAGGTAGCTTCAGGATGCAGCTCAGCGATGAGGTAGGCGACTTTGTCATTGGGCTTTCTGAGCCAAGAATGGGCGGCATTTAATTGATCTCCCAAAATGACGCGCAAGGTTTCAAATTGGCTCATGATGTCATGCCCTTACGGCGACTGGATGGCCGTACGTGAGTGGTTAAAATACGTTGTTTTTCCTGCTGTACAAGGGCTTCTTTACGAAATCCCCAGAGCCTGTCCCGTGCGGCTTTCGCTGCACTCGGTACATCGATAATGGGCGCGGGATAATCTTCACCAACAGTACATTGATACAAAGCTTCCTCCATTTGCGTCATGGTCCAAGGGGTATGAATGAGTGGACTTGGAACGTCAGCAAGTTCAGGTACCCAGCGTCGAATAAAGTCCCCATCAGGGTCTTGATCTTGGGACTGCTTGATAGGGTTGTAGATACGAATGGTGTTTGCGCCTGTAATACCTGCTTGCATTTGAAATTGCGGGTAATGAATCCCCGGTTCGAAATCTAAAAATAGCCTAGCCAAATGATGTACGCCTAAGCGCCAATCAATATTTAAGTGGTGGCATAAAAAGCTGACCAGCATAGCGCGCATGCGAAAGTTAATGTAGCCAGTAAAGTGTAAAGCCCGCATGCAAGCGTCGATCATAGGTACGCCAGTTTGACCGCTTTGCCAAGCTCTGAGATCGTCGTTAACTCGCTCGTCTTGCCGGTAAGGGAAGCGGTCATAGCCACGATTGATAGGGCGCCACTCCATCTCACACTCGCTTTCAAACTTTTGCATAAAATGACAGTGCCAATGCAAACGTGAGCTCAACGCGACCAAGGTGCGACGCCAACCTTTGGTGTGCCAGCGCGACAGCAAGTCTTGGTAAACTTCCCGCAGGCTGATGTTGCCCCAAGCCAAATAAGGCGATAAGCGGGTGCAGGCGTTACGACTGGTAAGAGGGCTTGATAATTGACGGTAGTAATCTTGTCCACGACCTTCGTAGAAGCTCGTTAACGTTTGCCAAGCAAGTGAACTTCCACCGGTTTGCATGCCTCGTTGGGGTGTTTGCCATGAGTCAGGTGGTATGAAAGTTGTTTCGGGGATAGCAAACCATTCGGCTTGCTCAAGGTTAGGTGTGTCTAAAGGCGCACGCATGGTGCTTTGCCACGCTTTATCCCACGTGGTGCGGGAGGTCAGTGCCCGAATGACCGCGCCAGTTGGGAACTCTGTCCATTGTACTTGGTGTTGCTGACACCAGTTCTTGACGGCTTGGTCTCGCTTAAACGTAATCCCTACGCCAATTTCTTCGTAACTCAGTATCTGAGTAAAGCCCGTGTTGCGATGCAACTCATCAAATGCTTCGAGTATAGATTGTTGGCGAATATGTATCTGTCCTTGGTATGACGCGAGCTGCTGCTGTAAGTCTTGCAATGATTGCCATACAAAGCGCCAATGTCGTTCATCGTAATGAGGATCATCTAGTTGTTCAGGCTCAAACACATACAGCAATAAAACAGGATGCCCACTTGCACAGGCTTGTTTTAAAGGGGCGTGATCGCTCAAACGCAAATCACGCTTAAACCAAACAACAATAGGAGAATGGTTTAATGCCATGACTAAGACGTGGGTGAGATGGGCCAGTCTGCAGCATCGACAGAATCTAGATTCTTGTCAAAGTCATTACCCCCCCAAGTTTGAATAAAGCGTTGTTCTGGGTCGTAGGTGCGTGCCTGTTTGTCTAGATTAAAGTGACGTCCACCACGGGGATCGGCTCCCACTCCAGCAATGTATTGCCAATTTCCCCAATTGGAAGCGACATCATAATCTAGTAGTTGTGACTCAAAGTAGGCTGCACCATAACGCCAATCGATTCCCAAATCGTAAATTAAACAACTGGCCACCAGCTGGCGACCTCGGTTACTCATGTAACCAGTCTGATTGAGCTGTCGCATGCAGGCGTTAACAATGGGGTAGGGCGTGTTGCCTTGGCACCATTTCTTAAAACGTTCTGGGTAGAAGCTGCCTTGTGCGCCTTGGCCACGAATACCTTGTCGAGCAAACAACTGTCGCCCGTAATGCAGTCCATAACCATGGAAATAGTCCCGCCATAACAGTTCAAAGAAAATCCAGTAGGTGGAGTCATTGGCACCGTGATCACGCTCATAGACATCAAGGCAGGCCTTAATTTGCTTTGGTGAGATACTGCCTTGTGCCAGCCAAGCGGAAAACTTCGTTGAGTTTTCCCAACCATCAAAGGCGTTGCGTGTCTCTTTATAAGTGCTTGGCAATGGTGTGGCGAAGTAATCGCTGAGCTGTGTTAGGGCGGCTAATTCGCCACCATTAAAGAGCGGAGCTTCTTGTTCTTGGATGACTTTCCAAGGGCTTATATTAGGCAATACAAACGGTGCAATAGCGGGCAGTCGATTGATCTCTGGTGCGGGCGGAGAAACCTCCAAACGCTCCATATGTTTACGGAATTTGGAGAACGTATCGGGAAACTGATTACCGATAAAAGTAGTGTGGGATGGTGAAAAGAGTTGCAGCCCTGAGAAAAGGCGGAACTGCACATCTGAAAAAGCTTCTTTCAGATCGTCTAAAGCTTTTTGCTCGTACCAGCCAGGGTGCAAGTTGCGGTACACGTGTGTGATGGGCAGCTCATTTAGCAATGTGGTAATGACATGATGCGCAGGCAGTGACGAGACAAACAAGGTTTGTCCTAACTCGGAAAGACTCTTAGAGAGGTCATTCAGCCCTTGGCGAAGAAAAACTTTCCGTAACGTCGAAGGCGTGGCATATGCGCTCAGAGGTGAAGTGTCAGCCAAAGAAGAGTCGCAAAAAACACATATTAGCTGATCTACTTCCTGACTGGCGTGCCACATCATGGTTTGGTCTGCTGTGCGTAAGTCATTACCGAACCAAATTAGCCCAATACTCATATCTAATTCTCCACCCGTTGATAGTCTAAGTACGTCAAAAAATATGTTTTGGATTGCAACAAATTATGGGTAAATTCTTGTAAATGCAGGTGAGAATGAATATCATTGATGAAATTATCTTTTTTCTTCTCTGGAGCGTGCGATGAATAGCACAATGGAACAAATCAAAGACTTCTTAATGGTTGGTGGCCCGGTTGTATGGATACTATTGGGATTCTCCGTTATTGCTGTCACTATTTTCTTAGTGAAACTATGGCAATTGGCCATGTTGCGAGCGGAAAGCCGCAAGAATGTCAATCTTGCGCTGGATGCGTGGCGTGCTCGTGATATTGATGGAGCGCTGGCAAAGCTTTCAGAAAAGCGTCCGGTTGAAAGCATTGTTGCATACAGTATGGAAGCCTTGCGTCATGCGAATCGAGAAGTGGCAACGGTACGTGAAGAAGCTGAACGTCGTGCATTGAACACGCTGCATGATCTACGTTCGTTCCTACGACCACTGGAAATCATCGGTTCATTGAGCCCATTATTGGGTCTACTCGGAACAGTGCTAGGTATGATCACTGCGTTCCAACAGATGGAAGGTGCAGGCGCACAAGTTGATCCTTCTGTATTGTCTGGTGGTATTTGGCAGGCATTGCTGACCACTGCAGTAGGTATTGCGGTAGCGATTCCAGTCATTGCTATGCACGCTTGGTTAGAGCGTAAAGTAGAGCGTGTGGCACACAACATGAACGACTCGGTGACGCAGGTTTTTACATCAAAAGAAGGTGAACGCCTAGCCGCAGTGGCTGCGCGCGAGGTGCTGCATGCCGCTTAAGCTTGACCAGCCACGCAAAAAGCAGCTTGTTAGCTTAACACCACTGATCGATGTCGTTTTCATTCTTCTATTGTTCTTCATGCTGACGTCATCGTTTGTGGCATGGAGAACATTAGACACACCTTTGGCTGCGCCTTCTCAGGAAGTATTGCCTGACCAAGATAAGCAAGATCCGTTATTGTTTGAGCTGAAAGCCAACGACGGCAGAGTGTGGTTCGACAATCAGTTTATTTCCGTGCAAAACAGTGATCGCATTCGCGACATTGTGCAGCAAAACAAAGATCGCTTGTTTGTTCTTCAGGCTGAAGATAGCGTATCGCTACAATCATTAATGACGCTTGCCGACCAACTCAAGTTACAAGGTGCTGAAAAGCTATCGATTGCAAACGCGTTTAATGATCCTCAATCATGAATATTAATCAAAAATTTATTGCACAGCGTGATAGCCAAGCTGGGGATGACGGTGTCATCCCATTAATCAACGTCGTGTTCTTGATGTTGATCTTCTTTATGGTTGCAGGTCAGATTCAAAAATCTGACCCAATCAAAATTACACCGCCTAACTCCATTAATGAGCAACGTGCTGCCACTGAGCCCAATGTGCTGATCGTGCTAGGGACCAATGGTGAGCTTTACTTGAACGATGACTTAACCAAAGTCGAAGATGTTCAAAGTCGCTTAAGTGTTCTGTTTGATCAAGCCTCTGATAAAGACGAGTTCTGGGTACAGGTAAAAGCAGACGGCGATGTCAGTATTGAAGCCTTACGCCCATTATTCTCTGAAATTAAAGCTTCGGGTCTAACCAAAGTAAGTGTGGCAACACAACTAGGAAAAGGGACGGAGTAATGAAGAGAACACATTGGATTGTGGCGGGTGGCCTTGCCGTATCTTTGCATGCTGGTGCTTTTTATGGGGCGTTTATGCACCCTAAAAATGAATCAGGCAGTTTGGCTGCAGGCGAACAAGGCATTGAGTTTGATTTAGGTATGCTAGGTGACATGGGGGTCAAAGAAGAAACCATCGTTGCCCAAGCCGAAGTAACGCCACCGGAGCCAATTGTAGAGCCTGAACCAGAACCGCTTCCTGAGCCTGAACCGGAGCCAATTCCTGAATCAGAGCCTGAGCCGGAACCTATTCCTGAGCCCGAACCGATCCCTGAACCTAAGCCGATTCCAAAACCGGAACCTAAGGTCGAGGTGAAGCAGAAGAGTGAGATTGTTCAGCCTGAGCCGAAACCAGAGCCCAAGCCGAAACCTAAGCCGAAGCCAAAACCAGAGCCCAAGCCGGAACCTAAACCGAAGCCAAAACCAGAGCCTAAGCCTCGTCCAAAACCAGCCCCTGTCGTGGCGCAGAAGGTGAATGCCGCGCAAACGGTAGTGCAGCAAAAAGCGACAACGGGTAAAGCGAGTGCCGCACACAATGGTGGGCAAGCCGGAGCGAAAGCGGATTACTACGCTAAGCTAAAAGCGAAGTTAGCGCACAACAAACGTTACCCTAGAGCATCTCGCCGCCGTGGTGAAGAAGGCATCGTAACGGTATCGTTCACCGCCCATGCGAACGGCGACGCACGTCCGATTCGAGTGGTAGAAAGCTCAGGCTCTAAGCGCTTAGACCAAGCGGCCATCGATATGGTGAAGCGCTCACAGCCTCTGCCAGCGTTTAACTTGGAAATGGGAAGTGATGCGATAGAGATCACACTTCCTGTTGCTTTCCAGCTAAAGGATTAGCATTCGACTACTTGGCCGAGCGTGGTAATAATAGCCACACTCGGCCAAAGTGCTTCAACTGTCCTGCATGAAAATGCGCCGCCTCACCAATGCCCTGATACCAATCGATATGCCCTGGGCCTTTAATCGCTCCACCTTTGTCTTGGGCGAGTAGCAAACGAAACTCATGACCCACTAGATTCCCTTGCTGGTCAAGCTTAGGCACTTCACCTAGCAAAATGCTGCCCAGAGGAATGACGCTTGGGTCGACCGCAACAGAGTAAAGTGGCGTCAAAGGCACGTTAGCGGCGCCAACGGGTTGGGTCAGTCCCTCACTAAAGAACAGATAACTTGGGTTCGTCGACATGATCTCTCGTTGGCGCTCAGGGTGAGCGGCAAGCCACTCACGTATGGCTTGAGCTGACATATCAGCCCGATCAATTTCGCCCTTCTCGATCAATACTTTACCAAGACTGCGATAAGCATGGCCGTTCACGCCTCCCCAAGAGAGTAAACGACGTTCGCCGTCTTCAAACTCGACAACCCCTGAGCCTTGCACATGCAAAAAGAAGTTATCGACCAAGCTATTGCTGTAAGCAATCTCTAGCCCTTGACCATCTAAAGCGCCTTCAAAATCAATCGCCTCACGATCAGGGAGAGGCGTTCCTTTGGCCACATTAGGCTTGCGGTAAAGAGGGTAGCGATATTCATCATCTGCCTGATGGCGTACGCTCATCACGGGAACATAGTAACCTGTAATCTGCACATTACCCCGTTGGTCCTGACCTGCGATTTGATAAGCACTCAACTGAGGCCAGTAAGTCGGGTGATTGACCCATGTTTGAATTTCCTCCGCGGCGGCGCGCAAATCATCACGGGTAACGAGTAGATTATCCAGCTGGTATGAGGTTGCAGAAATACGCTCTAGATAACGTATTTGCTGTTCAATACCCGTTATAAAAGTAGCATCTGGATAGGGCAGCCCTGGTGGTAAGCGCTCACTTAAGTAGAGGGATTCACGCTTTTGTGCTTGCTCATCACGGCCATTATTTGGGAAATCATTCGAAGGATCGATTTCTCGTGTGGAACAAGCAGACAGCACGAGAATAGGTATTAACAGCAACAGCGGTTTTACAGACATAGAAGCTCATTCGTTAAAGGTCTTAACGGTTAAAAATGGTTCCTGTTAAGACTCAAAGATACGGGATAAAGTTCACACAAAGCTGTGCATTAAGCATTCGTAAGCCTGTCTTAAGCTGATAAAACGCTCTGGATCGCCTCCATGATCAGGGTGAGCGTCTCTTGCTAATTTACGGTACTGACGCTTAATCGCCTCTTTATCATTCATGAAGTCAGAATGTAATGCTAGGACCTTTAATGCATCTTTACGCTCATCAACACTGGCGATACCTTGATAAAAACTTTGCAGCAGCTGTTCAACATCCTCTTTGTCTGTTTTTACGTATTCATCCCAGTCGCTGTAATAAGCCGCCAGCTTGGCATCCGCACTGTCAGAAACGTTCGTATTAGAAGACGATGACGGGTGTTGTTTACCGTAGACTAAACTAATACGAGTTCCAGAGATCTCAAGGGCGAGTTGCTCTTCCTGCCACAAACTTGTCTGCAGCTGATACAGCGCATTCATGATCAAAAAATGTTGGCGAAACAGCAATAGGTTTGAGTCTTCTGCGAGTTGGCTTAACATGGCATGACGTGCTTTGAGCGCCTTCAGCAAATCAAACTCAGAAATGCCTTGAGAATGCTCTTTGAGAATGGCCAAAATGTCAGGAATGAGTGGGTTTCGCATACGTGAGCTCCTTGCGTTGTTAATAGTGTAGGTGACCCAGTTTCCATTCGTCAAAGTGCATCCTGTAACAAGAGAATGAAAAGCCCATGATTATTTATATCGCCTTGTTGATTAGCTTACTGGCTCTCTTTTTTGGCCCACAGATTTGGGTGAAACGTGTGTTGAACCAATACCGATCCCCTCGTGGTGACTTGCCAGGTACAGGGGGGGAATTAGCACGGCATCTGCTGCAGCGCTACGACATACAAGACGTTAACGTAGATGTGGCAGAAGAGGGTAAAGACCATTACGACATTCAAGCTAAAACTGTCCGTTTAAGTCCCTATGTGCTAAACGAGCGCTCGCTTACCGCTGTAGCGGTAGCGGCTCATGAGGTCGGTCACGCGATTGCGCATCACCGCCAAGAAACCGTCGCTCGATTGCGTACTCGTTACTTGCCTGTGGCGATGATTATTCAGCGTTTTGCGGTCTTGATGCTATTCGCATGGCCCATTCTCAGTGCCGTTTTACGATTGCCCTATACACCGCTAATACATGGTTTAGTGATTGTAACGTTAGGCTTGATGACCGTTTTCATACAACTGGCGATCTTGCCTGAAGAATGGGATGCGAGCTTTAACAAAGCTTTGCCCATGTTAAAAAAAGGACGCTACTTACCCAGCCAAGATCTCCCTAAGGTAAAACGCATATTAACCGCTTGTGCTTTAACTTACGTGGCTTCAGCATTGATGAATATCCTGCTGTTCTGGCGTTTTCCGCGGCGCTAAAGCTTAAAAAAGTTAAAGTTATGTATTGTTGCCATTTAGGCAACTCGATTCGGGATTTTGACTGTCGCTGGATTCATTGCAAGAGCATTACGAGTTCTTAATCGTCAGTCTTTTACGGTGAAGTCTTCTAGGTTTAGGATATCCATTAGTTGTGCTACTTGATATCAACACTCAGTGACATTGGCTGATAAATTAATCCTGCTGTTTCAGAAATCTCACCTGTGACTTTGAAACCATATTTTTCATAGGCAGGAACAGAGGTAAGCGATGCGCTGACGGTGACGGTGTTTGATCGAACGTGATTGAGCAAACCATGAAGCAATGCTCGCCCAATACCTTGTTGCTGTTGATCTGGTCGAACAAAAAGCATCGAGATGTGATGACCTTCGCGCAGCTCAGCAACACCGATTACGATATCTTCACGTTCTGCGACAAGCATAAAAGTATCTTTGTGCATACGCGCTTGAAAAGCGTCAGGCGAGGCGATCTTGAAAAATGTAGCAATACCATCAGCAGAGACAGTATGTGCGACGGATTGATTGAAGGCCGCCAAGCAAATTTGACTCGCGCAATCGATATCTGCTGTGGTCAAGGGTCTTAGCTTTAAGAGGGTATCCATACCGCTGTTATCCATTTGGATGCTGAAAGTAAAAAGCGTTAGTCAGATAGAGTAACGCTTTTTGATAAGCGGATTAACTCAATCCCCATAAAATATATAGACCGATCACCACATAAGCGATACTGATGAGCTTCACTAGCCACATGTAAGGACGGTTTATAGCTGGGACTTTGATATAGTCCGTGCCGATCTGCCATCCGGCCAGCATGCTGTTTAAGCCTGCAAACAATAGTACTAGGGTACTAAACAGTTTGAACCACATAGGGACGAACAATGCTCGCCAAGACTCCATGTCTGTGGGTGCTTGGAGCAATACTGTTGTGATAAAGGTGATTGCCCAAAGGCAAATTAGAAAGTTAGCAACGCGCTGAAACACCCATTCGCGAGTACCACTGCGTAGTTTGTCTTTTGCACTTACCCCCATATCCATACTCCTGTCATTAGGCTCAGCAATATCCCCACAGCAATGGCGACCTTAGCAATCATTTGACCGCTTTCTAATTCTTCAAAGTGGCCAAAATCTTGAACGATGTGTTTAAGGGTAGCCACAATGTAGTAGCCCAGAGCGGTAGTGAAGCCCCAGCGTACGAATTGAATAATGAAATATTCATCCAACAGTGACTGAATCGTATCGAAGCCTTCACTAGAAGATAATGCGATAAGGTTAGCGACCAAAAAAGCGCCAAGTCCTACCCAGATAATGACTGCAGAAATCCGGTGGAGGATGGAAGCAATGGCCGTGATCGGTAAGCGTATTGTTTTAAGGTCCAAATTGACTGGACGTTCCTGACTCATGAAAAACTCCCTAGGTTTATGAGGTGACTTATTGTATTGAAAATGATATTTATTATCATTAGTTAATCCGCAGACTTTGTCATATTTTTGGGCGCAAACCATGCAAACGCTTAGTTTCGATATACAGCATCAACTCAATACGCTGCAATCACAGCAAGCGTTAGAGCTTTATGCTCAGGCGATTTGTCTTGAGTTACATGGCATGGACTTGGAACCTGAAAAAGTGCAGCGCTTGCTGCAAACAGTGGTCGATTGGCGCTATGGTGTATATGCACTCAGCGCAGGTGAAGTTGTCGGCATTGCTGGCTTTCAGCAACCAAGCGGAAGCTTTACCGGTGCAGGGAACTGGCGCTCTATACTGAAAGCCCTAGGTTACAAAGCTTTTTGGCGTTTAATGCGCTCCCCTTTAAATCACGGCCCCCAGCATTTTGCCGACAGTGAAATGTGGCACAACGGCCTATATGTCGCGCCCGCACATCGCCGCCAAGGTATTGCCAAAGCCCTACTGCAGCGTATTGCTGATGTCGCCAAATACCAAGGTTATCAACAACTTACTTTGCGTGTTGCCCACGATAACAACACCGCCAAAACACTTTATCAAACACTTGGCTATCAACCTCAACAAGCGACCTCTGCTTATCAATGCCTGACTAAAATAGTACTGAATTGAAGTAAGTGTTTTCTCGAATAGCTCAGTTAGTGCGCAGAAATTTTTGCTATGAGTCGATACAATGTAGATTTATTTAATCTAATTGAGCTGTTTCTTGTTTATAAATTTCCATCCCACGAGACAAGTAATTCTTTAGTGCATTTGGGTGGTCTAATGTGCATGTGTGGACCCAAACTCTTTTGGTTCCAGGCCACTCCCAAGCCGATATAATTGCTTGGCTAAGTAATGCGCCACCAAATCCTTTGCCGATATTCTCTTTAGAAAGGCCAAAATATTTTATTTCGGTATGCTTATTGTCAGGCTGGTAGAGTTCATAGTATCCAGCAATGCTGCCACGGTAATAGGCAACCCATGTCCTTAAAGCCTTGTCCTCGACACGAGCTTGCCACTGCTCATTAGTATAAGTGTCCAAATCTCCCCAATCCCATGAATCTCCAACAAGCTGGTATAAAAAGCGGTTTAGCTCATATTGTGGTTGCTCACATTCAACAATATTTAATGAGTCTGGGAGTATTTTTGCATTCAGTTGATGAGGTGAGTGCATTTCTAAATAGTAGGTGGTGAACGTTGTCATAGTTGTTACCAATCCATGTGTACCTTGACGAAATTGATATACAAAGTACTGGCAAACGGCGAAGAGAGCAATCGTTGGATTTTATACCCGGATCTTTCGTCTGAAGGACATGATCTTAGCTGCGATTCGAGAATGATCTCTTGGTTCATTAGAGTTTCCTCTGACGAGTGTCAGCGTTGATTCGAATGCATTCCTGTACCTTCCAATCATCAAATATAGCTTGTACGAGAATTGATCAAAGAATTACAATGTACTTAATTCTGTACATGTACAATTTGAGGTTTATTTTATGGATGCTATTAGCTACACCACTGCAAGAGCAAATTTAGCGAGCACGATGGAAAAGGTCTGTAATGACCACTCGCCAGTGATCATTACTCGCAAGAGTGAAGCGCCAGTTGTGATGATTTCACTTGAAGACTATGAGGCTATGCAGGAGACGACTTATTTACTTCGATCTCCAGCTAATGCCAAGCGACTACTGGAATCCATGGCTGAGCTTGAAGCAGGGAAAGGTGAAGAAAGGGAATTAATTGAATGAAGCTGATGTTTTCAAGCCACGCTTGGGATGACTATTTATATTGGCAGAGCACGGACAAGAAAGTCTTAAAACGTATTAATACCTTGATCAAAGAGATTCAGCGACAGCCGTACGAAGGCATTGGTAAACCTGAACCATTGAAACATGGCTTGTCAGGCTATTGGTCAAGACGCATTAACGATGAGCATCGGATTATTTATCGATGTGATAATGATACTTTGATGATCGCACAGCTTAGATATCATTATGGGTAGTGTTGAGTCGTGATTAAGTCCGCTGCTTGAGTGTCGACGAAAGAAGGACGACCAAATGTTTGAAAGTCGCAATTCGAGGTGGTTACCAAAATAATTTTGCAGCGACTTCTTATGCTTGCGCGTGGAGCTAGAAATTGATTTTTGTGACGGCGATCTGAATCCCTATACTCCTGAAGGCTACTTGCCAGAGGCTATTGGAGGCCTATCCCTGAACGGAGGCGGGCCGTACGATGTTAATTCAGCGGTGCTTTGAGGCAGTTACCAAAATAATTTTGCAGCGACTTCTCGCGCTTGCGCGTGGAGCTAAAAATTGATTTTGGTGACGGTGATCTGAATTCCTAATACTCCTGAGGGCTACTTGCCAAAGCCTTATTTCAGCGCATTGCTGATGTTGCAAAATATCAAGGCTATCAATAACTTACTTTGCGTGTTGCCCACGATAACAACACCGCCAAAACACTCTATCAAACACTTGGCTATCAACCTCAACAAGCCACCTCTGCTTATCAATGCCTGACTAAAACAGTACTGAATTGAAGTAAGTGTTTTCCCGAATAGCTCAGTCAGTGCGCAGGATATTTTTCAATAAAGTTTGTCTCTTTTAAGAGACTTGTCTATTCTATAGATAATGAATCAGATAGCGAGGCAAGGATGCCTGAAATCGACACATGGATGGGGTTGTCGTTTCATTTGTATTTCTTCGACAACCAACAACACAAATTGCCACATGTGCATGTCAAATATGGTGGCTTTGAACTGATTATCTCAATCGTTACAGCTGAATGCTTAGAAGGGTACTTACCTAACAAGCAGCGTAAGCGTGCTGAGCACTATATCGCATCACATAGAAAACAGTTGATGAAGATGTGGAATCTTGCAGTGATTGGCATCAACCCTGGGAAAATAGGCGACGTATGTTAAAAGTAATAGATGTAGATCTTATCACCGATTACAACTTGGCTTTGATTTTCAGTGATGGCTTTAAAGGCACTGTAGATCTAGAAGATATTTTTTCTACAGTAGAATCGTCTTCTCGTTTTGATAAATTTGCTTTAGATACAGATGGCTCTCTTCGCTGGGAGAACATTACTCTAACTGCGAATAAGCTACGCGATCTGTCCGTTGGCCAGTTGTCTGAAGCTAGCAATTTATCCAGCTTAGAAGAGATTGAGGCGGTCATTAAATCTGCGGCTTGGGAGTCTATGCAAGAGGGACGACCAGATATTTTACAAGCCGCAATTCGAGGTTACGTAGAAAAATTTGGTCATCAGCGAGTCATTGCCAAAGCGGGAATCAAAAGCAGAACGAGTGCCTATCGTTCTTTAAAACCGGATACCACACCGAACTTCGGCACGTTAGTTCAACTTGGGCGTGCCGTGATTGAATTGGCAGGGGAGCTTAGCGAGAAATAGCCTCAACTATTTGTCTAGGTGCTTACCGAGGCCTCTCCCCGAACGGAGCCGGGTCGTACGATGTTAATTCTGCGGTGCTTTGAGGCGGTCACTAAAACAATGTTGCAGCGACTTCTCGCGCTTGCGCGTGGAGCTAGAAATTGATTTTGGTGACAGCGATCTGAATCCCTAATACTCCTGAGAGATAATTGCTAGAACGCAAAAAAGGCCTCCGAGGAGGCCTAAAAGTGGAGTAACGCTGTGACTCAACCTTAACGCTGTTGAGTCTGGTACTCAGGATGAATCCATACTGGTGCGTTGGCCGCTGGCAGTAGAGATTTTCCTAAGATCATATCGGCCGCTCGCTCCGCCACCATGATAGTTGGGGCGTTCAAGTTGCCGTTGGTGATGGTTGGGAAGATAGAGGAATCCACCACGCGTAAGTTTTCTACTCCGCGAACACGACATTCGGCATCCAAAACCGCCATAGCGTCGTTGTCAGCGCCCATCTTACAAGTACAAGATGGATGGTAGGCACTTTCTACATTGTCTTTTACCCAGCGGTCGATTTCTTCATCGCTTTGGATGTTCATACCTGGCTGAATCTCTTCGCCGCGGTAGTCGTCAAGGGCAGACTGTTGCAAGATTTCACGAGTTAGGCGAATGGTGTCGCGCCAGTCCTGTTTGTCTTGTTCTGTGCCAATGTAGTTAAAGTGAATACGTGGCTTCGCTTCAGGGTCGTTTGACTCGATCCAAACTTTACCGCGACTCTCTGGCTTGTTCGGGCCTACGTGTACTTGGAATCCATGGCCGTCAACCGCTGCCTGACCGTCGTAGCGCATGGCTGCTGGCAGGAAGTGGTATTGAATATTTGGCCATTTAAGACCCGCGCGTGAGCGGATAAAGCCACAAGATTCAAAGTGGTTGGTAGCACCCAGACCGTCTTTGAACAAAATCCAACGCGTGCCGATTAAACCTTTGCTAATCAAGCCTAATTTGCTATTTAACGTCACCGGCTGTTTACACCAGTATTGGAAGTACACTTCCAAGTGGTCTTGCAGGTTTTCACCCACACCAGGCAGGTTGTGAACCACTGGCACATTAGCGTTTTCAAGTACCGCTTTTGGACCAACACCTGAACGTTGCAAGATGGTTGGTGAGCCAATTGAACCAGCACTTAGAATAACTTCTTTAGACGCTGTTGCTTGCTGTTTCTGTCCGTTGACACGGAACTCAAGACCGGTGGCGCGTTGGCCATCGAACAAGACTTTTTCAGTTAAAACGCCTGTCTTTAAGGTAAGGTTCGGGCGTTTCATGGCACGGCGCAGGTAAGCGTTTGACGTCGATGCACGAACGCCGTCTTTAACGGTCATGTGCATTGGGCCAAAGCCTTCTTGGCGATAACCGTTGTAGTCGTCTGTTTTACCGTAGCCTGCTTCTTCCCCAGCATCAATAAAGGCTTGGTACAGCGGATTCATGGTCATATCGTTACCATTGTTGGTCGATAATGGGCCATCACCACCACGATACGTATCTGCACCGCCAGACCAAGTTTCAGCACGTTTGAAGTAAGGCAGCACGGTCTGGTAATTCCAACCCTCGGCACCATTTTCTTCCCATTCATCAAAGTCGCAGGCGTGACCACGAACATACACCATGCCGTTAATCGAAGAGGAGCCGCCTAACACTTTGCCTCGTGGACAATGCATTTCACGGCCATCAAGGCCGTCTTCTTTATCAGTGTGGAATTGCCATGCGTACTTATCCGTGTTCATTGGGTACGATAATGCGGTTGGCATTTGAATAAAGATGCTCTTGTCAGAGCCTCCCATTTCCACGAGTAGAACCTTGTGCTCGCCACTTTCCGTTAGGCGATCTGCTAGCACACAGCCCGCAGAGCCGGCGCCAACAATGATGTAATCATATACTTCGCTCATGATGTCTCCGCTACCTTAGTAAGGGCTAGGAATGTCTGTCATAGAAACCAATACGCTTTTCACTTGCGTGTATGCACGTAGGGTTTCGATACCGTTTTCACGGCCAATACCAGATTCTTTGTATCCGCCCACAGGCATTTCTGCAGGCGACGCGCCCCAAGTGTTGATCCAACAAATACCGGCTTCAAGCTGCTTGATCACACGGTGAGCTCGACTCACGTCTTTCGTGAAGACGCCTGCTGCTAGGCCGTATTTCGTATCATTGGCACGACGGATCGCTTCGTCTTCATCTTTGAAACTCAGTACTGACATAACAGGGCCGAAAATTTCGTCACGAACTTGTGGCATATCATCGGTACAATCGGTAAATACAGTCGGTTTGACGAAGGCACCGTTTTCACAGCCATTTTCTGTGTAGCGCTCGCCGCCGCATAGCAATGTTGCGCCAGCTTCTTTCGCAGCCTCAATGTAGCCTAGAACTTTTTCCATATGACCTTGGTTGATCAAAGAACCAACTTGCGTGTCCATGTCCATTGGGTTACCGATGATCATGGCTTCAGTACGCGTTTTCAGCTCTGCTTTGAAAGCTTCCAGCATGTCTTCGTGTACGAATACACGTGTACCGTTGGTGCAGACTTCACCTTGAGTGTAGAAGTTAGCGAGCATTGCGCCGGAAACCGCTTGGTCTACAGGCATATCAGGGAAGATGATCAGTGGTGATTTACCACCTAGCTCCATGGTGACTTCTTTAAGTGAAGACGCTGAAGCAGACATGACTTTTTTACCCGTGCCGACTTCACCAGTGAAGGATACTTTGTCGATCTCAGGGTGGTTAGTGATCAATTGACCCGTGCGTGCATCCCCTTGAACGATGTTGAATACGCCGTCAGGAAGGCCTGCTTCAGTAAAGATTTCCGCCAGTTTGTAAGCCGTAAGCGGCGTTTCTTCAGACGGTTTGAAAATCATTGCGTTACCCGCAGCCAAGGCAGGTCCAGATTTCCAACAGGCAATTTGTACAGGGTAGTTCCAAGCACCGATGCCAGCACATACGCCTAGTGGTTCGCGGCGTGAGTAGAAAAAGCTGTCCGCATCCAGGTCTTGGAAGTCGCCTTGGATTTTGTCTGCTAGGCCTGCGTAATATTCGATTACGTCAGCGCCGGTTTGAATGTCGACAACGATCGCTTCTTGTAGCGGTTTACCCGTATCCAGTACTTCCAGTTTCGCGATTTCTTCGTTGTTCTCGCGCAGCAGGTCCGCAGCTCGTTTAAGAATACGACCACGTTCAACGCCACTCATTGCCGCCCAAACTTTTTGACCTTGTTTGGCTGAGTCCACAGCTGCTTGCAGCTCTTTCTCGCCTGCAAGTTCTAGGGTTGCTAGCAGTTCACCTGTTGCTGGATTGCGTGTCTCGAAGGTCTCACCCGTCGTGGACGCAACGTAGCGGCCATGAATGTATTGCTGCTTATGTGCCATGTTTCACCTCTCAAAGTCGAAAAGTCAGATCCTGAATTAGGATGTATTTGGGTCAGCTCATTTAGCCTAAAGTTAGCGGTAAGTTTTTTATTAAATGAGCGTTTAATAAAAAACATTGTACATAAAATGAGTGATTTTGAAATCCATAGAGCAAAAAAAATTCTAGCAGAGTTAAAAGCGATACGATGTGAGGACGATCGGCAGACATGAAAAAGGCCCCTGTCTTGATAACAGGAGCCTTTCAGAAGAGAAGCGTAAACCGCGTGATAATTACAGTTGTAATACGCAGTTTTGATCGTGGCTGATTGGGCTCTGAGCATAAGCGTCAGCGCTTTCATCATTAAGCCAAGTTGTGCCATCCACCAGATAACGAAACTGATATTGTTTGTCTTTTTCCAAGTTGATGGTAGAAGAAAATACGCCTGATTTTTGCTTACGCATCGGCGTGGCAGATTCGTCCCAATTATTAAAATCTCCAACAAGGAAGACTTTTTTTGCACCTTCGATTTGCTCTATCGGCAGAGCAAACTTTACTTTGCACTCGGGTTTGGTTTTTAGATAGTTCTTTTCGATCATCTTCAGCTCCTTGAGTCAGCGGCAGGATTCGTGTGACTTATGCACATCCAGCTTGTTTGCAAGCAAGTCTTACGCCAATGGGGAAAACTTGGGGTGTTATCCCCAACCCGCCCCAAATCAGCAGTCCTATAACCGATAGTACATAACTTGAACGCTAAAAATGAGGGCATATTGTTCAAACAATGCACAATTATTTTACTTGAGCAGCTAAAATGACAGTGAGTCATTCAACAATCGAGGAGGTTTCCATGGAATTCGCTCACATTGTTTTGATCGTACTTGCCATCGCTTTAGCCGTTAAGCTTGGATATCTATGGTATTTAAAGCATCACTCAGGTGCTTCTCAGCGCTCCCATCATAAAGATTCATGAGCGACATCATTGCCTGTGAGATAGCGTTTACGTTTGCTGTCTTTCACCTTGTCTAAATCGACAAGGACCAGACCATCAACACAGTATCCGAAACTCGCATCCACACCGAAGTCTAAGAAGCGCACGCCGTTGTCTTCACATAATTCGCTGTACTGCTTAAACAGTGTGGGGACAGCAGCACCGATGTTGCCTAGCTGTTCTTTTAAGCTGCGAAAGTCTTCTTCGTAACTTTCTCCACTGAAATAGCTTTTCAGTAAATCTTTGTGCTCAGGTTGTATCGTGTAGCGTGTGAACGAGGTGGCCAAGTGTTCAGGGTCGGCAAAATAGGTACGATAAAAGTGCACGATCATGTCTTTCGCCAGTGGTGGGAAATGTCCGCTGAGGCTGACAGGGCCAAACATGTAACGTACTTCTGGGTGTTTAATTAAATAGGCACCGATGCCATACCACAAGTAATCGAGACTGCGTTTGCCCCAATACTTAGGTTGGACAAAACTGCGTCCTAATTCGATCCCTTGCTCAAAATAGGGCTCCATGTCGCAGCTATAGCTGAATAAAGTGCTGCTGTAGATACTTTTATCTTGTCCCGCTTTTAAGTAGCGGTACACCTCACCAATACGGTATGCGCCGACAATCTCGAGCTCATCTTCATCCCATAGGACAAGGTGGCGATAATATTGATCGTATTTGTCTAAGTCCTTTTGCTCACCGGTGCCTTCTCCAACCTTACGAAATGCGATTTCACGCAAACGTCCGATCTCTTGCATCAGGCTCGACTCGTGCTCGTAATCGACTAGATAGATTTGTTTGTTGTCCTTGGTCGATCCTAAATGCTCTGCACGCTTAAGCTCGAGTTTCAATTGTTGACGGTTTTGAGGGTGAGAAATGGTTTTTTCCGTTTTAAGCAGAGGCTTGCGACCTTTGGCAATACGGTACAAGTGTCGCTTAACCAGTTTATTCTTTTCCTTGTTGCTTAATGGCAACTTAGCCAGCTCTTGAATCGGGATCGGTTCGCCCACTTGAATAGGGATGCGACGATTACGCTGGCGGAACATTTCATTGGCCAGTTGCACTGTTGAGAGGGGACGATAGACCCAAGAACTGGTGTAAAACATCATGGAGTTGCGTCCACCAATATGCACTGGAAGTATCGGGCTATTGGTTTTTTGCGCAATTTTTAGATAACTGGAGTTCCACTTTAGATCTTTGACTCCACTTGGAGAAAGACGTGATACTTCACCAGCAGGAAAGATAATCACGCACTCTTCTCGGTGTAGACAGTCCATAATGGCTTTAAGTTGCTGACGACCTGTTTTGCCGCCAATGTTATCGACCGGAAGTACAAGTCCTTTGAGGGCATCAAAGCCTAATAAGAGGTCGTTGGCCACGATTTTGACATCAGGGCGAATCTCGCCAATGAGACGCAAAATAGCTAGACCATCTAATGCGCCAAGAGGGTGGTTTGCCACGATCAGAGTACGGCCAACTGCGGGGATGTTACGGCGATCCACTTGGCTGGCACGATAGCCAAAATTGAAGTGATCTAAAACGCGATCAATGAACTCAAATCCAATGCAGTGCCCATTTTGTTCAAGAAACTGATTCACTTCATTTTCGTGAAATAGGCGTTTAAGCAAGCTCAAGGTGGGCTTGGTTATGATGGGGCTTTTGTCTAAAAAGCCTGGGGCTTTACTGGAAATGATTTGTTCGACTTGTAACACGATCTACTCCACTCACCTTCAAGGTTCTCTTGAACAGGCTAGGGAGAGACGATGACAGCTCAGTGAAGTTTTTGTGTCGACTTTATGACAGGTTAGATAGCAAAAAGCCGATCATTGATCGGCTTTTCGTGCATTTAAGCTTTAGGCTTACTGTTTCCCAAGGTAATGTGACGCGAACCTTTGAGGTTGGACTGACCACTAACACCTTGATCAATCTGTTCGATTTGCCCACCACGAGCCAAGAACTCTTCCATCTGTTTCGCAATGCTTGCAGACGTTTCCATTGGAGTGTCGGCTGATTTCTTTTTAGAAGCCATGGTGTATTCCTTTTATAATAGATTGAACTCTAATCATATCAAATTTCCATGTTCATGGCTTTAGTTTATTTTTTCACCGCAATCAGAAACATAAAAGCTTGCCCTACGATGGGAGGGCGTTGCCTTTGTTGGGATGAAAATAACGCATAATTGGATTTAGGAATCGCGTTAGCCATCCGGTAAACTCAATCGGTGAATCTAGGATAATCAAACAGATGCATTCAGCGTCTTTAGTGACCCGAGGCTGGTGCTTGTGATTATGATCTCGACAAATAAAGTCGCCTTCACGATACAAACCCTCGTCATCAGAGAAAGCCCCTTTCAACACCACAGTGATTTCATTTCCTGTGTGGGTATGGTTTGGTAATCGAGCGCCTGGTTTTACTCGTGATAAAGCAATTTGTGGTCCGCCAGCTTCATCACTCAACGTCGCCAATTTAAAAGATGGCGTTAGAGGCATCCAGTTTAACTCGTTGAAACCTTTGGGTATCAAACGTCGTAGGGAGCGCGGAATGTGTTGAAACACAGTCTCTTGTTCGGACTCATGTTTAGAGTGGGCTACTGGCTGATCGCTGTTTGCGATGGCTGCTAAAACGTTGCTTTTCAAAGACGCCATATGCTCTGGGCGTGAATCAATTATTTGCTCTGCAAACAATTCCGCCCCGACATTATTTAGACGACGCATCTGCTCACGACAATGTGGGCATTGATCTAAATGCACAGATACACCCAAAGCATGCGCTAGTGGCAAAGTGCCAGAGGAATAATCTGTCAAAATGTCGAGCGAAGGATGGCAGCTAAGCATAACGACTACCTCTTAATAATTACGGATAACTTGTTTAACGCGAGTCTGACACGAGATTTGACCGTACCTAATGGTAAGCCAAGTTCTTCTGAGGCTTCAGAGTGGCTTTTACCCTCTAAATACACCTTCGACAGAACTTGCTGTTGCTCAGTAGGCAAATGCGTTAGTCCTTCTCGTATGCGAACTTGGTCGCGTTGTTGTTGTGCCTCCCGAAAGGGGTCGGCATTCTCATCAGCCATTTCGCTCCAAAACTCTTCTGGATCGATATCGCTTTGGTATCGCCCATTTTTACGCATGTAATCAATACGTGCGTTACGGGCAATCGTAAAAATCCATGTATTCAACGACGCAGTAGCGGGATTGTATAAATGAGCTTTGTTCCAGATTCGGATCATCACTTCTTGGGCGATGTCATCTGCCATAAGATTAGCGCCGGGTTGCGATGCTAAACAAAAGGCGCGAATGCGTGGAGCATAGTGATCAAATAAGCGTTCTAGTGCGCGCGTATCACGCGCTTGCGCTACTTGAGTCATGTCTGCCAACAAAGTGTTGTCTACTGTCGTTTCAGAAACTGTGTTCATCCTAGGGCTCCAAACGTGCACGTGGGTCAGTCTGGGTGTGGTGAAGCTATCTTCACAGTTTCATTATACGGGGGCTTTAGATGGATGGATCAGTGATCTGATGATTTTTTTTCAGCGTATGTACTATAAAGTTATCCGACAACATTAATAGGTAGTTCCGCGATGCAGGCATGCAATGCAAATTCAACAAACGAATTGATCGAGCGATTCAAAGCCTTTTACAAAGATGTGAAGAATCCTCGCTTGGACGCTATTGGTGACGTTTACGCCAGTCATGTGAAATTTCGTGACCCAGTGCATCAAGTACAAGGCTTGGCGGAGCTTCATGCGTACCTTTCAGAGGCTTCTGAGAATGTTGTCAGTGGCCGATTTGAATTCTTGGATCAGCTGGTAGGCAAAGATAGTGCCTATATAAAGTGGAATATGTATTTTTCTCATCCTAAGCTTGGTAAGGAAACACATGTCGTGCGCGGCATGACCCAGATCCAATTTACGGATCGCATTTACTATCATGAAGACGTTTATGACATGGGGCAGATGATCTACGAACATGTGCCAGTTATTGGTTGGGCGGTAAAACGTCTGCGTAAACGAATGGCCACGGAGGGGTAATATGCCAAATGAGCAGGGCAATAAAACCATTTGGATAACAGGAGCAAGCTCTGGTTTAGGGTTGGCCCTAACTAAGCACTATTTGCTAATGGGAAATCGAGTCATTGCCTCCGCCCGAAGTGAAGGAGAACTATCGCAACTCGCTAAGCTCTATCCTGATGAATTGTCTTTTTTAGCCTTTGATGTGACGGACACGTCACAAATTGATGCGACACGCACGGCACTAGAGTCGATGACTGACCCTTTGCACATGGCGATTTTAAACGCGGGCACCTGCGAATATTTTGATGTAGATGCTCCTGATTGGGCGTTATTCGAACGTGTGAACCAAGTTAACTACCTAGGCATGGTTAACTCCCTACAAGTTTGCCTACCCAAGCTGAAGCAAACTGCCAACGCACACTTAGTGGGAGTGTCTTCGCAAGCAGTACAAGCTCCTTTTATTCGTTCCGAAGCGTATGGCGCTAGTAAGGCCGCGGTGCGCTACTTACTTCATTCACTACGGCTAGATCTTGCCCCAGATGATGTGGCGGTATCTTGTATCTTGCCAGGCTTTGTCGATACACCTTTGACGCAACGAAATGATTTCGACATGCCTTTTCTGATGGCCCCAGAGCAAGCCGCGCACCGAATAGCAAACGCTATTGAAAAGCGTGTATTTGAATACGCATTCCCGAAACGGTTATCAGCTCTACTGGCGTTGGCTCGTTTAGCGCCATCAGGATGGTTTAAATTTAATGCGCGCAAGCGTCCCAGCGAAGGATAAAAGTTATGAAAATTGCCATCATCGGCAGCGGTATTTCAGGACTTACGGCAGCGTATCTGCTGAACAAGCAACATGACATAACCCTATTTGAGCGCGATGCTCGAATTGGTGGGCATACCGCAACCAAAAAAGTAGATGATCAAGGTGTTACTCGACACATCGACACGGGTTTTATCGTTTACAACGACTGGACTTACCCCAACTTCATTCGTTTGATGAAAGAACTCAATGTCGCGACCAAGCCGACTGAAATGAGTTTTTCAGTCAGTTGTGAGCGCACAGGATTAGAGTACGGTGGTAACAACCTTAATACGCTCTTTGCACAACGAAAAAACTTAGTGAACTGGTCGTTTTTGTCCATGTTGAAAGACATTTTGCGCTTTAACAAAGAGTCGATCGCAGACCTTGAATCAGGGCGTTTAGAGCCGGATATTACGCTTGGGGAGTACCTAGCCAAACAAGGCTATGGTGATATGTTTGCCAGTCACTATTTGATCCCTATGGGCAGTGCGATCTGGTCAGCAACCTTACAGGAAATGATGCAGTTCCCATTGCTATTCTTTGTACGCTTCTTCAAAAATCATGGCCTTTTGAGTGTTAATAACCGCCCTCAATGGCATGTTATTGAAGGCGGATCTGCTGCTTACCTTGAGCCCATTACACAAACGTTTAAAGAGCGTATTCGCCTTGAAAGCCATATAGAAAAGGTGGTGCGGACTGATGCAGGTGTGCAGGTGCACTTAGAAGAAGGCAGCGTTGAGACATTTGATCAGGTGGTCTTTTCTTGCCACAGCGATCAGGCTTTGGCCTTGTTAGGTGATGATGCTACAGACCTAGAGCGAGAGGTGTTGTCTGCTATCCCTTATCGCGACAATGAAGTGGTCTTGCATACAGATACTTCCTTACTGCCCAAGGCAACTTTAGCGTGGTCTAGCTGGAACTATCATTTGGGTACGGAAAAGCTAAAGCCTGCAACGCTCAGTTACAACATGAATATTCTGCAAGGCATTCAGGATTCTAAGCAGACATTTGTCGTGACATTGAACCATACGCATTGGATTGACCCAGATAAAATCATTGGTCGTTACACTTATGCCCACCCAACGTTTACCCTCGCAGGGATTGAAGCACAAGAGCGCTGGCAAGAGATCAATACGGACAAGACTTGGTTCTGTGGTGCCTATTGGCGCAATGGTTTTCATGAAGATGGCTGTTGGAGTGCAGTACGAGTGGCGCGGGCGTTGGGAGTTGACTGGTAATGTCTGACTGGTCCAGTGCTCTGTATACGGGGCAGGTACGGCATCGTCGCTTTGCTCCACGTTATCACGGCTTCACCTATGAAGTGTGTATGGTGCTGTTTGATTTGGATGAGGTGGATGACATTCTAGCATTGTCTCCTTGGTGGTCTGCCAAATCTTGGCGGCCAGCTCGGTTTGTGCGCCAAGACTACTTTGGTGACTCGCATATCCCCTTAAAAGAAGCGGTGCAGAATGAGGTGAATAAGCGCTTGGGGCTTACATTAAATGGCCCCGTGAAATTGCTAACCAATGCACGTTATTTTGGATACCTCATTAATCCCATTTCCGTGTATTACTGCTACGACGAAGCACAGAACCTTAGGGCGATGTTACTTGAAGTCACCAATACTCCATGGGGAGAAAAGGTGACTTATGTCTTTTCCTGTGATCCAGAGCGCACCATTCAACGTACCCACATTGATAAGACGATGCATGTGTCACCATTTCATCCGATGGATCATTTTTATGACTGGCGTAGCAATCAGCCCGGTCAAAAGCTTGCGATTCACATGCAAAACAAAGAACAACACGGTAAGCAGCAATGCATTTTTGACGCAACACTTTCGTTGCGCCGTGAGCCGATAACCAAAGCCAGCTTGAGTAAAGTGTTGTGGCGTTATCCTTGGATGACCGCCAAAGTGGCTTGGGGCATTTATTGGCAAGCGATGAAGCTGTTTATAAAACGTGTGCCAGTACACGATCACCCAAAACACAACTTGGGGCATTCTTCAGATTAAGGGGTACTTGATGATCAACTCAGTCAGTGTCGGTTTAGGTAAGAAAACGTTCCGTCGAAGTATTGTTGATAAGGCGGCTAAAAAAGCCGTATTGGCTATTTTAGATCGTCTTGAAGTGGGTCATTTAGTGCTGGAAGACGGTGACAATACTTACACCTTTGGGCAAAGCTTAGCTGACAGTCAGTACCACGCGCACATCACGGTTCATGATTCTCATGTATACAAAGATGTCTTTGCCAGCACCAGTATTGGCGCCGCGGAAGCCTACATGAAAGGATATTGGAGTACCCCAGACCTGACGGCAGTGATTCGACTGATGTGTGCAAACTTAAGCCTGATCAACGAGGCTGACTCGAGTGGTTCCCTGTGGACTCGTTTAGCCACCAAAGCGTTCCATGCTTTTAACGCTAATACTAAAGATGGTTCCAAAAAAAATATCTCAGCACATTACGATTTAGGTAATGATTTCTTTGAGCTGTTTTTAGACCCAACGATGATGTATTCCGCAGCCATTTACCCTAGCGCGGATGCCACATTGCATGAAGCCTCTGTGTATAAATTGGATCGAATTTGCCAAAAGCTTGAGCTTGGCCCAGATGATCACTTGCTTGAAATTGGTACCGGTTGGGGCGGGATGGCGATTCACGCCGCGCAACATTACGGCTGCCATGTGACCACGACGACCATTTCACAAGAACAGTATGACTTTGCCAAAGCTCGAGTGTATGAATTGGGCCTACAGGATCGTATTACTTTACTGCTGGAAGATTATCGTGATCTTCAAGGACAATACGACAAGTTGGTGTCGATCGAAATGATTGAAGCGGTTGGCCATGAGTTTTACGACAGCTACTTCAGTCAGTGTAGCCAACTGCTCAAGCCAGATGGCTTAATGGTTATTCAAGCGATAACCATTGCCGACCAGCGTTATGATTACGCACGTAAATCCGTGGACTTTATTCAGCGATATATCTTCCCAGGTGGTTGTTTACCTTCAAATGCCGTGATTGCTGAAAAAATAGCTCGCAAGACGGATATGCAGATTGTTGCGGTGGAAGACATTACTGAGCATTACGCTGATACCTTGGCTGACTGGCGCGAGCGTTTCCATAAGGAAATCGAGACAGTGAAGCAGCAAGGTTTTGATGATGTATTTTGCCGTATGTGGGATTACTACTTAGCTTACTGTGAAGGTGGCTTCCGCGAGCGCGCAATCAGTACCGGTCAGTTCGTTTTTGCCAAACCTCGTTATCGCTTTCCTCGTCACTAGGCGAGGAGTCTGACGGAGGCCTGTCATGTTGAAGTCTCTGCTCAATGCCATCAGTTTTCAATTGTTTTGGTTTGCCTGTGTGCTCGGTGGTGATAACTGGGCTGTCGCGGCCATCGTAGTCTATTTCGTTATTCATCACGTTTACTTTGTTCGCACGCACCGAGAGTGGTGGTTGATACTACTGTTTGTCGGCCTAGGTGTTGTCATCGATGGGGCATTAATCTTTGATGGTTGGTTGTTAATGCCACCATCCATTTGGACATTTCCTATTCCGCCGCCGTGGTTGCTTGGACTGTGGGCTGGCGTAGGCTCTTTATTCTTCCATTGTCTAAGTTGGGGATTGGATCGCCCTTGGCTGTTAAGTGTGCTGGCCGCATTTTTTGCTCCTATGAGCTATCTCGTTGGCGCTGATTTCGCAGAAGTGTCATTAGGACGCTCTACTATCGCAACTTGGGCTTTGATGGCGTTTATCTGGTTTTGGGTCATGCAGGTAGGCGTCTTTGCGGCAAAACTTACTCAAAAACGTAATGGACGCAAACACCATGTTTAAACATTCATTTGCGCTGCTGGCGCTTGCCATTAGCGTTCCAGCTTTGGCGCAGCAATCTCAAGTCGTGATTGGCGAAGCTTTCGATATTGATAGTCAGCAGCTGATATACGTTGAGAAACATCGCTATGTTGAGGGCAATCAACACGAGGTCAAATACTACGACCCAAACGGCAAGTTATTCGCTGAAAAGCGCTTGAGCTATGAGCAATATGAGCAAGCACCCGCCTTCGAACAAGAGAACAGCTTGCGTGGAGAATGGATAAAAGTCACCTCTGAAGGGGATCGGATAAAGGTTCAATATCGAGAAGAATCTGGTGCCGTCGTGTTTGATAAGCGAATCAAGGTGAATGAACATTTGTTGGTCGACGCGGGCTTTGACCGCTATGTGAAAATGCACTGGGACAAGCTACTGAGCAATGCTTCGATGAAAATTGATTACCTAGTGCCTAGCCGTTTGACGACGGTTGGGTTCGAAGTCGGACGTGTTAATTGCCTAGCGAATACTCGGGCGGATGCGGTATGTTTTGCAATAACTCCTACTTCTTGGTTTGTATCTCTCGCTGTTGACCCGATTACGGTGGCGTACGACCCAGACACTCGTCATTTATTACGCTTCAATGGACGCGGCAACATTGCTAGCAGTGATGGCAAATACCAAACCGTCGATATTCGCTACCAGTACCCTGAATAATTTTGAACTGACCAATTTGCGCCAATGGAGGCTCGTATGATTCGAATAATGGCCCTGTTTTTTTCCATTCTATGGCTAACTGCATGCTCGTCGACTTCGATAGAAGAGTACGCCAGTAACCAACCCGAATTGAATGTGGAGTCCTTCTTTCAAGGTGATTTAGTCGCCCACGGTGTGCTGAAAGATCGTGGTGGCAAAGTAACACGTTATTTTTATGCCGATTTAAAAGGCAGTTGGGAAAATGGCGTGGGAACACTGGAAGAGTGGTTTGTGTTCGATGATGGGGAACAGCAAGAGCGGATTTGGACATTAACTCCGAATGGTGATGGCACCTATACCGCAACAGCAGGGGATGTGATCGGAGCAGGGCGTTTAGAAACGTCGGGTAATGCGCTGTTCATGAAGTACGTATTACGGGTGCCTTATGATGGTGATACCATTGATTTAAATGTGGATGACCGTATGTACCTGGTCACACCGGATCATTTGATCAATGAATCGGTACTGACCAAGTTTGGTTTTGAAGTGGCATCTTTGACCTTAAGTATTCGTCAGAAAGCACATCAGAGAGAATAAGCGCTTGATTGATGATTGGGGTCTGTTATTCTGCGCGCCATACAGATAACTCGCAGAGCCTGGAGAAACAAACGTGGCACAATTGGTATTTCGTTTAAAGAATGTTCCTGAAGAAGAAGCGGACGATATTCGTGCATTACTGAACGAACATGACATTGAATTTTACGAAACCAGTGCTGGTCGTTGGCAAATTTCTATGGCGGGTATTTGGGTGCGCGATAAAGAACAAGCCCAGCAAGCAAAAGCGCTGATTGCAGAAGATCAATCAGCGCGTGCAGCCAGCGCTCAAAATATTAGCGCACGTGATTGGTTGGTTGGTTTTTTAACTCATGCACGCCAAAACCCAGTGGAATTTTTATTTACCATCGTAGCGATCGCTATGGTGTTGTCTCTGACATTGATTCCATTTTGGATTGGTCAGAACCTCGCTTCCTGATTCTATGCCTTATTTTCTCTCTGCCTAATCGCTTATACGGGAACGCATTGTTTTTGCGCCTGCAGCAGTGCCTGAGTCACTAAACGTCGAGTGATAACGCCCACTAAACGTCCTTCTTCCACCACGGGAAAGATCTTTGGTTTATCTTCCATCATCAATTTTGCAATTTGCATGACTTGCATGGTTGGTGTCACGGTTAGCACGTTTGAGCGCATTACACTTTCCACATTTTTAGGTTGATGACAGTAATAAACGGCTTGGCTTAACGGCTCTAATAAGTCTTGTTCAGAAACAAAACCGATAACGTGATCGTATTGATCGGTGACCGGCGCACCACTGAGTTTGTGTCGAGCCAATTGCTCGGCGCAGTCATCAATGCGTGTCGTCGGATAAACATGGAACGTGTCGTGGGACATGATGTCTTGGACACAAAGACTTTCTAATTTCATAAACACCCCCACTCAACGAAAGGTACTTCTTTAGTGTAGTGGGGGAATTCAGATTTTGCTTATTAAGCCGTCGTTGTTTGTAATGAATCCAGTCTGGCTTGTCGTTTATTCAATGCCGCAGTAATAAACTGTACGGAAATTGCAGCGCCTACAACTAAAGCCATGCCGAATAAACTCAGGGTGTCCGCATGGCTAGAGATTATAACACCTTGCCATAGTCCTAACGCCACACACGCTTCGGTTGCGATAAAGGCGATGACAGGCGTCAGTGCAATGGACGCGCTGACTTGCACGGTTTGCCAGTAGTTAAGTGCTTGCGCGAACGCCCCATAAGCAATCAAGGTATTGAAGCAACAGAATGCTGCTACTAATACTTGGTCACTGTTCATCTCAAGCAAATCGCTCGGGCTGGTAAACGGCAGCATTACAACTAAGGCATACATGTAAATGCCCAATAAGATATTGGTAGAAGACAGCGCCTTGAATAGTGACTTCTGCAATAGAGCATAAAAGCACCACGCACAAGCTGACGTTTGTACAATCAAAAAGCCTAGAGCAAGGATGCTTGGATCACCGCTGATTTGACCACTTATGACCGGATGAAAAAAGATCACCATACCTAAACCCAGTACGGCAAAGCATAGCCACTGTGGCCAGCGGATTTTTTCCTTGAAAAACACCATGCCCCCAAGGGCCAAGAACAAAGGTGCGACTTGGAAACTAAGTTGCGCCACACCTGGATGTAAAAAATCCAAGCTCCACGCGAAAAAACTGTAGTTGATGATTAACAAACTGCCTGCAGCGGCCAATGTTAACCATTGCTTCTTGGTTAGTTTGGTAAACTCATAGAGCTTTCCACGCCATCCTTGCCAAGCCAGTAAAATGATCCCGGCTACGGAGAAGCGTAACCAAGTTAGCGTTGCGGGGTCCGAAAAGCCGCCAGACAGTTTCAGAGCAATCGGTAACGCACTCCAAAACAGCACACACACGGTGCAGAAGAACAAACCATATAAGAAGGCTTGGCGACTTGAAATTGGCATAACTTTTCCCCCATTTAACAGGCCCACATCGTAAGCCTAAATGGTGTGCTAGTTTTGTTATGTTATCCAATGCATAATGCTTCTAAATATTATTCAATAAATGGATATTACTATGTTGAATAGCAGTATGATGCATTTGGACATCAAAACTCTGACGGCTCTTTTATATTTGTTAGAAGAGCGAAACGTAGGCCGTGTTGCGAACAAGCTGTATCTGAGTCAGCCTGCGATGAGTCGTACTTTGAGCCGCTTACGTGAGGCTTTTGATGATCCTCTATTCATTAGAACCCATAAGGAAATGTTACCGA
Source organism: Marinomonas communis (assembly GCF_004363305.1). Taxonomy (GTDB): domain Bacteria; phylum Pseudomonadota; class Gammaproteobacteria; order Pseudomonadales; family Marinomonadaceae; genus Marinomonas; species Marinomonas communis. The sequence continues at coordinate 53,403 of NZ_SNZA01000006.1, read as the reverse complement.
CTGCAAAAGCTTTGGCATTAGAGATGCCATTGCGTCAGATACTTGAGCAGATGAACGGCTTAAGTAATGATCAAGAGTTTGTGCCCCATAAGTCGGAGCGGGTCTTTCGTCTGCAAACGTCTCATTATCAAGCGCAAGCTTACATGCCGACCATTGCTGAGCGGTTTTATCAGATGGCCCCCAATGCGTCTCTGGAAACCAGTTTGGTGACCGAGAACAGCTTGCTTCGATCTGAAAACCAAACGGTGGACGCGGTGCTTTGTAGTGAGTATGTGCAATTGCCCTCACGTTTTGAAAGTAAGATTCTAGGGCGCGAGCGATTTGGTTGCATTATGGCCAAAGATCATCCGCTGGCGGGGCAGCCGACCATCAGTTTGGATGAGTTCTTGTCTTACAATCATGTTCTGGTGACATTGGGGGGTAGCAGTCAAATATACAGTGAGTCGGCGCTTGGAGATCGTGCTAAAGATCGTCGCTATACGTTACGTACCCCGTATTTTATGTCCGCACTGGAAGCGGTAGGGAAAACGGACTTGCTGTTTAGTACCAGTCAATTGCTTGCGTATCGCTTTCAAGAGCAGTTTGGTTTGGTGATTAAACCGTTACCTTATGACTTCCCACCGATTGATTATTGTCTTTCTTGGCCTTCAGAACAGAGCCAAGATCCAGGCGGTATGTGGCTCAGAAACCTCTGTACCAATGTTGTGCAAAGCATGATTCCTTACCCGGTCGTGTCTTAGGATTTGTTTGTTGGGGGCAAAACTCAGTAAAATAGGTCCTCATGCCCTGTCAGAAAGATGAAATGGTTTAACCCTCATATGGCTAAGAAAGAGCACAAGCTAACGTTACATCCTCGAAACCCTCATCGAGCACGCTACAATTTTTCGTTGTTGGCGGACTCGTGCCCAGAGCTTGCGCCTTATATTCAGCTCAACCAGTACGGCACTCAAACCATTGATTTCTCCGATCCGAATGCGGTTAAGGTATTGAATCGCGCGCTGTTAAATCATTTCTATGGAGTGTTGTTTTGGGATATCCCAGAGGGGTATTTATGTCCGCCTATCCCTGGACGCGCGGATTACATTCATTATCTTGCAGACCTGTTGGCCGACAGTAACGCTGGCCAGATCCCTCGTGGTCGTGGGGTTAAAGCGTTGGATGTAGGAACTGGAGCAAACTGTGTTTACCCGATTATCGGTTCTCAAGAATATGGCTGGCAGTTTATCGGCAGTGACGCAAACAATATTGCCGTGCAATCAGCGCAAGCAGTCGTTGATGCCAATCCAAGTTTGAAAAAGCGTATTCAACTTCGTCATCAAAGCAATATGCAGCATGTATTTGCTGGTATTTGGCAACAGGATGAAGTGTTTGATGTGACCTTATGCAATCCGCCATTTCACCCAAGCCAAGCTGCCATGACATCTGAGAACAAACGTAAATGGCGTGGTGTGAAGGGTGATGCCAACAAGACCACGTTAAACTTCGGCGGCCAAGCGCCTGAATTGTGGTGTGAAGGGGGCGAAACAGGCTTTATTTCACGCATGATCAAAGAAAGTGTGGATGTGAAGGATCGATGCTTCTGGTTCACGTCTTTGGTCGCACGTAAGGAAAATTTAGCGGCGATATACCGTGTACTGAAATCCGTTGGAGCGGTTCAAGTAAAAACCATTGAAATGGCGCAAGGACAGAAAATTAGTCGTTTTGTCGCGTGGAGCTTTTTAGAGCCGGCACAAATTGATTTCTGGCGTGACACACGTTGGCGTAAATAGTCGCCTTAGCACCGAGTGTTGTGTGCTGGGCAATGAACTAAACTAATGAAACCTGCGTGTTAAAGAAGGTGTGACATGATTGCGTTATTTCGACTAGTGGCTTTGTTTTTTCTAATTGTGCTAGTGACCGCTGGCGGCTTGGTAATGAGCCTATTCTTAGCGCTTTCCAAAGATCGCGTGTACTACATCGCGAAAGCATTTGCGCCGGTGGCCAAGCTATTTGGTTTGCGTGTCTACAAGCATGTGTCTTACAAGGCCTATGATGTGCCTCAAGCGGTCTACATCGCCAATCATCAGAATAACTATGACTTATTTACTTTCTCCCATGTGGTGCCACACAGCACCGTAACAGTCGGGAAAAGTACCTTAAAATGGATTCCATTCTTTGGCTGGCTGTATTGGGCAACAGGGAATTTCTTAATCCACCGCAATGATCGAAATAAAGCCATTGCCACCATTGCGCAAATTGTCGAGAAGATGCGTGACACTGGGTTGTCTATATGGATGTTTCCGGAGGGAACTCGTAGCCGAGGGCGAGGCTTCTTACCTTTCAAACGCGGTGCTTTTCATGCTGCGATTCAAGCAGGCGTACCGATAGTTCCCATTGTCTGTAGCTCTACCCATGGGCAAGTGAAACTCAATCGACGGGATAATGGTGCGGTAAAAGTGGAAGTATTAGACCCTATTTACACTAAGGGGCTCACTGAAGCCGATATTCCTGAGCTAGTGAGCCAATGTGAAACGCTAATGCAACAGAAGCAGCAAGAGCTGGATGAACAGCTTGCGATCCTCGATCGATAAAAGACGTTAGTCCTTTAGGCTCTGGTCGAGGGTATCCCTAAGTTGATTGACCAGCTCATGGGTTGGCAATGTCTCTATTCCATGCCATTCGGTACGTTGGCTCAGTTTTTGGAATAGTCGCTCCAAACGAGCCAACTCGTCAGGCTCTGTTTTCATTGCCATATTGCCTTGATAAGCCACTTGAGCTGCGTGTCCTCGATGATGTAAATGACGTACTAGCTCAATGCCACGCCACATCAATACTATGCAGCTTGTTGGCTGCAGCGCTAGCACCGATTGCCCTTTTAATTTGTTTAGCAATGCTGACTTAAAGGTGTAGCCTGTTTGCAGGCCAGCACCGATCATTGCCCCCAACGTCGTGGCTGTACCTAAGGTTAAGCCAGCGCTCAGGACATCAATCCCAGCACCGATTGCAGCACCGGTAACGGCCTTGGTGCTGGTTTGGATTCCCCAATGCTTTAATGTATCTGCATCAAACACATCCTGCTGCCAAGCGCCTTCTTCCAGAGGTAAATCTTGGAGAATGACATCCGATGCTTGGAAAGCGTAGAGGTGCAGACAAAACTCGACAAACAGCTGTTCTCGTTGGCGAATACTTTGTTCAAAGGTGGCTTTTTCGAGCGCACTGGGTGTTTTGCTACGGCATATTTTCTGAGTGGTGGCACACTCGATGAGCAATTTAGTTAATTGCTCCGTTGCTTTTGTCAGGCGATGTGAGGCATCTCGTTCACGCTGAGTCATGAAATCTTGAAGTGCTTCATAGTGATCTGGCATAAGGCTTTGCAGCGTCTGATAGAGCTTACGTTCATCCGCAAGATAAAAGGCAACGGTGTCGTACTGTACATGAGCGTGTAGATGTCGCTCTGCCAAGCATTGTTTCCAAGCAGTTCGATGACCCGCTTCTTCATGGCAATAATTCAATATCGGCACGATGGGTTTGTTGGCGCAGGCCAATATGTTTAGCTCGTCTAAGTATTTACCTAATGGTTTCTGGCGAAGATCAATAACGTACAAGATAACGTCGCATTGATTGAGTTGACGCAGAATCTTCAGCTCTTGTTCATACTCCACCTGGTAGTTGGGATCTTCGCAAATGGCGTTTAACCATTGTTCGTTGGATAGCTGAACAAATGGCTCAGAGGTTCGTGTTTGCCACAGTCCCATGGAGTCTTCGAATCCAGGGGTATCTACCAGGTGTAGTAATGGCTGATCTGCCAAACTTAGGGTAATACGTTCTACATGGCGAGTTGTGCCGGACTGGTTTTGTACCTTACCAAAGGTATGATCTCGAACCATGGTGCGGATTAATGACGTCTTACCGGTATTAGCGTGCCCTACTATTAATAAAGAGATGGCCATTACTTCACCTCCCATAGCGCTATGTTTTGTTGCTCAACCCCTAATGACCTGAGCGTGTTTACCCACTCCTGATTGAATACATTTCCATATAAATAATACTCCATGTCGGAGGTATGGCTGTGCTTCAAAAAGCGGGCGCTGCCGCGATCGGGGCTGCTGTTTGAGTCAATCATTAAAATCGCATTGTTAGGATGTTCAGCGATAAAACGACGTTGACTTTCGGCATCATTGAGCATGTTTACTGGTCTATTTTGAGCAAGCTCTGACGGTATCTCATGGCTCCATTCAAATAAGTAGTAGGTCGCATCTTTAAGTTCTGCGGTTCTCAGAGAAAACGGCTGCTCCGTGATCTTAGTATGATTGTCAGAAGAGGTGTTGTCCGCATCAATGATGGTACTGCGGGTTGAAGTAACCGTACTTGATTTAATAGTGAACCAGAGGCGCTTACGTTGGTGTTGATAAGCAACTTGGCTGACAACCAAGCAAATTCCTCGCACTGCAATACCGTAAATAACAAGACTGCTAAGAAGCCAAGTTGCCCAGATTTTACGTGTGTCATCTGGCTGCACAAGCGTGCTTATTTGACTCAGTTGGATATCTTGCAGGGATGGCACAGCTACCCCCAACCAACTAGGGATAACACTTAGTACGTGTGTCAGTGACGTGAAATCTTCAATCGTTAAGAGTGTGGTTTGCCAAATAAACTGAACATGGTGTGTCATCAAAAACAGCGTCGCGCTCAAAAAACCACCGATTAAATAAGCTAGCCAGCAGCCATGAATCAGGCGGGCGCCCCACCAATGCTTAAGCTTTCCAGATATGTGTAATGATTGAAAGCCCTCCATGGCCACAGGAGAAATCTTCAGCCATTGGCTAAAACGCACCATGACCGGTGTAAGCCAACCGCTATCGCCAGGCAATCTGTAAGGTTTTGTAATGAGACTTACACACCACAAAAGTAGGCTGAAAAAGTGGGCGCCAAGCAAAATTACCAGCAGCCAGAAGATATTTATCTGCTGGGTGGCATTGGTTTGAAACGCGACGGGGGCTGCAAGAATGCCGAATAAGAAAGCAATTAAAAATGCACCAACCTGTGTGGAACGCACGAGTGACTTGGCTTTGAGGTAATGTGTATCTATGTCACTGCTAAATGTGGAAGAAGATGACGTTTGCTGGAGGTGAGAAATGAACGCCTGTTTTTCGTTTTCTTTCATGGTGGTTTAAAGCTTCCTGAGGGAGGTATCTGTCATCGCATCAAGGGGTATAAAACTAGTGATCAGTCTACCTGTGTTGGGGGGCTTTTGGCGAATTGTTAAGCATAAAGAGTAAAGTGTATGCAATTGTTACCAGCAATTGCCTAATTCTGAGTCGCTACATTACTATCAAACAGTACTTTGAATCTTTTAAGGTGGTAACCATCATGCGTTTTAATTCCATTCGAGCTAAGGTCACAGCGCCTATTGCGTTGTTGGGTGTCATCTTAATCGGTGTTTTTTCATCATCGAATTATCTGATCCAGGTCGAGAAACAGCATATGCAGAAGCAGTCTGATGGCTACTTTTCTGCCAGTAACCTAGTGCTGAATGCCGACCGAGATATTTATCAGGCGCTGGTCGGTCGTAATGCTATTTTGCACAACCAAGGTAACTACGCGGACAATCTTGCTGATTTTGAAGACAATGCTCAGCAGGTATTTGACCGCTTTCAGGCATACCGTAAAGCCTTGGCAGACGAGCCTAATCTGTTAAAGCAATTTTCTAACTTTGATACCTTATTCAATAAGTGGAAAGCGGACGAGCAGCGTCTCTTATCTCAAGCGCAAGCAGGCCAAGATTGGCAAGCTGCGGCGACAACGGCTAATGCTAGTTTCTCAGCAATACGCGATGTGTTAGACGTAGCGGGCGAGACTGTCGCGAATCGAGCGAAGAGCTCTCAGGAAGAGATGATCGCTAAAATAGAGTCTTTCCAAACAGTGGTAATGGTCATCATCGTCATCGCCTTGATCATCGCTGCTGTGGCGGGATACATAGTGCCACAACGCTTGAACCGCCGTGTCACACGACTAGCTGGTCGTATCAAAGAAATTGCCGAAGGTGACGGTGATCTAACATTACGTATTAACTCGACAGCGAAAGATGAGCTGGGTGATTTGGCAAACGAGTTTGATGCCTTTGTTGAACGCTTGCGCGGCATTATCGGCAGCATTCGTAACCAGTCTCAGTCACTTGGCAATATGACGACCGATTTGAATCATGCTTCTGAGCGCACCTCTGGTGTCACCATGACTCTAGTAAATGCTTCTAACTCGATCGTTAGCGCAGCGCATCAGATGAGTATGTCAAACCAAGAGATGGCGGGTGTTGCCAACGATACCGCGAATGAGGCACAGACCTCTAGCGAACTGACGAACCAAGGTATTCGTGCAGTAAATACCTCCCAAGGCGCAATTGATGGCTTGGTGCGAGATATCAATGATGCGCTAAATCGTGCTGGTGAACTGGAGAAAAGCTCCGAAGCCATCGCTTCAGTATTAGAAGTTATTCGTAATATCGCAGAGCAAACCAACTTACTTGCATTGAACGCAGCCATTGAGGCGGCTCGTGCTGGTGAGCAAGGTCGAGGTTTCGCTGTAGTAGCTGACGAAGTACGTACTCTGGCAACCCGTACACAAGACAGCACCAATGAAATCGAAACCATGATTGAGCAATTGAAGGTTAACGTTCAAGAGTCATCTCGTGCGATTCAGAACAGCCGTAATAATGCAGATACAACCGTAGCTAACTTTGATGAAGTCATCCGAATCTTTGGCTCGCTGGAAGAATCCTTCGGCAAAGTACAACAAATGGCCGCTCAAACAGCCCAAGCGACTCAAGAGCAATCCACGGTCTCTAACGAAATCAATGAAAACTTGTCATCTATGAAAGCACAGACAGACGAGGTACAAGCGGTTTCAGATATGGTTCAATCACAGTCTAAACAGATCAGTGACTTGTTCGAAGAACTGGATCGCCAAGTGGGTAGCTTCAAGGTGTAATACTTTTTCTTGTAACGCTTTGATCAAGGGAAGCCGTGTCTGAAAAGATGCGGCTTTTTTCTGTTTGTTAATCGTTGAGTTGGATATGCGGGGTTATTGGGGTTATATTTTTAAGTTCTGAAGATCAAAGGAATGATCGTATGAAGAGTAGAGAGGTTATTCAGCTTTTGTTGGAGGATGGCTGGTATCAAGTGCGTGTCAAAGGAAGTCACGTTCAGTTTAAACATCCAACGAAGCGAGGCACAGTGACAGTGCCGCACCCGAAAAAAGACTTGCCGCTTGGCACGTTTAACAGCATCAGAAAACAAGCACAGCTTGATGGGTAGGTAGAACATGAAATATCCAATCGTATTACATACTGATAATGGCGTAAGTTACGGCGTTACGGTTCCTGATATTCCGGGCTGTTTTTCTGCTGGCGATACCTTTGATGAAGCATTGGAAATGGCAGAAGAAGCGATTTTCAGTCATTTAGAATTGATGCTTGAAGACGGGGAGGATATCCCTGTTGCGAGTCCAATTGCCGAATTAAAAGATCATCCAGACTATCGTGATGGTGTTTGGGCAATCGTAAATGTGGACATCACACCATTGCTGGGTAAAAGCGAGAAGATCAATGTCACCTTGCCACACTTATTGATCACCAAAATTGATAAGGTCGTGGCTGCGAATCCCAAATATAAATCCCGATCAGGATTCTTGGCTGAGGCCTCTAAAAAAGTTTTAAATTTGGTATAGATAATTAAGGAAGTTGTAGATGGATCGCAAAGTAATTTTAGATACCAATATCTTTCACAGCACTCGTACAGATACATCTGGAATGCAAATGCTCTTGAGGTTAGTTAAATCAGGTTTTTTGAAGCTTGTTATACCTGAAGTTGTTGCTAAGGAGTATTTGACTAAAAGAGTTTCGGAATCTAAAGCTTCAATGGAAAAAGTTATTTCAGAAGCAAGAAAACTTAAGAATAGTAAGGTATATGGAAGTGATTACTCTTTGTCTAGTATTGAGTCTTCTATTTCGGAAGCTATCAACGACATTGAGCCAAGTTTTCATGAATGGGCTAGTCAAGAAGGTATCGAAATATATGAAATCAATAACACATCAATTGAAGATATTTTCAATGACTACTTCCTAGGGGTAGGGGCTTTCAAAAAGCCGTGAAGATTTCCCCGATGCTGTGATTTTAGACTGTATCAGAAAGCTCTCTACAGAATCTAATGTTTATGTAATTACAAGAGATCAACACCTTTCTGGGTGCTGTACAAGCCTAAATACGATTACGGTATGTACCTCATTAGATGATTTGTTTGAGGAAAATGATATCAAGAAGGCCATTATCGACCTAGATAGTGTGGATGGGCGTATAAATAGCATTCTTGAAACCTTAGAGTCTTCTTCAGGTAGCATATCTATCCAAGAGTTTATAAGTGAATTTAAGAGAGAAGAATATCTAGATAAAGACTTCCTATATGACTCTATTGATTTGCCATATGATCTAAAAGAGATTGTTGATAGTTCGAATAATTGGTCAGTACAAGCGGAAATTTTAGGTGAGTTAGACTTTAATGATTTGTATGTATCCAAAGCAAAATTTCTAGGTGGCAATAAATTCAGCCTGTCTACTAATATGGAGTGTTTGCTTGAATTGCATGTTTTTTGTTCTCCTGAAACGTATGAGACACTTCCATATGAATATAGAAAGAAACTTGAGTGTGATGAGGAACTTACTGATGGAGAAGAACATATATTTGGTGTGCTTAGAGGATACCTCGAGAGTAATATCGTTATAGACGCTATAGACCTTAATATTAACCCTCATGCCTTAGAGGTGCATTTAAGTTATTTAGGGCAAGATAGGTGTGAGTTAGAAGTCGAAGTTGAAAGCATTAACTTGGATATCATTTCTTTATAAAAAAGCCGCTTCGATTGAAGCGGCTTTTTTGTATTTAAGCGAATAATCCTGAAGATTAGGCGTCGATACGTTTGTATTTGATACGTGTTGGTGTCGCGTCTTTACCAGTACGGGACTTGTAGTCGGCTTCGTATTCTTGGTAGTTACCTTCGAAGAATACGGCTTTAGAGTCGCCTTCGTACGCAAGGATGTGAGTCGCTACACGGTCAAGGAACCAACGGTCGTGGGAAATAACAATGGCAGAGCCTGGGAACGCTAGTAGCGCTTCCTCTAGGGCACGCAATGTTTCAACGTCTAGGTCGTTGGTCGGTTCGTCCAATAGCAATACGTTGCCGCCTTCTTTTAGAAGTTTAGCAAGGTGCAGACGGTTACGCTCACCACCCGATAGGTGTTTCACAAGTTTCTGTTGGTCAGAACCTTTGAAGTTGAAGCGGCCGATGTAAGCACGTGCAGGGACTTTCCAGTTATGTACTGTGATGATGTCCTGACCGTCAGAGATTTCTTCAAAGACCGTTTTCTCGCCATCTAGCTCACGCATCTGGTCAACGTAAGCAAGTTGTACGGTTTCACCCAGTGTCACAGAACCTGTGTCAGGTTGTTCGATACCAGCGATCATTTTGAACAATGTCGATTTACCCGCACCGTTACCACCGACAACACCTACGATCGCGCCTGGTGGCACAACCATGTTGAAGTCTTCGATCAATACGCGGCCATCGAAACCTTTGGATACGCCTTCGATTTCAATCACTTTGTTACCAAGACGTGGACCAGGTGGAATGTACAACTCGTTGGTTTCGTTACGTTCTTGGAATTCTTTCGAGTTCATTTCTTCGAAACGTGCTAGACGAGCTTTCGACTTAGACTGACGGCCTTTAGCGTTCTGACGAACCCACTCAAGCTCAGACTTGATCGCTTTGTTGTGCGATGCTTGTTGCTTGGCTTCCATTTCAAGACGCGCATTCTTCTGGTCTAGCCAAGAAGAGTAGTTGCCTTCGTATGGAATACCATGACCGCGGTCAAGCTCAAGAATCCAGCCCGCAGCGTTGTCTAGGAAGTAACGGTCGTGGGTGATCGCCACAACAGTACCTGGGTAGTCTTTCAGGAAGCGTTCCAGCCACGCTACAGACTCAGCGTCCAAGTGGTTGGTAGGCTCGTCTAGAAGGATCATGTCAGGCTTGTCTAGCAGTAGACGACATAGCGCCACACGGCGACGCTCACCACCTGATAGATGTTCAACGTTCGCATCCCAAGGTGGAAGACGAAGAGCATCTGCGGCAACTTCTAGGGCGCGATCAAGGTTGTGACCGTCTTTCGCTGTGATCAGGTTTTCAAGCTCTGCTTGCTCTGCCGCTAGCGCATCGAAGTCTGCATCAGGGTCTGCGTACGCTGCGTACACTTCGTCCAGACGAACTAGAGCGTCTTTTACATCGGCAACAGACTCTTCGACAATGCCACGTACATCTTTAGTTGGGTCTAGCTCAGGCTCTTGAGGAAGGTAACCTACTTTTAGGCCAGGCATTGGACGTGCTTCACCGTTGTACTCAGTGTCGACACCCGCCATGATGCGAAGCAGGGTTGATTTACCAGAACCGTTTAGACCCAAAACACCGATTTTAGCGCCTGGGAAAAACGACAGAGAGATGTCTTTAAGAATCTCGCGTTTTGGCGGTACGACTTTGCCAACGCGGTTCATGCTGTATACAAACTGTGCCATAAGGTTATGTCTGTCCTAAGTTGAAGAAACTGTTGATCGTCAGCAATCTAATTAAGGTGCTCACAATCAATGAAAATACACGTAAATTTTGGCGCTAAGCATAGCACATATCCGCTTAATTCAGAACAATCCCCACTGCGCCTGCGACAACGAAAAAGGCACCAATCCATGCCCCGAGGGCAGGGATTTTCTTCGTGGTGATCCATAAGCCAGGCAGAATCAAGACCGGTACCGTAGCGGATAGGGTGGTGACAATCCCGACGTTGGCGTTGGCAACCCCCCAGACTAAAACACTCATGCCGATCACCATGCCGACCGTTGCCAAAAGCAAAAGCCGTAACCAGGTTGTGATGGGGAATAAGCGAGCATCAGAGAGTGTTGCTTGATGCTTAGGGCGATACAACAATACGTAGACGGCGCTGAGTGCCACCGCCCCCGTGGTAACGCGCACCGCGGAGGCAACAATTGGATCGACGCCAGCGACCAACGCAGGCTTGGCGATCAGCGCGCCGATTGCTTGGCATAATGCCGCTCCCAAGCCCATCAATACGCCCACCCAGAGCAAACCTTGGGTGGTTTCCCATTCGTGGGTTTGACCACGACGACCAAATAAAATGGCAATAATGACGCCGACTAATACCACAGCACAGCTGAGAAGCTCTTGCCATGAGAGTTGTTCATTTAAAAACAGCCACGCCAGCAAGATCGAAAAGGGCGCGTTCATGGCGAACAGTACCCCGGCACGTCTTGGGCCTAGGCGGTGTACCGCACTGAACAAAAACGTATCACCAATCAAAATGCCAAGTAGGCCTGAGAGTACCAGTGGCCCTAGATACAGCGCCAAACGGTCTAGCTCTTCCACTCGCCAGAGACTGATCAACAGCAGCATCGAAGCGGCCATGACAATCCGAAAGGTGTTAAAGCGGAAGGTGCCAAATTGTTTGATTAAAGTGGGAGCGAGTAAGCTGGAAAGCGTCCAGCACAGTGCCGCTAGCAATCCTGAAAGCTCGGCAAATGGCATAATCTTTGGGCCTCCTTTTTGTGCCCAGATAGTATTGACGGCAATGCGCAAACCGAGGCCATTTTATAGCCATAGCGTGATGGGGTTGGTATCATTTAGCCCATGCATAAGCCAATCTTGTTTTGGCTTGAATCGTACGAAATTTTGCCAACTATTGGAACCAAGATGCGCTGTCCTTTTTGTGGTACACAAGATACCAAAGTGCTGGATTCTCGACTGGTGTCTGAAGGGGCGCAAGTCCGTCGTCGTCGGACCTGTGGCCATTGCCAAGAACGTTTTACAACCTTCGAAGTCGCTGAATTACAGATGCCAAAGCTCATCAAAAATGATGGTAGCCGAGAACCGTTTGATGAAGACAAATTGCGCTCAGGCATTATCAAAGCGATTGAAAAGCGCCCAGTGAGTATTGAGGCGCTTGAAACCGCCATTGCTCGAATCAAAGAAAAGCTTCAGGCAACTGGTGAGCGAGAGCTAGCGTCTCGAGTGTTAGGTGAAGCCGTGATGGAAGAGCTAAAACGCCTCGACCAAGTAGCCTATGTGCGTTTTGCATCGGTCTACCGAAGCTTTAAAGATATCAGTGAGTTTCGCCAAGAAATTGATCGCTTAGAACTGGGCGCACATCAAACACCTGAGGAGAAGTAGTTGATGGCTATTAATCATCACGAATTTATGTCACGTGCCGTGCAGTTGGCTCGTAAAGGTTTATATACCACTCATCCTAATCCGCGTGTTGGCTGCGTTATTGTCAAAGACGGTCAAATCATCGGTGAAGGCTTCCATAAAAAGGCGGGTGAAGGCCATGCGGAAGTGCAAGCTCTTGCAAGCTTAACCACGGATGCCAAAGGTGCGACCGCGTATGTCACATTAGAACCGTGCAGCCATTATGGCCGTACGCCACCTTGCGCAGAAGCTTTGATCAAAGCAGGTGTTGCTACCGTGGTATATGGCATGCAAGATCCGAATCCGCAGGTGGCGGGCAATGGTTTGAAAATGCTCGCTGATGCAGGCATCGAAGTGCTGGGGCCAGTGTTAGAAAACGAATGCCGCGCACTCAATCCAGGTTTTATCAAACGCATGGAAGAAGGATTACCCTACGTGCGTGTGAAAATGGCCATGAGTGTCGATGGTCGCACGGCAATGGAATCAGGCGAAAGTCAGTGGATTACCGGCCCTGAAGCACGCCAAGATGTACAACGTCTACGTGCGCAAAGTTCTGCAGTGGTGACGGGCATTGGCTCGGTGATCATGGATAATCCAAGCATGACTGTACGCATTGATGAGAACGATCAAGAGGCGGACACGAAAGCGGTTCGTCAGCCTTTGCGCGTGATCATGGATACTGCGTTGTCGATTCCACCAGAAGCGAAAATTCTTTATCCCACCAACGAAGTCTTGGTGTTCTGTGATGAGGAAGAAATCGAAGCAGATCATCTAAAAACGTTGCAGAAGAAAAAAGTCGGTGTGCGCTTTTTACCGTTAGCGGACGATGGTCGTTTAGACCTTGTCGAGGCCATGGGGCAACTTGCTGACGATGGTATCAACGAAGTATTAGTGGAAACTGGCGCAGTCTTGGCGGGTGCTTTCCTTGACTCTGGCTTAGTGGATGAGTTGGTGATTTATATGGCGCCAAAACTTCTGGGCTCTGAAGCACGTCCATTATTAAGTTTACCGCTGGAGCACATGTCGGATGCGGTTGAGCTAAACTTGTTAGACATGGCGAAAGTCGGCAACGACATTAAGTTGGTGTATCAGCCGATTTACCGTGAGGAAGAAAACGCATAATGTTTACCGGCATCATTGAAGGGTTTGGCCGCGTTGCGCAATTGCAGCGCAAAGGTGGCGACCTAACTCTAAAAATTCACGCGCAAACATTGGATATGTCCGATGTGAAGCTGGGAGACAGCATTGCCACTAATGGCGTATGTCTAACGGTGACTCGCCTAGAAGGCGCGAGTTATTGGGCGGATGTCTCAGCAGAAACCTTAGCCCATACGACCTTAGGTCAGTGGCAGGTGGGTCAAACCGTGAATTTAGAAAAGGCGTTGCAGCCTATTTCCCGTCTTGGTGGCCATCTTGTCAGTGGTCATGTGGACGCAATTGGGGAAATCAGTGCAATTTGGCCGGATGCGCGCAGTATTCGCTATCGCGTCAAGGTAATGCCTGAGCTAATGCGTTATATTGCCCTTAAAGGCTCCATTTGTGTGGACGGCATTAGTTTAACGGTGACGGGGCTAGAGAATGACGAGTTTGAACTCAGCATCGTGCCTCACACAGCGGATGAGACGATTATGCCAGGCTACACGGTGGGCACGAAAGTGAATGTCGAGGTGGACCAAATCGCTCGCTATTTAGAGCGATTGATTGCTCCGCAAGCAACGTCAGTGCCAAGCAAAGAGTCTACGTTGACGGCTGCATTCTTAGCTGAACATGGGTTTACAGGGCGCCGTTAAGGCGTTCAATATCGAATATAAGGTGAAGTACCATGGCAATTAATACCATTGAAGAAATCTTGGCGGATATGCGTCAAGGTAAAATGGTCATCCTGATGGACGATGAAGATCGCGAAAATGAAGGCGATCTGATTGTTCCGGCAGAGTGCATTACACCAGAAATTATTAACTTCATGGCAGTTCATGCCCGTGGTTTGATTTGTTTAACATTGATGCCAGAGCGTTGTGAACAGCTGAATTTGCCTTTAATGGTGACGCAAAACGGCGCGCAGTTTAGTACCAACTTTACGCTGTCTATCGAAGCAGCAGAAGGCGTGACAACGGGGATTTCTGCTGCCGATCGTGCGTTGACAGTTAAACGTGCGGTAGCGGCTAATGCTAAGCCTTCGGACATAGTTCAGCCTGGCCACGTATTTCCATTGATGGCGCGCCCAGGCGGTGTGTTATCGCGCGCGGGTCATACTGAAGCGGGTTGTGATTTGGCACGTATGGCAGGCTATGAAGCAGCCTCTGTGATCGTCGAAATCATTAATGACGACGGAACCATGGCGCGCCGACCAGATTTAGAAAAGTTTGCCGAGAAACATGGCATAAAAATTGGTACAATCGCCGACCTGATTCATTATCGCACATTGAACGAAGCCACTGTGAAGCGTGAAGCGGAGCAAAAGGTCCAAACTGAAGTGGGCGAATTTAATCTGATCACTTACCGTGACACGGTTCACGGCCTAAGCCACATGGCTTTTGTGAAAGGTGACATTTCTCCTGAAACTCCGACATTAGTTCGTGTTCATGTTCGAGATCCTGCCCGTGATGTGGCGGGGATCATTAGTGCGGACGGTGAACCGAAATGGTCGATGTCAGGGGCATTAGAATACATTGCCAAAGAAGGCTCCGGTGTGGTGGTGTTGGTGGATACGCTAGATCGCCCAACAGACCTTGCTGAGATTTTTGCGGCGACGATTAACCCACCTGCGGGTAAGGGTTCGGATAAAAGCGGTTCAGGTACTTACTTGACCGTTGGTACGGGGTCTCAAATCTTGCGTGACCTAGGCGTTAGCAAAATGCGCCTATTAAGCTCACCAAGAAAATTCTCCGTCACAGGATTTGACTTAGAAGCCGTGGAATTTATTCCATACAAGGGCACGCCAATTCGTGCCGATCAAGTTTAAAGTTTAGAGGCAAATATGAGCGATATTAAGACTTACGAAGGTCATTTCGCAGCACCTGGCGCAAAATTCGCGCTTGTCGTTGGCCGTTTTAACAGCTACATCGTAGAAAGTTTAAAAGAAGGTGCCATCGATACCCTAGTTCGCCACGGTATCAAAAAAGAAGACATCACTGTGATCTACGCACCTGGTGCATTTGAGATCCCAGTTGTGGTTAAGAAAGTAGCTGAGCAGAACCAATACGATGCTATCGTTGCCCTAGGCGCGGTGATTCGTGGTGGTACGCCTCACTTTGAATACGTTGCAGGCGAATGTGTTAAAGGTCTTGGTCAACTAGCGCTGCAATTTGGTGTACCGGTTTCATTCGGTGTGTTGACAGTGGATACCATCGAACAAGCGATTGAGCGCGCCGGTACTAAAGCAGGCAACAAAGGTGGCGAAGCTGCCTTGTCTGCACTAGAAACTGTTGCGGTATTACGTGAGTTGGAAGGCAAATAATGAGCGATCAAGACAAGGCGAAAAAGCCAAAGAAACCTTCACGCTCACAACTACGTAGCGCATCGCGCTCGTTTGCATTGCAAGCACTTTACCAGTGGCAAATGAACCACTCATCGGTAAACGAAATTGAAGCTCAGTTCTCGGTTGACCACGACATGAGCAGCTGTGACAAGACTTACTTCCGTGAATTGGTTTACGGTGTAGCGTCTAAGTCAAAAGCGCTAGATGAGCAATTCGAAGTATTCCTGGACCGTCCTCTAGCGGAATTGGATGCGATCGAATTAGCAACACTGCGTATCGGTACTTTCGAATTGGTAGAGCGTCTAGACGTACCATACAAAGTAGCGATCAACGAAGGTGTTGAGCTAGCAAAATCGTTCGGTGCGAGCGAAAGCCACAAGTATGTGAACGGTATCTTAGACAAACTAGCGCAGCGTGCGCGTCGCGAAGAAATCGCCGCTCGCCGCAACGCTAAGTAATCGACATACCGATTTAGAAAAGCCATCAAACGATGGCTTTTCTTTTATCTAGCCTAGGAAAAGCGATGCAAGAGTTTGAGTTAATCCGTTCTATATTCCAATCGTCGATCATGGCCAAGACCGAAGGTCGTTCAGATATCCTGTTGGGTATTGGTGATGACTGTGCCCAAGTGATGGTGCCGGAAGGTCAGAGTCTTGTGTTCTCTATGGATACTTTGGTAGAAGGGCGACACTTCCCGTTTGATGCAGACCCTGTTGAGATTGGTTATCGCGCGGTGGCGACCTGTGTCAGTGACTTGGCGGCGATGGGCGCAAAACCTGCATTCTTTACGCTAGGCTTGACCTTACCTGAATCCGATCCCCAATGGCTGGCAGGTTTTGCCGAAGGCATGGCGGAATTGGCGGAGCCTATCGGCCTGTTATTGGTTGGTGGTGACACGACTAAAGGCCCGTTAACCATTACCTTGCAAGTGCATGGTTACGTCGAGCAAGAACTGACACCCAAAAGAAGCCAAGCTCAAGTGGGTGATGATATTTATGTCACGGGTACATTAGGCGATGCGGCAGCCGCTGTGCCGATCGTGACCGGTGAGCTGCATGTTAATACTGAGCGTTTTGATTACTTTTATGAACGCTTTTGGCGTCCTAATCCGCGCTTGATTGCGGGGATGGCTTTGAAACGTATCGTCCACAGCATGATGGATATCTCGGATGGTATTGGTCAGGACTTGCAGCACATTACACGTGCTTCAGGAGTAGGGGCGAGAATAGATTTCAATGCCTTGCCTGTCTCTGAAGCGCTTATGAATTGGCAGCCGGACAGTGCTCGCATACTGGCACTAACGGGTGGTGATGATTACGAGCTGTGCTTCACGGCTCCGAAATCGGCTCGAGAAGACATTCAGTTGATCCTACAAACATTACATCTGCCTTGTACACGCATCGGTGAAATCACCGAATCTGGTTATGAGATAGAAGGCTATGATGGAGATGTGTCTGGCTGGCTACACTTTTAACTGTATTGGCAAACATCCTCTCACCTAAGAGTAAGAGGGTGTTGCTCATTACCTTTTGTGCTCGTGTCTTCTTAAATATTGTTCTAACCCGCGAATCATCAAGGATAGGCTGAGGGTTAAAATCAAATACATAAACGCGACAACGTTGTAGGTTTCAAAGAACTGAAATGTGGAGGAGCTGTACACTTTACCTAGCTGGGTGATGTCTTGCACTCCGAGTACGGAAACCAGAGAGGAATCTTTGATAAGTGCAACAAAGTCGTTACCCAGTGGCGGTAGGATTTTACGTAACGCTTGCGGCCAAATGATCAATCGAAAGCGCTGCCAACCGTTTAATCCCAGTGCTTGAGCTGCTTCAATCTGTCCTTTACTGACTTCTTGGATGCCAGCACGGAACACTTCTGCGATAAAAGCACTGTAGCTAATCGATAAGGCAAAAATAGCACGCCAAAGTAGCGTAAAATCTCGAGTTCGTGCCTTGTCCAGCCAACCTTGTTCAATAGGCCATTGCAGCATCCAGTTATAAAGTTTGACCAGCTCTGGAGCACCTACGAAGGCGATGTAAAACAAAAGTACTAAAACGGGAACGCCGCGAAGAATCTCGATATAAAATCGCGAGAATTCTCTTACAGCACGCCATTTAGAAAAGCCTGCCAAAGCGATGAGAAGGCCAATGATCGAGGCCAGCACAAACGCCATAAGGGTCACGCCGATCGTGGTTAGTAAACCTTGTCCTAAGGTATTGGCTATCTTTTGATAGCTTTCATCCGCAACGATATTCCAAGCTAACAGTGCAGCGAGCACCACGGTGGCCACAAGCCACCATGGTAATTTTTGCATAGAGGATTTAAATGCCATGTGGAAGGTTACTGGTTGTAGTCAAAAAACCATTTTTGATTGAGTGCGTCCAGAGTGCCATCTGCTTTCATAGCCTTCAATGCGGCATTTACAGGCTCAACTAAGTCTGAGCCTGGCGTGAAGATAAAGCCAAACGCTTCGGAACCTAGGGCATCACCGACCACTTTAAAGGCGCCAGGGTTTGCACCCATGTAGCCGCGAGCGGAGGTGCTGTCCATCAATACTGAGTCTACGTCACCCGTCTTGAGGGCTTGAACCGATGCGCCAAAGGTTTCAAACAGGCTAATACGAGGATTGGCTTCGTTGCCATCTAGAACATCGTAAACCGCAACATAGAAGTTGGTTGTGCCAGGCTGTGCGCCAAAGTATAGGTCATCATCCGCTGCAAACTGTTTGGCATTGGTAAAACGATCTTCATCGGCGCGGACGAGCATAAATTGCTCAGACACCATGTAGGGTTCTGAGAAATCAATTTGAGCGGCGCGTTCTTCATTGATCGTGATGCCATCCATCCCCACGTCGTACTGGCCTTCTTTGACCGCTTGGATCATGGTGTCCCAGCTGCTAAGTTGCCAATCGACTTTAGCGTTTAGGCGTTTCGCCACTTCATTGAAGGCATCGTATTCCCAGCCAATGCCTTCACCGGTTTCTGGGTCCACAAAGTTTAATGGTGTGTAGGCGTTTTCTGTAACGGCTACGATAGTGCGGCCTTTCAGGTCGGGTAGAGTGTCTGCCTGAGATGGCATAGCAAGGCTAAGCAGCATGGCGCAGGCTGCGCTTAGGATTGGCTTTTTCATAGTGGACCTATAGATTGATTGGGGTGATAAATTGGATGCAAGAATTATACGCATCTGGTGCATGACGCTCCACGTTATCTTGACACTTTGGTCAAAAAACTTGTTTAGGGGATTGTTTGGCGCTTAGGTAGCTGAGTGCGTATAATCGGGGGCATTCACTTTCTCCTTAAGGGGCCGCTCGTGTCACGCGAACTTTCTCAACATCATGCATTTCAAACACGCTGTTTAGCGGATTTAGGTGTGGTGAGTTGGTTTCAACAGGATGAGCCTGTTAATGGTGCAGTCTGGCTGGCCCCGAATCCATGGCAAATGCCTGAAAATGTGGCGGTCAGTTCCCCTTCGATGCCAATCCCTGAATTGGACATGGAGGACGAAACATTTACGCCCCACCAACCTTCTGCCCCTGTTGTCCCAGTAGATGAGAAACAAAAAGATGCATCGGTTGCGAATTTGCGTCGACAGCTTGATGCAGGGCCGGAAGTCATTGTTGAAGATCTACAACCGATTGAGGAAGAGATTGCTCCCATTCAAGCACCTGTCGCTGAGGTGGATATCGCAGGTGCGCGCTTACCCATGCCGGTGCATTTGTGTGCCTATTGGTTGGCTGAGCAGCTTTTGATCATCACTGACTTGCCCCGCTCATTTGCCGACCAAGAGGCATTAGATAAACTGTCCCTGAGTCTTGCTAAAGCACTGCTTAAACAAGATATCTCAGCTTGGCAATCGGCTCACTTTCAATGGCCAGGAAAGCTGACAAATCGCCATTTGATGGCACGAGTGGACTGGGCTGTGGGTGGTTTTGAGCAGTTTATTGCAAACCAGCTGGATGCGGCGTTGCCCGCTAAGTTGATTGTCGCAGGGGAGCAAAGTCGTGCTTACCTTGACGAGCTTAATGAACAGCACCCGTTGCGTCATATCCCGACAGCAAATGTCCATAGTTTACCGCAGATGTTACGTATACCTGAGCTTCGTAAGGAAGCGTGGGGCGTGATGCAGTCGAGCTTTTCATCATGATTCAAGATCAACATTCGGTGCCTGTTTTACGTGTGGCTACCCAAGCGGACAGTACAGCTATCTACGACTTAGTAAACTCTTCTGATCCTCATCCGTGGCGACTTTCTTTGATCGAAGAAGCGTTACACAGTCGCCATAATTGGCTTCTAGAATGTAGAGACTCTGGACAAGCGGTGGGGTGGCTCACGGCATCGATGATGTTTGAACAAACAGAGCTTGAGCTGGTGGTAACGGACGTTCATCGACGTCGACAAGGGTTAGGGCGAGCCTTATTAGAGCAATGGCTGGATTGGTCGAAGCAGCAGGGCTGTGAAGAAGCACTGTTGGAAGTGCGAGAGTCTAATCTTGGTGCGATAAAGCTTTACTTGCTACTTGGATTTGAGCAAGTGGGTATCCGCAAAAATTATTATCCTTTAGATGAGGGCGGCAGTGAACACGCGGTCCTCATGACATGCAAATTGAAATAAGTGAGAGAATCCATGACGACTGTATTAGTTCCAATTGCCAATGGCAGTGAAGATATCGAAGCAATCACCATCATTGATGTGCTGCGTCGTGGTGGTGCGGAAGTCACCGTGGCGAGTGTCCATGAAGAAAAGCAAATCCAGGCAGCGAATGGTACGAAAATCGTAGCGGACGCGTTGTTAACCGATGTGGCTGAGCACATGTATGACGCTATTGTTCTACCAGGTGGTATGCCTGGAGCAGAGCATTTGCGAGACTGCAAACTGCTGATTGATATGCTTGAAAAACA
This sequence comes from Marinomonas communis, assembly GCF_004363305.1. Classification (GTDB taxonomy): domain Bacteria; phylum Pseudomonadota; class Gammaproteobacteria; order Pseudomonadales; family Marinomonadaceae; genus Marinomonas; species Marinomonas communis. The sequence continues at coordinate 32,754 of NZ_SNZA01000006.1, read as the reverse complement.
TGATATTCAAGATGCATTGCTCGCTGCTATCTGCGCTTCGCCAGCAGTAGTATTTGGTACACACGGTTTTGTTATGGACAAACAAGCAACCTGTTACCCAGGCTTCGAAGAGGGTCTGAAGGGAGCTGAGTACATTGCGGATCAACCTGTCGTGATGGACGACAACATCATTACGGGACAAGGGCCAGCGATGGCGATGGCATTCTCATTGGCTGTTTTGGCGAACCTTCAGGGGATTGAGAAAACCCAGGAAGTCGCACAAGGCCTGCTTTGCTAATTGTTTTAATCTTGTCTAAATGGTCAGCTAAAAACGGCTAAAAATCGCCAAAGTTTACAGTTTAATAGGGTCTTTTATATGGACGCTATCGTCATATAAGAGTAAAATTGGCCAGATTTATTTAGCCGTAGCGGCTCATCAAATAGCAGTAGTTTTGCTACGACATCAGCATGATTTTAAGAAAGCGAGGTGGACCACGAGTTTACCTCGCTTTTTTGCAACCTAAAATAGGCTCTAACGGGAGGTTCCTTTGGCAACATCAGCGATTCTTGCTCTGGAAGACGGCACAATATTCAGAGGAGTGTCGATCGGGGCAGATGGCTCCTCAACCGCAGAGGTTGTATTTAACACCTCTATGACCGGTTATCAAGAAATTCTTACCGACCCTTCCTACGCTCGACAAATGGTCACTTTGACCTACCCTCACATTGGTAACACTGGCGTTAACGCCGAAGATGAAGAATCTAACCAAGTATGGTGCTCGGGCCTGATCATCCGCGACTTACCTTTGCTAGCAAGCAGCTGGCGTAAACAAGAATCTCTTGATGCTTATCTTAAGCGCAAGGGTGTTGTAGGTATCGCCGATATTGATACGCGTAAACTGACTCGTATCCTGCGTGAAAAAGGCGCACAAGCTGGCTGTATTATGGCTGGTGACAACATCAACGAAGAGGAAGCCATTGCACAAGCTAAAGCTTTCCCTGGTTTGAAAGGCATGGATCTAGCCAAAGAAGTGACAACTGAGAAATCTTACGAGTGGACGGAGTCTACTTGGGATCTTGTAAACGGTCACACAACGCCAACCGAATTCCCATTCCACGTAGTGGCGTACGACTTCGGCGTGAAAACGAACATCTTGCGTATGCTTGTTGAGCGAGGTTGCCGCTTGACAGTTGTACCTGCGAAAACACCAGCAAGCGATGTGCTAGCTCTTAAACCAGATGGTGTTTTCCTATCGAATGGTCCTGGTGACCCAGAGCCATGTGATTACGCGATCACTGCGATCAAAGAGATCCTAGAAACTGAAATTCCCGTTTTCGGTATCTGTCTAGGACACCAGTTGCTTGCTCTAGCGAGCGGTGCGCAAACGGTGAAGATGAAGTTTGGTCACCACGGTGCAAACCACCCTGTGCAAGACATCCAATCTGGCCGTGTCATGATTACCAGCCAGAACCACGGTTTCGCCGTAGATGAAGCAACGTTGCCTGCAAATCTTGAAGCGACTCACAAATCATTGTTTGACGGTTCTCTACAAGGTATTGCGCGTACTGATAAGAAAGCGTTTAGCTTCCAGGGTCACCCTGAAGCAAGCCCTGGTCCACACGATGTGGCGCCGCTATTCGATCAGTTCATTGAAAACATCAAAGCAACGAAAGCCTAAGCGAGAACGAGAAGACTATGCCAAAACGTACTGACATAAAAAGCGTCTTAATCTTAGGTGCTGGCCCGATTGTCATCGGTCAGGCCTGTGAATTTGACTACTCAGGTGCGCAAGCCTGTAAAGCCCTTCGTGAAGAAGGCTTCCGAGTAATCCTTGTGAACTCGAACCCTGCAACCATCATGACAGACCCTGTTATGGCGGATGCAACCTACATCGAGCCGATCGAGTGGCAAACCGTTGAAAAGATCATCGAGAAAGAGCGTCCAGATGCCGTTCTTCCTACTATGGGTGGTCAAACAGCGTTGAACTGTGCCCTAGATCTTGAGCGTCACGGTGTACTAGAAAAGTACAATGTTGAAATGATCGGTGCGACAGCAGACGCAATCGATAAAGCGGAAGACCGTCACCGTTTCGACGAAGCGATGAAGGCAATCGGCCTAGAATGTCCGCGTGCGGGTATCGCGCACAACATGGATGAAGCACTTGGTGTGCTAAACGAAGTAGGCTTCCCATGTATCATTCGTCCATCTTTCACAATGGGTGGTACCGGTGGTGGTATCGCTTACAACATGGAAGAGTTTGAAGAGATCTGTACTCGTGGTCTTGATCTTTCTCCAACTAACGAGCTTCTAATCGACGAATCTCTAATCGGTTGGAAAGAGTACGAGATGGAAGTGGTTCGTGACAAAAACGATAACTGTATCATCGTTTGTGCGATCGAAAACTTCGATGCCATGGGTGTTCACACAGGTGACTCGATCACCGTTGCACCGGCTCAGACTCTGACTGACAAAGAATATCAAATCATGCGTAACGCTTCTTTGGCGGTATTGCGTGAGATCGGTGTAGAAACAGGTGGTTCGAACGTACAGTTCGGTATGGATCCTAAGACTGGTCGTCTAGTCGTGATCGAGATGAACCCTCGTGTATCTCGTTCTTCTGCACTAGCGTCTAAAGCAACAGGTTTCCCAATCGCTAAGATTGCTGCGAAATTGGCGATCGGTTACACCCTTGATGAGCTACAAAACGACATCACTGGTGGTCTAACACCAGCGAGCTTCGAGCCTTCAATCGACTACGTTGTAACGAAGATTCCTCGTTTCACATTCGAAAAATTCCCAACAGCAAACGACCGTCTGACAACTCAGATGAAGTCGGTTGGTGAGGTGATGGCAATCGGTCGTACGTTCCAAGAATCTATGCAAAAAGCATTGCGTGGTCTGGAAACAGGTTCTGATGGCTTTAACCCTCAACTTGATCTTGCTGACGAAAGCAGCAAAGAGAAGTTGCTGCGCGAATTGAAAGCACCTGGTGCAGACCGTATTTGGTACATCGGTGATGCGTTCCGTTCAGGCATGAGCGTTGACGAAGTGTACGAAGTAACCGGCGTTGATCCATGGTTCCTTGTACAAATCGAAGACCTAATCAAAGAAGAGCAAGCGCTTGAAAACGCAGGTCTTGCGGATCTTGATTATGACTACATGCGTCGTCTGAAACGCAAAGGTTTCTCTGATGCACGTCTTGCGTCTCTACTAAGTGTCACTGAGAAGTCTCTTCGTGAGCGTCGTTACCTAGTTAATGTACACCCAGTGTACAAGCGCGTAGATACGTGTGCGGCTGAATTCGCATCAAACACTGCGTACATGTACTCAACGTACGAAGACGAGTGTGAAGCTGCACCAAGCGACAAAGAAAAAGTGATCATCCTAGGTGGTGGTCCTAACCGTATCGGTCAAGGTATCGAATTCGACTACTGCTGTGTACACGCGGCCCTAGGTCTGCGTGAAGACGGTTTCGAAACCATCATGGTTAACTGTAACCCTGAAACTGTTTCGACTGACTACGATACTTCTGACCGTCTGTACTTCGAGCCAGTAACGCTTGAAGACGTGCTAGAAATCGTTCGTACTGAGAAACCAACAGGCGTGATCGTACAGTTTGGTGGTCAAACACCGCTTAAGATTGCTCGTGCTCTACAAAACGAAGGCGTGCCAATTATCGGTACAACACCAGAAGCAATCGACCGTGCGGAAGACCGTGAGCGTTTCCAAAGCATGATTCAGCGCCTAGGCTACAAGCAGCCTAAGAACGCGACTGTACGTTCAACGGAACAAGCGATCGTAAAAGCAGCTGAAATCGGCTACCCACTGGTTGTACGTCCTTCATACGTACTTGGTGGTCGCGCGATGGAGATCGTTTACAACGAGAAAGAATTGACTCGTTACATGACGTCTGCGGTAAAAGTGTCAAACGACAGCCCAGTACTACTAGACCACTTCCTAAACTCAGCAATCGAGATCGACATCGACTGTATCTCTGATGGTGAGCAGGTAGTAATCGGTGGTATCATGCAGCATATCGAGCAAGCGGGTGTTCACTCTGGTGACTCTGCATGTTCTTTGCCTCCATACTCATTGCCAGCGGATATCCAAGACGAAATCCGTGAAATGATCAAATGTATGGCACTTGAGCTTGGTGTAATCGGTCTGATGAACACTCAGTTAGCAGTTCAAGACGGTGAAATTTACGTAATCGAGGTTAACCCTCGTGCATCACGTACGGTACCGTTCGTGTCTAAGTGTATCGGTCGTTCTTTAGCGCAGCTTGCTGCTCTAGTGATGGCTGGTAAGACATTGGCTGAACTTGGCTTTACTGAGGAAGTGATTCCTGATTACTACAGTGTGAAAGAAGCAGTCTTCCCATTCAACAAATTCCAAGGTGTTGACCCAATTCTTGGCCCTGAGATGAAATCTACGGGTGAAGTGATGGGTGTTGGCGATAGTTTTGCCGAAGCCTTTGGTAAGGCTGTGCTAGGTGGTGGTACTGTATTGCCAACATCAGGTCGTGCTTTCATCTCTGTACGTGACCAAGACAAACCAGGAGCGGTTGAAGTAGCGAAGCGTTTGGCTGGACTAGGTTTTGATCTAGTGGCTACAGGTGGTACAGCGAAGTTCCTTGCTGACAGTGGCGTTGAAGTGAAGAAAGTAAACAAAGTAAACGAAGGTCGTCCACATATCGTTGATATGCTGAAAAACGGCGAAATCGCTTACATCATCAACACGACATCGGGCACGCAAGCGATTGCAGATTCTTCTGTGATTCGTCGTACAGCGCTTCAAGGCAAAGTTTGTTACACCACGACCCTAGCGGGCGCGGAAGCAACTAGCCTAGCAATCAGCCGTAAGAATGAAGAAATCACAGTCAGAAGACTACAAGATTTGCATTCGGGGAAATAATGAAAAAAGTACCGATGACAGTGGAAGGTGAAACACGTTTACGTGAAGAGCTTAACCACTTGAAAACAGTTGTTCGTCCACGTGTGATCGCAGACATTGCGGAAGCACGTGAGCACGGTGACCTGAAAGAGAACGCGGAATACCACGCGGCTCGTGAAGAGCAGGGCTTTTGTGAAGGTCGTATCTCTGAGATCGAAGGCAAGCTTTCTGACTCACAGGTTATCGATGTAAAGACGATCCCACACACAGGTAAAGTGATCTTTGGCACCACAGTGACGTTGTTCAATGTGGATACCGAAGAGACGGTTACTTACAAAATCGTGGGTGATGATGAGTCTGATGTGAAAGCGAAGAAGATCTCTTACGCTTCACCGATTGCGAAAGCAATCATTGGCAAAATGGAAGGCGACGAAGTTGCGATTAAGATTCCTGCTGGTGAAGTGGTCTATGAAATCGAAACGGTTGAACACATCTAGTCATCTAAACGGCTAGTATAAAAACGCCAAGAGGGAAACTTCTTGGCGTTTTTTTATGTGTGCTCAAAAAAGCATTACTTCTTGCGGTTTTAGTAGCATAACCTTAGGGGGCAAGAGGCTGATAATAGAGGCACACATAACATTGCTAAGAATAAAAAAGGGTTTAGGTATGGGCTATTCACTTGAAGGAAAAAATGCGGCAGTAACTGGTGCTGCATCAGGTATTGGTTGGGCTAGTTCAAAAGCTTTGCTTGAGGCAGGGGCCACGGTGGTGCTTGTGGACCGTGATGCCAAAGCCCTAGAGCGAGTTTGTACAGGTTACGATAAAGCGATTCCATTAGTGATCGACCTACTTGATACGCAAGCGTGTAAAACCCTCATGCCAGGTATTCTTGAGCGATTAAATGGGACGCTGGACATTTTTCATGCCAATGCGGGCCTTTATGTTGGTGGTGACTTAGTGGATGCCGATCCTGATGACATAGATCGTATGCTAAACCTGAATATCAATGTGGTGATGAAAAACGTTCGAGATGTGATTAAGCATATGTCACCGAATAAAACGGGCGACATCATTGTCACCAGCTCGCTTGCAGCACATTTCCCAACCCCTTGGGAGCCCGTCTATGCGTCATCCAAATGGGCTATCGATTGCTTTGTACAAACCACTCGCCGCCAGGTCTTTAAAGATGGGCTTCGAATCGGCTCCGTCTCGCCAGGACCAGTGATTACCGCTTTACTGGATGACTGGCCACAAGAAAAACTGGACGAAGCCAAAGCGTCAGGTAGTCTAGTCGAAGCCAAAGAGATTGCTGAGATCATCTTATTTATGCTAACAAGACCACGTGGTATGACGATCCGTGATGTGGTGGTGATGCCAACTAACTTCGATCTGTAGGCGTACTTTACAGCGAGCTTCCCTTAGCGCCGGTTAGCAAGTCTTTGTTTTCCAATATAAACGCTTTAAGGTCGTCGACTTTGAGTGGTTTTGAAAAATGGTAGCCTTGGAAAATATCACACTGCAAATCGGCTAAGAGTTGTTTCTGTTCATCTGTCTCTACCCCTTCAACAACGGTGGTGATGTTTAATCTTCTGGCAATGGCAATGATGCCTTCCACCATGGCGAGTGTGTTGCTGTTGGTAGTGATGTCATCGACAAAACTCTTATCTATTTTGAGTTCATCAATCGGCAGTTGATTCAGCAAACTCAAAGAAGAATAACCAGTACCGAAGTCGTCTAGAGAAATGCGGATGTCCTTTTTACGGATTTTTTCCATCAATTGCTGTATGCCAATCACATCATCGATAAAGAGGTTCTCTGTGACTTCAAGAACAAGCTCCAAGTGGATGAAACTATGCTTTTCTATGAGTTCTATGAGCTTGTCAAAAAACTCATCATGCTGGAACTGACGTACAGAAATGTTTATCGAAACACTGACTGGAATATGGGTTTCCTGATGGATCATTTTCATGTCTTTGAAAGTCTGCTCAATGATAAATTCACCGATTGGCAGCATGAGGCCGCAGGCTTCTGCAACAGCGATGAACTTATCAGGCGGTACAAATCCAAGGACCTCGTTTTCCCAGCGCACTAGGGCTTCTACCCCAAAAGAGTTACCATCGCGGCTAATTTGCGGCTGGTATACCATGTACATCTCGTTTTGTAGCAAAGCTTTCTTCAGCTCTTGCTCCATTTGTGCACGGTATTTATAAGCTTGCTTAAAGTCTTCTCTAAAGAAAGTAATGGTGTTGCGAGTTTTCTTCGCTTCATACATGGCAAGGTCTGCATAACGCTTTAGCTCATCAAGGTCTTGCCCATCATCTGGAAAAGCGGCGATGCCGATACTGGCACTTAGTACAAAGCGATAATCACCGATTAACGCTGGCTCAGCTAAGTTGTTCTGAACCGCCTTACAGAATGAATTAATACCACTTTCGTTTTTATCAAATGCCACAATGATGAATTCATCGCCGCTATAACGTACTAGGACGTCTTGTGGACTGACTAAAGACTTTAATCTTCCTGCTACCAAGCACAGCACCTGATCGCCGATTTCATGACCATAGCCATCGTTGATGGCTTTAAAATTGTCCAAATCGATGAAAACTAGATAGTACAAATCACCCTTTTTCATCGTGGCGAGTTGTTTATCTAAATAGAAACGGTTGTGCAGTGCTGTTAAGTAATCATGATTAGCTTGGTGTTCTAACGCTTGTTTAATGCGTTTTTCATTGTTTGCTACATTTCTGAACAACAGATAGATGAGTAATAATGAGCTGCCATACACTCCAATGAGTACTTGCAACTCTTTGAGGAACAGACTCATAACATAGCTGTCATCAAATTTAACTTCGGCCCACAGATCGTATTCAGATAAGTAACGGCTTATCGCTTTGCTACTAGGGCCAGGTTGCACACTGGAGGTAATCACTTCCAGTTCGTTCGCTTTAATTTCCTCAATAGTCAGCCCTTTCTTCTGCTCTAATGAGCGGAAGGCCTGATCAAGGCGTGTTTGAGGAATCTGATAGTTGTATATCTCAGGATCAAGCTGATCATGGGAAAGAACAATCTGAAAGTAATTGTCCTTGCCACGATATAGATAAAGATTGCTGTTGTTTTGATTACTCTCGCCCTCGAAGAAGAATTTAAACCCCTTCGAAATATCGACGACAGTGGACAGTACGAATAGCACGTTGCCATCGAGATCAATAACAGATTTGCGCAAGGGGAATGCGATGCTGTCCAACACTTCGCTGCGGTAAGTGCGCCCCAGCACCATTTTGTTTGATTCCAGTGTTTGTTGGAAGCTGTCACGATTTTCTGGTTGAGAGAGTATGTTGAAATTTTTTGGTAGTGTTACGCCAGATGAAGCAACATAGACGTCGCCATGAGGAAGAAATAGGCCAACCCCAAGCATGGAATCATCTACTTCTACGACGGAATCCATTACCTTCTGAATAGTGTTCTTGTCACCTAGCTCGCCATAGGCGATCACTTCTTTGGCTACTAGATCGAGCAAAACTTCATACTGGTGTAAAGTGGACTGTATGGAATTAGCCGTCAGAGACATGAGTTTCTTTTGTTCTGCGGTGTATCCATTGTTGATGTTTTGATAAGTAACAGAAGCCGAAATACCAAAAAATACTAACCAAATGGTGGCGGTTAGATAAAATACTGTCCAGATATTCTTTCTGACTAAATCCATTCACGCCTCACTTAGAATTACTAATCGAATATAGACAAGTGACCGAATTGAAAATTGATACAGAGATAACAAGCATCTCATCTAGTGCTTGAGCATCCCTGCTGTCACTTATAAAGCAAATCTTTAATAGATTAAGTCAAATATAGACTCTCGAGCTTGAAACAACCACTTTGTTTAAAGCGCTTTTTATGGGATTGCGTAAAGCTTTGTGGTGTGCCGTTAAGGAGGGTGGAATGAAAAAAAACACCAGCCGTAGCTGGTGTTTTATAAGGTTGGGGTAGTGCCTAAGTTTAGGACTGAGCTTTTTTGAACGCGTCAATTAGTGCTTGAGTAGAAGCGTCTAACATAGAATTATCGCTATCACTTACTAATCGATTGTAGATGTCGGTGCCCAACACTTTGCCCAGCTCTACACCCCATTGGTCGAAGGAGTTGATGCCCCAGATAGTGCCTTGAACAAAGGTACGGTGCTCGTATAAAGCAATCAAAGAGCCTGTAGTGAACGGCGTCAGTTGCTCTGTTAGCAGGGTGTTGCTTGGACGGTTGCCAGGAATCACTTTATGCGGTGCGATAGCAGCCACTTGTTCTTCCGTTGCACCCGCATCACGCAGCTCTTTCTCAGCTTGTTCTAAGCTTTTGCCCACCATCAGTGCTTGTGACTGACTTAGGCAGTTGGCAAACAGCTGTGCATGATGGTCTGCAACAGGGTTGTGGGTTTTCAATGGTGCAATGAAATCCACTGGTACAAGGCGTGTGCCTTGGTGTAAAAGCTGGTGATAGGCATGCTGACCGTTGGTGCCGGCACCGCCCCAAATAATTGGGCCTGTGTCAGTTGCTACGCCTGAGCCGTCAAGTAAATTGGCTTTGCCGTTACTTTCCATATCCAGTTGTTGGATGTGTGCAGGCATTGCGCGTAGGTAGTGGTCGTATGGAATCAGAGCGTGGGTTTGAGCGTTATGGAAGTTGCTATACCACACACCGAGTGCACCCATGATCACCGGAAGGTTTTCTTCAAGTGGGGCTGTTTTGAAGTGTTGGTCCATGGCATGAGCGCCATCTAGCAGCTCATAGAACTTGTCCATACCAACTGCTACTGCAATTGGAAGACCGATAGCAGACCATAGTGAGTAGCGTCCGCCAACCCAGTCCCACATAGGGAAAATGTTCTCTTCTGCCATGCCGAATTTAACGGCTTTTTCGACATTGGAGCTGACTGCTGCAAAGTGTTTCTTGATGTCTGCATCTGGCACGCCTTGATCAATACACCAAGCGCGGGCGGCGTTGGCGTTGTAAAGGGTTTCTAAGGTGCCGAATGATTTCGAAGAGACGATAAATACGGTGGTCTCAGCATTAAGCAGCTTCAACTTCTCTGTAATGTCTGAACCGTCAATGTTCGCAACAAAGTGAACCTTGATGCCGTCTTTCTTGTAAGGCGTAAGGGCTTCAGCCACTACTTTTGGACCAAGGTAAGAGCCACCAATACCGATGGAAACGACGTCGGTAATCTTTTTGTCAGTGTAGCCTTTCCATTCGCCGCTGTGCAATTGCGCGACAAACTTTTCCATCTGATTTAGGGTGCTGCGTACTTCTTCTAGAACATTGACACCATCGACCATTAGAGAATCTTGAGCTTGGCTTGCGCGTAGGGCCACATGTAACACAGAACGATCTTCCGTATTGTTAATGTGGTCACCGTGGAACATGCCTTGGATAGCAGATTTCATACCCGCTTGTTCAACCAGTTCAAGCAGCAGTTTCATGGTGTTGGCGTTGGCACGGTTCTTAGAGTAATCCAGTGTCCATCCGGCCGCGGATGCTTTGAAAGACTCGGCACGTGTCGAGTCATCAGCGAACAGCTCAGTCATTTTTACTGAAGCCATTTCCTGCTGATGTTGCGCCAGCGCTTGCCACGCGGAGTGTTGCGTTGGTGAGCTCATGACAATCTCCCTAATTTGAGTGTAAGAGTTATTACGGCAGTTCAACGGTTAAGTTGTCGATCAGCCGCGCTTTGCCTAAATAGGCTGCCACTAGAATAACCAGTCGCTTCTCTTTCTCTGATGGTGTTAATAAGTCGTGTTGTGCACGTATTTCAAAGTAGTCGCGCTTAAAACCCACTGCTTCAAGCTTCTGTTGAGCTTGTTCACAAATGTCTGCGTAACTTACGTGACCTTCTAGGATTTGTTGCTTCGCCCATAGAAGGGTTTGATAAATCGTTGTTGCGGTGTTGCGCTCAGCTTCCGTTAGGTAACCGTTACGAGAGCTTAGGGCCAGGCCTGATTCAGCTCGGGCAATGTCCACACCGATAATCTCAACATTGGAGCTTAAATCACGCACCATGTCTTCGATGACTTTTAATTGCTGGTAATCTTTATTACCAAATATCGCACAGTCTGGCATGACAATGTTAAAGAGTTTTGTCACAACCGTGGCCACACCAACAAAATGTCCAGGTCGAGTGGCTCCACAAAGGATATCAGACAAGCCTGTGACTTCAATTTGAGTCTGGCTGCGTTTGCCATCTGGGTACATTTCTAACGCAGACGGGGCAAATAGAAAGTCACAACCGTTGCTTTCAAGCAAGGCTTGGTCTTCTTTTAATGTACGTGGGTAGCGCTCTAGATCTTCATTGGCAGAGAACTGCATAGGGTTGACAAAGATCGAGGAGACCACGACGTCCCCTTCTTTGCGGGCGCGACGAATAAGGTCCATGTGGCCTTCATGCAAGTTTCCCATGGTCGGCACAAAAGCAATGCGTTTGTCTTGTAGGCGTTCGCTTTTTAAGGCTGTGCGAAGTTCAGCAACAGTATGGAATGTTTTCATGCGTCAAATGTATGCTCTGGTGCAGGGAAAGCGCCGCTTTTCACTTCTTCAACGTAAGCAGCAAAGGCTTGTTCAATCGTGCGTCCTTCGGTCAAAAAGTTTTTCACGAATTTTGCTGGTCGTCCTATGTTGACGCCTAGCATGTCGTGCATTACCAATACTTGCCCATCTGTTTCAGAGCCAGCGCCAATGCCGATAACAGGCACCGAAACCGCTTCGGTTAAACTTTTACCTAATGCACTTGGGATGCACTCGTATAATAAGATGTCTGCGCCAGCGGCCACCAATTCTAACGACTCTGCTAGGATCAAGTCTGCTGCTGCTTTGTCCTTTCCTTGTACTTTATAGCCACCAAGCTTGTGTACCGCTTGCGGTGTTAAGCCTAAGTGGGCACACACAGGAATGCCACGCTCAGATAACAAGCGAACGGTATCGGCCAGCCAGCTACCGCCTTCCAGTTTCACCATGTTGGCGCCAGCTTGCATAAGCTTGGCAGCATTTTCCAGTGCTTGGTTTGGGGTGCTGTAACTCATAAAAGGCATATCAGCCAAAATAAAAGCGTGACTGTTGCCGCGTTTGACTGCTGCGGTGTGGTAGCACATGTCTTCAATGGACACTGGAAGCGTACTGTCTTGACCTTGCACAACCATGCCTAGAGAGTCACCGACTAAAATGGTTTCGACTCCTGCTTGGTTCATGGCGTGAGTAAAGGTGGCATCATAACAAGTTAGACAGGTGAACTTTTCACCATCTTGCTTCATTTTCTGTAGCTTCGATAAGGTAATCGGACGCGTCGGCTTTTTCGCAGTAGTATCTGAGTACATGGCTTATTCTTCTTTGATTAATACCAAGTCGCTGGTATCAAGTTGACTAACGTGCTCTGCCACGGTTTTGCCATTGTGCAGAAGCATTTCAGGCGCTAGATCAAGCAGGGGACGGATCACGAACCCGCGTTCTAGCATAAATGGGTGTGGAACGGTCAGCCTTGGTAAGGCGATGTTGTCATTGTTAAACAGTAAGATATCTAGATCAAGAGTACGTGGCCCCCAGTGGCGCTCACGAACACGTCGGTGATCTTGCTCGATGCTCTGCAGAAGGTCGAGCGTCGCGATGCCATCGAGTGTGGTTTCAAATCGAGCTACAGCATTGGTGTAATCCGGTTGATCTTGTGGGCCAACCGGTTTGCTGCCATAAAGGCTTGAAACTTGAAAGTTTGCAATGCTTGGGTGATTTGATAGCTGTTCAATGGCGCTTTTTAACTGCGCTAAAGGATTATCTAGGTTACTGCCTAGGCCAATATAAACCACATTATTCATTGTTTATGACTCTTGAGAATCGGACGGACGTTTGGCGTTGCTCTTACGGCGTCGTGGACGGCGTCGTTTGGGTTTGCTGGCCTCATTCTTACGACCGTCAGCTTGATTGACGAGATCACGTTGTTGATTGTCAGGCGCTTCTTGGAATTCTGTCCACCAAGTGCCGAGCCCGCCTAAATCTGTACCGCTTTGCTCACGGATCAATAAAAAGTCAAAAGCTGCTCTGAAACGCGGATGGTGTAGCAACGTAAAGGCGCGTTTGCCGTAGCGCTTGGGTAGACGGAACTGTAGATCCCAGATTTCACGCATAGGTGTTGAGAAGCGGCGTGGAATCGCAGTGGAAGCTACTTGGTTGTCGAGCACCATGGTGGCAGCTTGGTGTAACGCTGGAAGCTCTGGCAACCCTTGTTTAGAAAACTCTTCGTGACGTAATGCCACGCTTGGCCACATTAAGATGGCATATAAGAAATAGGGCGCGGTACTCTTTCCACCTTGGATACGAGTATCTGTATTGGACAGTCCCTGTAGGATGAAAGCATCCGGTGTGATGTCTTTACGCTGCCAACCGCTGTTTAGTAGCGCGTCTGTGTCAGGGAATAAATATTTAAATAGCCCATACTCGCGTAATAGCTGGAAGGTTTTTACACCATAACCACTGCCGAGGAGTTTTAAAACTTCTTCAAATAAGCGAGCAGGTGGAATGTGATCCAGTAAGTGTGCCATCTCTTTGATCGGTGCTGCCGTATTGGCTTCAATATCAAAGTTAAGTTTTGCGGCAAAGCGCACGGCACGTAGCATCCTGACAGGGTCTTCTTGATAACGTTGTCGCGGATCTCCGATGATGCGGATTTGGCGCTTGTCGATATCTTCTAAACCGCCGCAATAGTCGTTGATAGAGAAGTCGGCAATGTTGTAGTAGAGCGCATTGAAGGTGAAGTCACGACGCTCTGCATCTTCTTCAATCGAGCCGTACACGTTATCGCGCAAAATAATGCCATGGGATGAACGAGCGGTATCTTTGCCTTTCAAAGATTGGCGCTTGTCGGTGTCTTCGGCTTGTGCAGCGCTGTTGGCGCGAAACGTAGACACTTCAATGATTTCACGACCATAGGTGACATGCACCAGCTTGAAACGACGTCCAATCAAGCGAGAGTTGGAAAACAGTGCGTGGGCTTCTTCTGGTGTGGCATTGGTTACCACATCAAAGTCTTTTGGTTCGATACCGATTAAGTGATCGCGAATACAGCCGCCAACTAGGTAAGCATCAAAACCTGCTTCGTGGAGGCGGTAAAGAACTTTTAGCGCATTGGGGCTAATGTTCTTTCGAGAAAAAGAATGATCATCTCTTGGGATTTCAAGAGGGAGTTGTTGAGACTCGTCTGAGCCAAATAAGGACGTCGCTTTACGAACCAAAGACCTAAAACCTGCAAGCATTATTTAAAATTCAATAATTGATGGGTTTGGTTATTCTACACGGCAAAGGGTAGAAGATACACGGTTTAAAAATTCAGAGTGAAACAAGAAAATAGAGATAGAAGAAAAGAATAGCTAGAGAGGCGAAAATAAAATAATCGCTTTGGATACATGAAGATACTAGTTCCGAAAACAAAGTTGGTGCTGCTTCTGCAGTTCTACTCAAGTCTTATTTTTATTTTTGCAATGTTTTCATCGCCTTACGGCTGGCATATCTAAAAAAATCAATTATCCAAAGCGATTTTTCCATCCACAGCCTCAAATTTTTATTTTTATTTGAAGAGGCTGCGGTGTTCCTTTGTTTTATTTTTGTTTTAGGAACGTTACACAATGATCAACTTATTTTTATTATCGTCAATCTTGTTATCGTTGTGCCTGTTATAAGGCATTAGTTGTGCCAATTTTTTCAATGTGCTGAAAAGTAAGGGTTTTTTGAAAATGTTGTGCACTTTTTTTACGATTTTGTAATTGTTTTTTGGGTGCTTTAGTAACATTTGTTACTTTTAGTCTGTTACTTTTCTGGGCACGCCGAGTTTTTGGCGTCTTTCCCAAAGGCTTTTTCTAGAAATGCCCAGCGACTGTGCAAGCTGGGTTTCAGTCATTTTATGTTGGTGCGTCAACACAAAATGCTTGAAGTAGTCGTCTAGCGTGGTGCCCTCAATTGCAAAAGGGGAGGGGGTGGCTTGAGCGGTCGTATTATGTGTGCTTTTTGTTGCGGCCTGATGACGCTCATTGCGTTTTAATTTTAAGTTATGCGCTTCGAGCTTGCCTTCAGGGCTTAAAATAACGGCTCGTTCTAAAGCGTTCTCTAGCTCTCGTACATTGCCTGGCCATGAGTGTTCACGGATAGCCGCATCGAAAGCCTTATTGTAATGAGGTATGGGCTTGTCATGCTTTTTACAAGCCTCCTCTAAAAGAGTTTTAGCAATCAAGGGAATGTCATCGCCGCGCTCGCGCAACGGGGGCACGCTGAGCTCCATCACATACAACCGGTAATAGAGGTCTTCACGAAACATCCCATTCTGAACCATTTGCAATAGATTTCTGTGAGTGGCAGTGACCAGTCGGATGTTGACTTTAGTTGAGGTGACCGCACCAACTCTGCGAATTTCCCCCTCTTGCAATACCCTAAGCAAGCGCGCTTGGGCTTCAAGTGGTAACTCCCCGATTTCATCAAGGAAAAGTGTGCCGTGATCGGCGGCTACGATGAGGCCATCACGAGCGGAGACTGCACCGGTAAAGGCACCTTTCTCGTGACCGAACAGCTCAGACTCTATTAGATTTTCAGGGATAGCTGCACAGTTAACACTGATGAGCGCATGATCTTTGCGTTTTGATAAATTGTGAATGGATTTGGCGACCAACTCTTTACCAGTACCGGATTCACCGTGAATGAGAACGGTGGCATCGGTCTTGGCCACTTTTAAAAGCTCATCGAATAGAGTGTGCATGGCTGGGCTATTGCCAATAATGCCGCTTTCAGGAGTGCCTAATGGTGGTGTTTTGGGCTCAGTCACTTGGTTGCCAAATAGGCTGATCTCTGGCTCTACTGTTTTGCTAACTGTCGCATTGTTTGATTTGGGCTTTTCAAGGGCCTCGATAACTTGTGCAAGAACCGTATCTGGGTCGGTTGGTAGCGGAATAAAGTAGTGAGCCCCTTTTGCCATGTACTCTACTGCTGCATTCAAACTGGGGCGTTGGTCAAATACGATGAATGTATAAGGTTGAATGATCTCCAGTGCGTCATCCGTCAAAGCATCGGCATCGACTAGAAGAAGTTCAAAGTCCTCTAATTCGTAGTATTTACTAGCCTGCTCAATTGATTGGCTAATGTTGACGTGAAAACCGTTTCTGCTTAACCAGCGATCGACTTCTTTTAGCGGTGAATATTCGCTACAAATCACCATTACATGATACATCGTGTCACCCCTTGTAACTTGATGTAACGATTATACCCAGAATGGATGGTAGCGCGAGTATCGATTAGCGTATTAGAACTTGATCGTTTTCTGACAAAGAAAGGTTGGCTTGGGTTAATTGTTGACGTGACCAGCGCTCGGTCGCCCAAACCAGTAGTTGAGCAATAGAGTAGTCGCTTGGAATATCTTTGAAACCTAAATAATGCAGCACACTGCTCAGCACTTTTGGCTCGGCATTGGGTATCGCTTTGGCGTGATTTTGTTTGCTGATCTTATCGCCGTTCTCATTGATGATTAATGGTAGATGGCAAAGTCTGGGTGATTGCCAGCCAAATTGTTGATACAGCCAAAGCTGCTGTCCGGTGGTTTCTAATAAGTCTGCACCACGAACAATATCACTGATGTTTTGTACGTGATCATCCACTACCACAGCCAGTTGGTAGGAGAAATAATCATCCTTACGCTTTAATACGGGGTGGTTTAGTGGTTGGCTGACGTCGAAGTGTTGCGGCCCTTGAATGGGGTCTGTGAACTCAAATATCCCAATATCACATTGAGCACGCCAAGAATGAGGTTGCAGAGCATCGCTGTCGCAGCGTTTGGGGTGCAGTCCTTGAGTGCGTTTAAGTGAGGCTCGTGTACATTGGCAGGGATACACTAAATCCCTTGCTATCAGCATTTCTAAATAGTGCTGATATAAGTCGTAACGATCAGACTGAATTAGAATGCCTTCGTCTGAGAAAAGCTCGTAACTGTGTAGGGTTTTAATGATGGCGTGTTGGTTGTCGGTTGAGCAGCGTGAGCCGTCAACGTCTTCAATGCGAATTAACCACGTGCCTTGTTGCTGGCGAGCATCGAGATAACTCGCAACGGCGCTCAGTAATGAGCCGAAATGAAGCGGACCGGTTGGCGAAGGAGCGAACCGGCCTCGATAAGCATTAGGCATGTCTTAGTTGCCGATTTGCTTCTCTTTAATCTCTGCTAGTGTTTTGCAGTCGATACACATCGTCGCTGTTGGGCGTGCTTCTAGGCGGCGGATACCGATTTCAATGCCACATTCATCGCAGAAACCGTAGTCGTCATCGTTGATACGTTCGATGGTTTGGTTGATTTTTTTAACCAATTTACGTTCACGGTCACGAGCACGAAGTTCTAGGCTGAATTCTTCTTCTTGACTGGCACGATCATTCGGGTCGGCATAGTTCACAGCTTCTTCTTGTAAGTTGTGTACCGTACGATCAACCTCTTCCATTAGGTTTTGCTTCCAGTTGAGAAGGATGCTTTTGAAATGCGCCAATTGATTTTCGTTCATGTACTCTTCCCCTTCCGCCGCAACGTAAGGAGTAAAGTCTTTCATCAATGATTCAGGGTTTTTACTTGGCATAGTCTTGCCTCACTTCCCAGGTGTTCCTTGTGGTAACCTGTTTACATTAAGTTAAGGTGGTTTAATTTTTCGGGCGGAAAGTTATCAGATAATTTGCAGCAGAACCACAATTTTTGCGCAAAAAGTCGATTCTTTTCCAAGCATTTTTAACGAAATTAGTGAATGAGTATGCAGAGATTAGCAAAACGCGTCGAGCAAATCGCGCCATTTCAGGTGATGGCGGTAATGGCTCGGGCGAAACAATTACAGGCCGCTGGTGAAGATGTGATTCATTTAGAAGTAGGGGAGCCGGACTTCTCAGCGCCAGAGGCTGTTAATGAGGCGGGCAAAGCTGCCATTAGTGCTGGTAAAACGGGTTATACCGCTGCGACAGGGCTGCCAAAGTTGCGTCATGCGATCAGTGAGTTTTATCAACAGCGCTATCAGGTCGATGTCGCGCCGGAGCGAGTTATTGTGACGCCTGGTGCCTCAGGGGCTCTGTTATTACTCAGTTCATTGATGGCAGAAGTCGGTTCTGAAGTATTGATGCCAGACCCATGTTATCCATGCAATCGCCACTTCCTATTACAAGTTGGGGCGAAAGCGCGCATGCTTGAATGTGCTAGCGTAAATAACTTTGAAATTGATTTAGACTCCCTTGCTGCACAATGGCGCGAGCAGACCACTGGGTTATGGCTAGCATCGCCTGCGAACCCGACTGGGTCGGTGTTATCTAAAGACTATGTAGCCAAAGCTTGGGACATTGTTAAGCAACAGGGCGGTCATCTGTTGGTAGACGAAATCTATCAAGGGCTCGTTTTTGAAGGTGAAGATTTTACGGCGTTAAGCATTAGCGACGACATTTTTGTGGTGAACAGCTTTTCAAAATACTTCGCTATGACCGGTTGGCGCTTAGGATGGGTTGTGGTCCCTGAGTGGGCGATTGAGGGAGCGACTAAATTAGCGCAGAACTTATTTATATCTGCTTCATCTGTCGCGCAGCATGCTGCATTGCGTGCTTTTCAGCCAGATGTATTGGCGGAATGTGAGGCGCGACGTCAAACTCTAGCTAAGCGACGAGTAACCTTGATAAAGGGGCTACAGTCATTAGGTCTGCCTATTGCTTCGGCACCGCAAGGGGCTTTTTATGTCTACGTAGATGTGTCGAGTATCACGTCCGATGCCATGCAGTGGTGTTTGGATTTGTTGCAAAAGGAATTTGTAGCATTAACACCCGGTGCTGATTTTGGAATGAAAGATGCTCACAAATATGTGCGCTTTGCTTACACCTGCGATTGCGAGCGTATTGAGCAAGCGTTGGAACGAATAAAGCGTTTTATTCAAGCGTAAGCCTATTTATTGACCTTAATCGTGTTCTTCTAAGGTTTTCCAAAAGCTGCTTCAAATGCGCATTATTACTCTGCATTATAGTTTGCTATATCGTTTAGCATGTAAGAGTGAAGAGACATAATGCGCAAAGTTCACTTATGGCGTCGCTTGGCGGCAGCCTTTTACGACTCTCTTTTATTGATTGCCCTGTATTTTGTGGTTGGCTGGGTCGCTGTGATGGCGAATAACGGTGAAGCTGTGGAAGGCTTCTGGTTGTTCTGGTTGTTGCTGTTAATCGCTTGGGGCTTCTTTGTGAAATTCTGGCGTTACCCTGGTCAAACGTTGGGTATGCAAGTTTGGAAGTTCCGTGTGGTACAAGAAAATGGTGCGCCGATTACCATGCGTCAAGCAACGGCGCGCTATGTGTTTGCGATGGTGTCTTGGGCGTGTTTCGGGTTAGGTTTTTTGTGGGCCTTTATCGATAAGAATCATCAGACTTGGCACGACAAGCTTTCGCAAACGCACTTGGAGTTTATTGATCACAAACAGCGAGATCTGCCATAGATCTCGCTGTTATCTTTGATCTGTCTGTATTAGTGACGGCGCTTAAGTAAATACAGCCCCACTACAAAGCACACCAGGATGGGCAGAGAGATGCCTACAAGCGGCGGCAATGAGCTGACTAGGCTGAGTCGCCCCATGATGTAAAGTGTATTCTGGAAAGCAAGGCCAATCAGAACGCCTGAGAAAATTCTACCACCCATGGTTGATGAACGTAGTGGTCCAAAAATAGTGGAGATCGCCACAATCACTAATGCTAAAGACGACAGTGGGCGGAATACCTTACTCCAGAACGCCAGCTCATATTCTCCTGCATTTAACCCCTGTTCCTTCAAAAAGCTGGAGTATTGATAAAGCTGTGATAAGGAGAGGCTGTCGGGCTTTTGAGTGGATAAGTACAAGAAATCCGCTTTAAGCGATGACTGCCACTCAAGTGTCTTATCATGGCTGATGACAACCTGACTTTCCGTAAACGTTGAGCTGGAAATATCGTGTAACGTCCAAAGGTTGTCCGTTTCTTGGGTGGCACGTTTGGCTGTTCTAATAGCTTGTAGCTGATCGTTCTCTCGGTCATAAATCGTGATGTTGTAAAGATTGCCATCTCGATCTGCTGCATCAATGTAGACGTAATCGCCGTTTGCTTTTAACCAGCTGCCACCAGTAATGGCGAAATCGTTATTAACACCGACCTGCAGTTTGTCCACTAGGTTGGCTTTTTGTTCAGCGATAGGGGAAACGTATTCAGCAACCAGTAATCCGACAATGGCAAGGGCTAGAACGGGTTTGCAGGCTGAATAGCCAATGCGCCAAAGTGGAATGCCTGCCGCTCGCATGACGGTGACTTCAGAGGTCGAAGCCAATGCGCCCAAGCCAATAAGTGTCCCGATAAGCGATGATACGGGGAGATACTCGGCGAGCTTGCCTGGTATTTGGAGTCCTAATACCTGTATGAGTGTTGCGGCCGTGTATTGCTCGTTGACCTTTTTGACTTCTTCGATGAATGTGATTGCAAAATCTAATCCAAGCAATACAAACGCTACCAAGCAAACGGCTAGGAAAACACTCTGGCCAACATAGCGATCTAACTTACGCATTAGACCCTCCGTTTGTAGTAGGCAATTTGGCAGCTTTGCGAGCAAATACCTGGTTAAACATCATAAAGGTATAAAGCGCGATCAAGCCAAATATCCCGTGTACCCACCACATGCCATATTGTAGTGGGATAATTTGTTTCTCCAATGCTGTGCGTCCCCAAATAAGTAGGCCTAAATAGGTGATCAGCAAGATGATGGCGGGAAGCATTTTAAAGAATCGTCCCTGTCGCGGGTTTACTTGGCTCAGCGATAAGCCAATGATTGCCAAGATTGGTACGATCACAACGAGACCAATGCGCCAGTGAAGTTCGGCGATCAGTTTTGGATCGTTAGAGTTTAGTAGCGCTAAAGTGGGTTGTGCTTTCTCGTCGGTGATTTCTCCAGAAGGCGAGTCTTCGATACGAATTGCATAGGTATCAAAGGTCGTAACACGATAATTGCCAGTGCCAGGTTTCCCTTCATAGCGTACGCCTTGTTTTAGCACTAGGTATTGCAGGCCGTCGTGTTCAGGAAAGCGGACTAACTCACCATAACGAGCAAGTGTCTGCGTTGGTGTCTGTTGATTGGCGTTGGTTGAAATATCAGAGATGAAAAGGTTCTCCATCCAGCCTTCGTTCGCGGTGAACTGCTCAACATAGGTGGCTTTTTGCCCACGTCCTTCAAATTTGCCTGCTTGCAGAAAATCGAATGCTGTGAGCTTGTCTTGTTCTTGAGTGATTTCTTGAGCCTTATACTCAAACGCAGGAGAGATCCAAAAGTTGATCGCGGCGGATAGCATTGTAATAAAAAATGCGATTCCTAGCGTGTATCCTGCTAATTTGATTTTGCTGATGCCGCTGGCAAACAAAATGGACATTTCATTCTCAATGTATAAACGTCCATATGCTAATAATAGCGACAGGAAAAAGGCTAAGGGTAAAATGACTTGTATAAAGCTAGGGACATGTAGCCCCAGCAAGATGAAAAGGAAGTCGAAGCTCATTCGGCCTTCGGCGACGCGACCTAAATAGTTAAATATGCGTCCACTTAAAATGACAAGAAGTAAGATGAGGGTCACTGCTGCGGTTGACACCAACACTTCTTTAGCCAAGTATCTGAATAGTTTCAAAGGAACCTCTACTGGAGTTCTAGCGTGACTTCAGGTGATCGCTACTAAAAATTAAACGGCCAGTATTATCTCGATAGTTGCCGTAGGTAGCCAGTATTTTAGAAAGATTATTGAATTGGATGGGAAATATGAAAACAGAATTGTTCAACAATGTTGCTGATGTGCAAGCTGACCTGCTTGTGGTTTTTGTTCCAAGTGAAGGTGCACTGCCAGCAGCAACGGCTCAAGCGGATGAAAAAGTTAATGGTCAAATTACCGCGCTACGCGAACAAAGCGTTTTCAAAGGTTCAGTTGCTCAAACACTTCTGTTGCCAAGTGTTGTAGAAGGTCAACCATCGTTATTATTGGTTGGAACGGGTAAAGATGCACTGTCTGACATGAATGTTAAAAAAGTGGCAGCAGCGGTTGGTAGTCAAATTAAGTCGCTACCGTATGCGACCGTTGCGGTTGCAGCAAGTGCTCTGACTGTGAAAGAGCGCAATGCTGACAATGTAGTAACGCTTCTAGCTCAATGGTTAAACGAAGCGTTTTATGAGTTCTTAGGCTTCAAGCAATCTGATGCTGAGAAAGTTAATAAAGTTGAAGCGTTGCTAATCGAAGGCGCCAATGAAGATGCACTTAAAGTAGGTGTAGCGACGGCTGCGGGTTCTGCTTTCACGCGTCAGCTAGGTAATTTACCAGGCAACGTTTGTACGCCAGCTTACCTTGCTTCAAAAGCTCAGCAGTTAGGTGAAGACTACGACATCGAGATCGAATTGTTAGACGAAACCAAAATGGACGAGCTGGGCATGCACTGTCTATTGTCTGTCGGTCGAGGTAGCGATCAGCCAAGTTACCTAATCGTCATGCATTACCGTGGAGGTAAAGAAGACGAAGCGCCGCATGTATTGCTAGGCAAAGGTATTACCTTTGATACAGGTGGTATTTCATTGAAGCCAGGCGCGAAAATGGATGAAATGAAGTACGACATGTGCGGTGCGGCAAGTGTGTTTGGTACGATGAAGGCTATCTGTGAGCTTAAGCCTGCATTGAACTTCACGGCTGTTATTGCTGCGGCTGAGAACATGCCAAGTGGTCGTGCAACGAAACCAGGCGACATTGTGAAAACTATGTCAGGTAAGACGGTTGAAGTATTAAACACAGATGCTGAAGGCCGTTTGGTGTTATGTGATGCGCTAACGTACATTGAGCGCTTTAAGCCTCAATCTGTTGTGGATATCGCAACCCTAACCGGTGCATGTATTGTGGCGCTTGGTAGTGTGAACACGGGTATGTATGCCAACAAACAAGAAGTAGCGGATGCCTTAAAAGCAGCGGGTAAAGATGCTGCCGATAAACTATGGCAAATGCCACTAGATGAAGAGTACCAGCAGCAGTTAGATAGTAACTTTGCGGATATAGGCAACATTGGCGGTCCTGAGGCGGGCTCGGTAACGGCAGCATGTTTCTTGTCTCGCTTTACGGAAAGTTACCCTTGGGCGCATTTAGACATTGCAGGTACGGCATGGACTGGTGGTGCTGCAAAAGGTGCGAGTGGTCGTCCGGTGGGCCTACTAACACAATACTTGTTAAATAAAGCGCACTAAACGGCTTTATTCCAAGCGAATACACTGGCCCCAGTTGTGGAAACAGCTGGGGCTTTTTAATTTTTACGGTAAAGAGTTCGGCGGCGCCAGCAAAAATAAGCAGGCCTGTACCTATTGCGAATAGTATGGTGGGTATAGGTGTGTGAGATCATGCTTAAGTAGGGTGGACTTTTTGGGTTGGCAGTGCGAAAGTTGTACAACTTTAATGCTGAACTTTTAAGTACAACCTAGCTGGGGTATCTCGCGTACTCTTTGCATACGTTATTTGTGGTTTTCTATGTCTGATGTGCTTTCTGATGCTCAAATGTACTTGTCGGAACCTGATGAAACGGTTCTGACGGCTGCGCTTCGTAATAAAGATGATATTCCTATTCTGATGGATATTGTTGGAGAAGATGACGATGAAGTGCCGGTCATATCAGTCAGCCAAGAAACGCATTTGAAAAACTCCCTTGCTCATGAGGAGCTGGATGTTGCTTTATCTGACAGTGCAGAGACGTCCGCGGAAACCATTACGGACGTTGTTGAACCATTGGAGGCGACCCTTAAGGAAGCCTTTGCTGAGGAGTCATCTAACGGATTCTTGGGCACGACATCAGATGAACACAGTGCCGTGCAGATATCAGAAAAAGAGACTTCACATACAGATCAATCATTGGTCGCCCTAGCGATACAGCGTGTACTGGAGAAACGTTTACCAGACCTAGTGACTGAGGTCTTGCAGGAAATCGAGCGCGACAAACGTTCTTAGTGTATTGGCGGCTTTCTCGCTCGCCATGTAAGCGTTATAATTCCCACAACTTTATTTTTGCCATCCAAGAGCTTTAAGACACCATAATGGAAAAGACTTACCAACCTCAAAGTATCGAACAGCCAATTTACCAGCGCTGGGAAGATCAAAACTATTTCGCCCCAAGCGGTACTGGCACGCCATTTTCTATCATGATTCCACCGCCAAACGTCACGGGTAGCCTACATATGGGGCACGCGTTCCAGCATAGTTTGATGGATGCCATGATTCGTCGTGCACGTATGCAAGGTAAGCGCACATTATGGCAGCCAGGTAGTGACCACGCGGGTATCGCGACTCAGATGGTAGTTGAGCGTCAATTGGCAGCACAAAATCTAACGCGTACTGAACTTGGTCGTGAAAAATTCCTTGAGAAAGTCTGGGAATGGAAAGGTCAATCAGGCGGTACTATCTCTGATCAAATGCGTGTCTTGGGTGATTCGGTTGATTGGAATAAAGAGCGCTTCACGATGGATCCAGGTATGTCTGCGGCGGTTCAAGAAGTATTCGTTCGTTTATATGATGAAGGCATCATTTACCGCGGTCAGCGTCTTGTAAACTGGGATCCTAAACTGCATACCGCGATCTCTGACCTAGAAGTATTGTCTGAAGAAGAAAATGGCTTCATGTGGCATTTCCGTTACCCGCTAGCGGATGGCGTGAAAACAGCGGAAGGTAAAGACTATATTGTTGTCGCAACGACGCGTCCTGAAACCATGCTAGGTGACTCTGCTGTAGCGGTTGCGCCAGATGATGAGCGCTACGCTGATTTGGTAGGTAAAGAAATCCTATTGCCATTGGTTGATCGTCGTATTCCGATCATTGCCGATGAATACGTAGACAAAGAGTTCGGTACTGGCTGTGTGAAAATCACCCCTGCGCACGACTTCAATGACTACGAAGTAGGTAAGCGTCATAACCTACCAATGCTAAACATCTTTACTGATGATGCTGCGATCAATAACGATGCCCCAGAAAAGTACCGTGGCCTTGATCGTTTCGATGCCCGTAAAGTCATCGTGAAAGATTTCGAAGAGCTAGGCCTGCTTGAGAAGATTGATGACCACAAACTGAAAGTGCCGCGTAGTGAGCGTGGTAACACAGTGGTTGAACCATACCTAACCAATCAATGGTATGTAGCGGTTGAGTCATTGGCTAAGCCTGCGATCGAAGCAGTTGAAAACGGTGATATCCAATTCGTACCTAAGCAATGGGAAAACACTTACTTTGCGTGGATGCGTGATCTTCAAGACTGGTGTATTTCTCGTCAGCTTTGGTGGGGGCATCAGATCCCAGCTTGGTACGACGCAGAAGGTAACTTCTATGTAGGTCAAGACGAAGCGACGGTTCGTGCTAAGTACAACCTAGCAGCAGACCTTGAGCTGACTCAAGACGAAGACGTACTAGACACTTGGTTCTCTTCTGCGTTATGGACTTTCGCAACACAAGGTTGGCCGGAGCAAACGGAAGATCTAGACCTGTTTGGTGAGTCGGATGTTTTGGTAACAGGCTTTGACATTATTTTCTTCTGGGTTGCTCGTATGATCATGATGACCCTGAAGTTCACTAACAAAGTACCGTTTAAAACTGTTTACATCACCGGTCTGATCCGTGATGAACGTGGCGACAAAATGTCTAAGTCGAAAGGTAACGTGATCGATCCATTGGATTTGATCAATGGTATCGATTTAGATGCGCTGGTCGCAAAACGTACTTACGGCATGATGCAGCCACGTTTGGCAGAAAAAGTTGAGAAAAACACTCGTGAGGCTTACCCAGAAGGCATGCCTGCGTACGGTACTGATGCATTGCGCTTTACTTTGTGCTCGCTTGCATCAGGTGGTCGTGACATCAAGTTCGACTTAAACCGTTTAGAAGGTTACCGCAACTTCTGTAACAAGATTTGGAACGCTGCTCGTTACGTATTAATGAACACGGAAGGTAACGACTGTGCGCAAAACGGTGGCGAAGTGGAGTTGTCTCTAGCGGATAAATGGATCATTTCTCGTTTACAGCATGCGGAAGATGCGGTGAATAAAGCTTACGACACGCACCGTTTTGACTTGGCGGCGCAAGCTATCTATGAATTCATGTGGCATGAGTACTGTGACTGGTACCTAGAGTTGTCGAAACCTGTGCTATGGGATGAAAATGCCACACCAGCACAGCTTGCAGGCACTCGTTGTACATTGGTTCGTGTATTGGAAGCATTCCTTCGTCTTGCACACCCAATGATGCCGTTCATTACAGAAGAGATTTGGCAACGTGTTGCTCCGCTAGCTGGTCAAACGGGCGAAACTGTCATGACGCAAGCGTTCCCTGAAACAGAAGCTTCTAAGATCGATGCAGAGGCAGAAGCTGATGTGGAATGGCTAAAAGGCGTTATTGAAGGTGTTCGTAATATCCGTGGTGAGATGAATATTGCACCATCTAAGCCATTGGAGATTTTCTTCCGTAATGGCTCTGCGCAAGATAAGGCGCGCATGGAAGCTAACTTGGCATTCTTGCAGAAGCTGGCGAAGATTGAGTCGATCACTTGGTTGGAAGCTGGTGCGGAAGCGCCAATGTCTGCTACGGCGTTGGTAGGCGAGATGGAAGTGTTGGTGCCTATGGCAGGCCTAATCGACAAAGAAGCAGAGCTTGCACGTCTACAAAAAGAAATCGATAAAGCGAGTAAAGATCTTCAGCGCATTGAAGGCAAGCTTGGAAACGAGTCTTTTGTAGCAAAAGCGCCGGCGGCGGTTGTTGAGAAAGAAAAAGCGAAGTGTGAAGACTTGAAGTCGGTTGTTGCGAAGCTTGAAGAACAAAAAGCAAGCATCGAGTCGCTGTAATCTAATGAACTCAGGTGGCGCTGGCGTCACCTGAGTGGTTGGCTCAGAAAAATAACAAGAGGTGGTCAATGGCAGAACGATTTTTCGGTAAGGTACGTTGGTTTAATGACACGAAAGGGGTTGGTTTTATCAAGCGCGATGATTTCCCTGATGTGTTTGTGCATTACAAGTCGATTTTGTCAGATGGGCATAAAACGTTAAAAAAGGGTCAATACGTAAGTTTTGCGATTACAGAAACGGATTTTGGTACCCAAGCGGCAGATGTCACCTTGGAGAAGAAACCAACCGCTGATATTTAACGTATTAGAAAGAAAAACCAGCCGACGGCTGGTTTTTTTATGTGTTCAAAAAAGTGCTTAAAGCATACTGTGGGCAAGCTTCACAAAGTCCACGGGGCTTAGAATGCCCACTAGTTTACCGTCTTCAACCACTGGTAAGCTGCCATATTTATTTTCAATAAAAAATTCAGCGGCAGTTTTTAATGACAAGCTTGGCTCTATGCTCAGAATGTCTTTATTCATGGCATTGCGTACAGGCGTTTGTTCTTCCTTCTTAGTCAGTTGTTGTGTACCAAATTGGCTCACTAAGTAAAAGGCGTGTTTAAGGTACTCTCTTTGAGTCAGCATGCCTACGCAGGTGCCCTCATCGTTAATGACGGGCAGGTTGCGAATGTTTTTTTCTGCCATCAGAGCTTTGGCTTTGGCCATTGAGTCGCTTTCTTTAAGAGTGATTAAATTGGTGATCATTAAATCAGCTACAGTTTGCACGCTTCAAACTCCTTGTATAATAGTTTCCTTGAGTTTAGGAGATTTGAAATGCCCAGTGCAATAGACCCGAATCACTCTCAGTCAGAGATTGATGCATTTTGGATGGCGAAAGCCCTAGAGCTAGCAGCGAAAGCTGAGGCGGAAAGCGAAATCCCAGTTGGTGCCATTGTTGTGCTGGATGGTGAGATCATCGGCCAAGGTTTTAATTCACCGATTCTTACTTGTGACCCGACCGCCCATGCGGAAATTCAAGCCATTCGCGACGCTTGTAAAAACGTCAATAATTATCGACTTCCTGAAGCGACCTTGTACGTGACCCTAGAGCCATGTTCTATGTGCGCGGGCGCAATTGTGCATAGTCGAATTGCTCGAGTGGTGTATGGTGCGACTGAACCAAAGAGTGGTGTTGTTGAAAGTCAGCAGCAGTTTTTCTCTCACCCGTTTCTGAATCATCAGGTCGAGTCATCTGGAGGTGTGCTAGCGGAGCAAGCCAGTTCTCAGCTTTCAAACTTTTTTCAGTATCGTCGTGAGCAAAAAAAGCGCTTAAAACAACAAGCTAAAGCACAAGTTGGCGATACTGAGTAAGGAAAGTCGTCATATTGAGCAGACTATGCTGGCTTCAAAACGCCCCAATGATTTAAAATACGCGCAAATTTTTCCCCAAACTACCACATGAGGCAAAACTCGACATGCTGACTCTGCATGGTTCCGCAGCGCTTTCTGCGTTTCGCAAAGCTAAGCTTTTAGCAGGTCTACAAGATCTGTATCCATCCATCACAGATATCGATGCTCAGTTTCTACATTTTGTTGAACTAAAGTCAGGTCAGGCGCTGACTGCAGAACAACAAGCGGTGTTGGAACAGGCTCTGACTTACGGTGCTAAGTCTGCGCCGATTCAAGTATCTGATCACTACGTTTTAGTAGTACCACGTCTAGGCACTATCTCTCCATGGTCTTCTAAAGCAACGGATATCCTGCATAACTGTGGTCTTGAGCTAGTCGAGCGTGTTGAACGTGGGGTTCAGTACTTTGTACATGCAAATGAAGCCTTATCTGATGCTCAACGTGGCGAAGTTGCAGCACTGCTTCATGATCGTATGACTGAGAGCGTACTGTTAGATGTAGCGGCGGCACAAACGATGTTCAGCCACGCAACACCTGCACCAATGACCAGCGTGGATGTGCTAGGCGGCGGCCGCGAAGCATTGGTGGAAGCTAACCAAAAACTTGGTCTGGCTTTGGCGGAAGACGAAATTGACTACTTGGTAGAGTCATTCAAAGAATTGGGTCGTAACCCAAATGACGTAGAACTAATGATGTTTGCCCAAGCGAACTCTGAACACTGTCGTCACAAGATCTTTAACGCTTCTTGGACAATCGATGGCGAAGAACAAGAACGTTCTTTGTTCAAGATGATCAAGAACACTCATGAACATAACCCAGATGGCACTTTGTCTGCGTACAAAGACAACGCTGCGGTGATGGAAGGTCACAAAGCAGGTCGTTTCTTCCCGAACTCTGAAACTCGTGAATACGATTTCTCGCAAGAGAACATCGATATTCTGATGAAGGTAGAAACTCACAACCACCCAACAGCGATTGCACCATTTGCCGGTGCTGCGACAGGCTCTGGTGGTGAGATCCGTGACGAAGGCGCGACAGGTATCGGTGCGAAGCCAAAAGCGGGTCTAACAGGTTACACGGTTTCTGACCTGAAACTTCCTGGTTTTGAACAACCATGGGAAAGCCAGTACGGCAAACCAAGTCGTATCGTGACACCTCTGGACATCATGATCGAAGGTCCTATCGGTGGCGCGGCATTTAACAACGAATTTGGTCGTCCAAACCTACTCGGTTACTTCCGTACTTTCGAACAGAAAGTAGAAGGCCCAACGGGTGACGAAGTTCGCGGTTACCACAAGCCAATCATGCTTGCCGGCGGTATCGGTAACATCCGTCGTGAGCACGTTGAAAAAGACGAGATCCAAGTAGGTTCTAAACTAGTCGTGCTAGGTGGCCCTGCTATGTTGATCGGTCTAGGTGGTGGCGCAGCCTCTTCTATGGCCTCTTCTGACGGTAATGAAGATCTAGATTTCGCCTCTGTACAACGTGGTAACCCAGAAATGGAGCGTCGTTGTCAGGAAGTTATCGACCGTTGTTGGCAGCTTGGTGATAAGAACCCAATCAGCTTTATCCACGATGTGGGTGCTGGTGGTCTATCTAACGCTTTACCAGAGCTTGTTAAAGACGGTGAGCGTGGCGGCAAGTTCGATCTACGTAAAGTATTGAACGACGAGCCTGGCATGTCACCACTAGAAATCTGGTGTAACGAGTCTCAAGAACGCTACGTAATGGCGATCCCTGCTGACCGCATTGATGAGTTCGCAGCGATCTGTGAGCGTGAACGTTGTCCATTTGCTGTGGTCGGTGAAGCGAAAGAAGAGCTACACCTAGAAGTGGAAGATCCACACTTCGACAACAGCCCAGTTGACCTACCAATGTCTGTACTATTTGGTAAGCCACCTAAGATGCACCGTGAAGCGACTAAAGCCGATGTTAAAGGCGATGACTTTGACGGTTCTGACGTTGAACTTGCTGAAGCAGCAAAACGCGTTCTTAGTCTACCAACGGTTGCGTCTAAGAGCTTCTTGATCACTATCGGTGACCGTACGATCACCGGTATGGTGGCGCGTGACCAGATGGTTGGTCCATGGCAGGTACCCGTAGCAGACGTAGCAGTAACGACTTCGTCACTAGACAGCTACACTGGTGAAGCGATGACTATGGGTGAGCGTACACCTGCGGCTCTATTGAATGCGCCAGCGTCTGGTCGCATGGCAGTGGGTGAGGCGCTAACGAACCTTGCGGCAGCGAAAATCACCAAACGTAACCACATTAAGCTATCGGCAAACTGGATGGCGGCTGCGGGTCACGCAGGTGAAGACGAGAAGTTATACCAAACTGTAAAAGCAGTCGGTATGGAGCTATGTCCTGCATTGGATATCGCGATCCCTGTTGGTAAAGACTCTATGTCTATGAAGACGGTATGGAAAGAAGACGGAGAAGAGAAAGCCGTTACTTCACCATTGTCTCTAGTGATTTCAGCGTTTGCGCCAGTGGAAGATGTTCGTAAGACTCTAACACCTGAGCTTAAGAAAGCTGACAGCCAATTGATCCTTCTAGATCTTGGTGCGGGTCAAAATCGTCTAGGTGGTTCGGTGCTTGCTCAAGTATTCAACAAAGTAAGTAACGCAACACCTGACGTTGACAGTGCAGCAGTACTGGCTGGTTTCTTCGATACCACGCAAGCCTTGAACGCGGAAGGTAAGTTGCTTTCTTACCACGACCGTTCTGACGGTGGTCTGTTCGCAACGCTGACAGAAATGTCGTTTGCTAGCCACATCGGTCTAGATGTTGACCTAACAAACGTAGCGAAAGATAAAGCGTCTCTAGCAGCGGCGTTGTTCAACGAAGAACTAGGTGCGGTCATCCAAGTCGCGAACAGTGAAGTGGATGCAGTCCTAGCGGCTTACCAAGCAGCGGGTGTTTCTGCGACAGTGGTTGCTACACTAAACGATAGCGATACCTTGAACTTCGCTTTCCAGGGTGAGCAAGTGCTTTCTCAAGATCGTGTGACTTGGCAGCGTACTTGGTCTGAAACAAGTTACCGTATCCAAGCACTGCGTGATAACCCAGAATCAGCACAGCAAGAATTCGATAACTTGCTAGATGCCAAAGATCCTGGTCTATCTGCGAAGCTAAGTTTCGATATCAATGCTGATGTTGCGGCACCTTACATCAATACTGGCGCGAAACCTCGTATGGCGGTATTGCGTGAGCAGGGTGTTAACGGTCAAGTGGAAATGGCGGCAGCCTTCCATAAAGCTGGTTTCAATCCAGTAGACGTACACATGAGTGACATTCTATCTGGTCGTATTTCGCTAGAAGAGTTCCATGGCCTAGTGGCATGTGGTGGTTTCTCTTACGGTGACGTACTGGGTGCTGGTGAAGGTTGGGCGAAGTCTATCCTGTTTAACACACGTGCACGCGAGCAGTTCGAAGCATTTTTCAACCGTCAAGAAACTTTCTCACTAGGTGTGTGTAACGGTTGTCAGATGCTATCTAACTTGCATGACCTGATCCCAGGTGCGCAAAACTGGCCGAAGTTCGTACGTAACCAATCTGCTCAGTTCGAAGCACGTCTAGTACAAGTAGAAGTGAAAGAGTCTAACTCTGTTCTACTGGCAGACATGGCTGGTTCGATTATGCCGATTGCCGTTGCTCACGGTGAAGGTCACACGGAATACCGTGATGATGCACACAAAGCGATCCTTCAAGCGAATGGTCAAGTAGCACTTCAGTATGTTGACCACTACGGTCAAGCAACGGAACGTTACCCATTCAACCCGAACGGTTCTGCTGAAGGTATCACTGGCCTAACATCTGAAGATGGTCGCGTGACTATTATGATGCCTCACCCAGAGCGTGTTTACCGAGCGGTTCAGCACAGCTGGAAACCAGAAGGTTGGCAAGAGCAAGGCCCTTGGTTGCGTCTATTCCAAAACGCACGCAAGTTCCTAGGCTAATCACTTAGCTAAAAAACATTTCAAAGCCCGCTACTTATTTTAGTAGCGGGCTTTTTGGTTTTAAGGCATTCCTTTGGCCTAGGGGTCAGATCCCTTCAAAGTATTAGCTTTCAATGCCTTCTATCTGTTAAGGGATCTGACCCCTTTTAATGAGGATTGGGGAGGGGTTAGAGGTCTATCAATCTCCACGGAAGACTATTGAAAACTGATTTGGCTGTTTATTGATCGATTGGCGTGTGTTTTTGGTTGATAAATAAACAGGTTCGAGCTTTTTTCGTCATAAACGGAACTTTTTTAAAATTAATTGAAAAAGAGCTTGCGCTGAAAATTCTGATGCGTATTATACGCACCCACTGACACGGCAGACCACCACGGACTGCACAGCGAACTGGAAACGGTAAGAAAATGTGTCAACGCTCTTTAAAATAGATAATCAGATAATTTGTGTGGGCACTCGCTGGAGACTTCTCAAAAACTTTGAAGTCTTAAATGAGTGACCATGTCAATTCGCTTTACGTTCTTTAATCTTTTGGTTGAAGAATATAGTTAAAGTCAGACGTGATTCATGAGTTTGAGCAAGCTTTTTTAAACTGAAGAGTTTGATCATGGCTCAGATTGAACGCTGGCGGCAGGCT
>NZ_SNZA01000005.1:341681-343469 GCF_004363305.1 Marinomonas communis | reverse complement strand
TCGTCGAAGTCACTGCCTGGATCAAAGCTGTAAGTACCATCCGGGTTAAAGGTTAAACTGCCCTCTGACACCGTGCTGACCATTTGGTAGCTGGCAATCGCGCCATCCACATCGGTGGCCACTGGCACACTGCTGCTCAGAACAGCGTTCTCGCCGGTGCTTTGGGCATCATCGCTGGCTACAGGCGCATCATCTGTGCCTGTCACGGTAATCGTCACGGTACTCGGCTCACTCACAGCACCGTTGTTGTCCGTGGCGGTGTAAGTAAAGGTTACCGTACGGGTCGCGCCCGCAGCTAAATCGTCGAAGTCACTGCCTGGATCAAAGCTGTAAGTACCATCTGGGTTAAAGGTTAAACTGCCCTCTGACACCGTGCTGACCATTTGGTAGCTGGCAATCGTACCATCCACGTCGGTGGCCACTGGCACACTGCTGCTCAGAACAGTGTTCTCGCCGGTACTTTGGGCATCATCGCTGGCTACTGGCGCATCATCCGTGCCTGTCACGGTAATCGTCACGGTTTGAGGGTTGCTGACTGCTCCATTATTGTCCGTAGCGGTGTAGGTAAAGGTCACCGCACGGGTCGCGCCCGCAGCTAAATCGTCGAAGTCACTGCCTGGATCAAAGCTGTAAGTACCATCTGGGTTAAAGGTTAAACTACCCTCTGCCACCGTGGTCACCATTTGGTAGCTGGCAATCGTACCATCCACATCAGTGGCTACTGGCACACTGCTGCTCAGAACAGTGTTCTCGCCGGTACTTTGGGCATCATCGCTGGCTACTGGCGCATCATCCGTGCCTGTCACGGTAATCGTCACGGTTTGAGGGTTGCTGACTGCTCCATTATTGTCCGTAGCGGTGTAGGTAAAGGTCACCGCACGGGTCGCGCCCGCGGCTAAGTCATCGAAGTCACTGCCTGGATCGAAGCTGTAAGTGCCATCTGAGTTAAAGGTTAAACTGCCCTCTGCTACCGTGCTGACCATTTGGTAGCTGGCAATCGTGCCATCCACATCAGTGGCTACTGGCACACTGCTACTCAGAACAGTGTTCTCCCCAGTATTTTGCGTCGCGTCATCACGGGCAACGGGGGCATCATTGGTACCAGTGACTGTGATGGTCACGGTTTTGGGGTCACTAACTGCACCATAGTTGTCCGTCGCAGTGTATGTAAAGGTCGCTACTCGACTCTCACCTGCATCCAAATCATCAAAGTCGCTACCTGGATTAAAACTGTATGAACCATTAGTGTTGAACGTTAAACTGCCTTCCAACACAGAAGTCACTACCTGGTAGCTCTCAACCGTTCCATCTACGTCCGTGGCCACTGGCACATTTCCATTCAGGATGGCGTTTTCATCAGTAGTTTGAGTCGTATCATCGCTGGCGACTGGTGCGTCATTAGGCTCAGTAACGAAGACTGTCACATTACCATCACTGCTATCAGTTCCGTCACTAACTGTATAGGTTATCGTTGTAAGGCCACTGAAACCCGCTTTGGGGGTAAATTCAATTGTTTCCCCTACAATCAAAACAGTACCGGCATCAGCTGAAACAGAGGCACCAACAACGCTTAACGAATCGCCTTCAAGATCACTGTCATTTGCCAACACATTGATTGTAATAGCGCCACCATCTTCAATCGCATTAGCCGTATCATTTACCACAACAGGCGCATCATTGGCACCAGTGATGGTGATGGTTACGGTTTTAGGAGCACTGACTGCACCGTTGTTGTCGGTAGCCGTATAGGTGAAGGTGACTGCACGGCTTTCACCTGACGCAAGGTCA
>NZ_SNZA01000005.1:0-341587 GCF_004363305.1 Marinomonas communis | reverse complement strand
TGATGGTGATGGTTACGGTTTTAGGAGCACTGACTGCACCGTTGTTGTCGGTAGCCGTATAGGTGAAGGTGACTGCACGGCTTTCACCTGACGCAAGGTCATCAAAGTCCGTACCTGGATCGAAGCTGTACGAGCCATTAGAGTTAAAGGTTAAGCTGCCTTCCGTTACGTTTGTGACCACTTGGTAGCTGTCGATCGTGCCATCCACATCGGTGGCGACGGGTACACTAGTATTCAGTACCGCGTTTTCATCCGTAGTTTGCGCAGCATCATCGCTGGCAACTGGTGCATCGTTTACCGCTGTCACAGTCACGGCAACCGACCCCTCTGTGGTGGCTTTACCATCACTGACCGTGTAGGTAATCGTAGCAGTGCCGTTAAAGTCGGCTGCTGGTGTAAAGTTCACTTTACCGTCCACAATGGTCACAGTACCTTGGGCTTCTGGCACTGTGACATTGGCGATGGATAAGCTATCCCCTTCTACATCACTGTCATTAGCCAGTACGTCAATCACTATGACACCACCGTCTTCACTGACCGACGCTGCATCATTCACCACAACAGGCGCATCATTGGCACCAGTGACGGTGATGGTTACGGTTTTAGGAGCACTGACTGCACCGTTGTTGTCGGTAGCCGTATAGGTGAAGGTGACTGCACGGCTTTCACCTGACGCAAGGTCATCAAAGTCCGTACCTGGATCGAAGCTGTACGAGCCATTAGAGTTAAAGGTTAAGCTGCCTTCCGTTACGTTTGTGACCACTTGGTAGCTGTCGATCGTGCCATCCACATCGGTGGCGACGGGTACACTAGTATTCAGTACTGCGTTTTCATCCGTAGTTTGCGCAGCATCATCGCTGGCAACTGGTGCATCATTTACCGCTGTCACAGTCACGGCAACCGAACCCGCTGTTGTGTCGGTTCCATCACTCACCGTGTAACTGATCGTAGCGGTACCGTTAAAGTCTGCAGCAGGCGTGAATTGAATTTTGCCATCAACCACAGCCACTGTGCCCTGCTCGGCTGGAACGGTGGCATTGGCGATTGTCAGTACATCACCGTCGACGTCCGTATCATTGCTTAAAACATCAATAATGGTCACGCCACCGTCTTCAATAACGGTCGCAGTGTCGTTGATGACAACAGGCGCGTCATTACTACCCGTTACTGTGATCGTAACAGTTTTTGAACTACTAACAGCGCCGTTATTATCTGTCGCTGTATAAGTGAAGGTAACCGCTCGGCTCTCGCCCACCGCCAAGTCATCAAAGTCCGCGCCCGGATCAAAGCTGTATGAGCCATCAGGATTAAAGGTCAAGCTGCCTTCCGACACAGTGGTGACTACTTGGTAACTGTCGATCGTGCCGTCCACATCGGTGGCAACGGGTACACTAGTACTCAGTACTGCGTTTTCATCCGTAGTTTGCGCAGTATCATCGCTGGCAACTGGCGCATCATTAACAGCAGTAACATTAACTGTAACTACTCCTGTGGACTCATTACCGTCAGAATCCCTTAACGTATAAGAAATACTGTCCACACCATTGAAATTTGTATTGGGGGAATAGGTTACTAATCCATTAACATCCACGGTGACGGTACCGTTGCTAGCAGAGGCCCCAACAACTTCAATAGCGTCACCCTCTGGGTCTGTATCATTAGCCAATACATTGATAACAACAGATGTGTCTTCATTAGTCGTTGCTGAGTCAGCTACAGCATTGGGTGCTTGGTTAGCGCTCACTGTGATTGTTACTGTTGCAGTTTCAAGCGTTCCATTTGACTCAACGGTGTAGGTGAATGAATCGTCTCCGACAAAATTAGTGTTCGGTGTGTAAGTTATGTCACCGGAGCTATTTAAGGTAAGCACACCAAATGAAGGAGTCGTAAAACTTTTTACAAACCGTCCCTCATTTTCAAAACTATCATTGGCTAAGACATTAGAGGTTATAGTTTGGTTTTCAATCATGGATAGCTCGTCATCCACAATATCGACAACCGCACTAATGCCTATTGGCAACACTGCGTTTACTTCTAATAACTGTCCCAACTGCCCTAACTCAACAGTTAAATCCACCGGCCCATTATAGTCCTCACCCGGCGTATAAACTAAGCTGTTCAAGGCAACATTAATATCAGCAACAGAGCCTGACATTCTGATAATTTGGTCGTCGACGCCGTCACCTTCGCTGATACTCAGTCCAGCTGTCTGATTAATCGTCATTGAACCAATTGGTACCGACAACTTAATGTCTAATACTTGCCCATCAACATCACCAACACTGATTTGCTGTCCCACCAAATTCGCGAAAATAAGCGGAGTATCTTCTGTTAGTAAATCAATAGTTGGAATTGAAATCGTGGGTAAGTCAGCAACAGCTGCGACAGTCACAACGATCGAACCATTGGCAGAGGCTCCGTCGGAATCCGTCACCGTATAAGTTATGGTATCAATGCCGTTAAAATTAGTATTTGGGACATAATTTAATGAGCCATCGGGCTCAATAGTTACAGTCCCATTTAATGCTGTTGCCGCAGTGATAGTGATATCGTCACCATCAGGATCCGAGGCATTAACAAGTGCAGAAATATTTAACTCTGTATCTTCAACACCTGCTGCAACACCTGCTGACACAATCGGTACAGGGTTTACAACATTGATATCTAACTCAACCGTAGCAGACGCTCCGAGAAGATCGGTAGCCGTCACTGTTACGTTGTAATCACCCGAGGCCACCTGCGTTGAGGCATCAGCAGCTAATGTGCCAGTAATCAATCCTGTATTGGGATCAATCGACAACCCTGATGGAAGGCCAACAGCACTGTACACTAGTACATCGCCCAAATCAGGGTCGTTGAAGCCTAGTGCTGCATTAACTAAAACAACTCCCCCATCCTGTAAACTTAACGCATCTAAGCCCAGCGAAACAGGATCTGTATTCACCGTTACGCTAACCTGAACATCTTCTGTAACACCGCTTGAGGTTACCATGTAGGTGAACGTATCTGTGCCACGGAATGCCGCATTAGGCGTGTAAGTCAACTCATTACTTGCTCCAATACTCACTGTTCCGTTTGTAGCACCCTGAACACTGGTGATTTGTGCGTTACTATCAAACGAATCATTACTCAATGGGTAAAACGATACGGATGAATTGGTGTCTGTATTAATACTATCTGCTTGACCATCAACAATCCCCGCTATCACCAAAGCGATATTACTGTTCTGAGTGATTGTTCCATCAGAGACAGAAACCGATAGAGTGTCGGATCCGTAGTAGTCAGGTTTAGGAGTTACAACTAGACCATCAAGTGCAGCATTAACGTCACTTTGAGTACCGGAAAAAACCACTTTATTATCTGCAATACCAGTCCCTTCTGATAAGGTTAGGCCTGTGATACCAGACAAACTCATGGTGGCGTTAGATACTTCCAACGTTACAGTTAATGTATCGCCGTCTGTATCACTCACTGCTATTGATGTACCTAGCGCTTCACTGAACGCGTAGGTTTGGTCCTCACTAAAACTTGCCGTAGTTGGCAATGTTATCTGCGGCATTGCATTGGGTTCATTAACCGTTATTGATACAGTCGCTTCTTCTGTCGTTCCACCACTAGTAACTGTATAAGTAAAACTATCTGTACCGGTATAACCTGCATCAGGTGTATAAACAGCGTCTCCTTGGGCATTGATCGTGACGCTACCATGAGTCGGAGTCGAATAACCTGTTACGACTGCACCTGAGCTCTCAAACTCATCGTTCGACATAACATTAAAGTTAGCACTGGTATCTTTATCGGTAGAGACTGTATCGGCAACGATATCGTCCACGGCTGTAATCGTGAGCGGTAATTGAAGTGTGGCAATATGCAGCCCAAGCGGCAAAGCATCCGTTAAAGCAACAGTTATCTGAACATCACCGTTATAATCTTCAGCAGGTGTATATACCAAGCTTTCCAAAGCAAGATTGATATCTGCAATATCACCAGACAGTGTTAAGGCTGTATCTCCAGCAGCATTGCCTTCTGAAATATCAACTCCAGCAGTTTGAGTTAATGATAGCTCTCCTACACCAAGTGGTATGGACAACCCTACTTCCACAAGGCTTCCATTGATCCCGCCGACGCTAATGACATTTCCTCCGAGCTCAGCAAAAACAAGTGGCTGATCTTCTGAAAAAGCAGGAACAGAAGGCAGATTAAGAGTCAGGTCAACTAAATTTCCGTTCCAATCTGAAGCACTTAGTACTTGAGACTCAATAACACCTACCTCATGCTCAAGCTCCCAATCACCATCTCTACCTGTAAGATCATCAGATGCCGCTAGGTCTGCCCCTAATATTCGGTTCAATGTTTCGAGTGTTGCGATCCCTTCTGGGCTAGAGGCTAAATCACAACCGTAAATAAGAATATCTGCACTTTCTGTTAGGTTTCCTGCCCAAGCAGCGATAGATGATGAGAAGTCATTTTCAACGGTTTCTGAAGAAAGAGAATCACTTCCTAAACTAAATTGCCCTTCAGCGGAAGCGTGAGTAAGAATATGTATGGTATCAAACGGCTCATCTTGAGTAGTAAGATAAGCATCAACTTGAGAAACACCGCTTTGCTCTGGATCTAGCAGTAAAACCTTAGCGTCTTCATGAAAAGAGGCAATAAGGGAATCAAGCTCGAGAAGTGAACTATCAACAATATAAAGTGAGTTGGAATAAACTCCCTGCACATAATCTGCTACATCTGATATATCATCGCTTGTAGAGGGTGTACCGTCACTTGTAGGGATAGGAGTAACGGCTATAGACTCATCGTCTACCACATCGTCCACTGTTGCAACCATCGCTCCGTCGAACAACCAACGCCGCTCAAGAGCAATCCGCTCATTAATATCCTTAGAATAAAACCTTTTCATTCTTAGCTCTGCCCTGAAATACATAACGCACTTGTATAGCTAAGCCTAGTCAAAAATAAAATATTTGCTCAGAACTGAAAGGATCGTTTTAACCTAAAGTTATTCATGTTCGCTTAAACAAAAAAACCATGGTTAGCGCCATCCCTATGTTGAGAAATAACACTAAAACCATGGTTTTGAGTTACTATTTACAAGTAACTTTTTACTAGCAATTAAGGCATTTCGTCTTCGAACTCTTCTTTTGGTGCTGGCAC
This sequence comes from Marinomonas communis, assembly GCF_004363305.1. Lineage (GTDB taxonomy): Bacteria > Pseudomonadota > Gammaproteobacteria > Pseudomonadales > Marinomonadaceae > Marinomonas > Marinomonas communis. Next base: position 336,427 of record NZ_SNZA01000005.1, on the reverse strand, counting down.
CAAATCTTCGCGAGTTACATTTTGCGCGAGCAATAAGTTAGCCGCGACAAAAATAGACGAATAAGTACCAATCAAAATACCAATCAACAACGCTAGGGAGAAGTTATGGATACTTTCTCCACCGAAGAAGAACAGCACCACTAGCACAAACAAGGTTGTCATCGAGGTGATGATAGTACGGTCTAGCGTCTGATTAATCGACTCATTGATCAAATCGTATGGTGTGGTATCACGCATAATACGGAAGTTCTCACGGATACGATCACACACTACGATGGTGTCGTTCAAGGAGTAACCGATTACCGCCAAGATAGCTGCCAATACAGTTAAATCGAACTCAAGCTCAAACAGTGAGAAGATACCCAAGGTAATAATTACGTCATGTGCAAGCGCCACAACAGATGCCACAGAAAATTTGAACTGAAAGCGTACTGCAACGTAGACCATAACGATTGCAAGCGCCAATAGCATACCTAAGCCGCCCTGTTCACGCAGTTCTTCACCTACTTGACCACCGACGTACTCAGAGCGCATCAGCTCAACTTTTACATTGTCGTTATCACGCAGCGTGCTCAGTACCTCATCACCCAAAGTTGGGGTGTAGGCATTACCCATGCGCACGACAACATCGACTGGCGAACCAAAGTTCTGCACCGTTACATCATGATAATCTCCTTCCGCCAATAGCGTTCGAACATCATCAAGCGCGGGCGCTTGTGTGTATTGCACCTCTATTAAACTACCACCAGTGAAATCTAGACCGAATTTCAAGCCTTTTACCGCTATCGAACCTAGAGACACCAGCACCATCGCAATCGAAAACATCGCGACGACTTTACGCATTGCCATAAATGGAATATTCATCGTATCGCTGTCTCCTAGATAAATAAGCGCTTATTTTTACGTCCGCCGTACACCAAATTGATTTGGGCACGTGTTACAACAATCGCTGTAAACATAGACGTCAAAATACCAAGAGAAAGTGTTACAGCGAAGCCTTTAACAGGACCTGTACCCACTGCGAATAGGATCACCGCCACCAACAATGTTGTGATGTTTGCATCCAAGATCGTTGTAAATGCACGGTTAAAGCCCGAATGAATCGCCTGCTGGCTTGGCAAGCCCGCTTTGAGCTCTTCCCGTATGCGGGAGAATATCAGCACGTTAGCGTCCACCGCCATACCCATGGTCAAAACGATACCGGCGATACCTGGTAGTGTCAGCGTTGCAGAAAGCAAAGACATACACGCCATCAACAAGACGATATTTAGCGCCAAGGAAATGTTGGCAAAAATACCAAACACTTTGTAGTAAACCAGCATAAATGCCATGACTACAAGCAAACCAATTTGTGCAGACAACACACCCAAACGGATATTTTCAGCACCTAGGCTTGGACCAATAGTACGCTCTTCAACAAAGTAAATGGGCGCTGCCAGTGCTCCAGCACGAAGTAATAGCGCCAACTCAGAAGATTCGCGCGGACTATCCAAACCAGTAATGCGGAAAGAGTTGCCCAGCGTTGTTTGGATCGTCGCTAGAGAGATAATATTTTTCTCACTGTAACTACGACGCACTTCCGTCAACTCACCATTCTCATCTTCGACAAAGCGGCTACGGCTCTTATGCTCAATGAACACAACCGCCATGTTACGGCCAACTGCAGTTCGTGTGACACGAGCCATTTGCGAACCGCCTTTACCATCAAGGCTAATGTTTACCTGTGGACGACCGTTTTCATCAAACGATGAATTCGCATCTGCCACACTGTCACCAGTGATGATTACATCACGCTCAAGACGTGCAGTTCGACCACTACCATCACGGAACGTTAGCGTATCGATATCAGACGCATTGGCATCTAAACCCGCTTCAAGGCGAAACTCCAGGTTCGCTGTAGCACCGATGATACGCTTAGCCGCCGCCGTATCTTGCACACCAGGAAGCTCAACCACAATACGGTTGCTACCTTGACGCTGCACAAGAGGCTCAGCCACACCTAGTTCGTTCACACGATTACGCAAAGTCGTTAAGTTCTGCTGTAACGCATAAGCTTCCACTTCAGCACGAGCCGCTTCCGTAAAGCCTATCTCAACAAAGTAGTCACTTCCTTGATTCGAAGTGTTGTAAACATACTCGGAGAATTCATCTTGAAGCAGCTCAAGCGCTGCCTGCTGGTCTTCTTCGCGTAAGAAGCGAATCGACATCACACCATTCGTCACTTCTACACTGCGGTAACGAATGCGCTCCGTACGAAGACTGTTCTTCATCTCGCTCGCCGCAACATCCAAACGTTGCTTCAGCGCCGCGGGTGTATCGACTTCTAGCAAGAAGTGTACGCCACCACGTAAATCCAAACCTAGCTTCGCAGGTCCCGCACCAATCGAAGACAACCACTCAGGAGTCGTTGGCACTAAGTTAAGCGCCACAACGTAATTCTCACCTAATGCTGCAGCAATAACAGGTTTTGCAGCCAATTGATCTTCGCCATTATTAAAGCGAAGCGTACCACCCGCACTGGTCAACTCTGCCTCTTTAAGAGTAATACCCGCATCTTTAAGAGCAGTTTCGGCAGTAGTTAACGTTCGTTGATCAACGACGGTGGTTGTTTTTTGAGTGGACAGTTGTAATGCAGGGTCATCGGGGTACAAATTAGGAAGCGCATAAACCACACCTAAGGCGATCACGAGCAAGATTAGCAAATACTTCCACAAGGGGTACTTGTTGAGCATGTATAGTCCTTGGAGCTAATAAAATAAAAAACCAAGAAGAAGAAAAGCGCCAAGATGGCGCTTTTCTCTTGAGATTAGATGGATTTTAGTGTGCCTTTTGGCAACACAGCACCCACTGCAGATTTCTGAAACTTCATCTCAATGTTTTCGGCAACTTCTAGAACAACGTAGTTGTCATCAACTTTCGTCACTTTACCTAGAACACCACCGTTTGTTACCACTTCAGTGCCTTTAGCTAGTGACGCTAGTAGGTTGCGATGCTCTTTAGTACGTTTTGCCTGAGGGCGCCACATCAAGAAATAAAAGATAACAACGAAACCAACCAACAATACAAGGTTAAAAATCCCTGCGTCAGCTGGCGCAGCACCTTCAGCGTAAGCTGGTGAGATCAAAGCGATCATGGTGTTTACTCTCCAATGGTTAAAAAAACGGTATGCGCATGTTATTTAAAAATAGTTGCGCCATTTTGACTATTATTTTCGACAGTTACTCACTCAGTGGTGGAGTTTCCATACCACGTTTCGCGTAAAACTCATCTACGAAGGCATCAAATCTACCTTCATCGAGCGCCTTACGCAATCCCGCCATAAGCGTCTGGTAGTAACGTAAGTTATGGATAGTGTTTAATTGCGCACCAACCATTTCCTGACACTTGTCTAGATGATGTAAATAAGACCTAGAAAAGTTTTTACAAGTGTAACAATCACATTCTTTATCTAAAGGGCTTGTGTCATGACGATGAAACGCGTTTCGGATACGCACAATGCCTTCAGACGTAAACAAGTGACCGTTTCTAGCATTACGAGTTGGCATCACACAGTCGAACATGTCGACACCGCGACGTACACCTTCAACGAGATCTTCAGGCTTACCTACACCCATTAGGTAACGAGGCTTGTCCTCAGGCATTTTATAAGCCAAATGATCTAGAATGCGCACCATATCTTCTTTTGGTTCACCAACAGACAAGCCACCGATTGCGTAACCGTCAAAACCAATATTGGTTAAGCCCTCAAGTGATTCGTCACGCAACTGCTCATACATACTGCCTTGAATGATACCAAATAGCGCCGATGGGCTGTCACCGTGCGCATCTTTCGAACGCTGCGCCCAACGAAGGCTCATGCGCATAGAACGCGCGGCTTCATCTTCGGTTGCAGGATATGGCGTACATTCATCAAAAATCATCACAATGTCAGAGCCCAAATCACGCTGAACCTGCATGGAGATTTCAGGACTTAGGAAAACCTTGTCGCCATTAACCGGTGAGCGGAAACTCACACCCTCTTCCGTGATTTTTCGCATATCGCCTAGCGAAAACACCTGAAAACCACCTGAATCAGTCAGGATCGGCTTCTGCCATTGGGTAAAGTCATGCAAATCCCCATGAGCCTTGATGACATCCGTACCTGGACGCAACCAAAGATGGAATGTGTTACCAAGAATGATATCAGCGCCAATGGCTTCAATATCTTTGGTTAGCATACTTTTTACTGTTCCGTAGGTGCCAACCGGCATAAAAGCAGGGGTTTCAATATCACCACGTGGAAAGCTCAAGCGCGCACGGCGAGCTTTGCCTGAGGTGGCTAACACCTCAAAGTCCATGAAACATTCTGGACGTTTTTCTGACATTCGAATTATTCCTCAGTAGTTGGCCCTTCGGCCTTTGGGTTTCGAGTAATAAACATAGCGTCGCCGTAACTAAAGAAACGGTACTTCTCTTCTACCGCGACACGGTAAGCATTCATCACACTTTCATAACCAGCAAAGGCACTGATCAGCATAATGAGAGTCGACTCTGGCAAATGAAAGTTAGTTACCAGCACATCAACCGTTTTGAATTCATAACCTGGGTAAATAAAGATACTCGTATCAGTCGCAAACGGCTCGATCTGACCCGACTGACTGGCCGACTCCAGAGAGCGCACGCTGGTTGTTCCTACCGCGATAACGCGCTTGCCTGCTGCCTTGGTCGCACGAACTTTATCAACAACTTCTTGAGATACTTCTGCATACTCAGAGTGCATAACGTGGTCTTTCACGTCATCAACACGTACTGGCTGAAAAGTACCCGCCCCAACATGCAGGGTGACAAAAGCGGTATCTACACCTTTGTCTTTTAAGGCTGCTAACAATTCGTCGTCAAAATGCAGACCAGCAGTCGGTGCAGCCACGGCTCCAGGAGTCTTGTTATAGACCGTCTGGTAGCGTTCTTGATCGCTTTCATCATCTGGACGCTCGATATAAGGTGGTAAAGGCATATGACCGACCTTTTCCAATACTTCAAGCACTGGCTCGTCAAAGCGTAGGTGAAACAGTGTGTCCTCACGACCTACCATTTCTGCACCATGAGCGGCACCACGATCTGTACCTAACATAAGTCGATTACCGACCTTGGGAGACTTACTACAACGTACGTGCGCCAAGATTTCATGCTCTGACAGCAAACGCTCAACTAATAGTTCTAACTTACCGCCAGATTCTTTTTGGCCATATAGACGCGCAGGGATCACTCGAGTGTTGTTAAACACCATTAAATCCCCAGGTTCAACGAAATCAAGAACGTCTTTAAAAGTGTTGTGTGTCAGCTCGCCCGAAGGGCCATCTAACTTAAGTAAACGGCTCGCAGTTCGTTCGGGCATCGGGTAGCGTGCAATGAGTTCTTCAGGTAGCTCAAAGCGATAATCAGAAACGCGCATAATAGCTATTTAATTCACCAAGAAAAATGATGCGGCATTTTAGCGAATTTCTAACCGATTGGGTACGATATAAGAGTATTTCCCATTTCACTGCTTGGTTTTCTAAAAACTCTGTTCAGCTTTTAAACAAAACCGCATTTACTTCGCCCAAATCAAAATAATTTTAGCAAAACCGTTGACAGGTATAGAGAAATCACCATAATACGCCTCACCTTTTTCAAAGCCAGTGTGGTGGAATTGGTAGACACGATGGATTCAAAATCCATTGCCTATAAAGCGTGCCGGTTCGAGTCCGGCCACTGGTACCATCTTTAAGATGCGAAAAGCCCCAAGGTTACAAACCTTGGGGCTTTTTTCGTTTTATGGGCTAGCTTATGTTACAGCGCCACCGCTTGACCTGATTGCAATGAGGCAACCGCCGCATCAGCCAACAACAAGGCTTTCTCACCATCGTTACCACTTGGGAATGTGTGGTTACCAGACGCCAAACCTTCTACGAAACACTCTAGCTCGCTTTTGTATGCTGCGGCATAACGCTCTAAGAAGAAATGCATTGGTTTCTGGGCTTGCACACCCGCATCCGTAGAAACCACTACGGTACTTTCTGGAACGTTTTTGATTTCCAGCATTCCCTTACTTCCATGCACTTCTACACGCTGATCATAACCGTAGGATGCTCGACGACTGTTGGTGATCACTGCGACCTTTCCGCTTGCACAAGTCAGTGTGACCACTGCTGTATCCACATCACCAGCCTCTTTAATTTCCGGTGACACAAGTGAAGAGGCTGAAGCGTAAACGGTGACTGGTTCCTCCCCTAACAACCAACGGGCAATGTCAAAATCATGGATAGTCATATCACGAAATAACCCGCCTGATGACTGAATGTAAGAGACTGGCGGCGCACTCGGATCACGAGAAGCAATGGTCAGCATTTCTAGATCACCCACAGCCCCTTGATCTAAAGCGTTTTTAAGGTGAGCAAAGTTTGGATCAAAGCGACGGTTAAAGCCCATCATTAGAGGCACATCACACTCTTTCACAACGGCTAAACATTGACGAACTCGATCAATGTTCAAATCAACCGGTTTCTCACAGAAAATTGCCTTACCAGCGTGCGCAGATTGAACAATCAGGTCGGCATGGGTTTCTGTTGCGCTACAAATCAAGACAGCGTCGACTTCTGCATCCGCAAGGGCTTCCTCGATTGTCGCAACACTCGCGTTGAACTTGCTCGCTGCCGCTTCAGCAGCCGGCTGGTATACATCTACGACGTATTTTAGGTGACACTTCTGATTTGCTGCGACGTTAGCTCCATGGATCTGCCCAATACGGCCACAACCAAACAATGCGAAAGTATGCATAACTCACTCCATTTATTTTGTACTTGTTGTAAATACACGTCAGCGACGTGCAGAGAGTGAGATCATGTATATTTCCCCCAAGCAAAACGGTCAAAATATTTTTGTTTTTCACATCAAAATGATCTATTTTGATTTAAAACGCATCAAAGTTGGTTTTTAGAAATGCGGGAAAGAATTAAAAAGCTGACCATCAAAGACATCGCCAAAACAGCAAACGTCAGCACAGCGAGCGTGGACAGAGTGATCAATGGGCGCGATGGTGTGAAAGCCTCGACTCGCGAAAAGGTACTAAGTGCAATTGATCAACTAAATCGCCATAGCAATACTAACAAAGTTAAGCTGACGAAAATTGCGTTCATTGTGGAAGCTGGGCCAACGTTTATTAGCCTAGTCGAAGGCGCTATTACCGCTTTTATTGAAGAAAACGAACATGAAATAGAATACTCACTCGACACATTGAAAACAGGCCAAGGTTCGAGCCAAGATATCGCCGAGATCATCCTTAAGAGAGCTCAAGAAGTTGATGGCATTATTTTAATGGCTGCCGACTCCGTTCCTGTGAATCGGGCCGTTAATCAAGCCATCGAGCAACACATTCCTGTCATTTGCTTAACAAGCGATCTACCTAACTCAAATCGCACCGCGTATGTTGGCTCAGACCAGAAAAGCGTCGGCGCAACTGCAGGTTATTTACTGGGGAGAATGTTACCTCGCATGCCTGGGCGGATTCTGTTCGTAGCCAGCGCGCCCTACGACTGCCAATTACAAAGAGAACTGGGATTTCGCCAAGCCTTAAGACAAGAGTTCCCACACCTTAAAATTAAAGAATGCATCCACTCCCAAGACGACTCAGACTATTCGTATCAGTCCATGTTGGAGTTCCTTAAAAAAGATCGCCACCTTGATGCAGTTTACAACGCGGCAGGCGGTAACCGAGGGATCGCCAAAGCACTTAGGGAACACAACCTGACGCGCCATGTCGTCTTCATCGGCCACGAGATCAGCAGCCACACGCGAGAGTTATTAGACCAAAGAGAAATGGATTTGGTGATCGGCCATGATGTCGAGCAAGAAGTAAAAACCGCGGTGAACATTATCCGTCATCAGCAAGAGCAAGATTGCCTATCTCCCATCAGCATTATCACACCATATAATTCCATCTAGGCACAATTTGCTGAACAAAGAAAACCAATAACCCAAAACTGAAACGAAAGCGGCGCCCATCAGGCGCCGCTTAATTAAGCTTTATAACAAAACTTAATTAGCCAATCATTTCACCGTCATCACGAGAGATCGCAATCACACTTGAACGCGGTACACCACCGTTTGGCCAAACTGAATCACCTTTCTCGCCTGGGTGCTGGATGCTAACGAACATTGTCGTACGATCTGCACTCCAAGCTGCACCAGTGATTTCACATTCTTTAGGCCCCACTAGGAAACGCTTGATTTCGCCTGTTTCAGGATCAGCCACCAACATTTGGTTGTTACCTTGACCAGCAAAGTCTTTTTCGTTTGAGTAGTTACCGTCTGTTTGAATCCACAGCATGCCTTTCTTATCGAATTTCAGGCCGTCTGGAGAGTTAAACATATTGTCTTTGTTAACGTTCTTAGAGCCCGCGTAAGCGTCATCGTATACTGCAGGGTTACCCGCTAGTACGAATAGATCCCAAGTGAATTTTTCAGCAGTATGATCTTGGTTAGCCGGTTGCCAGCGAACGATCTGACCGTAGTTATTTTTTACGCGTGGGTTTGGCCCCACTGCTGGGGTTTCATCACCGCCCGCATTTGGCTTAACACCACGGTTTTTGTTGTTCGTGAGTGCACAGTAAACTTCTGCTTTATTTGGGTTAGATGCCACCCACTCAGGACGGTCCATTGTCGTTGCACCGACTTTAGATGCTGCTTCACGAGTGTAGATAGCGATTTCCGCTTCTGTCATGCCAGTGGCTTTTGGCGTTAGCGCAATCCAATGACCAGTGTTGTTTTCGTTGAACTTCGCAACGTACAACGTACCTTCTTCTAGTAGGTCAGTGTTGTCACCACCAACAACGTATTTGTTCTTAGATACGAAGCGGTATAGGAACTCACCACGCTCATCATCACCTAGGTACACTACAACATAGCCGTTTGCTGCCACTTCTACTTCAGCGTTTTCATGCTTGAAGCGACCTAGCGCTGTACGCTTTTTAGGACGAGCAGTCGGGTTCAGTGGATCGATTTCAACGATGTACCCAAAACGGTTTGGCTCTTGTGGATCTTTAGAAAGATCAAAACGAGAGTCCGCTAGCGCCCAGTTATAACCACGATCGTCATGACTGATGCCGTAACGCTTCATTTGTGGTGTAAGCGGGAAATTTTTGTTGCTAGATGAGAAGTAACCGTTGAAGTTTTCTTCACACGTTAGATAAGTACCCCATGGTGTTTGACCGTTACCACAGTTGTTCCAAGTACCTTTTGCTACGACACCTTTCGGATCAGCTTTGGTCTTCATTAGATCATGGCCGCGCGCTGGGCCTGTGATGTCCATTTCAGTGTCCGCTGTGATACGACGGTTAAACTCAGAATCTTTTACGATGCCCCATTTACCATCTTTACGGGCGATCTCAACCACTGAAACACCGTGTGCCGCTTTGTTCTTACGAACATCGTCAGCATTAATTGGCTTGCCATCAGCACGGTTCGCATGAAGCGTCTTCGCATTTGTGTACTCGTTGTTAACACAAAGGATTTGGCGACCGTTGTGAGAGAAAAGCGCCATACCATCGTTGTGGTCACCGAAGGCCATTTCTTGAGAAGCGCCAGTACCACCCGTTGCTGGATCAAAAGCTGGCGCATTTGAGAACAATGGCTCACCCCAAGACGCTAGTACTTGCCAGTTGTAACCTTTTGGCACAGTCACTGTGTCTAGCGCATTCGCTTTTACCATTTCAAACGCAAGGCGAGACATTTTCATTTCTTCGCCTGCTAAAGCATTACCGGCTGCAAGTGTTGTTGAGCCCATTACGAATGCGGTTGCACCCACTGCTGCACCACCAGTCAAGAAGCCACGGCGTGACACCATTGCTTTGGCTGTTTCTTCAAATTCCACTACTTCTGCAGCTGGACGTACTAATTCATCATGCTCATCAAAACCTAGCATTTGATCTTGCTTAACTGACATGGGTATTCCCTCAATAACTATCGTTTTAATTTGTATGCGCGCTGGCTGCGCAGTTATTTATAAATCCGACAGATATTTAGCCTTTGAACCATGTCAGTTACATGATGATTACATGACCGTTTAGCAACAGAATTATGTCAGTTACATTTCAGGAGTGCTTATACAGATCAATGACATAGCTCTAATAACCCCAAACAGACTCTATGCAATAAAAGTGATTAGAAATGATAATGATTAGCAATATTAGTATTAGTTTTGTATTATTACTCAAATTAAGATAGAAACTGAATCACTCTACAATTTATTCAGGATATCGTTTCAATGGCCAAATTCTTACCCACAAAAATTGCTACTCACATCAGGCATAATCGCTTAGCGCAGGCAGGCGCCCTGCTATTACTAAGCAGTACGACAGCGATGGCATCTGATAACCCACAACAAGTCACTTTCGACCTACTGGAGGTGAGCGCTGAAACACTTAAGGTCGACGCTCCCGCACAAGAGCAATCCGTTTCTATCTCATCTGTTGATCAAAAAGCTCTTGAAGATCGCAAACCACAAAAACTTGATGAAGCACTTCGCTATACATCAGGGGTTACCTCACAACCTTACGGCGCAGACAATGACACTGACTGGGTGAAAGTACGTGGCTTTGATGCCGCCACTTATCTAGATGGCAGCCGTCTCTTTCGTGATGGTTACTACACGTGGCTTTTAGAACCATATGGGCTTGAAAAAGTGGAAGTCTTAAAAGGGCCAGCTTCTATTTTATACGGCGAAGCGCCCCCAGGAGGCGTGGTCAATGCAGTCCAGAAGAAACCCGATGCCACAGCGGACAATCAACTAGATATAGAAGTAGGCTCAAATAGCCAGAAAAGCATTGGGATCGATGTGTCTGGTGAGTGGAGTGACAATCAATATCGTCTTGTTGGTGCAATTAAAGATAACGATGGTGAATTAAACGGCACTGAAAATACGCGTGTATACTTAGCGCCAAGTTTATTGATTGATCTTTCTGACGATACCACATTGACCTTGCTGGCAACCTTCTTGAAGGATGATGGTATTCCTACTAACCCGTTTTACCCTGCTGCTGGCACCATTTTAGACTCGTCTTTAGGTAGTATTGCTGCAGGTACAAACTTAGGTCAGCCTGGCTATGATAAGTACGAACGCACACAAATCTCTGCTGGCTATCAACTAGATCATTTTCTAAATGATACTTGGACGCTATCGCAGAACTTCAATGTCGGCTTCAATGAGCTTTATCTTCGCAGTTCTTATATTTTCCCGTCTTCAGACACCACGGCAAACAGCATTGGCCAAGGAATCGTCTTTCGCGACGGCGACACAACCAGCGTATCTCTTGATTCTAAAGCGGTTGCGAACTGGCAGTCCGATACCATTGAAAATACGGTTCTGCTTGGCTTAGACCTACAACATCATAAAACCGACGGTGTAGAGCAAGACAACTATAGCTTTGGTTCAATCAATCCTTATGCGCCAGTTTATGGTAACTACACGCCGTTGAATATGGCCAATAATAACGACCGTGAAATCAGCAAGTCTCAGGCAGGGCTTTACGCGCAATACCAAGGAAAGCTTAACCAACAATGGGTGGCAAGCGTTGGTGGCCGATTTGACGCGATCGAGACTGACAACACGAGCCAAAGCAAAAGCGAAGATAAGTCTCGCAATGACTCTGAACTGTCGCTCAACGCTGGGTTGATGTACCTAGGCGATAACGGTTTGTCCCCATACATCAGTTACAGCGAGTCATTTAATGTCTTAACCACCATAGACAGTGCAACGGGCGAGCTTTATAAGCCTCTGATTGGCAAACAAACTGAAGTCGGTGTGAAGTATGCCCCAGACAGCTTTGCTGGATACGTCAATGTCGCCCTGTTTGACCTTAAACAAGAAAATGCTTTAGTAACAAACCCAACAACCTACGTTGCGACACAAACAGGTGAAGTCACCTCGCAAGGTTTAGAGGTTGAATCTATGGCAGAGCTCAGCAATGACGTAACCCTGACCGCTTCATACACCTATACTGATGCACAAACAGATGAAACCAATAACCAAGGCAGCAAGCGCCCTGCCCTAATTCCTGAACATATGGCATCAGCATGGCTAGACCTTGAAGGCGCTGCATTGGGTGCGGAGGATTGGAACTTTGGTACAGGCCTTCGCTACATTGGTAAAAGCAAAGACAATCCTAAAAGCAGCAACCTAACCGTTCCCGCAGTGACTTTGTTCGATGTGATGGCCGCTTATCAGATCAACGATCAATGGCGCGCTCAGTTAAACATTAACAATGTAACCGACAAAGAGTATTTATCTGGCTGTGACTATTACTGCTACTACGGCCAATCTCGCTCCATTATGTTAAGCACACAGTATCGCTGGTAGCGATCATTGACTACGCGATGGCTCCATTTCAGGAGCCATCTGTCGTATGAGGAATTTCGACGTTCATGTTCTCACTTAAAAATATTAAGATGGTTCGCTCAGGGCGAGTCATTTTAGATATTCCCTCCCTGGCCATTCCTACGGACAAGCTTACCGTGGTTCTTGGTCATAACGGATCCGGCAAATCCACCTTGGTAAGTCTTCTTTCGGGACAGCAGGCACCAGATCAAGGCCAGGTCATGTTGCACTCGGATGAGGTAAACAACCTGTCTGCCAAAATGCTCGCTCGTAACATTGCTTTTCTACCGCAAAAGTTACCCTCCTCAGCCGGATTAACTGTCCGCGAAGTCGTGCGCTTAGGCCGTTTTCCTTGGCGAGGTTTACTTGGGAGATGGCAAAAAGAAGATGAACAGATTATTAACCAAGCCATCGAAGAAACTGGCATCAGTGAGTTTGCTAACACTGCCGCAGACAGCTTATCAGGCGGAGAACGTCAGCGTGCCTGGGTTGCTATGCTGCTCGCTCAACAATCGCCAGTGTTGATTCTAGATGAGCCAACTTCCGCTCTAGATATTCAACATCAATATCAGCTAATGAGCTTATTGTCCGATCTCTGTCAGCAGCAAGGGCGCGGCATCATTGCCATACTTCATGATCTCAATCTGGCACTGCAATATGCTCAGCAGATCATTGCTCTTAAAAAAGGTCAAATTGTCTTTGAAGGCAGTGCCGAGCTACTGCTTGATGAAGATCGTCTAAGTGACCTTTACCAAACTCCAATAAAATTACTTGATCATCCTAACTCCGTTCCACAACAACCATCAAAGGTGGCCGTCGTATGTCCTTAAACCTCCCTCGACTGATGCTGTTAACACTCAGCCTTTTTGCCAGTAGCACTTCATTAGCTGACATTACGATCCATGACAGTGAAGGTGAGAAAACCTTTTCGAAGGTACCAGAGCGTGTTGTTGTTCTGAATTGGGACCTTATTGAGCAAGTACTTGAGCTGGATGTCACGCCTCTTGGAGGCCCGAATATTGAAGGTTACAACACTTGGGTAGCGCAACCTCATGCATCAGAGCAAGTAGCGGACATCGGTACACGAGCTGAGCCTAACCTTGAAAAAGTCGCAGCACTAAAGCCTGATGTCATCATTGCTGCATCGCCTCAGAAGGACTTATTAGACAGCTTCTCAGAGATCGCACCCGTCGTGCTACTTGAAAATTATCAAGGTGATTACGATGCTGGTGAGCAAGCTATTGCCAATTTCAGAACATTAGCCAAGCTATTTAAAAAAGAAGCGCTGGCGGAAGCTAAACTTGAACAGTTACATTCTGATTTAGCGTCTTTAAAGCAGCAACTAGAGCAATCATTTGGACAAGAATTGCCCAGTGTTTTACCTGCCCGATTTGGCAGTGAAACAACCGTGTTCCTTTATACTGAAAACTCATCTTCTGATTGGGTGTTGAAACAGCTCGGACTTAAAAATGCACTTCCCCTGTCGCCAACACTTTGGGGCACAAAGCAGATGCGTATTGATCAATTAAAAGACCTTACTGATGCGTATTTCTTATATATATTGCCGTTTAACGAAGAAGCGAAATTAAAGAAATCATTTTTATGGCAAGCCATGCCTTTCGTGAGAGCAAAACACTATAACAGTGTTGCGCCAGTTTGGAGCTTTGGCGGCGCCATGTCACTACGCTACACGGCCGAGGCCTACACCAAAAGCCTGCTTGAAATTGCCCAATGAACGTAAAACATTTTCCTATTTGGGGCGCTGGCAGTGGCTTCGCCCTACTGATCATTTTACTCACAGTTTTCGGCAGCCCCTTATCCATTGATCATCAATGGAGCCTACTTCAGGGAACACAAGCACCGGAAAGCTTTGACGATTTTAGTTTCCTATTTGGACACCTACCACGCATTGCGATGGCTCTGATTGTTGGAGCCACATTAGGGTTAGTTGGCAGCTTAATGCAGCAACTGACACAGAACCCCCTCACCTCACCGCTCACACTCGGCTCCTCTTCAGGCGCTTGGCTGGCCCTTATCATTATGAATGTCTGGTTTGCCCAGTATGTAAATGACTATGGGGATTTAGCCGCCATGATGGGGGCGATGCTAGCCTTTGGACTTATCCTCGCCATCGTCGGCCTCAATAATATGACGGGCCTGCCCATCGTCGTGGCGGGCATGGTTGTTAACTTATTGCTGGGCGCTATCGCGACGGGCATCATACTGCTCAATGAACAATTTGCTCAAAACATCTTCATGTGGGGGGCAGGAGACCTCGCGCAAAATGGCTGGGATACTTTTACAAGTTTAGTCCCTCAGTTACTTATCGGGCTGCCTATTTTGTTTTTTGCACCTAGGGCGCTAAGCCTACTACGACTAGGAAAAGAAGGCGCCAGCGCACGCGGTTTATCCGTGCTACCAACCTTTTTTGTCTTAATGACAACAGGCATTTGGCTTGCCTCTGCTATCGTCAGCAGTATTGGCGTCATTGGCTTTATTGGTTTGATTGCACCAAACATAGCAAGAGCAATGGGCGCTCGTACAGCACGCCAAGAATTAGTATTCAGTATGATTCTAGGTGCGGGATTACTCTTCGCTACTGATCGCATGGCTTTTTGGTTAACCCAGTACACCAATGATGTTGTAACCAGCGGCGTCACTGCTGCATTAATTGGCGCACCAGCATTGGTTTGGTTCAGTCGGCGCCAGCTCAAAGCCCAAGATAATTTAGCGTTTATATTGCCTACTGGTGGACGTAGTCTTTCATTTAAAGCGCTATCAGGTATCGGGGTGAGTGTCGTTACGATACTCTTACTCAACACATTCGCAGACTTTTCTAGTGGTTCTTTTGAGTGGCATTGGCTCAGTGACTATCAGTGGCAAATAAGACAGCCAAGACTGCTGACCGCAGTCGCTGCTGGTGCAAGTTTAGCGATCGCTGGCGTGCTATTACAAAGACTGATTTATAACCCGTTAGCCAGCCCTGATATTCTCGGCGTATCTGCAGGTGCAACCCTTGCCTTGGTGTCCACAACTGTTTTGTTTGCTAACGCAACCCTGTCAAACAATTGGCTTGTTGCAGCCTTGGGTAGTATCGCAGTTTTGCTGGTATTGATTGCTTTAGCTCGCAAGCATCAATTCGCACCTTCCACTTTAATCCTGACGGGCATTGCGTTGACTGCTCTGCTTGATGCGGTGATTCAGTTCTGCTTGGCTAAGGGCACTCAAGATAGTTACCGTATTCTGTTGTGGTTAGCAGGTTCCACCTATCGTGTCACAAACGCTCAAAGCTTAGCATTGCTCGCTAGTAGCCTATTACTATTAAGCTTTGCTCTGATTAGCTCGCGCTGGCTTACCCTACTTTCTGTCGGGAGAGCCTTTGCATTGGCCCGCGGTGTCCCTCTCAATCTAGCCAGTTTAATCATTCTGACTCTTGTTGCACTACTCTGCGCCACCACCACCGCAACAATGGGACCAATCGCATTCATTGGATTAATTGCACCCCATTTAGCGATCATGCTGGGAGCCAGAAGTACTCGCAGTCAAATTTTATGCGCCGCGATATTAGGCGCAACATTGCTGCTATGGGCCGACTGGCTAGGGCAAAGTTTGCTTTACCCAGCGCAGATTGCAGCGGGCACTCTAGTTTCTATCCTAGGCGGGCTTTATTTCATTGCTCTGTTGGTTATTGGGCGGTTTAAGAAGCCATAGCCGCTTCAACACTAAGCTCCGATAAAATCACTCGGAGCTCAGTGTTGAAAATATGCTTTAGAATGAGCAAAGCAGTCGTTCAATCGTTTGTGCCAACGACAGAAGTTTTTGATCGTCACCATTTTTAGCGGTTAGCATTAATCCGATTGGCTCGCCTTGGTAGGTAAACGGAAGTGAAAGGCTACAACCGTCAATCACATTGGCAAATGATGTATTTCGCAAGCAAAGCAAATTGATGCGATTAAAATCCTCGTCTGTTGCAAAATCAGAAAAGTCAGGTGCAATGCAAGCGACAGTTGGCATGATAAATACCGTGTTTGCTTCCTCAGCGGACATACGCTCTATCAAGTCGTGCCTTAAACGCTGAGTGTTGCTGAATTCTTCGTCAGTAACTCCCTTCCCCCTAGCAATGCGCTGACGCACTCGCGGGTCCAGCAGATCACTTTCTAGATCAATAAGACTCGCAAAGTAACGACGGCTCTCCACCGCAGAAAACTGCCAAACTGGCAACTGTTGATAGGCTTCAAAAATGGGATAGCTACCATGCTCAATCTTTAACCCTTGATCTTGCAAAGACTTGATTACAGAATCAAAAGCTTCTCTGACTATCGAAGAAGCTTCATCCATACCAAAGTTCGTCGGGACTTTTAAGATAAAGTCGTGATCAACATGCTCCTCTTTTTTGTCACTCAATACATGCCAAGCTAGAGAACAATCGTTAACCGAGTTAGCCATTACGCCGATGCTGTCTAGAGACTGAGAAAGTGGTAGACAGCCTTTGCTGGATACGGATTGCTGACTCGGCTTAAACCCCACTAAACCACAAAAGGCAGCGGGAATTCTCAGTGAACCACCGGTATCTGTTCCCAAAGCGATATCAGCAAGCCCCGTTGCAACGGAAACCGCTCCACCACTTGTAGAACCACCAGGGATACGGCCTTGTTTGAACGGATTTTCAGGCGTTCCAAAGTGTGGGTTGAGACCTACACCGGAATACGCCAACTCAGTCATATTGGTATGGCCAATTAGGCTTGCACCTGCTGCCCGTAAAAATGCGACAGCATCTGCATCTTTTTCAGCATGCTTCTGTCCCAGCAACTTGGATCCCATCGTCGTCGGGTGACCCGCAACATCAAATGTCGCCTTTACCGAGACGACTGCACCAGAAAGTGCCCCATCCTTACTGACCGAGGATTCAACAAACGGTGCAATAAAGATCGGCTCTGAACACGCTGTCACTTCAGATTTAAGCTTATCCAAATGCGTATCTAAGCCCCGCTCTGACCAATGTTTAGAATCCATCATGTCCATACCTTTTCCTTAAAATCGAGCCCTGAAATGCCATTCGCCTGTTGCGATATCATTTTTGATTGAGTCGCGAATATCATCGTCCAAGCGCTCATCGTCAAAGTCATACAACCCTAAAAGAGGGAAAACTTTATTGCGCTTTATTTCTTTACCAATAAATTCGTACACCACACGAGTACAGCAAGGCATACGCTCACCACTGCCAGACACGCCTAAACGTAAACCGGTTAATCGATCCACCCGATTCTTAAAGGTTGGGTACAAAATTGTCTGGGTCATCTCAAGATTGGTAAGTGTTTCATAGTCGTGCAGAAATATTCGGTCCCCCAAAAATTGCACAACCCCTTTATACATACCATGGAAAGGTTTACCTGAACGGCGAGGATTTAAACGCTCTGTGCGTTGATAGTAGGTTTTGTTACCTTGACGCTCCAAGCAAACCAGAGTTCGTAGGACTTTGCCCGGATAAGCCATGGAAAGGTAGTACTCAAAATAGTAGCCGACGTATTTATCAACACCATGCTGCCCGATACTGTTTAACTTGTCGAAAAACTGTTGCTCAGGTGTTGCCGCGACCGGTTCTTGTTCAGCAATTGGCCGTACTTGTAACAAGCGTCTAAACTGGCTGTGAGGTAGCAGAATCTCATGTTCTTCTACACCAAAAAAATCACATACTCTGCGCAAGGTACTGTTCGATGGAAAGGTCGTACCGCTTAAATAACGGTTAAACTGTGGTCGATTGATAGATAAGCGCCGACAGACATCAGCAATCGACTTGTAATAACTGCAGAGCAACCTCAGGTTCTCTGGAAAACTGTCATTCATAACACTCCCCCAACATGTTTTTCGCATAGTAACCCTATCAAAAGAGTAGTTAAACTCAAACAATAGCGTTAATTGATGCTATTAAAACATCAAATAACATCAATTTAAACCAGCTTACAAACTCCCTTTTCCCTGCCGTATTCGTTTCAATATCTACTATGATCCAAAAGTACAAACAAGTCAGGCACTAGCGGCATGCTCGGTGGTGCCGCCCATCTTTTTTAGGATGCTACTATGAATACTCGCTCCGAATACGATCTACTAGGCAATTTAGATGTCCCAGCAGATGCTTACTATGGCATTCAGACATTAAGGGCTGCACAAAACTTCTCCATCACTGGTGTGCCAATTTCGCACTTCCCAGAGTTAATTAAGGCACTTGCTATGGTGAAGGCCGCTGCTGCTCGAACAAACCAAGAATTTGGTTTGCTGCATGAAGGCAAGGCAGATGCCATTGTCTATGCCTGCCAAGATTTGATTAACGGACAGTACCATGAGCAATTTATTGTGGACGTTATTCAAGGTGGTGCAGGTACATCGACCAACATGAACGCCAACGAGGTCATTGCCAACATCGCATTGACAAAATTAGGCCACGGTCTAGGTGAGTACCAGTTCCTGCATCCAAATGACGATGTAAACCGCTCTCAATCGACCAATGATGCATACCCAACTGCAGCTTGTCTTGGTATTCAGTTTGCGGCAGACAATTTCGTACCAGCCTTGGCATCATTGAAAAATGCCTTGGAAGATAAAGGCAAAGAGTTTTCCCATGTGTTAAAAATGGGCCGTACACAGCTACAAGACGCTGTCCCCATGACACTAGGGCAAGAGTTTGACGCATTTGCTGTCACTCTCGGTGAAGACATTGATCGCATCAAAGAAGCCTGTGCCCTGCTATGCGAAGTAAACCTAGGTGGAACCGCTATCGGTACAGGCATCAACACACCTGAAGGCTACTCTAAAAAAGCGATCGAGAAGCTTGCCATTATCTCTAAGAAGCCACTGGTTCCTGCATCGAACCTTGTGGAAGCGACATCAGATATGGGCGCATTTGTGTTCTTCTCAGGGATTTTGAAGCGTTTGGCCATCAAATTAAGTAAGATGAGTAATGACTTGCGCTTACTTTCAAGTGGCCCTAGAACTGGATTTGGGGAAATTAGACTACCTGAAATGCAACCTGGCTCATCTATTATGCCAGGCAAAGTTAATCCTGTGATTCCTGAAGCCATGAACCAAACGGCGTATCAGGTCATGGCATCTGACTTAGCTGTCACCCTTGCAGCCGAAGCAGGCCAGCTCCAGCTAAACGCGATGGAGCCAATGATTATCTATAATCTGTTGAACTCATTAAAAATGCTGAAGCAGGCTTGTGAGATGCTCGAAAACAAATGTATTCGTGGTATTCAAGCCAACCAAGACGCCTGTCTTGCGCATGTTGAGAACAGCATTGGCATCATTACCGCGTTGGTGCCCCACATTGGCTACGCAAATGCATCACGCATTGCGCGCCAAGCACTGCTTAGCGGCTTAACAGTGAAATCGCTTATCTTAGAAGAGTCATTACTGACCGAAGACGAGCTCAATGAATTGCTTAAGCCAGAGAACATGATCGCTCCAACTCGAGCAAAGAGCGGATCATAAGGAGATAACGTGACACACAAAATTCTTATCGTATATACAGGTGGCACCATTGGAATGGTTCAAACCGAGCAAGGATTAGCGCCTGCTGCGGGACTAAACGAGCGTATCCATGACACCCTTGGTGAGAGTTTACAAGGGCTGCCAGAGTTCGATGTTATTGAGCTTAATCCATTAATCGACAGTTCAAACATCACACCTGACCATTGGTGTAAAATTTACGATACATTGCAGTCAAACTGGCAAGCCTACTCAGGCTTCATTGTGCTGCATGGCACCGACACATTAGCGTACACCGCTTCTGTTTTGTCTTACATGCTGGGTGCTTGTGACAAAAATGTCATTATTACTGGCTCACAGATTCCGTTAGGCATGAGTCGAAGTGATGGTATCAGCAATTTGGAAGCGGCACTTGCCATTGCAGGAGAAGAAAGTTTTGGTATGGCGACAGTGTTGTTCCACCACACTTTGATGCAAGCAAACCGAGTGACCAAGTTTAGCAGTCATGATTTTGCGGCTTTTCAGTCATTCAATGCCGAGCCACTTGCAAAGCTATCGATCCATAAGCAATTTACTGGCGTGCAGTTGAATCACTTGTTAACTCATGCCCCAAGCCCTAGAGACTATGACTTTGCTGCCAACAGTGTTGGGGTTTTACCTTTATACCCTAGCCTGCCAAGCAGTGCTTACCAAGGTTTTTTGCAGGACGACCAATGCCAAGCCATCGTTTTACAAACCTATGGCGCAGGTAACATTGCCGACTCTAACCCAGACTTGGTGGCATTCTTAGAAGCAATGCAAGCCAATAAAAAGCTGGTGATTAATGTTACCCAGTGTGCTCATGGTGGCACTTCGACAGGAGCCTATGCTGCAGGTTCGCTACTTGAACGATTGTCGATCCTTGATGGTAAAGACATGACCTTAGAAGCTGCGTTCTCAAAAGTTCACTGGCTACTTGCCAAGGGCCATAGCTTTAATGAAATTCAGACTCTCTGGTCTGATAATATTATTGGCGAGTATTCGTGCTAATTCAGCATTAACGAAACTTACAATAGCATTAAGCGTTGAAAAAATGCGCATGGCAGGTTGAAACAAAAGCGGCCATAGAGGATGATTTAAATCACTACAATGTGATCGAGAATCTGATTATGTCCATCTCTTTAACCACTCCTGCCATGCTTTTTCCTGCGGTTTCATTGTTACTTCTCGCCTACACAAACCGTTTCGTCACACTGGCTTCATTGATTCGTAATTTCGATCCTGAGCACAGCACTGAAAATACTCAACAGCAAATTGCTAATCTGCGTAAAAGAATCTATTTGATTCGCCGCATGCAAGAAGCGGGGGTCATCAGCTTCTGTCTATGTGTGGTGTCTATGATGGCTTTGTATTGGGGATATGAGGCAATCGGTGGCTATATTTTTGCAGCAAGCTTGGCTTGCCTACTCTATTCACTGTTTTTGTCAGTCAGAGAAATCAATATTTCTTGCGATGCGTTAGACGTGCACCTTAAAACCTTCAAGGTCGATTTCAAGGCGCGCTTTAAACGTTAAACGTTACCAAACATCGTTTTCAGCTCTAACACTGAGACTTTGCTCGCCCATTTCATCAACTTCAATATGAAAAACGATGGGGCGGCAACAGACTTGGCAGTCTTCAATGTATTCATCCGTTTCCGTGCTTACTTCAATCAGCACGGAAATACATTCATTACAGTAGGGACAAAAGATCTCTTCTTCGGACAAAGGCTGCATTGTGAGTGCCTCTCTTTTTTTACTCTGTAGCTAATTTGGACCACACGGCCCATTCATTGCCACATGGGTCGAGGAAGTGAAAACGACGACCGCCGGGAAACTCGAAAATTTCTTGTTCAATACTGCCGCCATAAAGACGAACAGTGTCCAAGCTGGCCTCTAAGTTATCGCTGTATAACACCACCAAAGCTGCGCCATTTTGAGGCCGTGAGGTAAAATCAGCACGAAAGAAGCCCCCTTCTAAGCCTGAGTTTTTAAACGCGGTGTAATCCGGCCCAAAGTCCTCAAAGCTCCAACCAAAGGCCTGTTCGAAAAAGCGCTTATTGGCTTCTAAGTCACAGGCAGCCATTTCTACGTAATTAATACTATGATGCGTTTGCATAACTCTCTCATTCTAAATCGTTGCCAGTGTTACTAAAATCACACTGGCCAGAATCATTGCCCCACCAAACCACTGTTGGGCAGTGATGCGTTCATTAAAGCGTCGCTTAGATAAATACAAAGTCCCCAGTATTTCAGCTTGGCCGAGCGTTTTGACTAGCGCGGGATTCACCAAGGCAAATCCGGTAAACCAGCCAATCGAGCCTAAGGAGCTTAAAACCCCCACTTTCCAACTCAAGCGTACTGACCTATTAATCGGAGCTTTGATGTCTTTCGTCTTATAAATCTGTAAAGCACATAGCAACACTGACTGAAAGGCTAGTACATACCATAAGGTGACGCCAGCACTGGTAATCAAGGATCCCTGTAATGAGTGGCTGGCCATCGCCGCGGTAACAGACGTGACAGCGAAGCATAAACCACTACCAAGCCCTGCGATGAGAGAAATGTCTTTGTGGGCGTGTCGTAATGTTTCTAAGCGCAAACTCATTACCAAAGCTCCAGCAACCCCCAATATGATCCCTACCCATCCCAAAAGGCTTAAGGAGTAGTGCAATAGAGGGATACCAATTAAAGCGGCCAACACAGCTTCCGTTTTCGCCAGCAATGTACCCAATGTAAAACTGCCCGACTGAAACACTCTAAGCATTAAGTAAGTCGCCAACACTTGAGCCATAGCACAAATAGTGGCAAATAATATAAAGCTCCCCGCCTCGGGAAACCGAACGCCACCAATGAAGATCCAGCAGACAATCAAGTACACAGAGACCAAAGGAAGGCCATAAAGCGAACGTGCCATGGTAGCATGAAGGAAACCTTGCTCTTGTGATAAGGTTTTCTGATACGCTGTACGCATTGCTTGGCATGCTGCAGCAAATAGTGTGACAAAGACCCACATAGCCTAGTATTCTCCCGTTACCCATAGCTGATGGGCGTAGGATGGTGTTTTGCGTTCTATTTGTAAAAGGAATAAATAGAATATTTCACATAACACCTTGGAATGATTCAAATTTAAAAAGCAGACTGTGAAACAACAATTTATTAAGTTCGGCATGGTAGGAGCAATTGGCTTCCTAGTCGATGCTTTAGTTCTCTGGCTAGCCTCTCATTGGCTCCCCTACCCAACCGCCCGCGCCATTTCATTTTGGGCGGCTGTCACGTCAAATTGGTGGCTAAACCGGGTGTTCACCTTCCAAGATGCGGAGCATAGTGAGAAGGCCCACCAGCAGTGGGGCAAATTTTTCTTAGCTTCGCTAATAGGCTTTATCCCGAATTGGGGCGTATTCGTCTTGCTGATGGGTTTTGGTGAACAACAGGCACTTATTGATATGCCTCTCTACCCATACCTCGCCATGATTCCTGGCGTCCTTGCCGGAATGCTGGTCAACTTCTCATTGTCGAAGTTCTGGGTATTTAAAGCTTAATTTGGTCACTTAGAGTTCAGACCGTGCCTGGCTCTTCGACCTTTCCATCGGCATATTTTGCAAAACGGCCCTTATCATTACCGTGAGTTTGATCACTCGCCTGCCATGGCCATCCGCCAAACTGAGTTTGTTGGTAGTCATAGAAAGCCTGCTGAAGCTCTTGGCGCGTGTTCATGACAAACGGACCATGCTGCTGTACAGGCTCGCTGATTGGGCGGCCTTGCAGTAACAGAAAACGTGCTTTTGAACCTGTGTTGTGGATGTCGACGGCGGATTGACTGTCTACAACATAGGCTTCTTGTACTGCGACCTTAAGCCCATCAAAAGTACCACTTTCCCCTTCAAAAAAGTACAACGTTCGATTCAGCCCAGCGCTGGCTGCTGGTAACGTCCAACTCGCATTGGGTTCAAGATCTACAATCCATATGGCGACATCATTGTTTGCATCAGCGGCCCAAGAATCCGGCGGTGGTGCAAGTGGAGAAATCACTTCACCGCTTGGGGTATGGTATGTCCCAGCCACCACTTTCACCTGAGTTGTGTGGCCAGACTCATCTTTAACCGTAGTAACTGGCGTTTGCTCATTCCATAACATGGCAAAATGAGGCTCAACCATTTTGTTTTTGGCTGGCAAGTTTAACCACACCTGAAATAACTCTATAGGGTTAGGCTTGTCTTCGAAGACCAGTGGAAACATTTCCGAGTGCTGAACCCCTTTACCAGCGGTCATCCATTGGGTATCACCTTGGCCATAACGTCCCGCAGCGCCCATCGAATCAGCATGATCGACAAAGCCTTCATTAACAATGGTCACGGTTTCAAAGCCACGATGCGGATGCGCTGGGAAACCTGGCACTTTACTGCCATGGTACATGCGCCAGCCATCCATACCCGCAAAATCCTGACCAATGTTACGTCCCGCTAGCGAAGCCGAAGGTCCTAATGCGCCGTTGCCCTTCGGAAAGCGGTCATTATGGAAAGCACAAAATAAAAACGGATCCAAGGTTGGCCAAAACATATCCAGCTTTAAGCGCTGTTTTATAACCGAAGTCATCTGTCACCTCTAGAAAACAATGTAATGTTTGTAGGTTAACGTATGTCGCGTGATGGCGCGATATCCTGAGCCGTCATTGATACGCTTTTATGAATTAGAGCTACACTTTATTCACATTAAATCGTTTTTTGCTAATTTACATTGCTCGTACTACTTTCGTCGTAGCACTGATGCAATAAGCTGGACCTAATGTTGTAATCAAAGAAAAACTAAATTGCTTGGAGTATGTAGTATGGTGCGCATTTGGATTGCTACAGTGATAATGGTTATTGTTGCCATAACAGCTGTTTTGTTAGGTGGTATCCCTATCTGGTTCGCAGCGCTTGCTAGCGTCATCTGTGCTTTAAATGGGATCATTGCGATGGCGAGCCATCTCAACACAAACCATTCCTCTAATAAGTTCACTTGTAACGAGCAAGTTTCTGCTCCGAGCAGCACCTCAACGATCGCTTCCACCGTTTCCTCCACGGCTTCGCAAATGGCCATCAGGTCAGCCGAGGTTTCTTTTGCGGTAGACAGCCTTACTACCAGTATTCAGGATGTTGAAAATCACAGTCAGCAGATTTCTGGCGCCACATCGGATTTGAGCCAAACGGGTGAACAACTTTCTAACCACATCGTGACAGTCAATCAAACTATGGAACAAACCGCTCAAGCGGCATCACAGTCCGAGCATAAACTACGTGAAGGTGCTGAACGAGTTTCATCACTGGCATTGGCTGTAAACAGTGCTGCTGAACAGCTTGAACGACTAAAGCAGAGTGCTGACGACATCGAGACGATTACAGATGTTATTAAGGGCGTTTCGGAACAAACCAACTTACTGGCGTTGAATGCGGCCATCGAAGCGGCCCGTGCAGGAGAACAAGGTCGAGGGTTTGCCGTCGTGGCGGATGAAGTGCGTACCCTTGCAGGAAAAAGCGCCGAAGCCTCACAGCAAATCGCAGATATGTTAAATGAGGTACGTAGCAATACCCTTCGCACCCGGGATGATATGTCCCAAGTCACTCAGCAGAGTCAGTTATTAGAATCAGAACTCACCGAAGTCACACAGACCTTCTTAGGCATTACTCAGGATGTACAAGAAGCGTCCCAATCCATGGAAGAAATAAAACAATCCAGCTTAGGCTTTCAAACCACTAGCTTGCAAATCAACAGTTCAATTGATGACATCAGTGCAGCTTTGGCAACCTTATCGCGCCGCAGTGAAGAACTCTCGGGGCAAGCCAGCGGTCTTAGCCAAGGCGCAGAGAGTGTATTTCTGTCACTGGATGGTATTCCGCATGCTAGTTTCTTTGCCGAAACGTTGGCAGAAGGCAGAACCGCGGCACAATCTATTGGCCAATTATTTGAATCATGGATTGATCAGGGGCGCATTACAGAAAGCGCATTATTTGAGCAGAACTATACTCCGATCCCTAATACTAACCCTACTAAGTATTCGACGGCTTACGATCAAATGACAGATCAGGGACTACCGGATATTCAAGAGCCCATTTTAGAGCGTCATCAACATATTTTGTATGCTGGGGCCGTAGATAAAAAAGGCTACTTTCCAACCCATAATCGCCGTTATACACAGCCATTAAGCGGAGATTACGATAAAGATTTGATAAACAATCGTACCAAACGCATCTTTGATGACCCGACTGGAAGACGCTGTGGCAGCCATACAGATTCTTTTTTATTGCAAACTTACAAGCGTGATACAGGGGATATTCTGCATGACTTATCCATCCCGATCTACGTTAAGGGTAAGCATTGGGGAGGATTCAGAATTGGCTTTAAAGCCAATCACTCTCACTAAAAACCCGCTAAATGCGCTGTTTTCCCATGAAAATGGCGCATTTTCATCATCTCCATAAAACACCTCCCTCGCCTTTATATAAAACTACAAAACCATTGAAATAAGATTTAAAGGTTTCAAAAGTTACAAATACACCTTTTACTTTCTTAATCTCTCGGGGACTTCTGTAAATATCAAAGATTGGTAGACTGCGCTGCAATAATAATCACAAACTAATAGAGAGTATTCTTCATGATTACAAACGAAGCAGTCTCCCCAAACGACCAGCGTGAAGTTAAAATTGTTCTTCTAATCGCGGCGTTTGTCATCCTACTTGCAACCTTTTTTAACCAGTTACCAGGCGGTATGATTGGCGCATTAGGCGCAATGGTTATTGTTGGTTTCATCCTGAACTACCTAGGTGACCGCACCCCTATTATCAACCAATTCTTTGGTGGTGGTGCTATCGTGGTTATCTTCGGTTCATCATACCTTTTCCACAGTGGATTCTTGTCAGGTGACATTGAAAAGCAAATCACAACGTTCACGAAGAGCGGTGGCTTCCTTTCTTTCTATGTAGCCAGCCTAGTGACAGGTTCTATTTTGGGCATGAGTACGGATACTCTTAAAAAAGCAGCGCTAAAGTACATCCCAGTTATCTTGGGTGCTGTTGCAATCTCTTTCCTATTCGCAGGCGTTGTAGGTCTGTTTTTCGGCAAGAACCTGTTTGAATCTCTAATGTTGATCGCTCTACCTATCATGGGTGGCGGCATGGGCGCTGGCGCAGTACCGCTTGTTGAAATCATGTCTGGCCGTACTGGTATGGACGCTTCGACACTGATGTCACAAATGGTACCAGCGCTAGCCATCGGTAACGCTATTGCCATTGTCATCGCGGGCTTGTTGAACAAAGTGGGCAATATGAAGCCTTCTTGGACGGGTAATGGCGAGCTTATCCGTGGCTCAGAAGAAGCAATTGAAGACAAGTCAACGTCAAGCGATTCTTTGGATGTTAAAAAGCTTGGCATGGGCGCACTGATTGCTATCAGCATGTTCTTCCTAGGCACATTGCTATCAACGGTTATCAGCATGCACACTTATGCGCTGATGATCCTATCTATCGCTTTGATCAAAGTCTCTGGTTTAATGCCTGAGCGCCTAGAAAAAGCAGCTCACGCTTGGTACACGTTCGTTGTTAGCAACTTAACCCCAGCATTACTTGTGGGCATCGGTGTTGCCTACACAGATCTTAACCAGATCATTGACGCGCTAAGCCCTATGTACTTCGCTATGGTATTCGCCACGGTGCTTGGTGCAGCAATCGGTGCTGGTATTGTCGGCCGTCTAATGGGCTTCTACCCAATAGAGTCGGCAATTACTGGTGGTCTATGTATGGCTAACATGGGCGGTACTGGTGACGTTGCGGTACTGGCTGCCAGCAAACGTATGCAGTTGATGCCATTTGCGCAAATTTCATCGCGCATTGGTGGTGCATTCATGTTGATCTTAGCGACCTTCGCTATCCAACTGCTTGCATAAACCTTTCAAGAGCCCTCTATGAGGGCTCTTTCCCCTCCTTTATAATGCTGGGTATTCGCCAATGACCGCCAATACCATGACCCTAAAATCCTATCTCACCGCCATCATTCTTATTACCATCACCTTAATTACGGCGGTATCAGGAACCTTACTGGTATTTGTTACCAAGCAAACCTATTTAGATGGCGTCAGTCAGCGCGGTATCGAATTAGGCCGTGTTCTCGCACATGACCCAAGAGTGATAGAAGCAACCTTGCTATCAAACCAAGGGCAGCATGTCAGCCTGAGGAACTACATAGAGTCCATACGTGCTAAAACAGATGCGTCCTACATCGTCATCACTAATCAAAATGCCATCCGCCTGAGTCACCCGACATTAGAGCGCATCGGGAAAACCTTTATTGGCAGCGATATCTACCCTACTTTAAACGAAGGCATAACACGTACAACACTCGCGACAGGCTCACTCGGTTCGGCGATCCGTAACTTTGTCCCAATTCAGGCTGACGGTGTCATTATTGGAGCTATCAGTATTGGCTATCTAGAGCAGTCGATCACTGATTTGCTGTTTACATATTACAAAGAAGCGATTGCATGGCTGGGCTTTCTCTATGTCAGCGCGATACTGTTAACACTCTCGCTGTTAAGTAAATTAAAACGTACCTTCCTAGAATACGAGCCGGAAGAAATCGTACAGCGCTTCAAAGAACACAGTTTACTGTTAGGTAGCATACGTGAAGGCATCATTGCTGTTGATCGACACCACCGAATTACAGCCATTAATGATGCCGCCAGTGCTTGGCTTGCACCGGAAAAGGAGCCCCACCAATTAGTTGGTTTCGCCCTATCGGATGTATCGCAGGCATTGTCTCTGCTCATATTGGATTCATTAAATAATCGACACAAGCATACCCTCACATTGGGTCGGCATGAATTTGCTACTTCGCTCTATCCACTAACGGATGAAAACCGCGACGCAAGCGGTTACCTGATTGTGCTGAACCACGAAAAGGACATGTCAGAATTAGAACAAGAACTGGCTAGAACAACCGCTTACGCCAATCAATTACGAGCAAAAACCCACGAACATAACAATAAGCTGAACGTCATATCTGGCCTTTTACAAGCGGAGAAATACGCTTCAGCCATCGACTATCTCCAACAAGAGAGTGATTATCATCAGTCTATTTTGGCAACCCTTGTTAAAAATATTGAGAATAGCCCTGTGGCAGGCATGCTGTTGTCCAAGTACAATTACGCAGCAGAAGCTGGCATCACATTTGTACTGGATGAAGACAGTAAGCTAAACGCTTATAGCCAATCCGTGAATGATGATTTAGTGACCCTTATCGGTAATATTGTTGAAAATGCATTTTACGCTGCCAAGGGGAATCCTCACTTACCGCCATCCGTCGATGTTTTTATCAGTGATCGTACGAATTATGTCATGATCACCATTGAAGATACGGGATTAGGCATTGATGAGCGTATCGCACAGCGCATTTATGACCTAGGGGTCAGCAGTAAACCAGACCAAACACAACACGGTGTTGGCTTATACCTTGTCAGCCGCATTGTTAAACGCTACAACGGCACCCTTGATTGGGAACGCAGCGATGATCAGACAACCGTTTTTAGCGTCTACTTAGATAAACGTGAGTTACTTTAATATGAGTCAATACACTGTGTTGATCGTCGAAGATGATCAGCAAGCAAGCTACACCTTAGAACAAGCTGTCAATCAGCACCCGCAGTTTACTGTTTGCGCGGCCGCCGAAACAGCCGAAGAAACTCGCCAGTGCCTAGCGCAAAACCCAGACTTAATATTGCTGGATATCACCTTGCCTGATGGCGATGGCATGACACTATTGCGGGAGATACGCCAACAAAACATTGCCGCCTCCGTCATTATGACCACAGCAGAGAGAGAGTCATCAACCGTTGCCCAAGCCATCCAATTTGGTGTTAACGACTACTTAGTTAAGCCACTTAGATTGTCGAGGGTGCATCAAGCGCTTAACGATTTCGTCGCATTTCAGAACAAACTGGAGGAGTCAGAGCGAATCGACCAACTCCAGATTGATGATCTGATGCGTAAAAACAAGGCTCAACCTCGCACTCGAAAAACGCCAAAGGGCATCGACGCCACCACGCTCGCAACAATGATCGAGCACATCAAACTGCGCAGCACACCATTTTCTGCGCAAGAAATTGGCGATGAATTAGATCTAAGCCGCATCACCGCGAGACGCTACCTTGAGTATCTAGAAGAGCAAGGTATGGTTAGCATGAGCCTAAACTACAACACTGGCGGACGTCCTAAGCAGCTTTATCACATTGTCGCTCAAGCGTAACGTTGGCGGGTACCGTCCCTCGCCAGCGGACATTTGAAGCAATTAAAGAGCCGATAATTAAGATAACGCCAAACCATTGCCAAAACCCTAAAGTTTCGCTCATTAAAAACATCCCCAATGCCACGGCCATCATTGGGTTCAGCAGCGACAGCATGCCAAACGCATTTGGGCCTATCTGCTTAATACCATTAACTGCAATGATGTAGCCCAATGCAGTATTTAAGATAATTAACCAGAAAAGCCCAGGTAACTGCTCCAGTGTAACCATTGTAGGCGCTCCCTCCCACAACCATGCAACTGGAATGAGCAATGTGCCCGCAGTCAGCAACTGCCATGTTGCCACACCTAGAATATCTTTCACCTGCCAGTGTTGGGTAAGTAATGTTGCGATAGCAATGACAAAGGTTGCGCCTAATGCACACGCTACGCCTATTGGATCAAGATTAGCGGATGGGTTTAATAGCAAAAGAACCCCAAACAACCCTACCACAGCACTCAAAGTCGCCTTAACAGCGGGACGTTTCCCTTGAGCCAACCACTGAATAACGATTAGTAACAATGGCAATGTCGCACCTAGCGTGCCAGCGACGCTACCCGGAAGGCGATACGCTGCAACCATCAGCAAAATAAAAAACACACCGATATTAAAGAAACCAAGGATCACGACCTTACTCATCGCCATCCTAGGCAAACGGCGCAATAGCAACATCAAGAACACTCCCGCTCCAAGCGCCCTAAACACAGCGACCCAAAGTGGTGATAAATCCGTTAAATATAAGCCAACTGCGGCGTACGTACTGCCCCATAAAATCGGGGCAAGTGCTGTCAAAAGAAACGGGTACAAGAAACCTCCAGAAACTTATCTTTTAAAAAAGATACTTTCGTGAAAGATATTGTATTACACTCCGCAAATCAAGTATCTTTTACAAAAGACAAATATTCAGAAAGATAGTTTATGCCTGATCACGTTGAAAAGTTATTAAAGCAGTGGCAAAACGTCCGCCCAGACTTAGATTGCAGTCCCATGGGCGTTATCGGTCGAATAGGAAGAATGGAAAAGTTCATCAGTCCAGCAGTTGAGAAAGTCATCAATGAGCATGGAATGAGTCGCATTGAGTTTGACCTGATGGCCACGTTACGAAGAGCCGATCAACCTTTAACACCAACAGAGCTATACAAAACAACCATGCTTTCATCTGGAGCAGTCTCCAGCAAGCTAGATAAGCTAGTAGATCGCGATTGGGTTCAACGTTTGGCGAATATGGAAGATCGACGCAGTTGCCGAGTTGCGTTAACGCAACATGGAGTCAGCATCATTGATGCAGCCGTTGAGGCCCATGTTGCAAATGAAAAATTGCTCCTCCAAAGTCTTACTCTGGAAGAGCAGGCTGACCTCTCTATGCTGCTGGCCAAATGGCTTGGCCAGCATGAACGAGATCTTTAGTTAGACATTAGCGTAACTATTTCACTGCACTTAAGGACGCGTACTGTTCAGTAGAAGACATGTTCACCGCACGCTGAAGTGCTTCTGGCGTCTGGTACACTTGTGTAATGAATTGCTGACCTTCCACTTGTGATGCATCTAAGTAGTGGTTATCAACTAGCCACTCTTGGAGCGCAGCTTGGTCTAGCTGGCCGCCAGGGAGCTTCATGCGTTCCATATCGTCTGCAGACATTTGTGCGACTGTGCCGCCGGGCAAGTAAATAGCACCAGTAATAAAATCAACACCAAACGCTACCACGCCCGGCACGAACCAAAACAGCAAACCCAATGCATCCAATGCGACAACGCCTAAATCCAATTTGCCGCCATTTTGCCCCTGTCGCTCAGGATATATTAACGTACCACACGCAACCAGTTGAGATGCAATGAGTGAACAAGCGACCACTTTAGCAATGCCTTTAGATGTAACGTTCATAAAGCTCTCCTTAGTAAGTTGATCGCTTAAATGTGGCTTTATTGCATTTACTTATCAAGCACAGTGATCGTTCTTGGCCATTATTTACTTGCTTTTAACACAATAGTTAGAACTCTAACCTATTGCTTTACATTTGTTCTTCTAGCTTAGCAATTATGTAAGCACCTATCGGGAAGGCACTGGTAGCGGCCGGAGACGGTGCATTGCAGACATGAAGTGTTCTAGGGCTTTGAGCAAACAAAAAGTCGTGAACCAGCTTACCATCACGCAATACTGCTTGAGCACGAATGCCCGCGGGATAAGGCTCAAGATCAGATCGCTGCACCATAGGACAGTATTTCTTCACTTCTTTTAGGTAGCCATCTTTGCACCAAGAATTGTAGGTCTCTTTAATCCCTACCTTCCAATAGTTTTTAAGTAGACGCCAATAGCCTTTAAACCTCAGCATATCGGTAACATCTTTGACATCAAAATTGATACGACCGTACCCTTCCCGCTTCCAGCCTTGAACCGCATTTGGACCAACGGTGACAGAGCCATCAATCATACGTGTCAGATGAACCCCTAAGAAAGGTAGCTCGGGATCAGGGATCGGATAAATTAAATGGTTAACAATCTGATTGTGATGCGGACTGAGTCGATAATACTCGCCACGAAATGGCACAATTTGGAAATCAGTCGGAATGTTCAACATCTTAGTCAACCGGTCGGCCATTAGACCTCCACAAGACACCAAATACTTAGCTTTAAACACTCCTCTTGTCGTTTCAATCATGACATTAGAAGCATCTTCGGCGAGATGAGTGACGGTGGTTGCCAAGTGAATATTACCACCTTGATTGGTTAACAGCTCAGCCAGTTTTTCACAAACGCGCTTGTAATTGACAATACCCGTTGAGGGCACAAATAAAGCCCCTTTGCCGACAACATTTGGCTCACGTTCATTTAGCTCTTTTTGACTTAAATAATGTACTTCTAAGTCATTCGTTTTACAGCGTTCAAATAATGCATCCATACGCTGCAGCTCAAGCTCATCCGTTGCAACTAACAGTTTTCCACACTCTTCAAAAGGGATGTTATGTTGTTGGCAAAACGATTTGGTCGCAGCAGCACCTTCCTTACAAAACTTCGCCTTTAGACTTCCTGGTGCATAATACACACCGGCATGAATCACCCCTGAGTTATGGCCCGTTTGATGCAATGCCACAGAGCTCTCTTTCTCAAGCACTGCAATGCGTTTATCCGGATATTTGTTTTTCATTTGCCAAGCGGTTGATAGACCAACAATACCCGCTCCGATGATAACAATGTCGTACTGGTGATCTGGAGAGGAAGATTGAGGAGTGAGAGATGACATGATTGCTCCGTGCTAATATTATTTTACTAACATTATACGTTGCCAAAGCAATCGACGTCCCCTTTCATCAAGATAAAAAAAAGCGACCCGAAGGTCGCCAAAACGCGAACGGCTAGTTCAACTTACTTAGCTGATACGGAATAGGTCATCGAGACTTTCCGTGAAGCTTGAAATTCTTCTATTGTTTCCCCACGCATTGCGGCATAGACCTCAGGGTTAGACTGACCTAACACCGCAGCCATTTTCTCTAAACAGAAGAAAATGACACCGTAACGAATCAACTCTATCCACTGTCGACCCGCGACCATTTCTTTTTCAATATCCGTTAACGCAAATTCTTCCATCAATGCCTGCTGATCATTAACAAAACGATCTCGGTGATCTGGGTCGATCAACTGCCTTAAAAAGGCATTCAAGCGGTATGCTTTATGACTTGTCTCGATTGTGAACGGATAGGTACCCTGCAGTTTTTCCACACCATGTAATTGCTCATAAGGATCATGCTGTACAGACTCTGATGGCGTATTTTCTTCAAAAATCACAGTCGCGATATTGGTCATCGAAGGGCAATAGCTGCTTTTGTGGACGCACGTCAAATCATTAGACAGTGCGCCGCGCATGATTAGCCACATGATCACCTCAGCGCCTTCCATCCCCCCTTTCGTGGCATATTGTGCATGAGTCAGCTTGGTCAGCTCATTCGGATCCGTTTCCAATAACTCTAGAAACTCTGCGTCCCATTGTTCATCATTAAACCCACATCGTTCACCATGTACCTGATGAGACAAACCTCCGGTCGCGACGATGGCAACATTCAAATCTTCTGGAAAACTAAGAATCGCTTTTCGCAAAGCCTGACCAAAATTAAAGCAACGCTTTGCTGTGGGCGCGGGGAATTGAAGCACACCTACTTGAAGGGGAATAACTCGGCCTTCCCAACTTGCTGCATCGTGAGGGATCATCATTGAAAACGGAGAGAAGAAACCATGATCTAAAGGCTTTTTCTGAAACGTGGAAATATCAAATTCTTGGGCAGCCAAGCTGTGAGCGATGTGACGGGACAAAGCTTGGTGAGCTTTAGCTGGCGGAAACTCACGTGCACCACCACCCTCGTCTGCCGTAACATATTGATCATCAATTCCTAATACAAAAGGAGAGTAATGATCAAAGAAAAATGATGTCACATGATCATTGAAGATGAAGAACAACACATCCACTTCTTTCGCAGCAACCCAGTCCTTAACTTTATCAAACCCTTCAAAAATAGGGCTCCAAGCAGGATCGTTTTGCTTATTTGTATCTTTTGCGAAAGCAATGGTTGGCGAGTGCGAGGCACCGATGCCCCCAATAATTCTTGCCATGTGAGTCTCCAATAAAAGTTGTTGTTATGCTTTTTACAATAATTGGATATACTTTAGGAAACAATACCACTAATTAACACATACCGTTTCCAAAAATGAACTCAAATCAAGCGCTTAAAGAATTGCCTGCTTTTTATTGGGCCGCCAAACTACTGAGTATCTCAGCCGCGGGTGAAAAGCTAGCGGTTTCCAAAGCCACTATTAGCAAGGCCATTGCACGGCTAGAGGAACAGTATCAAGTTCGTCTGTTCGAACGAAACTCACGTAATATTCGCCTCACGGCGGAAGGTCAAACGTTGTTTGACTATTCTGAGCGAGTATTGCTACTCGCAGATGAAGCTTCCCACGCTCTAGTAGGTATGCAGTCCACTCCACAGGGCACTGTTAAACTTGCGGCTCCACTGGCATTTAGCCGAGAGATATTGGCGCCCAATTTAGGTAATTTTCATCAACAATACCCTGAGATCCAGCTGCAAATTCAAACCAGCCAACATCCGATGGATGTGTTACGCGATGAAGTCGACATTGCAGTTATTGTAGGTAGCATCGATAATTCAGATCTGATTGCTAAGACCCTTTATCCAGGAAAGCTGAAATGGGTGACTAGTCCAAGCTATCTGCAAGAGCATGGTCCGTTCAGCACACTTGAGGACCTACAACAGCATATCCAGTATTGTGAAACTCGATATAGCACACAAAAATTCACCGCCACTTATCAGGGGCGACAGTACCAGTTAAACCTACAGAATAAAAACTGCTGTAACGACCCTATCGTCGTAAGAGAAGCCTTACTGAATGGCTGTGGGATATCCATGCTGCCAGAGCAATACTGTAAGCGACAGATAGCTCAAGGTGAGTTAGTTGAAGTGTGCCAAGACTTTGCGCCTCATATCGAATCAGCACATCTAAAGATGGTATACCCGAGCCGCTTATTTAGATCTACACGAGTCAGAGCGGTCATTCAGTTTTTAGAAGAGATCACATCCGAGATATAGGCCAGATTTAGCAAGGTAGAGCTGCCACAACCCAAGCCATTTTACTTATATCCATCAGTGCTGCGGTGCCTACCACGAGTCCAAATAACTTCATAATCTTTCCATATCTTACTGTTAGTAGATCCATACTACTTTTATCATCGAACTATGCATTCTTATTTGCACTGTTTTACAGTTTATACACTTTATTTACGACAAAAAAATCCCCGCACTAGGCGGGGATTTTTAGAATCCATTACTAATAAGCGTTTTGCTTACCAGCCAGTGATTTCTTTAAGACCAGCACCGATGTCCGCTAGAGAGCGAACAGTCTTAACGCCTGCGTCTTGTAGTGCTGCGAATTTCTCGTCAGCAGTACCTTTACCACCAGAGATGATCGCACCAGCGTGCCCCATACGCTTACCAGCAGGAGCTGTAACACCAGCGATGTAAGATACAACAGGCTTAGTAACGTTTGCTTTGATGTAAGCAGCCGCTTCTTCTTCTGCAGTACCACCGATCTCACCGATCATAACGATCGCTTCAGTTTGTGGATCGTTTTGGAACATTTCTAGTACGTCGATGAAGTTAGTACCTGGGATTGGGTCACCACCGATACCAACACAAGTAGATTGACCGTAACCAGCGTCAGTTGTTTGCTTAACTGCTTCGTACGTCAAAGTACCAGAACGTGAAACGATACCTACTTTACCTGGCATGTGGATGTGACCAGGCATGATACCGATCTTACACTCTCCAGGAGTGATAACACCTGGACAGTTAGGACCGATTAGGCGAACGCCTAGCTCGTCACACTTCACTTTACAGTCAAGCATATCAAGAGTAGGAACACCTTCAGTGATACAAACGATTAGTTTGATACCAGCGTTTGCCGCTTCAAGGATAGAATCCTTAACGAAAGGAGCTGGAACGTAGATTACAGATGCTTCAGCACCAGTAGTTTCAACAGCTTCTTTAACAGTGTTGAATACAGGTAGACCAAGGTGAGTTTGACCACCTTTACCTGGTGTTACACCGCCAACCATTTTTGTACCGTAAGCAATCGCTTGCTCAGAGTGGAATGTACCTTGGCCGCCAGTGAAACCTTGACAGATTACTTTAGTATCTTTGTTAATTAAAACAGACATTATTATTTGCCCTCCGCAGCTTTAACAACTTGTTCAGCTGCGTCTTTTAGACTTGATGCAGCGATGATGTCTAGACCAGAGTTCGCTAGAACTTCACGGCCTTTCTCTGCATTAGTACCTTCTAGACGTACAACAACAGGAACGTTTACACCTACCTGCTCAACTGCACCGATGATGCCTTCTGCGATCATGTCACAACGTACGATACCACCGAAGATGTTAACCAATACCGCTTTAACATTGCTGTCAGAAAGAATGATCTTAAATGCTTCAGCTACACGCTCTTTCGTTGCGCCGCCACCAACGTCTAGGAAGTTAGCTGGTTTGCCGCCGTGTAGGTTTACGATGTCCATTGTACCCATCGCTAGACCTGCACCGTTAACCATACAACCAACGTTGCCGTCTAGAGCTACGTAGTTAAGTTCCCACTGTGCTGCATGTGCTTCACGCTCATCTTCTTGAGATGGATCGTGGAACTCTTGCATTTTCTTCTGACGGTAAACAGCGTTGCTGTCGATGTTGATCTTACCGTCTAGACAGTGAAGATTACCTTCGTCAGTGATTACTAGAGGGTTGATTTCTAGTAGAGCGAAGTCGTAGTCGTGGAACATTTGTGACAAACCAAGGAAGATCTTAGTGAACTGCTTGATTTGAGCTGGGTTAAGACCCATTTTGAATGCCATTTCACGAGCTTGGTATGGCTGTGCGCCTACAAGTGGATCGATTTCCGCTTTGTGGATTAGCTCAGGTGTTTCCTCAGCTACTTTCTCGATCTCAACACCACCTTCAGTAGATGCCATGAAAACTACGCGACGAGTAGAACGGTCTACTACAGCACCTAGGTACAATTCGTTAGCGATGTCTGTGCAAGACTCAACTAGGATTTTAGCAACTGGCTGACCATTTTCGTCAGTTTGGTAAGTTACTAGGTTTTTACCTAACCAGTTCGCTGCGAATTCTTTTACTTCATCCAAAGAATCAACAAGCTTTACACCGCCCGCTTTACCGCGACCACCAGCGTGAACTTGAGCTTTTACAACCCACTTGTCACCACCAATTTTTTTCGCTGCTTCTACTGCCTCTTCTGGCGTGTCTACTGCGTACCCTGTAGATACTGGCAGGCCGTATTCAGCAAAAAGCTGCTTAGCCTGATATTCATGTAGGTTCATTTGATTCTTCCGCTCATCTTAATGATTGACATAAGTCTGTCTGTTTGACAGAAATTGCCGGCTTCTCAGCCGGCAAATCGAATTTTGTTATTTGCGTTTACGGTTTGCTACGTGGATAGCGTGACCGTCAACTGCTAGTGCTGCTTCATGCACTGCTTCACTTACCGTTGGGTGAGCGAATACAGTCAGAGCAATGTCTTCAGCTGTAGAGCCGAACTCCATCGCGATAACTGCTTGTGCGATTAGGTCTGCAGCATGACCGCCAATGATATGGCAGCCTAGGATACGGTCTGTTTCTTCACAAGCAAGCATTTTAACGAAACCATCAGTATCGTTAGCTGCCATTGCACGGCCAGACGCAGCAAATGGGAATTTACCCACTTTGTATTTCACGCCTTCAGCTTTAAGTTGCTGCTCGTTTTTACCTACCCAAGCAAGTTCTGGGTGAGTGTAGATAACAGATGGGATGCAGTCGTAGTTCATTTGCGCTTTGTGACCAGCGATGATGTCAGCAACCATTACACCTTCTTCAGATGCTTTGTGTGCTAGCATTGGGCCACGAACGATATCACCGATCGCGAACACACCAGGAACGTTTGTACGGCACTGTTCGTCAACGAACACAAAACCACGCTCATCTAGGTTTACACCAGAATCAGCGGCTAGACAGCCGTCTGTGAATGGCTTACGGCCAACCGCTACGATTAGCTTGTCGAAAGTTTGCTTCTGCTCTTCACCTTTCGCATCAAGGTAAGTCACTTCAACTTCTTCACCTTTCACTTCACTGCCCGTTACACGAGCACCAACGCGAATGTCTAGACCTTGTTTTTTGAAGATCTTAGCCGCTTCTTTCGCTAGATCTTGGTCACATAGGCTTAGGAATTGATCTTGTGCTTCAAGTACAACAACTTCTGAACCTAGGCGCTTCCATACAGAACCTAGCTCAAGACCGATAACACCCGCACCGATCACGCCAAGACGCTTAGGCACTTCACGGAACTCAAGAGCACCTTCGTTATCAACGATGATGTCACCAGTACGTGGAGCAGGTGGAATGTTCACAGGTACAGAACCTGTCGCAAGAATTACGTTGCCAGCTTCTAGTGTTTGAACAGAGCCGTCGTGCGCAGTGAATTCAACTTTTTTGTTAGCAAGTAGTTTACCGAAACCTTCAAAGCTTGTTACACCGTTTGCTTTGAACAGACCAGCAATACCACCAGTCAACTGGTTAACGATTTTGTCTTTGCGATCAACCATCGCATTAACGTCCATCGATACACCGTCAACACCAATACCGTGTACTGCGAATTCTTCTTTCGCATCGTGGTATTTGTGTGAAGAGTCCAATAGAGCTTTAGATGGGATACAACCTACGTTTAGACAAGTACCGCCTAGCTTTGGCTTGTTGTCTTTATCAAGCCATTTTTCGATACAAGCTGTTTTTAGACCCAATTGCGCTGCACGGATTGCGGCAACGTAACCACCTGGGCCACCACCAATTACGATTACATCAAATTTTTCAGACATAGGATTTATCCATTGTTGTTTGCTAGGGCATTTTGCGCCCTAGCAAGTTTTACTCTCATCCACAGAAGTGGGTGCAATTACTTAGATTTCAAGCAGTAGACGTGCTGGATCTTCTAGTAGTTCCTTGATGGTTACAAGGAATTGCACCGCTTCTTTACCGTCGATCATACGGTGATCGTATGACAACGCTAAGTACATCATCGGTTGAATCACAACCTGACCGTTAACCGCCATTGGGCGCTCTTGGATTTTGTGCATACCCAAGATCGCTGTTTGAGGTGGGTTCAGGATTGGAGTAGACATTAGAGAACCGAAGATACCGCCGTTAGTGATGGTAAATGTACCACCTTGCATATCTTCCATGCCTAGCTTGCCTTCACGACCACGAACAGCGAAGTCCATGATGCCAGATTCAATGTCAGCAAGACCCATTGCTTCCGTGTTACGCAATACAGGTACCATCAAACCGCGGTTAGTCGATACTGCTACACCGATGTCTTGGTAACCGTGGTAAACCATGTCGTTACCATCGATAGAAGCGTTTACTGCTGGGAAGCGTTTTAGAGCTTCAGTTGCAGCTTTAACAAAGAATGACATGAAACCAAGTTTAGTGCCGTTATGAGTCTTCTGGAACAAGTCTTTGTACTTGCTACGAAGCTCCATTACAGGGCCCATGTTAACTTCGTTGTAAGTTGTCAACATTGCTGCTGTTTGTTGAGCTTCTACTAAGCGCTTAGCGATGGTTGCGCGTAGACGTGTCATTGGTACACGTTTCTCAACACGACCGTCAGCACTTAGTGGCGCTGGTGCTGCAGGCGCTGCTTTTGCAGGAGCCGCCGCTGCAGCTGGCTTGTTCTTCGCCGCTGCTTCAACGTCTTCTTTAGTGATACGACCGCCTTTACCAGTACCTTTTACTTGAGCTGCTGTTAGACCAGCTTCAGCAAGTGCTTTACGCGCCGCAGGTCCTGCGATGCCATCTTCATCACCAGCTTCTTCTGCAGCAGGTGCTGCGGCTGGAGCTTCAGCTGGTGCCGCTGCACCACCCGTTGCGCCAACAGCAAAGTTCGCTAGCACTTCTTCACTCAGTACTGTGTCGCCTTCCGCTTTAACGATGTCGGCAATCACACCATCAGCTGGAGCAACAACTTCTAGAACAACCTTGTCAGTTTCGATGTCAACGATGTGCTCATCACGCTTACAAGCTTCACCTGGTTGTTTGTGCCAAGCAGCAACCGTACCGTCTGCAACAGACTCAGGGAAAGTTGGTGCTTTGATTTGAACTGTTTCTTTAGCTTCAGCTGCAGCTGGTGCAGATGGCGCTGCTTCAGCTTTTGCAGCGGGTGCTTCAGATGCGGCTGCACCAGAATCAAATACTGCAAGAACTTCTTCACTAAGAACGATATCACCTTCAGCTTTCAGTACGTCTTTTAGTACACCATCAGCTGGTGCTACGACTTCAAGAACAACTTTATCTGTTTCGATATCTACAATGTGTTCGTCGCGCTTACACGCTTCACCTGGCTGTTTGTACCACGTAGCGACAGTGCCATCGGCTACAGATTCTGGAAAAGTAGGTGCTTTAATTTCAATACTCATTTTTTACCCTTATCTCTGACAGGCAGTGTTGCTAGCCGACAATCGCGTCGTTAACCAGCGCTTCTTGTTCTTCAACGTGTACGGACATGTAACCTGCAGCCGGAGCAGCAGAAGAAATACGTCCAGCAAAGCGGATCTTAAGTTCAGGATACAGCTTTTCTAACACACGGCTCATACGGTGGCGGTTTGCATGCCAAGCACCTTGGTTCTTAGGCTCTTCTTGACACCAAACTAACTCTTCAACATTTTTGTACGGTTCCAAAATCGCTTCAAAGTCAGCGTATGGGAACGGATACAATTGCTCAAGACGAATGATAGCCACATCATCCTTAGCCAGCTCTTCACGACGATTGTATAAATCGTAGTAAACCTTACCGCTACAGATCACCAAACGTTTTACGTTTTCTGGCTTAATGTTATCTGCTACTTCAGGCAATACCGTTTTGAAGCTACCTTCAGATAAATCTTCTAATGTAGAGATTGCTTGCTTATGACGCAGCAAACTCTTAGGAGACATAATAATCAGTGGACGACGCATTGGTCGAATGGCCTGACGACGCAAGATGTGGAAAATCTGCGATGGTGTCGTAGGCACACATACTTGAATGTTGTATTCAGCACATAGCTGCATGAATCGCTCAAGACGTGCAGAAGAGTGTTCTGGGCCTTGGCCTTCATAGCCATGCGGTAACAACATTGTCAGACCACATAAACGGCCCCACTTGTGCTCACCACTGGTAATAAATTGGTCAATTACAACTTGTGCACCGTTAGCAAAGTCACCGAATTGAGCCTCCCAAACCACTAAACCTTTTGGTGAAGTCGTTGAGTAACCGTATTCGAAAGCCAATACCGCTTCTTCAGACAGGTACGAGTCATAAAGATCAAGTGTTGGCTGATCGTCTGACAAGTGCTTAAGTGGGATGTAAGTGCTACCGTCTTTTTGACTATGAATCACAGCGTGGCGGTGAGAGAACGTACCACGACCTGAGTCCTGTCCAGTAATACGAATTGGGTACCCCTGCTCTAGCAAAGTCGCAAATGCCATGGTTTCAGCGTAACCCCAGTTAAGAGGCATGGCACCAGCGGTCATCTTGTTGCGATCTTCGTAGATCTTCATTACTTGACGTTGCACTACAACACCATCAGGAATAGTGGTTGTTTTCTTAGCAACTTCTTGCAATTTATCTAGTGGGTAAGTTGTATCACCGGCATCTGTCCACTCAACACCTAGGTAAGGTGTCCAATCAACAAATAGCTCAGACTTAGACTCTAGCACCAAGCTCTTAGCAACGTGACGGCCATTATCTAGGTCTTCACGGTTTTCATTCACTAGCTCATCCGCTTCAGCTTCTGTTACTACTTTATTAGAAATCAAGAAGTCAGCGTATTTAGTACGAGTCGTTTTTAGCTTACTGATGATTTTGTACATCAGTGGCTGAGTGCCTGAAGGCTCATCCGTTTCGTTGTGACCACGACGGCGGTAACAAACCATATCGATGACCACGTCACGACCAAACTCGTAACGGTAATCCAGTGCTAGTTGGGTAACAAATAGAACTGCTTCTGGATCATCACCGTTAACATGGAAGATCGGAGCCTGAATCATTTTCGCAACATCAGTTGCGTATTCAGTTGAGCGAGAATCTTCTTGACGGTTGGTTGTAAAACCTACTTGGTTGTTCACAACAATGTGCACTGTACCGCCTGTTTTGTAGGCGCGTGTTTGTGACATTTGGAACGTTTCCATCACCACGCCCTGGCCAGCGAATGCTGCATCACCGTGGATGGAAATTGGAACAACTGTTTTACCTGTTTTGTCTTCGCGACGATCTTGGCGAGCACGTACTGAACCTTCCACTACCGGTGAAACAATTTCAAGGTGTGAAGGGTTGAACGCTAGTACTGTGTGTACTTCGCCGCCAGCAGTCATAACATTTGAAGAGAAACCTTGGTGGTACTTCACGTCACCAGACGTATTTACCAATTTCTTACCTTCAAACTCATCGAACAGGTCTTTAGGGTTTTTACCTAAAGTATTAACAAGTACGTTCAAGCGACCACGGTGGGCCATACCGATAACAACTTCTTTAGCGCCTAGTGCGCCAGAACGTTGAATCAGTTCGTTCACCATTGGGATTAAGCTTTCACCACCCTCTAGGCCGAAACGCTTCGCACCTGGGTAACGACTTGCTAAGTATTTTTCAAGACCTTCCGCTGCAGTTAGACGCTCTAACAAAGCTTTGCGTGTTTCAGCTGAGTACTCTGGACGAGAGCGAACGGATTCAACACGCTGTTGCAACCAAGCTTTTTCTTGGGTGTCGACGATGTGCATGAATTCGTAGCCGATAGAGCCACAGTAAGTTTTCTCTAACTCAGTCACAATGTCTTTTAGAGGCATTGTTTCTTGGTTAAAGAAAAGAGAACCGGTATTAAACGACGTATCAAGATCAGCACCAGTTAGCTGGTGGTAACCTAAATCAAGGTCAGCAACTTTATCTCGTTTTTGTAGACCTAGCGGGTCTAAATTGGAGTGTTGGTGTCCTCGAACACGGTACGCGTTGATAAGCTGAAGTACGTTGATTTGCTTTTGCTCATGATCTGAGCTTGCAGCGACACCTGTAGAAACAGGGATATTGCGGAACTTGTTTTTACCAAGTTCTAAGAATTGTTGTTGAATAACAGAGTGAGGAAGATCGGTTGACTGCGCTTCGCTAACTCTCGGCAACTGATCAAAACATTTCCGCCATTCTTCCGATACTGAGTTGGGGTCAACTAAGTAGCTCTCAAACAGCCCCTCAACATATTCAAGGTTGCCCCCTGAAAAGTG
This sequence comes from Marinomonas communis, assembly GCF_004363305.1. Classification (GTDB taxonomy): domain Bacteria; phylum Pseudomonadota; class Gammaproteobacteria; order Pseudomonadales; family Marinomonadaceae; genus Marinomonas; species Marinomonas communis. The sequence goes on along the minus strand of NZ_SNZA01000005.1, from coordinate 292,381 downwards.
AGAAGTGCTCCATAGCAACTCCATCAAACTTTCATGCATTCTCGATCACCCTTTTATGTTCGAGCCAGCTATCACCATGTGATAACTCAAATTTTCATTCTGGTTAAACTATATAGATAGTTGCCAGCTTATTATTTACTTTTTTCGCCTAACGACACTTAAACAGTCCTATTCTAAATCACTAAGACTAGAGTTTTTAGTAACAAATGGGACTATTTAGTGTTTTTTCATGCGCAAATAAATATCTGCCATGAAAAACTAAATTCTTCGCAACTTATTTTTATGTTTTTTGCTCAAGGTTGCGCTTGAGCAGATTAGCGACTCCATAAACTAGAGTCGCTAACGGGCATCTTAACGAAAAACTAATGCCTTACGCTCAACGAGTATCAGGTCGCTCGTTGGATCAACATGGTACGAATGTTACCAATTGCCTTCGTAGGATTTAAGCCCTTAGGACAAACATTCACACAGTTCATGATGCCATGGCAGCGGAATACACTAAATGGATCATCAAGGTCGCTCAAACGATCCTGTGTCGCTGTATCACGGCTATCGGCCAAGAATCGGTAAGCTTGAAGCAAACCAGAAGGACCGATGAACTTATCTGGGTTCCACCAGAAAGACGGACACGACGTTGAACAACACGCACACAAGATACACTCGTAAAGACCGTCAAGCTTCTCACGCTCTTCAGGGCTTTGTAGACGCTCGATTGCAGGCGCTGGCGTATCGTTGATCAAGAACGGCTTGATCTTTTCGTACTGCTTGTAGAACTGTCCCATATCCACAACAAGGTCACGCACTACTGGCAGACCAGGAAGTGGACGCAAAACTAGCTTGTTGTTCTTAGCTGCTGCAGAAACAGGCGTGATACATGCAAGCCCGTTTTTACCAGACATGTTCATACCATCAGAGCCACATACACCTTCACGGCAAGAGCGACGGTAGGAAATGCTTGGATCTTGAGCCTTCAAAAGGTTCAACACGTCCAACACCATCAGGTCTTTACCTGCTGGCAATTCAACTTCGTAATCCTGCATGTAAGGAGCATCGTCCTTCTCAGGATTGTAACGGTAGATACTAACTAACATCGACATAACTCCTTAGTATGAACGTACTTTAGGTGGGAAAGGTTCCATTGTTTTCGGCGCAAAGTTCACATCACGCTTGGTCACTTTCTTATCCGCTGGGTGATACAAAGAGTGTTTCAACCAGTTTTCATCATCACGTTCAGTAAAGTCATTACGAGCATGCGCACCACGACTTTCCTTACGGAATTCCGCAGGAATCGCTGTTGCTTCCGCCACTTCTAGCAAGTTTTCAAGCTCAAGAGCTTCGATACGAGCTGTGTTGAAAGCCATACTCTTATCTTCAAGGTGAAGGTTCTCAACACGCTTACGAATTTCTTCAAGCTGTTGCAAACCTTTCTGCATTGATGCACCCTCACGGAATACACCAAAGTAAAGCTGCATTACTTTTTGCAGTTCTGCACGAACCTCAGCTACAGACTCACCACCTGTAGTGTTGTTCAAACGATTTAGACGAGCCATCGCCTTTTCAACATCAGTGTCGTTAGCATCCATAGAGTCAAAGCCTTCATCTAGAGACTTTTTAACCTGTAGACCCACTGCACGTCCGAATACCACCAAGTCTAGTAGAGAGTTACCACCTAGACGGTTCGCACCGTGTACGGATACACAAGCGATTTCACCACACGCATACAAACCAGGAACGATAACATCTTCGCCTGCTTCGTTTTGCATCAGCGCTTGACCACCAACGTTAGTCGGAACACCGCCCATCATGTAGTGACAAGTTGGAATAACAGGAATTGGCTCTTTAACTGGATCAACGTGCGCAAATGTACGAGACAGTTCAAGGATACCTGGCAAGCGTTTGTTTAGCGTCTCTTCACCAAGGTGATCAAGCTTTAGAAGAACATGGTCACCGTTTTCACCACAGCCACGACCTTCAAGGATCTCAAGAATCATTGAGCGAGCTACTACGTCACGACCTGCAAGGTCTTTCGCGTTTGGCGCATAACGCTCCATGAAACGTTCGCCGTCTTTGTTGATCAGGTAACCACCTTCACCACGACAACCTTCTGTAACCAGTGTACCCGCACCGTAAATACCAGTTGGGTGGAACTGCCACATTTCCATGTCTTGCATTGGCACGCCAGCACGCAGTGCCATACCTACACCGTCACCAGTGTTAATGTGGGCGTTAGTCGTTGACTGATAGATACGACCTGCACCACCTGTAGCAAGAACCGTCGCTTTCGCTTTAAGGTAAACTACTTCACCCGTTTCTACACAGATAGAAACCGCACCGACGATTGCGCCATCAGAGTTTTTAACCAGGTCAACTGCATACCACTCGTTAAAGAATGTTGTGCCACCTTTAAGGTTTGCTTGGTAAAGAGTATGTAGAAGAGCGTGTCCAGTACGGTCAGCTGCTGCACAAGTACGCGCTGCTTGACCACCTTTACCGAAGTCTTTTGACTGACCACCGAAAGGACGCTGGTAGATACGGCCATTTTCTTTACGAGAGAAAGGTAGACCCATGTGCTCAAGCTCAAATACAGCTTGTGGACCTACAGAACACATGTACTCGATAGCGTCTTGGTCACCAATGTAGTCGGAACCTTTAACGGTATCGTACATGTGCCAACGCCAATCATCATTTGGGTCTTCACTTGCAATCGCACAAGTAATACCACCCTGCGCAGATACAGTATGTGAACGAGTCGGGAAAACTTTTGTTACACACGCAGTGTTCAAACCAGACTCAGTCAATTGAAGTGCCGCACGCATACCTGCGCCACCACCACCAATTACAATGGCATCAAAAGAAATAGTACGAATATTAGCCATTATTTACAGCCCCCAAAGAACCTGAATACCCCATACGACATAGATAAACATTACTAAGCCACATAGAGATTGAAAAAAGAAACGAACGCCTGTTGCTTTAATGTAGTCAGTTGATACAGACCACAAACCGATCCAAGAGTGAATACCAACAGACAAAAGCGCTAACAATGAGAAGATGCGCATAGAAGTAGTTTCGAACAAACCACTCCACTGTTCGTATGTAAGATCTGGATTCAGCAGAAGGTAGCCGATAATAAAGATGCTGTAGACAGAAAGAACTAGTGCAGAAATACGCTGCATCATCCAGTCGTACAGACCTGAACGGCCAAAACTAGTAATTTGAGTTACCATATCCACACCCCTGCTAGTAGAATCAGAACAACAGCGATCACAAGGTTCGCCTTCGCCGCAGCGCGGCCACTTTCAAGTTCTTCGAAATGCCCCAAGTCCATAAACAGGTGTTTCACACCTGCCACGAAGTGGTACATCAAAGCTGAAACAACACCCCAAACGACAAATTTCGCTAGGAAGTTGCTTTGTAGCATCTCTACCACTTGATCAAAGCCTTGCTGTGAAGACAATGATTTGTCAAACGCGTAAAACAAGAACACCAATCCAATAAATAGGATGATCCCTGTTACACGATGCAGGATAGAGACTATTGCGGTTACGGGCATTGATATTGTGGAAATATCAAGGTTGACTGGTCTTTTTTTGTTCACGACTCTTTACACCACTTTGTTTGATTGAATGGTCAATCACGACCCAAGTTCTATTGTCACCTTTCTCTTACGTTTAAAAACGTACAAAAGGTTTACATAGGCCTCCGTGAAAATCCCATCGATTTGCAAACGATATTGTTGCAAGCGACTCAAACTTGCTAAATAACACCGACAAATCAATGAAATCATCGGGTCGCAATTATAGACTAGGCCAAAAACCTAAGACAAATAGACAGAACGTAGGGTTTTTGATGGTCGCCATTCATAAAATGAATGGAGCCATAAATTTAAGCAATAATGGTATAAAATTACACTTTTAAAATCATCGAAAATATTTTTTAAATGTTTATTTATCAAAAGCTTAGATGAAGTTTGTGCACATTTTAAGCAAGCTCATTTTATTTTCTTGTTAGAAATTTACATAGAAATTACTAGGATCTAATAAACGCTAAGAAATTTGTCTAATTGACTTTGTAACCACTAAGAAAGTATTTTTTCCGCACCTTCTGGGCCTGGAGAGCTAATTCAAGGCTCTTTGCCCGGACCAGAGTACGAAGGAGACCAAAAATGGCTGACAAAAAAGCTCGCATAACAGTAGACGGTATCGATCAACCGATTGAACTTCCTGTATTATCAGGCACAGCTGGACAAGACGTAATAGATGTAAGAACGTTAGGTTCTCATGGCGTCTTTACTTACGATCCTGGCTTCATGTCGACTGGCTCATGTGAATCTGCGATCACTTATATCGATGGTGAAGCAGGTGTTTTACTACATCGCGGTTACAAAATCGCCGATCTAGCAGAAAACTCAGATTATCTTGAGACTTGTTACCTACTTTTGTACGGAGAGCTTCCTAGCGCTACGCAGAAAGCTGAATTCGTAGAAACTGTTAAAAACCACACAATGGTTGCTGAGTCCATGCAGAAGTTCTTAGACGGCTTCCGCAACGATGCTCACCCTATGGCAATCATGGTGGGTCTTGTAGGTGCTCTATCTGCCTTCTATCAAGATCACATGGATATTAACGATCCAAAACACCGCGAAATCGCAGCATTCCGCTTGATTTCTAAAATGCCGACTCTTGCGGCGATGTGTTACAAGTACTCTAAAGGTCAACCGACCATGTACCCACGTAACGATTTGAGCTACGCAGAGAACTTCCTTCACATGATGTTTGCAACACCTTGTGAAGAATACAAAGTTAACCCAGTGTTCGCTAAGGCCATGGACCGCATCTTTATTCTACATGCGGATCACGAGCAAAACGCATCTACATCTACTGTTCGTCTTGCAGGATCATCAGGCGCCAATCCGTTTGCGTGTATTGCAGCTGGTTTCGTTACGCTTTGGGGCCCAGCCCATGGCGGTGCTAACGAAGCGGTCTTGAACATGCTTGAAGAAATTGGCGATGAATCGAACATTGATGAATTCATTGCTAAGGCGAAAGACAAAAACGATCCATTCCGTCTAATGGGCTTCGGTCACCGCGTTTACAAGAACTTCGACCCTCGTGCGAAAGTTATGCGTGAAACCTGTGATCAAGTACTTGCGGAGCTTGGTCAGTCAGATGACCCAATGCTTAAGATTGCTAAACGCCTTGAGCAAATTGCCCTTGAAGACCCTTACTTTGTGGAACGTAAGCTGTACCCTAACGTTGACTTCTACTCTGGCATCATCATGAAAGCCATCGGTATCCCAACGTCAATGTTTACGGTGATCTTTGCGATGTCTCGCACGATCGGCTGGATCTCACACTGGAACGAAATGATCAGTGGCAACTACAAGATCGGCCGTCCTCGTCAATTGTACGTGGGACACACAGAACGCGATTACCCAACCGATAAGTAATTGGTTAATCATAAAAAAAGCGGCTTTTAAGCCGCTTTTTTTTTGCATTAGGGAGATGAAGTTTTATTCTTCGTCATCTTCAAAAACAAGCTCGGTCACAACTTTAGAGCCGCACTTAACGCACTCACCTTCAATCCAATTACGCTCTCCAGCTTCAAACTCTTGTGGATTTTTCATACCTAAATCCATTTCCATACATTGGTTGCACCAAGTCTGTTGCAAAAAGTCGCTCTGCTCTTCTGGAGAGCGAGCAAAGAAGTCCTTCTCTATTGGTGTAACGTCAACCTCGTTAGTCATTTATTTTACCTTTACCTGTGTACTGATAATGAAGAGAATTCAACAATGGATCTGTCATACCAGCAGTTTGTAAGCTGCTGCTTAATACAGAGTTTAACGCCACAGTATTAGCGAACTTTTCAGGCGTACCATTAAGTAAGATATCTAATCCAACCTGCCCTTCAACGATGCTTTTTAACTGAACCTGCTTCACGATTCCCATTGATGAAATATACTGACGCAAGGTGGACATCGCCGTATAGTTACGAACCCCATCTACTTGAACATACATTTCTTGCGGAGTAAGCGTTTTTATAGAAGCATAGCGATCAGAAAGCAAAGCAGCTAAACGCACCAAAACCTCTTCTACCGCTTCTTGCTGCGTTGGCTTGGTTGCAGAAATCAAACGAGATGACTGATTTGGTGTAAGCAGCATTGACTCAACTACGGCTTCACCACGATATTCACTCAGACGTATCGCCAAGACAACATCCGTTTGGTAACGCTGACTCGCTGCTAAAATATCTTCTTCAAAGAACCCCCACAAAGCACTTGAGCTTAGTGTTTGCCTATCTGTCGCATCCACTAAAGGCGCATAAACAGGCAAACCAAAGTGCTTCGCGTCATCAAATAACTTAGATAGTGCCGAAGACGGCTGATTCGCACCAAACATTTGACGTTGACCTGATTGATCTTCTATCAACCAAACCAAAATACTTGGTCTATTCTCTCCCCACACAGGTAGGTCGTTATCATATAAGAACGAATCAACCGACTCTTTGTAAAAAGTGACATTGATTTCTTTGGCCGCTTCAGGACCATCCGCACCCTCGATGGTATCAATCACATCTTGAACGGAGTGCTGTGCCACCCAACTGGCTGCAGACTGATGTGCTTTTTGAGTTACACGAGAAGAAATATCTTGTTGTTGCCCGGAAACTCGCGCCAACACATCATCAATCGCTTCATTAAATGCACGATTTAGTAGCTGGCGATCATCTAAGCTGGCGGGTACTTGGACAACGGCGGAATACAAATTTGATACTTGTACCGCATGCCCGAGGGACGACAACATCAGCAACCATAAACAAACAATACGCTTCAAAACTATCCCCTTTCATATCGTATTTTCTCTATTCTACTGTCTTCTATGCAAAGAACCATAGCCCTTATTTTCCACTGTGTTAAAATGCCGCTTTTCCCACACCATGATAAGGCATAGGCAATGACCGAATCGAAAAAAACCTCGATTAGTTACAAAGACGCAGGCGTAGACATTAACGCGGGCAACGAATTGGTTGAACGTATTAAGGGCGTCAGTAAAAAAACACGCCGACCTGAAGTACTAGGTGGCTTAGGTGGCTTTGGCGCACTGACACGACTACCTCAAAAGTACAAAAACCCTGTCTTAGTTTCTGGTACTGATGGCGTGGGTACAAAATTACGCTTGGCAATGGACCTTAACAAGCACGATACGATTGGTATCGACTTGGTAGCGATGTGTGTTAACGATCTTGTTGTTGCAGGTGCCGAACCGCTGTTGTTCCTTGACTACTACGCAACAGGCAAACTAGACGTTGATGTTGCTGCGGACGTTGTAACAGGCATCGGTGAAGGCTGTCTTCAATCTGGATGTGCGCTAGTTGGTGGCGAAACTGCAGAGATGCCTGGCATGTACCATGACGGTGATTACGACCTAGCTGGCTTCTGTGTTGGTGTGGTTGAAGAAGACCAAATCATTGATGGTAGCAAAGTTGAAGCAGGCAACACCCTGATCGCACTTGGCTCATCTGGCCCACACTCAAACGGCTATTCTTTGATCCGTAAGATCCTTGAAGTAAGTGGTGCCAAGCTGGATCAAGAAGTTGACGGCGTAGCGCTAAAAGATGCTCTACTTGCGCCGACTAAAATTTACGTTAAATCTATCCTTAAATTGATGGAGTCAGTAAACGTAAAAGCACTTTCACACATCACGGGTGGCGGTCTACTTGAGAACATCCCGCGCGTTCTTCCTGAAGGTGCTGCGGCCTACATTGATGCTGCAAGCTGGACTCGTCCTGCCATCTTTGATTGGCTACAAGAGCAAGGCAACGTTGAGCAAGAAGAAATGTACCGCGTACTAAACTGTGGTGTCGGTATGGTACTTGCGATCGATAAAGCAGATGTAGAAAACGCTCTTGCAATTCTTAAAGCCGAAGGCGAAAACGCATGGGTAATCGGTGAAATTCGTGAGAAAGCCGGAAAAGAGGTTGTGATCTCTGACCTTGAGGCTTCTGCATGAGTTTTCCAGTCGTTGTGCTAATTTCTGGCAGCGGCAGTAATTTGCAGGCTTTGATTGATCAAAGCCTGCAAGGTCAATTAGACATTGATATCAAAGCCGTTATCAGCAATAAAGCGTCTGCGTACGGATTAGAGCGTGCCAGTCAAGCTGGCATTGCAAACCACGCCTTGGATCATAAGCAATTTGAAAGCCGAGAGTTATTTGATCAAGCTCTGATGAGCCTGATTGATCAATATCAACCTAAGCTGGTTGTACTGGCTGGATTTATGCGTATTCTTACCGAAGAATTCACGCGCCACTATGAAGGCCGCATGTTGAATATTCACCCTTCTTTGTTACCGAAATACAAAGGCCTGAATACTCATCAACGTGCAATTGATGCGGGCGAATCGGAGCATGGTGTGTCGGTTCATTTTGTGACTTCGGAACTTGATGCAGGATCAGTGGTCTTACAAGCAAGTACTGAGATTAACGAAAACGATACGGCAGACTCTTTAGCTCAAAAAGTTCATGCTCTTGAGCACATCATTTATCCACTCAGTGTTAAATGGTTCAGTTCAGGTAGGCTGAAACTGGAAAGTGGCCAAGCCATGTTAGATGGACAACCTTTGCCTGAGTCAGGCGTTCGTTACACAACGGATTTAAACGAACATTAGGAATAACAAGATGGGTATTATCAGAACATCTTTTATCGCAACGTGTTTGCTCTTGATAGTACCCTCTTACGCCGAAGACATTTCACAGAATTCGGGAGCCCCCATCCCTGCATCAGAGCCTGAATTTTTCGCACCTTATCAGGTCACCTACAGCACACTGTACAAAAAAGGCATTACCCTTAAAGTCGAAGGCACCCAAACACTGACCAAGCAAGCGGCAGACCTTTGGCAATTCAACTTTCATGTCGACACACTGCTAGCCTCTTTAAAAGAAACGAGCCTGTTCAGCCTCCAATCAGGGAGCTTACGTCCAACTGAGTACCACTACAGTTCAAGAATCCTAGGTAAACGTAAAAATGTCAAAGTAGAGTTTGATTGGGATGAAATGGTAGCGTCGAACACGGTAAAAGATAACACTTGGAAAATGCCCATTGACGATATTTCACTAGATCGTCTAACACTTCAGTTACAACTGCGATATGACCTGTTAAGCGGGAGAGAACAGCTTGCTTATAATATTGCTGATGGAGGCAAGCTTAAGCAATACACATTCGAAACCAAAGCAAAAGAGTTAGTGCAGACAAAATTAGGAGAGCTTGAAACAATCAAGGTCATTCGTACTGACAACCTCTCAGACAAACGCCATCAGTACTTCTGGTTCGCTCCAAAACTCGACTATTTGCTTGTTAAGATGGAGCACTTTGAAAAGGGAGAGTCGTATACTCTCAATGTGGATAAAGTAGAACAATCCACTACAACTAAAGATTCAACTCCTCAATACGATTAATATTGAGCAATTCCTCCTGTCGATCCCAATAAACGGACTCGCACCCAAGAAAGTTATAAAAGCCCATTACCCCGAAGTGCTCAGCTCTATCCAAATACTCTGATAAACATTGCTTTAAACGGGCGACAGGTAAAACTGCATGCAGAGGCTGCCACCCATTTTCCGTTTTCAGACAATGAACCTTACTCGGTGCGGCTTTCGAGGCAGCCAACAAACTTTCTAATGCAAGCGTTGAAATCCGAGGCGTATCACAAGGTAAAATCAGAATAGACTGCTGATCTTCTAAACTCGGCAACATGGCAAACAAGCCGCCTAATGGACCGATAGTTTGCCAAGGAGGTTGATCAACAACGACGTCATCAGCCAATGTTTTATAGTACTCAATATTCTGGTTGGCGCTTATTACAATACGATTGGTAAAGGGCTGTGCCGCACATATGACATGTTCAATCAGAGGAACACCCTGGTAAAGCTGACGCGCCTTGTCGACGCCTCCCATACGCAGAGCCTGCCCACCCGCCAAAATCAAAACTGAAACATCGTCCCTTGAAACCATAGACCTATACTACTTGATTGTATTGCAAATACTCACGATGCCTTGACTGCCAGAGTAAAGCTGCCAGCTCTAAACAGTGAGCCTGATCCGGCTCATTATGGATTAATCCCAGTACGCCCGCCATAGTTTGCAAAACCGCTTTTTCACCGAATGGGTCGACCGAGACACCTGTCCAATGATCAATCAGGCGCTCAATGGATAAATTGTCTTTGTTACGGGTATGTTCGTGCTCATAACGTGCCCATTTATCCCATTTTAATTGCCCATCCTGAACAGTTGCCAATGTGACCTCTCTTTCTGGATTAATTTCAGCTTCACCGTTGCCCCCTCTGAAGATCAATACAGAAGGATCTTCAAGCTGCAAACAGGCTTGTGCGTGCAAATCATCATAGCCTTTGTGAAACACACCATGCACACTGTGCTTCGCTTGCAACGGGTTCATCATTCGAACCACTGTGTTAACCGGTGAGCGCAAGCCTAAGGACAGCTTTAAATCCATCATTTTGGACAGGCGCTTATCGATGCTCGCAAGCGGTAAATAAAGAAAGCGATGTTGCGCAAGGTGGTCTTCCAATAGATGAGCATTCTGCTCCGTTAGAAATGGCAGACCTAAAGACTGGATAACCTCATCAACGTATAGTCGCCCTTCTCCTTTAAAAGAGTGCCCATGCATGACGATTTGATAGCCAGCATCAGCTAGTGCAAGTGCAGAAAGCAAGAACCAAGGCAGTTCATTGCGCTTTCCTGCATAAGCAGGCCAATCAATATCCACCTTAGCATTAGGCATCTGTTTTGCTAAATGTGCTCTGACAGCTTTGGTAAAACCAACGGTCTCCTCAACGGTCTCCTCACGAATGCGGATCAACATCCAAAAGGCCCCTTCCTGCTCGGGTAACGCTTGTCCTGCCAACATCATCGACATTGCCAGCTCCGCTTCGTCCATGGTTAATGTGCGAGCACCTTTCTTACCTTTACCTAAGATCTTAATAAATTGCGTGAAATCTGCACTCATGACACCACCTCTACGATATTAGGTAATAATTGTTTAATCTCTGGGATACAAGAGCCGCAGTTTGTTCCACATTGCAACGCTTCCCCTAGCTTAGCAACGCTGTCTTGCCCGCTTTCAATGGCTTGTAAAATTTGCTTTTCACCCACTTGGAAGCAAGAACAAACGATGGCGCCTTTATCAACTGCACCCGAAGCGCGCCCCACTAATAGCGCTAAACGCTCGTTAGCCGTTAACGCTTCACATTGAAGTACCTGCTCCTCCAACCAATTTGATACCGGAAGATTTGGAGTTGCTTGTGTCAACAAAACAGCTTTAGGAACACCATCTACAAAATAAACACGTCGTACATGCTGATTAATCGGGTTCTCATACTCAAGCCACTCACCACCAGGAGACGCCGCTTCGATGACAAGGTTCAGTTCCGCCATACAAAGCTCATCTTGGTAAGCAAACTCAAGCCGCTCTCCGAAATCCGTTGGCACTCTGCACCAATACTCGAAGCCCTCAACAATCTCTAATGCTGTCGATACCAAATAGCCGTAACGAATGTTTTCAACAGGCTGCAAGTTCACCACTGCATGTTTTGATTCTGGTTGCCCCGAGAGCGCATCCACAATTTGTGGGATCAGCGATGACACTACCGACTGACTGGCAAATTGTCTGGTCCAATGAATGGGCACAAACACATTCTTCGGCAGCACCTGATCAGACAGTTTTGCTCTCAGAACTGCTTCTCCATATAGAGACGTTAGGCGAACTAACTGGTGGTCTGCGATCGATAACGCTGCAGCGTCCTGCGGGTGAATTTCAACGTAAGGCTGATCTATATGTCGTGACAAAATGGCCGCATCACCGGTTCTCGTCATGGTGTGCCATTGATCACGAACCCTGCCGGTATTGAGTACAAAAGGCCAATCTTCATCAGGAGCAATCTGTGGCTCTTTTACATCAATGGGGATGAAGTTTGCTTTACGATCCGCCGTAAAAAACCTCCCGTCGGTAAACATTCTCGCAGTACCATTCGGGCTTTCCTTTGTCACCGGCCACTGGATTGGCAATAAGTCTTGGTAGGCTTGCTCACTAATGTTGCTAAATAAACTGATATCAAAGTCACGCTTACCATGGTTTTCAAAACCCGACAGAGCGGCATGCTCACGAAAAATATCATGTACCGAACGATAGCTGAATGCGCTCTGATACCCCATCGCACCAGCAACCTGACAAATCGCCCACCAGTCGGCTTTCGCTTCACCTCGCGCAGGGAGCAATCCGCGCTGTCTTGATATGCGCCGTTCAGAATTGGTAACCGTTCCGTCCTTTTCACTCCAAGGCAAGGCCGGCAGTAACACATCCGCGTAGGCAGTAGTATCGGTAGATTGCTTGCAATCACTGACGATGACCAACTCGCATTTCTCTAGTGCACGGCGCACCTGTTCTGTATCAGGCAAACTAACCATCGGATTTGTCGACATAATCCAAAGAACTTTGATTTTCCCTTGTTCAACCGCTTGGAACATATCAATGGCCTTCAGACCATTTTCCTGTGCCATATTAGGAGCTTGCCAAAAGCGCTGGACCAACTCGATTGCGTTCGGTGTTGCGAAGTCCATATGCGCCGCTAGCTGATTTGCCAAGCCGCCGACTTCTCGCCCCCCCATGGCATTCGGCTGTCCTGTGATTGAGAACGGCCCCATTCCTTCTTGGCCTATTCGCCCTGTCGCCAAATGACAATTAATAATGGCATTACACTTATCTACCCCAGAGGAGGACTGATTAACGCCCTGAGAATAAAAGCTCACCGTTTTGTCTGTTGTTGCCCACCAAGTCGCTAACCGCTCTAGATCTTCTTCACTAACACCACAATGTACAGAAACCGTTTTCGCATTCGGTGCTGATCGTTGAGCCGACGCCAAGGTGGCATCAAACCCATTAGTATGTTGTTTTATGTATTCGCCATTGGTCACAAAACGACGCTCAGATTCCGCCAGCAGAAAATTAAAGATCGCCGCATCAGACCCCGGACGAATAGCTAAATGTAAGTCTGCAATATCACACGTCGCCGTTTTACGGGGGTCAATCACGACCACTTTCATTTTTGGGCGCTTCGCTTTAGCAGCGGCAATTCTTTGGAATAAGATAGGATGAGTCCAAGCAGCATTTGAACCCACCATGATTAGCAGGTCGCACTTTTCTAAATCTTCATAGTTGCAAGGTACCGTGTCGGAGCCGAATGCTCGTTTATAGCCAACCACTGCCGAAGCCATGCAAAGTCTGGAATTCGTATCGACATTGGCGGTTCCGATAAAACCTTTCGCCAATTTATTAGCGACATAGTAGTCTTCCGTCAAAATCTGGCCGGATAGATAAAACGCAAAAGCATCAGGACCATGCTGTTCAACCACTCGCTGAATGCGCTCGGCTATGTAGTCAGTAGCTTCTTGCCATGAAACATCTTGACCATCAACACGTGGTGTCAAAAGCCGATCTTCATGGACTAACGTATCTTTTAAGTTGCTGCCTTTAACACATAAACGGCCAAAATTAGCTGGGTGTGAATCATCGCCCGTTAGGCTAGAAAAACCGTTCTCGGGCTGCTCTGCTACAGAGACTTTTACACCACAGCCTACGCCACAGTATGGACAGGTAGTTAAAGCTGACATACTTTCCTCTACACATAAAAAAAGCCCTGATTCCTTGCGGAATTCAGGGCTACTTTGCCAAACAGCAGAATCCCAACACTGGATATTCTGAACATATTAGTTTTAGCAATAATTAGGCCAAGTATTTGCCATCAAAAACAAACAAATCGCCTTACATTGGGGAATTACACAAGCCTTTTGACAGTAAAACGCACCAAAAAAGCTCACACTCTCTTAACTGGCTAGATATACGTCGTTATCCACCAATTTAATCGGCCATACCTTCAAAGTGATGTCTTCTTCTAAACACTGGCCAGAGTTAAGTACGTAATGCTGTTTATATAGGGGACTGGCGACAACCCATTGTCCCTCTAAATGAGCGGTCAAACCACGGGACATAACATTGGCTTTACCAATCGGGTCCCAGTTACTGACAGCAAAGACCGACTCTTCCGCTTCAGGCACATAGAAAATTGCCACTTGCTCACCATTCACCATTGCGGCAACGCCAGCATCTTCCACCAAATCATCTTTCGTACAAATTAAGTTCCAGTTCATAAGGACCACCTATACCGCCTTGGCAATGAGTTCATACTTTTCATCTTCTGTCGCCGGACGAATTTGGTCCCGCTCTTGAACAAAGACAACGTTTTCATCCGTACCATCATAATTGACGAACTGGCGGAATGTTTTCAGTGCTTTCTCATCATTTACCGTTGTTTTCCACTCACACTGGAAAGTATCCACAACATGAGACATTTGTTGCTCAAGTTCATCGCCAAGACCTAACGAGTCATTTATAACCACGTCTTTTAGATAATCTAATCCCCCCTCCAGGCCATCCATCCATACAGAGGTACGCTGCAGACGGTCTGCAGTTTTTACATAGAACATCAGAACACGGTCAATGTAGCGGATCAGCGTTTCGTCATCGAGGTCAGTAGCAAACAGATCCGCGTGACGTGGCTTCATTCCACCATTGCCACAGACATAAAGGTTCCAACCCCCTTCTGTAGCGATTACACCGATGTCTTTACTCTGCGCTTCGGCACACTCACGAGTACAACCAGACACGGCAAACTTGAGCTTATGAGGGGAGCGCAATCCTTTGTATCGATTCTCAATTTTTATCGCCATTCCAACACTGTCATTGACACCATAGCGACACCATGTGCTACCAACACAGGACTTTACTGTACGAACAGACTTACCATATGCTTGGCCCGTTTCGAATCCAGCATCAATTAAACGCTTCCAAATTTCTGGCAATTGAGCCAAAGTCGCACCAAATAAATCGATACGTTGTCCGCCAGTGATCTTGGTATAAAGCTTGTAATCCTTAGCGACCTCACCGATTACGATCAATTTTTCAGGCGTAATTTCACCGCCTGGAATCCTTGGTACGATTGAGTAAGTACCATCTTTTTGCATGTTTGCAAGGAAACGATCGTTTGTATCCTGAAGACTGATATGGTCATTCGTAAGGACATAGTCATTCCAAACTGATGCCAAAATTGAGCCTACTGCAGGCTTACAGATCTCACAACCGTGACCTTTACCATGCTTATCTAATAGCGCTTTGAAGCTCTTAATACCTTCAACTTTCACCAGGTTGTAAAGGTCTTGGCGGGTAAATGGAAAGTGTTCACAAATATCAGTACTGACCTCAACCCCTAAGGCCGTTAGTTCGTTATCCACCACTTTTTTCAAGAGTGCTGCACAACCACCACAGCCAGTCGCAGCTTTGGTCGCCCCTTTGACATCTGCGACACTCATCGCTCCAGACGCCACAGCATCGGAAATGTCTTGTTTAGTAACGTTATGACATGAACAGATCGATGCCGCAGCAGGCAATGCATCCACGCCTAAGCCAACAGACTCGCCATTCGAAGCAGGCAAAATAAGTGACTGCGCCTGCTCAGGTAGATCGATACCGTTGAGGTAGTATTGCAGCAATGTATCGTAATAGCTGTTATCACCTACCAGCACAGCACCAATGACTTTCTTGCCATCTTCACTGACAACCAGTTTGCGATACTCTTGATTTACTTGGTCCTGATAAATGAAGCTACGCGCTCCCTGAGAGATAGCATGGGCATCACCAATCGAACCCACATCACAACCCAAAAGTTTAAGCTTGGTGCTCATGTCGGCTCCGGTAAATGCAGCTCCAACATTACGCATCAAGTGCCCTGCAGCGGTTTTCGCCATGGTATAGCCCGGTGCAACCAATCCGTATATGCGACCTTCCCATAGAGCACACTCACCAATCGCGTAGATATCCGCGTCACTGGTAATACACTGATTATTGATTACAATGCCGCCGCGCTCGCCGATCTCCAGCTCACTTTGGCGTGCTAACTCATCTCGTGGTCGGATACCCGCGGAGAATAAAATTAGATCCGTTTCTAGGAAGTCACCACCTGCAAAATTCATTCGATGGTATGCTTGCTCACCATCCACAATGTCGTTTGTAGCCGTTGCCGTGAGTACAGAGACGCCCAGCCCTTCGATCATTTCTTTTAGAACAGCACCGCCCGTTTCATCCAGCTGTACCGGCATCAGTCTTGGTGCAAACTCAACAACACTGGTTTCCAAACCAAGGTTTTTAAGGGCATTAGCGGCTTCCAAACCTAATAACCCACCACCGACAACCGTACCCGTTTTTACTTTATCGGCACATGCTTTAATAGCATCCAGATCATCTAGGGTACGATATACAAATGTGTTCTCACGTTGATGCCCTGGAATAGGAGGTACAAAAGGATAAGAACCTGTTGCTAAAACAAGTTTATCGTAGGAAACGGCCTCACCATCTTCGATGAGAACAAGCTTCTGTTCTCTGTCTAAAGCAATCACTCGAGTATTGGTGTAAAACGTCACACCATGATTAAGATAGTAATCACTGGTTGTCATAGCTAAGTCTTCAGCGGTCGCACCGTTGAAGTAATCACTAAGATGCACACGATCGTATGCAAGATTAACCTCTTCCCCAAACACCGTAATATCGTATTCATCAAGGCCCCCCAGTTCGATTAACTGCTCAATGAAATGGTGGCCGACCATGCCATTCCCCACCACGACTAGCTGTGATCTGGATGTTTGATTTGAACCCAAGAGTGACGTCATTATGTTCCCCTTACTAACTCGACCTCATTGGCCGGCAACATCTGACGTTAGAGTTTCAAAAGCGTTTTAAGACTGGCAGTACGCTTCGCCAAAGGCCAGAAACTCCAACATTTCAGAAATATTGGTTTCGTTCTGAATAAGCTGGGAATACCAGCTACCATCGGCGACGTTGCCATAAAGAATTGCGCCAACTAAACAGTCACCTTTGACGATTAGTTTGCGATAATGATTTAAACCAGAGTCGAACAATACGATCTCTTGATCTGGCACGCTCTGTATTTCTCCAACAGAAAATAGATCTACACCAGACACTTTTAGTTTGGTTGAAATCGGCCGTACACTGAATTCAGCCGATTGGCCCTGTAACGTCTTAACGAGAACATTTAACTGATCCCATATTGGCGCCACCAAGCCAAATGTGTGTGTTTCGAACTGACAACATTCCCCAAGTGCGTAAACACCCGGCTCAGAAGTCTGCATATCCGCACCAACTAAAATAGCACGGTCCACTTCCAGCCCACTCTGCTTAGCTACTTGGATCTCAGGAGAGATACCCGTCGCTACAACAACCATATCCACGTTGATAAGGCCTTTATCTGTTTTAATAGCAGTCACAAGCGAGGAAGCGTGATCGACTTCTAAGCATTCAGGGTTAGCCCCCGTTAGAAACTTCACACCTTTACCTTGTAAATTGTCTTGCAATAAGTGTGCCGAGCGCGCATCCAACTGACGATTTAAGATGTAATCTGAGCGCTGGATAACCGTTGGCGTATGACCATTCTTAGCTAACCCCACCGCTGCTTCGAGACCTAACAGACCACCTCCAACTACCGCCACATTCGAGCCAGAAGCCAGAGATAACAAGGCATTTACATCTTTCCAGTCTCGAAAACCGACAACATTTTTTGCATCAACTTGCGCCCAATTAGGTAAAAATGAGCGTGCACCTGTTGCATAAACAAGATAATCAAAGGCGATTTCTCTGCCACTTCGCAAACGGACTTTCTTGCACTCATAATCGGCTTCTTCTACCGGATCACTGGACAAGATTTCCGCACCATATTGAGACATTGCACCAACATCTACCAGAGCGATCTCTTCACTAGAAACTTCTTTGGCAAGTACGGACGACAGCATAATACGGTTATAACCAATTTGAGCCTCTTCACCAATTAGCGTCACTCTGAACGGAGTATGCTCTAAGGTCGACAACTCATAGGCAAGCTTAGAGCCTGCCATGCCAGCACCAATGATAACAACACGCTTTTGCAAACTCGCCATGCTAACTATTCGCTACCAGTTTATCTTCACTCTTAGCGTCTTTTTTAGGTTTGCTGATTGGCTCAACTTTGCGCTGCTTTTCATACAAGAAAGTCAAAACTTGAGCACGGTAGTCTACATATTTAGGGTCATCCGCTAACGCAAGACGATCACGTGGGCGTTCTAAATCGACATGGAGGATTTCACCAACCGTCGCAGCTGGGCCATTCGTCATCATCACGATACGATCTGATAAAAGAACCGCTTCATCCACATCATGGGTGATCATGATAACGGTGTTGTTCAAATCACGCTGAATCTCCATCAAGGAATCCTGAAGGTGTGCTCGCGTCAAGGCATCCAAAGCACCGAATGGCTCATCCATCAACAACACACTCGGCTCCATTGCCAAGGCACGCGCAATACCGACACGCTGTTTCATACCACCAGAAATCTCTGATGGACGCTTATCCGCAGCATGCGTCATATGAACCAACTCAAGATTGTGCATGATCCAATCATGCATCTCTTTCTTACTTTTCTTGCCTTTGAAGACCTGCTTCACGGCAAGTTCAACGTTTTCATAAGATGTTAACCAAGGTAACAATGAGTGGTTCTGAAAGACCACAGCACGCTCAGGCCCTGGCCCTCTCACCTCTTTACCGTCAAGCAGCACACCACCTTCGGTTGCATCATAAAGGCCTGCGACAATGTTTAACACTGTGGACTTACCACAACCCGAGTGACCGATTAACGAGACAAACTCGCCCTTATCAATCTTAAGGTTCACGCCATCTAACGCTTTAAAAGAGCCCTTCGGTGTAGGGAATTCAATGGAAACTTTACTAATATCTAAATGTGTCATGCTATACCCCTTAACGAAGAACCTGCGTTTTATCCCATGAGAAATGGCGTTGTGTGAATAACATCGCTCGATCAAGCAAGAAACCAATGAAACCAATCATGATAACTGCCACCATAATTCGCCCCAGTGAGTTCGAGCTACCGTTCTGAAACTCGTCCCAGACAAACTTCCCTAAACCTGGGTTTTGCGCCAACATTTCAGCGGCGATTAGTACCATCCACGCAATACCTAGCGACAAACGTAAACCGGTGAACATCATTGGCATCGAAGAAGGAATAACAATCTTGATGACATGTGTCAGCCAGCTCAAACGCAGCACTTTAGAAACATTTAACAAATCTTTTTCGATCGCAGCCACACCAACAGCGGTATTAATCAATGTCGGCCACATACAACACATCGTGACGGTAAACATCGAAGTTAAGAAAGACTTAGAGAACATAGGATCAGCAGACACATACGTCGCACTAACCACCATGGTGACAAGGGGCAGCCAAGCAAGCGGAGACACTGGCTTAAAGATCTGAATAATAGGGTTTAGTGCACTGTAAATCATACTATTTAAGCCAATTACAATGCCCAACGGTATCGCAATCAATGTTGCCAAGCCAAAACCCGCCAAAACGGTATACAAGCTAGTGAAAATTTGATCAAAGAAGGTTGGTTTACCTGTGTACTCACGCACTTTAGGAACATAGTTTGGATCTTTGGCAACGCGATCTGCATTTCGCTTTTCTTGGCGCTCATAGAAACTTTGCTCCTTAGAACGCTCTCGCTGATGGTCCGCTAGCAATCCAGTCCATTGCTCATAAACGGCAACAGGACCAGGAAACTTACCCAATGATGTATTGATACGTTCTGCACCCACCTGCCAGACAAACAAAAACACTACAATACCTAGCAGTGGCATCAGTAAATTTTTAAATTGAAAAGCAGACAACTGCTGTGAACCAAATGTTTTTAGTGAATGAACCAATGCGCTCATATTCTCTCTCCCGCAAGGTGAATGCCTAAAGAAGGCATTCACCTGAACTTAGATCAACTCTTTACAGAGATTGATCCGCTTTTAAGCCGATTTCAAAACTGTCGATGTATTCGTTTGGCTTACGACCATCGTAGACAACACCATCAATGAAGTCTGACTGTGGTGCTTTGAAGCCATCTTCTGTTGCGAAGTCTGGGAATTCAGATGCATTCATCACGCCATCTTCGATCAAAGATTTCGCCGCTTCAGCATAAATATCTGGACGGTAAACTTTCTTAGCTATGTCCATGTACCAGTTATCAGACTTTTGCTCTGAAATCTGACCCCATCGACGCATTTGAGTTAAGTACCAAATGGCATCGCTGTAGTATGGGTAAGTAGCATTGTGACGGAAGAAAACGTTGAAATCTGGCACATCACGAATGTCTCCTTTTTCGTATTCAAACGTACCAGTCATGGAGTTTGCGATAACGTCGTAATCCGCACCGACATATTCAGAGCGAGACAATATTTCCACCGCTTCTGGTCGGTTGGCGTTGTTGTTTTCATCTAGCCACTTAGCTGCACGGATCATAGCCTTCACAACGCGAATATGGGTATTTGGGTTTTCGTCCGCCCAGCCTTTACTGACACCGAATACTTTCTCTGGGTTATTCTTCCAGATCTCGTAGTCGGTAATAACTGGCACACCGATACCCTTAAACACTGCTTGCTGGTTCCATGGCTCACCCACACAGTAACCGTAAATCGTGCCGGCTTCTAAGGTAGCAGGCATTTGTGGTGGTGGTGTCACTGACAGCAAGGCATCCGCATCAAGCTGACCACTGATGTCACCTTTATGTGGCGCGTAGTAACCAGGCTTAATACCACCCGCTGCAAGCCAGTAACGTAACTCGTAGTTATGGGTGGATACAGGGAATACCATACCCATATTGAAAGGCTTACCTTGAGCTTTGTATGACTCAACTACTGGTTTGAGTGCAGATGCTGAAATTGGGTGCTCAACCTTCCCATCAGCTCCGACAGGGATATTTTTCTTCATCTGCTCCCAAATTTCGTTGGAAACCGTAATACCATTACCGTTCAAGTCCATACTGAAGGCAGTAATGATGTGGGCTTGAGTACCAAAGCCGATGGTTGCACCCAAAGGTTGCCCCGCCAGCATGTGAGCACCATCCAACTGACCGTCAATAACTCGGTCTAGCAGCACTTTCCAGTTAGCCTGAGCTTCCAAGGTAACGTACAAGCCCTCATCTTCGAAATAGCCGTTCTCATAAGCAATCGCAAGAGGTGCCATGTCAGTTAGCTTAATGAAGCCAAATTTCAGTTCCTCTTTTTCTGGGTAGCCTAACTCAGCATAAGCTTGAGTCACCAAGCATGCAGAAATTGTTGCACCAATTGTCGCTACTTTGACCGCACCCATAACTTTAGATAGGGCTGGTTTTGTACTAAATACGGCTTTCATTCGCTGTTACTCCAATACCATTTCAAAGTCCAAAAAATAAAAAAGGCGCCTGCATCCATGAATGGTTGCAGGCGCCTTTGCCAAACCTTTTGCTTTCAATGTATTTGCCTACGTCATTGTAGGAACAAACTGTTCTAAGCATGTATTGAGTAAAGCAGAGTTCATGCCAAAAAAACAAAAACCTTATAATTCAAATATTTACAATATTTTAAGTAAGTAAAATTGTATACAAGGTTTCTTTACGCACACTCTTAGCACATTACAATATAAGATTGACCTTATTTAATGCACTGTATTTAACCGTTAACAACAACGCTATCTTCTTGAGACCGCTGCCCCTTCTTAACAAGTAGCGCCAATGAAAGACGATCTTTTATATGAAGCTTCTTATATATTGCTGTGAGATGGGCTTTAACTGTTCTTTCTGTGACATCAAGCTCTCTAGCGACTTCCTTGTTAGCTAACCCTTTAGCAATAAAACGAGCAACGGACACTTCTCTCTCTGACAGAAGATCAACTCCTTCAAACGGCATAGAATCATCAGATGTCTCAACCGATGTACTAGATTGCTTAATTAATTGCTGAATGAAATCCTTACCTCCCCAAATTTCACCCGAATCTACCACAGACAAAACAAGCTTTAACTGCTCTTTCGCAATATAAGGGGAACATTGACCATTAACCCCTTTAGAAAGCATACGAATAGCGGCAGATTGGCTTCTAAGATGAGGGAAAGCAATAATTTTCAGTGATGGGTGACGCTCACGTATCTCCACCACCTGCTCTACTTTCACGGAGAACTCATTGTCATCTAAATAAACAAAACAATAATCAAATTCGTTTTGATTAATGAGTGAAAATGACGTCTCTATGCTATTGCTTTGTACTAATTCAAATCCCTTAGGGCATACTGTATTCCAATGCTCTAAGACTGAATCATTTGTATTCCAGCAGAGTACTTTCAAGATCCGCCCCTTTATCCAAGCGTTACAACACACTAATTTTATTTATGAATGTTGCAGCTGAATGTTAACTTTTGTAAAACAGTCAAAAATATATGTATCTAGCGTTCACGTAACGCATTTTGCTGCGCTTTAAAGATAGGCTTCAGAAGATAGTCTAAAACTGTTTTCTTACCAGTGATGATATCCACGGAAGACTGCATACCGGGAATAATGGACAAGGGTGAAGACTCCGTACCCAAGTAATTTTTATTGGTTCTAACCTTCACCAAGTAATAACTATTCCCTTCTTCATCAAGAATAGTATCCGCAGAAATATTTTCAACCTGAGCTTCTAACCCACCATATATGGAAAAATCATAGGCAGTAAGTTTCACCATTGCAGGTAAATCAGGCTTAATAAAACCTACATCCTCAGGCCGCACTTTAGCTTCGATTAGCAAGGAGTCGTCTACAGGAACAATTTCCATTAAACTCATCCCAGGCTTGATAACACCACCTACAGTATTGATTTGAACCTGTTTTACAATGCCTTTGACAGGTGATCGAACCAATGTTCGATCAACTTTATCCTCAAGTGATACACTGGATTCTCGAAGTTGATCTAACTGCCCTCTAACCTCCGTCAATTGTTCTTGCGCATCGGCTCTAAATTTAGCAGAACTCTCTGCTAGCTTAGTACGGGCTTCCTCTAGAGCAGACTGTGCACGAGGTATCGCCAATCTAGAAGCCTGTAAATCACCCTGTAGCTGATTGACCTGACGCTCCAATTGCAACAATTCCACTCGAGAAACTGCGCCACTTTCAAATGCAGGCCTTGTTAAACTTAGCTCTTGGCTTGCAAGCTCATAGGTACTTTGAAAGTTTTCTAATTGTGCCCTTTGCTCAACAATTTCTTGTTCACGTTGAGCAATCTGTTGTTGAAATACCGCTTGATTCGCACGTAATGAGTCTTGCCTATTCTGATATAAGTCCTCTTCTCGGTTAACTATTTCAGGATAGTCTTGACGCATACCTTGCGAAAACACAGGTTCTCTCCCGCTTGCCTCTGCTGCCAAACGGGATGCCCGAGCCATCAAGTTCATTCTTTCCACCTGCTGCTCACGTAAAGACGATACGGCTTCTGTATTTTCGATGGTCATCAGCAACTGACCTTCTTCAACAGCCTGCCCCGCTCTAACACTTATCGCTTTAAGGATACCGCCTTCTAGGTTTTGAATTACTTGTACTTGGCTTGACGGTACTACAGTACCTTCACCAACAGTCACCTCATCAATAGAGGTATAATGAGCCCAAACAATCGCAGCCATGACAAATACAAAAATACTCCACAATATTATGCGGCTACCCTTAGGTGCTTTGAGCATAATGGCTGCGTTGCGATCACTTAAAAAGGTTAAATCAGACTGCGATACTTTCTGCTTGCGGTTAAACATACTTAACTGACCTTCAACTTGCCTTGACGAAGCGCTTCAAGAACATGCGCTTTTGGTCCATCCGCTAAAATCCTACCGTTATCCATCACAACAACTCTATCAACTAAATCGAGCATTGAAGATTTATGAGTAATTAGTATCAGTGTTTTGTCTTTAACAACATCGACCAAACGCTTACGCATCCTTGCTTCTGTAGTGTTATCCATTGATGCAGTTGGCTCATCTAGGACAAGTATATTTGGATCGAACAGAAGTGCTCTTGCGATCGCTACACTTTGACGCTGACCACCTGACAGGTTTTGACCACGTTCGCCAACAATGCTATCAAGTCCAGACGGCCTTCTATTAGCGAACTCAGACACGCCCGAAATATCAGCCGCTCGAATAATTGCCTCATCTTCAATAAACGGAACGCCAAAGCAAATATTATCTTTGATAGAGCCATAAAATAGAGAAACGTCTTGAGACACCGCCCCTACATTGCGGCGTAGATCAACAGGATTGATTTGGCGCATATCGATACCATCGGCACGTAACGCCCCTGTTTTAGGTGCATACAGCCCCATCATTAGCTTTCCAAGAGTTGATTTTCCTGAGCCAATACGGCCGATAATGGCTACTTTCTCTCCAGCGTTGATATGCAGATTAATATTGCTGATTGCATCCTGATCTTGCTCTGGATAGGCAAAACTCACACCGTCAAACTCAAAGCTTCCATCAAATCGTGGTCGGTGTACGAACTTCAATTCATCAGGCTGCTCAACTGGTGAAGCCATGATATCTTTCAAGCCATTGTATGCTGACTTGGCATGGTTATATCTTGCAGCTAATGAAGCGAACTGTGACATTGGACCTAGAGCTCGTCCAGTTAACATCACACATGCAACTAAAGCACCCATACTCATCTCTCGTTCAGAGATCATATAGACCCCAACGACCACCATCCCAACGGTCGTCATTTGTTGGGCAACCATGGCGAATGAAGAGCTAGACTGTGCTAATTGACGAGTCTTTAGACCCCAATCTGAAATATTACCAACTGCCTGTTCCCACTGCTGCTGCAGAGTACCCTGAGCATTGTTCAGTTTGACACTTTCTGCGTTAGCCAAGCTCTCAATCAAAACGGCATTTTTCTGCATTGACGTTTTCTGGCCCTCTTCAATTGAGCGCTTAAGAGGACGCTGTATGATTAACGAGTAAATCAGCACCAAAATGATTGTTACGATAGGTATATAACCAACAGGGCCGCCAATCAAATAGATCATACCTACAATCAAAAACATAAAAGGTATGTCTACCAGTGTTGTGACCGAGGCAGAGGTTATAAAGTCACGAATGCTTTCAAAGTCTTGCAAGTTTTTCGCAAATGCACCGACTGACCTCGGCCTTGAAGCCATTGTAATGTTATTCACTTTGGCAAAAATTGTTGCAGACATAAGTATGTCAGATTTTTTACCGGCCACGTCAATAAAGTAAGACCTAAGTGACCTGAGTAAGAAGTCAAAGCCATATACGACCGTCGCACCGATCGCAAGCACCCATAATGTATCAAAGGCGTTATTGGGTACAACGCGGTCATACACATTCATCACGAACAATGGGCTTGCTATGGCAAACAAATTAATCAGTAACGATGCGATAATGACGTCACGGTAGATACGCCATGAAGAGGTTAACGTCCCCCAAAACCAATGCTTACCATTGAGTTGCTGCTCTGCTGAAGACATTGAGCGCTTATCAAAGCGAAATTGAGGACGAACAAAGAAGCAGTAGCCCGTGTACATATCTAATAACTGAGAAATCGGTAAATAAACTTCACCCTCACCAGACTCAGGTAGAAATACTTTTGCTTGCTCATGCTCAGAATCGATTTCTATCAATACACAGGCTTGGTTATTCTCTAATAGCAGTACAACTGGCAAAAGTACGTCTGCAATTTTCTGTAATGGCCGTTTCACAAAACGAGTGACGAAACCAATACGCTTTGCGGCTCGCATAAAGAGTTCTGGCGTCATTCCTTGATCAGAAATAGGTAAACCAGCTCGAATACCATCTGCAGTGTATGGGTTATCAAAATGCTTAGATAAACTCACTAAGCAATCAACCAAGGGATCAACCGTTTCGAGCTTTTCAAGATGCTTATGCCATTTGCTAGAGCCTTTAACTGTTTCAGCGCCAATTTCATCGTCTTTTAGTGAAGCTTCTTGGCTCTGGCTCCCTTCCTGACCGCCCTCTTTTTCTTCACGTGTTTGCGAATTCTCATCGCTAGCACTGTGAACATTCTCATCACCTGCAGAGCCATTTAAACTTTCTTCATTGGAAATTCCAGCATCAATTTTTTCACTGGTACTATTTTCGCTGGCTAAAACATTTTCCTTATTACGTACACTCGAGCTCGCCTCATGTAAGTCGTCACTTTTTGAGACGACTTGTTGAGAGTTAATAGAGTCAGCATTCTGTTCGTCTAGTGTTTTAGTCACTACAGTCTTGTTTGAGCTAGCAACAGTCTTGTTTGAGCTAGCAACAGGAGTCTCTTGTTTACTAACTAATTCAGATTCCCTCGTTGTTTGTTTAGATGCATTCAACGACACCTTTGGTGTAACTTTTATACGCTTGGGCTCAGGGTCTTTGTTTTTAGTGTTAGGAGTTTGAGATGTAACAGGATCAGAACGGTCTCGCTTCAAGCTGGTATTTTGTGCCGCACTCACTGCATCAACAGAACGTTTATCATTTGAAGTATTCTCAGAACCCTCATCAGCAGCCTTTGCTACCTTATTCAAACTAGGTGTAGTACTGGCATTTCCCGCGGATGAACTCTGAGTGTTTAAAGAAAGTTTTTGGCTAGGCTTAGTTACAATTCGAGGGGCACTCTGTTGAGGTGTAGCCTCTTTCACTTGTTGCGCAGCATTTTGCTGCGATTTAGATACGTCAGCATGCTTAGCTACGGCTTTTTGAGAAGGCTTAATATTTGCCTGAACAATTTTGCGAGTTGGTTTGACTGATTTAAAGGCCAATACACGACTGTTGGTATTGAGCGAATCTGAGTTCTTTTGTTTTTCATCACCGTGAGACACTTTAGCCGAAGACTGCTCATCAACAGTGTCATCTGCAGCATTCTTAAAAAGTTGACGATCCAAGTCATAAAGCGAAGAATCATGTGCTTTATTAGGCTGTATTGACTGCGAATGCTCTTCCGAATTTCTATCAATCGATTTTGCATCTTTTGCTTTAGTCGTAAGTTTTGAACCAGCCTCTAAGGAAAAATAATCTGGATCTAACTTATCAAGCTGGTGTTGAGAAGCTTCACTTGGATCAAGGGAGCCTATTGTCCCGTCACGAAAAAGCTGAGGCGATTGTTGTTTTTCATCCTCTCCATCGACATTAATATCAAGGTTTAACCAAGATTGAGCATTCTCCTTTGTTCGCTCATGTCGATTTTTAGGCGCAACCTCCTGTTGTGCCTCTTTGCCCGTTTCGTCAGACTGCTTTCTTTTCCAAAATAAAGACATATAAAAACACTCTCTTCTTAACCTAACTGCTTCAGTAAAGGAGAAGCTGAATACAACAAGCTAAGTTAAATAATGAAACATACAATACTATTATTAACTATAATCGGCCAATGTAAGTAAAACTAAAGGAACTATCTATGTTATACGCAAAAATCAACGCATCAGGTCATGTGATAGATGTCGCGCCTTACCAGGACGATGAATATAACCAATTAGTATCACCACATGACCCGTTTGTTGCGGACATATTGGCTGCCAAACTAGACCAAGAATCCTCACAAGAACTACTCACTTCTTCAGACCAAGATATGATGCGTGTCCTCGAAGACTTGATTGATCTCCTGACGGAAAAGCGCCTTATCCAATTCACAGAGCTTCCCATGGCGGCACAGAAGAAGCTACTAAGCCGAAAATTCGTTCGTGGCATTCATTCTGGTAACAACGAAACTCTTATTGGTGAGATCCGTGATGATGATGCTTTAATCTAAGCATCATCTACGCTTTTTCATTCATCAAAGGGTACTGGTCGACCAATGCCGTAACCTTGAACTCCGCTGATATCAAATTTCGTTAATATTTCTACCTGTTGGTCTGTTTCCACACCCGTTGCAATCACATCAATATTCAAACTATTAAACATCTTACATAGCGTATGCATAAAGAATGATTCAGACTCTTTGCCAACGGCAAGTTTCGTATAAGACGGATCTACCTTCACATAGTCAGGCATCAAATTCTGTAAGTATTGGAATGCAGAAAACTGCTTACCAACATTGTCGATACCGAATTTAACCCGATGAGTTTTCAACGTCTGAGCTAACAAAAATGCATGGTCCTCAGTCCCTAATACACTTTGCTCAGAAACTTCAAAAGCCAAATTACTTTTCACCATGTCAGGTAGATCTTGTAGCGTTTTATCCAGCCAACTTACAAAAGACATTTTCGCATACGCTGAGGCTGATAAGTTCACCACAAATGGCCCGGTAATACTTGTCCCTTGGATTGCTTCAATAACACGCTGAATGATGACCTGGTCTACTTGTTCACCAAGGTCAAACTGCTCTGCCAAACCAATGAAATACCCTGCATGATATTGCTTATTTTCAAATTCTAAGCTGGCATATATTTCTTGTTGTAACAATTTGTTACGATCATGAGAAGAAGCCACTGCCTGACGTCGTAAAGCGAAACTTTTGTGGGCAATGGCATGCTCTAACATCTCCTTCCAAGCCATTCTACCAATAGCCATTTGCTGGCCAGTTTCAGAATCGAATACACTAAATTTGTTTGGTCCAGCTTGCTTCGCTGATCGCAATGCCGCATCTGCTTGAGCCATAGCATTAGATCGATCTACGGACGCATCGATCACGACTGCACCTATGTTGGCTACTGCATCTGAATAGCTAATACGCGCCCCCACCAAGTCATGCAAATCAGACATCACTGCATCAACAAGCGCTTTCAATCGATCCGTTTCAATGTTCGGAACCAAGGCAACAAAATCTGCACCATTTAAACGAGCCAAGGTAGCGTTAGGGAAATTGCTTAAATGCCTGTCTAAAATTTCAGCAGAGCTTTTAATGAAATTATCTGCCGCTTCATACCCCATCTCATTATTAATCTTCGCAAGATCGATAAGACTTATTAGCATTAAGCCATCATAAGTACGATCTGTGTCTGCGAAATGAGCAGAAGCCTGACTTTCAAAGAAATTACGATTCCCTAGACCACTAACAGGGTCTTTAAAGGCTTTCGCTTGAAGCCACTGAGCAGTCTGAGCCTCTGCGGCGAATTCACGCTCTAATTTGGCAGCCATACGGTTCATAGACTCAACCACTGACTTCAACTCTCGCGTTTTTGGCAAGGTTTTCATTTGTATAAAACGACGTTGCTGTATTGCTTCCGCTTGTTTTTCAACCTCAGCAAGAGGTTTAAACAACCAGCGTAACATTAAGCCGCCAAGCAATACGGACACGGTACCTATGGCGAAAAAGGAAATAAGTAAATCTCGAGTGGCTAGCCAAAGCTGATAATATCCATATCCCGCACTCCCCGTAACATACACCTGCCCTAGCTCATTCCAGCCGTTTGATATCACAGCGCTGGCCGTTGGCACCTCAAAGTCGATGAAGTCAATGAACCCTTGTGGCACACCAGAAATAACTGTTGTATTACTACGGATAATATTTTCATCGTTTGCGTAGGCGTGCACTCTTACCTGAGAAAAATATCCACTATCAAATACTGCGTTAACAGTACTTTCTACCGACGTATAATCTTCAAGCGCCATAAAATCGGATATCTGCATGCTCAAGGTGGTAGCTGAGTCTTGAGTCGTAGAGCGCAATTGATCAATTAAGTAGTTTTTCGTCGTCTGGAAATTTATGGCCATTACCACCATAAGCATCAGAGACAACAATAAAACGATGGTTAATAATAACTGTCTAAAGAGTGTCACAATTGATCTCCTAGCCTTCTAAATCCGTTAACCGGTTGTTTAAATCCGTCCATAAGCTCAGTCTAGAGGAGCCTCCTACTAACTGACCACGTCCTTTCTCTTTTGCTAACCATAAGTTTTCTGCATTAAAAGAATAAATTGGTAGCAGATCGTTGCGTTGTATCGCTGGTTTAATAGTCTTATCGAGGTTATCTAAAATGACAGGAACAGAAGTTGGGGTGTGATAGTACGCTAATACCATGTGGTGTTGATTTAAACGCAGTGCTTTAACATATACCAACCTCAATTTGTCATCAGGAACACCTAACTCCCGGAGGGCAAAATATTTAGCTATGGTAAAATCTTCACAGTCACCACCACCTGTTGCCAAGAACTCAATTGGAGTTGCCCAGTAGTCGTTTTTCCCCCAATGCTCCTGATCATTTACAAACCGCAACATATTAAAGAAGTTGTTTACATTCTGTAACTGCTGACTAACAGATAACCCTCTTGACTCTTCAACAGTTCGCCTCCAAGCCATGATTCTAAGTTCAGCTCGGTTACCGTACTGGGCACCTATTCGCTTCGCCAGGTTAATGTATTTTTGTGACACATCAGCAATCAGGTAAGATGCCGACCCTCCAACCATTAATGAGCATACAATCATTACAAGTTGTATACGTCGGGCAAACACTAAATAGAAACGACCTAGGTGCCGAGTCATAGAGCGCTACTCGCCTTGCTGGCTCGCTTTAAAGGCGGAAAGCTGCTCAGGAGTCGCATCTTTCTGGTATTTTTCTTTCCAAGAAGAGTACGGCTCTTTGTATACTACCTCCCTCGCCTCTTCATACGTCACAGTCACACCTCGCTCTTCAGCCGCAGACACATACCATTTGCTTAAGCAATTGCGGCAGAATCCAGCCAAGTTCATTAAATCAATGTTTTGAACATCTTTCCGCTCATCTAAATGCTCTAGAAGGCGGCGAAAGGCAGCAGCTTGTACTTCAAGTTCAGTTTGTTTATCCACTTTTTATCTCTTTACTTGTTCGGTGTTTATGTGAATCTGGCTGTAATTGCCATTGTAGTTCGATTACCTCACTAAAAAAGTTACGAACGTTAGACATTTGTAAACTTCCTAGTGCTTCCAAACAGTACGCCGCAGCCTCTAAGGTAGACAATGCTTTAGCGTTAGGTGATTTACGTATCTCATAATGAGACATTGGCGGAGCCGCAAAATTCACTGTCTTGAATCTTTTCAATCGATTATCTGTTAAGAACATTTTCTTTGCTTTAGGCCACGTACCATCTAACAAAATAACATGCCTAATTTGCTTTGCTTTATCTTCATCTAAGACTTCAATTGCAGTCGCAGTATCACTTGGGTAGAGCAGAACCGCAGCATCCACATCAACTTGTTCATAAAAGCATTGCATGGCTGACGAATCAGAAAAAGCAACTACATTAGTATTAGCGTAGCAGAGCTTAAACAGTCTAGCGCTGTTCTTTGCATGTTTTGCTTCCAATTTATCTTGAATAATCCATACGGTCGTATCGCCACTGATGGACACAACCAAATGACAAATGCATTGCTTTTCAGGATAGTGGCAGCGCGGGCATACCACTCTCTTCTTAGAGGTAGCGACACCGTCACGACCACTATTCATTAACCTAATTGTTCCAAATAGCGTTTAACCACATTATCCCAACCGTATTCTAGTGCTTCAATTGTCAGCGCATGACCAATAGAGACTTCAGTAATGCGTTGTTCGGAGCAAAGTAGACCAACATTCTCTAGATCTAAATCATGACCAGCATTAACGCCAAGCCCTGCGTCCAATGCTGCTTGCGCGGCTTCTTGGTATTGCTGATTAACGGCTTCTTTTCTCTCGGTTTGGTATGCTTGTGCATAAGATTCAGTGTAAAGCTCTACTCGATCGGCACCAACCATTTTAGCCATCGCCATGTTTTCTGGCTCAGGATCCATAAACAGCACAACTCGGATACCTTTTTCCTTAAGTTTGGCTATTACAGGGCGCAGGGCATCTTGGTCTCTCGCAACATTCCAACCATGATCTGAGGTCAATTGATTTGGGTCATCAGGTACCAGTGTGCACTGATCAGGCATAACCTCTAATACAACTTCAAGGAATTTAGCATCAGGAAAACCTTCAATATTCAGCTCTCGACCTGGATATTGCTTTAGCAATTCTTTTAATTCGTACGCATCACGGTAAGTCGCATGTCGTTGGTCTGGGCGTGGGTGAATAGTAATACCAAATGCGCCAAGCTCTAACGTACGCTGGGCCATCGTTAACATATTAGGGTAATCACGGCCGCGTGAGTTTCGCAGTAGGCCAATTTTATTTAGGTTTACACTTAGATGAGTCATGGTCTTTCCTATCATTTCACGTCATACCAAGTATACGCGATAGCCATGCCGGACTTTAAGAAATAAATACGGCGGATCAACGTCATAGTTACGTTTATGCTACAATCATCACCACTTTTGCGAAGGAGTTCACATTGTCTTCATACGAATCTTTTTCAGACATTTACAGCAGGGCTGTCTCACGCTTTGGTAGTGAGACAACATTGAGAAATCAACTCATTAGCCCCAAGTCAGAGCAGCAGCTTCTAAACATATCAGATGACCGCTGGCTAGCTGCCTTCACTCAAAAGATTTTTCAATCGGGTATGAACTGGCAAGTAGTCCGTAATAAGTGGCCTAATTTTGAAAACGCATTCTTCCAATTTGATGTGGAAAAAATGCTGCTAATCCACGATGAAATGTGGGAAGAAAAAGCCAAAGACCCAAGTATTATCCGGCACTTTGGTAAAGTCATGACGATCCGTGAGAACGCAATCATGATGTCTGAAGTTCAGGCTAAACATGATAGCTTTGCACAGTTTGTAGCAACATACCCTAGCAATAATATTGTTGAGTTGTGGCAATACCTTAAAAAGCATGGCGCTCGCCTCGGAGGCAACACCGGTGCCTACACCCTAAGAATCATGGGTAAAGATACTTTTTTACTAACAAAAGACGTTGAAGGTTACTTGCGTAATCAACAAATACTGACAACAGGGCGCGATACTCAGGCTGCACTAAAAGCAGCGCAATCCGCATTTAATCATTGGCATGAGGAGTCCAACTTACCCTATTGCCAAATCAGTCAGTGCATTGCTTACAGCGTCAACTAACGGAGAAGAAATGGCCGACTTAACTATTGATATTGTAGCCGACCCAGTTTGTCCATGGTGTTACCTTGGTTACACTCGCTTAAAAGCTGCAATGGAGCATCTAGGTGACGACTTCCGATTTGATATCCATTGGCTCCCTTTTGAGCTACACCCAGACATAGCCAAACTAGGAGAACCTAGAGCTCAGTTCCTAGGGAAAAAGTTTGGTAGCCAAGAAAAGTTAAATGAAGTCTCTCATGCCTTACAAAACGTGGGCTATGAAGCTGGTTTAGAGTTTAACTTTTCAGAAAAAGACATCATCCCAAATACAAAACTAGCCCATCAATTTATTGCCCAGGCCAGTCGAATCAACTTAGCCACACCTATGATGGTTGCTCTCTTTTATGCCTACTTTACCAAAGGTGAGAACATAGGGGATCAAAGTATTCTGGAACGTATTGCAAAAGAAGTAGGCTTCCAACCTGAAGACATAGAAGATGCGTTGTCGAGAGAGGCAGAATACTTAGTGGATGAGAAAATGGAAAAGTTAGTAAAACTGAACATCCAATCTGTCCCTACCTACATCATCAATGAGCAGTTCTTAGTGCAAGGGGCTCACCCGCCCGAGACTTTTGCTGAAATCTTAACTGACATTACAAAAGAGAAGGACGCATAAGCGTCCTTCTCTTTATGTGCATTGCATTTCCCTTGTACAGAAAATCTATCAGACCTCAAGTTTAAATAAATTTAATTTTATTGATAACTATTATCACTACACATAAAATCGAAAATAAATCGAACTGAGAGTGATTTTCATTTTATGTACGTTTGTCTTTGCAACGCTGTTTCTGATAAAGCAATCAAAAAGTCTATTGCCGAAGGCGCCACGACCATGCGCGAGCTTTATGCTGAGCATTGTGTAGGCAACCAATGTGGAAAGTGCTGTAAGGACGTAAAAGGAATCCTTAACGAGGAGCTCTTGAAACTGGCAGACGAACTCCTCGTCAAAGTTGCTTAAGAAAAAGCAAGGCTTAATCTGGGGAAGATTCGCCCATCTGAGACTGCAAGTAATTCTCTAGCCCTGCGGTCTTGATCAAATGCTGCTGAGTTTCCAGCCAATCAATCTGCTCTTCCTGCTCATCTTGGATGTGCTCAAGCACTTCACGACTGATGAAATCTTTCTTCTCTTCGCAAAGTTTTACACCCGTCTGAAGATCAGGCAATGTGGCCAATTCGAAAGACAAATTAGAGGCAATCATTTCCTCGCTATCTTCACCAATGCGAAGTCTTCCTAGATCTTGCAAATTAGGCAGCCCTTCCAAAAACAAAATACGCTCAATCAAGCGATCTGCATTTTTCATTTTTTGGATTGAAGTTTTGTAATCTGCTTTGTCTAGGAGCTCAAAGCCTTGATCTTTAAACATGCGCGCATGTAAAAAATACTGGTTAATACCAACAAGCTCGTTGGCTAACACCTTATTCAAGCTGGCAATGACTTGCTTATCACCTTTCATAGGAACTCCTATTACATTTGCGACTGGATGTAATTTTGCTCACCGATGGTATCCATCAAGCGCAACTGCTTTTCTAACCAGTAAACATGGTCTTCTTCGGTATCGAATAGTAATTTCTCAAGCATCTCACGAGTCTGATAATCACCTTCTTGCTCACAAATGGCGATTACATCACGCACCGCAGCAACAACTTCTAACTCAAGCGTAAGGTCATTTTGCATGATGGAGCGAACATCGCTACCGACAAGTAAGTCACGGCGCTTAGTCAAACAAGGTGTACCTTCTAGGAACAAAATACGCTTAATTAGCCAATCACAGTGGTCTTTTTCTTCATCCATTTCATGGTTCAAGCGCTCATATAGCTTGCTTAAACCCCAATCATCATACATACGTGAATGGATGAAGTACTGATCGATCGCTGCCAGCTCATTCTCCAATAGCGCATTCATGCTATCGATAACTTTTTGACTGCCTTTCATGTGGATATACCCCTTAATTCTTAGTGGCTATTTAAAAATAGCACCAATTTGTTTCAATACTAAATTTAACTAAGAAACCTAACTAGAAGGCTTCCCTTCCCCTGCCTTAACTTCTAGCTGATCTATACGTTGGAAACCTCGTGGCAGTTTTAAACCACGGCGACCACGCTCACCAACATAATCAAGCAATTCTTTCTCTGCAAACGTCATGAAACGCTTACCACTGTGTGCGCACAGCAAATCTTCAGGCAACAAGGTTGCTAGAGAACAGACCCATTCTTCTCTATCCTTAGCTCGTGCCGATGAAATGCTAATCAGTTTATTCCCTTTTCCTTTCGCCATTTGCGGCAATGATGCGACATTGAATGCAAGCATACGCCCTTCATTTGATACCACAACTGCTCGTGATCGCTCAGGGTCTGCCACTTTCACTGGCGCCAAGACTTTCGCATTAGTCGGCAATGTCAGCGTTGCCTTACCCGCTTTATTTTTCGCATGCAAATCACCAAGCTTGGCGACAAAACCGTATCCTGCATCCGAAGCAACTAGGTAATAAGACTCATCAGTATCCAATACAGCGGCTACGATATGTGTGTCTTTATCTAAACTGATGCGCCCGGTAATGGGTTCTCCTTGCCCCCTTGCGGAAGGAAGCGTATGCGCCTTTATTGAATAGGTACGACCATTTGAAGCCAACAAGACCAGTGTCTGATTAGAGCGCCCTTTGGTCGACAACAGGAACTCATCACCAGATTTGTAGCTAAGTCCGCGCTCATCTATCTCATGACCTTTAGCTGCTCGAATCCATCCCTGCTTCGATAACACTACCGTGATAGGGTCATTTGACAGCAAGTCTTCTTCACTGAAAGCTTGCGCTTCTTTACGCTCAACAATTGGAGTACGACGCTCATCACCGAAGTCATTAATTGCCTCTTCGATCTCCTTGATGATTAGCTTTTTGAGCTTCGCATCAGACGCAAGATAACCTTCTAAAAGCTGACGTTCTTTTTCCAGCTCGTCTTGCTCTCCTCGAATACGCATTTCTTCAAGCTTTGCCAGGTGACGTAACTTCAGCTCTAAAATGGCTTCCGCTTGAGTGTCCGTCAGATCAAAACGAGCCATTAGAACCGGTTTAGGCTTGTCTTCATTTCGAATAATCTCGATGACTTCATCGATGTTTAGGAAGGCAACCAGCAAACCCTCTAAGATGTGCAGCCTTTTTAAAACCTTATCAAGGCGGAACTCTAAGCGTTTACGAACCACACCGATTCGAAATCTTAGCCATTCACTAATAAATACCGGCAGGCTTTTCACTTGAGGCAGGCCATCAAGGCCAATCACATTCATGTTTACACGATAAGATTTCTCTAAATCTGTGGTCGCGAACAGATGCGTCATTACCCCTTCAATATCCACTCGATTGGACTTCGGCACAATCACCAAGCGAGTCGGGTTCTCATGGTCAGATTCATCGCGAAGGTCCACC
Source organism: Marinomonas communis (assembly GCF_004363305.1). Taxonomy (GTDB): domain Bacteria; phylum Pseudomonadota; class Gammaproteobacteria; order Pseudomonadales; family Marinomonadaceae; genus Marinomonas; species Marinomonas communis. The sequence continues at coordinate 256,018 of NZ_SNZA01000005.1, read as the reverse complement.
ACCATAGGAAGCTTTTTCGCCTGCATTTGCGCTGCTACTTGCTCTAGGATCTTGCTACCAGAAACTTGATGGGGCAATTCGTACACAACGATCTCACCCTCTTCGACACTGTAACGAGCACGCGCCTTAACTTGTCCCTTACCAGTCTCATACAACCTACGCAGATCATCTCGAGGAGTGATGATTTCACCACCCGTTGGGAAGTCTGGGCCTTGCACATACTCTAAAAGCTCATCCAGATCTGCTTTGGGGTGTTTAAGCATATGAATACAAGCTTCGCCCACTTCACGCAGGTTATGTGGAGGAATATCTGTCGCCATACCGACTGCAATACCGGTCGTGCCGTTTAGCAAAAGGTTAGGCAATCGAGCTGGAAGAACAGCAGGCTCATCCAACGTACCATCAAAGTTTGGCACCCAATCTACGGTACCTTGATTCACTTCTTTTAATAGCACATCGGCATACTTGGACAAGCGTGACTCTGTGTAACGCATCGCAGCAAAGGACTTAGGGTCATCTGGTGCGCCCCAGTTACCTTGACCGTCCACTAATGGGTAGCGATATGAAAACGGCTGCGCCATCAGTACCATTGCTTCATAACAAGCACTGTCGCCGTGGGGGTGGAATTTACCTAAAACATCACCCACGGTCCTTGCTGACTTTTTGTATTTAGCCGTGGCTTTCAGCCCCAATTCACTCATGGCATACACGATGCGTCGCTGAACAGGCTTAAGTCCGTCACCAATGTGCGGTAAAGCTCGATCCAAAATGACGTACATTGAATAATTCAGATAAGCCTTTTCGGTATAATCTTTTAAAGAAAGCGTTTCATTGGCTTCGAAGTTAGTCATTTCACTCAAAAGCAGGGTCCTTACAGTATGAGGTTGCCTAGAAAAAGCCTAAGCATATCTATAACTTAAATATTGCTACCTACTATAATCAGGCACCATTTCACCTGCAACCGAAACCCTACACTAAATCTGTATTAGTCGTTTTTTTGTATACGTTGTAAACTAATTAGTGATACTAAGACGCGGATCAAATGATATGAAGGCAACTCTTGGACAAGAAAGCTGGCAACACATAGTACATCACTCTGAAAGTTTGCGAGTGTATGAAATACAGCTATCCATGAATGAGCATGCTAATCATAATGTTACTTTCCCCTATGACAGCCTAGTCACTGTCACCGACGGACAAATATTCCTAGAATCGGAAGGTGAAGAAACCTCATTAAAAGCCAATCAAGCGGCATGGCTAAGCCATGAGCAGGCATTAAAATGCGTTGCGGTTTCAGACATTGTAAGATTGTTTATCGTGGTGTTTGTAGGGCAAACAAAGCGGGAGAAAAAGAAGTGTGAACGCTTTGCCAGTGGCACCGAACACAAGCATAAGCTAAACAGCGGTATAACCTACTGGACTGTTGAAAACAAAGAGTTTGGGAAGATTGAGTGGATCATGCTACCCGCCCAACACAAAGAAGCGGATTACTATTTCAAATCATCTGAGCAGTTCATCTTACCACTTAATTACGACAGCGCTCTGAGCATCACTTTTGATCAAAAAAATGCCCAAGTCATCCCAAAGTCAGGAATAGTTGTTACAAAAGGCACTTCAAGGAGCCTATTTAACCGTTCCTCCAAACCGATCACATATCTCAGTATTACAACGCCCTACCCAAGCAAAAGTAGAGTTATAAAAGTACATGACCATAGTAAAGCTTAACGTAACGTCAAGGCTGTCAGAGTATGATCTTCCCATTGCCCGTTAATCTTTAGGTAGTTTCGTGCGACTCCCTCTTTCTCGAACTTCAAGCGCGCTAGCACGGCTGCACTCTTGTGATTTCTTGGCATGTAGCATGCTTGAATCCGATCGATATTTAACTCTTTCGAAATGTATTCAATACCAGCAGACAAACACTCATGCATATAGCCTTGGCCCTGAAGGTCTGCAGCAAGACTGTAGCCCAAAAAACAGGATTGAGATATACCTCTCACGAATTGGGAATAGTTGCTGTACGCCAACATGCGATCCCGCTCAGGACTCAGTAAACATAAGACACAACCTCTATCCTCAATGAAATCACGGCGCATTTCCTTTACACGAAGATAACAAGTCTCGTCACTGTAGTAATCCTCACCTCGAAGCGGCTCCCACTGTGCAAGATGCTCGCGTTGCTCATTAACGTAGGCTTTTAACAATGGCGCTTCTTCTAGGCTCAATAACTTTAGCACCCCTCTTGGTGTTTTAATCACAGGAAATCTGGCATTGTCTTGCCAACTTTTATGACTTAGCACCACTTTTTCCTTCTGCACTTCTAGCAACTTCAAGCTGTAACGATCGAACCAAAACTGCCCTCCAATGGATAGCACACGCAACATCATCGAGTGATTCATCCACGCTTCAGCTTGCTCCCTCTTGCGCCAGTAGAAAACAAGCTTTGCCGATTCATCTACCACCCAGTCAGCGTATAGATACCCCACCTGCTCAGCTGCCAAATCCATGACTTTCTCAGTCATTACGCGGTACATTACATCATCACGCAGCTCAGATGTTTCAATACTGACTGCATAATAAGGCGTGGCGTAGTCACCTTCCATAAACAATACTCATAAAATATTCACAATATTGGAACCAAGCCCTGAATCCTTTGTCTATAATATAACCAGTTAAGATTAAGGACAGTGAGCTAGATCTTAACTAGGCCATTGCAGCGCACATCTTTTTTGCAGTGTCCACATAGTCATTAGTTCCGACATGCATTCGACGCTTACCCCTTGGCGTCTATACGGATAGTTTAGCCCGCCCCCCTAATGGCGGGCTTTTTTTATAAAAAAACGAGAAGCACTCAACGCACTTCTCGTTTCTTCGTAATCAAACTACCGCCTGTAACCAAGCTTTAACCATTATGAAACTCGTTCACCATGAGCCTGCTTATCAGCATGGTAGGAAGATCGTACCAATGGACCACAAGCTGCGTGCTTAAAACCAAGCTCTTTCGCCACTTGCTCGTAGCGTTCAAACTCTTCTGGATGAACAAATCGATCCATCGGGAAGTGATGCTTAGATGGCTGCAAGTATTGACCAATAGTCAACATATCTACGTTATGAGCACGAAGATCTTTCATAACTTCGACGATCTCTTCAAAAGACTCACCCATTCCAACCATCAAACCAGATTTCGTTGGTACGTCTGGGCAACGATCTTTGAATTTCTTCAGCAGATCAAGAGACCATTGGTAGTCAGAACCAGGGCGAACCTGACGGTATAAACGCGGGATCGACTCTAGGTTATGGTTAAACACATCTGGCGGAGCAATTTCAAGAATGTCTAACGCCGCATCCATACGACCACGGAAGTCTGGCACCAGTGTTTCAATCTCAATGTTTGGACTAAGCGCTCGTGTCTCACGAATACAATCAACAAAATGTTGTGCACCGCCATCACGAAGATCATCACGGTCAACAGATGTAATCACAACATATTTTAAGCGCATATCACGAATGGCTGTCGCCAGTTCTTTTGGCTCATCTGGACTCAGAGCATTGGGACGACCGTGCGCAACATCACAGAACGGACAACGACGAGTACAAATATCACCCATGATCATAAATGTCGCTGTGCCGTTAGAGAAACATTCACCCAAGTTAGGGCAATTGGCTTCCTCACAAACCGATGCCAATTTATGCTCACGCAACGTACTTTTAATGCGAGCAATCTCTGGCGATGCAGGCATACGCACACGAAGCCAATCAGGCTTACGAGGAATTTCTTCTGTTGGGATAACTTTAACAGGAATACGGGCCATTTTTTCTGCGCCACGTAGCTTTTCACCCTGTACAACTCGCTTTTGCTGAGTAGTCATTCTTATATTCACCCTTGTTGGATAATCGGATGAGAATATCCGAGACGTTCAGCCAGTATGTTGGCTAGCTGAACTTTAACTTGCGCCATGCTGACCTGTGGCTGCAAGCGCTTCATATCTATCATTTGAAGTCCCTGATAACCGCAGGGATTAATTCGCAGAAATGGATTTAAATCCATATCTACATTCAACGCAACGCCGTGAAAAGAACATCCTCTACGGACTCTTAAGCCCAGTGAGGATATTTTCATTCCATTCACATATACACCCGGTGCATCCGGCTTGGGGTAAGACTCAATACCATGCAGCTTGCAGACATCGACAATTGAGTTTTCAATAAGCGTCACCAGATCACGAACACCAATGCCTAGACGCTTTAAATCAATCATGATGTATGCGATTAACTGACCAGGGCCATGATACGTGACCTGCCCGCCACGATCCGCCTGAATGACTGGGATATCCCCAGCATCCAAGAGGTGCTCAGCCTTTCCTGCTTGTCCTTGCGTGAAAATCGATGGGTGCTCGAGGAGCCAAATCTGATCTTGGTCTTGTTTAGTACGAGTCTGGGTAAACTGCTTCATTTCTTCCCATGTAGACTCATATGGAACAACACCAAGATCACGACACAGAATTGCGTTTGGCATGAATTACATAACCATTTTAATGGCTTCGACTGCCATAAGATCTTCATGTAAACGAGCCAATTGTGACTCACTTTCAGCTCGAATACGTAGACCAAAACTGACAAACCTTCCCTTAGAGGAAACATTCTTCTTAATAGACGACTCGTCGAACTCAGGCGCATGAGTGCGAACATGTTGAATAACTGTCGCTTGAATATCCGCCACATCCATCGCTACAACTTTAATCACATAGTTGTCACAGGGAAATTCAATTTTAGGGGCATCTGGCGCATCCGCTGCAACAACACCTTGCTTATTAATTAAAGCCATTCTTTGCTATACCATTACTTAAAACAAGTTCATAAAGAACAATTTAACTTTATCAAATAGACGCTTAAAGAAACCGCCTTCCGCTACAGGCTCTAATGCAACCACTTCTCTTTCAAGCAATACATTATCCGCTGTACCTACGATAATTTTACCTAACACATCACCTGCTGCAATCGGAGCTTCGATTTCAGGTGCAAGCTCTAGGGATGCTGGAATCGAATCGGCATTTTGACGAGGCATAGTAACCAACACATCATCAGCAAAACCAACTTTAACAGTATCTGCTTCACCACCCCATACGCGTGCATCACTCAACACTTGTCCGGCGCTGTACAACTTACGCGTTTCGTAATAACGGAATCCGTAGTTTAAAAGCTTCTGAGTTTCTGAAGCACGCGCTTCATCAGAATTCGTTCCCATCACAACGGCAATCAATCGTGTACCGTTACGCACAGCAGAGGCGGCTAAACAATAACCAGCGGCATCAGTATGACCTGTTTTTAGACCATCTACTGTTTTATCGCGCCACAACAACTTATTTCGGTTTGGTTGACGAATATCGTTGTAGGTGAAGTATTTCTCTGAGTACATTTTGTAGTTTTCAGGGAAGTGCACAATGGTGGCACGAGACAACAGTGCGATATCGTATGCACTTGAATAGTGACCATCAGCGGGGAAACCAGTTGAGTTAACAAAGTGAGAGTTGTTCATACCCAGTAGCTTGGCATGCTGGTTCATCAAGTCAGCAAACGCTGCTTCACCGCCAGCGATGTGCTCTGCAACGGCAACACTTGCGTCATTACCAGATTGAATAATGATGCCGCGCATCAAATCTTCTAGACGCACTTGAGTACCTTCACGAACAAACATTCGTGAGCCCTCCATACGCCAAGCTTTTTCGCTTATCGTCACCTGATCATTAAAGGAAATATTACCTTTTGCCAGCTCATATTCAGTGATGTAGGCTGTCATAAGTTTTGTCAGGCTAGCCGGAGGCAATTCTTCACGACTGTTGTGCTCAACCAGTACATCACCAGTGTAAGCATCCATCAAAACATAGCTATTGGCCGATAGCTGAGGCGGTGCTGGGATTAATGAAGGTGCCGCGTTGGCCGTAGAAGTAACAAAAATACATGCAAAAATAAAAAGAGATAACAGTCGTTTCATAGTTTTAAACGTCTTAGTCTAATCCGTGAGGCGAGAATGATACTAGAGGGAGCTTTGAATCTCTAGCCTAGATAAAGTTCCCCTAGGGAGCTAACGCTACTTTTACACTTTTGCCAAAGCCTGCTGCATCCAATCTTGTCTGCCAATCTTCTAACAAAGCATCACTTTCATATGGACCAACCAACACTTTATAAAGCCCATCTGGAGCATGCAAAACATCAATATTAATACCCGTATCAAACTTCTCAAGCAGCCTTTGCTTTAGACGAGCGGCGGAGGCTTGTTGAGAAAACGCTCCTAGCTGAAGATGGCTAAACAATAAAGCATTGGCTGGTGCTTGTGCCGACACTGGTGCGACACTAGGCGTAACAACTGGCTTTGGCTGAGCAGCGGCAACAGGCGTTGAGGAATATCGCTCCCCAGGCCTCGGTGTAATGGCTTCGATACGCACTCTAGCTAGACCTTTCTTATGGTAGCCCAGACGCGCTGCAGCGGCATAAGATAAGTCAATCAATCGATCACCGTGAAATGGGCCACGGTCATTAACGCGAACAATCACAGATCGTTGATTATCAATATTGGTCACTTTTAAATAAGTAGGCAATGGCAATGACTTATGGGCAGCAGAGAAAGCATACATATCATATGTTTCCCCATTTGAGGTTTTATGCCCGTGAAACTTCTGCCCATACCAAGATGCTGTCCCCTCGGCCGTATAACCTACCGCTGAGTCCATGACATAATATTTTTTCCCCCACACCTCATAAGGTGATTTATTACCTCCTCGGCTTTTGGGTTCATATTTAGGAACTAGATCTGGCAAATGATCTACTTTGATATCGCCTGATGGGGCATGATCCTGCAATATACTGTAACGCCCTCCCCCTGACGCTTTATCGTAATCGACAGAGGAACCATTTATGTGGCTAGTACTTGTACAACCAACCAGCCACAAAGTAGATACTGCTGCCAGATATTTAGCTACCTTCATACTGTTCGATCCTATTTGCTAATTCTAAAACTGACATGGCATATCGTCGACTAGGGTTGTAATCCATAATGGTGAAAAAGTTTTCATAAGCCAACCAATAATCCACATGACTGTCACTTTCTCGCAAACCAATCAACCCAGCCTTAGCGCCATTATAGTGAGTTGTTGACCACACCCCTTTTTCAGCCCACTCTCTCATCGACAGAATTGGAGCGCGGCCTTTGTTCACCATCTCCTGCACAGACTCAAGATTATCTACTCTGGCTGTAATAGCTGCTTTTTCGCGGTATTTCCAACCATGATGACGCAGGTAATTGGCAATGCTTCCAATAGCATCCGCTTCTGATCCCCAAAGGTCGACTCGACCATCTTGATCGTAATCCACCGCCAGCTTCATGTAATTACTAGGCATAAACTGAACCATGCCTAATGCCCCACTATAAGAGCCTTTAGTAGAGCCAATAGACCAACCTTGATTACGAGCAAGCAACAAATACGCTTCTAGCTCACTTTGAAAATAGCCGCCACGTCGGGGGTAATCGAACGATAAAGTGGTTAATGATGTGAACACATCTTTGCTACCAGTTACCTTACCGTAGGCTGTTTCAACACCGATTAAAGCAACAATGACTGGCCAATCGACTCCATAGTCTTTCTCAGCTTTTTGCAACCAAGATTTATTGCGCTCAGCAAAAGCGACGCCCTGCTTAACGCGAACTGGGTCAATGAAGTTAGCTCGGTACTTATGGAAGGGCACCAGCACTTCAGGCTGATTATCAGATTTTGTGATGACCTGGTGGCGCTTAAATGTATTGGAAAATTTATCCGTTAATAGCGCTCGATCATAACGATGTTCAGAAACCATCTTGTCAATAAATTGCTGAACTTCTGGTTGTTTTATATAAGGTACTTGCTGAAATGCCTCTTGTGCGGTCTGAGCTTCAACTTGACTTCCTGCCGTAGTGCATCCCAATAAACCCAATGTTAAGCTTAGTGCCAGTACTCTATTCAACATTACCTTGCCCTTTTATGCGTTTGTATCGACATTAAAATCCCAAATGTCGCCATGATGGTAATGATGGAGGTACCACCATAGCTCACCAAAGGTAACGGTACACCGACAACCGGTAAGATCCCAGACACCATGCCAATATTTACAAACATGTACACAAAAAAGGTAAGCGTTATACTCCCAGCCAGTAAACGCGCATAGTTATCTTCAGCATAAGCGGCAATGTACAAGCCCCTAGCTATCACCAGCAAATAAGCACACATTAATAATGCACACCCAATCATGCCAAACTCTTCTGCCAACACTGCAATAATGAAATCGGTATGGCTCTCTGGTAAAAAGTTTAACTGAGCTTGAGTGCCTTCAAGGTAACCCTTTCCATGCAATCCACCTGAGCCAATAGCGGTTTTGGACTGGATAATATTCCAACCTGACCCTAGCGGATCACTCTCTGGATCTAAGAAAGTTAACACGCGTTGTTTTTGATAATCACGCATGACCTGCCACAGTCCATATGCCGCCACAGGCACAGCTGCCGCGGCACCAATGATGTAACGCCATCCAAGCCCCGCAAGAAATAGCGCAAAGATACCAGACACGCCGACCAGCAAAGCGGTACCCAGATCGGGCTGTTTAGCGACCATCAGCGACGGCACCGCAATGATCACAAGCACCGTGACAATTTCTTTAAAGCTTGGAGGCAATGGACGGTTTGCAAAATACCATGCAACCATCATCGGCATGACAATCTTCATGATTTCAGACGGCTGAAACCTCAACCCACCTGGTAATGCTAACCAACGTTGAGCACCCTTTGCCCCGACACCGAATAACAGCACACACGCAAGCAATCCCACCAATACGACAAACAGAAAGGGAGAAGCTCGACGCATGTACTTTGGTGGCAACTGCGCTAAACCAAGACATGTGACCATACCGATTCCTAGACGCAATACTTGACGCTCCACCATGGCGACATCTTGTCCAGAAGCTGAGTACAAAACAAACAGGCCACCTGACATCAAAATTAACAGCGCTACCAGCAATAAAACATCAACGTGTGTCAGACGCCATAACCTAGCATTCGTAAACGCTATAAAACGGTGGTAAAACTGCCAGTTCATCGGCGCTGCTCCTCAAAGTAATCATATTCTTGAGGGTAATCGTCGTACAAGTACGCATCAAAAAGCGCTTTGGTTAGATCAGCTGGTTTAGAACTGCTGCCGCCATTTTCAAAAATAGCAAATACTGCAATTTTAGGCTTCTCGGCCGGTGCAAACCCGATAAATAAAGCATGATCATGCAATCTTTTATCTAAGCTATCAGCGTCGTATTCCTGATCATCAGCCAAACTAAACACTTGGCCTGTACCAGTTTTCCCTGCGATAGTGTACTCAGTTCCCTGTAGACGTCGCCCCGTACCACGAGCGTCCGTAATCACTTTCTCCATAGCTCGAACCATACGCTCCCAGTTACGCTGATCTTTTAAAACAATTTCATGCTCTACACCTTCGTTGCCCTCAAAGGTTGCTGGAGCATTATCAACTTCATTAACCATTCGCGGGTAATACATATGACCCCGTGCCGCCATCGCAGCGTTGGCTGTAGCAATCTGTATTGGCGTCGCCACCATGAAGCCCTGACCGATACCAACGTTTACTGAGTCACCGGGATACCATGGTTCTTTATAGCGTGCTTTCTTCCATTCATTGGATGGCAGCAAACCTTTACTAGCGCCATTTAAATCCAGAATAGACGACTGCCCATAACCAAATTTTGAAAGAAACGTATGAATCGGCGTAATCCCCATTTTATGAGCAAGTTGGTAATAATACGTATCAACAGACTCAATTATGGATCGTTCTAAATCAATCCAACCATGTCCGCCTCGTTTCCAGTCGCGATAACGGCGTCCATTTGGATTTATCTGGTAATAACCACGGGCATAATAGGTTTCAGACCAAGAAGAAAAGCCGTATTCAAGCCCAGCAAGCCCCATAAAAGGTTTAATCGTTGAGGCTGGAGGATAGCCTCCTCGCAAAGCGCGGTTAAATAGGGGGAGACGTTTATCGTCACGAAGTTCAGCGTATTGATCCACCGAAATGCCTCGGACAAACAAATTAGGATCAAACCCTGGTTTAGAAACCATCGCCAGCACACCACCATTATTTGGATCAATGGCAACGACAGCCCCTTTGTAGTTACCTAAGAGGTCATAGGCATACTGTTGCAGACGGGCATCCATATATAGGTGTAAATCTTTACCTGGCGTTGGATTTTGTCGCTCTATCTCAGACATGATACGTCCGCGAGCATTCACCTCAACTTTCGATATCCCAGGCTTACCGAATAATGTCGATTCGTAATACTCTTCGACGCCGGTTTTACCAATGAAAAGAGCGCCTTGATAAGCCATTCTATCCACACGCTCAAGGTCACGGGAAGTGATTCGTCCAACGTAACCGATTGCATGGGCAAATGCCTCGCCGTACGGGTAATAACGAGTTAATTGTGCCTCAACTTGAACTCCATCTAATTTATAGAGATCAACAGAGACTTTAGACCATTCATCGTCAGATAACTGAGACTTCAATGTAATGGACTGATACGGGCGACGGTATTCTTTTAGCTTACTTTCGTACTCACTCCAGTCCTCTTCCGAAATGTCGACTATAGGCGAAAGTGCTGCTTTAAGCTCAGGTAAACTCGCAGCACGTTCTGGAATAACGGTTAAGCTATGGATAGGACGATTATCAGCAAGCACGACACCATTGCGATCATAAATCAATCCTCGCGGTGGCGGCTCAGTCACCAGCATGACTCGGTTATCATTGGCTTTAGTTTGGTATAGCTCGTATTCCATCACCTGAAGATAAAACAAACGAGCCATCAAGACCCCAACCATGAACAACACGAAAGCAGCAGCGACTACAACTCTTCGTTTCGTTAAAGAATGTTCTTGGCGATAATTCCGAAAAACTTGATGGTGTTTACCCAAAGCAAAATCCTACCGATGGTAAGGGTGATTATTCATCAGTGTCCAAGCGCGATATATCTGCTCTGCTAGCAGTATTCGCACCATAGGATGAGGTAATGTCAGTTTTGAGAGAGACCACGCTTGGTCTGCACGAGCAGTACAGCGTGGATCTAAGCCGTCCGGCCCACCGACTAGCAAAGAGATGTTATATCCATCCATGCGCCAATTAGCGGTCTGATCGGCCAAATTTTCAGTACTCCACGCTTTACCTAAGACTTCAAGGGCAATGACTTTATCGCCAGCTGGGATCGCAGCTAGCATTGCATCCCCTTCTTTTTGAATAGCTTTAGCAATGTCCGTGTTCTTACCACGAGGCGACATTGGCAACTCAACCAATTCTAGGGCGAAGTCTTTCGGCAAACGCTTGGCGTATTCTTCGTAGCCTTCGGTTACCCATTTCGGCATTTTTGTACCGACTGCTATTAACCTAACGCGCATTTTAAAGCCTTAACGTTGCTCTGGTTTGATATCCCAAAGTTTTTCTAGGTCGTAGAACGAGCGAGCCTCTTCCGTCATCACATGCACCACTACATCGTATAGGTCGACTAGAACCCATTCACTGCCCATGTCACGACCTTCACTACCTAGCGGCTGAAGACCTTTACTTTTTGCGTGTTCTACTACGTTTTGGCCCAAAGAGTTTACGTGACGCTTTGATGTACCAGTACAAATCACCATAAAGTCCATCATATCTGTCAGTTCACTGACGTTAAGTACAGTGATGTTATCGCCCTTCACATCCTCAAGTGATTCAACAGCAATTTCGAGAATTTGATCAGCAGATAATTGGTTTTGGCTCATAGTTTCGGATAACCCTATTTATATAAAGAATGTGCTTCAATGAAGCGTTGTATTGTTTCTGGAACCAAGTAAGCAATAGACGCTTTTTCGCGACAAAGGTTTCGTACTTGGCTGGATGAAATCGCTAATGGCGTAAAACTTTGCATCCAAATCTTACCAGCGGGCGCGCATTGTAACTCAGTCGCGCTCTCGGCTCGATGTTTTTCATAAAAAGACTCTAAGGTCGAAATAAAGTCAGGCTCCCAGCCTGGCCTTGAAATAACCAATATATGTGCAACAGATAGCAGATCTTGCCAACGCGCCCATGTTGGTAGAGATAGAAAACTATCCATTCCTACCACCATAATGAGAGGCTCCTCTTGCCCCAGCTCTGCACGCAACTCGACCAGCGTTTCAAATGTATAGCTAGGCCCCGCACGAAGAATCTCTCGGGCATCAACACTTAACCGGCTATCCGCGGCAATACCAAGCTCCACCATTTTCAGTCTCTGTTCAGCACTAACGGTCGGCTCACCCTTATGCACAGGTTGAAAACATGGAATTAATCGCAGTGTTTCGAATTGAAAGCAATCAAGAATATCAACAGCAGAGCGAAGGTGGCCGTGATGGATTGGATCAAAAGTCCCCCCCATCACAACCGTACCTTTCTTTAACGCTTGGGAAACCTCAGTTGTCACGGGTGTGACCATCCCCTAGTACAACGTATTTTTGGCTAGTTAGACCAATTAAGCCTACTGGGCCACGGGCATGAATCTTATCGGTCGAAATACCAATTTCCGCACCAAGACCGTACTCAAAGCCATCGGCAAATGCCGTTGAAGCGTTAACCATCACAGAAGAGGAATCTACTTCGGTCATAAAAGCACGTGTCTTTGAATAGTTCTGAGACACAATAGCATCAGAGTGGTGCGAGCCATATTGGTTAATATGCGCAATGGCTTCATCCATATCAGCTACCAACTTAATCGATAACTTAGGCGCAAGATATTCAGTGTACCAATCTTCTTCAGTCGCAGGAGCTGCATCAATAATGGCCCGAGTTTGCTCACAACCTACTAATTCAACACCTTTTTCAGCCAAGGCATCCGCTAAACGAGGCAAGATTTCTTTCGCAACACTCGCGTTAACAAGCAATGACTCCATCGCATTACATACACCGTAACGGCGAGTTTTGGCATTCATGGCAATGTTAAACGCTTTTTCTAGGTCTGCTTCATCATCAATGTAAACATGGCAGTTACCATCTAAATGCTTGATCACAGGTACACGAGCGTCTTTGCTAATGCGCTCAATCAATCCTTTTCCGCCACGAGGAACAATCACGTCTACAAACTCTGGCATAGAGATCAAACGGCCCACTGCTTCACGGTCTACAGTATTGATTACTTGCACCGCATCTTCAGGTAGACCGGCTGACACAAGACCTGACTGAACCGCCTGAGCAATGGCTTGGTTTGAGTAAAATGCTTCACTACCACCACGCAAAATGGTTGCGTTACCTGATTTCAAACAAAGACTCGCAGCATCAATCGTCACATTTGGGCGAGACTCGTAGATAATACCGATCACGCCCAACGGAACACGCATCTTACCAAGCTGAATGCCAGAAGGACGGTAAACCATATCGGTAATTTCACCCACAGGATCTGGTAAAGTGGCGACCTGCTTTAAGCCTTCAATCATGCCATCAATGCGTGCATCGTTTAGCTCAAGTCGATCCAGCAACGCCGGCTCTAACCCCTTCTGTTTGCCATTTTCCAAGTCCTTAGCATTCTCTTCTTTCAGTCGAGGTCGTGCATGCTCCAGAGCATCAGCCATAGCGAACAATGCTTTGTTCTTTTGCTCAGTGGTTGCACGAGTCAATTGGCGCGACGCTGCGCGAGCCTTTTGACCAACTTCGTTCATGTAAGATTCTAAGGACATTATTTTCTCTCTTCTTTATCCAGCGATTTCATTTCCCATCGTAGGGACGCTATAAAAATAGATAAGCGGTATACTAACACAACTTATTCTATCTGATTCCGTATTATTCATTACTTAGCAACGAAATAATCATGAGCCAATCCTTCACATTTCAGCAAATCGGCCTCGTTCACTCTTGTTATAAACAAAAGTTTGGCATCCCCAGACAACCTGGTTTGGTGACTGAAGCATCCGCTTCGATTGAGTTATTACCGCCTTTTAACCGTCTTGATGTACTAGATGGCCTAGATGGCTTTTCACACATCTGGGTGCATTTTATTTTCCACGAGTGCATGACAGATAATTGGAAGGCCAAGATTCGCCCACCACGCCTAGGCGGCAAAGAAAAAATGGGAATTTTCGCCACGCGCGCTACTCACCGCCCTAATCCATTAGGATTATCGGTTGTAGAAGTCAAAGGCGTGAGAAAGGACGGCAATCGCGTCTTCATTGATATCATCGGTGCAGACCTGCTCGATAAGACCCCTATCGTCGATATTAAACCTTATCTTCCTTACGCAGATGCTCTACCCAATGCAAAAGGTGGCTTTGCACCACTACCCACCACATTAAAAAGCGTCAAATTTTCTGAATTAGCACTCGAACAAGCAGAATCCTACAAAGCTATCTATGCTAGAGATCTAGTGCCATTAATTGAACAAGTCATCGGCCAAGACCCACGCCCTTCCTATTTAGTTGGCTCGGAAAACCGCAATCACGGCAACCAGCTATGGAATGCTAATATTAAGTGGACAGCAAAAGAGGATCATTTCCTCGTTACACAAATAGAGTATCCGGTAGGTGAGCAACATGAACAAGTCGAAAATGCTGAGCGCTTATAAAACTGTGAATAACTTAAAAGCAGATCAACCGAAGTCAGGCACACCCGAAGATCAGCCAAAACCACTTTATCGCTCAGAATACGATGAAAAACTGATAAAAGAATACCATTTCGCTAAATTTAAAAAGAATTTAGACCTAATTCAAAATAGCCCAGAACTTTCCGAGTTACTTGAAAAGGAAGAATGGGATGAAGATGATATCAAAAAGCTGCTGGCCACTTTTCGCTGAACTTAGAGCTATACCCACATTTATCCACATCTTCTGTGTATAGTTTATTTGTCAATCCGATCCACGAAAAAACATAAAAAAAGCGGACCTAAAAAGGCCCGCTTTTTCATAAACTATTCTTTCAGCTATTGCTTAGTCGAAATTAGTTTTGGTTCTCAAGTTGAGCTTTGATTAGATCACCGATTGTAGTCGGGCCGCTAACTTCAGCTTGTTGCTTCTCAGCGTGAGATTTAAGAGCAGCTTTCTCTTCAGAAGCGTCTTTAGCCTTAACAGAGATAGCGATAGTGCGTGCTTTACGATCAACGTTTACGATCGCAGCTTCAACTGCATCACCTTCTTTAAGAACTGCAGAAGCATCTTCTACGCGCTCACGGCTGATTTCAGAAACTTTCAAGTAAGCTTCTACGCCTTCAGCTAGAGTCACAACAGCACCTTTTGCATCAACTTCAGCAACAGTACCGTTTACGATAGCGCCTTTGTCGTTTTCAGCAACGAATGCAACGAAAGGATCTTGCTCTAGTTGTTTAACACCTAGAGAGATACGCTCACGCTCAGCATCGATAGAAAGAACAACTGTTTCTAGAACGTCACCTTTCTTGTACTTACGTACTGCTTCTTCACCAGCTTCATCCCAAGATAGGTCAGATAGGTGAACAAGGCCGTCGATACCGCCGTCAAGACCGATGAATACACCAAAGTCAGTGATAGACTTGATAGCACCAGAGATCTTGTCGTTCTTGTTGAAAGATGTAGCGAACTCTTCCCATGGGTTTGGAGTGCACTGCTTGATACCTAGAGAAATACGACGACGCTCTTCGTCGATGTCTAGGATCATAACTTCTACTTCGTCGCCGATTTGAACAACTTTAGAAGGGTGGATGTTTTTGTTAGTCCAGTCCATTTCAGAAACGTGAACAAGACCTTCAACACCTTCTTCTAGCTCAGCGAAGCAACCGTAGTCAGTTAGGTTAGTTACGCGTGCAGTAACTT
This sequence comes from Marinomonas communis, assembly GCF_004363305.1. Classification (GTDB taxonomy): domain Bacteria; phylum Pseudomonadota; class Gammaproteobacteria; order Pseudomonadales; family Marinomonadaceae; genus Marinomonas; species Marinomonas communis. The sequence continues at coordinate 240,165 of NZ_SNZA01000005.1, read as the reverse complement.
TAGTACCTTCTGGGTAACGAGCTTTGATTGCTACCCATGGATCTTCACCTAGTTGCTTAAGACCTAGAGATACACGGTTACGCTCACGATCGAACTTAAGAACTTTAACGTCGATCTCGTCACCTACAGCGATGATTTCGCTTGGGTGCTTGATACGCTTCCAAGACATGTCAGTGATGTGTAGAAGACCATCAACACCGCCCAAGTCAACGAATGCACCGTAGTCAGTAAGGTTCTTAACGATACCTTTAACTTCTTGACCTTCTTCAAGGTTAGCAAGAAGAGTTTCACGCTCAGCACTGTTAGTCGCTTCCATAACAGCACGACGAGAAACAACAACGTTGTTACGTTTTTGATCAAGCTTGATAAGTTTGAACTCAAGTTCAACACCTTCAAGGTGAGATGTGTCACGGATAGGACGAACATCTACCAAAGAACCTGGCAAGAAAGCACGGATGTTAGCGATATCAACAGTGAAGCCACCTTTAACTTTACCGTTGATGATACCTTTAACGATTTCACCTTCTTCGTATGCTTTCTCAAGCACAGACCAAGTTTCAGCACGCTTAGCTTTCTCACGAGAAAGTTTAGTTTCACCGAAACCGTCTTCAACAGCGTCAAGAGCTACTTTAACTTCGTCGCCGATGTTTAGAGTGAATTCGCCGCTCTCGTTTAGGAATTGAGAACGTGGGATAACGCCTTCAGATTTAAGACCTGCGTGAACAGTTACCCAGTCGCTATCGATGTCAACAACGATACCAGTAACAATTGAGCCTGGCGCCATTTCTACGCTTTTTAGGCTTTCTTCAAACAGTTCTGCGAAGCTTTGAGTCATTGTGATTCCTATATATACGGAACAACTAAATGTTCCCTGCCACATCGCCAGCTTATGTGGGGCTAATTTACATTGATTGCGACTTGGCTTTTGCTGGCACCAAGTCGACTAAATTTTTAATCGCAATATTTTAGCACAAAGAATGAGCATTAATACAGTTGCATACTTAAATGTAGGAAGCTTTTGCCGCTTCAGCCAGCACAACTTCAACAACCTGCTCAATCGCCATGTCGGTACTGTCAATCACTACCGCACCAGCCGCCGGCACTAATGGAGCAATTGGGCGGTTAGCATCACGCTCATCACGCTCTTTAATGCTCTTAACAAGCTCTTGATAATCGACAACCTCACCTTTTTGCTCTAACTGAAGCAAACGTCGCTGAGCTCGCTCTTCAGGTGAAGCGGTAAGGAAAACTTTTATGCTTGCTTCAGGAAACACGACTGTTCCCATATCACGACCGTCCGCAACAAGACCTGGCGTATGCGCAAAAGCACGCTGTCGCAACAACAACCCCTCACGCACATCAGGAATGGCAGCCAGTTTTGACGCTTGATTACCAACAATTTCAGTTCGGATCGCCTGAGTGACAACCTCACCTTCTAAAATAATTTCAACCTTGCCTTCTTCTGACTGCTGGAATTGAATATCCAAGTGCTCTGCCAATACTTTCAACGCCTCAACATCATCCGATTGAATACCATGATGAGACGCCGCTAACGCTAACAATCTGTAAAGCGCACCACTATCAAGCAAATGCCAACCCAGCTTCTCCGCGACTAATTGACTTACTGTGCCTTTACCGGCACCACTTGGGCCATCAATCGTAATAACTGGGGCTTGATTAATCATATCTGTTCCTCTTATTTAGCTTTGCACTAAGCACTTAAGGCCTAGTTGCGCAGCAATTTCTTCTAAGTTTGGAATTTGCGCTAACAATTTCTGACAATCCCTGACTGTCGCACCGTTGCGGCAACGGGCTGCAAGCAATAGAAATGCCAATGCAACCAATTCATTCCCCGCACTGTCCAAATCCCCACCCTGAGGGGTACATCCCTTTGATAACAATGTTCCGGCGTGCCATTCAACGGCACCACCAATGTGATTCACACCATCTACAAATGTCGTGATACGATCTTCATAGAAATAAGGTAAATGTGAAATCCCTTCAAACTGACTATCACCTTCTGCATATATCGCAGCCGTCGCCAGCTGAGTTAAAAATTCTCTCATCTCATAAGATTGCACAGCATCCAGGTTAAAAGACGAGAGTTTAGCAAAACTCACTTGAACACTTTGAGCAGCGAACACATCAATAGGTTCACCCACCCAATCAATTTTTGCTCCAGCGCCCTGCAACAAGGACAGCACCTTAACCATACGCCCTTGACTAGAAACACCACTTAAGCGAAGCGACGATCCTGGCAAAAGAGTCGCCAGCAACACAGACCAAAGTGTTTGCTGCATGTCTGCAGGCAAATCCAAAGCCGTCCCTTTCAGCTCATTACTTGAAACCGAAATGTCAGACTCTCCATCAATGCCCACGCCAAAACTCGCAAACAATGCACGGACTTGGTCATCGAAATGCAATACCGTAGAAAACTGACTTTGCCCTTCTGCAAACAAACTTAATAACACCGCGCTGGACATCAAGCGTGATGAAGGAGGTCCAGGTAACTCAATTTTCACAGGCGTCAATTCTGCCGGTGCAAACTTAAATGGTAGGCAGTCAGCAGCAGCACTCGTAACAGAAGCCCCTGCTTCTCGCATTAATGCCAACAAATGCGTAAACGGTGTATTAAGAAGCGTCTCTTCACCAATCACTTCCACGTGGAACGTCTGCCCAGACAATATCGGGGCAAGCAAATACAGCGAGGTTGCAGAGTTATGAACATTGATCGGCGCAATGGGGGCTCTTAGCCCACGACGACCAACACCATGAACCCTAACTGCTCCATAGCCAAACTCCTCAATAACCACACCCATATCTTTAAGAGCCTGCATGGTTACTTTGACATCACCGGTAAGGTCAATATTACTTAATTCACTGACCCCTTTGGCAAGGGCGGCCATTATAAGCGCTCTATGTGACAAAGATTTGTCACCGATCAACTTGATTTCACCGTTGATAGCCGAAGCTGGGCTAACACTGATTGCCACCGCTTTTTCTTGGGGCTTACCCAAGGTTCGCTGCTCTAGTAAGCGCAAGAAGTGATCACGTGCAGACTTAGCTCGAGTAAACACGCCATACATCGAAGCACCGTCAGCCTCAACGATCGCTTGGCGCATTTCATCTAAACGCTCAGTAAATAAATCTAGCGTGGCTAATGTTGCATCCTTATTTGCAAGGAAAACATCTCGCCACATCACCGGATCACTTGATGCGATTCGAGTAAAATCTCTAAATCCACCGGCCGCAAAGCGGAAAATATCTTGGCTTCGTTCCGCATTGGCCAAGGCGTCGACTAGCGTATAGGCCAACAAATGAGGCAAGTGACTTGACGCCGCTAACACATGGTCGTGGTGATCCACATCCATACTAACCACATCAGCCCCTACTGCACGCCATAAACGGTGCAGCCGGTCTAACAACTCAGGATCGGAATACGGCAATGGCGTCACAATGGCCATATGCTTTTCAAATAGATGAGGATTCGCAGCCAAGACACCGCTTTTCTCTGCACCCGCAATCGGGTGACCTGGAATGAAGTTAGCAGGTGCTTCGCCAAACACTTTTTTCGCAGCCGCTACGACGCTGCCTTTAGTGGAGCCCACATCCGTGATTAATGTCGTAGGCTTAATAAATGGTTTGATTTCTGTCAGCACAGACTCCATGGCACGCACAGGCGTCGCCAAGATAATGATATCCATGTTTGAAATGGTCGCTTCGTCTAGCTGAGCCGGGTGATCAATCACCCCTGTAGACACCCCAAGCGTTAGCTCACCCGCTCGACGGTCAGCCCCAAAAAGTGTCGCCAAGCCTTGTAGCTTCAGACTCTTCGCAAAAGAGCCACCAATCATGCCTAAACCGACAATTAAGACATTGCCAAATTCTTTCTTACTGTCTTGCATCGCAAGTGCCTTTTCCTGAACTATCGCCTAAAGAACCGCGACAGGGTATGAACCTAGAACTTTTACTTCTGACGCTCGTTCACGCAACTCATCGATCACTGCATGGCACGCCTCATCTTCACAATGCCCCCAGAAATCAATATAGAAGACATAACCCCACTTACTAATAAGGGACGGACGAGTTTCCAAGCGTGTCATGTCGACACCATGGCGTTCAAAGGATTCTAGCAAGCGATACAAAGCGCCCGGCTCATTCTTGGCACTAACCAATAACGACGTCTTATCTTTGCCACTTTGTGGCACTTTTTCATTACCAATAATAAGGAATCGAGTCGTGTTATCTGGGTGATCTTCAATATTGGCTGACACCACAACAAGATCATACAATTGACTAGCAATGTCACCGGCAATGGCAGCAACCGCTTTACCGTTTTTACCCGCTTCAGCAGCCAGGCGTGCACCTTCTGCATTTGAGCTAACCGCCACACGCTCGGCATGCGGCCAATAACGATCCAGCCATGCTCGACATTGCGCCAAAGACTGTTGATGCGAATAAATATGTGTCACATCATCAGGATTGATGTTCGGCGCAACCAGCAAGTTATGATGAATACGAACCTCTACTTCACCACAAATTTTCAAACGTGAATTTCTGAAACTATCAAGCGTGTGATTTACTACACCCTCTGTAGAGTTTTCGACCGGTACCACACCATAATTCGCTGCACCAGACTCCACCTCACGAAACACCTCATCAATAGCTGCCATGGGCGCACTAATGATGGATTGACCAAAATGTTTCAGTGCTGCTTGCTGTGTAAAGGTTCCTTCAGGACCTAAAAAGGCAATACGCATTGGACGCTCAAGCGCTAGACAAGACGACATCACCTGACGAAAGATCTTCGCCATTTCCTCATTGCCTAATGGCCCCTTATTACGCTCCATCACTCGGCGCAATACCTGGGCTTCACGCTCTGGACGATAAAACACAACATTCTGATCGCCCTGCTCAGTTAGCTTAACTTCAGCTACCTTTTGCGCACAGGCTGCGCGCTCATTTATCAAGTCTTGAATTTGCGCGTCAATCGCATCAATTCGATCGCGAAGCATGGGCAGCGTGATCGTCGTTGTATCATTTTTAGTCGTCATAGAGCGTGTATCCTAGTTACAATTAACCGTAGCGTTTTTCGAATGCTTGCATGAAATCGATCAATGCTTTCACGCCTTCAATCGGCATAGCATTGTAGATACTTGCACGCATACCACCTACTGAACGGTGCCCAGCAAGGGTGCGAAGCCCGGCTTCTTCAGACTCTTTTAGGAAAGTCTTTTCAAGTGACTCATCCGCCAACACAAATGGCACATTCATCCGCGAGCGGTAGCGAACATCAATAGGGTTTGAGTAGAAACCACTGTTATCGATGGCACTGTAAAGCAAATCCGCTTTTTCAACGTTTATTTTTTCCATGGCTGCCACACCACCTTGTGCTTCTAACCACTCAAAAACCAAGTCAGCCAGATAAATAGCAAAGGTTGGCGGTGTATTGATCATGGAGTCGTTTTTCGCAAGATTCTCAAAAGACCAAACACTCGGCAGTGCTTCATTGTTGCTGCGCGCCAATAAGTCTTTGCGAATAATGTTGATCACAACACCTGCTGGACCCACATTTTTTTGCGCACCGGCATAGATCAAACCGTACTTAGACACATCAATTTCACGAGACAAGATGGTCGAAGATAAATCTGCCACGATAGGAAGATTGGTTTCAGGCAAGTCTGCAAACTCTAACCCACCAATGGTTTCATTGGGCGTCAAGTGCAAATAAGCAGCCTTTTCATCAAGATTCAAGGTCGAGAAATCAGGCACAGATGTGTAGTTCACATCTTTTGTCGAGCCAGCCAATACCACATTGGTGTATTTCTTCGCTTCTTTAATCGCTTTGGTCGACCACGCACCGGTATCTAAGTAACACGCGGAATCAAAGCCATTTGTCAGGTTCGCTGGAATTTGAGCAAACAGCGTTGACGCACCACCCTGAGCAAAAACAATTTCATAATTGTCAGGGATGTTTAACAAACGCGTCAGGCGAGCTTTAGTCGATGCTAAAATCGACATAAACTCTTCACTTCGGTGACTCATTTCCATGACGGACACGCCTTTGCCATGCCAATCAAGTAACTCTGCTTGCGCTTTTTCCAATACGGCTTCTGGAAGCGCGGCGGGACCAGAACAAAAGTTGTAAACGCGGCTCATTCTGCCTAAAACCTCATTTAAATATGTACCCTATGGCACAAAAGAAGGCGCACTCAAGGTGCGCCTAGAACTTTACTCTTCAGAGCTTGGGGGATTACTCTGAAGTTCGTCTGCTGTATCGGTTGTTTCAACATCAGCATCCACCAACTCGGCTTCAGCTTCTGCATCGTCATCCTCTACGACACGCTCCACACCCACTAAACGCTCTTCATTCGATAGTCGAATAAGCGTAACGCCTTGTGTGTTACGTCCCTGACATGAAATTTCTGAAACACGGGTACGAACCAAGGTTCCCATGTCCGTAATCAAGATGACTTCATCCGTATCTTCAACCTGCGTTGCTCCCACTACTGGGCCGTTACGCTCGGACACTTGAATACCAATGACACCTTGACCACCACGACCGTAAACAGGGAATTCACTGATCATAGTACGCTTACCGTAGCCATTCTCGCAGGCCATCAGTACAGCTGTTTCCTGCTCAGCACTTGGCACGATCAAAGAAACCACTTTCGCCTCTTCAGCCAACTTGATACCGCGAACACCGGCAGCTGTACGGCCCATTGGGCGCACATCAGTTTCTTTAAAGCGGATAGTCTTGCCTGAGCTTGAAACCAACATAATGTCATCATTGCCAGATGTTTGTGCAACACCTACCAATGCATCTGTTTCATCTAGCTTCAGCGCGATCAAACCACTTGAACGTGGACGAGCGAAATGCTCCATCGCCGTCTTCTTAACAGTACCATTAGCAGTCGCCATAAAGATGTAGCTACTTGCTGCAACGTCTTCCGCTTCGTCTACTTCTGTATCAACATCACTGTCCGCATCGGTTTTCTCCGGTGCAGTCAAAGGCAACAGTGCCGAAATATGCTCACCTTCCGCTAATGGCAGCAAGTTAACAATTGGACGACCTTTTGATGCACGACTACCGACAGGAATCTCAAACACACGCAACCAGTACACTTTACCGAAGTTACTGAACAGCATGACCGTGTCGTGACTGCTGGTCACCAACAGGTGACTGATATGATCTTCATCCTTCATACCCGATGCAGATTTACCACGGCCACCACGGCGTTGAGCTTTGTATTCTTCTAGCGGTTGTGTTTTCGCATAACCAGTATCAGAAATCGTCACAACCATTGGCGCTTCATCAATCAAGTCAGCAATGGTGAGATCTTGCTTGGATGTCAGGATCTCTGTACGACGCGCATCGCCAAATTGATCGCGAGCGTCTTCCAGCTCTTCACGAATCACTTCCATTAGGCGATCAGGGTTGCCAAGGATTTCCAACAACTCAGCGATCAAGTCGATCAAAGACTTGTACTCTCCAAGCAGTTTTTCATGCTCAAGACCCGTTAGACGGTGTAAGCGAAGATCAAGAATCGCTTGCGCCTGCTCTGGAGACAAACGGTATACACCATCATTGAAACCATAAGCGGCATCCAAATCATCTGGGCGACATGCATCTGCACCAGCACGCTCAAGCATCGCCATGACATTGCCAGGCTCCCACGTTTCTGAGATCAGCTTTTCTTTTGCTTCTGCAGACGTAGGCGATTGACGGATCAATTCGATCACACGATCGATATTAGCAAGCGCTACAGCCAAACCTTCCAGAACATGCCCGCGCTCACGCGCTTTACGCAATTCAAAGATAGTACGGCGAGTCACCACTTCACGGCGGTGCTTAACAAAGCACTCAAGAACTTGTTTCAAGTTCAATAGCTCTGGGCGACCATCCACTAGAGCAACCATGTTGATACCAAACACGGACTGCAACTGTGTTTGTGCGAAGATATTGTTTACAACCACGTCTGGGTTTTCACCACGACGCAGCTCAATTACGATACGCATACCCTCTTTATCAGATTCGTCACGTAGTTCGCTAATACCTTCTATTTTCTTTTCTTTAACCAGCTCAGCGATCTTTTCAATCACTTTTGCTTTGTTTAGCTGGTAAGGAATCTCTGTGAAGACGATCGCTTGGCGATTACCTTTTTCCATGTCTTCCACATGGTGGCGAGCACGCATGTAAATGCGGCCACGACCAGTCTTGTAGGCTTCAACAATGCCTGCACGACCATTAATAAAGGCACCTGTTGGGAAGTCTGGGCCAGGAATATGCTCCATCAATTCATCGATGGTGACTTCTGGATTATCGATAACGTTTAAGCAGCCATCGATGACTTCACCTAGGTTATGCGGAGGAATATTGGTTGCCATACCTACGGCAATACCCGCAGAGCCGTTCACCAGCAAGCCTGGGATACGAGTCGGCAACACATCCGGCATAAACTCTGTACCATCATAGTTTGGTACAAAATCAACCGTCTCTTTTTCCAGATCCATCAGCATATGGTGCGACATACGCGCCATACGGATCTCGGTGTAACGCATTGCTGCTGCACTGTCACCGTCTACCGAACCAAAGTTACCTTGGCCATCAACCAGCATATAGCGCATTGAAAATGGCTGTGCCATACGAACGATGGTTTCATACACAGCTGAATCACCATGAGGGTGATATTTACCGATCACATCACCGACGATACGCGCCGATTTTTTGTAGGGCTTATTCCAATCGTTCTTAAGCTCATTCATCGCGTATAAAACACGACGGTGAACTGGTTTCAAACCATCTCGAACATCAGGCAATGCACGCCCAACGATTACACTCATCGCGTAATCAAGATAAGAACCTTTCAGCTCATCTTCGATACTGACGGGAATAATTTCTTTGGCTAATTCACCCATAGATACTACCGTTCCTTATGTTTGGAGCGAGATAACAATACGACCGCTCCGGCCATCTTTTTGTAAGCGCGGCATTATACCACAAGCATTTCGTGAACACCCATCATCAATAGAGGTTTTATTTAACGATCAATGAACTATGAGCTCACCATAATCATAGCCAAAGCCGCCACATAAAAATCATCGAAAAAAAGTTCCTTCACATCAAACTTTGGGCACGCAAAGTTTGTTGCCATGAACATAATCGCTATAATGCGTTGATCCAAAGAACAACACTCGCACGAATACTAGGAAGTAACCACACGTTACTGCAGTAGCCCTAACAGAATAGGATTAAGAGATGACCTCTAACCAAACCAACAGCACCAACGTAGATTTAGACGAAGTCGCAAAGTTTGAAGCGCTTGCAAGTCGCTGGTGGGACAAAAACAGTGAGTTCAAACCTCTACACGACATCAACCCCCTACGCGCCAACTACATCAATGAACGCGCATCACTACACGGAAAAAAAGCCATTGATGTAGGCTGTGGTGGCGGCATCCTGTCAGAAGCGCTTGCTCAAATGGGCGCAGATGTAAAAGGCATCGATATGGGTGAAGCACCCCTTGCTGTTGCTAACCTTCACAAGGAAGAAAGTGGCCTAAACATTGATTATGAACGCATTACCGCGGAAGAAATTGCTGAGCGCGAAGCAGAGCAATACGATGTGGTCACTTGCCTTGAAATGCTAGAGCACGTCCCAGATCCTGCATCTGTTATTCGCGCGTGCATGAAACTTTGCAAACCTGGCGGTCACGTCTTTTTCTCAACCATTAACCGCAACCCGAAAGCCTATCTATTTGCCATTGTTGGTGCGGAATATGTGCTAAGAATGCTACCTAAAGGCACTCATGATTACGCAAAATTCATTCAACCTGCTGAACTGAGCAATTTTGCACGCCAAGCTGGGTTAGATGTCACTCACATGACTGGCATGACCTATAATCCATTAACGAAAGTATATAAATTGAATGAACGCGATGTATCTGTAAATTACCTAATGCATACGCAAAAGCCCACGCAAAACTAGGAGGCCTATGATGCTGGACTATCAAGCGCCGAATGATTTACTGAAAGAAAAAGTTATCCTAGTCACTGGAGCCGGAGACGGCATAGGCAAGCAGGCGGCACTGAGTTATGCTGCTTGCGGTGCTACCGTGATTTTACTTGGACGCACCACTAAAAAACTGGAAGCCGTTTACGATCAAATTGAAAGTCTTGGCTACCCGCAAGCAGCCATAGTGCCACTTAATTTGGATACTGCAGCCGAGCATGATTACATCGAGCTTGCCAACACCATTGAAACTGAATTCGGGCGCTTAGACGGCATCCTTCATAATGCCAGCATTCTTGGGGATCGAACGCCGCTGGCAAATTTCGAACCAAGCACTTTTGAACAGGTCATGCGCGTCAACGTCACGGCAGCATTTCTATTAAACCAAGCCTTGATACCCTTACTACAGAAAGCACCTAAGGCTTCCATTATCTTTACAACCTCGAGTGTTGGCCGAAAAGCGAAGGCTTACTGGGGCGCATACGCCGTGTCAAAATTCGCCACGGAAGCCATGATGCAATTGCTAGCAGATGAGCTTGAAAACATATCCAACATCCGCGTCAACGCTATCAACCCAGGCGGCACCCGCACTAACATGCGAGCACACGCTTACCCTGCGGAAGACCCAAACACATTAAAAACCCCTCTGGACATTATGCCCCTCTATCTTTATTTAATGGGCAACGACAGTGCAGATATTAACGGCCAATCACTTGATGCCCAACCTAAATAACCTAGCCATCTTGCACTGCAGCATGAGAACACGCTAACCTGTTCTCATGCTGAAAATCACTCTATTCACACGCGCATCATTACAGCTTACAGTCCTCTTAGTAAGCGCCATTTTCTTTAGCTTCAACACGCTCGCTTCCACTATGCAAACAATCCCAGGAAAAGGTCAGTCTGACCAACACACCTACGCTTACATCACACTAGAAAATGGACTCACCGCCATTTTAGTTAACGACCCAAATGCAGAGAGGCCTGCTGCCGCACTGGCCATCAAAGTCGGCAGCTATCAGGATCCTGACGAGCACTTAGGCTTAGCGCACTTACTGGAACACATGCTTTTCCTTGGAACCGAGAAATATCCTGAAGCTGACGCTTACCAAGCTTTTATTAGGCAGCACGGCGGAACCCACAACGCCTATACCAGCAGCCAAGTCACCAATTACTACTTTGATGTCTTACCAGACGCGTACCCTGAAGCCCTGGATCGATTCGCGCAATTTTTTATCACCCCCACTCTCGATCCTCAGTATATTGAGAGAGAGATCAATGCTGTGGATTCAGAATACCGGGCAAAATTAGACGACGAGCAAAGACGCAGCAACCAAGCTTTCAAGACGCTTCTAAACCCACAACATCCTGGCAGTCGATTTACCGTTGGGAACAAAGAAACGTTAGCCAACATAAAAGCAGATCAGCTTCGCGCCAAGCTATTGGAGCTTTACCATGGCTACTACACGCCAGATAACATGATGCTGACGCTGACAGCCAACCAACCAATCGAGATACTGGCAACCTACGCACGCACTTATTTTGGGGACATTAAACCAAATACTAGCCAACCTAAAAAAACACTACCTGAGCAATTTAAAAGCACAGAGCAAGGCAATATTCAGTTCTTTAAGACCAACACAGAAAAGAACGTGGTTAAGTTTTCTTTTCAAATACCAAGCCAAACCCACAATCACGCTTCGCAACCAGCTCGCTATCTATCTTATGTATTAGGCGATGAGTCGAGAAACTCCTTATTTGCCGACCTCAAACAGAATCATTGGGCTCAGGCGCTGCATGCAGGTATAAATCAAGATGATGGTAAAAACGCCCTATTTACCGTCACCATCAAACTAACCGATGAAGGCATTACACAGCGCGAGAAGGTGCTAGAACGTCTATTCATAACGATTAATAACCTAAAATCTGCCCCCATCTCGCAACAGTACCTAACTGAAACAAAAACTCTAAGTACGCTCAACTACGACTTCCACGACTACCTCCAGCCAATGAAGCTATCGCAGATACTGTCCAGTAGAGCCCTGGATGCTGGCGCCCATGATTTGCTCTCTAGTTTCCACATTACTCAACATGCTGACGAGAGCGATATCAAGCACTTACTCAAGCAACTAACACAAGACAACCTAACCATTCAGTGGCTCAACCCTAGCCAGTTCCCTGAGAACTGGATGGCAAAGACGCCTAGCTGGGAAATAGAACCTCTTTACAATGGTCATTACGCCAACGGCACCATCGCTTTTCAAGTAAAAACGCTATTAAAGAATAGCCAGCTATCAAGCTCTTTCGGTTTACCCGAAGCAAATCCATTTATGCCAGAAAACCTTGAGGTACTCAGCCAGTCTCAACAGGCCGATGCTAGACCCATTACATCAGATCCTGGCTTCCACTTTTGGCACAAACAAAACAGCAAATACAATAAGCCCACCGGCATGATTTTTGGTTATTTTGGTTTTCTGGAAAACCCAACAACCAAAGACCGCTTATTGTTACAACTTTGGGCAAAACTGTTTAACGATGCAGCCAGCGAAAGCACTTATCAACCCTACATGGCTGGATTGGGATACCAACTGTATGCCCACGGAAACGGTCTAACCTTGCGAACCAGTGGCTACAACGACAAACAAGATGACTTCTTTTACTCTTTGGTTGAGATGCTTCTTGATTTCAGAGCTTCATCTGAGCGCTTAGCCATCGCCAAACAAGACATCCTAAAAGGCCTAAACAACCTTGAGAGTCAGCCACCCTACGCTCTAGCAAGACATTACTTTAGCCAAGTCGCCATTCAAGGCAATGCTCCCACACGCGAACTACGAGAGCTGGTTACACAAATCACTATCGAGGACATCAATCAGTTTATCCAACAACACTCGCAGCATTTTGAGTTTGCTGGGTACATGACGGGGAATTTTAAAGAAAAGGCTGCCACACACTTGTCACAGCGCATAATGTCGGTTGTCAAAAGCTGCCTCTACGATCACCCATACCGCCATGTTGAACTGAAGAGTTTTGAGGCGCAACAGCACTATTTATACCAGTTCAATACCCGCAGCGCAGACAGCGTTGTGCTATATAGCCTCATTGCCACCGACAACAATAATGCCACCTATTTAGAGCGCTGCTACATTCGAATACTCGCGCAACTTCTGGGCGCACAGTTTTATAACGAGTTTCGCACCGAGAAGCAGTACGGCTACATCGTCGCGGTGACCAATCAGACCATTGAAAAAACACCTGCTTTAGGTTTTCTGATCCAGTCTCCCAACACTTCAACCAAGGTGCTAGTAGAAGAAATCGAACGCTTCATTGATGAACGAAAATGGGGTGATAAGGACATTTCTGATACGGCATTTGAGCAGGCTCGACAAGCAGTACTTGCCGCCTACCAAAAGCAACCAACCAATCTAAAAGAGCAAGCCCTTGAAGAATGGCCACACATTGTCGAGCCAGAACAAAACTTTGCTGACCGACAACACTGGATTGATGCCTTACAATCCATGAAAAAAGAGGAATTCTTGGCCTACATGCGCGTTAAAGTTGAGAATAACCAAGCCGCTCGCCTACTGATCACTAATCAATGGGACGATACAAGTGGGTGGAAGCCAATCACTATAAATTAGTGGTAATGGCTCTTCTAACCACCAATCAGCTGCTCTAACTTCTGCTCATTCGTTAACTCAGCTTGATCCTGCCTTTGCTCAGGCACTTCAGCAGGCTCGACCGGTGGCTGCACCAGATTCCCAGGCGTTACTTGACTAAACTCCCCTTCATCTGGTGCGACAGTCGACTCGCCATTTAGCTCAGCTTGATCCCGCTCAAGCTTTTCTTTCTGATCACCAAAGATACCGATCTCAGGCATCATACTTAGACGCTTCTTTTGAATTTCTTCAGGAATGTGTCCTGTAAACAATACAGTGAAAGGGGACTCTTCTGTACGGCGATTTACCTCACGGTAAATCTCCTGCTCACGCTTGGCGATAGCAGACTCTTCTAGATAAGAAAGTTTGTTGGGATTGGCCGAGACAACCATGTTTGGCAAATTGATATTTTTAGGCTGTTCAGCTGGGATAATGGTGACAGCTTCTGGAGAGTTTACCACCACTTGGTGCTCACCGCGGTACACTTGGTTCCCATACATTACCTCTACAGGCTGGGTATAAATTGTCTGCGCCCAAGATCCACTCACATGAATCAATGAAAACGCCAGCCAAGAATATCTTACAGAGAACATTGCACCACTCCAAAATCAGTTCCCTCACTATAGAAGAAACCCAAACCAAAAAAAAGGAGACCATTGGTCTCCTTTTTTTATCGTCATGTTAACGAATGTCTTAAAGTGTAATTACATCAAACTCAACTTGAGGATCAACCTCAGCTTCATAATCCACACCTTCAACACCGAAACCAAACAACTTCAAGAACTCATCTTTATAAAGTTGGTAATCTGTTTCAGCAAATAGGTTTTCGTCTGTGATTTGTGGCCAAAGGTCACGGCAAGCCTGCTGCACGTCTTCGCGAAGCTCCCAGTCATCTAGACGCAGACGATTACTATCGTCTACCAACTCAGCTGGGTTGTTGTCGTTGTATAGGCGCTCAGCAAACATACGGTAAATTTGATCCATACAGCCTTCGTGAAGACCTTTCTCACGCATCACTTTAAATACCATAGATAGGTATAGTGGCATTACTGGGATCGCAGAAGAAGCCTGTGTTACAACAGACTTAAGTACCGCTACGTTTGCACCGCCGCCCTGCTTCGCAAGATCAGCATTAATTGCTTGAGACGCGCGATCCAAATCTTCTTTTGCTTTACCTAGGGCACCGTGCCAGTAGATTGGCCAAGTGATGTCAGAACCAATGTAAGAGTAAGCAACCGTACGTGCACCTTCAGCTAGAACTCCAGCTTCAGAAAGCGCAGACATCCAAAGTTCCCAGTCTTCACCACCCATTACAGTAACCGTTTGCGCCACTTCTTCTTCAGTTGCTGGCTCGATTTCTGCGTCGATGATCACATCACGGTTGGTATCAATCGCTGTAGAACGGTATGGTTCGCCGATTGGCTTAAGTACTGAGCGAATTACTTCGCCAGACTCAGGCATTTTACGAACAGGTGACGCTAGTGAGTAAACCACTAGATCGATCTCACCAAGATCTTCTTTGATCAGCTCGATTACTTTGTCGCGTGCTTCATTTGAGAATGCGTCGCCATTAATGCTTTTCGCGTAAAGACCCGCTTCATGAGCCGCTTTGTCGAATGCCGCAGCATTGTACCAACCAGCAGTACCTGGCTTTTTCTCAGTGGCAGGTTTTTCGAAGAATACACCGATTGTCGCAGCGCCAGAACCAAATGCCGCAGCAATACGAGAAGATAAGCCGTAACCGCTTGATGAACCAATCACCAATACTTTCTTAGGGCCATTTTTAATTTCGCCGTTAGCTTTCGTTTTAGCAATCTGATCTAAAACGTTTTTCTCACAACCAGTTGGGTGAGTTGTCGTACAAATAAATCCACGAATTTTCGGCTTAATGATCATATTTAAGTCTCAACGTCATGTTTCCATAGCATGTTGCTGAACCCTTTAACCGCACAGCAACACAAAGTTGGCACACATGATACAATACCCAGCAATACTTGTCCCTTTTCTTTATTTCCCTATAGATCAATCACTCGTCTTCTATGAAAACATTAATCATTGGCTATGTTTGGCCTGAACCAAATTCCTCCGCAGCGGGCAGCCGTATGATGCAACTCATCAAAACCTTTCGCGCTCAAAATTGGAAAGTAGAGTTTGCGTCACCAGCACAGACCACTGAACATATGGAAGACCTGTCCCAGTTTGGCGTTAGCTCAGCGAACATTGAGCTTAACCATGACAACTTTAACGACTATATCGCGGCTTACAATCCCGATATGGTGGTGTTTGATCGCTTTATGATGGAAGAACAGTTCGGCTGGCGCGTGGAGAAATATGTCCCCAGCGCGCTACGTGTTTTAAACACTGAAGACTTACACTCCTTGCGTGATGCACGCCACACAGCGGTTAAACAAGGTCGCCCTTTCGTTCAATCGGATATGCACAGCGATCTAGGCGTTCGCGAGATTGCATCAATTTATCGTAGCGACCTTACATTAATGATATCAGAATATGAGGCGGAGCTTTTAAAGCGTGAGTTTAGTGTGCCTGAGACGCATATTATGCACCTGCCATTTATGCTGGATACACAGTCATTAACAGCAAAACCTTTCGCTGATCGAAAAGACTTCGTCATTATTGGTAACTTTAGACACGCGCCAAATTGGGATGCCGTGCTTCAGTTAAAACAAGTGTACTGGCCAAAAATTCGCAAACATTTACCCGATGCCAAACTCAATATTTACGGCTCATACCCGCCACCAAAAGCAACCCAACTTCATAATGAAAAAGAAGGCTTTTTAGTCAAAGGCTGGGCGGAAAATGCGTTTGAAGTCATCGAAGATGCGCGCATCATGCTTAGCCCAATTCGCTTTGGCGCAGGTATAAAAGGCAAGCTAGCAGAAGCCATGCAAGTCGGCACACCAAGCATCACTACATCTGTTGGCGCTGAAGCTATGCATGGCAGTATGCCGTGGAATGGTATCGTGACAGATGACGTAGAGGAATTTGTTAATGCGTCAGTAAGTCTCTATCAAGACCAACAAAGCTTTGAACTCATGCAGCAGAATGGCCACGCTATTATTAAACAGCGTTATGATAAAGATGATTGGATGAACAAACTGGTGTCTCGCTTAAACATTCAGCAACAACTGAAAGAGCGTTTGAGAGAGAATTTCTTCTTAGGCAAATTGGTACGCCATCACTCCATGAAAAGCACTCAATATATGTCTCAGTGGATCACCCTTAAAAACCAACAGGCAAAAACCGAGACAAAATAATACGGCTAGCTCACAAACCCACTTTCACTTTCACGCTGGCGGACTTTTTCCATGACTGCCAGCTGCTCTTTATAGGTCATACGCCCCCAGTAACTGATTTCTTGCCCAGTACGGTAACAACCTATACAAAGGTCATTGTCATCCAAACTGCAGACATTGATACAAGGAGAGCGTACGGCCTTTTGTTTAGCAGACGCTTTCTGACGATTGGTGTTTTTCATTTTTCTTCTCAGTAAACGCTAAGCTTCTAAAATAAAAAACCTCGCTATAAAGAATGAGTCAAACGACAGCCATTTACAGCGAGGTTTATTTTTTGAATTTTAGAATTCAGCGTTGTGGTATACGCGTTGAACGTCGTCTAGATCGTTCAATAGATCAAGGAAGCGCTCGAATTGCTCAACATCTTCACCTGAAATTTCCGTTGTCATTTGTGGGATAAATTGAATTTCATCCACATCAAAGTCAACTTCGCCAAATGCATCAATAATCGCTTGACGTGCTTTGCCGTATTCTGTGTTTGGAGTGAATACAGATACTTTACCGTCTTCTGATTCAATATCAGACACATCAACATCGGCTTCCAACAATGCTTCCATCACTGCATCTTCGTCTTCTGAAGCGAAAACAAAAATCGCAGAGTGGTCAAACATGTGAGACACACTGCCTTGCGTGCCGATCTTGCTCTTAACTTTGTTGAAACAAGTACGAACATCACCGAAAGTACGGTTTGGGTTATCAGACAGACAGTCAACGATGACCATGGTGTTGCCTGGGCCAAAACCTTCGTAACGTGCGGTATCAAAGTCTTCACCGCCGCCACCTTTGGCTTTGTCGATGGCTTTTTCGATAACGTGCGTTGGTACTTGGTCCTTTTTAGCGCGTTCGATCATGCTACGTAGTGCTAGGTTACCCGCTGGGTCAATACCACCAGATTTCGCACATACATAAATTTCACGTCCGTATTTACTGTAAACCTTGGCTTTTTGATCCGAGGTTTTCGCCATGGACTCTTTTCGGTTCTGAAAGGCTCTGCCCATTAGATATTCCTACTCTATTAAGTCGTTTAGAAAGCCGAAATTCTAACGCTTAGCGCTGCGATAGGAAACTCCCTTAGAAAGATTTCATTTCCAAATACTGCTTTACCAAGACAAAAGCGACGTCAACCCCTTACAATATTGTCGAAATTGCCTACCCATAACAAAAGCTTGGCCCAGCATGGTAGGCTATCTTTTATTAAAAGGTCATTTAAATACAATCTTCCTTTCGGAGTCCCTATGCCCTCATCTTTGCATCGATGGTTTCCCTGGTTAGCTTTGGTTAATTCTTCAACCTTAAAAGCGGACTTTATTGCGGGAATTACCTGTGCATCGATGTCTATTCCACAAGGCATTGCCTTTGCCGCGATTGCGGGCCTACCTGCCGAATACGGTTTTTACAGCGCCATGGTTGCACCGATCATAGCGGTTTTATTTGGCTCATCTTGGCATATGGTATGTGGCCCAGCTACAGCCATTTCGGCACTGCTCTTTTCTTCCTTATCAGGCTTATATACACCCGGATCTGCAGAATTCATCCAAGCGGCATTAGCAATTACCTTTTTGGCAGGAGTGATACAGCTTGCCCTGGGGCTCGCCAAACTTGGAAACCTAACCAACTTTGTCTCCCACGCCGTTATGGTAGGCTTTATCACCGGTGCTGCTTTTCTAATTATGCTGAGCCAAGTTCAGCATGCATTAACAGCTAACTTGCCCAGACCTGAAAACTTACTAAGTTTTATCAATGCTCTGTTTCATGTGGGCTCACACGTAAATTTATACTCTTTATCGATATGCGCGGTCACGATCGCTGCCGCCATCATCATTCGTCAGATTTCCAGCAAACTCCCACACTACTTACTAGCTCTAATCGTCGGCAGTGTGTTTGGTTACGTGATGCAAGCGGGAAGTAATGGCGTGCCTTTGGTTGGAGAGCTGCACGAAGCCATTCCTCCGTTTGCATTAATCGAGCTATCCGGCGACACACTACGTGAGTTAGCACCTGGCGCTGTGGTATTGGCGCTTATCGGACTGCTAGAAGCGGCATCGATCTCAAAAGCTATCGCATTAAAAACCCAACAAGAAATCGATACGAACCGAGAGTTTGTTGGGCAAGGGATGTCCAATATGGTGGGTAGCTTATTTTCAAATTACATGAGTTCAGGCTCGTTTACCCGCAGTGGAATTAATGTCGAAGCCGGAGCTCGCACGCCCCTAGCGATTATTTTCTCCAGCATTATTTTGCTGTTGATTCTAAGCCTCATTGCTCCCTTATTCTCACACCTTCCTATCCCTGCCATGGCAGGCATTATTATTCTGGTCGGTTGGAGGCTAATCGAGTTTAAAGAGTTAATTCACTACGCCAAAACCAGTCGGGCTGAGTTGAGCATTGCTCTAGTTACGTTATTCAGCACCATTGGCATCAGCTTGGAGTTTGGCATTCTTGTAGGTGTTGGGTTAAGTTTGGCTCTGTTCTTAAACCAAACCGCAAAGCCTAATGTCAGGTTACTTGCTCCCATGACCACAGACGAAGGCCGTTATTTTCATAATATCGTGCACTTCAACCTAGATACCTGCCCTCAAATTCATTTTATCCGCTTAGATGGGCCGTTATATTTTGGCTCCGTTGACTATATGAACAAGCAATTTCAATTGCTGGAAAGCGACTATCCACACAAAGAGCATTGGATTATCTTGTGTCGAGGGTTGTCCGCCATTGATATGCAAGGAGCTCATTTTTTAAAGCAACTGGTTGATCAGAGAAAAGCGGCTGGTACTCAGGTACACCTTGTTGTTCGCTATTTATGGCAGCTCGAACGCTTAGAGCGATTTGGAGTGCTAGATAAAGTTGGCGCGCGCCACACCTACCCCGGCAAAGGTATTGCTATTAAACAGATTGAAAGAGATATGAATTTATCTCAGTGTGCTCAGTGTGAGCATTCTATTTTCTCCGAATGCTCAGAAAGAAAACAACGAGGTCAAAGACTATTGAGATCAAGCTAGAGCTATTAGCATACAAATGTTAATAGTTGCTCCTCATTATTTGCTGAGGTGATGAATAGTCAGGAAGAAAATATATCTATAGTATAACTAGACTCTCATTCAGTTTTTAAGGTTCTGCAATCTGTTGCAAAAGCGATTATGGTAAGCATCAAAGGTTTTCAGATACGACATAAGTTATTTCTAGTCTTTGTACTGAGTAACATTTTGCTAATTGTTTCTATGTGGCAAGTATTCCAGTGGAGCTTTGACCGCGGCTTTGTCACTTATGCTACAGAACGAGATCGCGATTTCTTGCAACAAATGGCAAACCGTACCGCTAACCTTTATATCTACTACGACGACTGGTATTTCTTGGTACAAGAAAGTCGTTTAGAAAAAGAGTGGCAGCAAGCGAAGCTCGAAAACATTCGCGACTTGATTCCGCCTCCAAGCACACCAAATTTAGACCTAATTTACCCATCTCAATATTACCGACAGCGTTTTTTGCTGTTCAGTAAGGACAAACAACCTCTTATTGGAGACATAAAGTTTGCCGATGCGGAAACCCATGCTGTCATGGTAGATGAGCAATTAGTCGGGTATGTCGGCTTACGTTCTATGCGTGCTTTGGTACAAGACCAAACACTGCGTTTTGTTCGCCAGCAAGGGGAAGCTTTCTTACTTATTTCGGCATTCATGTTGACCATTGCAGCCCTGTTGACTTGGCCCTTAGCACAATGGCTCAGCCGACCTATTTGCACTGTTCGCCAAGCCACCAAGCGATTATCTGCTGGTGAGTTCGAAACACGTATTAAAATTAAAGGCTCAGATGAGCTGGCAGACCTAGGCCGCGACTTCAACCATTTGGCATCAACGCTTGAGCACATGCGTGATGCCCGTAAAAAATGGGTAGCCGATACAGCTCATGAACTGCGTACTCCTGTTGCTATTTTGCGTGGAGAAATCGAGGCGATGCAGGATGGCATTATAAAGGTTTCCGATAACTCCCTAGCCTCTTTGCAGCAAGAAGCCGTTCATATCGCTCGATTGATCGACGACCTGAACCAATTGTCAATGCATGATATGGGCAGTTTGAGTTATTGCATGGAAGATGCAAGTTTAAATGATATCCTCGAACAGACCGTTAGCTCGATGCAACTACCATATGATGAAGCAGGTATTGAACTAGAGCTTGTCATTGCGAAAAAAGCACCCATTATGATCAATGGTGACGATGATAGACTTCATCAGCTGTTCGCAAACTTAATGAATAACACGCTTAAGTATACAAATGCCCCAGGTAAACTTACTGTCACATTAACCCGTGAAGGTAAAAAAGCGGTTGTATTGCTGGAAGATACACCTCCGGGGGTTTCTGACGAAGACATTAAACACATTTTCGAACAATTTTTCCGCGTGGAAAACTCACGCAATCGTGCAACAGGCGGGCGCGGCCTTGGCCTTGCCATCTGTACGAATATTGTCGATGGGCATCAAGGCTCTATAACCGCTTACCACTCGCCATACGGCGGGCTTGGGATACGAGTAGAATTTCCTTTAAATTGATATGGAATCGATAACCATGAGTAAAGTACTGATTGTTGAAGACGAACCAAAATTAGCCGAACTGATGGCTGCTTATCTTGAGCAAGCTGGCTATGAGCATCATCACATTGATCGTGGTGATCAAGTCATTGACTACCTTAAGAACAACCAAGCAGACTTGATGCTACTTGACCTAATGCTTCCTGGCCTAGATGGCGTGGAAGTATGTAAACAAGTTCGTCAGTTTAGCGGCATGCCAATCATCATGGTAACAGCGAAAGCAGAAGAAATTGACCGCCTAATTGGTCTGGAAATGGGTGCTGACGACTACGTTTGTAAGCCATTCAGTCCACGCGAAATTGTTGCTCGCGTCAAAGCGAACCTACGTCGTGTTGAGCTTGACCAAACTGAAGCACCAAAAACTGACGGCTTCGAC
Organism: Marinomonas communis; assembly: GCF_004363305.1. Classification (GTDB taxonomy): domain Bacteria; phylum Pseudomonadota; class Gammaproteobacteria; order Pseudomonadales; family Marinomonadaceae; genus Marinomonas; species Marinomonas communis. The sequence goes on along the minus strand of NZ_SNZA01000005.1, from coordinate 218,224 downwards.
TTAGATGCAGACCGCCTACGTGCAACATACAAAGGCGAGCTAATCGACCTAACCACAGTAGAATTCCAGCTACTACAACTTCTGATCAAGGAGCCAGGTCGTGTATTTGGCCGTGACTTGATCATGAAAAGTATTTACACAGATAGCCGTGTCGTAAGTGACCGAACGATTGATAGTCACATCAAAAAGCTACGTAAGAAAATCGCAGCTGTGGCACCTGAGCTTAACGTTATTCATTCTGTTTACGGTGCTGGCTACCGTTTCGAAAACAACGACTAAATAACGCGACAACTCAGTACACTCTTTAAAAATTAGGCAGGTTACATGGACGATTTCTTAGCAGTGGTGGAATTCTCTATTTCCATCACAGCCCCCATTTTTTTGGTGTTGATTGTCGGGGTCATACTAGAACGCATTGGTATGATCAACGACAACTTCGTTGAAGTGGCGTCAAAGCTTGTATTCAACGTCACCATGCCTGCCTTAATTTTTATTAGCATCACACAAAATAGCAAAGACCCTGGTGCACACCTACCACTACTGCTCTACTCCCTTGTAGCAACCGTTTTAGGTTATTTAGTACTAGAATGGGTCGTTGGAAAAACCGTTGCCAATAAAAGTGATCGAGGCATCGTTGTTCAAGGCGCTTTTCGCTCCAATATGGCGATTATTGGTCTAGCATACTGCCTCAACGCCTATGGTAATGATGCCCTAGCAATTGCCTCAATCTACATTGGCGGCGTCATGGTGCTGTACAACGTTCTTGCTGTGATTACGATCAACCGCTCTATGAACGCTCAAAAGAGCGTCACAGACTCGTTGAAAGCAATCGCCAAAAATCCACTCATCATCGCGATCGTTGTGGCCTTTGCCGCTTCACAAGTCAATTTGACGTTACCTGATGTCGTGACCCAAGCAGGCAACTACTTCGCCCGTATGACACTGCCATTGGCATTATTATGTGCTGGAGCGTCATTACGCTTTAATGCGTTGAAAAAAGACATTAGCCCAGCCATGATTTCGACTATTGGCAAACTGGTCTTTATGCCCTTCCTATTAACTCTTGGCGGGTATTTGTGGGGATTCAGAGGCATGGAGTTAGGGATTTTGTTTCTGCTCTCATCTTCGCCTTCGGCTTCTGCAGGATACATCATGGCAAGAGCAATGAATGGTAATGCTGTATTAGCGGCAAATATCATAGTACTAACGACTATTTTTTCCCTCTTAACCACCAGTCTTGGTGTCACATTACTGGGTGCAGTCGGTTTAATGTAAATTTTTTCATTTTTTAAATGAGAAGCACTTGCATTTAATTTCAATAGGCTTTTAAATAGTAATCATTCTCACGATGAACGGATGATTACTCATGATCTTACAGGCCAAAGACTTATTTGAAGAGACAGGTTGCGTAAATGCAATCTACGCTTCTTACCTTGCTGGCCAGCAGAAACTTTTAAAGCCTCTGCAGGATCTGCACTTCATCCAACAACAGTTACACGTTTTACAACCCGTTGTGATTCAAGAGCAAGTGAAGGCTGGTGTTTACATCACTTTTGATACAGCAACGATACACCACAAATTGCAAGAAGCATCGCCAGTACAGGTGTTACCTGTCTACGAAGATGCATTGGTTGACTGGGAAGTAACCCGCAAGACTTGTTTCAGCTGGACTCAAATCTATATCGGCTGGGATCAGCTTGCGGCCATTACTGGTGAAAAAGTGGAGCACGTACAAAACTTTTTTCAGCGCCACGTCAGTAATAAAACAGGCGCACCACTCAACCTGACTTTGACTCAAGCTCTGGCCAATGATTTTAATCAGTTGATTCACCGCCAAGGTAAGCAACTGGTGCTAGTCGGCAAGCTATATGATGTTGTGCTACAAACGGTCGAGCACATTCAGATCCAGCACCATATTAGCCAATGTGATGATTGCCAAAAGAAACTGTTTACAGCGCAAAATCAGATTGAAGCAAACCATTATTTATCAAGCGAAGAAATGGCCAAATCTATCGGCTTAACTCAAACCGCTTTAGAAATCGGTTTCACTGCGATCACTGGAATGACAGTTGGCGAGTATCAAATTGAAGTCGCTTTCCGTAAAGCCATGGCACAACCTCATTCAGGGTTGTCGTTAGCAAATCGACTCACTGCTGACACTGGCTGGACAAAACAAGATATCGAAAAAGCCTGCCTTAAAAGATTTGGTGTCATGAGCCATCAACTAGGCAGTATGCAGTAATTTTGAGGAAACTATGAGCAACACAAATACTATTGGTCTTTTCTACGGTACAGACACATCAAATACCGAAATGGTGGGCCAAAAGATTCAACAACAGTTTGCTGAGCTTGATCAAGCTGTTGAGTTACACGACATCAAAGACTCTGATGTAAGTACGCTACTTGAATACGATTTTTTGATTCTAGGCATTCCGACTTGGGACTTTGGTGGCATCCAAAGTGACTGGGAAGAAGTGGGTGATGCCCTGTCAGAATTAGACCTTAGCGGCAAAGTGATTGCGCTTTACGGGTTAGGTGATCAATTCGGATACGGTGACTATTTCGTGGACGCTATGGGATGGCTACATGAAAAACTGGTGAATACAGGCGCAACCTTTATCGGACAATGGTCGACAGAAGGTTACGATTTTGAGGCTTCTCGCGGAGCAAACGCTGACAAAACTGAATTTGTAGGCTTAGCTGTCGATGAAGACCAACAATTTGACCTAACTGATCAAAGGGTAGAACAGTGGGTCATTCAACTTTATGCAGAGCAGGCACTGGCAGCCGCCTAAGGTTAGATAGACTGGCTCACAACTTTACACACGACTCGTTTGGCTTCCACTCATTCGCTGCCCCGAATGACCAAATCAGTGTAAATAGTGATTAACCGAAGGTTAAATTTCTGCATAAAACGCGCTTCCCCTTTCTCTCTCCTGCTTTTGGGGAAGCGTGTTTTCTTTTTTTCTTAACTTTTGTAAGCTTTCTATAAAATCAACGTGATCTTATAGCATGTACCTATCCCTTCTAGATGTTTTTCTAATTTTTCTTTTCATAGTTTTTATCGCAGTTATTTGGCAGCACTTCAAAGTTCGAGAACATACTTTACGATGCGTAAAGAGACAGTGTGATCAGCTGGGTGTTCAACTTCTTGATGGCGCCATACAAGGCTCTTACTGGTGCCCTACTTTTCAGAAAGGACAATTTAAAGTAGTTCGCTGCTACCGCTTTTACTTCACTTCAACTGGTAGTGGTCGTTATCGAGGCGAAATTAAAATGCGTGGCATGCAGCAAATCAGCATTCATTTCGACCCTCATCCCATGTGAATTGTATTATTTTTATACAAAGCTTTAAAAAACATCGCATAAACCCGCTTTTATGCTATTTACAAAACTTACATAAGGCTAAATACTCTAAGTACAACAATCATACTAAAGTATTAAAAATAACTATAAATACAATATAACCGTAGGTGGACATAATGCTGGCAAATTTTAGTTTTAGAGCCAAACTCTCAATTTTACTCGCCTGTGGCTTGCTCGGCTTCGTGGTGGTCACTTTTGTGGCATTAAGTGGAATGAATGCGCAAACCGAAGCGTCCGAACGTTTCGAAGTGATGACAAAAGTTCAAAATGACCTATCTTCATTGGTCATCGCAAACATGTCCCTTTACCAACAACTTGATCGCTTAGATGACACAAGCTACGCTTCTTTTCTAGAAACATTAAACAGTAATGAAGAACGTTACTCAGCCATCATTGAGCAAGATGCTCAAGCTGTTCAAGAAGCAGAGGCTGTCACAGCACTCACCACCATTGGTGAGTTGTTAAAGCAATACGCCAGCACCCTGACCGAACTCGTCAATTTAAATCAGGCTTTAGGCTTTAATGCCAACTCTGGTATGAAAGGCGAAATTAACGTTTTAGGTGAAGACGTTATCGAGAAGGTCTCATTCTTAAGCCTAGTTAAACAAGAGTTCCTCCCCGTTCGTGAGGCAGAGAAGAACTTTATGTTTGAGCCTACCGATGAAAACAAACAGATCTTTGAAGACCGATACAATAAGTTTTACCAACGTGTTGTTAACTTTGGTTTGGAAGAGCGATTTGGTGACGTGGTCAAAGCGTACTACGCCAAAGTACAAGATTACGGTCAAGTGGTTGGAAATCTTAGTAGTCTTCAGGACACATTTGATCAACTTCGAGAGCAGTACAACAATGCTACCAATCAGGCTCAAGAGCTTCTTAAACAAGCGGTAGTGGATGCCAGAGCCCAAGCAGCCTCCCAATCACAACAAGCCAGCATCAGCGTTATCGTTGTTAGTATTATCGTTGCTGTTATCGCAGGTTTATTGATGATGGGTATAGGCCGAAGTGTTAATAAAACCCTTAACCAAATCATACGCGACCTAGGTAAAGTCAAAGGTGGTGATCTGACGGCTCGTCTCGCAATCAACCACAAACGTAATGACGAATTCGACTCCCTTTGTGGCTCCGTTAATGAAATGACCACAGGGCTAAGCTCAGTCATAGGTGATGTTGTTCATACAACGGGGGATGTTAGCGACATGGTCAGCAAGCTTAATAGCGCGGTAGGAAATATTGCTGATAGTAACCGTTCCGTAAGCGAACAGACCAATTCTTTAGCCGCTGCAACGGAGCAGATTTCGACCACTATTAGTAGTATTTCACATACTACGGATGAATTAAGCCAACAATCTAAAAACACTTATGAATCAGCCAAGCTTGGCTCTGAAACGATTAAAGGCGCATTATCAAACCTTGGGCAAACCATCGAAGTGGTAAATCAAACTGGGCGACAGCTCAATGAACTTGGCCAATTGTCTAAAGACATCGACAACGTCATCGCGATGATCAATGATCTGGCCAATCAAACCAACTTACTTGCCCTGAACGCTGCAATTGAAGCGGCGCGTGCCGGTGAAGCGGGTCGAGGTTTCTCGGTTGTAGCGGATGAAGTTCGCTCACTTGCAGAAAAGACAGTTGATGCGACAGCGAAAATCACAGATATCGTTGGTACGATTCAAACATCAACACAGACCGCCATCACCACAATGACCAGTGGTCAGGAAAACCTTCGCTCCATTGAAGAGTTTAGTGAAAAGGCTGAATTGGCAATTCGTGAAATTGAGCAGAACGCTCAAACCAGCTCGGTTTCATCTGCGAACATGGCGCACTCTATTCAAGAAGTTGCCAAAACAGCTGTACACATGAGTGAAGAGATGGACCGTATCGCACAACAATTGCAACGCGACAGCTCTGACATTGGTAGCATCGAAGGCAACACGCGTCATATTCATGACCAAGTATCAGCCCTTGAGAAGAAAACCAGCGTTTTCACTACTAAATAAATTTTCAAACGCAATAAAAAAAACCGGCTAAGTGCATACTTAGCCGGTTTTTTTGGGAACTAAACGCTTAGCGAATTAAAGCTCAGCGAACTCTTTTTCCCAACGTTTAGTTTCTTTCTTAGATGGGCCACCTACTGCGTTCACAGCATGACGTAGACGAGCACGAGTCATATCAGGACCAAGAATAGTCATGGAATCAAACACTGATACAGACGCTGTTGTGCCCGCTACCGCAACAAATAATGGCGCGAAGAAATCTTTTGGCTTCACTTCCATTGCTTGCGCAAGAGACTTCATCTCAGCGAAGATTTTGTCTTTCTCCCAAGAACGCAACGCTTCAAGCTTCCACAGAGCAAACTGTAATGCTTTGCGCAGTGTTTCTTCTTCCATCTTGATGTCAGCAAACGACTCTGCTGTTACATCCAATTGACCTTTGAAGAAGAAGCCAGCAACATCTGCTACATCAGAGAATGTATCGATACGTGGAATGATCAATGGCAAAATAGCGTTCACGTATTCGCTGTTCAAACCCCACTTAGCAAACTTCTGAGCAAAGTCTGCAACCGATAGATCTTCACGAATCCAAACGCCGTTCAGCCATTTAAGCTTCTCAACATCAAATACAGGACCACCCAATGAAACACGCTGGATATCGAAGTTCTCGATCATTTCAGACAAGGCGAACTTTTCACGCTCATCAGGCATTGACCAACCCATACGACCTAGATAGTTGATGACCGCTTCTGGCAAAAAGCCCATACGCTGGTAGTACAGAATCGATGTTGGGTTCTTACGCTTAGACAGTTTAGATTTGTCTGGGTTACGCAACAATGGCATGTGGCACAATGTCGGCATTTCCCAACCAAAGTATTGGTACAACAAAATGTGCTTAGGCGCAGAGTTGATCCACTCTTCACCACGAATGACGTGGGTGATTTTCATTAGATGATCATCAACAACGTTTGCTAGGTGATAAGTTGGCAGACCATCTGCTTTTAGAAGTACTTGCTGGTCAATCTGAGCCCAATCGATTTCGATCGTGCCACGCAGCATATCTTGAACCACACAAGTGCCTTCTTCAGGCACTTTCATACGGATAACGTATGGTACGCCAGCGTCAAGTTTTGCTTGAACTTCTTCCGCAGTAAGGTTCAGAGCACGGCCGTCGTATTTCTGTGGTAAGCCTTGTTCTTTTTGCTCAGCACGCATTTGATCTAGTTCTTCTGGCGTTTCAAACGCGTAGAATGCGTGACCTTTTTCAACAAGCTCTAGGGCATAATCTTTGTAGATGTGGCCGCGTTCACTTTGACGGTAAGGGCCGTGTGGACCACCGACATCTGGACCTTCCGCCCAATCCAAGCCTAACCAACGCAGCGCATCAAGGATCATTTTCTCCGATTCAGGGGTACTGCGTGTTTGGTCAGTATCTTCGATACGTAAAATAAATTCACCGCCCATTTTCTTAGCAAAAGCCATGTTAAACAGTGCGATGTATGCAGTACCAACGTGAGGGTCGCCAGTTGGAGATGGCGCAATACGAGTTCTTACCTCAGACATATCCTATCTCATTAATCGGGTGAATAATGCTGCGTATTATATGCCTGTTACGAGTGATCGGTAAGGGCTATTCAAGATCTTTTCCGTGTTAGCTTGCAATCAATATGAATATTCAAGGTTGCACCACTATCTCACAGTGGCTTGCTCCAACTTAGAGCACTTCATCATGATATCGAAGCTGACTTTGAGCTGTTTCGGTTAAACACCCTTCATTACTCGTTGTTATAAATCACTTTTTCTATGAGGTGCTTGCTCACTATTTATGGCCTAAAAGTTGCTAATTAATTAGAAAAATCTAATAACAAAAAATCATTGCCATAGAGTAGAAGGAAACAAAGGATGCTATTCACCCCAGGAGAACTTTTGATCTCAAGCCTTTCCTATTATGGAAAAGTCATCGTATTTTTGTGCCTAGGTAGTCTTACCTTTTTAATGGTTCACAATGTGTTTAACTTGGTCTTCTCCCATTGGTATGCAAGCCTTGGGATCACACTATTAGCGTATTTAGGTTTAGCTCAGTCGTATCTCACCAAGAACCGACTGAAAGATGTGCTCAATCCACAACACCTTTCCAACAGGGTCACTCTTTCCAGAAGTGATAATGAATTTAATACCATTGCAGATCATATCAATACGCTGACTCGCACCCTCACCAGCAAAGAAGAACTGTTGAAAAGCTGTGCCATGGAGGCTTCATTCACAGCAAAGGAGCTACTGAAGTCATCCAATGAAGTGGCCGAGGGTGCCATGCGCGAATCACAGGCGTTAGATCAACTTGCAAGCACCAGTGAAGAAATGAGCACGACTATCAACGATGTATCAATGAGATTAGACACGACCACAGGCATGGCATCGCAAACGCTATCTCGATCCCAACAAGGCGCCACAGCTTTGAAAGACTTAGCCGATAAAATTGATTCGATGAATCACACCGTCAGTGTAAACCAGACTCAAATTGAAACCCTCAGTGTCGCAGCTCAAAATATTGCCGAGTTTGTCACGCGAATCGGCGACATTACCGAACAAATAAATCTACTCTCGCTCAATGCAGCCATTGAATCCGCACGAGCTGGTGAGGCAGGTAGAGGCTTTGCCGTGGTAGCGAACGAGGTCAGAACCCTAGCCGCTAATACTGAAACCGTCACCAATGATATTGCTCAACTGGTTAAATCCATGACTGAGCAGGTAGACTCTTCCAACCGCAATAGCGGTAGCCTAATCTCGCAAGCTCAACAAGCCACTAGTTCATTAACTCAAGTTCAAGACCTACTGGCTGACATTCGATTAGCCGCCGAAAAAACGCAGTCAGACATGCAGCTTTCTCAGACAACGATCCACGACTTCCAAGCGGCCAATGATGATTTATGTCGCCGCTTACAAGACATTGCACAAGTCAGCGACAAACAGACTCAAAACAGTCAAAGCACCAAAGATATGGTTCGATATTTAGAGTGGCTAGCAACGCGACTAGCACCACAGGAGGTGTAATATGGTCATCATTTTCAGCACGATATTTTTGTGTTTTTTTCTATCAGGCTTGGCAACTTTACGTTACTACTACAGCCTTAAACATAGCCGTGAAATGACCTTAAAAGGCATTGATGCTCTGCGGCAGCTACTGGAAATCATCAAGTTAATCCAGCAACACCGTGCACTGCACTCAGGGGTATTAAATGGCAATCAAGACTTTAAGTCTAAGTTACAGCTGATTGAGTCTGATTTGACACATCGCTTTACCACGCTTGAGCAATTCCAGCTAAACAGTAGCAACCCTTTTGAAGTGGGCATTAAAGCCCTAAAAGCGCGCTGGCAGAATCTATTAAATCAAACGCATCACTCCGCCGAAGAAAGCTTCCGAGCACATTCCGGTATGATAGGCAGAGCTCTGGACGGCCTGTGGGAAATCGCCGACAAATACGGCCTGACAACCAATGCTGACCCAGACGTAAGAATTCTAGCCACGCAGATGGTCAAAACGGTACCTGAACTGACGGAATCACTCGCGCAAATCCGAGGTCTGTCTGTTCAAGTCGCGAGCCGCCATGAAATCAGCTCGGACAAGAAATTGCAGCTTATGTACACATTGACACGCATTGAAGAGAGGTTGTCATCATTGCAACAACACTTCCCTTCTAGTGGATTATCTAAACTACAAGATTTCTTGTCTGTCGTGCGCTCAGGTACCGAGGATGCAAGTTTAAGGGAACAAGATCCTGAGTACCTTTTCAAAGAGTCTACACAAGTGATTGACCAGTTATACGACTGCATTCTAAATGGCTTTAAGACCATCAATACTAAAGTGAATGGCTAGCGTCTCTTAACGCCAACTGAGACAAGCGGATGCCAATTTCAACATCACACTTAAGCGTCACTAAAGAGCGGGCAAATTGGCAATGTGCTAATTGCCCGTCTAGTAGTTTCTGAAATTTGGCGGGATACTCAGATAGACTCGCAAAAACATCTTCTAAACTTTGTTTATCCGACAAAATATCCACTGACGATTTGGGACCAATGCCCTTTACACCAGGAATATGATTGGTGGTGTCACCAACCAAGGCCCAATAATCAGGTAACAATTCTGGCTTCACACCGTATTTTTCCTCTACCCACTCCCGGTCATAACCTTGCTTGGCAAAATAGTCATATTGCAGAATATGCGGAAATTTCAATAGCTGGGTGTAGCCCTTATCCGTTGACACAATCATCGAGGGGATCTCTTTAAGACTGGCTTTATAAGCCAGAGTCGCTACCAAATCATCTGCTTCCCAGCCCGTTAATCGAAGACAAGGCCAACCATTAAAGCGAAACACCTGCGCAAATGCTGGCATCGCCTCTAGTAAAGTATCCTCCATGGGTGGACGGCCGAGTTTATATTCTGGAAACACCTCATGACGCCAAGTTTTACTGGGAGAATCAAACACCACCGCCATATAAGCAGGTGAAAACTGTGTCACCAGCTTTGACAAGGCATCAATACAAAGGCTTTGGGTTCTTTCAATTCGCCGATTAGAGTCCTGCTCACTCTCTAACGCCGCATGTAAGCGTCTTATCAAGTTTAAGCCATCAATGAGTAAAAGCCCTTTTTGCACACTAACCTTCCACTTTGTGTCCTATATATCTTTGCGTATTCTACGTTATTCTCGTTTAGAAAGGAGCAATCCCATGCTCTCTATCGCCCATTTCAACAGAGGAAGGCCAATGGACACGAAAACCATGTTAAGCAATGCAACGGTTACAGGCTTACTGCTGACATCTGTCACTGCGTTTGCTGCCCCTGATGCCATCGTCATCGATCAACATGGCAGCCAAGTAACCGAAAACTTGGTAAAAGGCGCATCACTGAGCTTCACTCCAGTGGAAGGTAGTATTTTGCCTATCGGCAAAAATTATTCGCCATTCCAACTACCCGACTTTTTCAATAGCACTCGCAAAAGTTGGAGCGATCATCTTGGACAACCCGTTAGAGTTGAGCATAAAAATCGAGAGCTATCCCTCGAGGGGACACTTGAGGCTGTGAATGACCAATACTTCACTTTAAGTGTTAAGCGCGTATCGGCTAACTATCCGATTAATGACTTTTACTTGGTACCGAAGTTAGCTGCATCCAATAGTCGTACATCGCTTAACTATCAAGGTATTCTCACTTATCAAACTGCTGACATCCGCTGGCAGCCAGAATTATCAATGATCATTGACGACCAAGAAGTGACGCTTATCCAGCAAGCTAGTATCCAAAACAATGCTTCTTTGGACATCGCTCTTGATAGTGCCCTGCTGCACTACAGCCAACGCAATTCGCTTGTACGCCCCATGATGATGAAAAGCGCTGTAGCTGGGGATATGATGGCGGAACGCAGTGCTCCGAGCACCGATTACCAAGACAGTGAGATTACCCTTGAACTGACTGACCTAACCCTGCCAGCAGCCTCACAGACCCTAGTAGATTTAGGCAAACATTCTAGCCGAATTACGCAGCGCAGTAATGTATCGTCGGTTTATAGCTACTCCTCAGCGTCTAAACTTCCTTTGAACTTCCAGCAACAAATACGCTTTGATAGTCCAAAAGATCTAATGCCTGGCACATACCAAACCCTCTGGCACAAGAAGCCTTACTACCTCAGTGGGCAACCGGTCGCTTTAAAAAATATGCGTGAAGGTGCGGAAGTTGAAGTCATGCTTAACAAAAGCTTGGATTTAACAGGTGATCTAACGCTGATTACCGAGTCCAAAGGCGCTAAAGGGATCACGCAAACTTGGGAGCTGTCTTTGAAAAACCTATCGAAACGCCCTCAGGACTATCAAATCAATCATCGCATGTCGGCGCCAATTCGAGAGTTATCTTTGCGCTCGTTGGAGCAAATCAACGCCAACAGTGTCGCACTGCATGGATCGATTGCCCCCAATTCCACTTACCAAATACGCTACACTGTCGAGTTAGCACCTACTGACTCTTAATCTCAATATAGCAATGAAATGAGGACTTTCTTGCAGAGTCCTCATGGCTATATTGCATTATTTACACAATAGGCTCGAACGATTTTGCTTATGGGTATGATATTGTCAGTAGTCATACAAGATATAACAAAAAACGCAGTATTCACTGTCAGTACCGTCAGGTAATATAAATTTATTTCATATCGAGGCAAGAAAGGAACCTATGAAAAAGCACATTATCGCATCGTTTATTGCGGCAACGGTGGCACTACCTACAGTGCATGCAGAGAGCCTGAGTGAAGTTTACAATTTAGCCAAAGCCCACGATCCAAGTTTGCGCGCAGCGAATGCGTCATACCGAGCAGACAAAGAGCAGGTAGAAGTGACCCGCGGTAACCTTTACCCAAACATCAGCTTTAGTGGCAACCTAGGTTACACTGACACCAACCCTGATAATGCTGACTCCTACAGTAATACTCAAAACCAACTAGCTCTAAATCTTGACTACCCTATCTATTCGCCAGCACTTGATTATGGTGTTGATGCGGTAGAAATCACCTTCGCCAGCGCTGGGGTTGAATTAGAGCAGGCCAAAGAACAACTGATCTTTAATACTCTGAATGACTACTTTGCTGTGCTGACAGCACAAGCGACACTAGACACTACCCGTTCTCAGGTGAAAAGCTATGCTGGCCAGTTGGACCGAGTGAAGAAGCAATACGAAGTCGGTCTTGTCTCTGTAACAGACCTGCAAGATGCTCAGGCTGCTTATGATTCGATTCTTGTGACAGAACTAGAAGCGGAGTCTGATCTGACCATTGCACTAGAGTCTTTATATCAGCGTACAGGTCAAAGTATCGAAGACATTCCACGTCTGTCTGATTCCTTCCCGATCGAGGTGGATCCAAACCTTAATGCGGATGCTCTAATCAAACGCGCTATGACGTCGAATAAGAGTATCCAAGTTCTGGATCTTTCTGTTGAGTCTGCGCAAAACAACATAGACATCCAAAAAGCCAGTGGCCGTGTTCCAACTGTATCCATCACAGGCTCACTTGCTCGTACGGATAACAACTATTCAACCGAGACGTCTTCAAGACAAGATGGTGTGACAAACACTGCGTCCATTGGCTTAGGCGTTGCTATTCCACTATACAGTGGTGGTGCCATCAGTGCTTCCGTACGCCAGGCTGTAGCCAGTGCAGAGTCTGTTTTCGAATCCCGCGCTAGCTCGATTCAAGACATCGAATTAAGCATCCGTAGCGCCGTGTTGCAACTTAAAACCCTGGCAGCACAAGTGAAAGCACAACAGCAAGTGATTCGCTCTTCAGAGAGTGCATTAGAAGCGACACAAGCTGGCTATGACGTGGGAACTCGTAATATCGTTGAACTGTTGGACGCTCAGTCCACATACTTCGATGCCAAGAATACATACGAACAACTTCGTTACAGCTTCGTTTTACAGCAAATCACTTTAGACCAGCTGACTGGCGATCTTAGTGAAGAAGATATTGCTGAGCTGAACCAATGGCTGATTTAATGCTGTTTAGCATTTGAGATAAAAAAAACAGCGCATCATGCGCTGTTTTTTTTGCTCTAAGAACGGCCTAGTTTAGTTAACTTATTTAAGCAGTAATCAAATGCTCTCGCTCAGTAAACGCCACTAGAATCTTGTATAAATTGAAGGCATCCACACTGCCAGCCAATTCACGGATCGAATGCATACCGAAAGTTGGCAAGCCAATATCCAATGTAGCCACACCAATCTCCCCTGACGTAATCGGGCCGATGGTACTGCCACAGGCCATATCGCTACGCACTACGAAGGTCTGTGCCGGAAGCCCCAAACTGTTAGCAATGTCCTTATAAACTGCTGCGGTTTCACTGTTGGTAGCGTATCGTTGATTATTGTTCACCTTAATGACCGCACCTTGGTTGATCAAAGGCGCATGCAGTTGATCGTGTTTTGCCGCGTAGTTAGGGTGCAAAGCGTGGGCATTATCTGCTGAGATCAGCATAGAATGCTGTACCGTCTGAGTGTATTGCTCAGGTACAGGCGTTAATCGACGCAATACATCTTCTAAGAATGGGCCATTTGCGCCACAAGAAGATTGACTACCCACCTCCTCATGGTCAGTACAAATCAGCAACGTTGGGCGAGATGCATCTGCATTCAATAGAGCCTGCATACCAACATAGCAGCTAAGCAAATTATCCAGGCGTGCAGCGCTGATATAGTCCCCATGCAAACCGGTAATCGCCGCTTTTTGTACATCATAGAGGCTCAACTCAAAGCTCAATACAGATTCCACTGTCACATCACTATTCTGACGAATAATTTGCTCTTTCAGCAGCGCTTCCAGTTCAAAGGTATGTTCTGCGCCACAAAGCACTGGCAAGATTTCTTCTTGCGGATTGACCTTAAAGCCTTCGGTATTGACGCCACGGCTCAAATGAATAGCTAAATTGGGCACTAAGGCAATCGGGTCTTTAAAGTCAATCAAGCGGCTCTTAAGCTCTCCTGACTCTGTCTTAAACGTCACACGTCCCGCAATAGAAAGATCACGATCAAGCCAAGTGTGAAGCAGCACACCGCCGTACACTTCCACTCCTAGCTGGTGGTAACCAAAACGTTCTACGTGAGCGTTAGGCTTTAGTTTCAAACATGGACTGTCAGTATGGGCGCCAATCATACGGAAACCTTGATGAGCAAAATCCAAGGTAGGTGTAGTAAAGGCAATGATTGAGGAGTCATTGCGGGTAACAAAATACTTGCCGCCTTCACTGATCACCCACTCTTGCTGTTCATCAAGCTGCTCATAGCCTTCGGCCAGCAGATCTCGCTTCATTGTCGCTACGGCATGAAACGGTGTTGGGGAATCATCAAGAAATGACAACAAAGATTGATTAAAACTGGCTTGATTCATATTTTCCTGCTAAGTCAATGATATAAAAAACGACTTTTTCGTCACTGGACTGGTCTTGTCGATACGAGTCTAATATGATTTTAGTAATCACAGACTAATTAGTTTAAGGGAACCAATCGCGGATGATCTACAAACGCCTGTTGTTAAGTTTACTTCCTAGTATCGCGTTAGCCAGCGGTTCCGTTTCGGCGTATGAAAAACTCGAACCACCTCATGACTATGATCGCGTTGCCCAAGAAATCGTGTCAACGCTAGAGAACGTCCACTATAACAAAACTCTGATCGACGATGAAATCTCAGAACAAGCGTTCGACAATTACTTAGACGCCTTAGATCCGTCACGAAGCTTCTTGCTGCAAGAGGACATCGATCGTTTATCGAAATACCGTGATGCTTTTGATGATGCATTACGCAATGGCAATTCTCAGGTTGCTTACGATATCTACAACGTTTACCTAGAACGTGCTGAAACGCGTCTTGAAAAAGTCTTGGCCGAGATCCCTAACATGGTCAAAGGCTTTGATTACAGCGTCGATGAAAGCCTGAATATTGATCCAGACAAGCTGGCCTGGGCCACAAACCAGGAACAACTGGATGACTACTGGCGCAAACGAATCAAAAACCGCGCTTTAACCCTTAAATTAAATGGCGAAGAGCAACAAGAAATCATCGAAGCCATTGAGCGTCGCTATAAAAGTCAGCTAAAGCAAATTGATCAAACCAATGCGACAGATGTATTCCAGAGTTTTGCTAACTCAGTGACCGCTGTATTGGACCCGCATACAACGTATTTCGCACCGCGAGCATCAGAAGCGTTTAACATCAACATGAGCCTCTCCCTAGAAGGGATCGGCGCTGTCTTACAAATGGAAGACGACTACACTAAAGTCGTTCGACTGATTCCTGGCGGCCCAGCTGAAGCGCAAAATGAATTAGCACCGAACGACCGCATCATCGCTGTTGGCCAAGAAGGCAAGCCTATGATTGATGTAGTCGGAATGCGCCTTGACGACGTGGTGGATATGATCCGAGGCGAGCGTGGTACAAATGTCATCCTTGAAATCATTCCTGCGAACAGCAATTCGCAAAACAGTAAGAAAATCACCATTACCCGTGAAAAAGTTAAGTTAGAAGATCAATCCGCTCAAAAGAAAATTGTCGAGGTTGAGCGCGGAGGTAAAACCTTTAAAGTTGGCGTCATCGAACTACCAACGTTTTACTCTGACTTTGCTGCCATTCAACGAGGTGATCGTGACTACAAAAGCTCAACACGTGATACCAAGAAGCTGATCGAAGAGTTACAAGAAGAAGGCATCACAGCCTTGATTCTAGACCTACGCAACAATGGCGGTGGCTCATTACAAGAAGCCAACTCTCTAACCGGTTTGTTCATTCCAGCAGGCCCTGTGGTTCAAATCCGTGACGCATCAGGCCGTGTTAGCATTCTTGGGGATCAAGATCGTGACGTTGCCTACAGCGGCCCGATGGCGGTGATGGTCAACCGTATGAGCGCTTCTGCTTCAGAAATCGTTGCTGGTGCACTGAAAGATTACGGCCGTGCGATCATTGTAGGCGATCAAACGTTTGGTAAAGGTACTGTTCAGGTGCTCCAAGAACTGGACAAAGGACAGCTGAAAATTACCCAAGCGAAGTTTTATCGCGTATCTGGCGAGAGTACCCAACACAAAGGGGTGATGCCTGACATCAACTTCCCTTCCCTCATCAATACCGATGACGTTGGTGAAAGCGCGTTAGACAACCCATTGCCATGGGATAAGATTCACGACACTCGCTACCCTGTGTACTGGAATTTTGATGAGTACATTGCCGATCTGACACAGCTTCACAGTGATCGAATCAAGCAAGACGCTAACTTTGTTGCTTTGGAAGAACAGATTGATTATGTCAAACAGCAGTCTGAACACTTCAAGTCTATTTCTCTCAATGAAAAGACCCGTGAGCAACAACGTGAAGAAAGTGAGCAAAGTGAGTTGAAGCGCGAAAATAAACGTCGCCAAGCCTTAGACTTACCAACACTTGATAATGTGGACGATATTGAAGCACCTGAAGAGGATGTCTACGCCCACGAAGCGGCTGAGGTGATCTTAGACTTCATCAGCTTATATCAGCAAAATCACTAGCCTTAACTGGGGAAGCTGGCCTGCTAGGTCAGCCTGCCCCACCTAAAATAAGCTCAATCACAACACCTTTTAAGACAAATGCTAGCATTCCAAGGCCCAAACCGCCGATAATAACGAATGTGCCCAATTTTCCGGCGTTTGACTTACGAGCAAGGTCCCACATGATGAACAACATAAACATGCAAAAGCCGCTGATTAATACGGTCACCATGATGGACTCAAATTCTTCTATTTCCATTTCAACCTACTGATAAAATCGATTCTATTACGTTATGGCTAAAGCTTCTTCTGACCGCAATACCATTGACCTATTTGGCAAGGTGCGCGGCCGCCCCCGTACTCATCCTTTACCTCGCAAAGACCAACTTAAAGCGAATAAACGCGCGCAACGCGAGAAAGAAAAATCATTAGGGATGAAACGAGTTGAATTAGTCGTGGATGAGGATACCGTAAAAAAGCTCGACATGCTGTGTGACATGTCAGGGATTAAGCGAGCTGATTGGCTCACTATGCAAGTCGCCCTTGCCTTCAATAAATCTAAAATGACAACAAAAGATACCTAGCATGGCGAAACTTTATTATTACTACTCCGCAATGAATGCTGGTAAATCCACCACCTTGTTGCAGTCTGCTTACAACTACCAAGAACGTGGCATGAACACGCTTCTGCTCACAGCAGCACTGGATGATCGCTATGATCAAGGGCAAATCACCTCACGCATTGGCATTGCCGCAGAGGCTGAGCTGTTTCAAGCTGAAACCGAGCTGTTTTCTCTCATCGAGCGAAATCATCAAGTAGACAAAGTGGGCTGTGTGCTGGTAGATGAAGCCCAGTTCCTTACCAAGGAACAAGTGTATCAACTATCGGACGTGGTCGATCGTCTCAACATCCCCGTCTTAGCCTTTGGTATACGCACGGATTTCCAAGGCGAACTATTTCCCGGCAGTAAAGCCCTACTGGCTTGGTCGGACGCCTTAATTGAATTAAAAACCATCTGTCATTGTGGTAGCAAAGCAACCATGGTCATTCGAGTGGATGCACATGGTCAGGCAATTAAAGAAGGTACACAAATCGAAATTGGTGGTAACGATCGCTATATTTCCGTATGCCGTAAACATTTTAAAGAAGCGATGAAGGACTGATTTATGTGGTTTAAGAATTTACAGATTTTCCAACTCAAGGATACGGAAAACTTCAGCAGTACCGACCTCGTCACCAAACTTCCAGATCATCCTCTGCGTGAGTGTGGCTCCCAGGACGAATTCACCTTCGGCTGGCTCCCCTTGATCCGTAATAGCGAACAATGGTCGATCTCCAGCGATCTGTGCATGCTCGTTCGCGCAGGAAAGGAGGAAAAAGTACTTCCTACTGCCGTCGTGCGCGAAGAACTTGAAGCAAAAGTTGCCGAGATTGAGCTCGTAGAAGGCCGTAAAGTGGGTCGTAAAGAGAAAGCCGACCTCAAAGAAGAATTGGTGTTTTCCCTGCGTCCAAAGGCGTTTGCAAAACGTTCTGATATCTGGGCGTACATTGATCTAAAAGCCAAATTATTAGTTTTAAACAGCACCAATGCAGGCATGACAGAGCAATTGTTCAAGCTGCTACAAACCACCCTTGGCAGCTTCCCAATGGTGCCTTTGCAAGCCACTGTCTCGCCTTCTTCCATTATGACAGATTGGCTAGTCAAGAATGACGTTCCTGCGAGCCTTGAAACCGGTGACGAAGTTGAAATCCAAGATGCTTCCGAGGATCGTGCAAAGATTCGCTTCAAATCCCTAGAACCACTTTCCGAGGACGTAACGCGACACCTTGAACAAGGTATGAGTGTTAAAAACTTAGCACTGCGCTGGACCGATAAAATGTCCTTTGTACTCAATGACGACCTAACACTGAAGAAAGTGAAATTTGATGACACCCTAAAAGACAACGCCTTTAATGACTCTCAAGGTGGTGCTTTATCGGATATGGACGCCAATTTTGCTTTGATGTCTTTGACCGTACGAGACTTTTTCGAGTCCTATAAAGTATGGTTTGAAATTCAAGACGAGGACTAGTTTTCCACAGATTGGGTGGATAACACTGGGGAGAACGGCGGCTATATCAGAGTATACCTGAAGCCTGCCGTTCCATGTTTTTTTTAAGCGGTATTTATCGCTGCATAAATAGGATTTTAGGTCGCTGATTCATGTCAAAAATGCAACAAGAAAAGCAAATAGCTCAACGAGTTACCCTTGTCGGAGCGTTTTGGGATGCCGTTCTGGGTATCGCCAAAATTATTGCAGGCTGGCTATCTCAATCTCAAGCCCTTGTCGCTGATGGTATTCACTCCTTATCCGACTTGGTCACCGACTTATTCGTCTTGATCGCCGCTAACAACGCACGCCAAGCCCCCGATAAAAATCACCCATACGGCCACTTACGCTTTGAAACCTTGACCACGGTTATCCTAGGTGTCGTACTTATTGTCGTGGCCACGGGAATCGTCTTTGAAGCTTTCAATGCCGAGCTTTCCCCAACGGTAACTTGGTACGGTTTGGCGGCCGTGGTGTTAACCATCGTCGTTAAAGAAGCGATTTTTCACTACACCCACCGCGCTGGCAAAAAGATCGGCAGTAAATTATTAATCGCTAACGCTTGGCACAGTCGTAGTGATGCGCTGTCTTCTGTTGCCGTACTAGCAGGTTTAGCGGGGGTGTATTTCGGCTATGACTGGGCCGATAAAGCAGCATCGGTCATTGTCGGTATCTTAATTGGCAAAATTGCCGTGGAAATGATTTGGGATAACGTAAAAGAGTTGGTGGATACCGCTCCCGATCCTAAGACCATTGAGCAAATTCGTGACACAGCAGCCAGCCTAAAAAATGTTATGGCCCCTCACGATATTCGTGCGCGTTCTATGGCAGGCAAGATCTTCCTCGACATGCATATCCATGTCCCTGCTCATGCAACTGTCAGTGAAGGACACTATTTGAGTGATCTGGTGGTGTACACTATTAAGAAAGCTCACCCTCAGGTACAAGATGTCATGGTGCATGTGGATACTGATGACCATATCCAATCGGATACGCTAAATCACGAATCCACTGGACGCCCGCCAGCGCTTCAACTGCCAGCACGTGACCAGGTTCTTGCCGATCTTGGTTTCATGCTACGTAGTCATCGAGAGTATATCGACATAGACCGCACTCAGCTTCATTACCTGGATAAGACTCTGAACATTTACCTGATTGGTAACGCGACCAAAGCGCCTAGCCAAGATCTCACCAAACTGACGAACAGCGTCTTATTTGACCTTCAGAAGGTTCCTTATGGTAAAGATCATAAGGTGCTCTGGCAGTTCGACTAAACCTCGTCCTGATCGTCTTCGGGGAGCGTTAACTGTTTATTAGTTTTCGCTCCCATCATGCGCAAACGCTCTGCACGACTCATCAGATTACCGCGACCGATAGACAGTTTTTTCATCGCTTGATCATGGCTGCGTGAGAGCGTGTCTATTTTGGCGCCGATATCGTCCATATCCTGCACAAATCCAGCGAACTTGTCGTACATCGCCCCTGCTTGCCTTGCGATCTCCAAGGCATTTTGACTCTGTTTCTCATTACGCCAGATGTTCTGTACGGTGCGCAGTGTTGCCAGCAAGTTAGAAGGGCCTGTGATAATAATGTTGTGCTCAAACGCCTCTGAGAACAGACCGTTCTCTGCTTGTAGAGCTAAACCATAAGCCGCTTCGATTGGTATAAACATAATCACGAAATCCAGCGATGTAATGCCTTTTAAGTCGTGATAATTCTTAGCACTCAGTTCTTTCATATGACGGCGAATGGCGTCGAGGTGCTGTCTAAGTGCTTGCTGGCGAGTAATATCATCTTCAGCTTCCACATAAGCAAGATAACTCACCAAGACCATTTTAGAGTCAATGATGATTTGCTTGTTTTCAGGCAAGTGCACAATGACATCTGGCTGATAGCGTTTTCCATCTTCGGTATTGAGTGATACTTGAACCTCGTATTCTCGCCCTTTTTCTAGGCCTGATCGCTCTAAGATTCGCTCAAGAATGACTTCTCCCCAGCCACCTTGAACCTTGTTTTGTCCCTTTAACGCTTCCGTTAAGCTCATCGCATCATCGCTGATGCGCTGATTTAACAACTGAAGGTTTTTGATTTCTTTGACCAACGAAAAGCGCTCGCGGGCCTCTTGATCGTAGCTTTGTTCAACACGTTGCTGAAATTCATGAATTTTCTGACCTAGCGGCGACAAGATTGCACTGAGCTGTTTTTCATTTTCAGTGGCCAAACGAGCCCCTTGCTGCTGAATAATCTCTTGTACCAGCTGTTTAAATTGCACTTCATTTTGGCGCTTCTGTTGTTCAAAAAAGTGTTCTTTTTGTTGCCAAATTTCTTGAGCGGCGGCAAATTGCTGCTCTAAGGTCAGCGCTTCTTTTTCTAACTGATGAATTTCTTGTTGTGCACGTTCTAGCCGTTGCTGCATTTGCGTCAATTCCTGCACAGAATTTTCATGCTCAGCCTGCCACTTGCGCTGGATTCTCTGTACAATAACGCCCGCGATGGTAGTCGTGATGGCCACACCGACCACACAAGCTAACGCCATCCACACAGATTGCTGCATCCAGTCTGTCATTTATTTAACCCGCCACTTTATGTTTAAAAACAATCGCTAAGCGAAGTTTACATGGATTACTACCAGAGCCCAACACACGAGCAACGCTTTGATCTGGAAATTAAAAATAGCCAGTTCATTACCACTATTCGACGGACTCGTGGACGCGATGAAGCCAAGGCATTTATCGAAGAAATGAACCTGCGCTACCCAGATGCCAACCATAATTGCTGGGCATTTGTGGCGGGTGCCCCGAATAACGTTCACCTTTGGGATCAAAGCGACGATGGCGAACCAAAGGGCACTGCCGGTAAGCCGATGCTGAATGTGTTACAGCATTCTAATTTTGGTGAAATTACCGTGGTGGTGACGCGCTATTTTGGTGGTATCAAGCTTGGTGCAGGCGGTTTAGTGCGGGCATACAGCCAAGCAGTGGTGGAAGCATTAGATCAACTTGTTTGGGAAGAAATTTATCCTCGTCAAACGGTTTTCATCAAGATCGCCTATCCTATTATGGGTAAAGTGGAATATTGGCTAGAAAATAGCGATATTGATGTAGAAGACAAACAGTTTGGCGAAAGCATCGACATTACCCTCGCCGTGATTGAACGGACGTGGGCAGAACAGAAACAGGCCTTGATCGATTTATGTCAGGGCAATATTACGATTATTGAAAGCGACACAGAGTAGTTATGTATCAAATAGGACAACGTTGGAGTAGCCGAAACGAACCAGATCTTGGTATCGGCATTATTATTGAATTACAAGCGAAATCCTTTGTTTTGTACTTTTCCGATGCAGAAACAGAACGTAATTATTCCGTTTCTCAAACTAGCCTAGTGCGCCGTACCTTAACACCGGGCGACCAGCTTATTTTTGATGGCGAAGCCTATGCGGTACTAGAAGTACGTGAATACGATTCGTTAATGGAATACAACATTGGTGACGAGTGGATCGATGAATCTGAGATTCAGTTCCCTCGTAACGACAAGAACGAATTGGATTCCATTTTGGCTTTGTCTCCTGCGCGCCGTATGTGGTTTGATCTACGTCGTAAAACGTTGGAGCACCAAGCGGCCCACTCTGCGAGCCCAGTACGCGGCTTGATGGGTTTGAAAGCAGAATTGCTACCGCACCAAATGTACTTGGCTCATGACATTGCCAATCGTCCGGCTGCCCGTGCGCTTCTATGTGACGAAGTAGGTATGGGTAAAACCCTTGAAGCGGGTCTAATCCTTCATCATCGCGTATTAAACGGTTTATCACGTCGCGCCTTAATCTTGACGCCAACCAACTTGCAACACCAATGGTTGGTCGAGATGCTGCGCCGTTTCCATCAACCATTCACGTTGATTAATGAATCTGTCTATGAAGACTACATGGACGGTGATGATAACCCATTCGACGCTCAGCCATTTGTAATTGCACCGATTGATTGGGTTGCCCAACACAGCAAAGCAGCGCAACACATGCTGCTGTCTGAATGGGACATGGTCATTGTCGATGAAGCACACCACCTTTCGTGGGAACCAGATGCACCGAGCGTGGGTTACCAGCTTGTCGCTCGTCTAGCGGCAGAAAGCGAGTCTCTGTTACTACTCAGCGCAACACCAGAGCAAACCGGTGAACGTGAGCATTTCTCTCGCCTACAGTTGTTAGACCCTGAGCACTACCACAGCTTTGAAGTGTATCAGGCGCAACAGAACGACTTTAAAAAAGCGGCGGAATTAGCCGAATCCTTGTTACCGTTTACGGAAGCCGAACACGGTCTTGAATGTCCAGATTGGCAACAAGTGTTCTCCGACTACCTGCACGACGTGCAAAACAAAGAGTGGTTCGAGTTGCTGTCGTCCAATGACGCATCGAAACAGCAAACCGGGGCTCAAGATGCTATCAACTGGCTGATCGACCGTCATGGTACAGGTCGTGAAATGTTCCGTAACACCCGTGCGGCCATCGGTGGTTTCCCTGAGCGCAATCTAAACGCCTACCCGCTGGTGAGCAACGATACCTTTGCTAGTGCAGCACACCATGTGCTGCCAGAATCTGGTGTTGATCATGGCCTATGGGAAAGTGATCCACGCTGGTTGTGGTTAAAAGAGTTCCTAGGGGATCAAAAGACCAAAACCAAAGTGCTGGTCATTTGTCATACGGCTGACATGGCTCGCTGGCTAAACGACCAGCTGACGTTTGCAGGTTTCCAAAGCGCCGATTTCCATGAGCAAATGCCATTGATTCACCGTGACCGAGCGGCAGCTTACTTTGCTGACCCTGAAGGCGCGCAGGTGCTGGTATGTTCTGAAATCGGCAGTGAAGGTCGTAACTTCCAGTTCAGCCATAACTTGGTGATGTACGATCTACCAGAGCACCCTGACCTCTTAGAACAGCGCATTGGCCGTTTGGACCGTTTAGGCCAACGTCACACGGTACAAATTCATGTCCCTTACCTAGAAGGCAGCGTCCAAGAGCGCCTTTACCAGTGGTATCACAACGCACTTAATGCCTTTAACCGTACGACAGGTTCTGGTGACAAAGTGAATTCTGCCTTCAAAGAGCCACTGCAGTCATTCTTGTTTGGTAACGACGATGATCAAGCACTGATCGAAGAAGCGCGTATTTATCACGAAGCTTTGCTCAAGCAGATGGAAGAAGGCCGCAATCGACTGTTAGAAATGTCGTCTTGTCGCCCAACCGTTGCCCAGTCTTTGATTGATCAAATTAATGATCAAGCGGGACATGGCCTGCACGATTACATTGAGCAAGTCACTCATGCCTTCAACATTTATGCCGATTGCCTGAACGACGAGCCAGAGCAAGGTGCTTGGTTTATCCGCCCTTCTACTGACATGATGCTTGAAGCGCTGCCTGGCATTGAGGAAGAAGGTAAAGTCCTCATGCTAGATCGTCGCCAAGCCAGCCAACGTGAAGACGTTGCCTTTGCCACGTGGGAACACCCGTTGATCACCATGTTGATGGATGAAGTACAAGGTTTCGACTCAGGTAAACTTACCTCTGCGATTCTTCCGATTGCAGCGCTGCCAGAAGGCACAGTCTTGGTAGAAAGTATGTTTGTGATTGAAGCAACAGGCCACCCGCGTTTGAAGCTTGCCCAATCCTTACCTTTGACGCCAATCTGGCAACTGTCCGATGCGAACAGCAAATTCCTGCATAACCAGTTCACCGCGGACAAATGGGCAGAGAAGCTAAAAGGCGTGCCAAATCGCGTAGCAGAGCAATGGGTTGCCGCTCTACGTTCTCAGCTATTGGACATTCTGCAAGCTCACCAACTGAATGCTCAAGATCAGGCTCGCCCTACGGTCCATGCAGCGAAAGAAGCATACCAGCGTAAGTGGCAAGCTGAGATTGATCGTCTTCGAGAATTGCAACAGCAGAACTCAGCGATTAAAGATGAGCACATTGCTGAGTACGAGCAATATCTAAAAGAAGGTTTGACACGCATCGATGAGCACCAAATCCGTTTGGACGCTATTCGTATTATTCTGACCACTAAACCAGAGTAATCCGTGCTAGACATTCTGTACGAAGACCAGTGGTTAGTGGTCGTCAATAAACCTGCGAAAAGCTTGTCAGTGCCCGGTCGTGGCGCTGACAAGTATGACTCTATCGTGACCAGAGCGGAGCAGCGCTATGGTGAAGCTCATGCCATTCACCGCCTCGATTACGCGACGTCGGGGTTAATCCTGATCGCCCGCGACCTTGAGTGTCAGAAGCGGATGTACGCGCAATTTCGTGAACGTCATGTGCAAAAAGAATATCGCGCCTTAGTGCGTGGGCGATTGCTCGGAGAGTTTGGCGAAGTACGTAAGCCACTGCGTTGTGACTGGGACAGACGCCCCAGACAAATGATCTGCACTGAGTGGGGCAAAGACGCCATCACCCATTGGCGACCTCTTGGTTATGAGAATGGTCATACTCGAGTCAGCCTCACGCCTGTCACTGGGCGCTCCCATCAGCTGCGTGTTCATATGCAAAGCTTAGGTCACCCCATCATTGGCGATGACTTTTACGACTCTATCAAACCGAGTGACGACGAGCGTTTGCGCTTACACGCATACCGTGTTGAGTTCTTTCATCCCTTTACTCAAGCATGGGTAAAGTTTGTCGCGCCCTGTCCTTTCTAGCCGTTCTTATAAAGCATTGTTCTCGGCTTGCTTTGCCAATGTATAGATACAACGTTGGCAAAGGCACACCTGCCCTTTAATCTCATCAGGTAATGACTCCAACCATTCCGCTTTGATGACGACCGTAGGTTGATGACACCAGCAGGTTTCAGGAGCTTGGCCGGTCGTCATAGTACAATGGTTTTCGCCCTGACAAAGTGGGCAGGTTTGCGCAAAAGCGCTCGGTGTGACATCTACAGGCTTCATGGGATTACCAGTTATCAACATAAGGGGCATCTTGCCCTATCTCACTCTTTTGCTCAATTGTCGTCTTTAATAGACCTTGGGCAAACTGTTCCAATTAGTGGTGTACGCAGGCGAAAGAAACTCACGTTTCATAGACCACTGGGGCGTTACCCCTTGAGCAGCAAAAAAGAGATGTCCGCGCCCTTGGCGGTTAATCTTATCCAATACGCCCATCAAATTCTTTGAGCGTTCTCTGTCCTCTTCTGGATAGAAAAGATCGGTTTGATAGGTGTTCGGTTGATAAAAGTCCGTCAACATCACGCCAGCTTTTGCATAGCGAAACCCAGGACGGTAAATCGACTCAAACAATGGCTCCATCGCAGCGAGAAAGGCTCGTGTATCATCACAAGGAGCGGATAATTTTACCGACGCGGAATTGGAATAATGGCGCTCATTAGGGTTGAACACACCTGTGCGAATAAACACCTGTAAGACTTGGGCGAGGCACGCCTCTTGGCGCAGTTTTTCAGCCGCCCGAGCCACGTACTTTGCCAGCGCTTCTTTTAACTCGTTCTTTTGGGTAATACGCTCCCCAAACGAACGACTACAGACAATTTGCTGTTTCGTCGGTGCCATCGATTCTAACTCCAAGCACGAGATACCGTTGAGCTCTCTTACAGTACGCTCTAATACCACAGAGAATTCTCGTCGAATCATTTTAGGGTCAGCATCCGCCAAGTCCAATGCAGTATGTAATCCCCGTGCCTGCAAGTGTTTGCTCAAGCGACGCCCCACGCCCCAAACTTCTCCGATCTCCACCAATGCCATCAATCGCCGCTGCCGCTCACGCTCCGTTAGATCTACCACCCCACCTGTGGCGGGGTAAACCTTCGCCGCATGATTAGCGAGCTTTGCTAGGGTTTTGGTAGGCGCAATCCCCACCCCAACCCTAATCCCCGTGTATTGATCGACTTTAGCTTTGATCTGACAGGCCATATCATACACGGCATCAATACCCGTTAAGTCGAGAAAGGCTTCGTCGATGGAATAAATCTCAACTTGTGGCGCTTCTTGCTCCAATACCGTCATCACTCGATTCGACATGTCTGCATAGAGCGCATAGTTGGACGAAAAGCAGGCGATATTATGTTGCTCAATAAGATCTCGCACCTGAAAGACTGGCGCGCCCATTTTCAGCCCTAGCGCTTTCACCTCTCGCGAACGCGCCACCACACAGCCATCATTGTTTGACAGCACCACCACCGGAGTATGCTTTAAATCGGGGCGAAACAGTTTTTCACAACTGGCATAGAAGTTATTGCAATCCACCAAGGCAAAGACTTTATCCATCAGCGATCCAGCCTCCGCACCACCCCAGTCACCACACCAAAGATCTCAAATTCAGAATGCTCCGAAATCGGAATCACAGGATAGGCCTTATTGTGAGGACGCAAAATCGACTCAGGTTTTAAACACAACTCCTTAACGGTTAACTCGCCATGGATCGACGCAATCACAATATCGCCATGCTTCGCCGTCAATGATCGATCCACCACCAACACATCCCCAGAATGAATCCCAGCATCCACCATAGAATCCCCCTGCGCCCGCACAAAAAACGTCGCACTCGGATGCTGAATACACAATTCATTCAAATCCAACGAGCATTCCACAAAATCCTGAGCAGGCGATGGAAAACCCGCCGACACCGACTCCACATAAAGCGGCATCTTCATCTGTTTCGCCGCAAAAAAACCAGACGACTCAGCCGACCCCAAATACGTCACACGCATACAACCACCAAAACAACACTAAACTGTATACATATACAGTATAATGTTGTTTTGCAGAGATACAATGCTAATGCTCTTATAAGGAATATTTCGGCTAATCAAATGATTTCACCAACTGCTCTGCAGCAATCTTAAAAAATCAATTAAAGAGAACAACATGACTCAATCGCCATTCAATAAAGAGACATTAAGTTAGTCACATATTGTTCAAGATCATCGCAGTCAATGCTACTTTCACCTGGTTTATCTTCAACTCGACTTTCTACAGCTTGGCAAACTACTTCCAAACAGCCTATTAGGAGGTGAAGATTCAATGGGGTTTACGTCCAGATGGATCATTTTTCTAAGCCGCCTGTTCGGCGGTGAAGCCAGTTACCTAGCGCGATTAGAGAACCGCTTTTTTCTAAGCCGCCTGTTCGGCGGTGAAGAAAATAGACTGGATCATTGCCAAGATCGGCGATTTCTAAGCCGCCTGTTCGGCGGTGAAGCTTCTTCGTAGTCGTACTGCCAGCTTTCGATTTTTCTAAGCCGCCTGTTCGGCGGTGAAGGGAACGCCTGCCGTAGTATTGGACGCCGCAACTTTCTAAGCCGCCTGCTCGGCGGTGAAGTAAACGCTGTGCTGTGCTCATTCCTTGGAGTTTTTCTAAGCCGCCTGCTCGGCGGTGAAGTATGACGGGCGCGGATTTGCCAATCGAAAGCTTTTCTAAGCCGCCTGCTCGGCGGTGAAGCCGTGGTTAATTGGCAGGGGTGCGGTGTTTCTTTTCTAAGCCGCCTGCTCGGCGGTGAAGAGCAGATTCAATCCTGCATAGATAAAGGTCTATTTCTAAGCCGCCTGCTCGGCGGTGAAGCGTATTTGCTAAGTAGTCCGCATCGCTGCCAATTTCTAAGCCGCCTGCTCGGCGGTGAAGCGTATTTGCTAAGTAGTCCGCATCGCTGCCAATTTCTAAGCCGCCTGCTCGGCGGTGAAGTACTCCACTCGGGGCTTACTTCCTCACCCTTTTTTCTAAGCCGCCTGCTCGGCGGTGAAGGCCATGAGATTGCCGAAATGGGGATCGACTACTTTCTAAGCCGCCTGCTCGGCGGTGAAGATAAGCCAAGATACTCTTTGATTATGCTCACTTTTCTAAGCCGCCTACTCGGCGGTGAAGGAAACATTTGAGCCCAGAAAAATACGAAGACCTTTCTAAGCCGCCTGCTCGGCGGTGAAGTTAAGGAGACTTGGTTTATCCCTGATGATCTATTTCTAAGCCGCCTGCTCGGCGGTGAAGGGTTTCCCATCCCAGAACACCCGAAACGATTTTTTCTAAGCCGCCTGCTCGGCGGTGAAGGCTAGGTAAGATCGACGAATATATGCAACTGTTTTCTAAGCCGCCTGCTCGGCGGTGAAGACCAACAAAATCCGTCAGCTGAACTCGTACAGTTTCTAAGCCGCCTGCTCGGCGGTGAAGGTGTTGCTTGAACGTCCGTAATAATCGCCAACTTTCTAAGCCGCCTGCTCGGCGGTGAAGCCACGCATAGCCTGCCAGAGTTCAGCTTTAGTTTTCTAAGCCGCCAGCTCGGCGGTGAAGACCATTCAAAACAATAGAAACTTGACGCACTTGTTTCTAAGCCGCCTGCTCGGCGGTGAAGTAATCACAACAGATGATGCCGTGCTGCGCATTTTTCTAAGCCGCCTGCTCGGCGGTGAAGAGTTAGATGTGCTGCTTGATCAGTCATTTGATTTTCTAAGCCGCCTGCTCGGCGGTGAAGACCTTTTTTACGGGGTTATCCGTCAACGAGTGTTTCTAAGCCGCCTGCTCGGCGGTGAAGTGTACGTCAATCCAGATCCTGAAACATCTCCTTTTCTAAGCCGCCTGCTCGGCGGTGAAGACTTGATTGTCACCAAAACATTCCGCACGCAATTTCTAAGCCGCCTGCTCGGCGGTGAAGGTACCACGCCATGCTCTATGGGAAGCGTTGTCTTTCTAAGCCGCCTGCTCGGCGGTGAAGGAAGCGCTGGATCAAGAGCAAGCAGAACGCGATTTCTAAGCCGCCTGCTCGGCGGTGAAGTGCCTCTAGTATTGGGCCATAAATAGAGGCTGTTTCTAAGCCGCCTGCTCGGCGGTGAAGGTCACGCTTTACCATCTTGACTGCGGCCTCTATTTCTAAGCCGCCTGCTCGGCGGTGAAGACCATCAACCCATTCACTGTGATTGGGGATGATTTCTAAGCCGCCTGCTCGGCGGTGAAGTGCTCGCCAAACACCTCGCCATCCCGCAGCCATTTCTAAGCCGCCTGCTCGGCGGTGAAGTGCCTTGGTTACGTTGCGGTCGACGGCGTCTTTTTCTAAGCCGCCTGCTCGGCGGTGAAGATGAGCTGGATCGATGCGCAAAGAACGCAGAATTTCTAAGCCGCCTGCTCGGCGGTGAAGAACGCTGGCGACCAGCAACGTGCTATCGCTAATTTCTAAGCCGCCTGCTCGGCGGTGAAGTCATCGGCTTTACTCCGGTTTGCGGCCCTAGCTTTCTAAGCTGCCTGCTCGGCGGTGAAGGCGGAAGGCTCCGCGCTTCCAAAGGTTCAAACTTTCTAAGCCGCCTGCTCGGCGGTGAAGATCGCAGCAGAAAATATCGAATTGGCAGAGCATTTCTAAGCCGCCTGCTCGGCGGTGAAGGCATGGCATGAAACAACTAAATGATTTCACAGTTTCTAAGCCGCCTGCTCGGCGGTGAAGCGGTGACGGTTTCTTGAATGCCCTTTTTCTTATTTCTAAGCCGCCTGCTCGGCGGTGAAGATTAACCGCCTGAAAATTGAGCGTGACAATTTTTTCTAAGCCGCCTGCTCGGCGGTGAAGTTGAACAGGCCGAACCTTACAAAACCGCTTTATTTCTAAGCCGCCTGCTCGGCGGTGAAGCTACTGCAAAAATCATGGAATCGACTTCTACGTTTCTAAGCCGCCTGCTCGGCGGTGAAGCTCTCCGGCGATCTCGGCGACTATGCTTCGTTTTTCTAAGCCGCCTGCTCGGCGGTGAAGCCGTATTTTGTACCCGCCTCTGAACCGCTCATTTTCTAAGCCGCCTGCTCGGCGGTGAAGCTTTCTGAATTATCAGACGGCTCAGTCAAGCATTTCTAAGCCGCCTGCTCGGCGGTGAAGTTTGACGATATCTTTGATCAAACAGGTGCGCTTTTCTAAGCCGCCTGCTCGGCGGTGAAGGAGCAAAAGCCTCTAAGTCATCATCTGTGGATTTTCTAAGCCGCCTGCTCGGCGGTGAAGAATTTTTTAGCCACATAACCTGCATAGCTATTTTTCTAAGCCGCCTGCTCGGCGGTGAAGGTATCCGCTCGCTTGAAAACGGCGTAACTCTTTTTCTAAGCCGCCTGCTCGGCGGTGAAGTAGAGAAGGCCAACCTTTCTGTCAATGGTTCTTTTCTAAGCCGCCTGCTCGGCGGTGAAGTCGATACTACATGTAGACTCAGGGATAACATATTTCTAAGCCGCCTGCTCGGCGGTGAAGTAGAGGGCAACACTTTAGGTGCATACCTTGGCTTTCTAAGCCGCCTGCTCGGCGGTGAAGAAGGCGCTGGAAAATACTGACGATCCCACTGATTTCTAAGCCGCCTGCTCGGCGGTGAAGTTACTAATGTCTGATATTAGTTTTGCATTAGATTTCTAAGCCGCCTGCTCGGCGGTGAAGCGTGAGGGGATTAGTCACCTTTATCACATCGTTTTCTAAGCCGCCTGCTCGGCGGTGAAGCGATAAGTAAAAAGCAGGCCACATATCAGACATTTCTAAGCCGCCTGCTCGGCGGTGAAGATTAGGTGCCTTACCTTTGGCTTTTTCTAATATTTCTAAGCCGCCTGCTCGGCGGTGAAGAAGGACAGCAAGCGCATGGCCTGTTGTCCTTATTTCTAAGCCGCCTGCTCGGCGGTGAAGAAAGCGGTTTATACCATTGGCGGCGTGGCTGTTTTCTAAGCCGCCTGCTCGGCGGTGAAGTAGATAAAATTATCAGTATCTAGTTGATTGTTAAAGAGCTTTATCTATTTTCATGTAAAGTACCCTTTTTCATAGCAAAGAAGCCAAAGCCCGTGTTTACGGGCTTTGGCGGGCATCGCTGAAAAAAGGGTTAAAACTTAGGTACCGGTGTTGCTGAACTCAGTCCATATTTTGAAAACTGTATTTCGTTAGGTTGCGAGGCTTCCGAAATCGCGGTTTGCTTTATAAATAAAGGGAACTGCTGTCCGCCTGTTGATTGGCTTTTGATACGAACAAATGGTAAGTCAAGCTCTTTACCCACACTGTCCGGTATTTGCTCAACCGCTTGTTCGTAAGTCAAATTATGACGCTTCATCGCACGGCGACGTATACGATCTGGGTTACTTTGCACATGAATACGCTGCACTAACCAATACTCACTCGTTTGCGGAGCCTCAGTAACGTCGGATACCAGAGTAAAGTCCCCTAGCCCTTTGCGCCAAGCTAACGATTCCAACACCGATAAGCGCTCTTGTGTACCATGAAGTCTCAGGATTTTCCCTAATGATTTTTTACCAGCATCAGGAAAACTGACGCCGATATCATGGTTAGACACTTCAACTAAGGCGCGATGCAATTTGCTGAACAACGCATTCATAAGAATGGGAGCCGTAAATTCAGGGTCTTCTAAGATTTTAATATCTAGGTAATGATCCATACATTACTCCGATTTACTACCGAAAACGCCACCACGAATTAGGTTGGCAATCACATAATGTTGCTGATCAAGCTCTGGGACCTGGCCTTTTTCCATCCACTTATCGAACAATGTGTAGAAGTCATCTTTGTTACTACGGTAAGCTTTACCACGACTGGTCACAGAGCCAAAAGGCTCGGCAGAAATAGGACCAACTTCCTCAGCACCTTGATACCAAGTATCCACAGTACGAATGGCATTACCGATTTTTTGTGAATGCAATGCGGCGGTACCGTCTACGTCGTACAGGACTTTACTCTTGCGAGAGTTACTATCTAACACAAGTTCCTGTGACGGGAAGACTTCTTGGCCTTCACCTAACTTCACAAAAGCTTCGACTTTTAGGTAGGTAAACTGATCACTTGCTAAACCTTGTTCGATGGCTGATGCCAACGCTTTAAGGTCATCGCTTTGGTAATCAAAATCACGCAGTGATAAATCGTAACCATTAAATACCCACGCGGTTTCACCCTCTTTAGTGACTTGGGTAATACGTACTTTGATATCTTCTGCGCCCACACGGTTACGCCATAAAAAGCGACCATTGGCTAAATTTGACGCATAACGATGCGCCAGTGTGGCAAATGACTGCTCAGAGATATAAGACTTAATGGTATTGCTTAATACATCTTGATAGTCAGGGCTGTTACATGCGGAAGGCGT
Source organism: Marinomonas communis (assembly GCF_004363305.1). Taxonomy (GTDB): domain Bacteria; phylum Pseudomonadota; class Gammaproteobacteria; order Pseudomonadales; family Marinomonadaceae; genus Marinomonas; species Marinomonas communis. The sequence goes on along the minus strand of NZ_SNZA01000005.1, from coordinate 185,653 downwards.
TACTAGATCACCCAATACACGCAAACTGAATACAACCTTCAAGGTATCGCAATCAAAAGGAAGTGCAGCGGTATCGACTTTTTGTAGATTGGCCTTATTCACTTCTTGGTCAAGCTTTGCTGGGTCATTTAAGACGGCATTTTTCTGGCGATTAGAAATGGTTCCTCGTACCGCTTTTTCTTGTAACGTGACGGGGGCCCATTTGCTATCGGCATCGATATCAGACCAATTACCCGCTAGGAGTAGACCGTCCGAGTTGGCCAATTTACGTTCAAATGCTAATACAGATGCTGTTTTTACGGCTGCCATGCTATTGCTCCTCAGTATTCGAGTATTCGTCGTTTAATAAATGAGAGGTATCGGGTTCAAATGCGTTATTGCATAAGTAAAGGGAACGCTCTGCTTCATAGCTATGCGTCCAAAGTAGGTGCTCAATATTGGTAATTCGGTGTGGGCTGACCCATTGCCCTAGGGAGTAGACCGATTCAACAAACTGTACTGGCACGTCGCGATCGCGCACATGGCCTACTTGCCCTGCTTCATATAACTCAGAAATGCCTTGATAGCCGATCATAATCGGCTTTAACCAGCCGCTAAATTCAGGTCGATCAACCACCCACTTCGCCTTGTCGTCTTCTTTTTCTGGAATTTCTGCGCGCATTTTGCGAGTACTAAAATCTAACCAAGCATCCAGCGGTGATAATTGTGTTTGCTCGATATGCTTTTCTAGTACATCTTGTCGGCTTACCAAAGCAAAGCCCGGTAAAAACTGACGCAAGAAGCGCTTACGAGCATGATCATCACGGTTTTTCGCACCAGCATCTAAGATTAATTCGACAGTTTCAAACCCGGAAATAGAACCACCGGCCAGTCGCATCGTCGGAATAATATTTGGAATCCATTCTTTTAAATCTTCCAAATCATCCGGTTCTAAATAACTATCTTCTTCTGCACTGTTAATGTCGATCAGCAAAGATACATCCATGCGCATCTTACCTTCTTCATTAAACGGTGCGGTAACGGCTTCTTTGCCTTTGAGCACAAGCGGGTTACGAGTCAAAGCAAAGTAGTGCTCACGACTCATATTATTGTTGTAGGTTTGCGGTTGGCTTGCGTGACAGATCACTGCACAACTATCTAACAAGATAGATGTAGAAATTTTCTCGTGTACTTTTCGCTGTAGTGCGTGGGTGAAGCCTAGGAAATTGGTCATTGCCGGGAAGCCCCAAGTTAGCCCTGCAATAGCGTTAGCACCTTCCACTTCCAAATGTTTAATCACTAATAACTTATCCATGGAACGCTCCCTCTACGTCATCTTTGACTAGGCGCAGCTCTTGCGCGGTGAGTACCTTCCATTGCACAAACTCTACATCACCAGTAGCAATCTCGCTGTTGCGCTCCAACTCAGAATTTAGAAAGCGTGAGAAGTCTTCGGCAACTTGGCCTTGCCATTCTTTAAGATCGAATGCCTCGGCAAATTCAGTGTCCATCCCACAACGTTTAGGATCTAGCCAAAGTTTTTGATGCTCAGGTAAGTAACATTCATGATGGCTTGACCAGCCAGCAGGAAAACTGCGCACAGTTGCCGCATAACCAATTAAACGATCAACAATATCGTCAAGGCGTTGGGCACGCTCATTACGAATCTCCCAAGTACTCCGCTCATGTAGCTTCGCCACTAGGAACTTTTTCAAACCTAAAATCTGCGGATAAACCTTACGTGAGAACGGGCCTTTAAAGATGGATTTTACTTTTAGCGGCGGTTGTTCTTGGCTTTCCCAAGTTGGCGGAGCACTGCTTAGTAAATAGGCTCGACCACCACGGGTAGAGTTTAATTGACTGATATTTTGAGGTTTGGTGCCACCAAATGCCTGCACTGCTATATCAGGAAACTCAACAGTATGAATATCCGAAACTCTGTCATTGCGACGTGCCTCACGGGCGGTCTTTTGCTCTTCTGAAAAACGTGCCGTTTGGATACGATCATAGATATCATGAGTTAACGAGGTAGCGAACAGCGGCATGAGAATATGATAGCCGCCCTCTTCTAAAGGCCAGTAAAGCTGCTTTGCGAGTTTATTCGAACTTGGATCTTTTGCGGTAACGGCAAGCTTAAAGCCTTCTAACCATTGCGCAAGCTGCGCTTGTGTTTCCGTAAATGGCTGAAAAGGTGACATATCCTCTTGCTGAATATAATGAACAAGCAATTTGCCTGAGTTATCTTCCAGCATCAGCAGCTTACCCACATCTAAAGCCGCCGCATTACCCACAATGTCAATCGCTGGAGCCTCAAGACTATGCGTTCCAATAAAGTCTCGTTCGCCAGCATATTGGTCTGCGAAAATACTGGTTCCCTTTGCATCGGAGTGGGTGAATTTCAGTGCATGAGTGACAAGCTGAAGCTGTTTAGCACGCCCTGCAGCATCGTCTAGCCAGACGCTTGCCTTAAAGCGTACTTCCTCTGCGACGCGCAATTCAAAACGCTGTTGCTCATAAGCTGCTAAGTCTTCTGCTTTTGCGGCTTTGATGCCTTTTTCCGTTTCTTTATCAAACTTCTCTAACCGATCCTCTTTGCGACTATTGATATAGTCGAGGATTTTGTCAGAGAGTGTTTTATTATCTTCCTGCTCCATCCCTCTTTCCTTCTTTAGATAATCCTATAAAAACCCAAATTTTCGCTTTGCTGCCATACCTCTTTGTCATTCGAGCGACGCAAGTTCACTGAACCGAATAGAATCGTGGCTTCGGCAAGCGTTAGGTTTAAACGTTCTGCTAATTCGTTGATCTCCTGACTGTAATCAAACACTCCACCCCAGACACTTATACCTTGGGCTAAGGTGATACCGTCATCCCGCTGAAAGCTTTGCTTGTCATCGAGCTTTAATTCACCGTTATCATGCCAACGATGCATCAGTGGCTCGTCGAACTCTTCTTCGATGTAGTAGCAATAATCTTCATTGGGGGTATGGCGGCGAAATGGTAGGAGCTTTTGCAGATGGCTTGTCCAATGCATAGGCTGCTGCCACCATAGGCCAGCATAAGCTTCGTCTGATTGTTTATCTGTGCCCCATAGCTGCATGGCTAAGGCTGCATGTTCGAGATCGACAAATCGCTCTCTAGGTTTAAGTGCCGCCGCTTTTTGAATCCGAGGTATGGCATTTATGGTTTGAAATTCGCTTGGCTCAAGGCACTGCTCCAGTAAATGTGACTGCAACGTTAATGATTTACTTTCGAATCCTGGACGCATGTAGCTGATTTCATCACCACGCAGTGCGCACCAATTCTGGTTTAAGAGATGAATATTAGGCTTCTCTACCATTGTCACTTGATCGTGACGTAATACTCGCCCTGCTAGCTGTATCAATGAGCGAATCGATGATGGTTCCACCACGGCCCAGTCATAGGAATGATCCCGCCCTACTTCGGTAACTGGACTGCCTAATACTACAAAGATATGTTGCTTCTCAGGTGCTTTATCGATGGCATCGCGCACACTGGGTTGCTGCCATATTGCACTAGGATCTTTGCGGTTTAGCACGGTATCGAGCATGTGTTCTATCGCTGAGCGTTGCAGCAGCAAATACTGACTGTGATAGACACAGTAATGTATCTGCATATCATCAGGGCTTGGCATTGCCATCAACTGTTTGGCGGTGGCAACCAGCTGGTTAATATTCGCCATACGCACCAACCCAAAGCTCGCCTTGGCATGATTCGATGGGTGATCATGATGATATTGTTGATGCAGCGTTAAAATGCTTTGATGCACTTTAGTAGCGATTTCATCCATGATCGCGTTTTTTGTCACAGGTTCAAGTGTTGCTAGTTCAACTCTTCTGCGTACCGCTTGCTGGTCAAGTTTGTCACAGCGTTTTGCTATCACGCGCTTATGCTCAGCACGGAAGTCAGATAGCTGCGCTGCCTGTATAGAGGAGCTTTTGAATTCATCAAACCAAGCACAAACGATGTTGGTAGTAGAGCTTGAATTGACACTGACAGCTTGCTCATATTGTGCTCGACCAGATTGGTAAGCATCGAATAACGCTTCAATCAAATCCGGCGGTAAAGTCGCAGAGGACAGTAAAACATGACTTCCCAGCAAGCCCGCCCAATGCACCAAACGACACAGCGCAGGCAAATCTTCCAAACCAAAATCATCTGGCTCATCCAGCACTAAGTCAGACGTTAACAAGCGCAGCATCGGCGCAATTTGCTTACCGCCACGACTGCTTTCGGTTGCAGGCATTAAATGGTCAATCGTACTCACCAATACTGGCGCATTGACGAGTTTATTGATCTTGGGGGAGCTTTCGAGCCACTTTGATAAGAAGCCGTCACCCAATGCACCTTCGTAGCTGACATAACTGTCTTGATCGGCAAAATCATTGGCAGACTCAGACCCCAAAACTTGCTCTTGAGGACTTTCGGCTAACTGCGCTTTTTGATGATTATGATCGTCATGCAGCGCTTTTACGGCCTTGGAGCCAATCATCACGGCAAGGTCTTCTTCATCAAGTTTTAATAACTCTTTAAAGGCATCGCCCGTTTGCAGGGTTAACGTTCTTAGGCCCAACGCCACACTGAAACGACAACCTTTTCGCTCGTCTGCAAGACCGTACATAATGCGCGCATTGGCAAAGGTTTTGCCCATGCCCGTAGAGGCCATATTGACCCCAAAGAAACCATGTTGACGCGCTGTATTGCGCACCCCCACCGCGAGTTCATAGGCTTTATTTTGCCAAGCAAAGCGGCTACTAGTGGTGCGTTTCTTCAGCTCAGGGTGCCGCGTAATTACCGGTAAGGATTCTTTTAAAGACGGCAGTTTACGCACCATTTGATGGCTATGGTGATACACACCAATCAAATGATCATCTAGGGTTTGATTGTATTTACCTTTATCAGCACTGCCTCGCTCGCGCCACGTATTGGCAAAGACGATATCTTTTTGTGCTTTGCCCCATGCGGGATCGTGCCAAGCACTTTTTTTCCCAACACGGTTTTGCCCTGAATAGTAATGATCCGCCAGCATTAAACTCAAGCGAGAAAGATGCAATGTAAAGGGATCGAACAGCCACTCAGTTTTGATAAAGCTAGGGCGCTTTAATGCTTGTAATGCAACACGGGCTAAACGCTCACGCCATACTTTACTGCGAAATGGTGTTCCTTTCGGAAATGTCCAAACGGCTTCGATCTCTTTCCTACTCCAGTCTTTGGCACTTTGCGGTGAGTTCCAAGGGCTTTTAACTGAACTAAGCATACGCTGCGGACGAACCAAGTAATTTGAGTCCGATTGATCAGGCTCAGGTAGCTTGTGGTGGCTGAGTATGAGCCAAGCAACGGTTTGGGCTACAGGTGGTAAATATCTAAATGGCGAGCGGATACTTTTGTCTAGCCCATCTTTGATAAGCACTTTTTGAACAAGATCATCAGAATGAGCATCGATTAAGGTCAAAGCAGTTAACCAAGCCTGATCCTGTTGCGATGGTTCAACGCCAGCGATAGCAGTTTGAACAAAGGCCTCAAACACACGCAGGGATACCCACTCATGACGATAGGGCTCAAAACTGTCTGTTTTCTTACGAGGGTTAATTTTATCCTGAAAGGCTTGGTTGGCTTTACCCACATCATGAAACAACGCCGCGATACAGGCTAATAGGCGCATATCCTCTGCGGTGTGCCAAACATTTTCATCTTTGGCCCGTAAAATATCTCGCCCTGTTACATTAGTCGGAACTGTGCCTTCACTGTTAAAACGTCGTGGGTTACCCACGATCCATTTTAAATCGGTACGATTATTAGAGCGTATCCAATGACAGGCTACAGAGGTATTGCGACGCGCGGTTTTCTTTAGCAGTTTACGCAGGGTTGCTAAGCCTTGCTCAGTAATTGCCGTCTGCCAAATACGATCACCTGTTCGTTCGGCGAATTGATCAATGATACGACGCGTTTCTTGTAGCGCTTTTTTGGAACATTGAGAAACCAGCAAGATATTCATACTAAGCGCAGCACTCCTCACTGATCGCTTTAAGACTGTCGATCATAAAATCGAGTGCTTCACTTTGACGCACCGCCCCAATGCAGGCTTGGCGAAACTCTTGTTCTGTATCGCCATTCATCGCACTCAGGAAAGCCTGAGGGAGAACAACCGCATCTTTCACTAGATCCGCTGCATCAAACACTAAACCGCCACGGCGTGTTTTACCATGCAGAACCGACAAGCCATGAGGAAGTCCTAGCACCCAAGTCGCGGTAGCACCCAGACCATAGGCAAGATAATTACCGTGATCTAAAAAACGATTTGCAAAATCCGTCCCCGCGCCTTGTTTCACCCTTGAAAAATCATTGTAACCAGTCACTGTGCAAATGATTTTATAAAGCGCCTTAGTTAAGCGAGCTTCGCTTAGCATTAACGATTGCGTATCTTTGGCTTCTTCTACTTGCTGTTCAAACTGTTCTAACGCTTTATTTAGATCGGCTACATTAATGGCTAATCCAGATTCCTTTAGCTGCTTGTTCTTAAGCCACTGCGCTTTGGTAAATTCGATACGATATTTTTGAATAAGTTTGGCAGCGTCTAACCGCTTGGCTTCGTCAAACCAAAATGAAACCCAGTTTTGCAAATAACCTACTGGGCGGTATTCACTTTGCGGACTAAAGAAAGAGACATCAAAATCGACTTCATTGGTAGAAAATAATGGTGCACCACCGCCACCACAAAAACCAATCAGTACACCAGCTTTAGCAAGCTCGCGTACAGCAGCTTGTGTAATCGACGTACCATTACCCAATAAAAGCGTGGTGGTATTGGCAATAGGAATATTCCAATAGTAAGACTGTTTGCCTTCATCCGTGACATACTCCACACGGCCATCTTTGACCAATACCCGGCAATATTCGAGGTAATACATATTTGCACGCTTTGAGTGCAAAATCGTTTTAATATCCGTTGGGGAGAACTGATCCATAAGTAGAATCCTTTGTATCTTCCATGACACTATGTAACTAAATCAATTAGTTGTAGCCGACCTAGCCCTAACTGAAGCAAGAGCTAGGTTGGCATAGTTAGCAGACCCTGTCTATTAGTAGCTATAAATGAACGGACACAAAAATTTAAAGATCACTTTTTTTAATGCTGATATTTCTTACTAGCCACACTCCCCCATAGCTCTTCGATGCGTGCATCGCGCCCGCAGTTGAAGCGGTAGAACTTGTACCGAAGGTTGTTTTTCAGGTAGTAGTCTTGGTGGTAGTCTTCGGCTAGGTAGAAGGTACTCGCAGGGAGGATTTCGGTGACGATGTCGGCGTCAAAAGGTTTGCTTTGAACAGTGCTTGCAAGTGAGGCTTTGAACACGTCGTGCTGTTGCGCATTTTGATAGAACAAGCCGGTGCGATAAGGGTCTCCTTTATCGCAGAATTGCCCTTTTGAATCGGTGGGGTCGATGGTTAACCAAAAATAATCGGTAAGTTCTCGTAGGCTAACGACGTCATCGTCAAAGGTAATTTTGACGGCTTCGTAGTGCCCTGTTTTTTTGCCAGCTACTTGCTGATAAGTAGGGTTGGCAACGTGCCCACCGATGTAGCCTGACACCACATCGGTGACACCTTCAATGCTTTCAAAGTCGGATTCGACACACCAAAAGCAGCCGCCAGCAACAATCAAGCTGTGCTCTTGCGCCATAGCTGGGGTAGTCATATTCAGTGCCGCGAATGTCACGGCACTGGTTAAAAGAAGCTGTTTCATAACCTGTCCTCTTAATCATTGCTCTGTATCGTTGAGTAGGAAGAGGACTGGTATCGTCCTCTTTTAAATTTGCAAAGCGACTTTTGTCCCCTGGGCAATGGCTCGTTTTGCATCCAATTCTTTGGCAACGTCTGCACCACCGATCAGGGTGTAAGGCAACTCCAACCCATCGACTAGGGTACGATCAGGCTCTTGACCCGCACATAAAATGACATGATCAACCGCTAAACAAAGGCTCTGTTCATCACGTTCAATCCATAGTCCCGAGTCATCAATCCGCTGATACTGACAGCCTGACCACATCTCAACGCCATGCTGTTTCAATTGCGCTCGATGTATCCAACCGGTTGTCTTACCGAGCCCTGCCCCAGGCTTACTGCGCTTGCGTTGCAGTAGATAAATCTTACGTGCCGACTCCATCATTGGTTGACTGGATTCAGTCGCTAATCCGCCTCGCGCTTGCAAGGTTTGGTCAATGCCCCATTGCTGAGCAAATTGTTCAACCGTGGTCGTCTCGTCGGCTTCATTTAGCAAGAACTCAGCGGTATCAAAGCCAATGCCTCCAGCACCAATAATCGCTACGGTTTTACCAACGTTGACTCGATCTTTCAGAACATCGAGGTACGAAAGCACTTTCTCATGACCAACACCCTCCAGCTCAGGCACTCTAGGGCGAATACCCGTGGCCAGTAGCACATGATCGATGGACATTGCATTTAAGGTACTGGCGTCAACTTTAGTATTTAGACGAACCTCTACCCCTAATTCTTTCAGTCGCGTTGAAAAATAGCGCAATGTTTCTGAGAACTCGGATTTTCCTGGGATGGTTTTGGCAACATTAAATTGCCCACCAACACGGTCGTTCGCATCGATCAAGATCACTTGATGACCCCGTTCAGCGGCAGTAACGGCTGCGGCAAGCCCGGCTGGCCCAGCACCGACAACGGCGATCCTACGAGGTGTTTGTGCTGGCTGAACGACCAATTCCGTTTCATGACAGGCATAAGGATTAACGAGGCAACTCGCTACTTTACCTTCGAATACATGATCTAAGCATGCTTGGTTACAGCCAATACAAGTGTTAATACGTTCCGCTTGTCCTCGCTCGGCCTTGTTCACAAACTCAGGGTCCGCGAGGAATGGCCGCGCCATAGACACCATATCTGAGTCACCACGAGCCAATACTTGTTCTGCAATATCGGGTGTATTAATACGATTGGTGGCAATTACTGGAATAGAAAAGTGATCTTTAAAGGCTTTTGTTACCCAACTGAATCCCGCTCTGGGAACACAAGTTGCGATGGTTGGTACGCGGGCTTCATGCCAGCCAATACCAGTATTGATGATGGTTGCGCCCGCCTGCTCGACTGCCTGCCCCAGTGCAACAATCTCCTCGAACGAAGAGCCTTGCTCAACCAAGTCCAGCATGGATAAACGGAAAATAATAATAAAGTGCTCGCCTACGGCAGCGCGAATGCGACGTACCACATCGACGGGAAAGCGAATGCGATTAGTGAACTCACCACCCCATTCATCATCCCGATGGTTGGTGCGTTTGACTAAAAATTCATTTAGCAAATAGCCCTCAGACGCCATGATTTCCACGCCATCGTAACCAGCCGTGCGAGCAAACAAAGCGGTATCAACAAAATCTTGCACTTGCTTCTCGATTTGCTCTGGGCTCAGCGCGTGTGGTTCAAATCGGTTAATCGGAGCGGTGATAGGTGAAGGCGCAACAAGGTTGGGGTGGTAGGCATAACGCCCTGTATGAAGGATTTGCAGACAAATTTTGCCACCCTCTTCATGCACCGCATCAGTAATACATTGATGAACGGACAGGCTCAGTGGTTCATAAGGAAATGGATATGGCGAGCCTTCTGCATTGGGACTAAAGCCCCCTGTCACGATCAAACCCACGCCCCCTTTGGCACGAGCGCGGTAAAAGGCGGCCAAACGCTCGCCCGTATGGTCTTTTTCTTCCAAACCAGTATGCATTGATCCCATTAGGATACGATTTTTAAGTGTCGTAAATCCTAGATCTAGCGGTTGAAACAAATGTGGGTAATTATTGTTATTAGGTTTTGCCATGGGCAAAGCTCCAAGTAGATTCAACACCTACTCATGATTGCAAACCCCGCCCTCTCAGCAAATAACAAAACAGCGCATTAGCCCTTGCAAATTAGCTTATGGTGCTGGACGACTTGAGTAGCGAAATGCCTCAGAGGTCAGTGCGTTAATCTCTTCGTTAGACATCTGATCATCGACAACTTGGATACGGCCTAGATACACTTTAGGGACTTGATCAACCTTATTTTCGAGAGTCAATTTAATCGCCTCAGCGGTTGCTACTCCCACGTCATCGCCCATACGCATAGGTGTCGCATTCAGATAGCCCTGTTTAATTTGATCAATTTCTGCAGCGGTGCCCCCCCACCCAGTCACATACAGTTGGTTCATTAATTGGTGCTCTTTCAGATACTCTAGTGCTCCGAGCGTCATAGCCGTATTGGCGTTGTGAAGCATAGTGACTTCCGGAAAACTTTCTGTAATTAACGCCGCACCATCACGACCACCTCCTGCTTGATACTGACCAAAGTGCTCATACAAGCTTAGCCAATTTCCCTCTGTTTCAACGCACGACTTAAACTCTCCCGAGCGCTGATCGTCAGTAATCCCCGGTATACCTCGATTCATAGCAAAATAGACGTCTTCACCAAGGCGTTGCAGCATAAAATCACATAACACTTGGGCGCCAGCAGAGCTGGAGAAATCAAACCACGCATCAGGCTGATGCGTCCAGCTTTTGATCGGTGTATGGAACGCCCAAACATAGGTTTTAAAAGTATCAATCGCCGACAAAAGTTGAATGTTATCCGCTTGCACTGACAGCTCTGATGGCCCAAAGATCACATAATCGTATTGTTCTGCTCGTTTTAGAACCTCATTGGTGTAACGCGTTTGCAGAGAGTGTTCAATCTGACGTGAGCTGTATTCATCGATGCGGTATTGAATCCCCAAGTCATTCAAGCGAGCCGTTAGAGCTTTGTAATTACTAACCCAAAAGTCCGACAGATCCGCACTAGGGTAAATCAAAGCTATTTGAATAGGTTGCGTCATCTCTAAGTCTAATGTCTTTGCAGGCGCACTAACTACCGTCTGAAAGGCATCTAAAACACCTTCTTGGTTCACTTCATCAGGCAACCAATACGGGTAATCATGTTCGGGGAGAGCTGTATTTGAAGCCATGGCGACACTTGGCAGAAGCGCACCGATCAGCACACTTTTTACAAATATAGACATTTATCATTCCTATAAAAACAGTCAAATCATGCTTTAAAGCATACAATAAGAACGAAAAGGTACACGGAATTTCCTTACTACATGAACTTTAAAAGGTAATGGTTTGTAACCGTGAAGCGATTAATTTGTTTTTCTGATGCCCTAAAGCGACTAAGTGTAGTGACTCTGTTATTAAGCAGCGCACTCGTTGGTCATGTTATGGCCTATGATTATTCGAGCATCAAACAGCAGGTCAATGCCGCTATTGAAGAAAATACGACATGGTCTGGCCCAATAACAGGCCCCAAAATCAGCAGTAAAAAGCAGTTAATCTTTGTCGCATCAGACCTCAGAAATGATGGGGTCAATAGCATCGCAAAAGGCATGACCGATGCGATCTCAAACTTAGATTGGAATTTACGTCTACTGGATGGGAATGGCTCAAAAGTACGTCAGGCAGCAGCTCTTAGCCGCGCTATTATGCTCAAGCCTGATGGCATTGTGCTAGGTGGTATTGATGCAAAGTATCACGAACAAACACTTCAAGCAGCCCAAAAATTGGGGATCACTGTGATAGGGTGGCATGCTGCGAATACTACGAAAGTAGAGCCAGATCTTGGGTTGTTTACTAACATAACAACTGATGCACAAAAGGTCGGAGAGATCGCTGCATCGCTAGCCATTGTGGATACCAAAGAGCATGCGAAAGTCGTTATTTTCACTGACTCGAACTATAGCATTGCAATGCTAAAAGCTCATAGCATGGCAGAAGCTATTGAACAGTGTGCCCAGTGTGAACTGCTTTCGATAGAAGACATTCCTTTAGATAATATTGCTGACGAAATGCCTGATACCATTGGTCGACTACTACAGCAGTATCCTCGTCAGATTACTCACTTCTTAGTCATCAACGATTTATACATAGATTTTGCTATTCCATCGTTAATTGCATCGGGCCAAAATCATCACTTGCTACCGAAAAGCATTTCCGCAGGTGATGGCAGTTTTGAAGCTTACCAACGAATCCGTAATCAGTCTTTTCAATTGGCAACTGTTCCAGAGCCTTTATTTATGCAAGGGTGGCAAATTGTCGATGAATTTAATCGCGCCTTTCATAACATGCCACCCAGCCAATTCGAAACACCGATTCACCTCGTTGTGCACGACAATATAAGAACCATAGATAGAAAAATAGGTGTATATGACCCACAGAATCATTATCGGGAAGCGTACATGAGGATCTGGAAATGATCTTTAAACGAGTCAGTCTAAGCGCAAGATTCGCGCTAACCGTCATTGTCTTATTTTGTATTTTTGGCCTTGGCATCGGCTTTTTGATTCGCTCACTCTTTTCCATTGAGTCTCTGTTAGAACAGGAATCCGCGCGTCACGTTCAGGAGCTGACTGTCAATTCCATGGTCAGCCGAGAGATTTTCGAGCTATCTTCTCGCGTTAGGTTATTAGAGCAAACCTTTCTTTATGATGAAGCCATCCTATCGGAAGAAGGCTTTAATATTGACGAGCAATTACAAAACATCAGAGCACTATCCGATGACGAGCCTTTCGTCTTACGAATGGATGAGTTTATCGTCGACTTTCATCGCTTTATCGGTAACTCCGTAACCTTAAACCGGATTTTAAAAGAGCTGTCCGTGATTGATACACAACTTGGACAAGAGATTGATCAGCTAGACAGCGAGCTGGCTAAGTATTTTGTCACGCAGGCAATCAGTTCTCCAAAACGGCCATTCAGCGACGAGCTGGATATTATGCACTTCATTCGAGAAACCTACCTAAGCGCCGGAAAAATGGCAGCCTCAGTACGCAGTCGGATTACTCCAGATACGGAACAAGTCGTCATCATTAAAGTCGAGAAAGAGCTCAATATTCTCGCTATGCATTTGACTAACATGCGCCGCTTTAACAAAGACGTTAGTCAAGCGCAAAACGCCATTCAAAGAACCATTCGTCGCTACCGAGCCGCGTTACGTAAAATGACAGCAAACCTTGATCAAAGATGGTCGGTTATGGGATCGCTCGTAGATTCTCAGACCAATCTTATTGGCTACGTTGCCAATACTGAGCAAGCCGTACAACGCAGTGCAATACGTATTTCCAATGATGTTAAAAGTGACCTAATCGTTATGCGTGCTTGGGTATTTATTTCCAGCTTTGTGGCGTTATTTTTTGGCATTACCGTTACCCTCATGATGGTTAAGCGACACATTACTAAGCCACTAAAAGAGCTAAAAAGTAGCTTCCATCAAATCGAGCAGAACAACTTTGACCACCCTGTTAGACTCGATCGCCTCGATGAATGGGAAGTTATCGAAAGCGCCTTTAACCGTATGTCTGCACGCTTAAAAAGAACCTACAGCGACCTAGAAGACGAACGTTCAAAACTGAACGCACTGGCTCACCAAGACCCGCTAACAGGTCTAGCGAATCGACTATTGATATACAAGCGCCTAAACAAAGCCACTCAAGGGGCAGGACATGCCTCAAGAGTCTTTTCTATTCTTTATTTAGACATCGATCACTTTAAAACCGTCAACGACTCGCTAGGGCACAACATTGGCGATGAGTTATTGATTGAGGTAGCAAGACGTCTGAAACAACTGACCCAAGGACAAGATATTGCCTCAAGGTTAGGTGGCGATGAATTCATGATTTTATGCTATTCAGCGAAAACAATGGACAGCGTTACAGAGCTGGCTAGGGCTATTAATGAGTCGTTAAGACAGCCTTTCAATGTTGAAAGCGAAACGGTTTTTGTGAGCAGTAGTATAGGCGTATGTTTGTACCCAGAACATGGCGACACTGCTGAAACCTTAGTGCGAAACGCAGATACCGCTATGTATCACGCCAAACGTGGTGGTCGAGACGATTTCAGAGTCTACAAACATTCTATGACCTCTGAAGCCCATGAAGTCATGTCCAAAAGTTCAGGTTTGAAACGTGCACTGATAAATAATGAACTGTTTGTTGTCTATCAGCCTCAATACGATACGTTTAGCGGCAGAATTTTTGGGGCTGAAGCTTTAGTACGCTGGAATCACCCAAGCAAAGGCATATTGAGACCTGCAGAGTTCTTGGATGTCGCGGAACAGACCGGCATCATAGTGGATCTTGATGACTACGTCTTCAACTTGATATTCGAAGATTTGTTGGAGTGGATAGAACAAGGCGCCATCGACGATGACTTTAAAATTTCCGTAAACTTCTCAGGCCGGAAGCTCTTTTCAGAACAGTTGCTGCAACACCTTACAGAACGCCACGAACAAGCGCCGACCATTTCTCAGCGCATCACGCTAGAGCTTACGGAGCGTGACATGATCACAAATATCGAACAGTGCCAACAATCCATCGAGCAGATCAAGCAGCTAGGGTTTAAGATTGCGATAGATGATTTTGGTACTGGCTATTCGTCTTTGGCCACATTGAAACACCTTCCAGTCGATGTATTGAAACTAGATAGAAGCTTCATTAGCGGTTTAGGTGATGATTCTGTCGATTATGTCATCATCGAATCTATCTTATCCATAGCTAAAGGTCTGAACTTACAAGCCATTGCCGAAGGTGTGGAAACAGACTTGCAATTACAATCGCTAAAGGACATTGGTTGTGATGCGGCCCAAGGATATTACTTATCTTACCCAATCGATAAAGAGGAATTACTACAATTGCTGGCAGAACAAAAGGCAGGATGACTTAGGGACATTATTGACCATACGGTTTAGAATGCACGCTCTAAAATCCAAAATGGTCATTACGAATAAGGACACTCCATGCCCTCCTCTAACTCTGCGTCAGAGCAAACTGCTTGGCTTGAGATATTTTTACTCTGGTTTGCAGGCATCAGCGCAGCCATGCAGTTTGCGAAGTTTTCCGTATCCTATAATGAGCTGCTGACGTATTATCAGGCTGGCCCAACTCTCACAGGGGCAGCCATTTCTGTCGTTGGCACTATTGGGCTTATTTTCGGTGTAACAGCCGGCTTGATCGCAGGCAAGATTGGTTATCGCAAAGTGCTCATTGGTGCCTTAATACTTGGGGCATCACTATCATTTGTACAATCTCTGCTGCCAACATTTGAAATTGTCATGGCAACTCGCGTCCTTGAAGGCTTTTCCCAGTTGGGTGTTGTTGTTGCCGCACCAACCATGATCGCAAAACTCAGTGCAGCAAGACACCGCTCTATCACCATGGGGCTATGGGGCACTTTTTTTGGTGTTGCATTTGCGCTAACCGGTTTATTTGGCAAATCTCTGATTAGCCACTTTGAATTAAGTGGCCTGTATTTCACCCACGGGCTATTAATGGGCGGTATGGCTATTGCCCTAATTGCACTATTAGATAAAAACGAACAGCGTTACCACTCAGGTTCAGTGGCTTCAAACGAACCATATTTTAAAAAGCTTGGCAAAATCTACCGAACCCCACAAACGCTCTTACCGGGTTTAGTGTTCGTGTTCTATACCTGCACACTGGTCTCGTTGCTAACTTATATCCCCAACTTTATTGAATCGGACTCGTTGCGCGCCACCATGCAAGTCATCTTGCCCCTGCTAAGTACCGCAGGCACGTTTATCGCTGGCACGCTCTCGCAGTATGCGATGAGACCACAGCGAGTTGCTCAAGTCGCTTACGCTGGGCTTGCTTGTGGTGCACTTGTGCTGTTTAGCAATCTATCCTCTGCGATGGCATTTTGCTTAGTGGTTGGCCAAATGGTGCTCTTTGCTGGACTGATCCCTGGAGCTGCGCTCGCGATGATTCCACGCTTAGCACGAAACAGTGACGAGCAAGCAAATGGATACGGTCTGATCGCCCAGTTAGGTAATTTAGGTGCAACCGTCGGCCCCCCAAGCTTTGCCACTTTGATCACGGCTTACGGTCTAAACGGTTTAGTCGGGCTGGTCTGGTTCATATGCGCCATGGGCAGTGTATTTGCTTTCATGGCTGCCCGCATCGAACGTTAACACCTAGTTATTCTGTTGCACTAGTGAATCGATTAAGGCGGTAATGGATTCACTAGTCAGCCTTGAGTCGTTGCGACACGGATTGATCTTAGGCAATAAGAATGCTTCTCGTGAGATAGCAAACAAGACAAAGAAATGCGAATCAGACACGGCGTGAATAGCCATCCAGCGTTGCAAAGTCTGAATCAAGGAAAGCTCTAGTTGAGCAAAGAGTGCGCTGTCCTCTTCAGAAAATTTATGCGGTTCCCCCCAATGAATTCTATAAGCCGCCAAGCGATCTTTAGCATTCGACCAATGCTGCCATATATCGATCCAGCCTTGCGAGAACACATCACTGCACTGCTCATGCTGAGTGATTAAGCCATCTAGCTCTGCTTTACTACGCTCAATGATTTGTTTTAGCACTTCCTGCCATAATAATTGCTTCGATGGGTAGTTACTGTAGACGGTGGGCTTAGATACCCCCGCCTCCAGTACAACTTGGTCAATGCTCGTTCCTTGATAGCCTGCCACTTGAAATAAGTTTAATGCTGCGTCTGCTATCAGACCCTTTTTGGAGGGGCGCCCTCTCGCCATGCTACGCCTCTTAATCATTTTATAATCAGTAACGTAGCATTATGCCATCAATCGTATTTGCGAGGAAAACGCCTATTAGGATTTATGATTTAAAAGGCAACACTAACTCTTCCGCTTGCAAGGCAAGGCTCTCTAGGCCATTACCAGACAAGTACCATAAGTCTGGCGTTAAATAGACCACTTGTGTGCTTGCACCCAACGCTTTGAGCTGCTTCTGAAACGCCGCGGCATCAAGGGCTTGATCTGCTTGTCCAATTGCTTGGCTACGATCAACAACGTAGACTACTTTGGGATTTGCCGCTGCTATGTCCGCCGCGGTTACAGGCATAAAGGTACGCGTTCCGCGAGTTTCCGCCTTGACCGATTCAGGTAATTGGGCGGCCTGCATTCCAAGTAATTCCAATGCAATGGGATCTTTTCTGACACTGAAGCCACCAGCATTGTGGGTAACAGACAACATAGTTTGGCCCTGTGCTACTGTACGCAAATCAGCAATATGCTGCTTAAGTGACGCCAACGCAGAAGTGGCTTCCGATTGCTTATCGATTTCCTTTGCTAAAGACTGCACATGCTCTTCAAAAGCAGGCCAAAACGGCCCACTACCAAGCCCAACGGTCTCCGTTGTCGCAATTTCGGACAATGCTTTCCCTTGATCACCCTGACGCCCTGTAATCAAAATCAAACTAGGTGACGCACTTTTCACCGCTTGCGAGTCTGGGGTCTTTAAACCACCCACGTCGACATATTGCTCGGCTGAAAATGCTTTTAAATAAGTAGGCAAAGCTTGTTTAGGTAAACCAACCACCTGATCACTGGCCTGTAGAGCACGCATTGTGTCCACGCTACCTAAGTCATAACTTACCACTCGCTCAGTCGCCACAGCAGACCCTGAACACAATACGCCAACAATCAGCAATTTTTTGAAATCCATTCCTTTTCCTTAATAAATATTGGTAATGGTTTTCATTATTCACTAATTTTAATGTTGAGTATCAGAACACCCTGTTTCAAAACTTGAAACTGATACCTAACGGCGTTAATAAAGCGTTACATTAAAATTCACACAGACGCTAAAAATCGCTGTTACACTTAAAGCATTGTTATTGAACTCAGCGTAGGGACGTAAATTATGAGCAGCGAAAAATTTCGTTTGGTGACTCGCAGTGACTTTGACGGTTTAGTATGTGCCGTGTTACTGAAAGATTTAGATTTGATTGATGATATTTTGTTCGTTCACCCGAAGGACATGCAGGATGGAAAAGTCGATATCAACGCCAATGACATTACGACAAACTTGCCTTATGTTGCCGGCTGCCACCTCGCATTCGACCACCATTTAAGTGAAACGGTACGTAACGACAGTAACATTGATAACCATATCATTGATCCAAATGCCCCTTCCGCAGCAAGAGTGGTATACGACTACTATGGTGGTCAAGAGCGCTTCCCAAACATCTCGCTAGATATGATGGACGCGGTTGATAAAGGTGACTCTGCACAGTTTAACGAAGATGAAGTACTCAACCCTACAGGCTGGGTATTATTGAACTTCATTATGGATGCTCGCACAGGCTTAGGACGTTTCCGAGAGTTCCGCATATCCAATTATCAGTTGATGATGCAATTGATCGATTACTGTAAAAGCCACACCATCGAAGATATTTTAGCTCTGGAAGACGTAAAAGAACGTGTCGACCTTTATTTAGAGCATGATGCGAAAGCCAAAGAACAAATCAAACGCTGTGCAACCGTTCACGGTAATCTAGTCGTGTTGGATCTATTAGAAGAAGAGACTATCTACACCACAAACCGATTTGTTATCTACGCGCTGTACCCTGAAAGCAACATTTCTATCCATAAAATGTGGGGCTTGAAAAAGCAAAATACGGTCTTCGCAATCGGTAAGTCGATCCTGAACCGAACATCTAACACGAATGTGGGTGAGCTGTGCTTGAAATACGGTGGCGGTGGTCATATGAATGCCGGTACTTGCCAGATTGAAAACGATCAGGCGGATCAAGCACTACAGGACATCATTAAAATCATTAACCAAGACGGTTAGAACATCCCGATAGGCTGACTTTGACGAATACAGTTAGCCTATCTCCCCCACTGCCGTTTGCCTTTGCAGTACACTTCAACAAACCAGTGCAACAGATTTCACCTGAGCAACAACCTGTTGGCCAATGCTAAGATCTAATTCATGAGCTGAACGCTTAGTGATACGTGCCGTAAGGCTCAGAACATCGCATTGTAATCGCACGAGCAACATGGCTTCATCTAAGTCTGGATCTATTCTTAAAATCTTGGCTGATATCTTATTCAATATACTAGAAGCGGTCGCGTCTTCTAGCGTAATACTTACATCTCGGGCCAAGATTCGTATACGCAACGTTTGTCCAACCGAGATCCCCGTATCACGACCCCATACACTCACGCCTTGTGCACATTCCACTTGGGCCAAGTGCCACGTTTCTGATCGTTCAATGACTTGACCTTGCCAAATCGTTCCAGCATCAAATCCCGTAAACATCGGCAAGTCTGGTTGGGACAAGACTTCGGTCAATTCCCCCTCAGCAATCTGTTTACCGTCTTGAAGCACTAACACGTGATCCGCGAGCTGAACGATTTCATCAATAGAGTGAGTGACATATAAAATAGGGATGGCAAACACTTCTCGTAAGCGCGCCAGATAGGGCAAAATCTCTTGTCGACGAGCCTGGTCCAGCGAAGCCAAGGGCTCATCCATCAGCAATAACTTCGGCTGTATCAACAAAGCTCGCGCGATAGCTACTCGTTGACGCTCACCACCAGACAGTTCAATCGGGAAACGCTGTAACAAGGTCTCAAGCCCCAATAACGAAATTACCTCTTGGTAATAGTCGTCAGAAACCTTTTGATCTGCCCGCTTCATGGCAAACAGTAAATTCCCTTTGGCAGTGAGATGTTCAAACAGACTGGCTTCCTGAAACACGTAGCCAATTGAACGCTGGTAGGCTGGCGTGAATGACGTCCCTTGTTGCCATGCTTGTCCAGCAACGACCACTTCACCTTGCCCGGGCCGTTCAAGGCCAGCAATACAACGCAAAAACGTCGTTTTCCCTGAGCCCGACGCACCAAAAATAGCGGTAACTCCGCTATCCGGTAGCTCGCAATCCACATCTAAACAAAACCGGTGCTGTGCGGATTGTCGTTCAAGTTTCACTCTTGCTCGAAGCATTGATGGAGTATTAGCCATTATTTACGCGCCTTCATCAAACTAGACACATTCGCATGACGACGCACTCCATAAACGCCAAGTAACACTAGGAACGAGAACACGATCATAGCAATTGAAAGAATATGGGCCTGACCGTACTCCAGCGCCTCCACATAATCATAAATCTGCACAGAAACCACTCGGGTTTCATTTGGGATATTGCCGCCAATCATCAGCACAACACCGAACTCACCTACCGTATGAGCAAATCCCAATATCGCAGCTGTCAAAAAACCCGGCTTTGTTAGCGGTAATACAACATAGAAAAATGTTTCCCATGGGCCGCAACGTAGCGTTGCTGCAGCTTCTAGAGGACGATTACCGAGAGATTCAAAAGCGTTTTGAATTGGCTGCACAACAAATGGCAGGGAATATACCACTGACGCCAGAACCAGCCCCCAAAAGCTGAAGGGCAGCAGCCCCATACCCAGTGCTTGTGTCAATTGCCCTAAATAGCCATTTGGCCCCATGGCAACCAACATATAGAAACCTAAAACCGTCGGAGGCAAAACAAGCGGTAATGCCACCACAGCCCCCACAGGCCCTCGCCACCATGAATCTGTTCGTGCAAGCCACCACGCGATAGGAGTACCGATGATTAATAAAATCACCGTTACTGTAAACGCTAACCGTAAGGTTAAACCGATCGCAATAAGGTCCGCTTCACTGAACATGAGCTTAATTACTCCGTTTCATAACCAAAACGATGGATCGTTTCTATGGCGGCGGGGCTTTTCAGAAAGGCCAACAAGTCTTTGGCCGCAAGGTTATCTTGTCCTCGCTTTAACAAGACTGCATCTTGCCTGATCGGATGATAAAGTGACTTGGGCACCAACCAGCTAGAGCCGTTTGTCACAGCGCCGTTGCTCATAATTTGAGACAAAGCCACGAAACCTAGGTCCGCATTACCAGATGCAACAAACTGATAGGTTTGAGAAATGTTTTCCCCCATCACCCAATGAGCTTGAGTCGATTCCGTAAGCCCCATGGCATTGAGCACTTCAGATGCAGCATAGCCATATGGAGCAAGCTTTGGATTGGCCAAGGCCAACTTATTAAACTGGCCAGATAATAGTGCTGCGGGTGACTGATCAATCAAATCTGAATCAGACGACCATAACGCCAATGCGCCAATAGCGTACGTAAATCGAGTATCTTGCAACGCCTCACCAGATGCTTCTAGGGCCATTGGCTTTGCTTGGTCAGCTGACAAAAAAACATCATAAGGTGCCCCATTTTGAATCTGGGCTAGCATTTTTCCAGAGGAACCAAACGACAGCACCACATCATGCTCCGTCTGATACTCAAACTGTTCAACCAAAGATTTCATCGCCCCCGAGAAATTCGAGGCGACAGCAACATGTACTTGATCGGCCTGCGCCCACGGCGCAATGCTAAACAACACAAGAAAAGCAGACCATAAACTAAGTGTTCGCAAGAAAACTCCTTTCAAAAAACACAATGACATTAAGCGCCGATCGCAAAGGTTGCTTCATTCTCTGAATTATCGACAATCTTTGGCAACGACTCAGTGACAAAATTAATAACCGTTTGCAGTGATTCTAAACCACTCTTATCACACTTTTCATGCTCAAATATGACTGCGACTGAACACGCTGTATTCGAAAAATCTTGACCGTCTTGCGCTTGTAGGCGAATAACCCGCCCTGATAGATTGTGCGCTTTAATCAGACCTTTGCCAGGAAACTCCATATTGATATGAACTTTCACCTGGGAAAATAGAGTTAAAACAGAATCAAAGGAGACATCTAACAAGGCTCCTGAACGGCTGATATTTTGGATTTTTCCATCCAGCAATTTGCCCGATGTCGAGATTTTCATTTGATGTTTGGGCAACCCCGCAATGCGAGACTCTTTTTGCTTTTTGAAAGCCCCCCAAGCTCGTCGAACCGCTCC
Organism: Marinomonas communis; assembly: GCF_004363305.1. Lineage (GTDB taxonomy): Bacteria > Pseudomonadota > Gammaproteobacteria > Pseudomonadales > Marinomonadaceae > Marinomonas > Marinomonas communis. Next base: position 163,902 of record NZ_SNZA01000005.1, on the reverse strand, counting down.
CTCCAACTTTTCAGTAGTGAAAGGCTTCACAACATAATGACTTACGCCATTCTGAATAGAGTGCAGAACCGACTCTTTCCCATCTCGAGATGTCATCATAATAAACGGGATATCACGTAACTTTTCAGAGCCTTTCACAAAAGCTAGCAGCTCTTGCCCATTCATTTTTGGCATTTCCCAATCAGAAATGATCACATCCACTTTCTTAGACAACAAAATCTCTTTTGCTTGCAGACCATTACCGGCGGTATAAATTTTTTGAGTACCAAACTGAGTGTACACGGCAGTCTTTACCAGGCTGCGTACTGCCTGAGAATCGTCTACCACCAAAAAAACCAAATCGTTCACAGACACTCCTTCTACTGTGGTCACTCATGGATGCTTCGTCAGGTGACCCTAAGCCACTCCGTTATAATAAGCGAACATTATGTAAGCAAACGTAAACGATTTACAAGGCATTGTTTTAAATAGTATTTGTAGATCTATGTGTGACTTAATTTGTCTCTACGAAAACAAACCGCATCGTGCATAAAGGCATATTAACTAGCCATCAGAAATCATTTATCTCGTAATTTTTTTACACAATTCCCTACAAATAGTGTTTTTATAGGAATACAATACCTGACACTAAAAATTTGACCTGTATCAGGCGTATAATTTTTAGTGCTGCCGTGTTTAAAACTAAGCGTCCTACCCTCTGCCCTCCCTTCCTGTGGGCGTTTAGTTGTAAACATGCTTATCAAATAGGAACTCTATGAACGCTTGGTACTTCCTCTGTCTTCTATCCGTTATTGCTATCTTAATTGCCTTTAGCAATCAATACGTGCTCAAACTTCAAACAACGATCGCTATCACAACGGGCTCCGTTGTGATTTCATTACTGTTAATGGGCTTCACCCAGTACTACGATAACAGCGTCACACAAGCCATCACCACATCCGTAGCCAGTCTGAACTTTAATATGCTCCTACTTAATGGCATGCTGGGATTCTTGCTGTTTGCTGGCGCACTTGAAATAGATCTGAAACTACTACGGAACCAACGCTGGGAAATTGCCATCATGGCCTTTTTCTCTACTATTCTGTCCACGTTCATCGTAGGAGCTCTGTGTTACGGCATTTTCTACGTTTTTGGATGGGAAATGCCGTTTATCTATTGCTTATTGTTTGGTGCTTTAATTAGCCCAACCGACCCTATTGCAGTCCTGGCGATCATTAAGAAGATGAATGCTCCGGAAAAGATTTCCGTTCAGGTCGAAGGTGAGTCACTGTTTAACGACGGTATTGGCTTAGTCGTGTTTACCACGATTTTTGCTCTCGCCTTCTCTGGAGAAACACCAACATTTGGCGGTGTGGCTGAGCTATTCCTAGTTGATGCAGTGGGTGGCGTATTATTCGGTCTCGTCATTGCGTTGATTTCACACTGGTTAATTCGCACCAGCCATGACACCAGTATAGAGCTACTGATTACATTGTGTATCCCAACCGCAGGCTATGCACTGGCGAATGTATTAGGTATTTCGGGGCCTCTGGCAATGGTTGTCAGCGGTATATTTATTGGCAACGTGACCCATTCGAAAGGTTTCTCGGAAAGCAGTCAGACCACCATGAGCCACTTCTGGCACACCGTCGATGCTTTTTTGAACTCGCTACTGTTTATCCTGATCGGTTTATTACTAGTCGTACTGCCGGTCACATGGGGAGAAGTTGGCCTTGGCTTACTGATGATCCCAGCAGTTCTTATCGCGCGCTTCATTAGCGTTGGTGCTATGTACAAAGTTTTCCGACGTTTTCGAGAATATGATCCTCACTCGGTGAAAATCTTAACATGGGGAGGATTACGCGGGGGGCTAGCGTTAGCGATGGCAGCGTCTATTCCGCAAGGAGCATTGATGGTAAATGGAGCGGACTATCATACGGTGATCGTCGTCGTCACCTATATCGTGGTCATTTTCTCGATCATTGTTCAGGGCTCAACCATTTCCCCTATCATTCAACGCAGCATTGACGAAGGCAACACTGCGCAATCCTAAAAGCCTCTTAGCGCCTCTATTCTACAGAGGCGCTAACTCTACACCACATTTGCCAGAACGCTTCATAGTCAAATCAGGCCCCCTTTCACTTTTTGATTTGACTAAGGTCGGCTCAAGGTGTCTAGGTGTTTGGTAAAACTGTAAAAGTCACCGCCCATTTTTCCAACACTGTCTAATGCCTGCTGATCAATTTTTCCGTCTTGATATAAATGATCGGCAACAAAAACAGAGACCACATCCAACAAAACCAAGCTCCCCGCACCAGCTTGATCTCCCAAACGTATCACCTCGCGCAGGCGACATTCATATCTTACTGGTGAGTCCGATACTGATAATGGTGCAACCCGCTGACTTGGCACTGAGGCAATATCTGCAAATTCAAATTCACTTTGTTCCGGCGGCAAACCAGCACAAGAGAGGTTCATCTTATGCATTGTTTCAGAGTTCACGATATGAACCACACACTCTTTGGTCGCCAACAAATTTGTTAGGGTATCTTTATCGCTACCTGTTTGAGGGTTGACTTGGGTATAACTAAGGATAGGAGGATTTACACTGGCGACAGAGAAAAATGAGTACGGTGCAATGTTGTCAATACCTTGGTCAGATCGGGTACTGATCCAAGCTATTGGGCGCGGCGTGATACCACCTACCAGAAGTTTATAGATATCAGATGTAGACAGTCCATCAGCAACTATATTCATATCAAATCCTTAGAATTAACAACAAACTTTATACTGGAGTTATGACGTCGTTCTGGGCTCTGGAACATCTTCTTTTGTGACGCCTTCCTCTTGTGCCATGTCTTTCACCAACTGCTCATCTTCCTCATCACTATTGATTGGCTCTTGGTCTTGACCTTGTTTGGGAGTGAGGGCCAGTTGAGTCAGCAGTGGAAAGTGGTCTGAGCCAATGGAAGGCAACCTCTCGATATGACTGAGCGTAAAATGCGAGCTATGGAAAACATGGTCAAGTGGCCAACGTAAAAAAGGAAAACTAGCATGAAAGGTACAAAACATTCCACGCCCCACTCTCGGGTCGAGCAAGCCACTGATTTTGCGGAATAGCCGCGTCGTTGTGGACCAAGCAACATCATTTAAGTCTCCTGTTACGATAACAGGTTCATCTGTTTCAGCAATACTTTTTGCGACAATGGCAATCTCAGCATCTCTTTCACTGGATTGCGTATTTTCAGTAGGGCTAGGTGGCGCGGGATGAAGGAAGTGTATACGAACCACTTGGCCATTGGCTAACGTCAAATTGGTATGAACTGAAGGCACATCATCCTCGACCAAAAAGCTTAACGACGTGTCACTCAAAGGAAAACGAGAATATACGTGCATGCCATATAAATTATCGAGCGGACACTTAACCGTGTAAGGCAAGTCTTTTTCAATAACACTTAGTTGCTCTTCCCACCATTGGTCTGATTCTAACGTGACCACCACATCAGGCTGATGATGTTTTATCAGATTAATCAGCTTATGAACTTGGCGATTAGGCGTTAAGACATTCGACGTTAGCAGAGTGATTTGCGATCTATGATCTGAATTTTCTGAAGCTTTCACCTCTTTCGAAAACAATCGTGTATAAGGAATAACCCACCATAGCTGTATACAAAAACAAACCAAGGTAATGAAAAGGATCAAGCAGCTCGATATCTGCCCAAAGGGTAAATAAAGCAATTCCAGTATCAATAGCACAGCAGCAATGACTGCAAACTGCAGTCGTGGAAAGTCACAAGCGCGAACCACCCAGTGAGTAATGCGCATCATAGGTGAAAAAGTGACAGCAAACAGAATCGCCGTAAAACAAGCCAGTAAAAGAAATATCATGCTTAGTCTTTATCTAAAAAATACAACTGATAGTTAAAGCTAACATGTAAACAGATGAAAATCTGAACTGGATGAAAAAGAACATATTTCATCCAAATTTGAAACGCTAACTCTTAATAAAAAAAGCCGGAGCAAAGCCCCGGCCAATCTGTCGCTTGCTAGCGAGGATTATTCAGATAATCGTTTCTTTTGGCGGCGGATGATCCATAACACCAATAAAAAGGCTGGAATAAAGAACCATTCTTTCGCAGGACGTTCATTTTCAATATCGAAGCCAGTGATCTCCCAATCGAAATCCAACTGCATTTGTTCAGCAACGCCCCCCCAAACAATGTTATCGATGTAAAGACGTCCGTCTTCGTCACGTACCTCAAGACCAGAGCCGTCCAGCAGACGGTCCGCTGCAGAGCCTTCAGCGCTCAGTGGTAGATCGACCGTTTTCTCAATCCATCGGCCATCAAGGTTCTCACCTTCTACCGCTAAACGCACACTTTGCATATCAGGGTGTTGCTCAATGTATTGCGTAAGCTCAGAACCTTGGTAATGCTCATGCGGTGCAATGATTTGGTCCAACCAGAACCCTGGACGGAATAAAGTGAATGCAACCAGCAACAAAATAGCACTTTCCCAACGCTTACTGCGTGCGAAGAAGTAACCTTGTGTACCGGCAGCAAAAATCAACATCGCAGCCAGTGCGACGAAGAACACCATCACACCTTGATACCAAGTGACATCAATAAGTAGCAAATCCGTGTTAAAAATAAACAGGAATGGCAATAGCGCCGTACGCATTGAGTAGAAGAATGCCGTAAAACCAGTCTTGATCGGATCACCACCGGATACTGCCGCCGCAGCAAAGGATGCTAGGCCAACCGGAGGTGTTACATCTGCCATGATACCAAAGTAGAACACGAACATATGGATCGCGATCATAGGCACGATCAAACCAGACTGTGCACCGAGCTCAACTACGACACTTGCCATCAATGACGATACAACAATGTAGTTCGCCGTTGTCGGAAGCCCCATACCCAATACAAGGGAAATCAGCGCCACCATCAACAACATAATGATCAAAACGCCGCCAGACAGAAGTTCCACAAACTCTGCCATGACCTGACCTACACCTGTTAGCGTCACCGTACCCACAATGATACCTGCGGTCGCCGTCGCCACACCGATACCGATCATGTTACGCGCACCAGTATTTAGGCCTTCGATCAGATCCCAAAATCCTTCTTTAAACTGAGCACCCACATTTTGATGTTGACGGAAATATGCTTTAAGAGGCTTTTGCGTGATCAAGATAAACGCCATCAACATACTTGCCCAAAACGCTGACAAGCCTGGTGATTTACGCTCAACCATCAAGAACCAAACCAATACGATGAGAGGTACTAAGTAGTAAAGACCAGCGCGGTAAATGTCTGCAAACACTGGCAGCTTTACGATTTCACCGTTGGTATCGCCCATATCTAGGTCTTTAGATTTTGCTGAAATAAACAACAAAGCGAAGTAGCCAAATACCACTAGCAACAGCAAACCAAGGTTTGACCAATCACCTAGCGCCCATTTGATCCCTAGCACCAAGTAGTAAAGCGCGCCCGCTAAAATCATCATGCTCGACATAATGATGCCTGAACGAAGTAATGCGATTTTCCATGGACGAGGTGGAGTTGAACGAGGTAAGCCACGCATATCCGCTTTCAAGGCTTCAAGGTGCACAATGTAAAGCAAAGCAATGTAGGAAATCGTTGCAGGTAAGAAGGCATGCTTCACTACTTCAATGTATGGAATACCGACGTATTCCACCATCAAGAAAGCCACGGCCCCCATAACAGGTGGCATGATCACACCGTTTACCGATGAAGATACTTCTACCGCACCCGCTTTTTCAGGACTGAAGCCCACTTTCTTCATAAGTGGAATGGTAAACGTCCCCGTGGTCACCACGTTAGCAATGGATGAACCGGAGATCAGACCTGTCATTGCTGAAGACAATACCGCCGCTTTCGCAGGACCACCACGCATGTGGCCTAATAAAGCAAAAGCTACTTGAATAAAGTAGTTACCAGCACCAGCTTGGTTGAGCAGTGCGCCAAATAATACAAACAAGAAAACAAAGCCAGACGAAACGCCTAGGGCAATACCAAACACACCTTCTGTGGTAAGCCACATGTGCGTCATGGCTTTTTCAAACGACGCCCCTTTCCAACGCAAGATCTCTGGCAACCAAGACGAATCACCAAAGAATACGTAAAGCAAAAAGACAATAGCAACCATCATTAATGGTGGCCCTAAAGAACGTCTTGCTGCTTCTAGGGTTAATAATAAGCCGATGCCTGCTACCACCAAATCCAACGTGGTAGGCAAGCCTGGGCGCATTGCCAGCTCATCATTAAATAAAAATAGGTACGAAGCACAGAATGCTCCCGCTGCCGCCAACACATAATCTACGATTGGGATGTGTTTAGTAGGGCTTGAACTGAAAGCGGGGAACGCCATAAACGCCAAGCTTACAGCGAAGGCTAAATGCAGTGCTCGTGATTGGGTATCGTTTAAAAAACCAAAACCAAATTGAGAAGGTAGAGGTGAGCCGATCCATAATTGAAATAAGGACCAACATAGAGGGACGAGGAACAACAAGCCCAACGCAAAACGACCGGTCGGCGCACGTTTACCAGTATCGGCTTCGGCCACCATTTCATTGAGCTTATCGGTATCCAAAGCGCTTGAGGTTTGAGTCGACATAGAAGTTTCCTAGGTACGAACGATAGAAGAAGAAAGCGCCAACCATCTGGCTGGCGCTTTCACATGGCGGACTACTTAATAATGGTAGGGATTATTTAAGTAGACCTTGCTCACGGTAGTACTTCTCAGCACCAGGGTGCAGTGGCGCAACTAGAGAAGAGTGAACCATTTCAACTGGTTGTAGCGGTGCAAATGCAGGGTGTAGACGTTTGAAAGAATCGAAGTTCTCAAATACCGCTTTTGTCATTTGGTAAACCACTTCATCAGACACGTTGCTAGACGTTACGATGGTTGCTTTTGGACCAAAGGTAACCACGTCATTTGGGTTGCCGTTGTACATGCCACCTGGAATCACAGCCTGAGAGAATTCACTGTGTTTCTTCTGAACGCTTAGTGAAGCGTCGTCTGTTAATGGGATCATACGCACGTCACAAGTAGTCGTCGCTTCTTGCGCAGAACCGTTTGGTAGACCCGCAACGAAGATAGTGACATCAAACTTGTCGTCACATAGTGCTTGAGACATTTCTGAAGATTTAAGCTCAGCAGCAAATGCGAAATCTTCTGTTGTCCAACCTTTCTCAGACATTAGAAGTTCCATCATTGAACGGTTACCAGAACCTGGGTTACCGATGTTAACGCGCTTACCTTTAAGGTCGTCAAAAGACTTAATGCCAGAGTCTGCACGAGCCATTAGGTGAATAGGCTCTGGGTGAAGAGAGAATACAGAGCGCAATTCTGGGAATGGGTTACCTTCGAATTGGCCTTTACCTGCAATCGCTGCCGCTTGAACGTCAGACTGCGCTACACCGAACTCAAGCTCGCCCGCGCGAATGCTGTTTACGTTGTAACCAGAACCGCCAGTGGACTCTACAGAACAGCGAATGCCGTGCTCTTTACGGTCTTTGTTGATCATACGACAGATAGAACCACCTGCTGGGTAGTAAACACCTGTTACACCGCCAGTACCGATTGAGATGAACTGAGTGTCAGCCGCCATAGATACTGTTGTAGCTGCGGCAAAAGCCGTCGCGATCGCTGTCTTAAAGATTGCTTTCTTCATTGAAAATTCCTCGTTGTGTCATTTTTTTGTTATCAAATTGTCAAAACAAGGACATCTATGGCAATTACAGTGCCAACTTATAAAAAATGCCATAACCTTATGTTTTTAATAGAAAAAAGATGTTTTTCTAGGAAAAATCCTGCTTTTCATTTTTATAACTATAGTTATAGATCTAGTATTTCACGATGTATGGGAACCCTAATATCAAGGATATATCGTGCACTTCAGAGCAACTATAACCTTTTTCATAGCTATAACTTTTGTTATAAATGGCCGATAACTAACACAGCAATAGCTCTTCTCATCTTAGAAAAGAGCCGTTAAGATGCCCGCTCCACTGCCACTTTGTAGATAAAATAAACAATGAGAACGCTAATTCTCTGGCTATTCACGGTTTTATTTGGCCTCACCCACAGTTACGCTGATACTCGACCTACGATTGAGACGACAGCACCTAAACGTGTAGTGCATATTGCTGCAGACTACAACTACCCTCCTTATGAATTTTTAGACGAAGAAGGGCAGCCTGCGGGATATACAGTTGAGTTAACATACGCCATTGCAGAAACCATGGGCCTGGACATCGATCTCACCATGACCGATTGGCAGAGTGCTTATACTGGTTTATTAGATGGAACGTACGATGTTCTACAGAACATTGCCTACTCGGAAGAGCGCGCCAAGCACATTTTCTTTTCGTCCCCACACTCTATCGTGAGCCAATCGTTGTTTGCTCGCAAAGATGGGCCTCATGTAGATGACATCTCAGAAGTCAGTGGTTACGAAGTCATTGTTCAGAACGCTAGCATCATGCACGAGTATCTGAAGCAGAATTTCCCTGAAACCACCATTATCCCTGCCCCTACTCATTCGGCTGCTTTACGTTTACTGGCTTCAGGAAAACACGATTTTGCATTGACGGCTAACTCTCCAAGTCTGTATCTCAGCCAAGAAATGGGACTCAGTAATCTAGAACCGATTGCTAGGCCCGTAGCAGGCCAGAGGCTCAGCTATGGTGCTTTGCCCGTCAATGAAGACCTGATGGCTCTGTTCAGCGAAGGTTTGGCCATTTTAAAAAACACTGGCCGTCAGCAAGAAATCTACAACAAGTGGTTTGGCACTCTGGATCAATCTAAAACCCAGTGGAAAAAGCTAGGACAGTACGCGTTTTATACCATCTTGGCTTTGCTGTTTATTTTGGGTGGGATCATGATCTGGAATAGCATGCTGAGAAAAGAGGTAGAGCGTCGCTCCGAACAGATTAAAGCGCAACAGGAACAGCTGATCCAAGCCGATAAGATGGCCTCTCTTGGCGTGCTCGTGTCAGGGGTTGCCCACGAGATCAACAACCCAACCGGTCTGCTTATGCTGAACCTCCCCATCCTACGCAGTGCTTGGGAAGATGCCCTACCCTATTTAGATGAAGTTGAAAAAGAGCATGCAGGGCTTTATTTAGGTGGACTGTCTTATCAACGCCTTAAAGCAGAGATCCCTTATTTATTGGATGAAATGCAACATAGCACAGACCGCATCCGAAACATTGTCAACGATTTAAAAGACTTCGCTCGGGAACAACCTGATGAAATCTGGCAGGAGGTCAATATCAACCAAGTTGTTGAAACCGCAGTACGCTTAGTTGATAAGTCTCTACGCAATGCAACGGAGCACTTTGCGCTGCATTTGGACCCTAGAAACCCGAAAATTATGGGCAATCCACAGCGACTGGAGCAAGTCATCATCAACTTAGTGCTTAATGCCTGCGACGCTCTAGAAAATAAGTCTCAAGCATTAACCATCTCAACATCATTAAATCCTGACCAGTCAGAACTACTCTTGGCCGTGGAAGACCAAGGGTGCGGGATTGATCAGCAAGCTTTACCAAGACTGACCGACCCCTTCTTTACAACCAAACGCGAAACAGGCGGAACAGGATTGGGGCTCTCTGTGTCAGCTGGTATCGTAAAAGCCCATAAAGGGCGATTATCTTTTGAGTCAAGCGTGGGTAAAGGAACTGTCGCCATCGCTAGTTTTCCAATTCTGCCTTAGTCGTTTACTTGAGAGGAGTCGTTTTGAATCCATCTGCTTACCCGCCGTTTAAAATCCTACTCGTGGACGATGAGCCATCGTTCTTGCGCAGTATGTCACTGACATTAGAACGTTATGGGCTCAATAACATCATCACCTGTTCGGAGCCTCATCAGGTGCAACAGATCATGTCTGAACACAGCATCGGTTTGGTGTTGCTGGATCTGACTATGCCCGTTATCTCTGGGCAGGAACTACTGGCATGGTTTAAAGAAGAATACCCGGCGGTGAGCGTTATTATTTTCAGCGGTTTGAATCAGGTCGATGCGGCGGTAAATTGCGTCAAGCAAGGCGCATTCGATTACATCGTCAAAACCGCCGACCAAGAGCAGATCCTTGAATCTATTAAACGTGCTATTCACACCCAAGAATTAAGTCTAGAGAACCAAGCTTTAAGAGCCCAGCTGTTGTCCAACGAACTGAATATGGCGGCTCAATTTGCGAACTTTGTCACTGCTGACCCTGGCATGATCTCCACCTTTCGATATCTGGAGTCCATCGCAGCCAGTGCGCAGCCTGTTCTGATTACGGGGGAAAGTGGTGTGGGCAAGGAGCTGATTGCAGGCGCTATTCATAATTTAAGTGGACGCAATGGCCCTTTGGTCACCGTTAATGTTGCAGGCCTTGATGATAATATTTTTTCCGATACCTTGTTTGGTCACGCCCGAGGCGCCTTTACCGGAGCCGATAAAGCGCGCCAAGGTCTGGTGGAAAGTGCCGCTGGTGGCACCCTATTTCTAGATGAAATTGGTGATTTAAGCGCTTCTTCTCAAGTCAAATTATTGCGCCTACTGCAAGAAGGCGAATACTACCCCATTGGCAGTGACCGCCCGAAACGTATTCAAGCGCGTGTGGTGGTCGCTACCCATCAAAACTTAGCAGAGCAACAACAGCAAGGCACCTTCCGCAAGGACTTGTATTATCGACTGCGCACGCACATGGTGAATATCCCACCTTTACGTGAGCGCTTGAATGACTTGCCACTATTGCTCGATCACTTCATGCGCCAAGCCTGTGACGAGCTGCAAAAAGACTATTTGGCAATCCCAACCAATCTAGCACTGCAATTACAACACTACCCATTCCCAGGCAATGTACGTGAGTTGCGAGCCTTGGTATACGATGCAGTTAGCCAAAGTAGCCAGGATGAACTGAATGTTAGTGTTTTCCAAACCTTAGTAGGCGGCAATCAAGTGGATGTATTCGAGCGAAGCGTGCGCTTCCCAGAGGATCAGCCTTTGCCGACACTGACCCAATTAAGCAAACTGTTGGTGGAAGAAGCCATGAACCGTGCTAATCAAAATCAGTCTTTGGCGGCACGCATGCTAGGGATTTCTCAGCCTGCGTTGAGCAAGCGCTTGAAAAACATGAAAGAAGACAGTGAAGATTAGCCGAATCGATTACAAAATATCACGGCTAGGCGCGACACCAAACGCTCTAGAATATTCACGACTGAATTGTGAAGTGCTGGTATACCCCACTTCATAAGCGGCACTGCTTACATCTCGAATGCGACTTTTCAGCAGTGTTCTTGCTTGTTGCAAGCGCACCATTTTTTGGTATTGCAGCGGACTCATCGACGTAATGGACTTAAAATGAGTGTGGAAGGATGACACGCTCATTCCGGACCGCTGCGCCAAGTCAGCCACTGTCATCGTTTCAAAGTAATTCTGCTTAATCCAAGTAATGGCTCGCACCACTTTTTCGGCGTGAGAATCGGCGACACCGAGCTGCGCAATCGAAGCTCCCATTGGACTCAGCAACAAGCGCATCAAAATCTCATCAATTAAATGCGGTACCAGCAGGTCTATGGCTTGCTGTTGTTTGATCACTTCAAATAGCCGTATAGAGGTTTTGACAATATTGACGTCTAAATCGTTTATATAAACCGCTTTAAGGTTCTCGGAACGAGGCATGCCTTGCGTAAAAATTCTCGCGCTGAGATCTCGAATGCGATCAGAGTGAAGTGGAATCATCAAGCAATAATAAGGCTCAGCAGAGGATGCCTGAGAAATTGCAAAACTGATCGGCACTTCGGCGGAATAGACCACCATATTAGTGTGATCTTCCACATAGGAGAGATCATCTTGCATAACAGAAAAGACTTTTGCCCCTTGCGGGACGATGCATATACTCGGCTGCGCAAATAAATGGGTCTGCTCTTTTCCTGTTTGAGTCGCCCGAGTGACGTTAACAAAGCCCTCTACGATTTCAAAAAATCCATCATAGGTCACCACTTCACCAAGTAGCGCTGTTAATGATTGCACATGTTCATTGGGGGAAGTATCTCGTGGTTCCATCAAAGTGGCCTGTTCTAACGGGTAACTGAAAACAATCTATATAAAAGCGTCGCGTAGACCAACATAAAAACTCTGTCAGCCTACGCGCCCATCTTATTTCTTATGCAGAATACAGAGTTTATGCAACGTCTAATGATGACATATCAATGACAAAGCGATGTGCCATTTCACCCTGCTCCAAGCGTTTGAAGGCTTCGTTGATCTGATCCATTTGAATCATCTCGCATTCAGGATAGATGTTATGTTTTGCACAAAAATCCAACACTTCCTGCGTTTCCGCAATGCCGCCAATCAGTGAACCAGCCACTCGACGACGACCAAAGATCATTGGCATGCTATTCAGTTCGCCAGTTGGACCGACTTGCCCAACAATCACAAGCGAGCCATCCACATCCAGCAGCGGTGTGTAAGCATTGATGTCATGCGCCGTAGGAACCGTATCAATGATCAGATCAAAAGCGTTCGCGGCCGCAGTCATCGCTTCCTCGTCAGTGGATGCTAGTATACCTTTTGCGCCAAGGGCTTTTGCTTCCGTTTCTTTTTTGGTCGAACGACTGATCACCGTTACATCCGCTCCCATCGCGACGGCTAACTTAACCGCCATGTGGCCAAGGCCACCTAGACCGATCACACCAACACGAGAACCTTCCTTTACACCCCAAGTACGAAGTGGTGAGTAAGTGGTGATACCTGCACACAAAATCGGTGCAGATTTAGATAAATCCATGCCTTCTGGGATACGTAATACGAACTCTTCACGTACTACGATATGCTTAGAATAGCCGCCTTGTGTGGTTTCCCCCGAAATGCGATCAGGGAAACCGTACGTACCTGTCATACCTTCACGGCAGTATTGCTCTTCATGATTATGGCATTGGTCACATTCTTGACAGCTGTCTACCATACAACCCACCGCAACTTGATCACCCACCTTATATTGAGTGACATCCGCACCAACAGATTGCACAACCCCCACAATCTCATGACCTGGTACAAGTGGATAAGGCTGTGGTCCCCAGTCACCATTCACGGTGTGCAAGTCAGAGTGACAAACACCAGAATATAGAATTTCTATCGCCACATCATTTGAGCGAAGTTCACGTCGCTCAAAGTGGTAAGGTACCATGTTGGCTTCACTTGAATGCGCTGCATAACCGACCGTTTTCATATAACACCTCTAATCTATATCAAATGGATCTTGATTGAACTCAGTGATAAAAATCATACGGTGCAGAACGTCAATGATGCATGCCTAATGCTCCATAACACTTGCACAAAACTACAACGACACTGAAGTCCCCATTATTGGCACATTCGTTACACGAATGTTCTGCAAAGCGATAACACGAAAGGAAAAACGGCTCTCGCCTAATGTAAGCCCCTCAATTATACTGGTAGACAAAGCTCGCTAGTCTAAGCATTTACCCACCATCCTAATTTTGAGGGCACTCAATGCAAACGAAACATTTTAGCCGCTTCGGAGCGAAGAAATGCTTTCTCATCGTTGCGACGGCAGTGCTTATTGGAATGCTGTCACTATCAAGCACTGCTCAGGATTTAGCGGTGAATCACTACCAACAATACTTTAAAGCCATGCAAACCCTAGTCGACTTACAATATTTTGCCTGCTAGACGTCAGATTAAATAGAGCCTATAGAACTGCTTCAAAGCATTCTAGCTGTGGGTGCCCAAGATAAATGTCACGACGACTGCCAGCATTGGCGTGTGCTTTGCGAAATGCCTCAGACTTAGTCCAAGCTTCAAACGCTTCTTTTGATTCTCATGTAGCATGAGATGAGAACAGCGTATACTCCTCTGTTGTCGGTCCCTTTAAGAGATTAAACGATTTAAAGCCTGTCACTTCGTTTAGGTAGGAATCTCGACCTTTCCAAATATCGATAAACTCTTGCTCACAACCCAGTTTGATCTTAAATCGATTCATTGCAATAAACATAAATACTCCCATTGCGTTTGTAGCGAATTTTTCTCGCTTTCCGATCAACACAATACCAGCATAACAATTAAAATGCTTGGAGCAGCCAGACTAGAAATATCGTATTAGTGTGTCGTATTCACTCAAAAAGAAAGGGGCTTCTTCACAAAGCCCCTTACCATCAACACATCCACAAAAATGACTAGACTTGCTAGACCTTGAACAAGCTAGCTTTACGTTCGTAATCTTGAGCAATTTGTCCCAGCTGTGTCGCCAAGCCAGAGACTTTTTCTATCTCCGTTGCCAACTCCTGAAGTGTGCGGCTGTTTGCTACCAACTGTCGGTCCACTTCAGTCAACATCGATGCTTGGCTGCGTGTTTCTTCAGCAGCATCATTATTCAATCGAGATACTTGGCTAACTTGCGACGCACGACTTGAGATTCGAGTGGCGATCCCTTCTACTTTTGACACATTCTCAACCGTTCTTGATCGTCCAGAATCCATGGACTCCACTGCTTTTTGCATGCTGACATTCAGACGATCAACAATCTGTTCGATCTCATCAGTGGATTCACCACTGCGTTGAGCTAGAGCACGAACTTCATCGGCCACCACCGCGAAACCTCGGCCTGACTCACCAGCACGCGCTGCTTCAATAGCAGCATTCAACGCAAGCAAATTCGTTTGTTCCGAGATACCACGAATAGCATCCAAAGCCGAGGTAATAGAGGCAACTTCTTTGGTTAACTCACTTAGAGAATTTACTGCAGCAGTGGTGTCTTTCTCCAACAGTTTCATGTCAGATACGACCTGATCAGCGTCACGTTTGTCTGCATCGCTCGATGCTTCAACTTCTGAAGCCAGCTCAGCGGCATGTGAACAATGAGCGGCGGTATCTTCTACCTGCCCCATCATTTTATTGGTTTCGGATTCAAGATGAGCTGTTGTTTGACTTTGTGTTTGGCTCGTCTCGATTGTACTCGCACTGATATGTTGAATACTCGCTGAGGTCTCAGATAAGCGATCAGCAATACGTTTATATTCTTTGAATTGCGAACTTAGCTCTTCCAGCATCGCATTTAGCGCTGATTCTGAAACACCTTTGGCATCGGGTAATCTCACCGAGAAGTCTTTATTCATGGAAACAGTATTAATCACCTCAGCAATACGTCGATTAGCATTGGACTCTCGACGCATCAGTGTAGCCATGTAAATTAGAACCCCTGTTTCAGCTGCCGCAAACACCGCATGTAAAAAAGTAATGCCCCATGAACAGTCGCCGGCGAAGGCAATCACCGACATACCTGCCACACTACCACCGCTCAACTGCCAATACGTCAGCAGCAAATGATGGGCGGCAACAGTCAACAAAGCGGCAACAAACGGCTGCCAGCGCTCATAAATCAAGAAAACCACCATGGTGGCAAAGATGTGAAAGTGCATCTCTATAAGGCCAAGCTGGGACTGAATAAGCAAGCCAGAAGTCGACATCATAATAACCGCAGCTAACACACCAAATACGGAGGTACCGCGCAATGCGAAGTAGCTTAAAGAGGAAACAGCACCGATGACCACCGCAGCAATAATAGAAAAGGTTGTAAGTTGAGCTCCGATCAAACCTGAAATAAATAGAATAGGAACCTGTGCCAGTAACACACGGAAGATGAAAGCATCACGTTTTAATAAAAGTGAATCCGTCATAATGAACCCTTATCAGATAACAAAGTGGAAGTCAGGTCGCCATAGAGCGCCCCTTTTGGGTAAGACAGTTGCGAATAGATTTTGACCAACTCTTTATTTTGATCAAATAGATAAAGATTGCCGGCATGAGTTGGTCCATCAGCAAATGAGCGAACTCGTTCGCCAAGCGTACGCTGAACTTCATTTAGAGCTTGGGGGGACAGTTCAGCACTGATAAAGCGATCAGATAAATGACTAAAATAACGCGCCCGTAGCTCACTGGGCTCATTATTAGGATCAATCGTAACCATTAAGAAACGTACATCTTGCGCTGTATTTGACTGATCCAGCTGCTGACTAAGCTGTTGCAGCTGATGAACTCGAATCGGACAAATATCTGAGCAAGAAAAAAAACCGAACATCAAATACGTTGCATCGGCTTTTATATCACTAAAATCATGCTCTACGCCTTGGAGATCTTGCCAAGAGAACTTAATAGGCTCGTTTTGGCTGACCGACAAACCATAACCAGAGTTGACATAACTAGCCATTACTAGCGCCACTGGAAAAGCAGCAATAACAACTGCTGAAATAACAAGTGTGCGTAGCAAAATCGACGAACTCTGAAACATAATTTATTCACTATTTCCTAATCGACACTTTTATTTTAGAACACTTTAAAACACACCTTTGTAATGTTTTTATAATGTCTAATACCTTTCAGATATAACGACTTAGGCTAAAGAGACGGCAAGTCGTATAACAGGTTCAAGTACTCTTCTATCGGGCCGATTTCTTTTGCCACCCAATCAAGGTCAAAATATGTCTGTGAATAGCGTTCACCACCATCGCACATTAACGTCACAATTGACCCCTTTTCACCCTTTGATTGCATGCTTTGCGCAACATTCAATGCGCCCCATAAATTGGTTCCCGTAGAAGGGCCAGCCTTACGGCCCGTTAATTGATACAACCAATGAATGGTTGCAACGCTTGCAGCGTCTGGCACTCTCCATACGTCACTAATAACATCGGGTAGGAAAGATGCCTCTAATTTAGGTCTACCTATTCCTTCAATACGACTCCCTCGACCAGTTTGGATCTCATTGTTTTTTAAATGATAAATATCATAAAAAGCTGAATACTCAGGGTCGACCACCACTAGACGGGTATTTAGCCCTTTATAGCGAATAAAGCGACCTATGGTTGCGGATGTCCCACCTGTCCCAGCCCCCATGATAACCGTATGAGGAACAGGGTGTGGCTCAAGCGCCATTTGCCCAAACATACTCTCAGCAATGTTATTGCTCCCCCGCCAATCAGTCGCCCTTTCGGCGTAAAGAAATTGATCCATGAAATAGCCACCCGTTTGTTGTGCCACTCGGATGGCTTCTTCATGCATCAAGGTTGCACAAGAAACAAAATGGCACTGGCCACCGTAAAGCTCTATTTGACGAATTTTGCTTTGGGCAGTGGAGCTTGGCATAACCGCAATGAAGGGCAGCCCTAACATTCGTGCAAAATACGCCTCTGACACCGCCGTACTTCCAGATGACGCCTCAACAATGGTTGTGCCTTGTTTTATCTTGCCGTTACACAGTGCATATAAAAACAAAGAACGAGCTAAGCGATGTTTCAGACTCCCTGTAGGGTGGGTGCTTTCATCCTTTAAATAAATATCAATCCCATCAAATCCCAAACCTTCTAACTTGATCAAATGGGTATCTGAAGAACGCTGATAGTCAGCATTAATTTTATCGATCGCATCACCAATCCAACTCATCATTCAACCTCCAAAGCGTTTTAACGAATGGCTAATACTGTATCCTGATGAGAAAAAATCGAGTTGCTATTTCGTTCCTAAAAAGCACATAATTTAGAAAAATATTCCCCTATAGAACCATTTATTAGAAATAATTTTCATGGATAAAGTAGACCTTATCATTCTCGATATGTTGCAGCGTGATTGTACGGTTTCCATTCAAGACATTGCTGAGCGAGTTAACCTGTCGACCACTCCCTGCTGGAAGCGCATCAAACGCATGGAAGAAGATGGTATTATTAAGTCCCGAGTAGCGTTATTGGATGGTAGCAAGATCCAATTGGGAATCTCTGTTTTCGTCCACATTAAAACCATGCGCCATGATAACGAATGGCTCACTCGGTTTTCTGAGCACATCATGGCCTTTGATGAGGTCGTAAACTGCTATCGCATGTCTGGAGAATGGGACTATCTGCTAAGGGTCGTCGCTAAGGACATTCATGCCTTCGACCTGTTCTACAAAACCTTAATAAAAGACATTGACGGCCTAACAGATGTGTCCTCGAGTTTTGCCATGGAAGAAATCAAATACACCACCCGTCTGCCGATCATGAAGGACTCGTTATAAATAACTGCAGATATGGCATAATGGCCACACACTAAGTACTAGGACATTAGCTATGATCACATGTGGTATCGAAATCAAAGGCAGCGAAATTATCTTATGCCTTCTATCAAAAGAAGATG
Organism: Marinomonas communis; assembly: GCF_004363305.1. Classification (GTDB taxonomy): domain Bacteria; phylum Pseudomonadota; class Gammaproteobacteria; order Pseudomonadales; family Marinomonadaceae; genus Marinomonas; species Marinomonas communis. Next base: position 145,716 of record NZ_SNZA01000005.1, on the reverse strand, counting down.
GTTTTTTTCAGCTTCCTGACTGCCGCCAAGTGCGCCACGCTTTGCAGCACCCAAACGATGCCGAGGCTGTGCGTAAATTTCAATTTACACTGAAAAAGCTGTTTGAGGATTATAAAGTTGAGCAAGCGATCATTCGCGAGCGCCCAACCAAAGGTAAGTTTGCAGGCGGTGCTGTTGGCTTCAAAATTGAAGCAGCGGTTCAACTAATCGAAGGATTGAACGTCGAACTTATTAATAATGCGACCATGAAAGAAATCATCAAAGAAAACCCGATCCCCATTTCTTTCTCAGAAACTGGCTTACGTGCATTTCAAGAAGGTGCCTTCCAAGTGGCCTATGCTGCTTTAAGCCGATAACTCATATAAAACAGCCCTGTCATCATACAAATGACAGGGCTTGTTTTTGGAACTAACGTAATAAGTGATCAACAGAAATAATCATTACCTGCTAGATTAGTTGGCTGAGTACTGACTGTTCAGTAGGCCTTTTAGTTCTGCACTCTTTTCACTAATGACATCTAGCTTCTGAGAGGTTGTCATTGGTTGACCGTATAGATCACCGACTTGGTAACCTTCTGCTTTAGCTTCAGCAGCCAATGCATCATAGCGGGACTCTGCCATGCGAAGGTCATCCGTAATGTTGTCAGCAAATGCTGCCGTAGAAAGTGCAGAGGTAGCAAGAACAGCGGAAGTAAGTGCGATTAGTTTTTTCATATTGAGCCTCCTTGAAAGGTCTCTGACAAAATTTTAAATAAGTTCTTTCGTTCTTCAGCGAAGATGTTTCGCGCTTCAATAGAACAAATATTAGCCACCATCAGAGATAAAAAAAGGGCTCAAAATCCGGTTTCAAAGTTCTTCCAACAACATGAGAAAAGCATCTTTTTTCCCGCTAAACGCATCAAAAAAGGATAACCGCTGTTTTGCATACTTAATTCATCAGAATTAACAAACATTCATCACGATATATCTCAAAACCTCTAAATTTCGAACTAGAAAACTCGAAATACCGCATTAATTTCTTCTCAAACTCTGCACATTGGCAACACACTTTTAAGAGACTAGCGTGTTAGCCCCATTGCAAATGCATAATTGAAATCGAGAAAATCGATCAGCACTGATCGAATCTGCTGATCGATTAGGGCAATAAGCTGACGACTACTCTTTTGCCAATTTAAGAAAACGTTTGTGGATACGGCGAGTCGCCCACCACACCCCACCAATTACCAGTGGTACTGTTATCCCAACTGCTAAGCTCTTATTAATCGGCGCCCCATTGTCATAAGCGGCTTCAATCAAATATTTCAACAAGCCAATGCTGTAATAGGAAATGGCGGCTACAGACAGACCTTCAACCGTATGTTGCATGGCCAGTTGAATTTTTGAACGGCGATCCATTGATGCGAGCAAATGTTGATTTTGTGACTGAATAGACATTTCAACGCGGGTTCGCATCATGTCTGAAACTCGGTCAATCCGCCGTGAGAGGTTTTCTAAGTGCTCACTGGTCGCTTTACAGGTTCGCACCGCTGGCGTTAAGCGACGAGTCATAAACTCGGTAATCGTTAAGTGCCCCGAAACTTCATCTTCTTTTAATTCAGCAAGTCGCTTTAAAACTAAGTCGTGGTAGGCAGAGGTTGCGCTAAACCGAAAGGTGGTCTTAGCTCGAGCCGCCTCCACCCAAGCCGCCATATCAATAATCTGCTCTAGCACTTCTTGTTCATCGATTTCATCTTTGGTATCGGCAAGCTGCGCAGTTAAATCAGCCAACTTTTGATCCATGTTAGCCAAGCGTTGATTGTAATAACGGGCCATCGGAAGCCCCAACAAAGCAAACAGACGGTATGATTCAATCTCAATTAAACGTTGCACCATACGACCGAGCTGGCTGTCACTCATATTACGGTTGTAGACTAAAGTGCGGCCACAACCATCACTGTGCACCTGAAAAGTTGTCCAAACCTGAGCATCACCATTTTGAGGTCGGCTACCCACTAAGCGCATTCCCTCAAAGTAAGCTTTCACTTGAGCCAACTCTGGCTCTGGTTGCTGCCTTGCGTCCTCAATGGCGACATGGAAAGCCGACACCACAGTTCCGACCATACCTCCTACCCAATCTTTTGGTAAACAGCTCAAACCATTGTTGGCAAACGGGTCCGCTAAAAATGGCGCTCCTTCGTTAATAATGGTGTAAGAGATAAACTCCAAATGGGACTCACGACGAATACGAACATCCCCAAAACTGACTTCAAGGCACACGGAATCTTGCGCAGGAGGCACAACACCATAGCGTTGATATAAGCCAATAAAGTGCTGGAAGTCTTGTTTCTTTTGCTCTCCATTCATCATGACTGCTAGATAACTCACTCTTGCAGTACTGGAAATGACTTGGAAAGGTCGGGAATGCAACTCTGCATAAAGCGCATCACGCTGGGTATGCATGGTTAATCCGTAGGGATTGACGACAGTGTTCACTGCAACTCTCTTTGTTATTCTGGTTAGGGGGATGGTTAAATCATTGGCTGAATTACATTTCAATGCAACCGCCATGCTCTTAGTTCAGGTGAGTTTTTCTAATGTTGTTATGAATATTGCTTATCACCCCTCTTTATAAACGTCACAAGCCTGTCATACATTCTCGGCAAACTGATCCCTCAGTTTGGAGATTTTCATGGCTTATAATCTGTTTCGACGTGCCATCACCTCACGTGCGCGCCCCATTAATACGATAAAGCTGGAACAAGCGGCTCCGGTGCATCAAGTTGACGAGCGCTATTTGTCTTTCTCCATTGATATCTCTCTGATTATTGGGGGTCAGTGGTGGGAAGGCAGTGATCGTTCCAGTCGTGGGCTTGGTACAGTGCGCGTGCCGCCATTACCATTGGACCACCCCAAACTTAGTCAATACGTCAAACATTTATCCCCTGCTTATTTAAGAGTGGGCGGTTCAGAAGCGGACACCATTCATTACTTTTGTTCCCAAGAACTTCCCAATGAGAAAGAGCCTGAACTCAGTGAAGCGATTTGGAATCGACTGATTCAATTCATTAAAGAGCATGAGCTGAAATTCATGTTCACCTTCAAATATGGCACCTTTGATCGTAAACAACACGGAAACTGGAACGGTGCCGACTGTGCGGCTCTGCTGCAATACACACAACAGCGGGGAGTTAATATTGATGTGTGTGAATTGGGCAATGAATTAAACGCCTACTGGGCTTTCCATGGACTCAGCGCACAACCGCGAGCCAAGCAGTTGGTACTGGATTACCAGCGCTTCATTAATCAAGTTCGTTTGCTCAGTCCACAAAGTCGCATCGCGGGCCCTGGTAGTGCCTTTTGGCCCTTTTTAGGGGAAACCATTAAGTATCTATCCAACATTACACCCGCTTTTCTGGAAGAACTGAGTGGGCAGTTAGATATTGTCGACTGGCACTATTACCCTTTTCAGAGCCAACGATCACCTATTCGCACGCGTAGCGCTCGTATAGAACGATTACTTGATCCACGATCACTGAAAGACTTTGAAGTGTATTCCAAGCAATTAGAAAACTATCGTCGCGCATTTCAGCCACAAGCGGAACTTTGGACCGGTGAATCTGGCTCTGCTCAATGCGGAGGACAACCGAAATTATCCGATCGTTTTGCTTCCTGTTTTTGGTGGGCGGATCAACTAGGAAGAGGCGCAAGACTCGGTCAAAAAGTCATGATTAGGCAGTCTCTCATCGGGGGGGATTACGGATTATTGCAACGGGAAAGCCTAAAACCTAATCCAGATTTTTGGGTTAGCTGGCTGTGGAAACGTTTAATGGGGCAGCAGGTTTACTCCGTTAGCAGTCAAAACCCAGAGTTAATCGTCTATTGTCACGGCGGACACAAATCCAATCGCATGACTTTGCTGATCATTAACATGACCAATAAGCCCCATCGTTTGAAGTTTCAATCTTTTGGTGCGCCGAAAAAGCGCTTTGAATTAACCGCCGATAAACTAACTAGCAAGAAGGTCTTGATCAATGGCGTCATTCCCAAGTTTCGTAAAGGCAAAGTTCGGTTAAAAGACTTTCCCAAGTTACCAAAACTCGATGTTATCGCTCCATTTAGCATCAATTTTTGGACGTTTACCGATGATGAGAGCATAACCGATCACCATTTCGGCGAAGATCTGTTTTAACGCTTACGGGTAACGAAACTCTTCTGAAAGGCACTTATCACCTTCATCTCGAAGATGATCGAGAAATGCCTGCATCACCGGAGTCGGTTGTTTGCTACTAGGGTACACGGCACACCAGCTTCGCTTGATCGGGAAGCCTTTGATCGTCGGCATCACTAACACGCCAGTTTTCAACTCTGATATAACATTGGCAAAGGGCAATAGCGCCACGCCAAGCCCTGCAATCACGCCATGTTTCACAGATTCGTTAGAACCAAATTCAAGCACTGGTGTGAATTGAATGCGTTGGGACTTACAAAAGCCCTCTATCGCTGCTCGAGAACCAGACCCCACCTCTCGCTGCAAAAATCCAGCATCAAAAAACGCTTGCGCCGTGACATCATTCTGCTCCAGCAGTGAGTGCCCCGCTCTAACGACAGGCACCAGTAAGTTGTCGTAGAAAGGCTGTCGACTGAGCAAACGCGTATCAGGAACGATGCCAGTAATGACAATATCATCTTGGTTTTGCAACAAGCGATCGGTTGCATTAGTTCGGTTTAACACCGTCACCCTAACCTCTACTTGTGGGAATTTTTCTAGAAACCCTTTCAGCAAATACGGCACGATGATTTCAGCTGAGCTAATCACACACAAGCGCAGCTCTCCACGAAGCTTCCCTTCTAGTTGATACAAGTTCATTTGCAGCGTCTCTAAATCACTGAAAATCTCCCGCACCACTTTTTCGAGTTGCGCTCCAGCGGGCGTCACATACAACTGCTTGCCCACATAATCAAACATTGGCTGTCCAAGCGCCGCTTCTAATTGCTTCATTTGCGCACTGACCGCTGGCTGGGTTAATCCCAATTCTTCAGCGGCTTTCGAGTAGCTTAGCTTATGAAAAACCACCTGAAACACCTGTAATTGACGAAATGTGAGCCTATTTAAAAGCTGTCCAAGTGTATAAATCATCACCCAACCTTATGAAATCTAATCATTTTTAATTAACTATAAGCTATTGCTTATGGTTTACCAAAAAAATATCAATTATTTATTTTTGTAACTTTAGAATACTGTAATTGCCATGCTTGATTTGAGCACATGGAGAGGAAAATGCTGAAGAAAATATTGATTGCTAACCGTGGAGAAATTGCCGTACGTATCGTTCGTGCATGTGCCGAAATGGGCATTCGCTCGGTAGCAATTTTCACGGAGCCAGACCGCCACGCACTGCATGTTAAGCGTGCCGATGAGGCTTATAGCATGGGCGAAGACCCATTGGCTGGCTACCTTGATGCTCGACGCATTGTAAACCTTGCAGTGGAAACAGGCTGTGATGCCATTCACCCAGGCTACGGCTTTCTTTCTGAGAATGCTGAGTTTGCTCAAATCTGCCAAGAGCGTGGCATTACATTCATTGGCCCAAAGGCCGATGTCATCGCAAAAATGGGCGATAAAACACAAGCTCGAAAAAGTATGATCGCAGCCGGTGTCCCTGTGACACCAGGCTCTGAAGACAACCTTGCGAATATTGATGAAGCCGTACTGCTGGCTCACGATATTGGCTACCCAGTAATGCTAAAAGCCACATCTGGTGGTGGTGGACGCGGTATCCGTCGCTGTGACAGCGAAAAAGAATTACGCGACCAATACCCACGCGTTATTTCTGAAGCAACCAAAGCGTTTGGTTCCGCCGAAGTATTTTTAGAAAAATGTATCGTCGATCCAAAACACATCGAGGTACAGATTTTAGCAGACAGCCAAGGCGAAGCGATTCACCTATACGAACGCGATTGCTCTATTCAGCGCCGTAACCAAAAACTAATCGAGATCGCCCCGAGCCCTCAGCTTACGCCTGAGCAACGTTCTTATGTTGGTGAACTTGCAGTGAAAGCCGCTAAAGCAGTGGGCTATGAAAATGCTGGAACAGTTGAGTTCCTTGTCACGGGCAATGACATCTACTTTATGGAGATGAATACCCGCGTACAGGTTGAGCATACCATTACCGAGCAAATTACTGGTGTCGACATTGTACGTGAACAAATTCGTGTGGCCTCGGGCTTACCGTTGAGCTACCGCCAAGAAGACATTTCATACCGTGGTTTTGCCCTGCAGTTTCGAATCAACGCGGAAGACCCAAAGAACAGTTTCTTACCGAGCTTTGGTCGTATTACACGCTACTACGCACCAGGCGGCCCTGGCGTTCGAACCGATACGGCAATTTACACTGGTTACACCATTCCACCGTACTTTGACTCCATGTGTCTGAAGTTAGTGGTCTGGGCATTGAATTGGGAAGACGCGTTGGACCGTGGCGCTCGCGCACTAGCCGATATGCGCGTGCAAGGTGTCAAAACCACCGCCAACTACTACCAAGAAATTTTGAAAAATGAAGAGTTCAGAAGCGGCCACTTTAACACCAGCTTCGTACCGAATCACCCTGAGCTATTGAATTACTCTGACAAACGCGCGCCAAGCGAGATTGCCCTCGCCATCGCAGCAGCCATCGCTGCACACGCAGCCGTTTAGAAAGAGAACAAGGAGAAAAACCAATGAGCAAAGTACAGGTAACAGACGTCATCTTAAGGGATGCACACCAGTCTTTGATTGCCACGCGTATGCGTACCGAAGATATGCTTCCTATTTGTGACAAGCTGGACGCTGTGGGGTTCTGGTCCCTTGAAGTTTGGGGTGGCGCGACGTTCGACGCCTGCGTCCGCTTTCTAAAAGAAGACCCATGGGAGCGTCTACGTCAACTTCGTCAGGCACTACCAAATACTCGCTTACAAATGCTGCTGCGCGGACAAAATCTACTCGGCTACCGCCATTACGCAGATGATGTCGTCGAAGCGTTTGTTGCTAAAGCTGCGGAAAATGGCATCGACGTATTCCGTGTTTTCGACGCTTTAAATGACCTTCGCAACCTAGAAACAGCTATCAAAGCGGTTAAAAAAGCAGGCAAACACGCACAAGGCACGATCTGTTATACCACCAGCCCAGTGCACACTCTGGATCTGTTTGTAGAGCAAGCTCAAGCCCTAAAAGAAATGGGCGCAGACTCGATTGCCATCAAAGATATGGCCGGTCTACTGACACCTTATGCGACATACGACCTAGTTAAAGCGATCAAAGCAAACGTTGATCTGCCACTGTTCGTACACAGCCACTCGACTGCAGGCCTAGCACCATTGTGTCAGCTAAAAGCCATCGAAGCGGGTGCAGAACACATTGATACTGCCATTTCATCGTTTGCATCTGGCACCAGCCACCCAGCAACTGAGTCGCAAGTTGCCGCCCTTAAAGGCACGCAATGGGACACTGGCTTAGACCTAGAATTGCTGACCGAAATCGCTGATTACTTCAAAGAGGTGCGTAAGAAGTACCACCAATTTGAAAGCGAGTTCACCAAAGAAGACGTCTCAGTACAGATCAACCAAGTACCGGGCGGCATGATGTCAAACCTTGCTAACCAGCTTAAAGAGCAGCAAGCGCTGGATCGCATTCGCGATGTTTTCGCAGAAATTCCACGCGTCCGTGAAGATTTGGGGTTTCCTCCCCTTGTTACCCCAACTTCACAGATCGTTGGAACCCAAGCTGTGATGAACATCTTGGCAGGCGAGCGCTACAAGACCATCACCAATGAAGTGAAACGCTATCTACAAGGTGGCTATGGACACCCACCAGCGGCCGTTAACCCAGAAGTAAGAACCAAAGCCATCGGCTCTGAACAGCCCATTGAGGGCCGTCCTGCGGATGCGCTAGGTGCTGAAATGGAGCGCTTGCGTAAAGACATCGGCGAGTTGGCTAAGTCTGAAGAAGACGTTCTGACCTACGCCATGTTCCAAGACATCGGTAAGCAGTTCCTTGAGCAACGCGAAGCTGGCACCTTGGTCCCAGAAGTACTGGAACCTATCGCCGCAGCAGGAACAGCGAAAGCATCAGCAAGTGTCTCAACGGAATTCAAGATCGATGTACATGGTGAAACATACCAAGTTGAAATCACCGGTGTCGGTGGTGACAACTCAGGCAAGCGTCACATTTACCTAACGCTAGACGGTATGCCTGAAGAAGTACTGTTCGAGTCATTGAATGAATACGACGGCGGTGCTGCCACGGGCAACAAACGCGGCAAAGCATCAGGCCCAGGGGACATTACGACAGCGATGCCAGGCAACATTGTGGATGTACTGGTAAACGTAGGCGATGAAGTCACCGCTGGCCAAGCTGTACTCATCACGGAAGCGATGAAAATGGAAACCGAAATCCAAGCCCCTATTGCAGGCAAAGTAGCAGGGGTACACGTCACAAAAGGGGATCGAGTTACACCTGGCGAAACCCTAATCGAAATAGTTCCGCACTAACTTATAGTGTGTTGTTCATTTAGGGGACCTTTGGTCCCCTTTTTTTTGGCCAGTTTATTGCTTACATTCTATTATTAATGGACAGGGGTTGATGCAGAGGAATTCGCGTTAATGCCTAATAGATAAATGCCTTACGTCAGGCATGGACCGGTCAAATGGAGAAGTATGAATGAGCTGGATAACAAACAAGGCAAACCCATTTCTGACTTATGCAGTGGTTTTATTTTTTGTTTTCGATGGCCTAGCCCTTGGCATGAACATATGGCTGACACAACGAATTCAAGTACAGACGATTGAGCTTAATTTAGCCGGTCGCCAGCGCATGCTCTCCCAAAAAATGGTGAAAGAATTTCTATACGCGCCACCAGGCGCTGCAAATAAAGCTCAGCTCAGCCAGTTCACTCAGACAGTCAACCTATTTGACCGAACACTAAGCGCCTTTCGCATTGGTGGCTCGACCATTGATACAAACAACCAACTCGTTACTTTAGAGACATTCCACAAGCGCGCTTATTACGACATCGTTGAACAAGCCTGGAGTATCTGGGTACCACTACGCCAAAGCACATTGCGTTATATTGACTCCCCAACCCCTGCCCTATTCGTAGAGCTCAATCAGGCTTTCTCGCAGAACAACAATCAAATATTAAACTTAATGAACGACCTCGCGCTGGCAATAGAGCAACAGGCTCGATATGAAACAGGTCAGATTCGGATACTGCAAACTGCCGCACTGATTTTGGGCATGCTCAACTTTATTGCAGCTTTCTTCCTCTACCGTTTACGACTCAGAACGCTCGAAAAGGAACGCTCTTTAGTCGATGCGCTGCTTAACGATATGCCTGCAGCCATGGTGTTTACTGCTGAAGACGGCAGCATTCGGCAAGCTAACCCGAGATTCACGGAGCTGCTTGGGATCGATATCGACACCGTAAAACAGCACAAATTCGGTGAGTACATCGAACCTCATCCAGACTATGAAAACTACCACCAATTATCCTCACTCGCTTTCAACCGTGCTGTGATTAAAGCTGAGCAAACACAAGTACAGCAGGATGGCGTTCGCTTATGTGTCTGGCGTCTAGAAGATGCGAGCAAAGACATTGCCGAACGTAGCCAATTGTCCAGTTTAGCTTATAAGGACTCTTTAACAGGGCTCGATAATCGACTTGCATTCGACGACCATTTTAATCAGCAAAATCAGCTCGCCAGTCAAGAACATTTGTTTGCCATCATGTTTCTCGACCTAAATAACTTCAAAAGCATTAACGACAATTTTGGACATAACAAAGGCGATGCCATCTTAAAAGAAGTGGGCTATCGCCTGCAGAGCTTTGTCAGTGACGATTGTCACATCGCTCGATTCGGGGGAGACGAGTTTTTGATCTTACAACAACACCTCAGTACCGAAGAGAAGGCCGTCGCCACAGCACAAACCATTATCGACGTACTCAAGGAGCCTTTTTACATTGGCGCTGAAACATTAAATATTCAAGCCAGTATAGGCATTGTCACCTTCCGTGGTCGACATGCCAGCTTAGCTCAATTGGTTTCGGCAGCGGATAAAGCCATGTATGAGGCCAAGTCCTCCAACGGCCACGTGTCCATTACAATGCTTCAGCTAAGCTAAATAACTAATAAACTGACCAACCAATATGCTTAGTCATTGATTCCAGTGCAGCAACACCTGCGCTGGAATTCCCGACTTTATTAAGTGCTGGTGACCAAACGCAAATTGAAAAACGGTTCGGTACAATCGCAACAATACCTCCGCCAACCCCACTCTTGCCTGGCAATCCTACTTGAAAGGCAAAACTGCCCGCCTCATCGTACATGCCACTGGTGGCCATCAATGCATTCACTTGGCGCGCTTCTTGTTCACTAATTACCTGCTCTTTGCTGATCGAGCAATAGCCCTTATTGGCAAGGAAATTAAAAGCTTTAGCCAAGTCAACGCAGCTCATTCTTAGAGCGCAATTTGAAAAATAGCTTTTAAGCACTTCTTCAACCGAGTTCTCAAAATTCCCATAAGATTGCATTAAATAAGCCATGGCAGCATTACGATGCCTAAACTCGTATTCAGAGTCAGCTACTACTTGATCAGTTTTTAAATCCGGATTACCTGAAAGTCGCCTAACAAACTCACGCATAGCGTAATGCGGTGAGGCAAAACGTGATTGATTCATATCACTGACGACAATCGCACCTGCATTGATAAATGGGTTTCTTGGAATACCATTCTCATACTCTAGCTGCACCAAAGAGTTAAATGGCAAACCAGAAGGCTCTCGCCCTACTCGCTGCCACATGTCCGCGCCATAGTGTTTGATTGCCAAGGTCAAACTAAACACTTTGGAGATACTTTGGATGGAGAAAGGAACATCGGCGTCGCCAATTTGGAATAACTCACCTTGATTACTGTAGATAGCAATACCAAATTGATGGGGGTTAACACTGGCAAGCGCTGGAATATAATCTGCCACTTTACCCTGACCAACGAGCGGTTTGACATCATCGTAAATGGTGCGCAATAACGTTTGCATAGAGAACCTTATTTCGGGGGGATTGTTTTCACTTATTATTGTGGCGCTGATTTTGCCAGAATATCGAAAAAACAAAAGCGCTATACTAATAAGTATTGCTGAAAAATAGAGGAATGGCGCCTCCCTCTATGTTTCGGGTAATACGCGCAACACTCTGTTTCGTTGCCTTTCATAGGTCTCTAAGATAGATTGATTGCCATTCGCAACTAACCATTAAAAGGAGTGCAATATGCCGAAACCTACCATGCGTGACCTGCACGTCGTGCGTAAACAATTCGTCACTCCGCACATGCTCCGTATAACACTAGGCGGTGATGCTCTAACAGACTTCCCCGCGGACCAAGAAAGCGGCTATGTAAAACTGGTATTTCCTACCACTGATGGAAGCCGACTCATGCGCACTTATACCATTCGCCATCAACGCCAAGATGAACTTGATATCGATTTTGCCGTACACGGCGATTCCGGTGTTGCCTGCCACTGGGCGCTCCACGCGCAACAAGGCGACACTATTACGGTAGGAGGTCCAGGGCCTAAAAAGCTAATCTCTGAGGATGCCGATTGGCTGTTGTTTGTTGGTGATATGACCTCACTGCCAGCCATCAGCGTCAACCTAGCGACGCTTCCAGATACTGCTAAAGGCTACGCTATTATTGAGGTACAAAGCGAAGACGATATCCAACCACTGCCTAAACCCGAAAACATCGACATCAAATGGGTGATCAATGCCCATCCTGGGGAAGACAGTGAATCGTTGTTGCGCCATGTTATCGCTTTGGATTGGCTAGACGGCACAGTTGCTGTATGGGCTGCCTGTGAATTTAGCTCAATGAGAGCCTTACGGGCTTACTTCCGTGAGCGCAACGACGTTGCCAAGCAAAACCTCTATATCTCTAGCTATTGGAAGCTGGGGCTGAACGAGGACCAGCATAAAGTTGAAAAGCGCCAAGACCTAGACGCCAACGAAGTGGCTTAAACTGTATGATAAATCAGGGCATTGCGCCCTGATCTCATGGCCTGCTTCAAGTCTGCTTTTGGGCAATTTTCACACCCTCGGGGATCTCATACCAATCCTGCTTTTCACTGACCCAAATATGCACAGATGGTTGCAAAATGGACGTATCCTCTAAAGTAGATGGCTTAAGCTTAATGTCATTAGGCTTGTTGGGATCAAAGTGATAAATACGATTGCCACAAGTTGGACAAAACTTTGCGACTGACGTGTTACCACTGTCAGCCAATCTGCGCCATTCTTGAAGCTCACCGGAGATCTCTAAATCCTTTAACTCCACCATGGCTGTAATACTGAATGCACTGGTTGATAACTTCTGGCACTCCTTACAATGACAAGCTGCAATCAACTTAGGTGGTGCTAGTAATTTATATGTCACCCCACCACATTGGCAGGCTCCAGAAATAGGGTAATTCGCCATTCTCAATTCCTTGTTATTTTCTATGCGGTTATGAATCTCTAGATGAGATGTGAATAGACTGACGCTAGCACAATCATAGCTCAATATATGTGCAATTAAATGCAAACAGCTAGTGTGAAACCAACAGGCATTCGTCTAAAAGTGCAAAACACTGTGCAACCATTAAACCGTCTATTGCGAAGACTTTAGTGTCTGAATTACTCTCAAATGAGATTAAAAATTGAGGTCAGCACAATGAAAATCGTCATTAAAAAGAAGCATTTAGGATCCCTGTCTTCTTTACTGGTTTTATCATTGGCACAGGCACCAGCTAACGCAGAAGAGCCATTGAGCCGCGCAACATCATCTTTCTCATTTGCCAATCAAGCTAGAAGCGATGAAAAGCAAGATAAGGTTATAACCCTAAAAGCGTCCCAAGACTTAACCAGTAAACCAGCGCTTCACACACCTCACGTACATTATATTTCTTACAAGGCGAACGTTTCTCAAGCTTTCGATGGTTACTACAAAGAGTTAAATGCCTTGGAGGAAAATTACCAAGATAAGGTTGATAAGGCTTTGGACGATTATGAGGCTTCTTTGAAACTGGTTTCGATGAATACCAGCTCAGATTCATTGACCTCGCAACAAGCTAAATTTAATGCGAAGTGCGTTCTTGCTAAGTTAAAAAAGGAACACAAAACCGATCAGCAAGCATTAAAGGACAAATACCATATCAGCTAGTCTGACGGGGGAATAGAAACCAGCAAGCTAGATGCCTGCTGGTTTTTGGGGTTAGACGCGCTCAAATATGGTCGCAATCCCCTGCCCCATGCCGATACACATGGTTGCAAGACCAAATTGGACATCTTTCGTCTGCATTTGATGCAATAGTGTGGTGGAAATTCGCGCACCAGAACAACCCAGTGGGTGGCCAAGTGCAATCGCACCACCATTTAAGTTCACTTTATCATCCATCTTATCCAGCAGTTTCAAGTCTTTTAGAACTGGAATCGATTGTGCTGCAAACGCCTCATTGACTTCTACTAAGCCAATATCATCGATCGACAAACCGGCACGCTTAAATGCCTTTTTCGTGGCTGGCACTGGTCCGTAGCCCATAATCGCCGGATCGCACCCAGCAACCGCCATGCTTTTCACTCGCGCAATAGGTGTTAAACCTAGCTCCTGAGCACGTGCTGCCGACATCATCAACATGGCAGACGCACCATCAGACAAGGCTGACGATGAACCTGCTGTCACTGTACCGCCTTTTGGCATAAAGACCGTTGGCAAATTCGCTAAACCTTCGAGCGAAGTGTCTGGACGGATAACTTCGTCTACCTCAATAAGCGTTTTGTTACCGTCGCTATCATGACCTTCAATTGGCACAATCTCCGCTGTAAATCGACCATTGACGGTCGCATCATGAGCTCTTTGATGAGAACGAACTGCAAACTCATCTTGCGCGGCACGAGAAACGCCGTGCATTTTCCCTAACATTTCTGCGGTCACCCCCATCATCATGGAAGCTTTGGCCATATGTTTAGACAGCTCAGGGTTCACATCAACACCATGCATCATCGGCACATGCCCCATGTGCTCTACACCACCAACGACAAAGGTATCACCTTGCCCACACATGATGGCCTGAGCAGCCGTATGAATCGCAGACATCGAAGAACCACATAGACGGTTAACGGTTTGAGCCGCAGTGGTAACAGGCATGCCTGATAACAAGGCCACTGCACGCGCCATGTTGAAACCTTGCTCGAGGGTTTGGTTTACACAACCCCAGATCAGATCCTCAATACTTGCTGGTGACACTTCAGGGTGTCGAGCTAGTAGTGCTTTGACTAGCTCAGCGGATAAATTTTCAGATCGTACATGTCGAAAGGCACCATTTTTTGATTTCCCCATTGGAGAACGCACCGCATCGACGATCACTGCATCATTTGGATTTAATTTCATCTCGAAACTCCTATTGTCCAATTGGGATTAGTATTGATGGTAAGTACGTTGTTCTGCAGCCATAGCACGCATTGCTTGCGTTGGCTCATACAACTTACCAAGGTGTTTAAAACGGTCAGCCATTTCACAAAATGCTGCCAATCCCATTTGATCCATGTAATGCAAAGCGCCACCAAGGTATGGAGGGAAACCAATGCCATACACCAATCCCATATCCGCTTCCGCCGCTGAAGCGACAATGTTTTCTTCTAAGCAACGTGCGGTTTCGATACAGAGAGGAATCATCATACGCGCAATGATTTCTTCATCTGCGAATGTTTGATGCTCGCCATGTAGCGACTGAATCAACTCTTGTGCCTCAGCCGAGGCTAATTTCTTTGGTTTACCTTTGCGGTCTGCTTCGTATTGATAAAAACCGCTGCCGGATTTCTGCCCGAAACGTTTTAAAGCATAGAAGCGGTCAATCGCATTCTCACCATCATGTCCCATACGATCTGGGAAACCATCTGCCATCACTTGATCCGCGTGATACGCTGTATCAATGCCAACGACATCAAGTAAGTAAGCAGGTCCCATCGGCCAGCCAAAGCGCTCCATCACCTTATCAACCGCTTGATAATCCGCTCCGTCTTTCAACAGTGCAGAGAAACCTGCGAAATATGGGAACAGCACTCGGTTGACTAGGAATCCAGGGCAATCATTCACCACGATCGGCGTTTTACCTAACGCTTGAGCATAAGCAACAGTCTTAGCGATGGTTGCTTCAGAAGTTTTCTCCCCGCGAATCACCTCTACTAGTGGCATACGGTGAACTGGGTTAAAGAAGTGCATACCACAGAAATTTTCTGGATGCTTCAGAGCTTCAGCCAAGTGTGTGATAGAGATAGTTGAAGTATTAGAAGCCAGGATAGCGCCTTCTTTGAGCTGCGCCTCCGTTTCCGCCAATACCGACTGTTTGATTTTTGGGTTTTCCACTACCGCTTCGACCACTAGGTCAACAGCAGACACCTCTCCGTAGCTTAAAACAGGGGTAATCTTACCAAGCCCCTGCATGGCTTTTTCACTGCTTAGTTTGCCGCGCTCGACCTGCTTACCAAACAGTTTACTCGCTTCATTCATACCAAGATCAAGCGCCTCTTGGCGAATGTCTTTCATGACAATTGGTGTCCCTTTAGAAGCAGACTGGTAAGCGATTCCGCCCCCCATGATACCCGCGCCCAATACAGCAGCATGGCTAACAGGCTCAACCCCTTTGGTGTATTTAGAAGCCGTCTTTTTAACCAGCTGATCGTTCAAAAATAGACCGACTAAGGAACGAGCAACAGGAGATTTCGCCATTTTCACGAAACCTTTGATCTCAGTTTCGATGGCTTTATCAATCGTTTGGAAAATCCCCTTCTCAACCGACTTAATAGCTTCCATCGGCGCAGGGTAATGACGGCCTGCTTTTGCACCGACCACGGCACGAACAGACTCAAAGATCATCATTTTTTCGATAGGGGAAAATTCCATTGCCGCTTGAAGGCGCTCACGGCGAGCTTGGTAATCCAGCTTTCCATCCAGCACTTGTTGCAATAAATGTTCTGCTGATGAAACCACATTCGCTGCGGCGACCACAGCATCCACTGCTCCGTCTTTCATTGCGTCAGCACTGCGTTTCTGCTGACCACCACAAATCCACTCACAGGCGTTGTCCACACCAATGAGACGCGGTAAACGGACTGTGCCACCCCAACCAGGATAAATACCAAGCTGTGTTTCAGGTAAACCAACTTTCGCAGAATCTGCCATCACACGGTAATCACATGCCAAACAAAGCTCAAAACCACCGCCTAACGCCAAACCATTAACGGCGGCAACAGTAGGAAAAGGTAGGTTAGATAAGGAAGTAAAAATATTGTGGGCATCACGTAGCTTTTGTGCCAGTGCGTCCTCTTCAAGCTGGAACCATCCCATAAACTCGGTAATATCGGCCCCGACTACAAAGGCATCTTTTGCGCTGCTAATTAGCAAGCCTTTAACCGATGAATCTTGCTGTAACAGCTCAACTGCTTGAGCAAGCTCTGCTAGCGCCTGTGAGCCAAATTTATTGACAGAACTGTCCTTCAAATCCAATGTCAGGGTCGCAATGCCAACCTCATTGGTCTGCACTCGAAGCGTGTTTCCTTCGAACTTCATAATCGCCTCCACCTCTTATTTTTATGGCCTTAGAGCGTTTTTTGAGTCACGAAAACAATCGTGAATTTATGTCCTTTAAGCTTAGAGTGATAGCGTCTTTCCTCAATAACAAAAAAGACTCTGTTTAATGACATTTTATGGCAAGCTATGACATTTTCTGCCTCTTCAGATACAAAAACGCCCTAATAAGTCAGGCTTACTAGGGCGTAAATTAGGTCGGCGAAACCAGTCGTTGAAGTTCAGAGTCATATACACTCTAAGGTGTATATTTAAATATAGTTAAGTTTTGTAAAACGGCCAGTTTTTAGCTTTCTTTTTTTAAAAACTTATAAAACTGTTGCTGAGCTTCATCAGACACCAGCCGATCTTTAAAGATCTTTCCCTCGCGCATCAGCGCCATCTGGATATCATCCATAGCACGGCACTTGAGCAAATCCTTAGACAAGAGCACTGCCTCTGTTGGTAACTGACATAACTTCTGAGCATACAGGTTTGCCAAATCCAGAGACTCTTTCGGCTCACAAAGATGGTTAACCATTCCCCACTGGTATGCCGTTTCGGCGCTAATTGCCTCGCCAAACATCAGCATCTCAAAGGCTCTTTGATGCCCTACTATCTTTGGAAGAAGAAAGCTCGATGCTGCTTCTGGAACAAGACCAAGCTGCACGAATGGAAAGACAAATTGAGTATTCTTGGCCGCAAACACCATATCGCAATGCAGCATCATAGTCGCACCGACACCAACCGCCCAACCTTCCACGCAGCCAATAAGGGGCTTTTTGTAAGAGGTTAGCGCTTGCAAAAAGGACATGACAGACGCCATTTTCTCAGGAGAGCGAGCAATTTCAACAAAATCATTGATATCGTTGCCAGCCGAGAAGTCAGGACCTGCACCTGCGATGATCGTGACCTTAATCTCATCGCGCAGCTCGGCTTGATGAAGCACATCGCTCATTGCCTGATACATATCGACAGTGATGGCGTTCTTCTTGTCAGGGCGATTTAACAAGACAACCTGAACACCATTGCTAACGGATTCTTGAATAGCCTCTGTCATAAGGACACTCCTTAGTGTTCCGGCTCTAGTGTTCCGGCTCTCTCAATGCTCGGCGCAGAATCTTACCAACATTGGTCTTTGGTAATTCTTTGCGAACTTCGTACTGTCTAGGCACCTTATAAGCCGCAAGGTTTTCCTTACAGAAAGCATACATAGCTTTCTCATCCATCTGCGCACCGTCTTTCAACACTAGGAAAGCCTTCACCGCCTCACCTGTTTTATCATCCTCAACACCGATGGCAGCAGCTTCTAGTACGTCAGGATGCTGCGTGATGACATCCTCAACTTCGGTTGGGTAGACATTAAATCCAGATACGATAATCAAGTCTTTGGCTCGATCAACAATGCTTAAATAGCCATCAGCTTGTTGCGTGGCGACATCTCCAGTGATCAAGAACCCATCTGGAGTCATAACATCCTGAGTGGCCTGCTCACGATGCCAGTATCCTTTCATCACCTGCGGGCCTTTTACACACAGCATACCTGGCTCGCCAGGCCCAACGTCGTTTCCATTGTCATCAATGATACGAATGTCGGTGCAATCAACGGCCAACCCGATGGTACCAATTTGCTCTTTCCCAATCGGGTTAAATGCCACGACAGGAGAGGTTTCGGTTAGACCATAGCCCTCCGATACGGTACAGCCTGTAACACTTTTCCAACGATCTGCAGCGGCATGTGTAAGAGGCATCCCACCTGATGCAGTAAGCTTTAATGACGAAAAGTCTACTTTTGCAAAATCTTCGCGGTTACAAAGACCCGCGAACAGGGTGTTCAAACCAATAAAGCCAGTGAACTTCCACTTGTTGAGCTCTTTGACAAAGTTTGGCAAATCTCTTGGGTTTGGGATCAGGATTGTATGAGCCCCATATTCCACCAAGGTCATGGCGTGAATTAGGAAGGCATAAATATGGTACAGAGGCAGTGGTGCAATGAAGGTTTCGTTACCTTCCTCCAACAAGTGATCCAAGCGGTTTTTCAACTGATGCATGTTGGAAATCAAGTTGGCGTGGGTAAGCATCGCACCCTTGGCAACACCTGTCGTCCCCCCGGTATATTGCAGCACTGCTAAATCTGTTCGATTTAGCGTCATGATATCAGGGCGGCTTTTGGCTCCTAGTGCAATCGCATCATTCAAGGAAACAGATTGAGGCAAGTTGTAAGCCGGTACCATTTTTTTCACGTGTTTGACGATTGAGTTGATGAGAAGCCGTTTTACTGGTCGGTGAAAATCGGCGATTTCAGTAATCAACACATGAGAAATTTGGGTTTTAGCAATGATCTTTTCAACATTTGCCGCCATGTTGGCAAACACTACCACCGCTTTCACACCCGCATCATTGAACTGATGCTCTAATTCTTTCGGTGTATAGAGTGGGTTGGTGTTTACAACAATCAAGCCAGCCTGCATGGCACCAAAAACGACAACGGGAAACTGAACAACATTTGGTAGCTGAACCGCAATACGATCACCAGGTTTTAAGTCTGTGTGCCGTTGCAAGTAAGCAGTGAACGCATCGGCTTTCTGCTTAAGCTCCCCATAAGTTAGGGTACAACCAACGCTGGTAAAAGCAGGTAAATTGGTAAAACGTTTACTGGCATCAGCCAGTACATCCACTACCGATTCAAACCCTCTAGGGTTTAATTCATCAGGGATGTAGCTGCCTGGTTCCAAATTTTGAGGTGTCGCTACATCGTTGTTCAGCATAAAGCTTCTCCGTTATTGTCGTTATATGGAGACATAAAATTCACTTAATCAATGTGATGCCATGCAGGTGGCAAAGTTCATCACGGGGTAGGAAATATTTCAGTCAACTTGGTTGCCAACATAATATCACCGTCCGCCCGAATTTTCCCTTGCATGAAAGCTTGCATACCATCAAGCTCACCGGACATCACCTCTGACAAGGTATCCGTATCCATACCCAAGGTTACTGTCGCATCATCATGCTCACCCTGCTCTAACGTTGCCGCACCATCAGCAATGGTGACAAAGTAAGGATCAGCATCGTCTAGCTCAAATTGAAATATAGCATCCATTTCAGAAGCTGCGCTCTGATCAAAGCGCGTTAGCATGGTATCGAAAATATCTTTTGCATTACTCATAAACATTACCTCCGCTTAATTAGCGTAAAAAGAATTGCTCTTCGTCCATCGACATCAAGCTATCTGACCCTGCTAGAATCATCTCTGCGTGCGCTTTGGTTCGCGGCAAAATACGATCAAAATAGAAGTTCGCTGTTTGTAATTTCGCTTTGTAGAAAGCCTCTTCCGTAGTACCTTCGGCAAGCTTCTGCTGCGCTACTTGTGCCATACGTGCCCAGAAGTAAGCTAACGTGACATAACCTGAGTACATACAGTAATCGACTGATGCCGCACCCACCTCTTCGCGGTTTTTCATGGCCTTCATACCCACTTTAAGGGTGAGATCGCCCCACTCTTTGTTCAAGGCCGCGAGTGGCTTAACGAGATGTTTGAGCGCTTTGTCGTCATTCGCTTTACAGAATTTGTGGATGATTTTAGTGAATGCCTTGAGCGTTGCACCTTGAGTCATCAGCACTTTACGACCTAACAAATCAAGCGCTTGGATACCTGTCGTACCTTCATACAGCATGGAAATTCGACAATCACGAACGTTTTGCTCCATCCCCCAATCAGCTATGTAGCCATGTCCACCGAAAACTTGCAGACCTTGGTTTGCGGATTCGAAGCCTGTTTCCGTCAAGAATGCTTTCGCAATTGGTGTCAGCAAAGACAATAGCGTTTCCGCTTCTTCTTTCTCAGCATCGCTACCTGCTTTCACCTTATCTACTAGCATCGAACAATAATGAATCATCGCTCGACCGCCCTCAGCAAAGGCTTTTTGAGTGAGCAGCATACGACGCACATCTGGGTGAACAATAATTGGATCAGCCGCTTTATCTGGCGCTTTTGGACCAGACAGCGAGCGCATTTGAAGACGATCTTTGGCATAAGCCAATGAATTTTGGTAAGCCCACTCTGTATGCGCCAAACCTTGTAACGCTGTTCCTAGACGAGCGGTATTCATAAAGGTAAACATACAGTTTAGACCTTTATTTGGCGGCCCAATTAAGAAACCTTTTGCGCCATCAAAGTTCATGACACAGGTCGCATTACCGTGGATCCCCATCTTGTGTTCAATCGAACCACAATGCACAGCATTGCGTTCGCCCACCTCACCCGACTCTGTGACATTGAATTTTGGCACAATGAATAGGGAGATACCTTTTGTGCCAGCAGGCGCATCTGGCAGACGGGCCAATACGATGTGGACAATATTTTCTGCCATATCGTGTTCACCAGCTGAAATGAAGATCTTGGTACCTGACAGACTGTAGCTACCATCATCGTTAGGTGTCGCTTTCGTCTTCAGCATCCCAAGATCAGTACCACAATGAGGCTCAGTCAGACACATGGTGCCTGTCCATTCACCAGTAACCAGTTTGGTAAGGTAGGATTGTTTTTGTTCGTCAGTGCCGTGCAGTTCAAGCGTGTTCATCGCCCCATGACTTAGGCCAGGGTACATACTCCAAGCCCAGTTAGCGGTTGCGACAAACTCTGTCACCATCATCCCTAGAGACTCTGGCAAACCTTGACCGCCAACGTCTGTGTGATGAGATAAAGATGGCCAGCCGCTTTCGACGTACTGTTGATAAGCTTCTTTAAAGCCTTCGGGGGTTGTGACAACACCGTTGTCGAAATGACATCCCTGCTGATCACCGATTTGATTCAAAGGCGCTAAGACACGTTCTGCGAATTTCGCGCCTTCCTCAACAATGGCATCCACCATGTCTGGAGTGGCCTCTTCAGCTCCCGCTAGAGAGGCATAGTGCTGATGGATTCCAAGCACTTCGTCAGTAATAAATTTTAGGTCGCGTATGGGCGCTTTGTAGTCAGGCATGACACTCACCTCGATATTATTTTTATGCGGAAAGTTTGTTCAACAACATGCATTAAGCGTTGTCGAAAAGCGCTTTTCCCTCAATAACATTTCAAAGCAAGTTGAATAACAAAACGCGCCATAGATGACTGACAACAACACTCAAAGAGCTAAATTGGCGTGCAATGAATGAACTAAAATAAGAGTTTCTGAAGCTCTAGTAGATTTTCTTCAAAGTTAGCATCGTCTGCGAAAATGCATTCAAATCTCGACTCTAGGCTCTCATTTTGCGGAGATCTTCGACTCTCTCCTTGCGTAACATTAATTAACTCAAACTGACTTTCTAGACGTAATACACCTTTGAAGCGCCAGAAATTTGGCAACATTTTTATCAGGGCAAGAAACTGTTCAAATCGCTCATCATCGATTGACCAGCTCGATTCTGCAATCCAACCTACACTCGCCATTCCCTGTTCTCGTTTTAGGTAACAAGTCACTCCTGCTACAGGCTGACTCTGAAATACCTTAGCGTGGTCGTGGTCGTGGTCGTGGTCGTGGTCGTGGTCGTGGTCGTGGTCGTGGTCGTGGTGAGAGTTGTGACTTGCTCGCGGGAGATCAAGCCAAGCCGGATCACATTGCCCATTTGAACTTAATGCAATGACGGATTTCGACGCGGCGAACTGCTTAGCAAAATCCAAAAAGCGCTGCTCTTGAGAATCATCGTACAAATCTGCTTTGCTGCCGATCAGAACGTCTGCATCGTCTATTTGATCAAAAAATGCCGGATGGCCTAAGTAACGCGGATCGGAGAGATTACGCGCATCCATCAAACAGACCGTACCACGGATGTCCAATACATCACGATAATGGTCCGCACTTAACTGTTCGACAATTTGATGAGGGTGCCCAATACCTGTTGGCTCAATGATTATACGATCTGGTTGGGCTTGTTTGATTAACTCGTTTAAACCGACTGAAAACGCGGCCGAGGTCACACAGCATAAACAGCCCCCTGGCACTTGCTTAATGGCAACCCCATCTTGTTTCAGCAAGTCTCCATCTATGCCCACTTCTCCGAATTCATTTACCAATACCGCCCACTTTTCATGCTGAGGCACACCGGCTAACAAATTTTTTATAACAGTCGTCTTACCAGCACCTAAAAAGCCGGTTATTACATTTACTTTAATGCCTTGAAATCGCATGTTTTACTCATGTTTGACGCACTAAACGTCTAATAATTTTCGAATCTCTTCTTCGGAATCGGGGCGTACAACTCGCCCGACCTCTTTGCCATCTTGCAAGGCGATTAGGGTTGGCCAAAGCTTGACCTGATAATGTCGGCCAAGACGCTTCCCCTTACCATCCACAACCTTAACATGCTGCACATCCAAGAAATCATCCATTACCTCAGACAATAGGGGCTGAGCTTTTTTACAATAGCCACACCATGGGGTACCAAACTCAAGCAAGACATCGCCTTCCAGTCGCTCAACATCCTCTAGAGTTATCTCTTCGTCTTGGTATTCTGCATTAAAACCATTCACTACATTCATGTACTGTTCCTTTTTCAAAACAACATTACGGCTACATAGCGATGCCTGACCGATGTTTCAATAGTAGCAAAAGATTTTTATCGCCTAATACAAAAATGCCACGTCAGCTCATCGAACTGACGTGGCATTTCACTGCATTGCAAGCGCTATCTGCTAGACAACAAACTCACCATGAGGGTCCATAACAAATTTCTTCGCTGCACCGCCATCAAAATCAGCGTAACCTTGTGGCGCTTGATCTAACGTGATCATCTGTACGTTAACAGCGTCGGCAATTTTTACTTTATCAAACAAAATCGCCTGCATTAGAGAGCGATGGTATTTCATTACTGGACATTGCCCCGTATGGAAGGAATGCGATTTAGCCCAGCCTAAACCAAAGCGCATACTTAACGCGCCCACTTTCGCCGCTTCATCTTCGGCACCTGGGTCATCCGTCACATACAAACCTGGGATACCAATCTGGCCGCCCGCTCGTGTAATTTGCATCGCCGAGTTTAACACCGTAGCTGGCGCTTCTTTGTGCGAGTTACAACCACAACCGTGCGCTTCAAAGCCGACACAATCAACAAAACAATCGACTTCACGCTCACCAAGAATGACTTCTAGCTTGTCTTCCATATCACCTTCTTGGCGCAAATCAATGGTTTCACAGCCGAAACTACGAGCTTGCGCCAGACGATCTTCAATCATGTCACCAACGATGACACATGCAGCCCCAAGAAGCTGAGCAGAAACCGCTGCCGCTAGACCAACTGGACCTGCACCTGCGATGTAAACGGTAGAGCCTGGACCCACCCCTGCTGTGACACAGCCGTGGAAACCCGTTGGAAAGATATCTGATAGTAATGTCAGATCGGCAATTTTCTCTTTGGCTTGGTCTTTGTCAGGGAATTTAAGCAAGTTAAAGTCTGCGTATGGCACCATCACATAGTCAGATTGACCTCCAACCCAACCGCCCATATCAACGTAGCCGTAAGCCGCCCCTGGACGTGCAGGGTTCACATTAAGACAAATCCCCGTCATCCCTGCCTTACAGTTACGACAGCGACCACAAGCAATGTTGAAAGGCACCGATACGATGTCACCAACTTCTAGGAATTCAACATCATCGCCTTTCTCAAGGATGATCCCGGTGATTTCATGGCCTAATACCAGACCTTCAGGCGCAGTGGTACGACCACGCACCATGTGCTGATCACTGCCACAAATATTGGTGGTAAGAACTTTTAGAATGACGCCGTGATTACATTTACGATCGCCCAGAGCAAGATCTGGGAATGGGATGGACTCGACTGCGACTTTTCCTGGGCCTTTGTAGACGACGCCGCGGTTGGAGGATTGAGACATAAAGTACTCCTGTAACAAGTGTGGTTTTATTGTTTTTATCGCACCCGAGAAGGTAGCGCTCAAACCACGAAAGATGATGTCGATAAACGCCTAAAAACAGCACGATAACGACACCTTCTTCTTTTCTTGCACTTTATGTTATGAAAGTGAAAAACCTGTGTTTATTGGTCTCCACTAATACGGCTGCCTACCGCAGAATGCTGACCACGATACTTAGCATTATCACGCTTGTTGTAAGGTCGGTCCGCTGATCCAGACATGGTTTCGAAGTTGATCGCGCCGATGGTCATACCTGGGCGCAATGCAATCGGTAACTTACCGCCATTCAAAAACTCCAACACAATCGCACCACTCCAACCTGGATCAATACGATGGGCTGTCACGTGAACCATCAGACCAAGACGCGCTAGCGAAGAGCGACCATCTAACCAACCAACCAAGTTGTCAGGCAACGTCACCGACTCAAGTGTGACACCTAGCACCAACTCTCCTGGATGAATGAAAAACGGCTTGTCTTCTTCAACGACAATCTCTTCACTCATGACGGATTCAATCGCGGCATTCAAGTCTTCTTTCGGGCCACTTAGGTCTAAATACGGCGCAGGATGCCCCTGAAAGACGCGAAATGAATTGCCTAAGCGCAAATCACAAGAAACACCACTGATAACAGCGTTATCAGGGCGCGGTTCAATCGAAATGACACCATCATCTAAAGCTTGGATAATGTCACGGTCACACAGTCGCATGGGGTACCTCAATCATCGCTCATGCCAATCTCAGGCATAGTGAAATGTTCAGAACGGGACGCAAGAGTAGCACCAACCTTTTCAGCAATCGACAGATAAATGGCCGCTTCGTCCGAATCCGGCTCACTTAATACTGTTGGCGCCCCAGAATCCGCCAATTTTCGAATCGAGAGGCTCAATGGCAGTTTACCCAGTTCAGATACGCCATATTCTTCTGCAAGCTGTTTCCCACCTTCTTCGCCAAAGATCGCTTCTGCATGGCCGCAATTTGAACAAATATGCGTCGACATGTTCTCCACAACACCCAACACAGGAATATTCACCTTGCGGAACATCTCGATACCACGACGAGCATCTAACAGAGCAATGTCCTGTGGTGTCGTCACAATCACGGATCCCGTCACTGGCACTTTCTGCGACATGGTCAACTGGATATCACCTGTGCCTGGCGGCATATCAACGAACAAGTAATCCAATTCTTGCCAGTCTGTTTGCGTCAGAATCTGCATCAAGGCACCCGTTGCCATCGGTCCACGCCACGCCATAGGTGTTTCGCTAGTCGTTAGGAACGCCATAGACATGACTTTTATGCCATGGGCAACAGGCGGCACAAAGTACTTTTCATCACGAACTTGCGGGCGCGTTTGTGCATCAAAGCCAAGTAACAAACCTTGGCTTGGACCATAAATATCCGCATCTAATATGCCCACTTTGTGGCCCAGTTTAGCCATGGCTAATGCTAAGTTAACCGTCGTGGTAGATTTACCTACACCGCCTTTACCAGAAGCGACAGCGATAATATTTTTGACGCCCTCAAGACCGACAGGTTGAGATGAGTTGGTAGACATAACTTCTCCTCACACCTGATGCACATCGCATCAGATCAAAAATTCAATGTAATTGCGCCCATTTATAGGGGCAAAATGCGGAAAAGCAAGCCTTAAGCTTGCACGTTATCTGCGTCCACTTATAATGTCGCGTTCAGATTATAAGAGACAATCCGCCTCACCTATCTTCATTCAGTTTGAGGCGTCGTTTATTCGTTAAAATTACAATCCAGCAGGCTTAATCATAATGGCTCAACCGCAACGTAAAATTCTAGTTACCAGTGCCCTTCCCTACGCCAACGGCTCTATTCACTTAGGTCACATGCTGGAGCACATTCAAACGGATATTTGGGTTCGCTTCCAAAAGCTACGTGGCAACCTTTGTACAGCGGTATGTGCTGACGATGCACACGGTACTGCCATCATGATTAAAGCTGAGCAAAACGGCATCACATCAGAACAACTAATCGATGGCGTTCGCCAAGAACACATGGCTGACTTTAACGACTTCGGCATTGGCTACGATAACTACTACTCAACGCACTCTCCAGAGAACCGTGAGCTGTCTGAGTCAATCTACAAAGCATTGCGCGATAACGGCAAAATTTCAGTTCGCTCAATTACTCAGGCTTATGACCCAGAAAAAGAAATGTTCCTAGCGGATCGCTTCATTAAGGGTACTTGCCCTAAGTGTAAAGCTGAAGACCAGTACGGCGACAACTGTGAAGTGTGTTCTGCAACCTACACACCGATGGAGATGATCAACCCACGCTCGGTTTACTCTGGCGCAACACCGATTGAGAAGTCTTCTGATCACTACTTCTTTAAACTGCCAGAATTCCAAGAGTTCCTACAAGAGTGGACACGCAGTGGTACGCTACAAGACCAAGTTGCTAACAAATTAGCAGAGTGGCTAGACTCTGGCCTACAAGAGTGGGACATCAGCCGTGATGCACCTTACTTCGGTTTCGAAATTCCTGATGCACCAGGTAAGTACTTCTACGTTTGGTTGGATGCACCAATCGGCTACATGGCTAGCTTTAAAAACCTTTGTGACCGCACAGAAGGCCTAGAATTCGACGAATACTGGAACAAAGACTCTAAAGCAGAGCTTTATCACTTCATCGGTAAAGACATCATCAACTTCCACGCCCTATTCTGGCCTGCGATGCTGGATTGTGCAGGCTACCGTACACCAACGGCTGTCAATGCGCACGGCTATGTAACAGTAGATGGTGAGAAAATGTCTAAGTCTCGTGGCACTTTTATCAAGGCACGTACTTACCTAAACCACCTGGACCCTCAGTATCTACGCTACTACTTCGCAGCGAAGCTGAACTCTCGTGTCGATGATATCGATTTGAACCTAGGTGACTTCGTACAGCGTGTAAACTCTGATGTAGTCGGCAAAGTGGTAAACATTGCCAGCCGTACAGCAAGCTTTATCAACAAGAAGTTTGATGGCCAACTGCAAGCAGACCCTGCACAAGAAAGCATGATTCAAGAGTTCGTTGACGCAGGTGATCTGATCGCTGAGCTTTACGAAACACGTGAATATGGTAAAGCAATGCGTGAAATCATGCGCCTTGCAGACATTGCCAACACCTATATCGCGGATGAAGAGCCATGGGTGAAAGCGAAAAACGAAGAAACTTTGCCACAAGTACAGGAAATCTGTTCTGTGTCACTGAATCTATTTGCCATCTTAGCAACGTACTTGAAGCCAGTGATGCCAAATATGGTGGCTGATGCCGAAGCTTTCTTAAACAAAGAACTGACTTGGGACAACCGTGGCGAATTGTTGTTTGGTAAATCAGTCAACAAGTTCAAAGCATTGATGGCTCGCATTGAAGCACCGCAGATCGAAGCTATGATCGAAGAAGGTAAAGCCGAGGCGGAAGCCGAAGCACAAGCGAAAGAGCAAGCTACTGCTGCTGAAGAAACAGAGCTAAGCAAAGAGCCAATCGCAGCAGAAATCAACTTTGACGAATTTGCGAAAGTTGACTTACGCATCGCGAAAATAGCCAAAGCTGAACACGTTGAAAAAGCCAACAAGCTATTAAAGCTAACCCTAGATCTAGGCGGCGAAACTCGCACTGTCTTCTCAGGCATTAAGTCTGCTTACAAGCCAGAAGATTTAGAAGGCAAACTAACGGTCATGGTTGCTAACTTAGCGCCACGTAAAATGAAATTTGGCTTGTCAGAAGGCATGGTATTGGCAGCAGGCCCTGGCGGTGAAGAAATTTATCTGCTTGAACCACATGATGGAGCGAAGCCTGGCCAACGCGTTATGTAAGGCTAACTCATCGCAGTACATGCAACGCCGCCTACGTCATGTAGGCGGCGTTGTTTTGACTAAGCATTAGTAAAGTTTATGGTTGCGACGTGCTATCCATATTCTAAAATAAACTAAAATGCACAGCGCTTTAGTCTTGTTAGTTATAAGCAGCTTGGTATAGTTACGCTTGGCTGATGCTGTTTTGTCAGCAGTTCTTTTTTACTTTTAGACACCACTGTAGTGATTGGACACGAGATGACTGAATATCTCTTAATACTCGTCAGTACCATACTGGTAAACAATTTCGTATTGGTACAATTCCTTGGCCTCTGCCCGTTCATGGGCGTTTCTAGCAAGCTGGAAACATCCATTGGTATGGCCATGGCAACCACATTCGTACTGACACTTTCGAGCTTATGTAGTTACCTAACGTTCGAATTCATTCTGAAGCCGTTTGGCTTAGAGTACTTAAAAACGATTTCCTTCATTTTGGTTATCGCGGTTGTGGTGCAATTCACTGAGATGGTGGTCCATAAAACCAGCCCTCTTCTATACCGTGTCTTAGGTATTTTCTTGCCTTTGATTACAACAAACTGTGCCGTGCTGGGTGTCGCACTGCAAAACACGTCTAAGCAAAATGACTTCGTAGAATCAATCCTCTATGGATTTGGTGCAGCGGTCGGCTTCTCATTCGTTTTGGTTCTGTTCTCAGCCATGCGTGAACGCATCAACGTGGCAGATGTGCCAGTGGTTTTTAAAGGCTCAGCCATTGGTATGATCACAGCGGGTCTAATGGCCTTGGCGTTCATGGGCTTCACTGGTCTGGTGCAAATCTAGGAGCCTAATATGTTTACAGTATTACTTGCTATCGGAATCCTAGTCGCTCTTGCCCTCGTCTTTGGCGCGATTTTGGGTTATGCCAACGTTCGCTTTCACGTCGAAGGTGATCCTATCGTTGATCAAATTGATGCGATTTTGCCACAAACTCAATGTGGCCAATGTGGCCACCCAGGCTGTCGTCCATATGCGGAAGCTATTTCCAATGGTGAAGCCATCAACCGCTGCCCTCCTGGCGGCCAAGCCACAGTTCAGGCCCTTGCAGACCTTTTAGATGTTGAAGCGATCCCGCTTGAAGGCGGCGAAGCCGAAGAACCAGTTAAAAAAGTGGCCGTCATCCGTGAAGATGAATGTATCGGTTGTACTAAGTGTATTCAGGCCTGTCCTATTGACGCGATTTTAGGGGCCGCAAAACAAATGCATACCGTCATTTCTGACGAATGTACCGGCTGTGACCTTTGTGTCGAGCCTTGTCCAGTAGATTGTATTGATATGGTAGAAGTTGGAGTGACATCACGCACTTGGTCATGGGATAAGCCTCAAGGTGTAGGCGTTCAATCCGCACAAATTATTGCCACTGATCGACAAACGGAGGTACTGCACTAATGCAATCTCCACAGATCTTTTCTTTTCATGGCGGCATTCACCCACCTGAAAACAAAGTGCAATCACTACAACTACCTTTGGGTAAGCCAAGCTTACCCAAAGAGCTTGTTCTGCCGTTAGGTCAACACATTGGTCAAGCCTCTCGCCCACTGGTTGAAGTAGGTGCTCATGTTAAAAAAGGCCAAGCAATTGCGATTAATAATGGCTTCCTGTCGAGCTTTTTACATGCGCCGACTTCTGGAACGATCCAAGCCATTGAGTCACGTCCTGTCGCACACCCATCGGGCTTAAGTGATATCTGTATCATTCTAACGCCAGATAACGCAGATGAGTGGACAGAGCTTGAGCCGTTAAATGATTGGCAATCCGTCAGCAAAACGGATGTGCTAGCCTTCTTAGCAGAAAAAGGCATCATTGGTATGGGGGGCGCTGGCTTCCCAACCCACGTTAAGCTTCAAGGTGCACATAAGCACCCATTGACACACTTCATCATCAACGCAGCGGAATGTGAGCCATATATCACCGCTGACGACATGTTGATCCGTGAAAAGACGCTTGAGTTGATCCTGGGTATTGAGATCCTGCAACACCTTGTGGAAGCAGACAATGTCGTCATCGGTATTGAAGATAACAAGCCTACAGCGATCGCTGCTCTGCAACAGATCATTCGTGAACGCCAGAGCAGCATTCAAGTTGCAGTCGTGCCCACCAAGTACCCTTCCGGTGGCGAGAAGCAGTTAATTAAACTGCTGACTGATAAAGAAGTCCCAAGTGGTCAATACCCAGCGGATATCGGTATTTTGTGTCAAAACGTCGGCACCTGTGTCAGCGTATACGAAGCCATTCAGTTCGGACGCCCACTGATTTCTCGCTTTACAACCTTAACGGGAGATGCACTAAAAGCACCGCAAAACGTTGAAGTACTATTGGGTACGCCGATTGATCATTTACTTGATTATGCGGACATTGAGGACAATAAACTCAGCCGCTTAGTCATGGGTGGCCCCATGATGGGCTTTACGCTCGATTCTGCGAACGTTCCGGTGGTAAAAACCACGAACTGTGTACTCGCGGCGACCAAGAAAGAATTGCCACCACCCAACCCTGAGCAAGCTTGTATTCGATGCGGCATGTGTGAACAAGCCTGCCCTGCAAGTCTGTTGCCTCAGCAATTACTTTGGTTCTCAAAGAGCCAAGAACACGAGAAAGCTGAGCACTATAATTTATTTGATTGTATCGAGTGTGGCGCCTGTTCATACGTTTGTCCTAGTAGCATTCCTCTAGTGCAATACTACCGTCATACAAAAGCCGAAATTCGTGATGCCCGCGAAGCTGCAGTGAAGTCAGACATTGCTAAACAACGCTTTGAAGCACGTAAAGCACGCCATGAAGCAGAAGCGGCTGAAAAAGAAGCGAAGCGTTTAGCACGTCAAGGCGCAGCAAAACCTGCCGCTAAAAAACCAGCGAAGCCAGCGCCTGAGAAAGCGGCAGCTGCCGCAGCGCCAGTTGCTGACGATGCAGCGAAAAAAGCCAAAGTCGACTTAGCCATTACCAAAGCTAAATTGAAGAAGCTGGAAAAAGCACTGCTAGAAGCTCAAGAAAAAGAGCACACCGAAGAAATCTCGGCCTTGCAACTGCAAGTCGATGCTGTGAAGAAAGATATCGCGGATCTCGAAGCCAAAGTTGCCGCAGCGCCAGCACCCGCTGCTAGCAAGCCTGCGGCACCAGCGCTAAGTGACGAAGCGAAGAAAGCCAAAGTCGATGTAGCATTGGCCAGCACCAAGCTGAAAAAAGCTCAGAAACAGTTAGCGGAAGACCCAGATAACCAAGAGCTGAAAGACAAAGTTGCAGGCTTTGCAGCTGATTTGAAAGCAGCAGAAGAAAAGTTCGACAAGCTTGGCGGCAATGCCAAAGCAGCGCCTGCGGCAACCGCGAGACCTGCACTCAGCGATGAAGCCAAGAAAGCCAAAGTCGATGTGGCGTTAGCCAGCACCAAGCTTAAGAAAGCCCAGAAGCAATTGGCCGAAGACCCTGACAATGCTGAGATCAAAGCCAAGGTAGAAGGCTTTGAAAAAGATCTGAAAGAAGCGGAAGCACGCTTTGCCAAGCTTGATTCAGCACCAGCAGCGGCCACTCCAGCAGCGAAACCGGCCATGTCTGATGAGTACAAAAAAGCTAAGGTCGATGTTGCCCTCGCCAGCACTAAACTGAAAAAGGTTCAGAAACAGCTGACAGAAGATCCTGACAACGCAGAGTTAAAAGCCAAAGCGGCTGACTTCGAAAAGTCCCTTAAAGAAGCAGAAGCTCGACTTGCCGGTCTGGATACCGCGCCAGCCGCTCAAGCCACGCCGGCCGCGAAGCCCGCTATGTCTGATGAGTACAAAAAGGCCAAAGTCGACGTTGCCCTTGCCAGCACCAAGCTGAAGAAACTGCAAAAGCAGTTAGCCGAAGACGAGCAAAACAGTGAACTGCAAGGCAAAGTGGTTGAGTTTGAAAAGAACCTAAAAGACGCCGAAGCACGCTTAGCAGCCCTTGAAGCACCGACGGCAGCACCTGTTGCCAATTCAGCTCCGGCTGACAATGCAGCACCCGCAGTGGATGAAGATGCACTTCGCAAACTAAAAATCGATGCAGCCATCGCAAAAGCAGCGGTTAAGAAAGCCGAAAAAGCGTTAGCCAAAGCGGTTGAACTCGGCTCTGATGACCAAGACAGTCTTGAGCAGCAAGTCAGCAAAGCAAAAGCGCGCGCGGAAGAACTTGAACAAGCACTACAAAACGGCGGTCAAGTCGCAAATAAACCCGCTGAAGCGAACAGCAATGGCAGTGGCGATGCGGAATTTAAAGAGCGTCTCAAGAAACAAAAAGTAGCGGCCGCACTGGCAAAAGCACAGGTCAATAAACTTAAACGTCAACTAGACGCGGATCCTTCTGCAGAATCTTTGCAACAGGAACTTTCCGCTGCCGAACAAAAGCAGCAGGAAGAAGAAGCGAAACTAGAACAGTTAACTAACACGCAAGAGAATCGTTAAATGGCATTATTGCGTATCACCTCACCTCATACACATCGTGCAGGCCAACGTACATCCTGGGTCATGCAAATGGTGATATTGGCCACTGTACCAGGTCTTTTGGTACAAACATGGCTTTTTGGTTATGGCACCCTAATCAATCTTGTGATCGCAGGGATCACAGCGCTGCTCAGTGAAGCGCTTATTTTAAAGCTGCGTAATCGCCCGATTGGTTTCTTCTTAAAGGACTACAGTGCATTATTGACTGCGGTACTTCTGGCACTCGCGTTACCACCTACCGTACCTTGGTGGCTAACCGTGACTGCCGTCGCCTTTTCAGTGATTTTCGCGAAACAAGTCTACGGCGGCTTGGGCAATAACCCATTTAACCCAGCGATGGTCGGTTATGCGATCTGTCTTGTGTCTTTTCCTGTGCCGATGACCCAGTGGATTGGCGCTTCAGACTTAATCCAAGCAGGCGCGACACCAAGCTTTGGCGACAGCTTAGCGGCGATCTTTGGCACACTGCCAACGGTGGATTCCTACACCATGGCGACGCCACTGGATGCTTTCAAACACAAAGAAGGATTGATGTCGAGTGAAGCCTTTGCCAGCGTTCCAGGCCTTCAAGATGCCAATCTATCTAGCTGGATGTTCGTTAACCTAGCTTACCTTGTTGGCGGTCTAGCCCTGATTGCACTGCGCATCATCACTTGGCATACGCCTGTGGCGATGTTGGCGTCTCTGGCGCTGATCTCTGGTCTTTTCTATATCATTGACCCTAGCAATGCAGCATCACCAGTCTTTCACCTAACCTCTGGCGCAGCGATGCTGGGCGCATTCTTTATTGCCACTGACCCAGTGAGCTCTTGCACCAGTAACCGTGGTAAATTGGTATACGGTGCTGGCATTGGTATTTTGGTATACGTGATTCGTACTTGGGGCGGCTACCCTGACGGTGTCGCATTCGGTGTGCTGCTTATGAACTTTGCTGCGCCATTGATTGACTACTACACACAGCCTCGTGCCTACGGTCATAAGAAAGCCAAGAAAGGCCTAACGATTGGGGGTGAGAAATAATGAATATCATCCACTCTATTCGTAAAAACAGTATCGGCTTAGGCATCTTCGCAGTCATGACTGCGGGCCTCATTGCGGTGACACACCAGCTGACTGAACACACCATCGAAGACAATATTGTGCAAGCACAGCTATCAGCGTTTAACGAGATCCTACCGGCTGATCGTTATGATAATAACCTTGCTGAAGCGAATATCATGCTCGATGCAGACCCATTGCTAGGTTCCGCGGAACCTGTGCAAGCCTTTATTGCTCGCAAAGATGGGCAAGTAAGCGCAATCATTTTCGAGACCATTGCTCCAGGTGGCTATAACGGCAACCTTGATCTGCTCGTGGCAGTGGATCGTAACGGTGTCGTCACAGGCTCTCGTGTTATTAGCCACAAAGAAACCCCTGGACTTGGTGATAAAGTGGATTTGCAAAAGTCCAAATGGATTTTATCGTTTGGTGACAAGTCCCTTGAGAACACAAGCTTAAAGCAATGGAACGTGAAAAAAGATGGTGGTGAATTCGACCAGTTTACAGGCGCCACCATCACGCCACGAGCGGTCGTTCGTGCGGTGAAAAATACGTTACTTTATTTTAATGAGAACAAAGACGCGTTGTTGTCGCGTTAGGATCGATTATGAGCGCTCAAGACTCTTTAGCCCCAGATACTCCCGTTGAGAACCCAGCACCAACGGGCCCAGATTACCGTGAAATTCTTTACAACGGCATTTGGAAGAACAACCCTGCCCTGGTTCAGCTTCTCGGCCTTTGTCCATTGCTGGCGGTTACCAGTACTGTGGTCAATGCCATTGGCTTAGGTCTGGCAACCACCGTTGTATTGCTTGGCTCTAACATGGTTGTTTCTCTGATTCGTAACTATGTTTCGGAAGCAGTACGTTTACCAGCTTTCGTTATGATTATCGCCTCGTTCACCACCTGTATAGAGTTAATCATGCAGGCCTATACTTACGAGCTTTACCAGATTCTAGGTATCTTTATCCCATTGATCGTGACCAACTGTGCGATTCTAGGACGTGCCGACGCGTTTGCCAGTCGTAACCCTTTACTACCTTCCATCGCAGATGGTTTATATATGGGCGCGGGCTTTACTATCGTCTTAATGTTACTTGGCGGTATGCGTGAGCTGATTGGTCAGGGGACTCTATTCTCTGATATGCATTTGTTATTTGGTGATATGGCAACCAGTTGGAAGCTGACGATTTTCAGTGATTATCCGAATGTGTTGTTTGCCATCTTACCCCCAGGCGCGTTTATCGGACTGGGGCTGCTGATTGCTATCAAGAACTACTACGATGAGAAAGAGAAGAAACGCATTGCTGCTGAACAAGCAGGCCAAGAAAAAGTTTCTCGTCGTGTTCGTGTAACCGACTAGATCATTTATAAAAGGGGAAACCGTGAACAAAGCCAAGCGACAAGAAATCTTCACACGTTTACGTGCAGAGAACCCAAATCCTGTCACTGAGCTTGAATACAGCTCCCCTTTTGAATTACTGATCGCTGTTTTATTCTCGGCACAAGCCACTGATGTAAGCGTGAACAAAGCTACACGCCACCTTTTCCCTATCGCAGACACCCCAGAGAAAATGTACGCACTAGGAGTCGATGGCCTAAAGGAATACATCAAGACTATCGGCTTATTTAACGCCAAAGCTGAGAACGCTATCAAGACATGCAAAATCCTTATCGAAAAGCACAACAGTGAAGTTCCACAAACCCGCGAAGAGCTAGAAGCACTTCCGGGCGTTGGTCGCAAGACTGCTAACGTGGTACTGAACACGGCTTTTCGTCAGATTGCTATGGCGGTCGACACCCACATTTTCCGCGTTTCCAACCGCACGAAAATAGCCCCTGGTAAGAACGTACTGGAAGTAGAAGACAAACTGCTACGCTTTGTACCAAAAGAGTTCCTGCTGGACGCTCACCATTGGCTAATCCTTCACGGCCGCTATATCTGCACCGCACGTAAACCAAAATGTGATGCCTGCATAATAGAAGACTTGTGTGAATTTAAAGAGAAAACCTCTACTTAGCAGCTTTCTACTGACGTAACAGACTGTTACAACATCAGCATAAAGCACTATAATGTGTCGAGTTTAGTTTTAGACGATTTAACGGATAATAAAAACGTGGTTAAACAGCACTCTTCACCTTATGTACGCTGCTTCTGGACAGGAAAGATGTTCCTAACCAATGGCCAAGTTGCAGACATCCACTGCACACACATCTCTCACGACTTAATCGAAGTAGAATCCCCCATCGGCTTACAGGGATCAAAGAAAGTAAAGCTTGAACTAAATGCAATGCAAGAAGGCAAACGCTTACTTATCAAAGCTATCTGCATTCCCTCTGCAGATATTCTGAATGAGCATGACAAGCATTATGTGAAGATGAGCTTTCATAGGATTTCAGAGCAAGAACGAACTTTCATCGATAAGTTTGTTAAAGCGCATTCATAGTTAAAAATAAAAAAGGCGCCGAGGCGCCTTTTCAACATTTCACAAATCCACGCTTAAAGCGCACCAACCATCACATCTTCATACAGTTTAAGCATCCGCTCACCGTCTACTTCCATGCAGACTTGTGTCATTGGCACGTCATTCCAATGCGGTTCAGGGTAAGAAACACCTTGTGGTGCGAAGATCGTTTGCCCAATAGCAATGCCTTCACAAGCAACCCGTACAGCCCCTAACTCAACTTCAAAAATACTAGGGTCTAGCAAGTAAGCGATCGTCGACGCATCATGGAAGTAACATCCGTTGATACCGAAACGATCACTGTAGAAATTAATGTAGAACTGAGCACAGTCATATAAGAAACTGCCCTGTTCTGGGCTTTTCGCTTTGATACGCTCAAGTACTGAGTTGTCTAGCAATACTTGGTGGGTCACATCAAGGCCGACCATAGTAACCTGCCAAGGTGCCGTGAACACCGCGTCCGCAGCATGAGGTTCGTTGATGATGTTAGCTTCCGCAACGGGTGACACGTTACCATACTCAATAGCAGCGCCACCCATCAGAACCACTTCATCAACTAGGTTTGCGATTTCAGGATCAAGCTCTAACACTTTGCCAAGGTTGCCCAAAGGCCCAAGCGCGACAAGTGTTACCTCACCTGGGTATTTACGTACTTGCTCGATGATAAATTCGGCAGCGCTTTGCTCTAGAGCTTTAGTCTTTGGCGCTGGGTAATCAATGTTGCCAAAGCCATCCGCACCATGAACAAAATCAGGAAAAGGACGTGGTGTAATCTTCGAAGGCACGGCCACACCGCCCGCCACAGGTACATTGACGCCGGCGATTTCTGTTAAGGTCAGGGCATTCTGCGTTGCAATCTCAACTGGCACGTTACCATACGTCGTGGTGAGACCTAAAACCTCTAGTTCTTTTGCTTGAAAAGCAAAAAAGATCGCCATTGCATCATCGATGCCTGGATCCGTATCAATAATAATTTTTCGTGTCATGGTTCTCTCGTTAAATCTATTTAGACTGATTTGCCAAAAATTCGGTAACTTCATCAAGCGTTGGAATAGAAGGTGCAGCACCTACTCGGGTCACTGCAATGGCTGATGCCGCGCAAGCAGTGCGCATCGCTACTTCGTAAGAAGCACCTCTTGCTAATTCCGCCAAACAAAAACCAATAAAAGTATCTCCAGCAGCGGTCGTATCTTTCGCTTCAACGACAAACGCTTTGACTTGAAGATCCTCTGCCTTGGAGAAATAGCGCACGCCTTCTTTGCCTAGAGTCATCATCACCGCAAGATCGGGATATTGCTCAGGAAGTATTTGCGCAGCCTCTTCAATGGTGTCAACACCAGCAAGATCCATTGCTTCGACTTCATTGACGATTAGTAAATCAATGAATGACAACACTCTGCGAGTCAGCTCAGCATCCATTGGCGCAGGGTTAAAAGCCACCTTCACACCAGCTTGCTGCGCCCACTCTAGCGTTTCTGCGACCAAGTTGGTTTCATTCTGAAGCAGCACCCAGTCATCTTTTGTTGCATTATTCAGGGCAGACTTAATTTGCTGCTCTGTTAAACGATGATTGCTACCGGGGTACAAAATAATGCTGTTTTCTGCACTCGGTGTCAGCTGAATAATGGCGTGACCAGACGCCTCGTCCAATTGCGCAATTTGATCTGTATTCACGCCATACTCTTGTAGCTGAGCAAGAATATGCTGATCAGAGCGGTTTAGCGCACCAATGTGCTGTACATCTGCTTTTGCTTTCGCCAACGCTACGGATTGATTGGCGCCTTTGCCACCCAGCACTTGTTGATAGCTGGATGAGCTCATAGTCTCACCTGGACGAACAAAATGATCCACTTGGTATAAGTGGTCGATATTAATCGAACCGATGTTAAAAACGGTCATAGGCTACCTTGTTTTAATATTATTAACCAAACAGTCAATAAGAACACTTTTCTGCTCTGATTAAAATAGCTTGCTGAACACAAAGATCAAGACACATAAAAAAACGCCCGCTCTGTGAGGAGCGGGCGTTTCGTATTTCAACTTTCGCCGCAGCGAAATGGTTTAGTCGCGATCTAGAAAAGTACGACCTTTTTGAGCTGCGATACGCATACGTAGAGCATTTAGCTTGATGAAGCCAGCTGCATCTTTCTGATCATAAGCACCAGCGTCGTCTTCAAAAGTAGCGATTGTGCTGTCGAATAGGCTGTATGGAGACTCACGACCTTCAACAATTACGTTGCCTTTGTACAATTTAAGACGAACAGTACCTGTTACGAATTCTTGAGATGCGTCGATCAATGCTTGCAGCATACGGCGCTCTTCTGACCACCAGAAGCCGTTGTAGATCACTTTAGCGTACTTCGGCATGATCTCATCTTTAAGGTGAGCTGCTTCACGGTCTAGAGTGATAGACTCCATTGCACGGTGTGCTTTCAGAAGGATTGTCCCCCCTGGAGTTTCGTAACAACCACGAGACTTCATACCAACGAAACGGTTTTCAACTAGATCATCACGACCGATACCGTTTGCGCCACCGATTTTGTTCAAAGTCTCAAGGATAGTTGCTGGAGACATTTTCTCGCCGTTGATAGAAACTGCATCACCCTTTTCGAAGCCAAGCTCGATGATTGTTGCTTCATCTGGCGCTTGCTCTGGAGATACAGACCAGCGCCACATATCTTCTTCAGCGCTTGTCCATGGATCTTCTAGTAGATCACCTTCGTAAGAGATGTGAAGAAGGTTCGCATCCATTGAGTAAGGAGACTTCTTCTTAGCTTTAGAGAAGTCAACTGGGATGTCGTGCTTTTCACAGTAAGCCATTAGCGTTTCACGAGACGTTAGGTCCCACTCACGCCATGGAGCGATAACTTGAACGCCTGGTTTCAGCGCGTAAGCACCTAGTTCGAAACGAACTTGGTCATTACCTTTACCTGTCGCACCGTGAGAGATCGCATCCGCACCTGTTTCGTTAGCGATTTCAATTAAACGCTTAGCGATAAGTGGACGAGCGATAGACGTACCTAGTAGGTACTCACCTTCGTATACAGTGTTCGCACGGAACATTGGGAATACGAAGTCACGAACGAACTCTTCACGTAGGTCTTCGATGAAGATTTCTTTTACACCTAACGCTTGAGCTTTCGCGCGAGCTGGCTCCACTTCTTCGCCCTGACCCAAGTCAGCGGTAAAAGTTACCACTTCACACTGATACTCTTCTTGAAGCCACTTCACGATTACGGAAGTGTCTAGGCCGCCAGAGTAGGCTAGCACTACCTTCTTCACGTCAGACATTATGTTCTTTCTCCTCAACGAACTCGAACAGTCCCAAAATTAGACTGCACAACTAAATAAAATAGGCGGTTAGTGTAAAATTTCGCCCCTTGCATAGCAAGGGGCGCGGGGGAAAATAGAACGGATTGTTACCTGTTAAAGGTCGCTTACTGACTCGGCTCCGACAAGGATTGAGCATTGTTATTGGTTCGCTCAAGTCGGATGGTCACACGACGGTTACGTTCTCGCCCATCATTGGTTCGATTATCGGCCGCAGGATAACGCTCACCGTGGTAACGAGAAACGATTTTCTCTGGCGGAATACCTTTCTGTAACAGGTAGGCCGTTACCTTTTCTGCCCGTGTTTTGGATAACTCTCGGTTATCACGACGGGAGCCAACCACGTCCGTGTGACCGTCAATGTAGATGTACTCAATGGTTGGATCCGCGGCCACATAAATCGCCACCAGATCGAGGCGTCGTTTAATTCGCTCAGTCAACTCTGTGCCATTTGATGGGAATAGCGCTGCTGTACGCGCGATCTGATCGAAATTGACTGGCAATAGACTTGCCATACAGCGTCGAAACTCATCGTAAGCGGGATTAAAATTAATATTACTGAGTGCAACCTCGACACTTTCTCGGCCATTCTCCCATGCCGACCCTGTCACTACCGGGTGACGTCCGCGGTCAAGTGAGGTTAGCATTTGTTCTGCGACCTGCCCGCCAACTTCAACGGTCAAACCATAGCCTGGGTAAGGCATGACCTCTAATGTTTCAGGTGAAATACCCGGCACCCAGCTAGGTGCTTGAGAAATAATGTACACTTGTCCCGGACCCATCTTTTCATTGTGGGGCTGCAGAACAAACTTCATAGGTTCGCCCGCCTCTTTAATGAATTCCCCCACACCAAAATGTGGAATCGGGTGCTCTAAGGTACAAGCAAAAATGTCGCCGGACAGAGACCATTTCGACTCTTCAATCGTTGACTCGTAACGCGTCAACGCACTGCTTTGCATAGCAAAAATACAGCTCGAGAGTAACAATGCGGTTTTCAGTAAAGGTTTGACTATCACGATATGAGTTCTCGTTCTCGACTTGCCATGTATGTTATCATCTTCCCCAAACTACTCATTTATTTTCTGAGCATTCGGCAGAATTAAGGATTCTCTTTTGTCTAATCACGAAATCAAAGATCGATTCCGCGGCTTCCTACCCATTGTTATCGACGTAGAAACGGCTGGCTTTAATGCAAAAACCGATGCTTTATTAGAATTGGCTGCAAGCATTGTGCGCATGGACGAAAATGGCGAGCTTTATATCCATGAAACCATGTCCTTTCATATTAAACCATTCGAAGGCGCTAATTTAGAAAAAGAAGCCCTAGAGTTCACAGGTATTGATCCATTCGCCGCTGATCGTGATGATATTCTTGAAAAAGATGCCCTAACGCAGATGTTTAGCAAGGTACGTAAAGAGCTGAAATCAACCGGCTGTAAACGAGCTATTTTGGTTGGTCACAATTCGGCATTCGATCATGGTTTTTTAAATGCTGCCATTGAGCGAAACGAGATTAAACGCAACCCATTCCACCCTTTCTCAAGCTTTGATACGGCAAGCTTGTCAGGCTTGGCTTTTGGTCAGACTGTACTAGCGAAAGCTTGCCAAGTTGCTGGCATTAGTTTTAGTAACTCTCAAGCGCACTCCGCTGCATACGACACGGAAAAAACAGCGGAACTGTTTTGTGAAATCGTCAACCGCTGGAAACGCCTCGGTGGTTGGAGCTTGGTAACTGAAACTGAAGGCGATACCATGGAATCATTGTTTGGTGCAGCGAATTAAACGCACCAAACAAACTGGCTCTTACTTTTCAAGGTAAGAGGTCATAACGGACTTACTTGAACACGTAGCGATGACCCAATATGACTGGTAAACGACTTGCATTGATCATCCTTGGGTGGCTATCGCTCATCACAGGCATCATTGGCATCTTCTTGCCTTTGTTGCCAACAACACCTTTGGTGCTCCTTGCTGCATGGTGCTTTTCAAAATCCTCTGAACGTTTTCACGCATGGCTGATACAGCATAAGTATTTCGGCCCTATAGTCTCTGATTGGCAATCAGATCAAGGGATTCCTAAAAAAGCCCGTAACCGCGCTCTTATTTTCATGTGGGCCGGCATGACTCTATCAATGTTTATCGTTGCGCGCTTCTGGGCCACCGTCGGTTTATGTGTGATAGGCATTGCCGTCAGCATTCATCTGCTAAGAATGCCATTGCGTAAAGAATCCAATACGGAATCTTCCCCCCCTTCTACTGAGTAAGCATCTTCTTTACTGAACAATACTTACGAAGTCTTGGTCTTACACTATTCTCTTTATCTCAGTAAAATAATTGACGTTTCGCGCTTGAGCTTGTCAGCAAGGAGAACTTCATGGCAAATAAGGCCATTACAATGCAAACATGGCACAAAAAAGCTGCTTTAATCATTAGCGCCATATTGATTACATTGGTTTTAATTTGGTCATTAATCCCAGTATTAACCAAGTGGGCGGCTAATCGTTACCTTGCGCAATATGACGCGGTATTGACAGCTGATGAGATTAATCCTGACCTGTTTCCTATCGGAGTTAATCTAAGCAACGTCAGCATTGAGCAAAAAGAGCAAGAAACATTACACCTTGAGCACTTAAGTGTAGGCCTAGACTTTTGGCCACTTTTCCTCGGTGCCTTCCATGTTAACCATGTGACCATTAATGGATTCAAAACTCAGGTCAATCAACTAGAAGACAGCTTAACCATTGCAGGCATTACGATTCCCCCATCCGAAGCTAACACCGCAGACGATGAAGAAGCTGAGTCAGGCAAAGAAGCAACCATCGTCCCAACCTTTTTTGTTCGAAATGCTGACATAAAGGACATTTCCGTTTCGCTCAGCACAGAGAAAGGGACCGACACCTTTGCCATCAACCACCTAAGTATCGCTGAAGTGTCCCATGAGCTCTCTCAATGGCGAGGTATTTTTGAGCTAAACGCCTCCATGAATGATGCCATCGCTAACTTAACTGGCGACATTCAAGCCGATAAAGAAAAGCTGGATGCATCGATAGATCTAGAGAACATCCTCGTCTCCAGTACTGATTTCAAGCACTTTTTACCAAATCAAATTGGCACCGTTCAAGCCAATGACTTGCGATTGGAAGGCACTACTAAAACCACTTATCGTTTTAAAGATGCGCCACTATTGACCTTTGAGTCCCCTCGCATCAGTGTTGGCAGCTCAAATATCAGTCTGCAGCAGAACGATCAAAATATTGCTTGGAATACCTTCGATACTCAGTTAAACGACGTGACCGTGTCGATGAACACAACGCAAAGCCTCAATGCGCAAGCAAACAGCTCGATCAATATTGAAGGTTTGAAAGTAACACTTGGCGATCAACAATTAGAAACAGAGAACCTAGCCCTCAAAAACGAGTTAAACCTTTCTAAGACGGGTGACGAGCTGACGGTTCACAATGGTGATACAACTATCGCCCTAGGCTCAACAAAATGGCGCTCTGGTGAAACCAGCGCCGACATCACGAAGTCTGAACTTCAACTAAGTGATGTTGCGACGCAGTTAGATTTGGCAAATTCTCAAGGCAATATTGCCACGGTAGTGGCCTTAACGGCTGAAGGACTGACAGGAAAGTTACCAACAGGAGAGCAGCTAGAAGCAGCCTCTTTGGCTCTGGATCTTCCTGTTAATGTGGATTTAGAAGAACAAAGCCAGACAGTGACGCTTGATAAATTACGCTTTGATTTAGACAACACCAAAGTGGCAGGCACGAATCTATCAGGTCAACTGCAGTCCATTGGTTTAGCACTTAACAAAGCCAAGATCACCCAGTCTGCTCAACAATTGAATGTTCAAAGTAACAACACAACGGTGCAGTTAAGTACGTTCGCTTTCGATAATCCTGATATCAATGCAGCTCTGGCAGACCTTGATTTGCAACTTAATAACACTGAATTCACTCAGTCTGATAAAGGCCTGTCGGTGAAAACAGGTACACAACTGACTTCCAAAGGATTAAATTTGGAGCTGCGTAACCTGCCAAATGAGCAACCTAATACGTCCGTTAGCTACGATGCTATTTCATTAAACAGCCAATTAGCGTGGCAGCAATTAGACGGCCAACAGCAGCTCAACGCTCAGCAGAATCAGCTCATTCTTAATCAGCTAGGCATCACCCAAAATGAGGTTCTGACAGGACTACTGGATCAATTGAACTTGGTAAATGAGTCGATTCTTCTGAGCCTAAATGACCAAGGCCTAGAGAAACTTGAGGCAAAGAAAAATACCCTTGAAATGGCGAACCTGACCAGTAGTGCGACGGACAAAGGCACGCTACTGAATCTGAAAGGCATCTCTAGTAATGCCCCATCGATCAGCGTCGACACTGAAGGCGCTAAAGCCTCTATTGATCAGATTCAGCTTGATGGACTAATCGCTTCTCAACCAAACTCAGAACAAAACTTACCAGCTCTGGGCAAGTTTGACACATTGACCATTAAACGAGTTCAAGTCCAAAAAGATGGTATCAACGTAGACAGTGTGCTGTTTGATAAGCTTATTTCTGGAGTGGCGCTGTCCGAGTCTAGAGAAATAGCTAACTTAGTACTGCCAAAAAGCTGGCAATCACAAGCTACAACAAGTGAAGCTGAAACAGCAGAAAAACTAGCAACGGACAGTTCGAGCAGCGAAAGCTCTCCATTCTATGTGGTGGTTGATCGCATCGAGTTATCGCCAGGCTCTCAATTTAGTTTCTCTGACAAAGGTATTTCACCTGCCCTGAGTCGAGTCTTAGACATTGAGCAATTAACCGTTAATCAGCTCAATACTCGTGACCCTGACACTGCCGCCACTATTCAGTTGAAAGCGAAAAATGGAGCCTATGCCACCATCGAAAGTAACGCTTCCATTAAACCGATGGCGGAGCGCCTGACAATGCAGGCTAAAGCGACGGTTCGAGAAGTCGAATTACCGCCAGTCTCACCCTACGTTTCCAGCGCATTGGGCTACCAGATTCAATCGGGGCAACTTAATATGGACTTAGACCTTACGGCCAATCAAGGTGAGCTAAGCGGTAATACCCATATTGTGTTACGACAATTTGATCTGGGGGGACAAAAAGACAGCAATGCCCTACTGCAAGTTGGCGCAATACCACTAGATTTGGCTGTCAATGCACTGAAGAACAGCGACAATAACATTGTCTTAGATCTGCCCATGAAAGGTGATATAGAAAACCCAAACTTCCAGTGGCAGAACTTCTTCTTGTTACC
Organism: Marinomonas communis; assembly: GCF_004363305.1. GTDB lineage: Bacteria > Pseudomonadota > Gammaproteobacteria > Pseudomonadales > Marinomonadaceae > Marinomonas > Marinomonas communis. Next base: position 100,778 of record NZ_SNZA01000005.1, on the reverse strand, counting down.
GATCAGACAAGGACTATTTAAAGCCTCAAGTACCTACTTAATGCAAACCTTTGTCCCTTATGCCAACGTGATTTCGCTGGTGCAGTTTGCGGGCGAACAAGCCCTACGTCTTCGCGTAGAACCGTTGCAATACGCTTTAGGAGAAGAGGACATCACTGCACCGGAGCAAGAAGCCTTCTTAGATCAGATGATCAAACTGATGAAAGATCGTAAGGGTGCAGAGTTAAAAGCGTGTGGTGTATCAGTCGTAAAAGACATTAGTGAAGATAAGACCTACAAATCTTTAACCGAAGACGAAAAGGCGGAATTATTAGAGCTTGCCAATCAGCGTGCCGAGTCTTTAAAACGCTATCTGGTTGATAATGGCATTCAGTCTTCTCGCGTATTCTTATGTTCACCTTCTATCGAAGATGACAATAATGCCGCGCCACATGTAACCTTTACATTCTAATTAGCAACTCTTTAATAGAGCAAAAAAGCTTCAGCCCTAATAGGACTGGAGCTTTTTTATGACTGTCTTCTTTTATTAATTAGCGAACAATCGCGATCACAATATCCATTACATTCGTATTGGTCGGGCCTGTGATAAAGATGCCACCATGCTCACGCAAGTATGTTCCTGCATCAGCACGTTTTAGCGCATCACGAGCCCCTTCAATATCCGCTGCCGTTGAGCCATCAACAATGCCGCCCGCAGCATCTGTTGGGCCATCACTGCCATCGGTACCCGCCACCAATACCAACACATCATCACGACCTACGATATGCTGAGCAAGTCCTAGTGCTAGCGCTTGGTTACGACCACCGTTACCAGGTTTTTCAGGCAGTTTCACTGTTGGTTCACCACCGTAGATATAAACCCCCTGCTCTGCTTTCGCGATATATTGGCCAATGCGTTCAGACAAAACGGCCACGTCGTCGTATAAACACTCTTGGTTATCTTTGACTGTAAAGCCAAGCGCTTTCGCTTTATCCGCAGCAGCCATACGAGCCACTTCGTTGGTTGCAATCAAATCAATACTTGCAGTCGACGGACAGCGTTTTGTGTCACCGGTCCCTGAACCAATGGTGCTGATACTGTCGCCTTCAACGTCAGAAATGGCTAAGACGCGAACTTCTGCGCCTTTAAAATTTGCCAGCAATTTACCATCTTTAATCAAAGACGTTTCTTTACGGCGAGCATTGATTTGGCCAATGTTATAGCCTGCCGCCAACATTTGATCCGTTAGCTGTTGCCAGTCTTCTAGTGTGACGTCCTCAGGCAAGGCTTCAGAAAGCGCCGAGGTACCGCCAGAAACCAACAACAGTAGCTTGCTTCCTGCTGACATAGACTCAACGGTATCCAGCATCTGTAAGCCAGCGTCTAACGAGTGCTGATCTGGCACTGGGTGCGCAGATTCAATCACCGTCACATTTTTCGCATCCCACATGGCTTGTTCCGTGTGGTCATACTTGGTAACTAGAAACGCAGGACAATCATTACCAAGTGCCGCTAAAGCGCCTGCACACATGCCACTGGCCGCTTTACCCACTGCAATGATCTGATCTGGCACAAAACCATCAAATGCAGCAACCGCACGCTGCGTTGCATTAAAGCCTGCTACCGCATCAATCGCTGCATCAAAAATCTTAATGGCGGATTCTTTTTCCATTGAATTCAATCTATCCCCCTTATGTATCTAATGGCCCCCTATCAAAAAGCCGCATCAACAGGACTTACGTCACGGCGTTGATGCGGCTTCTGAGATATCTAAGTGTAACTAGATACTACTATTATTTGCCAAATGGACCTTGAAGGCCGTTCTGAGCTAGCAGCGTACCGTAGATATTCGAGTTCAACACCATCATTTCAGTGTATTCAGCCACAAGTGCCGCACGTTTGTCTGCGTCTTGAGTTGCGTTGATTGCTCCCCAGTATGCCGCTAATTGCGTCGCGCTGTCAGCAAGTTGTTTGATCTGCTCGTCAGATAGGCTAGCAACAGAACTTGAGTTCACTTTGCCTACACCGTTAACTGTCTTCGCACCACCATCTGTGTAACCAGCTGGTAGATCACCTTTAAGGTTCACGACTTTGCGGTACTTGATCACAGATAGAATCTGATCAACGGCTTGCTTAGCACCTTCTACACGAGAAACATGCTCAGTGTCCGCTGCAGCGTGTGGTAGAAGCTCCATCTTACCGACGTGTTTCTCGTAGATGTTGCGGTATGGCACCATTGGACCAGACAAAGCACCCGTTTCAGGATCTTTGAATAGGTCAGCGTCGATTGCAGCATAGCGGATTTGACCGCTTGCTAGAGCCGCGTCAAGCGCTTCGATGTCAACCACTTCACCGCGGTCGTAATTCACGAGTACTGCACCTTGGTTCATTGCAGAGAATACTTCTGCGTTGATGATGTCAGAGTTAGCAAACTTGCCAGTTTCAGCGTTGAATGCACCTAGACCAGTGTGTGGGCTAAGAACGTCAGCATCTTGTGCCGCTTCAACGATGCTAGCAGCGTAAGTGAAGCCTTCAGATTCGATCCACTTCTGATGAGCTGGACGAGCGTATACAGATACGTTCATGCCGAATGCTGCCCCTAGTTTCGCTACTTCACGACCGATGTTGCCGTAGCCAACCACCGCAAGTTTCTTACCTTCAAGTTTCGTTGTTGGGAACTCTGCTAGATTCTTACCTGTGTCAAAGTCGCCCGCAACCACGCGATCGTGCATTGCGCTGACTTGTAGATCTGGAAGCACTTTAAGAAGCGCTTTCATGGCTGCTTGTGCCGTCGCACGAGAGTTGAAGCTTGGCGTATTCATCAGTGGTGCAACACCACCTTCACCGTTACCGCCACCCCAGCTAGCAGACCCCATGTTGCCAGTACCGGCACCGATACGTACGCCACCTAGCTCGAATTTAGATTCAGCTGGGAAGAATGTTGCCGCAGCGATCACAGCGTCGTATTGACCTTCGCCCGTTTCAGCTAGTAGCTCGTCTTCACGGCTTAGGCTTGGCTGGTAGAAGAAGTGTACTTTACCTTTTTCTAGGTCGCCTGCTTCTGAAACGGAACCAAAGTGGAACTCACCACCTTGAGATTTGATGTAGGCTGCTACTTCACGACAATCTGCTTGTCCATCGGCATCGAAAACCATACCCACGAGATCCGCGATCAGTACTTTGTAAGCACGGTCAGCGTCGTCAAGACGAACATCAGCGCCAGCAGAAGCAGATACGGCACTTTCAACCGTTTCGCCTTGCTCAGCGAGTAGTTCCTCAAGAACCGCAATTTTCGCACGTAGGTAGCAGTACTGGATGTTGTCCAGTAGTGCAGTAATATCTTCGTTTGGACGGATGCCACCGATCCAAGCACGGTAGTCACCTGGAGAACCTGGGAATGCGTTCACGTAACGTGCAACGTCCAGACCTTTCTCATGCGTACCGTCTACGTGAGTGATACCTTCGTAACCAAGCATTTGCTTAGACTTCACGATGATGCGGTTGTGAACGTCTGCATCAGTGATATCGCTGTCAGTGACTTTTAGAAGTGTTACCGCAGCACCACGAGAATCAGTGTTAGATACGCCTAGTTCGAACAGTTCGCTGTTGTCGATCCACTGATTTACAAGATCACGGTTTGCTTTCGAGCGTGCGTTTAGGGTGTAAACATCACCGATCATGCGCTCGTTACGTAGCACTGCGAACGTTGTTTCTGCGAACGCTAGTGTACTGAATGTGTTGATGATACCACCCAGCATTTGATCTTTTTCAGCGTCGTAGATTGGACCAAGATCCGTTGTTTTTTCGCTTGATAGAGGTGCTTTTGCATCGCGTGGCACGGCAATTTTCAGCTGACGTGGGATCGCCCATGCTGGATCTTTTTGGTTCGCATTGATACGAGCTAGCGCTGGCTTAGTTAGCGATACGATGAAGTAACCTGAGATACCACCGATGGCCTTTTGGAATGGCATGAACATATTACATTTCGTCAACACACCATCTACTAGCTCTTGTGCCCATGGCATCGCACCAAGAAGAGACGTCGCATCGATTACCGCATGGTGCTCTTCTGGGTTAGCATCCACCCATTCTAGAAGGTTGCGGATTTCTTGTTCCGTGTAAGTGGTCGCCCCCGTTGTTTCGTGACCGACACCGAAGAATAGTTTAACGCCTTTCTCAAGTAAGAAAGAAGCACTTGGGATCGCGCCTTCGCCCTCAGCAAAAAGGATACGGTTTTCATCACCGTTCGCAGCGTAACGCTGAAGTTCAGTTAACTGAGTACCCCATGATTGGCGGAAGAAACCACCCGCTTTGCCTTCTTCTGATTCAGGCTTTGGTGTATCAACGTAAACGATTTGAGAAGGATCGTTCGCCGTCATTAGGTGAAGCGCTGCGGCAGTGAAGCCACTGTGACCGCCACCCAGACCAACCGCCATGCTATTTGCTTTAGGGAAGCCAAAGTAGCGGTGAATTTCACGCATCATGTCGTTTAGGACTTTATCTGCAGGGTAACCACGGTGCATACCACGACCGATTTCAGCCGTTGTAAAGCTGCCAATACGATTCCCTTTGTCATCCAGCTTTGGATAATTTTCTTCTAACCACGCGTCGAACTCAAAACGAAGTTGACGAGCATCAACTTCATTTAATGCCATGTCGGTGATTGGACCAACACCAAAAAACTGATTGCTTGTTGCTTGTGGAGCGCCATGTTGAGTGAGAGAAAGCGCGCTTTCGCGAGCGGCTTTAAGTTGCTCAATTGAAGTCATAAATTTATTACCTGCAAGATAGTTAAACGTTATACGTACTGGCGTATTTATTCTTATCGTTAATTCAATAGCGCATCTGCTCTTCACCCAACCTACGCCTATTACGACGAAGTCAGGTGCTCTCCAACCCAACAGATCATTGCTCTTTTGAATGACGCACGCTTGACATCAAGCTGTGCTAAGCAGGCAGTGTAATATTGTTCAAATAGGCAAGAGTTTCCTGAAAACGCCAAAATTATGCATTTATTCTACAAATGACCGAAATCAATTTACCTGAGTCAAAAGAAGCGTACTCTTGAGTTAGAGATTAAGAGAACAATCAAGGAGAAGAACAATGCCTATCGAAAATCACAGCTTGCTAAATGAGTTCCCTGAGTACAAAGAGCAAATTCATGACTTGAAGGTCCACGACACTCATTTCCGTCGTTTATTTGATGAGTACCATTTCCTAACAAACGAAATTGAAAACATCGAAAAAGAGATTGTTCTAGCTAGCACAATGGAAGAAGAAGAGTTCAAGAAGCGTCGTCTGCATTTAAAGGACACTCTGCATGACATGCTTAGAAAAGCTAAAGCGGCGGAAGAAACTGCTTAGGCACAAGTTGATATTCAACCTAAAAGCCCACATGAAGTGGGCTTTTTGCATTTTGGCAGCTCGATTAACTATTAAGAAATCGTAACCGACCTTAATTCAAGGAACACGAATTTGAATACTGGTCTAAGGCAGTATCAATATGGCTCACGTAAATCAGAAAATCAGGACGATATGGACCATGAGTTAAGGCCTCACACACTCGCTCAATACTAACGCTGTCTAAGCCATCAAAGGGCTCATCTAGTATCAGCAGTGGTGAGCCACGCAGCAACACTCTTGCAAGGCATATGCGGCGAGCCTGGCCACCGGAAATATCACGCCCTTGCGCACCTAAAAGCGTATCAAGGCCGTTTGGTAAAGCTTCGGCCCACTCTTTTAAACCTAGGGTATGAAGTACTTGATACAACTCTGCATCCGTTGCTGTCGCATTACCAAGACACAAGTTCGCTCTTAAGCTCTGCTGGAAAATAACCGACTGCTGCGATAGATAGGCTAGCTGATTACGCCATGATGGCGCATCTAAATGGGTCAGTCGCTGGTCATCCAACCAAACCTCACCGTCATAACTCAAATCTCCCGCTATCGCCGCCAAACATGTACTCTTACCCGAGCCGCTCGCGCCAACAAGGCGCATTGAACCACCTCGAGCCAGAGCAAAATTCACTTTCGGCAGATGAATGGTAGATGTCTCATATCGACCGCTAAATTCGCGTAGAGAAATGCTGGCAAAAGGTAGAACTTGCACATGCTCTAATTCATGTTTCGCGCGTGATATCGCGAGCTGATTCAATCGCTTAAGGCCTACTTTAGACTGGCCTTGAGCCAACACAGCATTGGCAATGGGTTGCATCAGCTCATTAACGCCTAATGCTGCCAACACTAATGCCACTAACCATGTGGCTTCCACCTCAGCTTGAATACTAATGCCTTGATCAGAGATCTCTAAACATAAAACGAAGAAACTACCAATTAACAAAAAACTCATTAATTGACTGATCAATTTAGTCATTGACGTACTGCGCTGCAAACGAGCTTGAAGCTTACGTTGACGCTCATCTAAGTTGTCCAAGCGCTCACTGTAATGTTGCCAATGACCACGAATGGTTAACGTAATCAGAGCTGAAAACACCGACATAAAACGGCTTCGACGGTGCACAGATAAAGCCTGCATCGTATAAACAGATAACAACGCGGCTCTATTAGCTAACCATGGCATCAGCCATAACTGCACCACACCATAAACGGCAATGGGCAGCATCAGCACAGGCGAGACAAATGCTCCCAACGCCAACAAGCCAAGACACCCGATTAAGCCATATACCCATGGCATAACGACCGCTAATGGCCACTTAATAATTTGATCCAAGTCGCCAACTAGGCGCTGTAACAAGTCGCCTTTGGTTTGTTTATTAACTTTGGCCTGTGGCGTATTAACCCTCTGATCCCACACCCATAAACGCAGACTACGTAATAAGCCTAGTAAATGATCGTGGGAAAACACTTGCTCACCATAACGTCCAGCGGTTCTCAGGATGGCCATCAGACGCACCAATGCGCCCGGTGTGAAAAAGTTAAACACCAGCGCTGCGCCCATTGCACTAGCAAGACCTGCTGCGGAGAGGAACCAGCCAGAAATCCCTAACAACGCAACGGCCGCTAGGCTTGAAATAATGCCAACTAACATTGCCACCAATAACCCAAAAGGGTTTTCTAGCAGCAATGATTTAAACGTAAGAGATTGGGGTTTGCGTTTCGACATGCACACCTTCTTTTGTCATTACCCATTGCTGATTTGCCCACACAACAGGATGCGTATCATGACTGATGATCAATACGGTTTTTCCGAAGCTCGCTTCGTCGAGAGTATTCAAAACTTGCTCAGCCGTTTCTGAATCGAGCCCAGAACAAGGCTCATCTAATAACCAAATATCCGCCTGACTTAGCAGAGCTCGGGCGATAGACAAACGCTGCATTTGTCCACCAGATAACCCTGTTCCTGCTTCGCTGATCGGGGTATCCCAACCAAATCTCAGCTGGCCAACAAAGTCCCAGCAATGGGATTTAATCAAAGCCGTGCGTAATGCATCGTCACTACAATGACCAAGTCCAAGCTCTAGGTTTTGACGAATCGTGCCTTGCACCCATTCCGGCTGTTGCGGCAACCAAGCCAAACGATGACGCCAAGCTTGCATATCCATCGGATAAAGTGGCGTAGCTTCAATCAAGATAGATCCTTGATATTGCTGTTCAAAACCAAGCAGAATAGACATCAAGCTTGACTTACCTGCTCCAGATTCTCCTCTTAGCCACACCCGCTCACCTTGCTGTATAGCAGCCGAGATATTAGCCAATCGAGTTCGACCATTTTGTTGCCAATGTAAGTCAACTAGCTCAATCATAGGCGTCAATGAAAGTGCTGATACTTCATGTACCGATACTTGCTTATGCTCACTTGATGCATTCAATTCAACATCAAGAATTGCTTGAATGTCGGTCGCCGCCGCCTCGGCTTTTTGCTTAGCATGGTAGTCATTGCCAAGCTGACGAAGCGGTAAATAAAACTCTGGAGCAAGTAACAATAAATAAAATGCGGCAAATAAACTGACCGGCGACACACCTGTTTGCCAAGGCAGTTGCTCTAACAAGCCAAGCCCTAAATACAAAGCAACCATGGCAATCGCTACGGATGAAAAGAGTTCTAGTGTTCCCGTAGACAGAAATGCCAAACGCAACACCCCCATGGTGGTCTTCTGATACTCAGAAGCTGTCAGCGACAAACGCTCGCGAGCACTTTGAGTTTGACCAAGACGCTTCAACTCCGCCATACCTTGGTTCAAATCCATAAACTGATTCGATAGCAGCGATAACACCTTAAACTGCTTACGGTTGGCGTTCGCAGCTTTATGACCAACGAGTATCATAAAGAACACCACTAATGGCGCCGTAAACGCAAAGATAAAAAAGGCGATCCATGATACGGGCAGCACAGCCAACATGATCGTCAAAGGAATAAAAGTGACTAGGAAAACTTGTGGCACATAACGACTGTAATAGTCATCAAGTGCGTCAACTTGTTCATAAACGCGAGTCGATAGCCCTGCATCTTCGTCCAATTGCAGACGATTAGGACCAAGTTTCGTTAAATGATTAATTAAGCGTTTACGAAGTGAAAAACGAATATTACGGCTGGCACTGGCACATAGTTGTTCACGTACAAATTGCACCACGACTTTTAAAAGATACGCGCCACCTGCAAGCAATGCGGCACTGAGGGGAAAGCTCCCCTCAAGTACCAAGTCTGCGATGACTTTTGCCAAACCTAAGGCTTGCGCAACGATCGTCAACGCAATTAAGACGCCCAACCATTTTACAGTCTGAAAGCGCTTCTTTTCTGCTTGTTGTAGTTCAGATAGAAACTGCTGCTCTGGTGTCTTTAGTCGTTTACGCATCGCGAAAGCCTTACATCATAAGGTCATTTGAACCTTAGTTTGATTACATTGAATCGTCTGGAGATTCACCGTCGTAGCCAGAAAACTCAAGCCAGACAGCATTGATGATGCCGAATGAACACGCTAGTAGCACACCCAACACCCAAGCAAAATACCACATAATGTCTCCTTATAGCGGGGCAGGTTCCCTACCCCATTGCATCTTAGTAAAGTGAATGTGAGTTTTTAGCGATGTGCTCTTTAGAGAGACGACCAAACATCACGAAGTAACTCCAAACAGTGTAAGACAACACGATTGGGACAAAGATACACGCCACGACAAACATGATCATCATAGTCGTTTCACTTGATGTCGCATCCCACATAGTCAGACTCATACTTGGGAAAGTAGAAGACGGCATTAGGAATGGGAACATAGAGCCACCCGCAGTCATGATGATGCCAGCAATACCCAGTGATGATAGTAGGAACGCCATACCACCACGACCCGCTGCGCCCATCAGACCCGCTAGCAACATACCGGCAATGCCAACAATCGGCGCTAAGATTAAGGCAGGGAAAACACTGTAGTTAGCCAACCAAGCGCCCGCTTGAACCTCAGCTGTTTTCATCAATGGCGTCATAGCAGAGTTACCATCGAACTCACTTGTGATCACGTAGCCATCGATGCCGTAGGCTAACCAAACGCCTGCTAACGCAAACAACACAGCCGTTAGTACACCTGACACCATGGTTGCTTTACGAACTTTAGCAAACAGGTTGCCCTCAGTTTTTAGTAGCAACCAAGCGCCACCTTGTGTCACCAGCATTAGCAAGCTCACTAGACCACATAGAATCGCAAATGGGTTAAGCAGTGCAAAGAATGAGCCTGTGTACGTCACACGAAGGTATTCATCAAACTGGAATGGCACCCCTTGTAGCAGGTTACCAAACGCCACACCAAAGATAATTGGCGGAACAGCCGAACCAAAGCCAATGCCCCAGTCCCAGTTTTTACGCCACTTAGTGCCTTCAAGTTTAGAACGATAATCGAAACCAATTGGACGGAAGAACAAAGCCGCCAAGGTTAATATCATCGCCATGTAAAAGCCTGAGAACGAAGTCGCGTACACCACAGGCCAAGCCGCGAACAAAGCACCACCCGCTGTGATAAACCATACCTGGTTCCCATCCCAGTGAGGGGCAATCGAGTTGATCATAATGCGGCGCTCTGAATCGTCTTTAGAGATAACGTTCAAAAGCGACCCTACGCCCATATCAAAACCGTCAGTGATGGCAAAACCGATCAGCAATACGCCAACCAATACCCACCAGATGACTTTCAGCATTTCATAATCCATCTTAAACCTCCTGCGCTTTAAGCTGGTCTGTTTCTTTCTCTAGCGCATAGCGGCCAGTGTGCAGACTTGAAGGACCTTGTTTCGCAAAGCGGATCATCAAGTACATTTCTGCAATCAAGAACACAGTGTATAAAGCAGTCATAAGACCTAGTGACAACCAAATCTGGCCTGTTGTTAGATTCGATACCGCCACGTGAACAGGCAGTACTTCACCAATGGCCCAAGGCTGACGACCGTACTCAGCGACAAACCAACCGGTTTCACAGGCAATCCATGGTAGTGGTAGCGTGAACATGATGGCTTTGAGGAATAAACGGTTCTGACCAATACGGCGACGGGCATTTTGGTAGAAAGCTACAGCGAAAGTCACCAACATCAGGAAGCCTGCTGCCACCATGATGCGGAATGACCAGAATAACGGCGCCACTTTAGGGATCGAGTAATCGACCGCCATATCTAATTGCTCTGGTGTGACGTTATCAAGATCTTCAGTGAAAGCTGTCACCAATAGACCGTAGCCTAAGTCATCTTTCACCTTATCAAAGTTCTCTTTAAGCAACGGATCTTCGTTACCAGCACGCAGTTCAGCTAGTAACTGATTAGCGTAAATACCGTTAATGATACGCTGACGGTGGTATTCTTTTAGCTCTTTGATACCTACCACTTCTTCATCGAGAGAACGTGTGGCAATCAAGCCCATCAGCCCAGGAATACGCAAAGCATATTCTGTTTCTTCAAGTTCCTGATTCGGGAAGCCAATCACGGTAAACGGTGCGGGTGGCTCGTGAGTTTCCCATTCCGCTTCAACCGCCGCCAGTTTTACTCGCTGTACTTCACCTAGCTCGTAACCTGATTCGTCACCTAGGATGATAACGCTTAAAGTAGCGGCTAAACCGAACGCTGAAGCGATGGCGAAAGAACGACGAGCAAAGGCTAGATCACGGTTTTTAAGCAGGTAGTAGCTTGAAATAACAAGTACGAAGATCGCACCGGTTACATAACCCGCTGAAACAGTGTGTACAAATTTCACCTGCGCCACTGGGTTAAATAACAAAGCACCGAAGTCCACCAACTCCATACGCATGGTTTGGTAATTAAACTCAGAGCCGACTGGGTTTTGCATCCAACCGTTGGCAATCAAGATCCACAATGCAGATAAGTTAGACCCTAGTGCAACCAGCCAAGTCACCATTAAGTGCTTCACTTTGCTTAAACGATCCCAACCGAAGAAGAACAAACCAACCAATGTGGATTCTAGGAAGAAGGCCATCAAACCTTCGATCGCCAATGGCGCACCAAAGATATCGCCTACGTAATGAGAGTAGTAAGACCAGTTTGTTCCGAATTGGAACTCCATAGTCAAACCGGTTGTAACACCTAGGGCGAAGTTAATCCCGAACAACTTACCCCAAAAGCGCACCATGTCTTTGTACACCTGTTTGCCAGTAATGACGTACACAGACTCCATAATCGCGAGAAGGAAAGAGAGGCCTAAAGTCAGAGGTACAAACAAAAAGTGGTACATGGCTGTGAGCGCAAACTGTAATCGCGAAAGCTCTACAACTGCTTCATTAATCATGATCTTAACCCATGTCTAACGTAAGAAAACGGCGGCGCTTCCTAGGCACTTCAATGCTCTTATTTCTTTTGGTCGCCAACTAATGCCAAGTCATTCACTGAATGTATGGTTAGCATACATGCGAATTATTTATTAGCTGCGCTTATGGGTCATTGCGTTAGATCAATAAATGTCACTAATGAGTTCACTTAGAGCCAACTTACACATTCTTTACAATAAGAATTTCAACACCTAGCGGCCAACGCCACCCAGTGCATCGCAGCGGGCTACATTAGAGTCTCATTAACTAAGATAGTCAACACAAAAAGTAATAAGCTTATATCAATTAGAGATAAGCTATTTTTTCTTATATCAGTTGTTAATAATAAAACCTTGATTTACCACTTTGCCTGTCGCTGACTTTTGATAGCACCTCGTGCTTTTTTGTTATCAAGACGTTTTCTCTGCGAGCTTTTGGTTGGCTTAGTTGGGCGACGCATTTTTTGTGGACGAATGGCCTCAAGAATTAAGCCTTGCAGACGATTTAAGGCATCTTCACGATTCGCTTCTTGAGTGCGAAACTGCTGCGCTTTAATAATAATGACCCCGTCTTTTGAAATACGGCTGTCTTTTAAAGCAAGTAATGGTTCTTTAATACGCTCAGGCAAAGACGACTGCAAAATATCGAAGCGTAGATGTATGGCACTGGAGACCTTGTTAACATTTTGGCCGCCAGCCCCTTGCGCCCGTATCGCCGTCATCTCAATTTCATGATCAGGAATTTCAACAGTATTGGAGATTTTCAGCGACATAAGGTTCTCTAGAGAGGTTATTTGTGAGCAGTGTATTGTAACAGCAGACGCAGGTTTCATAATCTTGCTTCGCATCTTTTGACAAGTTCGTTACAATCACTGTCCTTTTTGATTGGATACTGGAGCCTTCAGTGACACTATTTCGTCCATGCATCGACCTACATCAGGGTAAAGTTAAGCAAATTGTAGGCGGGAGCTTGAATGATACTGGCGCAAAAGAAAACTTCATTAGCGACTATGATGCAGCCTATTACGCCAACCTATATCGTGAACATGGCCTCACCGGTGGCCACGTTATTGCACTGGGCAAAGACAAACAAAACAAATTGGAAGCATTAAGCGCATTACGAGCTTATCCTGACGGCCTCCAATATGGCGGTGGTGTGACCGTAAAAAATGCCGCTGAATATCTAAAAGCCGGTGCATCTCACGTCATCGTGACATCTTATCTATTTCAAGACGGAGAGTTCTCATGGGACCGCTTAGACAAGATTAAGCGTGAGACAGGGACCGACCGTTTGGTACTTGATTTAAGCTGCCGTCAAGTGGGTGACAGTTGGTTTATTGCAACTGACCGCTGGCAAACAGTGACCTCAACTGAAGTCAATTTGGAAAACTTAATTGAGCTTGCCAATCACTGTGACGAGTTCTTGATTCATGCGGCAGACGTTGAAGGCCTGCAAGCTGGCATTGATGAGAAGTTAGTAGCTTTGTTAGGTCAAGGCTGCCCTATCGACGTCACCTATGCTGGTGGAGCACGATCCTTGAACGACCTTAAGAGAGTGCATGAATTGTCAAATGGTGAAGTGGATTTAACCATTGGCAGTGCATTAGATATCTTTGGTGGCAAAGGCATCTCTTTAGAAGATTGCATTAGCTGGAACCAGCAGCAATAAACGCTAAGCAACAAATCGAGGGAACATTAAGATCCCTCGATTTGTTGCGCATTCCCTGACTCGACATCACTCCCCCATTACCGCATACTTGGCGCATATTTCATTCACTTTAGGAATTTTTTTGAACATGAGGATCTTACGCACTGGTTTTCTTTTTCTTCCACTATTGTTGGCAGCGTGTTCCTTACCCACTATTTCCACGTCAGACAGAGCGCCTGCCCAAGAGCCGGTAGTGAAAACGACTGAGCCAAGTGAAGCGCTAACGCCAAAGCAAACGGCTAAAGAAGCCGTTGTTAGCAACATTGAAGCCTCTCAAGAGAACAACGCTGAATCTCATGATGAGTTGTTAGCTCAATACAAAAGACTTGAGCTACTCGCGAAGCAAAATGTAGAAGAGTTAGAAAAAAGACTTGGTCACTCAGTCGACAAAAAGGAATTGTCCATCCCTTCCACGGATGACTCAGCTTTATTGAAAAGTAAAGTTAGTGAGCTAAAAGATTATACCGGACAACTGACTGCGCAGATTGTTGAACTTGATCAGCGTGTAGAGCAACGTCGTGAGCACCCTAATAAAGGTGACGTGCTGCAGCTACACTTATCCGCTGTTGAAGTGGCGAAAGACCGCGCCTTCAAAGCACCATCTCTCGTTGGAAAATGGGTTCGTGGTGAGTCTCGTATTGTAAAGTTGACAGAAAACTTTCTGGTCGAAAATGCTATGTCAGAACCTCTTAATGTAACGTTTACAGAGTCCTACCAGATCGTTATCAACCAGAAATTGATCGGAACATTTGCCCCCACCCGAAGTAAATATGAGCTGGATTTTGATGCACCAACTGCAGATGGTGCAGGTGAAGTTTCAGGTACATTAAAGCTCCGATTAGAAAGCGAGTAACGTACCTATCTCCTTTGTGAAGAGTGTTTATGAAGAGTGCTTCATCAAACGCTCTTCAACTTTGCTCTTCGTACTCTCAAGTTTCGCAGGGACCATCACAGAAAGAGATTTTGGAATCATCTCTATCGTAATTTGATCAGCGCTACGATTCTCGCCATCCAAAACATATTCCATCGTACTACTGGACTTCAAAGACACACGATATGCAGTGGTATGGTTGACCCCTTCATAGACATGATCCTCCAGCCGATTTGTTAGGCCGTGTCCTACAAGCTCCAATAAATTCAGTAATTGGGCTCTGTCTGGGGACAACCACGTCAAATCCATCACACCATCAGAGATATCTGGCGCACCTTTACCCTGTGCAAGCAATGTAGTCACTGGCGCGGCATTGGCGATCGTCAAACTCGGCGTATTAATTTCAATGGTTTCATGATCATTAATACAGACTTGATAAGTCGTAGACTCATTTGCACTAATTGCTTCAGAGAGGCCTTGCAGATAAGCCAATTGACCACTGGTATTTTTCTTACTCCTATCAGCTTTGACAATCATTTGCTGCTCAAAGCCAACACCACAAAGCATGAGCATCACCTCGTCATTACATTTGGCTGTATCGACGCGACGTTCAATCCCTTCAATTAATGCCATACAGGCAGTTTGAATCGGGTTGATTTTGACCCCAATCCCACACAGCGCATAACTCAATGCATTCGCTGTGCCGAGAGGAATGATCCCCAGTTTGATTCGTGTATTCACTAACTCTTGCGCAACTTCCGCCACGGTTCCATCGCCACCACAGGCAATGATTAGGTCAGGCTTTGCTGCAACCGCTTGTTTGGCCCAAAAACTACCATTCCGCTCCTCTGAAGTGGTCTTTATGTTGAGATCATAGTAAGGGCTTAATAACTCAAGAATCTGCGCTTTGCTATGTTCCCATTGGCGTGTTCCAGCAACTGGATTTGCGATCAACCAAGCGCTATTTTTCACCTTTAAGGTGTGCTTGTGATGCAATGTTGTCAGTTCATGCAGTTGCTTTCTATTTAGATGAACACTTTTCCTAACAGCTTTGATCTGCTTCAGAACACTGGCGGGCGTTTTATCTGGATGTTGACTAAGCAAGTAAGCCGCCATCATAAATACTGAACGACCTCTGCCCAGAGCGCAGTGAACAATTACGCTACGACCATCTTTTCGGTGAGTATGAATCCAATTCAGAGCACGCTCTACTTGAGCTTCAGTGGGGATTGAATGATCCAAAATAGGGACATTCAAGTAATCAATCTCTTCCCCCAACAAAGTCCAATTAAGGGAATCAAATTCTGCCGTGACATCTAAGACTGCACCGATATCGTGATAACGAAGAAAATGTATGTCCGAAGGAAATAAGCGACGTGCTAAAAATAGCCCTGGCTCCACTTCTTGGATTGCAGGCACCTTGTCACGTCGACGGGCAACCGCGTTATAGCATTGTGTCATCCAAAGGAAAGGCCACAGTAGCCAACGAATCGCTATTGGAATGGTGCCATTTGCACGTTTGCGAAAAATGGTAGGTTTATTCAACAGGTAAGCAAGACTGACTGCAAAAAATGAAGCCGCAGCCCACACCCAAGCACTTCGAAAATAGACATCAGCCGTACTGATACTTAAAAAGACAAAGACTAGCGCAAGTAACAGATAGACATTTGTGTGTAGCAACATACTTATGACTCCCTAGAAAATGCTTATAGGCATCATTATTTATATCCGTAACTACTTACCTTATCGATAACGGCAATACCCGTAAATCAAAGCACAGAATATGCCTATTTTAATGCACGAACTTACACATTATGAAAAATCACAAAACTCAAAAAAGACATTTGTACTGGTTAAACACTGTGCTACTCTCGAATATGATTGACTTGCTGTTATTGGATACTCTTTAACCATAGTCAATTGTTCACAGGAACGGCTACTTTTGCATTCTAGTGGCTATTCTTTATCTCGTTTGTTGGTGTTTATGCACCTGGAGTTATCTTAATGGATGCATCTATCTCTTTGTTTGAACTAGGATGGCAAACCTACTTCCAGCAACAGTTGTCATTGGATGACCTAGAATTGCACAAAATTGCACGTGTTTGCCAAGTAGAATCTTCACAGTACGCTCTGCTTTCAGAAAACGGCTTGATCTCTTTATCCAAACACACCTCACAGCCTAACATGACCATTGGGGATTGGGTGGTGGTCGATGCGGCTAGCCAGTTCGTTCGAAAATTAGACCGAAGTGCGCTTTTCAATCAGGATCAACATCTAATTGCTTCCAATATCGACACAGTTTTAATTGTCAGCGCTCTTGATGAGTCATTTAATTTGGACTTAATCAAACGTTACTTAGAACTGGTTCACGATGCGGAAGCAGACGCCATTGTGGTCCTTACCAAAGCAGACCTTTGCGACAGCGTAGAAGAAAAACGCGATCAAGTTCAGCGATTAAACCCTCTGCTGATGATTGAGACGGTAAACACTAAATCTGACGAACCACTAGAAGCTTTAAAAGGTTTCTTTAAAAAGGGCAAGACCGTTGCCATTTTGGGGGCTCCGGGGTCAGGCAAGTCTCGCTTAGTACGAAGCCTAATCGATGTCGAGGCGGATACAACGCACTTTTCAGTCAAGCAAGATGCCTTATTTAGACTTCCTAATGGTGCGGTTTTACTGGATTCTCCAGCTCTACGAGAGTTGCAGGCTAACGAAGCGTTAAGCGCCGTCTCTGGCCTTGAGAAAGTCGCCAAGCTTGCGGAGAAATGCCGCTTTAATGACTGCACACACTCCAATGAACCGGGCTGTGCTGTTAAGCAGGCCGTTGAACAAGGTGAACTTGAAGAACAACGAGTGAAAGCGTTTAAACGCTCAAGTTTCTTCCAAGATGACGATGGGGGGCAAAAATCCAAACCCCACGATAAGTTTCATCGAAGTGCTCACTCTGAAGCGAGAGCGAGAAAGCACAGCCTTTCTGAGTAGCACTATCTTCCACAAAAAAACCTGCCGCGGCAGGTTTTTTTATGCGTTCTACAATATGTCTTTCGCATCCATCATTGCAGTCCAGCTAGCGATGGCTTTATCAAACTCCCCTCGCTCTGATTTAGGAATCGACTGCATAGTCGGAATCTTGGCTTTCATAGGGTTAACTGGACGACCATTGATATGCAGCTCGTAATGCAAGTGAGGCCCAGTAACTCGACCAGTGGAACCAGATAATGCGATCACTTGCCCACGTTTCACTCGTTGACCTTTTTTAACGAGGATCTTACTCAAGTGCAAAAAGCGCGTACTGTACTTACCGATATTATCAATATCAATGTACTTACCTGCGTAACGATGGTTGGCTGTACGAGTAACAATTCCATCACCTGTTGCCAGTACCTTGGTTCCACTTGGCGTAGCCAAGTCTGTACCATTATGCGGCGAAGGACGGCCTGTGACTGGGTGCATTCGATTTGGGTTGAAACCAGAGCTAACACGGTAAGTCACAGACGTAGGCCAACGACGCAAAGCCGGTGTTAAACTGTTCCCCGACTCATCATAGAATCGGCCATCAGAGCTATTGAGGAAGGCTTGATAGTATTGACCTCGAACCTTGATACGTACCGCTTCGACCTGTTCACTGCCAACTTTTTCGCCGTCTACATCCCCTTGCTTAAGTACCACATCAAATGGGTCTCCTGCACGGATATCACGACGAAAGTCTAAACGCCCTTTTAACAAGTCACTGATCGTCATCACGTTCGCATCCGACAACCCAGCTCGCTTAGCGGACAGATAAAAACTCCCTTCTACTGCGCCGTGCTTAGTAAATTGACTCCATGAAATAGGCTTCAATTCTTCTTTATAAACGAAGCCACCGTTGTCATGCTGCACATATGCAATGGTCTTACTTGGGTCAATTTTGCGGGAAATACGAATCAGCTCATCTTTGTCATTCGTTTCAAAGCGTAAACTGTCTCCTACTTGAAGCGGTTCAAGTACCAAGTATTCTTGGTCTGCTTCTAACACACTATAAAGAGTATTAATTGGAAAACCGTAGCGCTGAAAAATGCCTTCTAGAGTGTCTCCTGATTTGATTTGGTGCTCCACAACTCTGGGCTTAGGCGCTGATTGGGCTACCTGATCGACAACAGATGGTGCTTGTTCACGCTCCCCTATACCAGTTGGCGGGGCAAGATCATTCAAATCAGGGGGAAGTGGTGCCGTCGCAATTTGTGTCGTAATCGGGGTGAGCTCTATGCGACTATTCGGAAGAGCTCGGTAATTTTCAGCCCGTTGATCATCTTCAACGGAGCCTTCGTAAATCATCAAAAACAACACAAAGACCGTAACAATAAGGAGAGCCCACAATCGTGGACCGCGAGGCAGCCAGCGCAGTTTTTTGTTTGGTTGAACCATAGAGAGTAAACTTCTTTCCAGGGCAGCTCTCTGCTGCCATCTTGAGAGATATAATGCTTTAGAAGATTAGCATTATATTGATACATAATTAAAAGACAGACACATCTTGCCTGAGTCTCAGAAAAAATGACAGTCTGCAAAATCAACTAATGCTATAAAATACAGCCTCTTACACATTCTTGATATGCAAAAATCAGACTTCATACAAGCCGCTTCACTGTCCAATCCATTTTACTATTTAGAAAATGCACTAACCGTTTGGCAGTGGGTACTTAAGCATCACTGTGATTGCTTATGTACCGAAGAGATACAACAGCTACAAGATATCTTAAACCTTCCACGTGATGCCCAAGCACTGTTGGTACGAATGGTTATGCGTCAAGGGGAGCTGTTCCCTCTAGGCACTCTGCAATACGCTGAAATTGAGAACACCAATCAGGCCGTTGCCTTGCTTGAGGACTTAAAGCTCATTGAGATGGCCCCCTTAATTTCTTTGGACGAGGCCTACTCAAAGTTTAACAAAGAAATTATCTGGACGTTTTGTCATCGCCATTTCCCTGTTCCGCCCAAAAAGAGTGAACGAAAAGATACGCTGTATCAGCGTCTAAAAAGCTCTCAATGGGCGGAAAAACCAAGGACAGCACAAGACTGGGGAGATACAGACCATTGGATTCGCTTACGATACCCGAGTTTTTATAAGCGAATTCAACTGATGTTTTTTGGCAATTTAGCACAAGACTGGTCTGAGTTTATTGTGACAGAGCTTGGGCATATCAAATACGAATCCATCTCCTATCAACCAGAGCTCAGAGCATTCACAAACCGTTCAGACATTGACCGATACTTGCATTTCGATGACCTACAAGCCGATACTGAAAACACATTGCTTAATGGTGCCGACACCTTAGAAATAGATCCTCTTTTACTGTCTGCTTGTCACAATAGGTGGCTGGAAGCCAAACGGAAAAGAGTATGTTTTAAGCTTGCTCAACTCTTCGAAAAGAACAACCTTTTAAAAGACGCCGTTTCGCTGTATGACGCGACACAAAGCAATACAGCTCTGGTTCGCCAACTTAGACTTATGGAGCGCTACGATTCCCCCGAAAGCATTACCCAACTCGCTCAGTCCGCATTGAAGGCTATCCAGCACAGTGAAACCAGCATTTACTTACAGCGCATCTTACACCGCCAACAGCGTAAGCTCGGCCTACCGGTAAAGAGAGCAAAGCCCATAGAGATTCCTGAATTATTACTCCATCTGCCTGCTTCAGACTATCGCGTCGAGAACGCCGTCGCTCATACTCTTAGCACGTCGTCATCGCCTGTATATTATGTAGAGAATCGATTAATACCAAGCTTGTGGGCACTTCTGTTCTGGGAGGCCATCTATGCCCCTATTAAAGGTGCGTTTCTACACCCTTTTCAGTCGGCGCCACTGGATATTTACAGCAAAGACTTTTTCCAAGCGAGAGCCAATCAGCTTTCTAAACTTAGAGCGACCATTGTTGATGGCTCCTATCAGGCAATTATTCGTCGTCATTTTCACAAGAAACATTCACTCCAGTGCCCATTTATTCATTGGCCAAGCTTAACAGAGGAGCTGATCAACCTTGCGCTAGACAACATTTCGAGTGAACAACTGAGAGGAATGTTTGATTATTTGGAGCAGGATTTACGTCAACATAAACGTGGTATGCCTGACTTAATCCAATTTATGACAGAGGAAAAAAGCATCCGCTTTATCGAAGTGAAAGCGCCGAACGACCGCCTTCAGACCAGCCAAAACCTATGGCTAGAAGCCCTGATAAAGCTAAAGATTGAAAGTTATGTTGCCAAAGTCACTTGGCAGTCTTAAATAGACATGTGTGAGTCGTATCTTTCAGGTAAGGTACCTGATTCAATATCATAAAATCAGTCTGGCATCAGTGAGTAGGATTATGGCGTCTTTAGGCACAGTAACGAACAGCTACATGGATAGTCATGGTTTGCATGAGACGGAGCTGGTTCAAGAAACCCCCATCGCAATCAGTATCAACGATGTAAATTACGCAGTAATCATGGTCACAGACGTTGATGTAGAGGCTTTTGTAACGGGGTTCGCCTTCTCTGAAGGCCTTATTAATCAAGCTAGTGAAATATTAGACATCGAATTTCGCTCTATTGAAGCCTGCGACCCACTCAGTTCGCCACACCATATATTGGCAAACTTAGTACTCACAAACCGAGCATTACAAAGAAGTCGCTCTATTATGCGACAAAGACGCGGAGCCAGCGGCTGCGGTTTATGTGGCATCGAAGCAGTCGAGCAAGCGTTCCCTAAGCTGACACCTTATCACCCCATACCTACTTTATCTGATGAGAAATGGCTCAGCGTTAAAGCAACTTTCTCGGAGCATCAAGTAATTGGTCAGGCATCTGGAGCCATTCATGGTGCCATGCTGCTGGACAAATCTGGAAAAATTGTAGCGTTTGCTGAAGACATTGGTCGACATAATGCACTGGATAAGCTTATTGGTAAGGCAATGATTGCTCAACATGCCCTGAAAGATTGCCATATCTTGATGAGTAGCCGCTGCAGTACGGAATTAATTATGAAAGCGACTCGTACTCAAGTCGCAAGCCTCGCACACCTCGCCTCTCCTAGCCACTTAGCCGTGCAGCAGGCTAAGCAACTCGGCCTACACCTTATTCATCTTCCGAGACACGCACCACCAAGGCATTTCAACTAGCCTTACATGCACTCAACTATCCAAAGAACACTGGCTTGCTCGAACACAGTTACGCCCTGCGTTTTTTGCTTCGTACAAAGCGGCATCCGCTTGCTTAATAGCCAAATCAATAGCACGGGCATCCACATCAGCATGGATACAGCCAACGCCAATTGATACGGTTATACGCTGAACTTTTGGCATGTTTGTACTGGCGACATGTTCACAAAGAGATCTCGCAATATTGGTCGCCCTGTCGCATTTTGTATCAGGCAAAAAGATCAAAAACTCTTCGCCACCTACCCGGCAAGCAAGATCCTGTTCCCGCAAGAACTCTGTCATCAGTGCAGCCAATTGCTGAATAACTCGATCTCCCACATCATGGCCAAAGCGATCATTAACCGCTTTAAAGTGGTCGATATCAAGTGCCAACACCGAGAATTGCTGCCCTTTGGCTTCAAATTCATCCAACCACCGCTGCATACCTCGACGATTATATAACTGAGTCAACGGATCAGTATTGCTGTCGGCATCAAGCTTGTGAATCTTTTCATTCAACAGACCAATAGCATTCAACACGGCTATTTTTAATTGCGAAGCTTCAAAGTACCAAGATCGGATTGAAACAATGTGATTCTGCACATCTTCATCATTAACATTGCCAGCATTTCGCGCCAATTGTCGCAAAGGCTTAGAAATTAAATATGCCATGACCCAAATAATGATTAACGTTAACGCCGCAATGGGCAAACTGCGCCAAAGCACATTCAGCATCTGACTGTTTAGCGCTCCCATTACAAGCTCTTTAGGTCGCTGCACGACTACTCCCCAATTTGCAGCAGGGACCGGAGCATAACCAGCCAACATATTAATATTCAGGGAATTCTTAGCTTCCTTACTTCCCTCAGCTAAGCTCATAGCTTGCTGTACGATTGGCATTTGTGACACATTTTGCCCAACCCTTTTCGGGTCTGCATGGAATAACAATTCACCATATTGGTCAACCACATATAAATACGTAGCATCGGTAAAAAAGTGTTCTTTCATGAGCCGAGAAATAGAACCATTTTTATTTAGATAAATCGTTCCTGAAATATAACCAAGGTACTGGCCATCTTCACCCCATATTGGATGCGAAATACTAATAAGTGTATTTCCTGAGATCGAATGAAATGGACTGGTGATTAAAGGTTTTCTTTCATAAAAAGACTGGCGAGTATTTTCAGGAATCACGTAGCCTTTCTCAACAGTGCCTTCTGGGAAAACAGAAACCACTTCAGCTTTGTGATTTATAACAATCGCCGAATTAAAAATTTCAGATTGTTTTACCAAGCGGGCCACTTCTTCATCTGGAGAAGTACTAGGGGATTGGTGAGCTAGAAGCTCTGCACTGTAAGCAACACTGTGTTGTGCAGAGGTTAGCAACATTTGTGCAGACTCGGCGACTTTAGCTGCATATCTCTGATTCGCTTCTAATGTACTATCCATCAGAAGCTGACGCTGTACATTGTAAATGGCTAAGTAACTGTTTCCTAACGTCACTAATACACTGCCAATTGTTAACAGCAATATTAGCCGACGTAAGTCCGTGCGTACAATGTATCGAAAAAGCGGCATCTCAAACTCACAATTTTACAGCGACTACATCTAATTATAAATTTCGCAACTTATTAATTTAAATGCAATTTAAACAAGCACTCAATAAATTTGACTTTTTTATTTTAACTAAACTAGTGGTTTATAACATTAAAAAAGCCGTTGAAAACATAAAATTACAGCTACAAAAATATTAAGAATCTAATTATAAATATAGCTTATGGATTCGAGAGGAGTATAGGAGTTAAAAACACAAAAGCCCATCACGTTAATGAAAGGCTTTTTGCATATAAAATTTTCTATTCAATTACTTAACTTGAACTGTGCCGAGCAGATAAATGCTCAACTAAGTTGGAGCCTATCTCCTCCAAAGGCACAATAGCCTCCACCGCATTAAGTTCTACTGCGGCTCTTGGCATACCATACACAACACAAGATTGTTCATCCTGAGCCACAGTGTATGCTCCTGTTTGGCGTATTTTACTTAATCCTTGAGCTCCATCTTTTCCCATACCAGTTAGTAAGGCTGCTAAGGCAAATTTCCCTACTTCTGATGCAATAGAGTCAAATAGCACATCGACCGAAGGCCTATGACCACATACCTTGTCCCCATCGAATACATCTGTAAATAAGTCGTTACCACGGCGCACTACTCGCATATGCAAACCACCCGGAGCAAGATATGCATAACCTGGACGAATTCTTTCTCCACCTTGAGCTTCTATGACAGTAAAGTCAGTCGTTCTATCCAAACGATCCGCAAATGTCGTCGTAAACCCCGCAGGCATATGCTGGGTCATAACCACCGCAAAGTTCTGAGCAGGAAGCTGTTGCAGAACACTATTAATGGCTTCAGTACCACCAGTAGAAGCACCAATGGCGAGCACACGGTTTGCTTTTGAAGCTGGTAAAGCTGGTCTTCTGATCGGTGAGCGAGAGTGGCCTACTCTTGAGCGAGCGGCCATTTTGACTTTATTAATGACAGTACTTGAGTAGCGATGGAACATAGATAAATCATCAACTACAGGTTTAGCAATATAATCAACCGCACCAAGCTCTAGAGCTCGCAGAGTTATATCAGCTTTTGAGCGTGTCAGAGTGGAGATCATGATGACGGGAGTTGGACGAGCCTTCATAAGAACTTCTAAAAAGCGAATGCCATCTACTTCCGGCATTTCTACGTCTAACGTGATCACATCAGGAGATAGTTGGTTGACAAGTTTTTTGGCTTCAAAGGCATCTTGAGCAGCCCCAACAACCGATATGTCAGGGTCTGCATTTAGAACTTCCGTTAACAACCTTCGAATTATTTCAGAGTCATCGACCACTAAAACTTTAATTGGTTGATGTCGCATGCAAGTTTACACCTTACTTAGAAGAGATCAATGTCGCCTGAGTCAGTTTGACTACTCTCCACCACAGCTTTCTTGTAGCGTAGTTCGTTATCAATTAACTCATTGTCGTAATGATTCTTCAGTTTTTTCATCATAGCTTTTCCTGAAACAGGAAAAAAATTAACACGTCTTGGGTAGATGTCTAACAGATCGGAAGCATCCACTGGGATCTCTTCATTCTGCAGAAAAGATTGTATGAATTCGGCGTTATTTTTGCCTACATTATTCTGTACCATACCGCGGATAACTGCTCCGCCGCCAAAGATCTTAGCTCTAAATCGATCACGACGCCCACCCAACTTAACCAAATGGTTGATCAACATTTCCATGGCGTATACACCATAGCGACCAGATGCTGACAACAGATCATTAGGATCACCTTCAGGCAATAAGAAGTGATTCATCCCACCCACCTTAGAGATAGGATCATACAAACAAACTGCAACACATGACCCCAATAAGGTTGTGATCATCATATCATCAGCGGTGGCGTAGTACTCACCGGGCAGAACTTTCATAGCATCCGTATCAAACTGGCGATCAAAATATTGCTTTGTCGCAAGATGTTCTTGAGCTTCTTCTCGTAATGCCATAAATCCCCCTACTAAACTTTCCTGTAAGCAGTTCGTCCAACTGGTGTTATCAAATGACCAAGGTGATTAAAATTCTCCGAGTGACCCGCGATGTACAGTCCGCCTGGACGAAGTTTTTGTAGCAACTTCTCAAGGATCTGTACCTGGGTTTCTTTATCAAAATAAATCATCACATTGCGGCAAAAAATCACATCCATTCCTTCCTGAACTGGATATTGATTATCAAGCAAATTGACCTGCCTAAACTCGATTAAATTCCTGAGCTGAGGCACTACTTTTGCGCTGCCTTGATTGTGTGCCTTTCCTTTTAGAAAGAAGCTTTTCTTATTGCTGATCGGGTCAACCTTTTCGATTGGGTAAACCCCTTGGCTCGCTTTATTCAAAACGTTACTGTCAATATCTGAAGCGACGATTTTGCTGGTAACATCGAACCGTCCAAATGCTTCCACTAAAGTCATAGCTATCGAGTAAGGCTCTTCCCCCGTACTGGATGCCGCACACCATATACGCTCGCATTGCTCCCCAGACTGAATAAACTCTTTCAACAGTTCAAAGTGATGTGGCTCACGAAAGAAAGAAGTCAGGTTGGTAGTCAGAGCATTAATAAAATGTTCTTGCTCATCTGGATGAGTTTCTAAATAGCTTAAATAGTTTTTAACACTATTAAGGCCTAATTTTCGTACTCTGGGAGCGAGCCGACTATATACCAGAGATATTTTACTATCTGCCAAGTTAATACCAGCCAAAGCCCGCAATTCTGCGCGTACTTTATTAAAATCCGCATCGGTATATGCAAACTCTCTGTCCATAACCGCCCCATCGACTCTCGCTAAAAGGATTTATAAAGCGTTTAAGCTCTTGGCAACATTAACGGCTCACCATCACGCCCGTTAATGTTAAATCGTTGTACGTTCTGCTGCAGTATGGACGCTTGAGAGCGCATACTATCGGCAGACGCCGCTGCCTCTTCCACCAAAGCAGCATTCTGTTGAGTCATTTCGTCCATCTTAACAACAGCCTGATTAATCTCATCCAGCCCCGTGGCTTGCTCAGTGGAAGCTGAGGCCACTTGCGACATAAGCTCATTCACTCGTTTGATCGCTTCTTCAATCTGTTCCATTATCTGACCAGATTGATTCACTAAACGGTTGCCTTCTTCCACCTTGGAAACAGAATCGGAAATCAGCTCTTTAATGTCTTTCGCTGCGTTCGCAGAGCGCTGTGCTAGCGTGCGTACTTCTGATGCTACCACGGCAAAACCTCTACCTTGCTCCCCAGCTCTTGCAGCTTCCACTGCAGCATTCAAAGCAAGAATATTGGTTTGGAAAGCAATACCATCGATGATACTGATGATGTCGGCGATTTCACGAGAGGCCTCATTGATTGAAGACATCGTCACAACCACTTGTTTGACTTGATCTCCGCCTTGTAGAGCTACTTTTGCAGCGTCGTTCGCAAGTGAGCTTGCACTACGGGCGTTTTCAGAGGTTTGTCGAACATGACCAGTCATCTGATCCATACTGGAAGCCGTTTCCTCAAGACTTGACGCTTGGCTCTCTGTTCGAGAAGACAAATCCGCATTACCATGGGCAATTTCTGAGGCAGCATGATTGATTGTTTCTGCTGCTTCTTGGATGTCACGAATCATGTCAGTCAAGTTTTCGCAGGTTTCATTACAAAAGCGTTTAAGGTTATCAAACTGCCCCTGGTAATCCTCTGTTATTCTCTGAGTAAGGTCCCCTTCAGACATCGCCATTAGCACTCGAGAAACATCTGCTAAACCATGATCCGCAGTAGACATTAGCTCATTTAAAGATTTTGACATAAACAACATGAAGTCTTTCTTGTTGTCTTCTTTGGCTCGAACGGTAAAGTTACCTGCCGCGGCTTGGCTGACAATCTCACTGATTTCTTTCTCGGATAACACTTCCGCAGTTCGATCAA
This sequence comes from Marinomonas communis, assembly GCF_004363305.1. GTDB lineage: Bacteria > Pseudomonadota > Gammaproteobacteria > Pseudomonadales > Marinomonadaceae > Marinomonas > Marinomonas communis. The sequence goes on along the minus strand of NZ_SNZA01000005.1, from coordinate 73,830 downwards.
GCCACTCAACAACCGTACCGATACGAGTTCCATCCTCAGCAAACATCGGGTTGGCAGTTAATCGGAAAAACATGCCCGCCACTTGAATCTGAGTTTGGTGGCGTGCTTCCAGCGCCGCGAGTAAGTCAGCTTGGTGTTTAGGGTTCTTATGGAAGATATCCATTTTTGACCCGACAATGCTGTCGACCTTAAATTGAGGAAGTACTTTCTGCAGTTCTGACTCAACAGTACGCAGCATTTTCTCAACGGATCGGTTCATGTACACGATGGTGCGATTCTCATCGGCAATCATCACATTCGTAGACGTCACATTAAGAGCCTGGGCAATACGAAGTGATTCTAAGGAACTGCGCTGAGATACTGCACTGTCGTCCGATAGTTGCTGCTGTTTATCCGCTAATTCAATTGCGGCAGTTTTCAGCGCCCTCACCACACCATCAAGCTCACCTTCCGATCTTACTTTGGCTACGTCTTCAAAACGATTAGCCGAAATCGCCAGTGCAATCGTTGAAAGTTGGGCAGAAGAGGTTTTTATGCTCACCGCAATCAAAACAATCAACAACACCGCCAAGAAACCAGCGGCTGCAGCCCATATAGCAATCGAACCACCATCAAAGTACTGATCATTCAAACTGGATTGCGCAATAGTCTGATCTGACACTAAGTTTTGCAGCATGGCTTTTTGCTGTAAAAAACCTTCTGAAATAGATAAGGTGCCACTTTCAACACGCGAAGAAATCAATTGCGATGTTAACGCAAGCTCCTCTAATTTTTGGCCAGATACAGATGCTGATGGCGACTGTTCAAGCTGTAGTAAGGCTAACGTAGGAAGGCCTACTGCAAATAGAGTCACCAAAACCAATAAAATAAACTTTACTGACAACTTAGCGTTCACACCCAATGATCCTTTTCAGTATTTACATGCACTATTTTTCGCCAACACACGGCTCTAAGATTTACGAGTTAGAACTCTTCCCAACCATCATCATCCTGAACCGTTGGCTTTGGAATAGGCTTAGACTTCGAAGGTGTTTTGGCAATAGCAGGTTTCTTAACGGTCGTAGCAGGTTTTGCTGGTGCTGAAATAGCACGCTTTGGCGCTGATAAGGCAGGACGAGCAGAAATCTGGTGAGAACTGTTCTCATCAATCACAAATTGTCCCATATTGGTCGCCAACTGATCGGCTTGGTTCAATAGGCTTTCCGATGCAGCAGCCGCTTCTTCCACTAGGGCAGCATTTTGTTGTGTCATCTCATCCATTTGCGAAACAGCTTTGCCAATCTCATCTAAGCCAGATGCCTGCTCAGAAGACGCAGAAGAAATGTCATTCATAATGCTGTTTACTTTCTTAATCGCTTCGACGATTTCCTTCATGGTCTCGCCAGACTTATTCACTAGCTCATTACCAGTCGAGATTTTAGCGCCAGATTCAGAGATTAAGTCTTTGATTTCCTTGGCCGCATTAGCCGAGCGTTGAGCTAGCGTACGCACTTCCGAAGCAACGACAGCAAAGCCTCGTCCCTGCTCCCCAGCTCGAGCAGCCTCAACCGCGGCATTCAGAGCTAAGATATTTGTTTGGAAAGCGATACCATCAATCATACCGATGATATCGGAGATTTTTTGCGACGACTCATTAATCGAAGCCATGGTCACTACCACTTGCTCAATCAACTCACCACCATCGCTGGCAACCGATACAGCATTGGAAGCTAGACTCGTCGCTTGTTTAGCATTGTTAGAGTTTTGGCGTACCGTACTGGTCAACTGCTCCATACTAGAGGCTGTTTCTTCAAGGTTGGCAGCTTGTTGCTCCGTACGACGTGACAAATCCGTATTACCATTTGAAATCTCACGAGCACCGACATAAACCGCATCCGAGGCACCTTTGATTTGTGTGATGACATCCGTCATGGTTACCAACAGACCGTTAACGCCTTGGCATAAGCCAAGTAGAGAGCCTGTTTTACCGTCTAAAGATACTCGCTTAGTTAAGTCGTTCGCCGTTGCGGCTTCAATGGCTTCATTAACTTGCTCAACAGCAAGCTGCAATTGTTGCTCAGCTTCTACTTGTGCAGTGATATCAGTAGCGTATTTAACCACTTTGTAGATATTACCAAGGGCGTCACGAATCGGACTGTAGTTGGCTTGAATCCAAATTGTTTTTCCGTCTTTTCTTACGCGAGGGAAGCGACCAACAAAATGATCACCTGATTTCAATCTGCGCCAGAAATCACGATACTCTTCAGACTGTCTAAAATCGGCATCCACAAACATGCTATGGTGCTTACCTCGAACCTCATCAATCGAATAACCTAGGGCGTTCAAGAAATTACTGTTGGCATCATAAATAACCCCTTCTAGATTAAAGGAGATAACAGCCTGTGCGTTAGAAATCGCGTCTAATTGACTCGCATAATCAGCAGACTGGTTTTTCTTGGCGGTAATATCAGAGGCAAATTTTACAACTTTGAAAGGCTTTCCATTTTCATCAAAAATAGGATTATAGCTAGCTTCTATCCAAATTCGCTTACCTTGTTTAGTAATCCGTGGGTACTCACCCGCCTGAAACTCACCGCGCGCTAGTTTCATCCAGAACTCGCGGTACTCATTACTGTTACGAATGGTGTCATCAACAAAAATAGAATGATGCTTACCTACAATTTCATCTAATGGATAACCCACTGCATTCAAGAAGTTATCATTAGCAAAAAGGATGTTACCCTTCAAATCAAATTCGATAACCGCCTGTGACTTTGAAAGCGCCTCAATTTGACCACGCAAATTAGTCAACTCTTGCTGAGAAACGATTACTTGTCCATCTTCTAGTGGTTTTGCAAATAAGCCTTTAAACATAATATTCAACCTTCCTACCTAAGTTTGTATGACACCACAACGTTTTGCATAGCAAGGGTTGATGGTGATAAATACCAAGTTGCAACATCTGTTGCTGACTAGGCAGTTTCAAACAATCCTAATTCATCACTGGAGATAAGCGCCTCGATATCCACGATGATGACCATGTGATCTTCAAGTGTCGCTAAGCCATGTAAATATTTACTATCAAACGCAACACCAAACTCTGGGGCTGGTTTTACTTCTTCATCTTCGAGATTCATCACATCCGAAACACCATCTACCACGATCCCTACGATGCGCTCGTGGATATTCAACATGATGACAATGGTCCACTCATTGTAAGTGGGCTCTCCAATTCCAAATTTAATACGTAGATCAATAATCGGAACAATATCACCACGAAGGTTTATCACCCCTTTTATAAACTCAGGAGCGTTAGCAATTTTCGTCGTTGCTTCATAACCGCGAATTTCTTTAACGGTCATAATGTCTAGAGCATATGTTTCATCGCCTAGAACAAATGTTAAAAACTCTCTTGTTGGCATTGTTGAAGCACTACCCTGCTGCTCTGACGGCATAAGATGCCCCTCCCAAATCTGAACTAATAAACTGTATCAATGAATCGACATCCAGAATAAGTGCGACGCCACCGTCACCCATGATGGTGGCCCCTGCAACACCATCTACACGACGGTAATGGCGCTCTAAACTCTTAATAACCACTTGTTGTTGCCCAACCAAAGTATCGACCACAAGGCCAAAGCGGCTCTTGGCAGTTTCAACCAACACAATGATGGATTCAGATAAATCCAGTTGATCGATGCTTTCCGCACGACCGCCAAGCACACGGCCAATATCAACCAAAGGCCAATACTCCTCGCGAGCCCACAAAATCTTGCTGCCTTTGATAACTCGAATTTGTTCTGGCATCGGCTGAATGCTTTCCACAATATTCACCAAAGGAACAACAAATATTTGCTGTTCAGCTTCAACACACATCCCATCTAGAATCGCCAGCGTCAAAGGTAAGCTAATGACAAACTCTGTGCCCGCACCTTCAGAAGAATTAATCTCAACACGACCGCCAAGAGACTCGATATTACGACGAACCACATCCATGCCAACTCCACGACCAGACACATCGGTAACCTCTGCAGCTGTTGAAAAGCCTGGTGCAAAAATCAACTGCCAAACCGCCTCATCAGTTAGTGGATCTGGAAGCTCGATGCCTTTTTCTTCGGCTTTCGCAACAATTCGTTCCCGATTCAGCCCTGCTCCATCATCTAATATTGAAATGACGATTTCGCCACCTTTCTGCAATGCAGATAGGCGTACTGTTCCTTTTTCTAGTTTACCTGCGGCCTTGCGTACATCCGGCTTTTCGATGCCGTGATCGACACTGTTTCGAATAAGATGAGTCAACGGGTCCGAGATTTTCTCGACTAAGTTTTTGTCAATCTCAGTACTAGCACCTTCAATCACCAACTCAATTTGCTTTTCCATTTTGACTGAGAGGTCTCGAACCAACCTAGGGAATCGGTTGAACACAAATGATATAGGAAGCATTCGAACTGACATGACTGCTTCTTGGATCTCTCGAGTATTGCGCTCAAGTTCAGCTAAAGCTCCCATCATTTTTTCAGCAACACTTTCCTGAACTTCGTTGCCGATCAAATTTAACATGGACTGAGTGATCACGAGCTCACCGACAAGATTCACTAATTTATCAATCTTAACGGTTTCAACTCGTATACTAGTGGCTTCAGAGCTTTTCGTTTCTGCTGGTTTTGTGGCTGGCTTAGTCTTAGTTGTTCTGGGTGCAGTCGCTACTTTACTGGAAGGCTCATTTTTTTCTTTGGGATAAAGACCATAGCCTTGTTTGTCGTCGATCTTATCCTGCTCATGCCGAGCTTTCATCGACTCATCGAAGAAACCAAAGCCATCATCTTTAGCACCAGCATCTGAAGGATTCTTTGCTGCACTGCTGTCAGAATCTTTGGAAGCAACATCTCCATCATTGACGTCATCAGACTCGGATTCAAAGAAACCAAAACCTTCTATTTCATCGTCGTCTGCTTTTTTCTCCTTCGTCGGTGCTGCCGGTGCATCGTCGAAAAAGCCAAAGCCGTCATTACTGTCATCGGGGGATGAGTCTAAAGTCTCATCAAAAAAGCCAAATCCTTGATCGTCCTCGTCTGAGTGAATTGATGCGGAGACACTTATGTCTTCATCAAAGAAGCCAAAACCATCCTCGTCATCGCTATCATATGATTGGTCAAAAAAGCCGAAACCTTCATCTGCTTCTGAAGCTTCTTTACCGCCCGACTCTGCCTGTTGAACATCTGAATCTAATTCAGCCTGATCGTTTCCTGCTTGACCACTCATTGCGAGATCAAGTTCTTTTTCTAATATCGCTTTGTTTGTTTCAACTACATCCCAGTCGATCTCTTCATCGTTACGATAGCTGTGCAAGATATCCTTCAACACATCAACGGTTTCCAGTAAAACCGTGATCAACTCATTGGTCAGCGATAGCTCTTCATTCCTCGCTCTGTCCAGCATGTTTTCCATGACATGCGTCAGCCCAGTCATTGCGGTAAAGCCAAAGATAGCACTACCACCTTTAATGGAATGGGCTGCACGGAACACACTGTTCAGATCTTCTATATCAGGATAGTCCACGTCGTAATCCAACAACATGGTTTCCATCGTTTCGAGATGCTCCTGAGCTTCTTCGAAGAACGCTTCATTAAACTGACTTAGGTTATCCATCTTACACTCCGAACGACTGTAGTAAGTGACTCAGATTAACGTAGTACTTTCGAAACCACTTCGAGCAGTTTTTTCGGGTCAAACGGTTTTACCATCCATCCAGTAGCACCGGCCGCTTTGCCTTTTTGCTTCATCATATCGCTAGCTTCTGTCGTTAATACGATCAAAGGCGTTCGCGCGTAAGAAGGCATCGCTCTTAGAGATTTAATCAGCGTAATACCATCCATATTAGGCATATTTTGATCCGTTAGGACAAAGTCGTAGCGCTCTGCTTTACAGAAATTCAAAGCCTCTTGACCATCCTTTGCAGCCTTAACGGAATACCCAGCCCCTTTTAAAGTCATCTCAACCATTTGGCGTACTGACGGTGAATCATCAACAATAAGCAGTTTCTTGCTCATAAAATCCTCTAATATTCTAAAGTCACATGGGTCGTATTGGTGTGTTCATCATAATCAAACGAATGACTCAAAGACGTAATTAACTTAAGACCACGCCCATAAGCTAGATCATCTAATTCGTTATCATTATTTATACTGTTTAACTCATAGCCATTACCACTGTCGGATAAAAATATTTCCAGCGTTTGCGTTGGCTCTTGCCACTTCACTTGGATTGAGACTTTATCCGACGCGGCTATGGTCGATTGCTTTTCTTCCCTCATCGAAAGGTAAGCAATAAAATCTTCTTCTTTTAGGTTAGACGGGATATTAAAAATCCCATGATCTACAGCATTCACTAGCAACTCGGTGACAACAGTGAATACTTTTTGACAGAATTCTTTGTTAAAGCCATATGACGCCAGAAGTTCAGATAAACCAAACACGAATTTATCGTTATTCAACGAGGCTCCTGTCAAAACAAAGTCAAACTCAAATGACCCTGGAAGCACATCTTCTTCTTGCTCAACCTGTTTTAGTTCTTCTTTTAAGCGCTCAAGATCCAATACAGCTAGTGTCATATCATCATGATCATTGAGCTCATTCACAAACTGTTCGCAGTCATGCATTTTGCCTAGTAGGTCTTGAAGGTCATCCAGATGAGTAGCAATAATATCGTAAGCCTCATCAAATGAAATATTCCGCCCTCCAATGGCTTTATTCTCAATTAAGCCATCACTAAACATTGCCATCTTGCGGACTTTATCTAGCTCAAAAACTTCCATTTTGGTACTGATAAGCTCATCAGGAAGAATACCAATCGCTAAATTTTTCGAGCTTACCTTCGTAAACTCACCGTCATTGCCAAACATCAATAACGAAGGCATGCCTCCGTTCCATACTCTTATAGAGTTTTCTGCTGGTGATAGCTCAATTAAAATAGCAGCGACAAAACGGTTTTGCGGAATACATTGGTTATGTTTAGTACTTAATTCTTTAAGGATTGCACCTAACGATAGCCCTTTCGATACCATAGCGGAAAATGTTGAAGCCATCGGATAGATGGTTAACGCTGCAGCCATACCATGACCTGTGGCATCTGCCAGCATCACAACTAGATTCCCATTGGGGGCTTTAGCAGAAAGAATCATGTCTCCACAAAAACGCCCTGAAGAGCGAATCGCAACGTCCAGCCCATCTATCTTTGAAGTATGCACATCCAGAATGTGGTTATAAACATAATGCGCGAGCTCTTCTTCTTGCTCCTTTTCATGCGCAATGCGTTGATACATCTCATTGGCTTCGAAAAGGGCACGCTCCGTCGCATAATTTCGTATAAAGCTTCTTACTCGGCTAGCCAGAAGGATGGGATGAACAGGTTTACGTATAAAGTCACGAACACCAAGATCAAAAAACTCAGATACTCGATTTTGCTCATAATCCCCGGTCATCACCAACACGGGTACCAAAGGGTGACTAATCCTTAGCTTACGGACAAGTTCCGTTGAATCACCATCTGGCAAGTGCACATCTAATAAGAACAAGGCAATGCTATGTTTTTCAACTTCTGCCTCAGCTTCTGCTAATGTGCCAACTATAACGGTTTCAATCCCTTGTGCTGCAAGGGATTTAGAAACGATTAAGCGGGTACTGGTATCATCTTCAAGAATTAAAACCTTATTCTCTTGCGGCATCCCTTATTGTCCCTATTCGTACTCGAACAGTGCATTGAAATTTGCCATGTCTAATATATCTTTCGCTGTGCCTGTCACGTTACGGATAAATCCTTTACCACCCGCAGCGCTAATTTTGCGGCGTAATAAAACCATCATTCCAAGTGCGGATGAATCAACATAGTTCACACTTGAGAAATCCAGTACCACTTGGTTGGTCTTTGTGAGCGCTGCTTCATAAGCTTCAGTAAACCACTTGTGAGTACTAAAATCGAAGCGTTCAGGAATACTAATTACGATTGGTGACTGAGACATACTTTTCCTAATCCTTAAAATAAATCAATGTCGCCGCTATCTACATCCTGCTGTGATACAGGGTTATGGCGTTCTCGGCTACGAACTTTAATCTGTTCAAGCCTATCTTTAAGTACATGTTCTAAATCTTCAAAAGAAGTATGTTTGATCGTTTCCAGATGCTCAGAAATGAAATTCAACGTCTCAATTGTGTACTCGACGTTCTGACGGTTAATGTCGTCGAATTGAAGACCTCTTGTAGCACCAAAAATTGCATTTTCAATTGAACCAGCCAAACCATCTAACCTTGAAGTAACTTCTGCGTCACTCTCAGCTTTCTCAACAATATGCGCTAGAACTTTTTGCATGTTGCGCTTCGACTCCATGATGTAGGTCACATCATGAGCAGCCAAGCTTTCCATCGATTTGGTTAATTCCGTAACTTGATTTTGGATCTTTTGCAGTTGAGTTTGAATCGCCACACTAAAACCAGCGGAACGATTTGATAATGTTCTGACCTCATCGGCAACTACTGCAAAGCCTCGCCCTGCTTCCCCAGCCCTTGCTGCCTCAATTGCAGCGTTCAAAGCCAGTAAGTTGGTTTGCTCCGCAATATCATCGATGTCTTTTAGGGCTTTAGTAACGACCGGCATCTCTTCATGGATCTCACTCACCTTACTTAAAAGATCCATTGACTCAGCGGACATCTCGACGGTGGTATTAATAAATCGATCTAAGGTCTTAGCTGTCTGATCTGCAAAATCCTGCATCACTTCACTGTAAGAGCGAGAGCCATCATGATTGTCGTTAATAAGAGCGTGAATGCATTCTGTCTGCTCGCCGATCAAACGGTGGGTATCATCGAAAGACTGGCTCAATAGCTCAATGGCACTTTTCTGTGTTGTTAATACATTATCTAGGTCTTCATTACAGACCCCAAGAATAGGAACAAGCTCATCATGAAATAACTTCTGGGCTTCATTTTTTTCAGCTGCAATGGGGTCTACATTAAGCGATGAATCCGAATCATCATTTGAAGCGTAACTGACTTTAGGGCGTGCAAGAAACACTAATAAGCACCCTGACAGGGCAAGAACGAAAAACGCAGGCCAAAAATAACCAGACGTAGCAAGGATTGCCGCTACAACCACAGCAAAAACTTGTGTTAAAGACAATTTCAGCATAAAAAAATCCTTAGCGTTCAACCTTGAGCACTATGCTCCATACCTAAAGCCAACAAATGACGCGAAGACAATAATCTCATATAACAAGATTAAGACTTTTACGCACTCATTTCATCCTCGACTAACGAAACTTTACAATAATTAAGTCATTAATTTTATTGACTTTTATGCCAAACATTACAAAAAGCAACACCGTTACTTAAGAACTATAAATGATTTGCATCTGCATACACAGCTTTTGATACAACTTTAACGGCAAATCATTAAATCAATGTGACCACACGTAGCCATGACTATAAAGCGTAGCTCAGAATCTAGAAAAGTAACAAAGACTTAGAAAATTTAAGCCCCGATTAACGGGGCATGCATTGAGGCAAATGAATAGTGTGAAGCTATCTAATAAATAATGTTACTCACGTAACCACATGACGCCTCAGAAGGAATTCACTGAGTAATAAATACATTGAAAATAAAACCAGCGCGAAACCAACAACACATATTCCTTCAAACAAAATAGAGATACTGCCAGTATATTGCTGAACCACTCCTGCAAGCGCATTCCCTAAAACACCACCTGCGCCAAAAGTTATCATACCAATACCGTTTATTTGCATGGTAGCCTTAGATGAATACGCTCGATTAACCCACCCAGCTAAGATTCCCCAAACCGGAAAATACATTAAGCCATAGGCTACAGAAACCAATAAAACCCATTTAGCAGGATCCAAAACAAAGGCAACACTACTTACAAAAAAGATAGAGAAAATGCAAAACAAGGTCGTCGAACTGCCCTTTCTATCAGCTAATCGCCCAATAATAAGCCCTGACACCATCCCAGATAGCCCAACAGAAAGCCATGCCAACCCCATTAGAGAGCCAGGCACAGCAAGCTCTGCCAGATAGACATTCAACCAAGTGGAGAAAGGCATCGTCGCCAATCCGACTAAGAATAGAATTAAACATGTTGACCTAGCGACAGGCTCAATGAGCACCACTTTCAATAGTTCTTTTGTACTTAGAGCAACTGGCAGTGACACCATTCTCTCAAAAGACACCAGAGAATTGACTTCTGCACACTTCATTTTGATAACTTTTGAAGTCATCAACAGGCACATTACAGCGATCATTCCAGCCACAAACCATGCAGCCTGCCACCCCAATGCAGGCACAACGGTGAGAAGCAACAATCCGTTTAAACCATACCCCCATGCAGTGCCGCTTGACGCAATCGAAAGGTGAGTAGACCTATCCCCCATCTGACTGCATCCGGCAATTATTTCTACAATGCCTCCCCAACAAATAGCGGCACTGATCGCCATAAGGCAAAGACCAAATATCATCACTATCGGTGAATGGATAAATATCATGCTCAAAAGGATGCTAGCGGTTACTAACCCACTAACAAGCAGCAACTTATTTGACGGTAGCTTGTGCCCCCAAACTCCCAAGAGTGCAGCGCCTATTAAATACGACACCTGACTACCAGCACCAATGAAAGCAAGATGCCACGCCTCAATACTCATATCCATCCGCATTTCTGGTACCAGCGCAACAAACAAAAACAAACCAAAGCCATGACTTACAACTTGGTTAAACGCCATTAACGCAGCCATCCCCATACTCACCCCCACCAAATAATACTTTTCAAAGCTGACTTTTAATTGATGAAAGGAATTTAGAGGAATGCACACCTTCAATAAATCGAATAATATTGAATTCTACATTCGACTTTATCGAAATCTAAAGAGTAAACACATTACTTATGCGCGACTTACCGATTCACCTTCTACGAACATTTTTAATGGTCGCTAAAACATTGAACTTAACAGAAGCGTCAAAGCACCTGCATAAGGCTCCCTCCACCATAAGCATGCAGCTAAGCCGCTTAGAAGAGCTTGTTGGGAGCACTCTAATGGAACGCGGTCAACATGGGGTTAGATTGACTCCATCAGGAATACAACTCACAGCTCATGCACAACAGCTTCTGAATTTACATGACCAAATAGTTGGCTCATTTCAAAACATGGACATTGATGGAGCTGTTCGCCTAGGCAGCCACGACCAGTATGCAAGTAGAACACTATCTCCCTTACTTCAAGAATTTGTTCTCAGTTACCCTGAAGTCGAATTGGAAGTATTTTGCGACCATAGCCCTGACACTCTGTTGAGACGTTTAGAGAAAGGGCTGCTTGATATTGCTTTAGTAGAAATGATGGCAGATAGTGAAGGAGGTGTACGACTAAGACGAGACGCCCTCGTATGGGTTGGGTCTAGAGATCATAACTTAATATCGCAGCGACCTCTCCCCCTTGCAGTTTTCAATGAAGGCTGCAACCACCGCCTCCATGCCACTGAACTTTTAAAAGACGCAGGCATTTCTCATCGTATTGCTTTTACCAGTCAAAGTAGAGCTGGCGTACTCGCTGCAGTTAGGGCGGGCATCGGCATTGGTATCATTCCACTTCACACACTAGAAGATGACTTAATTATTCTTCATGAGGGACTGCCTCCCCTTCCAGAAACCGAAGTGGCGCTTTATACGGCAACAAATATCAACGAGGCAACCAAACGACTTGAGCGTATTATCTTAGACAGCCCAGTATTCAACTCGTTGGGAAGTACGTAGTCAGAGAAACACGAAACACAGGCGATAGAAACAAAAAAGCCGAGCTTGGCGCTCGGCTTTTCGTAAATTCTGGTAGGTCTAAGCAGATTCGAACTGCTGACCTCTACCATGTCAAGGTAGCGCTCTAACCAACTGAGCTATAGACCTAGAAAGTGATGGCTATTATACGCAGCACTTTTATCAGTTCAAGCACTTTAAATAAAATTTTAAGTATTTGTTTTTAAAAGGTGAATGAAGAAAAAACTCAACCCTCCCCTACCTCTTTTAATTTCTTCTGCAAAACACGGATTTGATCACGGTAGCCTGCAGCAAGTTCAAACTGAAGCTCTTCTGAAGCAAGCGTCATTTCTTTCTGCAGCTGAACGATAGCTTTACGCACTTCAGCCACATCATCCATGTTTTCAATTTGGTAATCTTTGACTTTCTCGGCCACTTTACGAGTTTGCTTGCCTTTATTTCGACCACCTGCACCTGGGTTGTAAGCCCCCTCAAGTATGTCTTCTACCGATTTGTTAATACCTTTTGGCACAATGCCATGCTCTTCGTTGAAGGCTTCTTGTTTCGCACGACGTCGAATAGTTTCATCCATCGCTCGCTGCATCGAACCGGTAATACGATCGGCGTACAAAATTGCTTTACCGTTTACGTTACGTGCTGCACGACCAATAGTCTGAATTAGTGAGCGATCTGAACGTAAGAAGCCCTCTTTATCAGCATCCAAGATCGCCACCAAACTAACTTCAGGGATATCCAGACCTTCTCGGAGCAGGTTAATACCCACTAGCACATCAAACTCACCGAGGCGTAGGTCGCGGATAATTTCAACACGCTCAACGGTATCAATATCCGAATGCAAGTAACGCACACGGATACCGTGCTCATGTAAATAATCGGTTAAGTCTTCCGCCATGCGCTTGGTTAACGTGGTCACCAACACGCGCTCACCTTTCGGTAGACGAAGGTTAATTTCAGAAAGCAAATCATCCACCTGTGTCGCGACAGGTCGAACTTCTAACTCAGGGTCGACCAACCCCGTCGGACGAACGATTTGTTCCACCACCCAATCCTGATGCTCTTCTTCATATTTGCCCGGTGTCGCCGAGACAAAAATAGTCTGCGGCTTTATATGTTCCCACTCTTCAAACTTCATCGGACGGTTATCCAATGCTGAAGGTAGACGGAAACCATACTCGACAAGGTTTTCTTTACGGGAGCGGTCACCTTTGTACATGGCACCAATTTGCGGCACAGTCACATGAGACTCATCTATCACCAAAAGCGCATTCGCAGGCAAATAATCAAACAGTGTTGGCGGCGGCGCGCCTTCCGGTCGTCCAGAAAGGTATCGGGAGTAGTTTTCAACGCCTGAGCAGTACCCAAGCTCCTGCATCATTTCCAAATCATAGTTAGTGCGTTGCTCTAGGCGCTGCATCTCAACCAGTTTATTAAGTGACTTCAGCTGCTCAAGCCGAACATCTAGCTCTTTTTTAATCTTTTCAATGGCTTCAAGAATGGTTTCGCGAGGCGTGACATAGTGGGTTTTCGGATAAATTGTAATCCGTGGCACTTTACGAATGGTGCGATTGGTCAATGGATCGAATACCGCCAAGTTATCCACTTCGTCATCGAACAGTTCAATACGCAGCGCTTCGTCTTCCGAGTCAGCCGGGAAGACATCGATCACATCACCTCGCACCCGAAAGTTACCACGCTCAAACACCATATCATTACGTGTGTACTGAAGCTCGGCTAAACGTCGTAAAATCGAGCGCTGATCAATGCGATCACCTCGATCTAGGTGCAACATCATTTTTAAATAGGACTGTGGATCACCCAAACCGTAAATCGCAGATACGGTCGCAACAATGATGACGTCTTCACGCTCCAAAAGCGCTTTGGTTGCCGACAGTCGCATCTGTTCAATGTGCTCATTTACCGATGCATCTTTTTCAATAAAGGTATCTGACGCAGCCACATAGGCTTCAGGCTGGTAATAGTCATAGTAGGAAACGAAGTATTCCACCGCATTGTTCGGGAAGAACTCCTTGAACTCGCCATAAAGCTGTGCCGCTAAAGTTTTGTTGTGCGCCATGATAATAGTTGGACGCTTTACTTGGGCAATCACATTAGCAACCGTAAACGTTTTACCCGAGCCCGTCACCCCCAGCAATGTTTGATGCGCCAATCCCGCATCAACCCCTTGAACGAGTTTTTCAATAGCTTTTGGCTGATCACCAGCTGGTTGATATTGCGAAACAACTTGAAATTCTTGCGACACTTTTACGCCCTATTCTTTTCATTCAGCGGTAAGCCAACAGAGTAACAAATTTCAGCTTCAAGGTCTTAGGAAGAACGTGACATTAGAAAGAAACAATATAAAAGCAAACTCATATAGATCGAAAACCCATATCTTAGAAGTTGCTAATAAACAAACTTACTTATATCATAATGAAATAACCTTATAACCAAAGGAGTTTTAAATGTCTTTTCCAGCATCTGTTAAAGCATTCTTTGATGAAGCAACTTTTACAGTGTCCTATGTCGTTATTGATGAAGCATCCAAACAATGTGTCATCATAGACTCCGTACTAGATTACGATCATGCATCAGGGCACACATCAACAAAGTCAGCCGATGACATTATCGCTTATGTTAACGGGGAATCCTTAAAGGTTAACTGGATTCTTGAAACCCACGTCCATGCTGATCACCTATCTGCTGCCCCGTATCTAAAAAAAGCGCTTGGGGGCAAGATTGTAATTGGCAACAACATTACTACGGTACAAAGTACATTTGGCAAACTCTTAAACGCTGAACCACAATTCGCCCGCGATGGCTCTCAGTTTGATCAGCTCGTACAAGAAGGTGATGAGTTGCCATTTGGCGATTTGAAAGTTGAAGTGTTGCACACACCTGGTCATACACCAGCCTGTGTCACCTATATAATCAGCGACGCCGCATTCGTTGGCGATACACTCTTTATGCCAGACTATGGCACTGCACGTTGTGATTTTCCTGGTGGCGATGCCGCGACGCTTTATCGCTCTATTCAAAAGATATTTGCTTTACCAGCAGAAACACGCCTGTTTATGTGCCATGACTATAAAGCACCAGGACGCGAAGAATATGTTTGGGAAACAACGGTTGCCGAACAAAAGGCTTCCAATGTGCACATTCATGAAGGCATTTCTGAAGAAGCGTTTTGCCAGATGCGCACCAGCAAGGATACCACTCTAGCCATGCCTCGTTTGATTTGGCCATCTGTGCAAGTCAATATGCGTGCAGGCGATCTACCTCCAGCCGAAGAAAACGGAATGCGTTACCTAAAAACGCCGATTAATTTAGTTTAGGTATCGCAATGACTCGATTGAATCGTCTCATCCCTGCCAGCATATGGTTAAAAGACTACACGCGAGCAGACATGCAAACCGACATGATGGCCAGCATCATCGTGACCATCATGTTAATCCCACAGAGTTTGGCGTATGCCATGCTGGCGGGATTACCACCGGCGGTAGGGCTCTATGCCAGCATTTTGCCATTGATAGCGTACGCATTATTTGGCTCTAGCCGAACGCTGGCCGTTGGGCCCGTTGCCGTGGTTTCGATGATGACAGGCACGGCCGCGCTACAATTTGCTGCACCGAATACGGCGGAATATCTCACCGTTGTTATCTTGCTGGCAGCGATTTCTGGGCTATTTTTGCTGTTGATGGGGCTTTTCAAACTTGGCTTTTTGGCAAACCTTTTAAGTCATCCAGTAATTTCTGGCTTTATCAGTGCCAGCGCTATTTTAATCGCCTTGGGACAAGCAAAACACATCTTAGGCATTCAGGCATCAGGACATAACCTAATCGAGATGCTGGAAACCATGTGGTACAACCTTTTTACCACAAACCTAATCACCGTATGCATTGGCTTAGGCGCCATCGTCGCTCTATATCTACTTCGTCAATACCTCAAACACATATTAAGGACTTTTGGTCTCTCCTATCATCAAGCTCAACTAGCCTCTAAAGCAGGCCCCGTTTTAGTGGTTGTTATCGCAACACTGATTGTCGCAGTACTGCAGCTAAACAAGGCAGGCGTTAAGATTGTGGGAGACGTACCAAGCGGCTTTCCACCACTTGCCTTACCTAGCATGGATCTTCATTTAGCATTGGATTTACTACCCGCAGCCGTCCTGATTAGCATTGTAGGCTTTGTTGAATCAGTATCTGTGGCTCAGTCGTTCGCCGCAAAGCGTCGCCAAAGCATTGATCCGAACCAGGAACTGATAGGCCTAGGCGCAGCAAACCTTAGCTCCGCTTTTAGCGGAGGTTTTCCAGTCACTGGCGGTTTTTCTCGCTCCGTCGTTAGCTTTGATGCTGGCGCCAAAACGCCTATGACGGGCGTGTTTACAGCGATTTTGATTCTACTCACTTTAAGCTTTTTGACTGGCGCTTTTTACTATCTACCAAAAGCCGTTCTAGCCGCCACCATTATTGTCGCAGTACTTCAGCTGATAGATATAAAAGGTTTGATCGAAATTTGGCGTTATTCAAAGCAAGACGCCAGCGCTTTGCTTGCGACGTTTTTGGTCGTGCTTTTAGTCGGGGTTGAGGCAGGCATCATCACTGGTGTGAGCCTATCGCTATTGCTATTTCTTTGGCATGCCAGCCATCCTCACATTGCTGTGGTTGGTCGCGTTGCTGGCACAGAACATTTTCGTAACGTTGAACGTTTTCAAGTAGAAACAACGAACGATTTATTGACCATACGAATCGATGAAAGCTTATTCTTCGCCAATGCTCGCGTACTGGAAGATCGCATTACGCAATTGATCGCAAAAAATAAAGAAGTGAAGGACGTAGTGCTGATGTGCACCGCAGTCAATATGATTGATGCAAGCGCCTTAGAGAGCCTTGAAATGATTTGCGAACGACTGCACTCCGCAGGTATTCGCTTACACTTATCAGAAGTCAAAGGCCCAGTCATGGATAGATTAAAAGGCTCCACCTTAATCTCACACCTAAGCGGCAACATTTACCTAACTCAGAACCAAGCCTTCGAAGACATCTGCTCAAAAGAAGAGTGATCATATGACCCCTCTTCTTCGTAGACAATGTTGCAGTTAAGGCTGTGCGTCTTTCTTTACCTGAATCACTATACGGTTCTTATCCAATAACGATGGGCCAA
The DNA here is from genome assembly GCF_004363305.1 of Marinomonas communis. Classification (GTDB taxonomy): domain Bacteria; phylum Pseudomonadota; class Gammaproteobacteria; order Pseudomonadales; family Marinomonadaceae; genus Marinomonas; species Marinomonas communis. The sequence goes on along the minus strand of NZ_SNZA01000005.1, from coordinate 56,867 downwards.
TTCCTTTCACTTTGACCAATTCATCAATAGAGGCAAACGGCCCATTCGCATCGCGGTAGGCCACGATTGCTTCAGCCTTGGAATTTCCGACACCAGATAACGCCATGGCCAACTGGTCAGCCGTTGCTGAGTTAATGTCAAGCGGCTCAGCTGCTACTGAAAACACTGGGATTAGAACAAGACACAGCGCACACGCGCGTTTGAGTAAGCGTTTCATTGCATTCTCCTTATGCTATTAATTCGGCTTCATGCCAATAAAAAAAACCGATCACTTAGGATCGGCTTTTAACATAACATACTAACGAGTTTGCTCAAGTATTATGCAATCACACCTAACTCAGTATTGACCTGAGTTAGTACTGCGATAGGGTCCTCTGCTTTGGTAATCGGTCGCCCCATCACCAAGTAGTGACTACCTGCCTGCATCGCTTGTGCTGGCGTCATGATACGCTTTTGATCACCTTGATCTGAACCAGCAGGACGAATACCAGGTGTCACCAACACAAAGTCTTTACCAAGTGTTTCAGACAGCATTTCAGATTCTTGCGCCGAACACACGACACCATCCATTCCAGAAGACTGAGCAAGTGTAGCAAGACGCTTAACATGGTCACGCGGCGATAGATCAATACCGATTTCTGAAAGGTCCGTTTCATCCATACTGGTCAACACAGTCACCGCAATTAAAAGCGTATTATGATCTTGAATTTGCGCCAAGGCATTCGCTGACGCTTCCATCATGCGACGACCGCCACTGGCATGGACGTTTACCATCCACACGCCTTCTTTTGCTGCAACGGATACGGCATTCGCCACCGTGTTAGGAATATCGTGAAATTTAAGATCTAGAAAAACATCAAAATCTAGCTTGTGCAATTCTTCTAAAATGGCTGGACCGGCTTTGGTAAACAACTCTTTACCAACTTTCACTCGACATAATTTAGGGTCTAAGCGCTTTGCCATCGCAGTAGCTTGATCGATTGTTGGGTAGTCTAATGCTACAACGATTGGGGATTGGCAACTCATTGATTTTCCTCTATATACTTTACTATTCACCCTCTAAACCATGGATCGGCTTAACTGTTCCCCAGCTTTTACAACTAGGACACTGCCAATGCAACTGATGGCCAGAAAAACCACACTGTCGACATCTATGTTTTGGTTTAGAAGACGTTAATTGTTCTATTAGCCCATACAATACACTTAGGTTTTCTTGATCGTGTCCATGGGAGTCGGCACGCTGCATATCGATCAATTCCTGAAAGCCTTTTATAGTTGGGTGAGCTCTTAGTTGGGTTATTATAAACTGTTCTGCAAATTCTTTGTCATCATGGGCGTAATGTTCGGTCAAAGCACGAATTAACGTCGCTGAAGGATGAACTTTAAGCTGCTCTTGCAGAAACTTAATATAGCCTCCACTGCTCCAAACCTTCTGATAACAATCTCTTAATTTAGGTATCACAATTGGCAGGAATTCATGATCCTGGTCCGCCACAGACTTCAATTCTTTTATGGCATCCCGAAAGCGCTTTTGCAGTATGTACAAATCAGCTAAACCAATGCTTGCTCGAACGCAATCCACATCCACATCAATCGCAGCCTTATATTGCTGAAATGCTTGCGTTAGCTGATCTTTTTTAGCCGCCTCTTCAGCCAGTTCACAATAAAAGTGAGCCAGCCTCTGCGCCTGGCGACGATTTGGGAAATCTAGCTGTAATTGATGAGCAATGCTAATAGCTTTACCCCAGCTTTGCTCGAACTCATACAAATCCACCAGTAAAGTGAAAATTTCTTTTTGGAACTCTGTTTTTCGAGACGCAATATTCAACAGTAAGCGCTCAGCTCGATCCAACAGTCCCGCCGACATAAAATCACTGGCCAACTCCAATTGCACCAACCGAGTATCTCGTGGAGAAATGTCAGGTCGAGCCAGCAAGCTCTGATGGATGTTAATGGCTTTTTGAATCTCGCCTTTCTTGCGAAACAAATTACCTAGCGTGAGATGAATATCAAATGTGTCAGAATTGACTTCAAGAGAATCGACGAAGGCGTCAATGGCTTCAGATTGCTGGCCATTCAACAAATGATTTAAACCACGAAAGTAATCGTTAGGGACCTTTTTAAGTTCCTTGGGCGCTACGTCATGATTGCGGCGTCGACCCAGCAGCCAGCCAATAAATAGCGCCACAAATAGAACCGCAAACAGCCCCAACTCGGTCAAGCGCTACTCCCGCTCAGCCAACTCAGTTGACAAATTAGCTTTACGCAGATTATCAAGTTCTGCTTGTTGTTTAATGATCTGTTTATTTTGTTTTCTCAACTTACCTTCGAGACGCAACAACAAAGCACCAGAGGACAATAGCGCAAGAATAACACCTAGACCAAAAGCGATGATCATGTACAACGCAACGCTTAGCTCAGGCGCTTGCCACAGAACTAGATCAAGAGAAATCACATTTCCATTGCGAATGGCAAAGAAGAGACCGATAAATAAAAAGAAAGCCAGTACAACAATCAGTATTGCCCGCTTAAACCACTTAAGCATAAAACACCCATACAATGCGCTATTCAGCTTATTATGCCGCTGAGCGAGGAAAATTTCGATACTAAATTAGCTCAACTCTTCACTATCTGCGACAGAATTGACCAATTCTCGTAATTCTTTACCTGGTTTAAAATGCGGAACATATTTTGAGCCAAGCTCAACAGACTCACCTGTCTTCGGATTGCGACCAACACGAGGCGCACGATAATGCAGTGAGAAACTACCAAAACCACGAATCTCAATACGCTCGCCATTTGCAAGTGCTTCAGACATATGCTCCAGCATTGCCTTAACCGCCAACTCAACATCTTTAACTGGTAGATGAGGCTGCTGGTCTATAAGCATTTCTATCAGTTCAGATTTAGTCATCAGTGCCCTCTCGACTATAATTTGATCACACCTTTAGACTAGCTAAATTTAGAAAGAAAGCAATAACTTATGAATGAAATGCCTTATTTTTCATGGTTTTTTTGAGACTATATATCGATTATTTCCGGTTAAACTTTGCTATGACTAGCATCCCAAAGTGTGAACTTCTATAATTGCCGCCATTCCTTAACATAATTGGAAATATAAAAATGAGCTTCAAAGACATCCCTGCTGGCCGCGATGTGCCAAACGATATCAACGTAATCATCGAAATCCCTGCTGAGGCAAACCCAGTTAAGTACGAAGTAGACAAAGACATGGACGCTCTAGTAGTAGACCGTTTCATGACTGCGCCTATGTTCTACCCAGCGAACTACGGTTACGTAAACAACACCCTAGCTGACGACGGCGACCCAGTTGACGTTCTAGTAATCACGCCATACCCAGTGGTTCCTGGCTCTGTAATTCGTTGTCGCCCAGTTGGCGTTCTAAACATGTCTGACGAAGCAGGTATGGACGCTAAGCTTGTAGCAGTACCACATGAGAAGCTAAGCAAAGAATACGGTCACATCCAAGACGTGAACGATATCCCACAACTTCTACGCGACCAAATCGAGCACTTCTTCGAAAACTACAAGAAGCTTGAAAAAGGTAAGTGGGTTAAAGTGGAAGGCTGGGCGAATGCTGAAGAAGCTCGCAAAGCGCTAGTTGAAGGCGTAGAAGCTTACAACGCTCAGTAATCTTTCGATTACAGTATGCATTAAAAAGCCGATCTACTAGATCGGCTTTTTTGTAATCAGACTTATATGTCTTTATTAGGCTTCTAAATCATCTAGGTAACGCTCTGCGTCTAGAGCAGCCATACAACCAGTACCTGCTGAAGTGATCGCCTGACGGTAAATATGATCGCTCACATCGCCTGCAGCAAACACACCTTCGATGCTTGTTTGTGTCGCATTACCTTTAGTGCCAGATTGAACAGTTAGGTAACCATCTTTCATATCCAGCTGACCAGCAAAGATATCCGTATTTGGCTTGTGACCAATCGCTACGAATAGACCTGCCACTGCAAGCTCTTTTGTTTCACCAGTTTGGTTATTTTTAATGCGAACGCCGGTTACACCAGCATCATCGCCTAGCACTTCGTCTAGCTCACTGTTCCATTCGATGTTCACGTTACCGTTTTGAGCTTTATCTAAAATCTTGTCCGCAAGGATTTTCTCTGAACGGAATTTATCACGACGATGAATCACCGTTACCGACTTAGCAATGTTTGCAAGGTAAAGTGCTTCTTCTACAGCCGTGTTACCACCACCGATAACGGCTACGTCCTGGTTACGGTAGAAGAACCCATCGCAGGTTGCACACGCTGATACGCCTTGGCCCATGAACTTCTGCTCACTTTCCATACCTAGGTATTGAGCACTTGCACCCGTTGCAATGATCAACGCATCACAAGTGTAGACACCGCTATCGCCTTCAAGACGGAAAGGACGATTCTGAAGATCCACCTTGTTCACATGATCAAATACGATCTCTGTTTCAAAACGCTCAGCGTGCTGACGCATACGCTCCATCAATTCAGGACCTTGAACACCCTGAACATCGCCAGGCCAGTTATCAACTTCTGTTGTTGTTGTCAGCTGACCACCCATTTGCATACCAGTAATCATTACCGGATTTAGGTTGGCACGTGCTGCGTATACCGCTGCAGTGTAGCCTGCAGGGCCTGAGCCCAAGATCATTAATTTAGCGTGCTTAACATCGCTCATTTGGAATGCTCCTTAATTAGATATCCTAGCCGAGGTGTAATACGGCTTCGTTATGTGCATAGGATAAAGAAACCGCTAACAAATAGACACCGAAGAAAATTTATTAATAAAATAGGGGTATTCTATGAATTTTGAAGGCCACAACAAGGGCATTCGGGATCTTGTGAAAGTCGCATACTGCGCCAATCACCACTTAACCCGTCAAATAACTGCAATACACCATGTTTTACAGTCCCTGTCCCACTTAACAACTTGATCGCTGATAAGGCTTGCTGCACACCAATCGTACCGACGACAGGACCAATGATACCATTGGTATTACAGCTCAACTGCTGATCAGACAGGTCTGGGTATAAACATTCGTAGCATGGCGCTGTCTGTTCATCATAACGAAACACCACCAACTGCCCTTCCCAGCGTATCGCGGCACCACTTACCAAAGGAACCTGATGCCTTTGCGCCCAACGATGCACTATTTGGCGAGTCGAGAAGTTATCGCAGCAATCTAAGATAACATCACAGTCCGCTAAGTACTGATCAATATTGTCAGCGGTTAACCTCAACTGATGCACATTAATCGTCACATCAGAGTTTCGAGCTTGTAACTGTGCCGCTGCGGCCTGTACTTTTGCTTTACCTATATCATGCTCGGTATAAAGCACTTGGCGTGGCAAATTGCTCAGCTCAATCTCATCATCATCAATGATAGAAAGCACCCCAACACCTGCGCCAACAAGATAAGTCGCAGCAATGTTGCCAAGCCCACCTGCACCAATCACCACTGCATGCTTGCCAGATAGGTTCATCTGACCTTCAATATCAAAGTTGGTAAGAAGTATTTGTCGGCTATAACGCATCAATGACTGTTCGTTCATACCGTTTATTTCCTGCCCGTTTGGTCAATATTTTTGCTAAAATGCGCACACTTAAACATTGGATAACAACGATGAAATTTCCCGGTCGCCGTAAGATCAAACACTACTTTCCTGTTGCACAGGCAAACAATGGCTTACCAAAGTCAGAAGTCCAACCCACTAAAGACACTTATATCGTGGGCCTAGATGAAACCATTGTCGATGTTATCGCTAAGGTGGATGACGCTTTTCTGGCGCGACATAGTATCCGAAAAGGACTATCAAACCTAGTCGATCCCCAGACCGCAAGTGCGATCTACCAAGAGCTGGTCGCAGAAGAACGTATCTCAGATCATTTCGCAGGCGGCACCATCGGCAACACTTTGCACAACTACTCAGTATTAGCGGATGATAAGTCTGTTCTATTGGGTGTCATGTCAAATCAGATCAACCTCAAATCACCAGAGTATCACTACATTTGTGACACCAGCAGCAAAGTCGACATGAATCACTTACAAGGCGTTGCGGGCGATATCGGACGCGGTATTACTCTCATCACTGAAGACGGCGAACGCACTTTCGCTATCGCACCGAATGCTATGGACGATGTAGAGCCTGAAAGCGTCAATGAAGACGTTATCGCCAATGCTGCGGCTTTTGTGACTTGCGCATACCCTTTGCGCCACGCAGGCAAGCCAATCAAAGCCACCTTGATGAAATGTTTACAACTTGCGAAGAAACATCACGTCCCTGTCATTATTACATTAGGCACACAACACCTAGTAGAAGAGTACCGCGATGAGATCCAGCAAATTATTGAAGAGTATGCGTCGGTCGTCGCTATGAATGAGCAAGAAGCCGAAGCGCTTACGGGAGAAACCAAGGTACTTAAAGCGGCCGAGCAAACACTAGAATGGTGTGACATGGTGTTACTCACAGCTGGTCCAGTCGGTCTGTACCTGTGCGGATACACAGATGATCAGTTCAAACGTGCCACGACACATCCCATCAAATCTCAAGACATTGCCGATTTTAACCAGTGGGAGTTCTCGCGACCACAGCGTAAACACGACTGTGAAAGTCCTATAAAAGTTTACTCTCACATTGATCCTTACATGGGCGGACCTGAGCGCATTCGCAATACAAATGGCGCAGGCGATGGCGCTCTATCCGCGTTGTTACACGACATAGCCGCGAACAGCTTTCACCAACAGCAGGTGCCACACAGCAGTAAACACAGTGAGAGCCATCTTGCTTATTCTTCCTTTGCGCAGATCTGTAAATACGCAAATCGCGTGAGTTACGAAATTCTTAGCCAACATTCGCCAAGGCTATCAAAAGGATTACCAGAAAAAGAAGACAGCTTAGAACAAGCATATTGGGCAAGATAGAAATAAAAAAGCCGACTTGAAGAAGTCGGCTTTTTTAATATGGTACCAGTGGCCGGACTCGAACCGGCACGCTTTATAGGCAATGGATTTTGAATCCATCGTGTCTACCAATTCCACCACACTGGCTTTGAAATTGTGGGGCACATTCTAGTGTTTTTAACTTTAGTGTCAATGGTTTAGTTCGATTTATTTTTGCAACACTTGAATCACTTCCTTCGCCCAAGCTAAAGATTCAAAGTAACACGCATTAATTGAAACCCTTAGAGGCTCTGGAAAACGTTCGAGCTTTTCAAGCCTACCTTGTTCTACGCACTCCACGCTGTACAATACTTTCCCAATATCCCCAGAGTACTTGAGTATCGCATCCTGCAATCCATCGCTTAATGTGACTTGCTTTAACAACTCCAGCATAGGCACCTGCAGAACGGTATCCATTCCCGACATCATCCCCACAGTAAAAGCTTCTTCCGCATTGACTCGTCCTGAACGCTTAGCGAGTAATTCACAACACCTCGCTCTAGCCAACAAACGACTCACACTTTCAGGATCGCCGTTATTATTTGAACTCAGTGTAATCAGCATCGACCAGCGCTTAAGCTGCACTAAGCCTAGATAAGTGATCGCTTCTTTAATAGACGCTACAGCTTTAGCCAAGCCCACAACAGGACTATTGAGCAAACGCAACATTTGGAAAGATAAAGCGGGCGTCTGCGCCACCAGCTCAGAAATATCATCAATAGACACTTCTACATCCTGAAGCGCGTTCAGAAGACGCAGAGCACTTTGGGAGTCAGCTGCGACACGCTTCCCCTTAATCACCTCAGGGCGACTTAAAAAATAGCCTTGGAAATAATCAAATCCCAACTCTACACAGCACGAAAACATGTCTTGATCTTCTATTTTTTCCGCCACGAGCGCCAACCCCAAAGCTTGTAAACGCTCTATTTCGGGACGAATGGATAGCGGGTTTGTCGCTAAGACATCGATCTTGACCATCGACATAAAGGGTAACAACGGCTGGTAAGACTCACTATATTGGTAATCATCCAGTACAAATCGAAAACCATGCTCATGCCAGCGTTTCACTGCCGCGATAAAATCCGGTGTAATTTGCTGGTCTTCTAGAATCTCAATGTAAACTGTATCGGGTGAAATCGGGAAAAAGGCATCAGATAAAACCAGCTCAGTGGTCATATTAACAAAAAAAGGCTGTCTTAATTGAGCATTCAATGTACTGATGCCCATACACAAATTCACCAATACTTGGCTCGTTGCCACTTCAGGGTTTTGAAACAGCGCTTCGCCTTCATGATCCCCTCGAAATAAAAGTTCATAACCAAAAAGAGATTTGTGTCGATCAAAAATTGGCTGTTGAGCCATGAGAAGTTCGTTGAATGTATCGGTGACAGCGTCCATTGTAAGCTCCTAAAACAAAAAGAGCTTCATGCTCAATATCGGCTAAAATATTTTTTAATGCTGACTGATTGTTCAACGTTTATACTGATGATACAAGTAATTTTATAAGCCATAAAAGTAACAGATTGTTCTGTATGATTTTTTATTTGACATTGGCATTATTTGGTATTTAAAATTCTGCTCACTGAATGCATGACAACTAATGCACTTGGGGCTATAGCTCAGCTGGGAGAGCGCTTGCATGGCATGCAAGAGGTCAGCGGTTCGATCCCGCTTAGCTCCACCAATCATATCTCTTCTGTTTGACACTCTCTTATTAAAATTTAAACTTCACAAGTTTCGGGTCGATCTTTCAATAAAAATCGCTACCATGAAGACATGTTTTCATTGGTATACAATTCTCTCTATGACTGATTCTCGTGATTACCTTCGTATTCAGAAAGCAATTGAATTCATTATTTTGGCAAGGCCGAGCCAACCTTCGCTTGATGAAATAGCCCAAGCTGTTCATCTTAGCCCACACCATTTTCAGCGCCTATTTCAAAAGTGGGCAGGCGTCTCTCCCAAGAAATTCATACAATTTATCAGCGTAGAACATGCAAAGTCGCTATTGGAAAGCCATAAAAGCTTACAAGAAACCTCTCATGCAGTAGGACTATCCAGCACTGGACGACTACATGATCTCTTTGTTTCTATCGAAGGCATGACTCCGGGACAGTATAAATCTTCAGGCGCTGGTCTTAGGATCTATTACGACTTTTATGAAACCTTATTTGGCTCCCTTATTATTGCTACAACTGATATTGGTATTTGCCATATGGCCTTTCATGATGACTGGGATAAGGCAGAGCAAGAACTGATAACATTTTTTGCGAACGCCGAGTGCTTCAAACAACCTCATCCGATTCATCAGCAAGGGCTAAGTTTTTTTCAGTCACTAGATCAACCACCATCGATGATTAAACTTCATGTCGCAGCAAGCCCATTCCAGTTGAAAGTATGGCAATGCTTGTTAAGCATCGAAACAGGACAGCTTTTAAATTATGCCCAGATTGCTGAACGTATTGGCCAGCCAAAAGCTGCGCGGGCAGTGGGCACAGCCATAGCCAACAACCCTATCGCTTACATCATTCCTTGCCATCGAGTGATCCGAAACACTGGCGAACTGGGTAACTATCGTTGGGGAAGCTTAAGAAAAACCGCTATGGTGGGTTGGGAATCATCTCAGGTAAGAAGTAATGATTGACGATTTATTTGCTGGGCAGCCAGCGCCAGTATTGGAGCTATTACCTTTTGATGGTTCGGTTCTCTATCATGGTCAAGTCATTCCAGCAGTACAAGCCGATCAGTACTACCGTGACCTTCTAAGTGATATAGAATGGCAACACGATGAAGCGATCATCTATGGTAAACACATCATCACAAAGCGCAAAGTAGCATGGTATGCCGACAACCCCTTTCGCTATACCTATTCCAAGACCACTAAAGTGGCGAAGCCTTGGACACCACTACTACAGGCATTAAAATGTCTGGCTGAGCAGCATTGTAATACGTCATTCAACTCATGCTTACTTAACTTGTACCATGATGGAGCTGAAGGTATGGCATGGCACAGTGATGCTGAAAAAGAGTTGGAGGTAAACGGCACCATTGCTTCGATCAGTTTAGGAGCCGAGCGTAAATTCTCCTTTAAACATAAGACCAGCAAAGAAACCCGTTCTATCCAATTAGAGCACGGCAGCTTACTTGTTATGCAAGGCGAAACTCAGAGCCACTGGCTGCATTCTTTACCCACTACAAAAAAGGTTAACTCGCCCAGGATTAACCTGACTTTTCGTCAAATTCAAACCGTATCACCTTAGTAGTACATAGAGCTCTTTTTAAGCTACGTCTACCCTACTTTTTATGGTAGGGTACACACACCTTTTTATATGATTGAGTAAGGGAAAATGGGTAAAGAAATTGTTTTAACCGGTATTACAACATCAGGCACACCTCACCTTGGTAACTATGTTGGCGCTATCCGCCCAGCTATCGAAGCAAGCCGTCGTGAAGACACCGAGTCTTTTTTCTTTTTGGCTGACTATCACGCATTAATCAAATGCCAAGATCCAGAGCGTGTTAAACAGTCTCGTCTAGAGATTGCCGCAACCTGGCTTGCGTGTGGCCTTGATACCGACAAAGCAACTTTCTACCGTCAATCTGATATTCCTGAGATTTCGGAGCTAAATTGGCTACTGACCTGTGTCACAGGTAAAGGGCTAATGAACCGTGCCCACGCCTACAAAGCCAGCGTTGATGAAAACGTCAACAACGGCCAAGACCCTGATTACGGTGTCACAATGGGACTGTTCTGCTATCCAGTTCTTATGGCTGCGGATATCCTTGCCTTCAATGCCAACAAAGTACCCGTTGGTCGTGACCAAATTCAGCACATTGAAATGGCACGCGACATCGCTGCACGTTTTAATCATCTATTTGGTCAACACTTTGTACTGCCTGAAGCCGTCGTGGCAGAAGATGACAGCGCAATTCTTAAGGGCCTAGACGGTCGTAAGATGAGTAAGAGTTACAACAACACCATTCCTCTTTTCGATACCGAGAAAAAGCTGAAAAAAGGCATTAACAAGATCGTTACTAACCTTCTTGAACCTGGTGAGCCAAAAGATCCAAATGGCTCTACGGTATTTGATATCTACAAAGCCTTCGCCACAGAGGAGCAGACTGCAGAAATGCGTCAGAAGTTTGCAGAGGGCATTGCTTGGGGTGAAGCGAAGAAGGAACTTTTTGAACTGATCAATGGTCAACTGTCTGAGCCAAGAGAAAAATATCTTGAGCTCATGGCGAACCCTGCCGAAATCGAAGCAGTTTTACAGGCCGGTGCTGAAAAAGCCCGTGCCCGAGCACGAGCTCTGATCTCTGACCTTCGTAATGCAGTTGGTTTGGTTAATTTCGTCTAACTTTGGAGAACAAAAAGTGAAAACATCCGTATATGCCCTATTAATGGCATTTGTATTAGCGATTGGCGTTGGTGGTTTTGCTTCCGATGTACACGCTAAGAAACTTGGTGGCAGCAAGAGCTTTGGTAAAAGCTACTCTGTCAGCAAAAGCCCAACTAGCTCTAGCGCGACATCTGGAACAAACAACACTGGCACCGCAGCTGCTGCAGGCTCAACAACTAAGAAATCTGGTTTCTTAGGTGGACTAGGCGGCGGCCTACTTGGTGGTTTGCTGGCAGGCGGTATTTTCGCAGCCCTACTAGGCTCTGGCGCATTTGATGGCATCTCTTTTGGTGACATTTTATTGTTCGCCCTGATCGGCTTCTTGGTTTATAAATTTTTCTTCGCCAAGAAACGTCAAGCAGCACAAGCCGCTGGCGCACAAGGCATGTACCGTGAAATGCCAAATTCAACACGCGACAATGTACAACCATCGCCAATGGCTGGCATGTCAGGCTTTGGTGCGCAACCTGAGATTCAACTGCCACCAGGCTTCAACGAGCAAGCATTTATCGCAGAAGCAAAAAATCACTACGTAACGTTGCAAAAAGCGTGGGACGACAACAACTTCGATGAGATTAGCGACTACTTTAGTCAAGATCTTTGTGATATGTTGCGTCAAGAACGAGCGAAATACGGTTCAGATAAACCACGCACTGAAGTTGTCTCCCTGATGGTAGACCTCGTTCGCGGTGAGTTTATCGGCTCTACAGCTTCTATTTCTCTTCGTTTCACAGGTTGGATCAAAGAAGGCGATCAAACTAATGAAACTAACGAGATCTGGCACCTAGAGAAAAACCTTGAGGACGCTCGTGGCAATTGGACGATTGTTGGCATACAACAAGACAACTAATTGTTACTTAATTTATCAAGCCATCGCGCTGTAATTCGTCTATTCTACTAAATAAACGAGCAGCGCGTATGCGCATATCACCGGATTGATAATAGGTGTAGAGCCATGTCTGAATTAGCGACAATCAAAGAAGCGGGAAATCTGCCAACAGAAAGTAAAAAAGGTGAGTTATTACAGTACCTTACCTTCAAACTTTTAGATGAAACCTACGGCATTAACGTAATGCAGATTAAGGAAGTACTGCGCTACAATGAGATTGCACCTGTACCAGGCGCGCAATCGTACGTATTAGGGATCGTTAACCTTCGTGGTAATGTTGTCACAGTGATTGATACTCGCGTGCGCTTCAGTCTACCTGAATGCACCATTTCAGATGACACTCGCATCATTATTATCGAGCACGACGGTGAGCAAATTGGTATGCTGGTAGACGCTGTAAAAGAAGTTTTCTATCTATACCAAGGAGAGATTGAGCAGAGCCCAAGCGTGGGTAACGACGAAGCTCTAATGTTCATCCAAGGTGTATACCAAAAAGATGAAGAGTTGGTTATCTTGCTAGATCTGAACAAAATGATTGATGCTGATAACGAGCAGCTAGCAATTGGCTCAATGATCTAAGTCAGTTGTTGAGGATTCTAAAAAGCAGCCCATTGGCTGCTTTTTTATTTTGGCCTATCAAGCTCTAGTTAATACAATTCATTCATCGTTTCATGAACGTAATCAGGCAAGTCTTCCTCTGCTGGAATGGGCATAGATTTCCCTTCCTCATCGATTGCTACGAACTTGAACATACCCTCGGTTACTTTTTCACGTTTTCCAATGCGACCACGGCGAACCCATGCTTCAACGTGGATATTCATGGAGGTGCGCCCAACAGATTCAACGTAGGTATACACTCCTAATATATCCCCCACTTTCACGGGGCGAATAAAGCTCATACTATCCAGCGCGACCGTCACAACTCTGGATTGCGCCCGCTGACCAGCGCAAATCCCTGCCGCGATATCCATTTGAGACACCACCCAGCCACCGAAAATATCCCCTGCAGGGTTGGTATCACCTGGCATGGCGACAGTACGCGTCGTTAAACGACCTTTAGTTTGCATTTTTTCGTCGGACATCCATACACCTCTTGGTTCCAGTTATCTCTTTGTTATAGCAGAGCTAAACGCCAGATTCAGTAAAAGAATGTTCTAACCTTCGATTTTAAAAACCTGTTTAACGGACGCATATTGGATCTTTATCTCGTGTTGCCACTGCATTAGGATTGAACTCTTGATTTTAATACGCAGTAGATAGGAATCACTCATGCGCCAGTTCGACAGCAAACTCCCCAGTACCGGCACGACCATTTTTACGCAAATGTCGGAATTGGCCGCCAAGCATCAAGCGATCAATTTATCCCAAGGTTTTCCTGATTTTGATGGACCAAGTGAGCTGCTGAGTCGAGTGGATCACTATATTCAGCAAGGCGCCAACCAATATGCTCCAATGACCGGTGTACCATCATTACGCCAAGCCATCAGTACTAAACTGGCTCGTTGCTACGATTATCAAGCGAATGCAGATACGGACATCACGGTGACCTCTGGTGCCACCGAAGCCTTGTTTGCCACTATCTCTGCGTTTGTGCGCCCTGGTGATGAGGTGATTGTATTTGACCCTGCCTACGATTCTTACGACCCAGCGATTCGCTTAAATGGTGGTACACCAGTGCATATCGCCTTGCTGCCGCCAAGTTTTGCGATTGATTGGCAAACAGTCGCGAATGCAATTACTCCCAATACCAAAGCCATCATTGTCAATTCACCTCATAACCCAACGGGCACAGTATTTTCGGCTAATGATCTAGAAGCGCTGTACAGCATTGCTGATCAACATGATTTGTTGGTGCTATCCGATGAAGTCTACGAGCACATTGTGTTTGAAGGTGCCGAACATCAAAGCGTGTTGCGCCACAAAGAACTCGCGAAGCGCAGCGTAGTCGTATCGTCTTTTGGCAAGACTTACCACACTACAGGTTGGAAAATTGGCTACTGTGTTGCGTCAGCTCAGCTGATGGCAGAAGTACGTAAGGTGCACCAGTACCTGACCTTTAGTACCAGTACACCGATGCAACTCGCTTTGGCGGATTTCTTAAACGCTCACCCTGAACACGATGAAGTGCTGCCAAGTTTCTACCAACAAAAACGTGACTTCTTCAATAAGGCCATGAGTGAAAGCCGCTTCACTTTCACACCCTCCCCTGGCACTTACTTCCAATTAATGGATTACAGCGCCATCAAGGATGTGCCAGATACAGAGTTTGCGCTTTGGTTAATTGAAGCAGCTGGTGTCGCAGCGATTCCGATTTCGGTGTTCTACCAAACGCCCCCTGAAGATATGCGTTTGGTTCGCTTCTGTTTTGCCAAGCAAGCCAGCACACTGACTGCAGCGACGCAAAACCTTACTACTCTCTAAGGATTTAAGACTGATACGCCCGAGCCACCGCACAGGTGGCTTTTGGGTTTTTAATCTTGTTTAGACACAGTTCTGGGCTCCCATGCGTCAAATTCTGAGCACCCAGAAGCGCCGCTGACTCAGCCACGCCATACACCCCAACCGTTTTAAACACATACTCAGAACGCGTACTCAATAAAGGCTCTACGGTCTTAAGCGCAGCGGCATCGTAAGTAATAAAAGGCCATTGATATTTTTCAGCTAACTCAATCAAGTGGGTTTCATCAGCTTTAATATCGATACTGTAAAGCCCTGCAATCTGATCTGGCTGTAAGCCAACTGTCTCCAGCGCTTCGAGCATCAAGCTTTCCAGATATTCTAGTGGGCAGTTTCGCTCACAGCCCATACCAAGGACATAGACCGGATTTAAGTATGCGTTAGCGGTGGTCATCACCAGCTCTGCATTCAGCGCACCAGCTACCTCACTGCCCCATTGATTGGCACCACCTTCATGACCAGATAATAGCGGAATCACAAAGCGCCCCAATTCATCTAATACCAATACCGGTGGGTCTTGTAACTTGCCCTCTATGACAGGCGCCAACGTACGCATGACAATGCCCGTAGCGCAAATGAAGAGTAGCGGATCGCCTTCGCGAAAAAAGCCTTGAACGGTTTCAGTAAATGGCTTGGGCTTAAAATGTAATTGGCTGCCTGGTAACAATGCTTCCAGACGCTTTCCTAGCGCCTGGCCTGCATCAGTTAACGCAATAATACGAATCATCGTGTGCCGCGCTCTTTGCGTGAAACAATAAACAGTGAAAAGTATGGTCCATACTCATTCTGCAGGCGGCGCACATCGTTTTCTACAAACTGATTATCTCGCCCCACGTATTCCACATATTTAGCGTCTTCTATGCGTTCGGTGAGCGCTAAGGCTTTCATAATCGTTGGGCGGGCACGGCCTGCTTTCATAATCACAACCGAATCATGTAAGTGCAGCGCTTCTACAAGTTGTTGCTCTGTATGACGACCACTCACCACACAAAAGGACTCTTTTAATACCGTCAATGGATGCTGAAGCTCAGCTGCCGCCGCATGAATGCTGGAAATCCCTGGCACCACTTGAATCGGACATTTGCCTTCTAGACGCTCCATCAAGTAGGTAAACGAACCAAAAAACAGTGGATCGCCTTCACACAAAAACGCGACATTGAGCCCTGTTTCAAGCGCTTCAGAGATCGCCTGCGCGCCTTCGTCATATGCATTATTGGCCGCCTCACGGCGAGTCGACATGGGCATAGGAATGACAATATCAGAATGGTTTGATTGACGACCTTCTAGTGCTAACACAGCAATCTGCTTCGCCTGTGATTGACCCGACTCGCCAACTAAATACGCCAACACATCGGCCTGCTGAATCAAACGCATAGCCTTTAAGGTCACTAATTCTGGATCGCCAGGGCCAACACCAATGCCAAAGAATGTGCCGCTCATAAATGCTCTCCTGGTAGACATTTCTCAAACCGCCATAAACTCACAGGCAAATGGGGGCGTCGAATACGCTTACCCGCCAAACGCTCACTTCGATAAACCTGAATTGTCGAACTTTCATCGTAAGCATCTTGTGCCGCGTCACGCTTGGCAAGAAATGCCATGGTTTCCATCATGGTTGCATCGGTCACAGCGTTGACTAACAACACGCCACCAAGCGGCAGTCGCAGCCAAACCTCGTCTAATAACTCTGCCATTTCGCCATCACTGCCGCCGATAAACACGCGTTTTGGTGCTGGCAAATTGGCAAATGCTTCCGGCGCTCGACCATGAACGACATGCAGGTTTTTCACCACACCAAAATGCTCGCGGTTAGCTTCTAGACAAGACAATCGCGTTTCATGGTGCTCAATGGCATACACCTCGCTCTCAGGATTCCAATAAGCCAATTCAACACTGACACCACCACAACCGGCACCGATATCCCACACGACTTCTTTGGCTTCGACACCTAGATAAGACAACACAGCCAAACGTACTTCACGCTTAGTAATCATGCCTTGGCCATCGCCTTTATCCGTAATGAAAAGCCCATCTTTAAAACCTGGTGTCGATGGCAAGCGGCCTGGCTGAGCACTGGTATTGACGATCACCACGTTAAGGGGATCAAAGGTATCTTCTACATGCGCTAAGCTGTTCGCGGTATAGCGGGTCACACGCTCATGGTCATAGCCTAAGCGCTCACAGACAAACAGCTCACTTAAACCAAGCCCCATCTCCACACACTCTTTGGCAATCGCCTGCGGATTATTGGTTTTATCGGTCAACAGCAACAAGGTTTTGGAAGGGTGTAACTGAGTACGAATCGATGCCAAAGGTCGACCATGGACACTGAACACTTGCGCGTTTTGTAAGGAGATCCCGAGACGGTGGCAAGCGGCTTGAATGCTTGAAACATTGGGATAAAAGCGTACTTCTTGATCGGCAAAAGAGCGGTGTACCCAAGCACCAATACCGTAATAAAGAGGGTCGCCCGAAGCCAAAATCGCCACTCGTTCAACCCCTAAAGACGCCCACTCATCCATATGATGTTTCAGGTCATTCAGCTTTGGCAGCACATGCGTCTGCGCTTTAGTACCGTAGGTTTTGACCATCGATAGCTGACGCTCACTGCCAACAAGCTTATCGTTCTCGGTTAGCTTTGCCAGAACATCCTGCGCTTCTTTTGGTAATTGCGCTTGCTCATTGATGCCCAGTCCAATCACGTGAATTTTCACTGTTAACCCTTACCGCTTTAATTAATAATACTCGCCGATGTTACAACGCAATAATGCGTTACAGCTGGCAGAAGTCACCGCACTGCCGCCCATTCGACCGAGCAAGGTAATGCACTCAATGCCCAGTGCTTTGTGATCATCCCATAACGCTTGCTTTGACTCAGCGGCGCCAACAAAGCCCACCGGCATACCAATGATCAATGCAGGCTTTGGCGCGCCAGCACGAATCATTTCAAGTAATCGAAACAAAGCCGTCGGTGCATTGCCAATCAGAACCACACTGCCTTCCAGCTGTTCCTGCCAAAGGCTTAGCGCCGCCATAGAGCGGGTCTCGCCTTTAGATTTAGCAAGATCTGCCGTACGTGGATCATTCAAGAAGCACAGCGGCTCACGCTCAATCATGCGTTTAGTGACGCCCTGCTTGACCATCTCTACATCACAAAGAATAGGACAATTTTGCGCGAGCGCGGCGCGTCCTGATTCACAGGCGTGGTCACTAAAACGCACTTGTTCAGCCACATCAGGAAACCCAAGGCTATGCACCACGCGCATCACCACTTGCTGAGCATCACGGGATAAATGATCAAGCTGTGTCAGTTCACGGATTTGGCGGAAGCTTTCGTTTTCAATGCCTTGTGGCGTTGGATCGTACTGATAAGTCACTGTTGTTGGGATTCCTGAGCAGTGGATGCAGGGCCTTTCAATGCCTGCACCGCTTTAATAAGTTGGGAGTAGTCGAAAAAAGTCCGTACTGCGTCTCTCACGTCTGGACGCTGATGTAATAATACGCTGATACCTAATTCACGAGCGGCATCAAGCTTCGCGGACGTGGAATCGCCACCGCTATTTTTGGTCACGATCACATCAATCTGATGCTCTTTTAATAAGTGTCTCTCGTGCTCGAGATCAAACGGGCCAATGGCTTTCAGCCAAGTAACTTTGTTAGGCACATCAAACTTCGGCAGAGCCGCTGTGCGCCACACGCCTTGCTCAAAGCCTTCTATTTGAGTGATCGCAAGTAATTGCTCTAAAGACATTTGTCCTGCGCTAAGCAATGGGCGCTTGAAGCCTTTTAACCGCACTAATAAGTCATCATCCGTTGAGTAAAAACGCCAATCATCGCCCTTTTGAGCCTGCCATGCTGGACGTAAGAAACGCCAAACCAGCACGCTGGTTTCCACACCTGCAGCCACCGCTTTATCACTCATGGTGGCGGCATAAGGGTGCGTCGCGTTAATGACTAAATCAATCTGACGCTCCTTAAGAAAAGTGGCCAAGCCACCAAACTGGGTAAAACCTCCGACGAGGACTTCACAAGGCAATGTCGGTACACGCACTAACCCCGCTATCGAATACAGCACTTCAAAGCCTAACTGGCTGAAGCGTTCGGCTAAATGTCGACCATCGGCGGTGCCACCTAATAAAAGAATTTTCATAGCTTTCCTTTAGTTCGATACGCCCTGATCCAGCGCTTGTCCGACAAACTGACCTTTACGGTCAATAGCCAGTACTTCAAGTGCCATATGCATTGGCACAAAGCGACGACAAAACTCAAGGGCTTGCTGGCACACGGCATCGGCTAATGCGATGCCTTCTGCTTGAGCGAATTTTAACGCTTCGACACTGGTGTTGGCTTGGCACATGTTACCTTGTAGAGCCTCAGACGCCCCTAATGTTTTGGCGAGCTCTGCCAAGGCCTCTAAATTAATGGACGAGGCACGGGAGTTTAAATCCATATGCTGCTGCGCCAGTTTGCTTATTTTACCAAAGCCGCCACAGATGGTGAGCTTTTCAAGGTGAGCTTCTTTGCTTTCTAAACGTTTCACATGCTTTAACAATGCCCCAACGAAATCGCCCATCTCGATCAACGCCATATCGTCTAAGCCATCACGTTCTTGAATCGCCGTTTCACTGGCATTACCTGTGGTGGCGGCAATATATTGATGTCCATTGGCACGAGCCACATCAACCCCTTGTTGGATCGAAGCGATGTAAGCGCCACAAGAAAATGGGCGCACGATGCCCGTGGTGCCTAAAATGGAAATGCCGCCAAGAATCCCTAAACGTGGATTCATGGTTTTAAGAGCTAACTGCTCGCCCTGTTCCACACCAACGGTCACCTGAAATCCACCTTGATAGCCTTGCTCTCGGGCAATGGTATTCAAATGATCAGAGATCATTTTTCGCGGCACGGGATTGATGGCAGGCTCACCCACGTCAAGCAAAAGGCCTGTTCGTGTGACCGTGCCAACGCCTTTGCCTGCCACAAACTTAATACCTTGTTCTGAGGTAAGCGCTAGTTTCACCCAAACCGTTGCACCGTGGGTAACATCAGGATCGTCCCCTGCATCTTTAATAGTGGCGGCTTTAACAGAGTGATCAGCGATGTCATAAGAAATGATCTCAAGAGACACTTCTTGGCCTTTGGGCAAGGTGACAAATACGTTAGGCGCTTGCTGTTTCGTGAGCAACGCCATGGCAGCCGCCACCGAACATGCAGTGGCACATGTGCCTGTCGTCAGCCCTGATCGAAGCGGCTTTGGCTCGTCACTGCTTTCTGGCCACATAGGTCGTTAAACACCCTTAAACAACGCTGCCGTGGCCGCGAAATTTGAAGCAAAGAATAAATGCAGGTAGCTCGCTGTGAGTCCTTTTTCGCGGTAGATTGCTTCACCTGGTGCAGGGTGACGCTGACGGCGACCATGACTGAATGGCTCAGGTGTATTCTCACTGCGAGAACGATGGTGGGCATGACCACGAATATCGCCCTCTGGCAGTGGTGCTGTTTGCATCCCTTGACAGCCACGTTTGCCTCGCATCGCGCCTTCGCCTTTTAGCAAACCAAGCATCGGATAGGTGCTGCCCTCAAGATCCGTTAGAGTTTCAAGGCTATACAGCATACCGCCACACTCTGCCAAGATCGGTTTGCCCGCCGCAAAAAACGTTTGAATCTGATCTAGCATGTTATGGTTTTGCGAGAGCTTTTCGGCATGGAGTTCTGGGTAGCCCCCAGGTAACCAAAGGGCATCCGCCTGCGGTAATTGCTGATCATGAAGCGGCGAAAAGAACGTGACCGTAGCCCCCAACTTTTCTAGAACACGAAGGTTGGCATCGTAGATAAAACTAAAGGCTTCATCTTTGGCAATGGCAATGGTTTTACCAATGAGCGGTGTGCCGACATCTTGCTCAGCGACCATTTGCTCTGGCGAATAAAATGCTACTGGCTCAGGCAGTGTCAGCAGAGTTTGATCTTCGGTTTCCGTTAACCAACGCACTGCGGCAGTAAAGCATCCTTCTAGCTCATCGCCCACTTCGGAAGCTTGCACCAAGCCCAAATGGCGCTCAGGTAAGGTCACTTCATCATCACGCTTTAAGCTGATTAATAATGGTAAATCTTCCGGTAAAGCGTCACGGATCAATTGCGCATGACGTTCGCTACCACAACGGTTTGCGATTAAACCGGCTACTTTGACATCACTACGAAAATTCGCCAAACCGGTCGCCACCGCAGCGGCGGTTTGCGCCATGCCTTTTACATCCATCACAATGGCAGCTGGGATGTTAAAACGTGCGGCAAGATCGGCACTTGATGGCTCGCCGTCAAACATCCCCATTGCGCCTTCGACCAAAATCAGGTCTGCTTCTTGAGCCGCATCGAATAGCATTTTTTGACAGTATTCATCGCCCGCCATCCAGATATCGAGCTGCTCGACGGGCTGCTTGGAAGCTTGCGCTAAAATCTGCGGATCAAGGTAATCCGGCCCCGTTTTGAATACACGCACCACTTTCCCCTGCTCGGTAAAATAGCGTGCCAAGGCTGCGGTAATAGTGGTTTTGCCTTGATTTGATGCTGGCGCGGTTAGGAATAATGCAGGGCAATGGGCCACTTGAGTTGTCATGTTATTCACTTATCTAAAATTCGTTTTCGTTGGCTCGGCTAACTTAAGCCATCAACTGACTTAATGAAAGGTAATCGGCATTCAATGCTTGGGCAAGTTCCTGTGCACGACCACGTTTAATCGGTGACTGTTCTGTATCAATGACAGCCAAAGCACCTTGCCAAGCAGCGACAGGAAAATCACCGGACACGCGCCCATCCGTTAAAATATAGCTGTTTAGCTCAAGCTCTGGCTGCTGCCGTAGCGCTTGCACCAGATATTGCTGTGCATCGACTAACGCTTGATGCATGGGCGTACCACCACCGGCACTGAACGCATCCAGTTGTGCACGAATATTTTGCGGAGCGCGCACTTGTGGCAGCAGCCAATCCACTTGGTCTCCACCAAAGCCAAGGATACTGATTTGCTCACGTCTTAAATAGGCACGTTCAGCGATGTTCAAAATCACACCTTTGGCTTTGGCAAATGTCTGGTCAGCTAAAGTCGACCCCGATGTATCAAGCAAAATGCAGTGCAGTACCGGTTTTCCTTCTCGCCCCTTGCGACGCACGAGTTGCTTTGGGGGCCATTCCCCAGCACTGCTTCTAAGAGTCTGTGCCATATCTATACTGCCGCTCTGACGCTTACCAAGGTTTGCTCCACCTTGGCTTGAGCCGCGCTGCTTTCCGGCTAACAGCGCTGAATTACCACTCTGCGCTGGGGCTTCACTAAATAATTGAGTTCCAATGACCACTGCGTCACTGGTCGCTTGTAACTCTGGCAACATACTTCCCCATTCACCGACAGAATCATTCTGCGGTGAAGGTGAAGACTTTCCCGGCCCTTGGCCCTCATCTTGTTTATGAGAATCAGGTGGCCGGCGTGAAGATGGAGGCGGACTTGGCGGTGGCGATTGCTTTGATTGCGGCGGCGTTTGGCGGCGATGTGCGAGGACAAAATCTTCTACCGCTTGCACATCTTCAATTGAAACGGTATTTGCGCCACGCCATGCAGCATGAGCAATGGCTGCACGCACCCACACGATATCCGCACGCACACCGTCGACATTGGCATCTTGGCAACGACTAGCAATGTCCATACGCAGTGCATCCGCACACTTAATCGTATTTAATCGAGTTTTGGCATGGCTGATACTTTGGCGCAAGTTGCGTTGTTTGTACTTGAACGCATCGCAGAAACCTTTCGGATCTTGATCGAATTCATCACGTAGCCGCACGATCTGTACACGCTCTTCCAAGGTATATTGATTGGACAGCGTGACCATCAAGCCAAAGCGGTCTTTCAACTGAGGACGCAGCTCCCCTTCTTCTGGGTTCATGGTGCCGACTAAAACAAAACGTGAGTCGTGTACATGGCTTACACCGTCACGCTCCACTCGGTTGACGCCACTGGCACTCACATCAAGCAAGACATCGACCAGACTGTCAGCAAGTAGGTTGACTTCATCGACATACAAGACGCCTTGATCCGCTTGCGCCAATAGCCCTGGTTGAAATTTCACTTGTTTGTCATTGAGTACCGAATCGATATCAAGGGATCCCAGCAGACGATCTTCTGTCGCCCCTAGTGGCAAGGTCACAAACGCGGTTTCATTGCTCTCAAGGTGAGGCATTACGCCCGCTAAGCCACGAGCTAGGGTCGACTTAGCACTGCCACGCGGGCCTGATATCAACACCCCACCAATACGAGGATTGATCGCGGTTAACACCAACGCCAATTTGAGTGATTCTTGCCCCGCGACTGCGGTGAATGGAAAGTTGTGAAAAGAACCGTCTGCCATGTTTACCTATCCAAGGCTTCGCTCATGAAACCTTTATAAAATCTGAGTTTGAACCTTATCCGTGCCCCATTAGCAAGTCAAATTGAAAACACACACTGTTGCGTGAACAGTATCGATATTGGCGTTAGAATGACCTCGATTCATTTATCAAGGACTGTTCCATGAAGCCTGCTGCGCCCCCTAAAAACACCATCGATAAAAATATGCTAGGTGTTTTTCGATACAGCAAACGCGCCATCACCCTCGTTTGGCAAACCTCCCCGCGTTTAACACTGGGATTAGCGCTACTGACTCTGATTGCTGGTGTATTGCCTGCTCTGATGGCATACGTTGGCCAGTTAATTGTCGATTCTGTAGTCGCCGCCATGGAGCACTATGAACAAACACAAACCCTACAGTATTTCCCTGCTTTATTGTTCGTTCTACTAGAGGGAGCACTGGTTTTACTGACCAGCGCCAATCAACGGGGCTTGGTGGCTTTGCAGTCAGTCCTTAGGCTCTCCTTAGGTCAACGCGTGAACATGATGATCATGGAAAAAGCGCAACAACTCACCCTCGCCGATTTTGAAGATTCAGAATTTTACGACAAGTTAGTTCGAGCAAGACGAGAAGCCTCTAGCCGCCCTCTCGCGCTTGTCACCAAAACCTTTACCCTACTGCAAAATGGCGTGTCACTTGCCAGCTTTGCCGTGCTGCTCTGGCAGTTTTCACCTTGGGCTCTGACATTACTGATTCTTGGAGCATTACCTGCTTTTTTTGCCGAAGCAAAGTTCTCTGGCGATGCGTTCATGTTAGCTCGTTGGCGCTCCCCTGAAGTGCGCCAACAAAACTATCTAGAAACACTGCTTGCCCGTGAAGATCACATTAAAGAAGTGCGCTTGTACCAATTAAGCAATCGATTTTTAGGACGTTATCGAGACATTTTCGAGAAGCTTTTTCGTGAAAACAAGCAGCTGATTCTTCGTCGAGAGTTCTGGGGCTTTGTGCTCGGTATTCTCAGCACGGCGGTGTTTTATGGTGCTTATGGCTGGATTGTCACCTCAACAGTCGTCGGGGCAATTACGTTAGGTCAAATGACCATGTACCTGCTACTGTTTAAGCAAGGCCAAGGAGCGGTTGCTTCATCACTCACCAGTATCAGTGGTATGTACGAAGACAACTTGTACCTATCGAATCTCTACGAATACTTGG
Source organism: Marinomonas communis (assembly GCF_004363305.1). Classification (GTDB taxonomy): domain Bacteria; phylum Pseudomonadota; class Gammaproteobacteria; order Pseudomonadales; family Marinomonadaceae; genus Marinomonas; species Marinomonas communis. The sequence goes on along the minus strand of NZ_SNZA01000005.1, from coordinate 32,588 downwards.
AACAACCGACAGCCGCAAATATTGAAGGTCTACGAAACGGTCCGTGCCCTGGGGATGGCATTCGCTTTGAAAACGTATCGTTTTCCTACCCTGAAAGTGATATCCCTGCTTTAACCGATATCACGCTGCATATTAAACCAGGCAATAGTCTCGCGATTGTTGGCGAAAATGGCTCTGGGAAAACGACCTTAATCAAATTATTGACGCGCCTTTATCAACCTAGCAAGGGAAGAATATTGCTGGATGGTCTAGACCTTACCGAATGGCAAGAACAAGCTTTGTTGAGTCGAATTGGTGTCATCTTTCAAGACTTCGTGCGTTATCAATTTATTGTGGGTGAGAATATTGGTGCAGGCGATAACGATCGCTTTGATGATCAACAAGGCTGGGCAACCGCGGCTGAGCTCGGCAAAGCAACAGACTTTATTAGTGATCTAAACCAAGGTTATCAAACGCAGTTAGGCAAATGGTTCCGCGGCGGGCAAGAGCTCTCTGGCGGACAATGGCAAAAAATAGCTTTGGCCCGTGCCTTTATGCGTGAGAAGGCAGACATTCTGGTACTGGATGAGCCCACCGCCGCGATGGATGCAGGAGCAGAAGCGGAAATCTTTGCTCACTTTCAGGAGCATACTGCCAGTAAAATGGCGATCCTCATTTCCCATCGATTCTCCACAGTGCGTCTCGCTAACGAGATCATTGTAATGGAGCACGGCAAAATCATTGAGCGAGGCACCCATCGTCAATTATTGGAAATGGATGGGCGGTACGCTTACCTATTCACCCTGCAAGCAAAAGGATACCAATAAAATTTGGCTCAATACGAAACCTAGGCTTGACCTTTGTGTTTACTCCAAGGTTTATACTGATGGCATATCAAGATTTGGAGTACATCATGTTTCGTATTGGTGAGCTTGCTAAGAAATTTTCAATCAACGCCGACACACTACGTTTTTATGAGAAACAAGGCTTATTGTGTCCAAGTTCGGTCGCTGCAAATGGCTATCGCCTTTATTCAGAGCAAGAAGCCAAAACGCTAGGTTTTATCCTTCGCGCTAAGGAAGTGGGATTTTCGCTAACAGAGATTAAATCCTTGCTTTCCATTGAAGTCGATAAAGCCAACAGCGAATGCTCGGATGTCAAAGCATTAGTGGATGATAAGCTGGACCAAGTCACGGCTAAGATCCAAGAGTTACAGCGTTTCCAACGTTCGTTGAAACGCTTATCTAATGCCTGTTGTGGCGGTCATGAAAGCGCTGAAGATTGCACCATACTCCAAGCACTTGAATCTGAAACACTCGATATCGTCCCTGAACACCATCACGAATAAGGAGCTGTTATGAATTGGTTCAATGCGTTAATTGAGTTATTCCTAGAGTCGGCACCTTGGCTAATATTAGGGTTGATCATCGCAGGCTTATTAAAAGAGTTTGTTCCCATGAGCTGGATGGAAAAGCAACTCGGTCGTCGATCACGCTTCTCCGTTGTCAAAGCGGCGTTTATTGGCGCCCCCTTGCCGCTCTGTTCTTGCGGAGTGATTCCTGCCGCGGCGGGCTTAAGGAAAGCTGGCGCGACAAAAGGAGCAACGACCTCTTTTTTAATCTCAACTCCCGAAACAGGGGTCGACTCAATCGCCTTATCTTGGGCTTTGCTCGGTCCATTTATGGCGATCATACGCCCTATTGCAGCCATCACCAGTGCTGTGACAGCAGGCTTTCTCGTAGGGAAAGATGAGTCTATATCACCTTCAGACGATCGTTTAAACACCACTTCATCCTGCGCCACGAAAGGTTGCTGTAGCCAGAAAAAGCCTGATTCCCCTTTAAGCATAAGCCAGCGTTTTATTCGTGGTATGCGATATGCCGCGACTGAAATGGTCGATGACATTGCCATTTGGTTAGTCATAGGGCTGGGATTTGCAGCGCTTGTACAAGCCTATGTGCCTCAGAGCTTTTTAGCAGAATGGGGCAATGGGCTGCTCGCCATGCTAGTGATGATGGTCATCTCCATTCCCATGTACATTTGCGCAACCGCATCGACACCTATCGCCGCGGGTTTATTGGTTGCAGGCGTTTCCCCTGGAGCTGTCCTCGTATTTATGTTGGCAGGGCCTGCTACGAACATCGCCACACTTGGCGTCGTCCACAAGCTGCTGGGTAAGCGCGCTCTATTCAGTTACCTAAGTGGCGTCATGATCTGCGCACTAGGATTCGGTTTTATGGTGGATTATGTTTTGTCCATCACTGGCTGGCAGGTGATCACTTCAGGGCAATACACCGATGCAACACATGACAATTGGTTTGCGATCTTAAGCGCACTGCTACTGGTTATTTTGCTGGGATTAAGCTTAGGGAAATCATTGTTCACAACTCAAGTATCGGGCCATCAGCACAGCCATCATTGAGTATAATGATTAAGGGAATTGTTAGAGGATTAGAAGCGGTTAATCGCATTAACCGCTTCTTTATAAGATCAAGTAAATCTAGCGTCTAGCGCTGTTTACTTTTCAGCACGACCGCCAAACTTGCGCTCTTCCACGTTTACTCGAATACGCTCACCACTAGCAATGTACTCAGGTACTTGGATAGTCGCACCGGTCGACAGTACCGCAGGTTTTGTACGTGACGTTGCAGAAGCACCTTTGATCGACGGATCTGTTTCAACAACAGTCAATTCTACGACTTGTGGTAACTCAATCGCAACGGGAGCACCGCTCACCAAAACAACTTGGATACCGGCTGTATCTTCGTTGAAAAACTCAAGCTCGTCAGCAATCGCATCTTTGTGAAGGTTAAAAGGTGTGTAATCTTCCTGATCCATGAACACATACTCATCACCGTCCAAGTACGAGAAATTGACTGGACGGCGGATTAGATCAGCAAGATTCAGCATCTCAGAATCTTTGAACGTCTCATCGATTTTACGTCCAGTGACGACGTCGTACATGCGCATACGGTACAAGCTACCACCGGCACGCCCCTGTGGAACCGAGCGTTCGATATCACGCACAATATAAGTTTTACCATCGTATTCAACGGCATTATTACGTTTGATTTCACTGGCTTTTGGCATTTTCAATTGTCCTAAACAAATTTAACCAAGGTGCTTAAACGAGCCCTTATTCGCAGTCGCTGATGCTATGTCAGTTTTTGGCATTACGCCAGCTTTTCTCTCAAAAGTATTCGATCTCTTCTACACTTTAATTCGTACATAAAACAATCACATCCGAATGCCCCTAACTTTTAAAGGAAGTCACTATGCACGATGTTTCTAGAGTCGAACAACTGCTAGAAGAAATTGCACAAGGTCAAAAGTTGGCATTGAGCGAACTGTATGAGCGCACCAGCGCGAAACTATATGGCATTTGCTTACGTGTCTTAGAAGATGAGAGTTTGGCACAAGATGTCTTACAAGAAACGTATATCAAGATCTGGCGTAACGCTAGTCAGTATCAGGTCAATGGCCTTAGCCCTATGACATGGTTAATTACGATTGCCCGTAACAGCGCCATTGATCGCAAACGTTCCTTGGCTAGCAAACACACTGAATCCATTGATGACTATGATTTGGATTCGGAAGAAAGCAGTCCAGAGACCGTGACTTACTCCCATGAAATATCTCGACAAATAGAAGACTGCCTAGGCACCTTAGAAGCGGAACGAGCTGAAGCGGTCAAAGGTGCTTATTTAGAAGGCCTAAGCTATGCCGACTTGGCTGACAAATTTTCAGTGCCGCTGAATACTATGCGCACTTGGCTACGTCGCAGTCTTCAGAAACTTAAGGGGTGTATGAGCCAATGAATTCATTACCAGAAGATCACATCACTGCAGCAGAATACGCTCTTGGCTTGCTTTCGGATCAACAAGCAAAAGCATTTGAAGCACAAATGTCGACGGACCCTGAACTGAAATCCGCGTACATTTACTGGTCGGAACGTCTCGCGACCTTGGCCAGTGAGTGGCCAGAGCATGTGCCACCTGAACACGTTAAAGCCAAGATCGATGATTTCCTCCGAACGGAAACAAATACCGTCGTTGAGTTGCCATCATCAATGGATAAACACTCGAAAGAGAAGAATAGTCGCTCACCCATTTGGGGTATTGCCGCGGCTTTGGTGCTTGCTCTTGGGATGTGGTGGCTATCCCCTAACACTTTCGAAGCCAATTATCAGACCTACTTGACCTCTAGCGCCTCTGATCTGGTTATCGACGTGTTAGTCGATGTCGACGATCAGACCATTAAAATCATCCCCATTAAAGGTCAACCTGCTGAGCAGGGAGACTATGAATTATGGGTAGCTGTAGGCGATGGCGCTCCTATATCACTGGGGGTGTTGGACATCACCAACTCGGCTCAGTTTTCACTTGATGGCGATTGGATAGATAACTTAGACAATGCTCATATGGCAATCAGTTTAGAACCTAAGGGTGGCTCACCTACAGGCCAGCCAACAGGCCCGGTTCTGGCTGTAGCTGATACCATTGCACTCTAGCTTCAACTGTAACAAACATCGTTCAACCACCGTCTAAAGCCAAGAAAGCTGAAACTTTCTTGGCTTTTTTATCGTTTCTAACAAAGAGTTAACCAACCATGAGGAGCTCAGACATGAATCGACGTACTTTTCTACAAGGCACTTTAGCTATTGCACTTATGAGTCGAGGCCTAACCGCAATCGCATCAGGTGTGCAGGAAGCCAACTTCGAAATCACTAGAACGGAAGCCGAGTGGCGAGCACTACTAACCGACTTTGAATACGCTGTGCTTAGGGAAGAAGCCACTGAGAGAGCGTACACGAGTCCTCTAAACGATGAAAAACGCGAAGGCCTGTTTCATTGTAAAGGGTGCGATTTAGCACTTTATGATTCCAAAACTAAATTTGATAGTGGGACTGGCTGGCCAAGTTTTTATGACAGCCTACCGAACGCTGTGGCAACCAAAGAAGACCGCAGCTGGTTCATTACTCGCACAGAGGTGCATTGTCGTCGTTGCGGTAGCCATATGGGCCATATCTTTGAGGACGGCCCTGCCCCAACAGGGCTTCGTCACTGTATAAATGGTATCGCATTAACCTTCTATGAAAATTAATTAAATTTTTTTGAAACTATTTCAGATCGGTTCCGTATTTATAGATACCAAGCAGTAACAACAATAAAAAACTCGGAGATCCATCATGAAACTATTAACTACATTAACCATCACTAGCGCACTTATCATGACCGGCTGTTCTAGCACTGGCTCACAGAACTACGGTATGAGCGAGAAGAACGACAACCCTATGGTTGGCGGAGCACCGATGTATGAGAGCCGTAATATTATTGAAAATGCGGTGAACTCAAAAGATCACACTACGCTCGTTGCAGCAGTTAAGGCAGCAGGCCTAGTCGATACCCTACAAGGTGACGGTCCGTTTACCGTGTTCGCTCCAACTAATGCAGCGTTTGACAAGCTACCTAGCGGCGCCGTGGCGAATTTGCTCAAACCTGAGAACAAAGCGGCTTTACAAAAAGTGCTAACCTGCCATGTTGTCGGCACTAAAGCGCTTTCTGGTGCGATTACTACGATGATTGATGATGATATGGGAGCGCATCCAGTTCCAACATTAGGCGGTTGTACTCTGACAGCGACATACAAAGGTGACACCATTATGCTTGCCGATGAAAACGGTCGTATGGCAACAGTCACCATTGCTGACGTTAAACAATCCAATGGTGTGATTCATGTAATCGATACAGTGCTGCTGCCAAAACAGTAATAATCTGATCAGCGTATCTCTAAAGCTTGACGAAAAAGCCCAGATGTTCTGGGCTTTTTTACGCGTCTTTCATAACGCAGAGATTAGCTCACTTTTTGGCAAACCTTTAAATCAACTCTTAAGCGATCGTTTTGGCCATGGTCGTATTTTCCAGTGACACACCAAAGCGCTCTACCTGATTACGTTTCGTAGGCAGGAAACCGTGCTTAATGAAAAACTCATATGCAACATCAGATGCCTGAACAAGCCACTGTGCCTTATCGGGATAGTGTTTGCGGATGGATTCAAAAGCTGTAATCAGGAGCAGTTTTGCAATGCCTTGCCGCTGGGCTCTAGGGCATACATATAAGCATTCAATGTCGCCATTTTTGTTTAATTCAATAAAGCCCAGAGGTTCTTGATTGCGCTCATCAACAGCAACCCAAACAGAGTGCTCTTCAAGACGCAGTTTCCAGCTGGCACCATCTATGCAGTCTGGTGCCCAAGCAGATTTCTGTTCTTTTGAATAAATCACATCGGGGATTGCGTGAACACTACGATGAAATACATTTACAAGAGCACGGTAGTCGATTTCCGTGCTCTGAAACTCTCGTATAGCAATTGACGTTGAGTACATTAAGCGTGCTTCGTTTCAGTATTTTGAGCCCAAGTAGGTGGTCGATGATAACGGCCAACAACGGAGCTTAGCAAAAGGAAAGCAAGCAGTGAACAGATGAGACGCCAACCGTCTAAAACCATGATAGCAGCCACTAAAATTCCAATGTCGGCAACCAAGGTCGTGCGACTTGCGTGGATTTGAAAACGTCTCTCCAAGTACACTGCTAGAATGTTCAGTCCGCCTAGGGAGGCATTGTGTCTAAATAGAATGATCAAGCCAAAGCCGACCAGCAGACCGCCTAAAACCGCGGACACGATAGGATGAATATCAATATGTGCCACGTGACGTAGAAGTTCAGATAACCCAGAGAGAGTACTGACGGCTATAAAAGTTCTCAATGCGAACTCTTTACCAAGAGCACGCCAAGCCAGCACATAAAAAGGTAAGTTCAAAATAAAGAACAGCTGACCAAAACTCAGGTCTGTCACTGTGTTCAGAATCATACCTATCCCCGCTGTACCACTGATCAGCAGTCCAACAGAGTTAAGGATATGCAAGCCAAGCGCAACCAGTACGCAGCCTTCAAGAATTGAAAGCCATTGGTGTGTAAGTTTCATAAGATCGTCCCATCATCAATACGCTCACTTTTGGTAAAGCGCAGGTTATTAACGCAAACCTCTTGTGGAGGCCTTAACGCGGGTTAGCACCGTGTCATGAGTTACGATGCAGATTCTATACCAGTTATGGGCGGTGATTATGCGAGATTTTCGAGGATAATGCACCCTTTTCGAAACTTGAGGACGATTTAGGCGTTAAATGTGTGCAGAAAAAAGCCCTATTCAGCATTACTAAATAGGGCTTCAACTTGCTTAAATTAGCGGGCTCTTCGAGCCGCTGGCGATTTGCTCTTCGAGCGATTTGCGCCGCCTTTTCCAGCTGGTCTTGTGCCGTTTGGTCGAGCTCCAGCAGGCCTATTACCTGCACCGTTACCGGATGCCTTATTCGACTTGCGCTGGTTACGTTCGTTTTCAGCGTTTTTCTGCATGGTTGGACGGTTGCTTGTATGTGATGCTCCCGTTTTCTGGCCTGGCTTCGCTTTCGTTGGGCGGCGAGGTGTACGCTTGTCTTGCTCTTCGTCAGGCACCAATTGACCTTTTCCATTACCAATCAGGTCTGCTCGCCCCATCGTACGAAGCGTTTCACGCAGTGCAGGCCAGTTCTTTGGATCATGGTAACGCAAGAAACCTTTTTGTACCGTACGCTCTTTGTAGTCTTTCGGCGTGTGTACGTTTTCACTCTTATACGTCACACCATGCAGTGGATTCTTACCTGAGTGGTACATAGCCGTTGCTAAAGACATTGGCGATGGGTAGAACGTCTGTACTTGGTCTGGTTTAAAGTCATTTTTCTTCAACCAGACAGCAAGGTTCATCATGTCTTCATCGCTACTGCCAGGGTGCGCGGCGATAAAGTATGGAATCAAGTGCTGTGTCTTACCCGCTTCTTTCGAGAACTTATCAAACATCTTTTTGAAGCGGTCATAGGTGCCCATGCCAGGCTTCATCATTTTCGATAAAGTGCCCTCTTCCGAGTGCTCTGGTGCAATTTTTAGCAAACCACCGACGTGGTAGGTCACCAACTCTCGAACGTATTCTGGATCTTCAACGGCTAGGTCGTAACGTAATCCAGATGCTATCGATACCTTATGAATGCCTTCTACTGCACGAGCTTTACGATACAGCTCAGTGGTTGGGCTATGATCGGTTTTTAGATTTGAACAAATCGTCGGATAGACACAAGACAACTTACGGCAAGAGGCTTGGATCTCATCGTCCTTACAGTTTAGGTGGTACATATTCGACGTTGGGCCACCCAAATCGGAAATATGCCCCGTAAAACCTGGCACCTTACGCTTAATGTCTTCAATCTCGTTCAAGATCGATTCATGTGAGCGAGACTGAATCACACGCCCTTCATGCTCGGTGATCGAACAGAAAGTACAGCCACCAAAGCAACCACGCATGATGTTGATCGATGTTTTGATCATGTCATACGCTGGAATGCGTGCTTTTTTGTATTTAGGGTGCGGAATACGTGCGTAAGGCAGATCAAACACACCGTCCATTTCTGGGGTTTCCAACGGAATTGGTGGCGGGTTAACCCAGATTTCCTTTTTGCCATGCTTTTGAATCAAGGCACGAGCGTTATGCGGATTCGACTCCAAGTGCAAAATACGCGACGTGTGTGCGTACAACACAGGGTCTTTAGAAACCTTTTCAAACGAAGGAAGACGAATGTACGTCTTCTCAGCATCCAGTTTTTGACCTTTACGAAGTGGTGCTGGGATGACTCGAATCGGCATCACATCACTATCGTCCTGCTGTTCACCTGTTTGGCACTTACCTTCTGGAATGTACTCATAAGGGCTATAGATCTGATCGATCTTGCCTGGCCAGTCAACGCGGGTTGAGTCAATTTCAGTATAACCACCCGGCGGAACATCACGGATAATCGTAGTGCCACGAACATTCACGATGTCATCCATGCTTTTGCCATTAGCAATCGCATGAGTCACTTCTATGATGGCACGCTCAGCATTTCCGTATAAAAGGATGTCTGCAGTGGAATCCACTAATACAGAACGACGTACCTCATCACTCCAGTAATCGTACTGAGCGATACGGCGTAAGCTGGCTTCAATACCACCAATCATGACAGGCACATCGTGGAACGCTTGCTTACAACGCTGAGAGTAAACAATGACCGCACGATCAGGACGTTTACCACCTTCACCATAAGGCGTGTAAGCATCGTCATTACGTACCTTTAGATCAGCGGTATATCGATTGATCATCGAGTCCATGTTGCCCGCGGTCACACCGAAATATAAATTCGGACGTCCAAGGCGCATAAAGTCATCAGGACTACGCCAATCAGGCTGATCAATAATTCCTACACGAAACCCTTGCGCTTCCAAGACTCGTCCCATTACTGCCATACCGAAGCTTGGATGGTCAACATAGGCGTCGCCTGTGACGATGATGACATCACAGCTGTCCCAACCTAGGGCATCCATTTCCTCACGGCTAGTCGGTAAGAATGGCGCAACGCCGTAACATTCAGCCCAATAAGGCGAATAAGAAAAAATATCTGGAGCGGTTTTGTGTCGTTTGATCATATGAGCTCTATCCCAAGCGGAGAACGCTTGGGAGATTGGTGAATCTGGAATCGTTGATGGCGCTATTATCCCAGAAAATTAGTCAGGTATATAGGGATATTATTAGCTGGTAATACGCCAGACTGTTTCTTCGTAAAATGTACGGTCAACGCCTTGATAACGCTCATCGACCTGCAGCAAATCTTCGCTAGCCACTTTACGAATCCACTCTCCCCAAAGCTCAGTAACTTCAAAGTCCAATACTGAAAATGGTGGTCCAGATTGATCACCATCATAACTTAACGTAACCAGTAACAAGGATGCTTGAGGCGTTAAGCGCTGCTTAGTGTGGAGAACGTATTGCTCCCGCTTATCTTCTGGCATTGCCACCAAGGCCGCTCGATCGTAACAGGCATCAAATCCCGTTTCATCAAAGTCAAAGTAATCACCTTCGACAATGCGCAAAGGCAAATCGTTGGCCGTGTGGATTTTGAGACAACCCACTTGCTCAGTGTGGTAAGTCAGGTCGTTATCACCGAAGAATTCCACCACCGCCATGGGCGATAGCTCCACACCTGTTACGTTATAGCCTTGATTAGCCAACCATAATAAATCCGCAGATTTACCGCACAGAGGCACCAGTACACTAGCGCCACGTGCTACCTGCGGCCAGTATTGCACCAGCCAAGGATTGACTTCATCTCGATGAAAGCCAATTCGCCCAGACTGCCAACGCTCCAACCAAAATTCATTTGTAACCACGCGCACCTCGAGGATGTGTTAACATTTCTTGCCATACATTGGCGCTATACATTAGATAACACCATTGTATTAAACGCCTATTCCAAATACATGACAGCAAATATGCAGAATAAATCCATGTCACTAGACTCCGCACCAGATCATATCAAACTCGCCGTCGACCTTATTGCTCTGCTTGAGGAAAACGAAATCCCTAACGAAACAGCGATCGCAGCGCTAGAGATCGTACTGAGTGACTATCGAAATAAAGTCACTAACTCGAGCACTCCTCCTGTTTCAGAGTAACTTTCTCAACGTACTTCACAAGTGCATCTTTTGGCACTTCTATCACTGAGTGATATTTCCATACGGGCTTTTGGTCCTTATCGATCAATAATGCCCTGACACCCTCACAAAAATCTCCATATAGGCTGATGTTGACGGATAAACAGGTCTCGCGTTCAAACACATCCGCAAGGCTTTTTCCTTTTGCCCAATCCAACTGATCAATGATCAGGCATGCAGATAAAGGGCTACCTTTTAAAAAGTTACCTCGCGCAGCCATCAAGGAAGAACTGTCATTTTTAAAGCCTTTTAACGAATGGTATATATTCACAATGTCACCACTCATCAGCTTTTCGAGCTCTTTTTCATGGGCGATCAGTTCTGGCCTTAGTAATGGCAACTCATCCGACATAGTAAATGTATGAAGCACACGTTCTATATGCTGAATGACATGCTCATGACTATTGTCATCAAGTACTCCAGACGCTAACTGCTTCAAAATTTCATAGTAGGCTTCATCACAAACATAGTGAGTTGCTAACCCTAATTCGCAGGCGTCGGTAGCATTAACTTGGTAGGCCGTCAGTGCTAAAAAACGAGCAAAATGTTCTGGCAGTTGATTTAAGAAGTAACTTGCTCCCACATCGGGATACAGACCAATTTTAATTTCCGGCATCGCAAGTTTGCTTGATGGCATCACTAATCGATAGCGGGACGCCATAAACAATCCCATGCCGCCTCCCATCACATAGCCATGCCCCCAACATAGGACCGGTTTACGATACTCATGAATATATTGGTCAAGCTCATACTCATGACTGAAGTAATGTTGACTAAAAGCGCCACCGTCCGCTTTATCAACGATTGATCGATAGACATCGACCACGTTACCGCCCGCGCAAAATGCTTTGTCTCCACTTCCCTCAATAAGCACTGCAACGATGTATGGATCTTCTTGCCAATCATGCAGTTGGCTGTGAATTAGATGAATCATTTCTAAAGACAACGCATTCAGCGTCTTTTCTGAATTCAGCCGAATGACACCTAGCTTGAAGTGGCTAGCAAAAGGCAAGGATGCGAGTTGAACCGATTGTGACATGGGCTCTCCCTTATTATTTTTCTTGTTTTTCCATCTGATTTACCTCTTCAAGGTAGCGGATCGGAGCACGAGGAACAATAGTTTTAAGACTAATGTCGAGCAGAGACAAAAAAGCCCCGCTTGAAGTTATCAAGCGAGGCTTTTAAATGTTTCTTATAACCGCTTTATTAACGCTTAGGTGCAAACGGGTTATCAGAAGACTTAAATTCAAACGAAATTGGCGTCCCCGTAATGTTTAGAACAGTACGGAACTTGTTTTCCAAGTAACGCTTGTAGCTACCTGGCAATGCATCCGTTTGGTTACCGTGCACAACGATACGCGGTGGATTCGAGCCACCTTGGTGAGCGTAACGAAGCTTAATACGGCGACCTTTCACCATTGGAGGTTGGTGCTCCGATACAGCATCTTCCAAAATACGAGTTAGGCGGTTAGTAGACCATTTCGCGTAACACGATTCATACGTCTCTTCGATGGTGTCGTAAAGGTCACCGACACCGGTACCATGAAGTGCAGAGATGTAGTGAACTTTCGCGTAAGGTACGAAACCAAGGCGACGCTCGACTTCTTTCTTAATGTGTTCGCGGTCTTCTTTCTTCAGGCCATCCCATTTGTTGATCGCAATGACCAAACCACGACCCGCATCCAATACGTAACCGATCATATGAAGATCTTGCTCTACCAAGTCTTCGTGAGAGTCGATCACACAGATGACAACGTTGGCGTCTTGAATCGCTTGCAATGTTTTCACGATAGAAAATTTCTCTACCGCTTCTTTGACATGCTTACGACGACGCACACCCGCTGTATCAATCAGTGTGTAGTCTTTGTCATGACGCTTATAGGGAATATAAACACTGTCTCGTGTGGTTCCGGGCATGTCGTACACAACCACACGCTCTTCACCCAACATACGGTTAACTAGGGTGGATTTACCAACGTTTGGACGACCCACAACACCGATACGGATACCTTTGGCATTAAACTCTATTTGATCGCGCATTTCAGCAATACGCTCTGCAAACAGCTCCATCACCGTATCAATCAGCGAACGAACACCTTTACCGTGAGCCGCTGCAAGAGGGTAAAGCTGCCCCATACCTAGCGCGTAAAAATCGGCCAAGGCAATGTCTTCATTTATACCGTCAGTTTTGTTCACCACCAGAAAAACTGGCTTCTCAGAACGACGTAAATGATTCGCGATCATTTCATCTGCTGGGTTTAAGCCATGACGGCCATCCACCAAAAACAACACCGCGTCCGCTTCTTCAATCGCAAGAAGTGACTGACGCGCCATATGCTCATCAATACCTTGCTCGTCACCACTGATACCGCCCGTATCAATCACGATAAACTCATGCTCACCTGCTTTACCGTCGCCGTATTTGCGATCACGCGTAAGGCCAGGATAGTCTGCAACCAATGCATCACGTGAACGCGTTAGCTGGTTAAACAGAGTAGATTTTCCAACATTGGGTCGACCGACCAATGCAATAACTGGGATCATTTTTTCAACCTATTAGAATACAAAGTGGCTGCTACGCCTTGTGAGCGAAGCAGCCTCTTCAAAAATTGCGTTGAGCTTACGCTCAGGGCGTTACCACTACCAGTAGTGAAGCGCCGTTACATTTGCAGTTGGCGTTAGTATAAACAATTGTTCATCATTCGACACCATGCGACTGCCAGCCGGGCGTCGAGAGTCAGCCAAAGTCCATGCTTCAGTCACGCCTGTTTCACGATTCATAAGATGAATCCAGCCACCACGATCTAACACTGCAACATAATCTTTATAGAACACTGGTGAGGCCAAATCACGACCTTGCAATGTATCATTTTGCCAAAGTGTCGAACCATTGCGGGCATTGAGACTATAAACAACATTGTCCTGATCGATAACTGCTAGTTCGTTGCCTTGTACTGCAACACCTACCGCGCTAGAAATATTACGCTGCCAAACAGGGCGACCCGTTTGCATTGCCAATGCTGTTACAGTGCCATTATAGGCCACTGAGTAAAGCATATTGTTCGCAATGACAAAGCGTCCACTGACATCGGTAAGACGCTCAATTTCATAACGCCCTTCTGGTTTACCGACAGCGTATTCCCAGATCTGATCGCCTGTTTGCAAGTTGTATGCTTTCACTTTACCACTTGCAAAACCAGCTATCACTTTACCGTCAACAATGACTGGTGCAGTTGTGCCGCGCACTGTCAGAGCAGGCAAATCCTCTTTATCGCGCCACAGAGTTTCACCTGTGCTCGCATCCATCACCGTTAACCAGCCGTCTCCAGTTAAGGCTGCAACACGGCCTTCACCGTTGCCAGTCTCAGACAAGATTTCAGACGTTAACGTTTTACGCCAAAGTACAGACTCATCCGCTAACGAAACAGCAACAAGCTCGCCATCGTAAGTTCCGAAGAACACTCGATCGCCATCACGAGATACACCTGCACTTGGTTTCATCTGGGTATCGATGTGCTTGACCTGTAAGCCATTCGATTGCAAAAGTTCGTATACCGCACCACGATTAGTGACTAAGGTTAGCGTATCGCCCTGAGGCACGATGTTGTATGTCTCAGTCTGCTCACCAGAGTCGCCGTTCACTTTAGTTCGCCAGTTCGCATCAAAATACACAGCTTGGCTAACGCCAGAGGGTGGTGGTAGCTGTCGTGTTGAACAACCTTGTAATAACACTGAACTCAGCACTGCCGCAGCAATGATAGGCTTCCACATCATTTATCAGCCCTCGACCAAATCTTTTAGTTTGATATCTAACAATGGATGTTGCACATCAGCACCCATTGCATCTGCTGCACTCTGGTATGCAGTACGTGCTTCCGTACGCTTACCTTGGGCTAGCAAGATATCACCTTTCAATTCTGACACTTGCGCTGCGAACTCTGACTGAGTCACTAATGCAAGCGTTTTAATTGCAGCATCGTATTTTTCTTGCTCTGCTTGCAGACGAGCAATACGTAGATTCGCAATGGCATCAAACGAAGCGTCTTCTGATTGCTCAACAACTTTGGATAATGCTGAGACTGCCTCATCGAAATTGCCTGCTTGAGCATCGATACGAGCTACGAATAACTGACTGAACATAGCATAGCCAGTATCATCAAAGTCTTCTGCTAACTGGTTAGCAATGAAACGAACCGTTTTTTGGTTTTCTTCTTTATCTAGATCAGCTGCCGCTTCGGTTAAATTCTGATACAACGCCGATGCTTCTGCTAAATGATTAGCCTGACTGTTCTGCCAAGCCTGAAAACCAAAATAACCGCCAACACCAACTGCTACCGCAAGTACCAGTGACGTACCGTTTTTCTTCCACCAGTTCTTAAACGCTTCAATTTGTTCTTCTTCAGTCTTTACTTCAGACACACCGTGTTCCTCATAATTCTACATTGAACGACTGTATTAATGGATCAGCCGTTAAGCTTTTCTAGCAAAGTAGTCACTAATGCATCGGTAGCACATGACACCTGCTCACCAGACTGCATATCTTTTACCTGTACAATCCCTTCAGCAACTTCGCTTTCACCCAAAATCAAGGTAAAACGAGCGCCCGATTTATCGGCTTTCTTCATTTGGTTCTTGAAGTTACCACCACCACAATGACGTAGCACGGTCCAGCCTTGATTCGCGTTGCGTAGTTGCTCAGCTACCACAAAAGACGCAAGCTCAGCTTCATCACCAAAACTTACAACAAAAATATCCGTCGCATCTTTCGCTTCTTCAGGGATCAATTCAAGGGTTTCAAGCAAAAGTACCAAACGCTCAACACCCATGGCAAAGCCAACTGCCGGTGTAGCACGGCCACCCAACTGTTCAACTAAGCCATCATAACGACCACCCGCACAAACAGTAGCTTGCGCACCTAGATGAGAGGTTACCCATTCAAATACGGTTTTACCGTAGTAATCCAGTCCACGCACTAAACTACGATTGATCACAAATGGTACATCGTTTGCTTTTAAGATCGCTTGCAAGCGCTCGAAATGCTCACGTGATTCATCATCAATAAAATCTTCAAGGCTTGGCGCATTCAGCAACACTTTTTGCGTCGCTTCATCTTTTGAATCAAGAATACGAAGTGGGTTCGTCGATAAACGACGTTGGCTGTCTTCGTCTAATTGATCTTTGAATTCCGTCAGATAGTCAACCAAAGCTGCTTTGAATGTTTCTCGCGCTGCGGCAACACCAATAGTATTCAGTTGCAGTTCAACATGCTCAAGCAAGCCAAGCTTCTTCCAAAGACGAGCGGTTAGAATAATCAACTCTGCATCAATATCTGGCGTTGCCATACCAAACGATTCCACACCAATTTGATGGAACTGACGGTAACGGCCTTTTTGTGGACGCTCATAACGGAACATTGGGCCCACATACCAAAGGCGCTGCGTTTGGTTAAACAACAAGCCTGCCTGATCAGCTGCACGAACACAGCTAGCGGTCCCCTCTGGACGAAGAGTTAAAGACTCACCGTTACGATCTTCGAAGGTATACATTTCCTTCTCAACGATATCAGTTGTCTCACCAACACCACGTTTGAACAGCTCTGTTTGCTCAACAATAGGGAAACGGATTTGCTGATATCCATAACCATTAACTACTTCAGAAACGGTTCTTTCTAGGTACTGCCAAACGGAAGATTGGCCAGGCAGAATGTCATTCATTCCGCGAATTGCTTGTACTTTACGACCCACTGTTCGTGCCCTTATGACTTAGCGATAAGATTGGATTCTTCTTTCTCTTTAGCGTCCGCTTTGGCGCGAATCATACGCTCAAGATCATCCACCAAGGTTTCATTTTTAACTTTTGAGTTAGGTTTGCCGTCTAAATAAACCAAATTATTTGGTGTGCCACCGGCAAGTCCCAAGTCAGCTTCTTTCGCTTCCCCAGGGCCGTTTACAACACAACCAATCACGGCAACATCCATTGAGACTTTAATATCTTCTAGACGTTCTTCCAATTCGTTCATGGTTTTCACCACGTCGAAGTTCTGACGCGAGCAGCTTGGGCAGGCAATAAAGTTGATGCCTCGATTACGCAGTTTCAAACTACGTAGCATATCCCAACCTACTTTAACTTCTTGCACAGGATCTGCAGCTAACGATACGCGAAGCGTGTCACCAATGCCGTCCATTAGAAGAAGCCCCAAACCGATCGAAGATTTTACCGTACCAGAACGTAATCCACCCGCTTCAGTGATCCCCAAATGAAGTGGGTTATCAATTTGCGATGCAATCTTGCGGTAGGCCTCGACCGTCATAAAAATATCAGACGCCTTTAAACTCAGTTTAAACTCTTGGAAGTCTAGGGCATCAAAGTACTCGATTTGACGAAAAGCAGACTCAACCAAAGCATCCGGCGTCGGTTCGCCGTATTTCTTTTGTAGGTCTTTTTCCAAAGACCCTGCGTTCACACCAATACGGATTGGGATATTCTTATCACGCGCACAATCAACGACTGCGCGGACACGATCTTTGTTACCGATATTACCTGGGTTAATCCGTAAACAATCGACCCCGTATTCCGCAACCTTAAGCGCGATTTTGTAGTCGAAGTGAATGTCTGCCACAAGAGGCACAGAGACTTGTTCACGAATTAACTTAAACGCTTCCGCTGCATCCATTGAAGGTACTGAGACACGAACGATATCCGCCCCTGCGTCTTGAATCGCACGGATTTGAGCAACCGTTGCGTCAACATCGCACGTTTCAGTATTGGTCATACTTTGAACACTAATCGGCACACCACCACCGACAGCAACATCACCCACCATAATTTGGCGAGATTGGCGACGTTTAATAGGAGACTCAAAATGCATATTTTATCTCTACTCAAGCCCAAATCGGGCTAGATCTTTACGTACATAAGAGGAGAAGTCAAAAGACTCTCCTTTGTATAAGAATTCGGATACACCTCTCGCATAACCTAACGTCACACGATAAGGCGCCTGACCATCAAGCTCTAAACTGCTGCCAGCACTCTTCACACCAGAGAAAAGAATACGCCCTGAGCTATCACGAATTTCAGTCCAGCAATCAGCGACAAAGCGAATCACAATATCATGACTCGCCACAACAGGCTGAGGAGCGTCTTCAACAATAGGTTCTGGCTGAATCTCAGGTTCTCTCGTTGCCTCAACCACTTCCTCTGGGTCAACTCCCGCATCCTCAAGCAAGGCAATTGTTTCTGCAGACAAACCAGTCACTACGTCCGAGGTTTCATCTGGCTCTAAGGCTTCGCTTACATCGAGTTCTTGCTCTACTTCTTGAGCAGGAATTGCTACTTCCGGTTCAGTAGAGGTCTGTTCAATTTCGTTTTCAAGCGCTGGTTCTGACTCAACCACTGGAGTTTGGTCTACCACAGGGGAGCTCGGCTCGGAAGATTGTGTGGGCCACCAAAAAGCAACAAACACAATGATTGCAATAATGATCGCTGAAACAATAATAAAAATAGGATCGCGCCCAGACGCTTGTGGAGGAACGTTATCAACGGGTCGTAGATTACTTTCTTTGACTGACTGCTGTTCATCAAAAGCAGCCAATATTGGGCGATGATCAAGACCTAATAAACGGCAATAGCTTTTTAAATAGCCACGGGCAAACGTTGCGGAACGGAAACGGTTGAAGGCAGCATTCTCTAATGCGTAAACGTGCTCAATAGATAATTTAAGCTCAGTTGCGACTTGGCGTTCGTCAATCGACAAACTTAGACGTTTCGCTTTCAGAATGTGGCCAATATCTAATGCTTTCGCATTCTGCTCTTGAGCGATATCCATCTCTAATTCGGTTGTCATGTTATTACCTTGGTGAAACAGGCTAACAAAAGCGCTAAGCGGTCGGGTGTATGGTCAGTTTCGTGCAAAAATACGCGACGACAGACAATTGACAGCTTTGTATTTGGGCCCAGAGGAGCGGGCTTTCCCATGCCTGAATAATGATAAAAAGCGCTTTCACTTATTCACTTGGTATTAAATCAAGATTGAGGCCAGCCATCAAACCCAACAGACCAAAATGATGAAAAACTTTTCTATTAGGGGCAAGAATTTAAGTGAATTTGACGCATTACTGACATCTCAGTAATGCGTCACTTAATTTTATCGAAATTTGAAAATCAATCTGCCACTTGGCGCAGTTCAATATACTTCTGAGAACGACGTGTTTTATCTAGGAAGTCACCCACCAACTGGCCACACGCGGCATCAATATCATCACCACGTGTCGTACGGACTGTTACCGTGTAGCCATCGTCGGCAAGGATTTTCTGGAAACGTCGCGTTTGGTTATTAGATGGTTTCTCGTAACCTGAATGCGGGAATGGATTAAATGGAATCAAGTTAATCTTACATTCCAAGTTTTCCAGAAGTTTAGACAATTGACGCGCGTGCTCTTCCTGATCATTCACACCAGCCATAACCGTGTATTCAATCGTGATATGACGCTTATCAGGCAAGTTATCTAGGTAATGCTGACAAGCTTCCAGCAGCTCTTCGATTGGGTATTTCTTGTTAATTGGCACCAACTCATTACGCAATTCGTTATTCGGCGCATGAAGAGAAATCGCCAACGACACATCGGTGCGTTTTACCAAGTCGTAAATACGTGGCACCACACCAGAGGTACTTAAGGTTACGCGACGCTTCGATAAACCGTAGGCATTGTCGTGCATCATCAAGGTCATGGCATCAACGACAGGCTCAAAGTTCATCAGTGGTTCACCCATGCCCATCATCACCACATTGGTCACGCGACGAGGGCCGCTTGGATCCATAGGACCAAAAGATTTAATCGCAATCCAAACCTGACCAATGATTTCAGCCGCCGTTAGGTTACGGTTAAACCCCTGCTTACCTGTTGAACAAAAGCTACAGTCCAAGGAACAACCAACCTGAGACGACACACAAAGTGTCGCGCGATCACCATCAGGAATCAAAACCGCTTCGACACAGTTATTCTGACCACCTTCAGTACGAATGATCCACTTACGAGTACCATCATTAGAAATATTTTGAGATACGATTTCCGGTGCACGGATCTCACAGATATTTTCTAATTTAGCGCGTAACTTCTTACTAACATCCGTCATGTCTTCAAAGGACTCAGCGCCCTTTTGATGAATCCATTTCATCACTTGGGTAGCACGGAATTTCTTTTCACCAATCGACTCAAAAAATTCGATGAGTTTCTCTGGTGAAAGGCCAAGTAAATTTACTTTCTGGGTGTCAGTCATAGGTATCAATCATTCGCTCTAAAGCGTTAAGTGTAGACAAAAAAGCTTCTGAAAAGGGATTACGCTTTTCAGAAGCCTCTGCAAAGAAGCGGGCCATAGGCCCGCTTCCTCATAAACCTGCTTTTCTAAAACGAAAAGGTAGGCTTTAAATCAATTACTTACCGAAGAAGTAAGCAACTTCACGTGCAGCAGACTCAACAGAGTCAGAACCGTGAACAGCGTTCGCGTCGATAGACTCAGCGTAGTCAGCACGTAGAGTGCCAGCAGCCGCTTCTTTAGGGTTAGTAGCACCCATTAGTTCACGGTGACGTAGAACAGCGCCTTCGCCTTCAAGAACAGAAACAACAACTGGACCAGAAGTCATGAATGCAACTAGGTCTTTGTAGAATGGACGCTCTTTGTGCTCAGCGTAGAAACCGCCAGCTAGCTCGTCGTCTAGTTGAATCATTTTAGCTTCAACGATTTTCAGACCAGCACGCTCGAAACGAGTGTAGATTTCACCGATTACGTTTTTAGCAACAGCATCTGGCTTGATGATAGATAGAGTGCGTTCTAGCGCCATGTTAAACTCCAAATATGAATTTCAATGGTCACGTGAAATTACGAGACCGACTAATAACTTTAAGCGTGCGCATTATACGCATGTCTTTATGAAATTTGTATGTATTCGCCACGTTTTTTGTGGTTAAAAAACGAAAAGTCGCCTTTTTCGAATGTTTACAGGCCACGCAGTTGAGTCACAGCGTTTTTTACCGTTTCAATAACGAAATCTATCTCTTCTTCCGTAGTGAAACGCCCGACAGACATACGCAGTGACGCATGCGCTAGCTGATCTGACAAACCAATAGCGCGCAATACATAAGAGGGCTCAAGGCTAGCTGATGTACACGCAGAGCCAGAAGACAGCGCCACATCTGCTAGAGACATCAGTAGCACCTCACCTTCCACGCCATCAAAGCCAACGTTAATGACACCAGCAACACGATTAGCTGAATCACCGTTCAGATGAACACCTGGCATTTCAGATAGACCATTCCACAGTTTTTCTCGCAACGCAGAGATTCGTTCGCAGTCATTTTGCATGTCAGCCTTTGCAATAGCAAAAGCCTCACCCATACCTACGATTTGATGGGTGGCCAACGTACCTGAACGCATACCACGCTCATGACCACCACCATGCATTTGTGCTTCTAACTTCACCTTTGGCGAACGGCGCACATACAACGCACCGATGCCTTTTGGACCGTAAGTTTTATGAGCCGTCAAAGACATCAGATCGACATTCATAGCGTTCACATCAATCGCTACTTTACCTGTTGTCTGAGCGCCATCTACATGAAAGTAAATACCGCGCGCACGAGTATCTTGGCCAATCGCCGCAATGTCCGTTACCACACCCAGCTCATTATTACCGTGCATCAAAGACACTAGGATTGTATCTTCACGCAGTGCAGCAATCACACTATCAACGGTGATCTCACCATGGGCGTTTGGCTTAAGATACGTCACCTCAAAGCCTTCTTTTTCAAGCTGACGACAAGGGTCCAACACCGCTTTGTGCTCAATCATTGACGTCACGATATGGCGACCTTTTAGCTTATTGGCTTCAGCAACGCCTTTAATCGCCAAATTGTTCGCTTCGGTTGCACCTGAAGTCCATACAATTTCACGAGCATCCGCTTCGATCAATTCTGCCACCTGCAAACGCGCATCCTCTACCGCTTCTTCTGCACGCCAACCAAATAGGTGTGAACGTGAAGCTGGGTTGCCGAAGTTGCCGTCTTGAGTAAGACATTGCATCATTTTTTCCGCGACACGAGGATCAACCGGTGTGGTCGCTGAGTTGTCGAGGTAAACAGGTGTTTGCATTGGAACTCTCCAAGGTAACGCAAATTAAAACAAAGCTACAAAGCTAAATCAGTTAAACAGACGCTTTTGCGATGGCTTGAACACGGCCAACAATCGAACGTAGACCATTCCCACGAGTTGGGCTCAAGTGACGCTCAAGATCTAGCTCCGAAAAGTATCCATCAATATCAAACGCCAGCACTTCTGCAGGCGTTTTCTCGTTGTAAGCCGCCATCACAAGGCCAAGTAAACCACGAACAATAACCGCATCACTGTCCACAGAAAAAACCAGTACCTCACCTTTCTCAGCATCTTGCGTGCTACCCGGCTGAATCCAAACATTGCTTTGGCAGCCTTTCACCAAGCGCTCTGGCGTGCGCCAAGCGTCGTCAAACTCAGGTAGCGCTTTACCTAAGTCGATAATGTATTTGTACTTCTCTTCCCAATCATCAAAGAAAGAAATGTCGTCGATAATCTCTTCTGTTGTCGGTAAAGACATAATGCCTCGCTAAGTTGGCTTACTAAATAAAACAGTGCGATAGACGCTATTTCGCATCATTGCTGTAGCACAAAAAGAAACGGCCAATGGTTGAAATCATTGGCCGTCGGTATTGTAGTCGATTTTACGCTGTAACTGTATGTGTTAGAAGAACAAGCCTGCTTCTAGCTGCGCTTCTTCACTCATCATTTCACGTGACCATGGCGGATCAAAAACAAGCTCAACATGAACATCTGCCACATTCGGCACTTTCGTCACGCGATATTTTACATCGCTAACAAGCACTGGCCCCATTCCGCAACCTGGCGCGGTTAACGTCATTTGAATCGCAACCTGCTTTTCAGCTTGATCCACGGTTACGTTGTACACCAAACCTAGAGACACCAAACTGATCGGAATTTCAGGATCATAAACACTATCTAATGCCTGCCATACTTGATCCTCAACAATTTGACCTGAGCCATCATCACTGAAACTTAATACTTCAGGCTCTTGACCAATAGCATCCGCATCGGTGCCATCTATACGCAACATATTGCCTTGGAAAGTGACAGTGTAGTTACCACCCAACGCTTGGTTGATAGTAATAAACTGACCTTCAGGGATGGTGGTTGGTTCACCGCTTGGTACTCGTCGAGCTGGGCACTCGCGCTGAGTAACGACCATTTTCTGCATGTTATTAATTCACACTAAAGCTTTCGCCGCAGCCGCATTCCGCAACCACATTGGGATTGTTAAATTTCACGACTTGGTTAATACCTTCGCGCACCAAGTCAATCTCTGTACCTTTAAGCAAAGTCAGAGACTTATCATCAATCGCCAGCTTTACGCCTTCAAAGTCCATGACAGCATCGCCGTCTTGCGCTGATTCTACGATGTCTAAAACGTAAGCGTAACCGGTACAACCACTCTCTTTGGTACTTAAGCGCACCAAGCTCCCTTCAGATTGCACCTGAAGTTTTGACGCAAAAAATTTACGCGCCGCATCGGTCATGCTGACCGTTTGATTCGGATCGAATGTTTCCGTCGACATAATGCCTCCTAAGCCAACATCATGTGAACTTTTTTCAAAGCTTTGAAGAATTGCTCAACTTCTTCAATCGTATTGTAAATCGAGAACGACATACGTGCGGTACCAGGCACACCAAAGCGTGCCATCAGCGGCTGCGCACAGTGATCGCCAGTACGGATTGCAATGCCTTGTCGATCAAGTAAGAAACCAATATCTGCTGGGTGACCTTGATCTAGTACGAAGCTAAACGCCCCTACTTTTTCTTCGGCTTCACCGATCATGCGCAAACCATCGAATTCTTTAGCCAACTCAGTAGCACGGGCCATTAAAGCTTTCTCGTGAGCAGCTACCTCAGCATAATCCAATTCACTGAACCAACGAATCGCTTCACCTAGCGCAATCGCATCACCCACATTTGGCGTACCCGCTTCAAGACGGTATGGCAACACATTCCAAGTGGCATCCTGTAAGGTCACAGTAGAGATCATCTCACCACCGGTTTGCCATACTGGCCAATCCGCTAGTAGCTCTTCTTTGCCCCAAAGTACACCTATACCCATTGGTCCGTAGATTTTATGCCCTGAAAAAGCATAGAAATCACAACCGATATCTTGAACATCAACGTTACCGTGGGCGATACCTTGGGCACCATCGACCAAAACCCAAGCGCTAAACTTCTTCGCTTGCTCAGTCATCCACTTGATTGGGTTCACAGTACCCAGTGAGTTTGACACGTGCGGGAAAGCAACTAATTTAGTGTTTTCGTTCAACAAAGAAACATAAACATCTAAGTCTAGCTCGCCTTTATCAGTCACTGGCACATTGTGCAAAGTAGCACCTGCAGCTTTACATGCTTGCTGCCAAGTCACGATGTTGGCATGGTGCTCCATACCCGTCACGATGACTTCATCAGTTGGCTTAAGAAGCTTCGCCAAACCGTTGGCAATCATATTGATGCCTTCGGTCGTACCAGACGTCCAAATCACCTCTTCACGCTTTGGCGCATTAATGAAGTCTTTAATGATGTCGCGTGCATTCTCAAACTTGCGCGTTGCTTCATCCGCTAATCGGTGAGCACCACGGTGAACATTTGAATTACATTGCGTGTAGTAATCCACTAACGCATCAATGACACACTGCGGCTTCTGGGTCGTCGCCGCGTTATCAAGATAGATAAGAGGATTGCCATCGATTTCGCGTTTTAATATTGGAAACTGCTCGCGAATAGCAGCGACATCAAGACTCATGGACTTCTCGCTTATTTCACTTCCATCTGAGCAAATCGGTCACGAATAATCGGACGCACCCAATCCGCCAATTCAACAGTTGGCATCTGGTCGATCAACTCATTTATAAAACCAAAGCTTAGCATTAGCTGTGCTTGGGAACGACTCACGCCACGCGTTTGCAAGTAATACAGGGCTTGCTTATCAATCTGAGCAATGGTCGCACCATGGGCACAACGTACATCGTCGGCATAGATTTCAAGCTCTGGCTTAGTATTGATTTCCGCTTTGTTAGACATCAACAAATTGCGGTTATTTAACTCAGCCAATGTTTTTTGCGCATCACGATGAATATGAATACGACCGTTGAATACTGCACGACTGCTGTCACCAGCAATACCGCGAATATTTTCTTCCGTTGTACAGTTTGGTACAGCGTGCTCAACGTTTGCGTGAAGGTCAAACAGCTCTTTACCATCCAGCAGGTAAATCGCGTTCAACTTGGCGTTTGCCTTCTCTCCAGCATAAACAATGTCGGTATCAATACGCTGTAGGTCGCTACCAAAGCCGATAATACTGCTGTTCATGACAGCATTCTCAAACAGCTTAAAGTGACTGCCGCCCACAGCAACATTGTCGCCTGACTGCAACGCAAAGCGGTAATGCTCAAGATTGGCTTCAACGCCAATTTGGTATTCAGTAAAAGCAGTTGTTAGGGACGCACCCTGACCTTCTGCATTTTCCACCACCTTAAGTGATGAACCAGCTTTCAGGTCAACCACGACACGGATATGACCTTGCGCACCGTTACTCAGCAGGTTGTTAATGCGAAGCATTTGCTCGACTGCAACACCTTCAGCAACCGTTACCACAGCAACGTCTGCCGCCAGCACATCATTCACCAAACCAAAAACATGACGCTCTGGCTTAATGGTCGCAAACAAGCTTGATTCTTGCATTTCAATGCTTAGACCCTCTGGTAACTCTTCTGGAAGAGACACCAGCTGGCCATCAACAAAGGTCAGCTCAAGGAACTCAAGACCTTCAACCGCTACCGGCTCAAGCTCTGGAGATTCTTCCTTGAAAATAGCCTTGCTACGCTCTACTGCACGAAGCGGCGTGTATTTCCACGCTTCGGTTTTACGTGTTGGCCATTTAATGTCTTTTAAAAGCGCAAGCGACGTCGCTCGCTGGTCTTCAAAACCATCTTGGATGCTGTCGGCACGAGCGATGGCTTGTTGTAACCATTCACTCATGATTAATCCTCTAGTTCGTCTTCTGTAGGCTCTGTTTGTAGCCAAGCGTAACCTTGCTCTTCTAGCTCTTTCGCCAGTGACGCATCGCCACTCTTAACGATTTTTCCGTCTGCTAGAACGTGTACGAAGTCAGGCTTAATGTAGTCAAGCAGGCGCTGGTAGTGTGTTACAACGATAAAGCTACGCTCAGGAGAACGCTGGCTGTTTACACCGTTTGCAACCACTTGCATCGCATCGATATCTAGACCTGAATCGGTCTCGTCTAGAATGCAAAGTTTTGGCTGAAGCAGCATCATTTGCATGATCTCGTTACGCTTTTTCTCACCACCAGAGAAACCTTCGTTGACACCACGCTTAAGGAATGACACGGGCAGGTTCACTTGCTTACAAGCTTCTTTTGCCATCTTAAGGAATTCTGCAGACGTTAGCGCTTCTTCGCCACGTGCTTCACGCTGAGAATCTACCGCTACTTTAAGGAACTCAAGGTTGCTAACACCTGGAATTTCAACTGGGTATTGGAATGCTAGGAAAAGACCTGCACGAGCGCGATCTTCCACTTCCATTTCTAGGAGGTCTTCGCCATCTAGAGTAACCGAGCCACTATCGACTTCGTAGCCATCACGGCCAGACAAAACATAGCCTGTTGTAGATTTACCAGCACCGTTCGGGCCCATGATGGCATGAACTTCACCTGGTTTAATGTCTAGGTTGAGACCTTTGAGAATGTTTTTTTCTTCTACACTTGCGTGTAAATCTTTGATCGATAACAAAGTGTTTTCGTTTGACATGTTCAATGGGTTCCTCAACCTAACCAACAGAGCCTTCAAGGCTAATTTCGAGAAGTTTGCCTGCTTCTACAGCAAACTCCATAGGGAGTTCTTTAAAGACTTCCTTACAGAAGCCATTTACGATCATAGAGACCGCTTTTTCTGGATCAACACCACGCTGACGACAAAGGAACATTTGATCGTCACTCACTTTAGACGTGGTCGCTTCATGTTCTACGATCGCAGATGGGTTACGGCTTTCAACGTACGGGAATGTGTGCGCACCACACTGATCGCCGATCAGTAGCGAGTCACACTGAGTAAAATTACGTGCGCCTTCTGCACCTGGATTCATACGTACAAGGCCACGGTAGGCATTATTACTCTTACCAGCAGAAATACCTTTAGAGATGATCGTAGACTTGGTGTTCTTACCAATGTGGATCATCTTAGTACCCGTATCCGCTTGCTGACGACCACGCGTCAAAGCAACCGAGTAAAACTCACCCACACTGTTATCACCTTTAAGTACACAGCTCGGGTATTTCCAAGTCACAGAAGAACCAGTTTCAACCTGTGTCCAAGAAATCTTGGCATTGGTATGACACACACCACGCTTAGTTACGAAGTTGTAGATGCCGCCCTTACCTTCTTCGTCACCTGGGTACCAGTTCTGTACAGTGGAGTATTTAATTTCAGCATCATCCATTGCAACAAGCTCAACAACTGCTGCGTGCAGTTGGTTCTCATCACGTTGTGGCGCTGTACAGCCTTCTAGGTAACTTACGTAAGAACCTTCGTCGGCAATAATCAAGGTACGCTCAAATTGACCTGTGTTCTGCTCGTTGATACGGAAGTATGTAGACAGTTCCATTGGGCAACGGGTGCCTTTAGGAATGTACACAAATGAACCATCCGTAAATACGGCACAGTTTAGCGCAGCAAAGAAGTTATCTTTGGTCGGAACAACGCTGCCAAGGTACTTTTTCACAAGATCAGGGTACTTATGAAGCGCTTCAGAGATAGGGCAGAAAATAACACCCGCTTCTTCAAGCTTTTCACGGAAAGTGGTAACGACTGAAACAGAGTCAAAGACTGCATCTACCGCCACACCAGCTAGCATCTGTTGCTCAACTAGCGGAATACCTAACTTTTCGTAAGTACGCAAAAGTTCAGGATCAACTTCGTCTAGAGACTTAGGTTTGTCTTTCATACTCTTTGGTGCTGAGTAGTAAGACACCGCTTGGAAGTCGATTTTAGGGTAGGATACATGAGCCCAATCAGGCTCTTCCATTTCTTGCCAAACACGAAACGCATTGAGACGCCATTCAAGCATCCACTCAGGTTCACCTTTGACTTCAGAGATACGGCGAATCACGTCTTCATCGAGGCCAGGCTCGAAGGTTTCTGATTCCACTGCAGAAACGAAGCCCGCTTCGTACTCTCGAGCTAACGCCTTATCAATCTGCTCAGTCATATTAGAAACTCACTCATTCTTCCAGGGCTACGCCCTGCTAGTTGTGTTCGTTAACCGATGAGGGCTGCAGAGATCTTCTCTTGAGAAGCTGAAGCCGACACCTTACTATCTTTGTCTTGCCTATCCGCTACTTGGCGGACATCTTGACGCTTAACCAATTTTTCGAGACTAATCTCGCTCAAAAAGTCGTGTATTTGATCACTGAGATCACACCACAAGTGATGAGTTAAACAGGTGTTACCACCTTGGCAATCGCTACGCCCTTTACAACCTGTCGCATCAACAGATTCATTCACTGCATCCACAATCTGAGCCACAAAAATATCGCTGCGGTCTCTACTCAGGCGATACCCACCACCAGGACCTCTGACACTTACTACCAAGCTTTGTTTGCGAAGCTTCGCAAACAACTGCTCAAGGTAAGAAAGGGAAATGCCTTGACGATTTGAGATATCAGAGAGCGACACTGGCCCACTGTCAGTGTGCAGAGCCAAGTCAAGCATCGCCGTTACGGCATAACGGCCTTTAGTTGTTAAGCGCATACACATTCCACTCAAATGCTAATCAGTGGTACAAATCATACACAAAACCTACTATTTTGATCAAGTATTTACCCGACTGAATTAGTAGGTTATTAGTTCAAGTGCTAAAAATTTCGCGTATTTTAAGCGCATATGACTCAAAACTGAACAAATTCTCAGATTTTTGTTGTGTTATATTTAAAGTGTTAGTCAATATGTACAATTACTAAACAACCACCTCGGATTTAGGGGTAAATTATGAGTAAGTCAGCTGATAGTAACGAAGAAACCAATGCCGATAACGTGGCAGCAAAAAGTAAGAAGAAGCTCCCGATCGGGCTGTCTATCGGTTTTCTTATTTGCTTCTTGCTGAGCATTGCATCTTCCGCTGGTATCACCTACTTCCTAATGTCGATGAACAACCCAAGTGAAGAAATCAGCAAACAGCAAGCAGAGATTGAAGCCCAAGTATCAGCATTAAGGCAAAGTATAGAGCAGCAGAATGCTCAACTCAGAACCATGAACACCAACAATGAGCAATTAAAAACCTATTTACGTCATAGTAGTGCAACAGCCTTAAAGAACATTTTAATCAATCAGGAAGAGAATATTCAGGCCTATCTGTCGGTAATGAGACAAGCTGTAGGTGACCTATCTGAACTGGTTCCGAAAAGCTCGGAATGGGAAACCACGTATCAGTATCAGATGGACTTAGCACTAAAAGCCAGCATGGAAAGAAGCACCCTACTAAATTTACTTAAAACGGGAGAGCCGCCAGTCCAGTCAGAGGGACTTCCTGCTCAAACAGCTCCAGCCCCTTAGATTTGATTGCGACGGACCGTTTAAGTCCGTCACCTTTGATTAAACTATTTGAGCTGCTGCAATAGCGCGCTTTTTAGCTTTTTCAGCAGCCATGTCTCGCCTACTAATATAAATCAGTGGCAATATTATAAGTGCTGCACCAAGTATTAGACTGGCATCAATAGACTCTGCAAACATCACCCAGCCAGCAATGATAGCGAACAGCAAGCCTGAATACTCAGCTGAGCTGACCTGACTAGAAGCAACATAACGATAGCCCACTAAACAACCCAAACTATACATTACAGAGCAAATCGAGGCACAGAAAGCCAATACCAACTGCTCCCATGATAAATGCCCTCCTTCCCATATGGCCAATGCTCCCGATAAAGGCAGCGCACACAATTGAGCAATCATCAAGCCATGCATAGCACCTTGATCCGAGGGAAGCTTTCGAACTAGCAAACTATTCACCGCCAATACAAAAGCAAAACCCAGTGCACTCAACATTCCCCAGCCAATGTAACTAGGCTTTAGAATAACTAAAACACCTAAGAAACCAGAAACAGCAGCAAAAACGACGGTTTTACTGATTTTTTCACGATAAAAAATCGCAGCCAGTAATATGATGAAAATTGGAGCGGTATAGAACACGGCGTTCGCTGTTGCTAATGGCAGTTGAGACAAAGAGATTACCAGTAGAACAGATGTTAGCACCCACAAATTTCCTCTGATGAAATGCAAACCAAGTCCTGCAAGTGGACGAGCAACTTGTTTACGGATTACAAATGGAGTGATGACTAAGCACATAAATAGAACGCGGTAAAAGGTGAATTGGAATACCGCATCGCTGGCATTGGCTAACTTTACCAACACATCACAGACTGTTGCCATCAAATTACCAAGCACTAATACTAATATCGCGCTACTAATCGTTTTTCCTGACACAAATACTCCCACGTATGCCATGAATGAATTGGCAACCAGTCTATCTAAGACCTATAATCCATTAAAATGATATATTTTCTTTTAGTATTAGTTTTTTAAATATATGAATTTACCGCCACTCAAGTCATTACCTGTTTTTGAATCGGTTGCACGACTGAACAGCTTTTCGTTGGCCGCTAATGAGCTAAACATCACTCAAAGCGCCGTGTCACATCACATTAAAGGTCTTGAGGATTACCTAGGTGAGCTACTTTTCATACGTCAAGGTCGAAAACTAGAGCTTACAAACGAAGGTCGAAGCTACCTTGATAGTATCAGTAGTTCTTTAAACCAAATCGCCCGTGCTACTGAAAACGTCAAAGGCATTACGGAAACGAAGTTGAGGCTTGCGGTGTATAGTTCTTTTGCTGTGTATTGGCTCATTCCAAGATTAAGCAAATTAAAAAGACAACACCCTAATCTCGATCTCACAATTGAGATGACATTTTCTGAACCAGAGCTCTCTGATCGCACGGCCGACTGCTTTATCACAATAGATAAAGAAAAACGTGGCTTTGACTTTGAGTGGTTTTACACAGAGCGTCTTTTTCCTGTATGCAGCGAGGGTCTTTATCAAGAGATTGCGTCGGCACTGAATACGCAAACAGAAAAAGAGCTAGAAGCTAAACTGAAACAGTCCCCACAACTACTCGCCCAATTTCCTCTTATCACATCATATAGCATGTATGAAAGTTACGCAGAAGATTGGCGCAGATGGTTTGCTGAAGAAGGGCAACCACTCCCAGAGGGCGCTGCATTCCACAGGTTTAGCCATTTGATGTTGGCTCATGAAGCGGCAACACATTCACTGGGAGTCGCCTTAGTAAATGACTATATGTTTAATGAATTAGATCCTAAGGATGGCCTAGTAAAGCTGCCATGCGGAACTCATACAGCTACAGACAGCTTTTACATCGCCTATAAGCATAGCCGTAGACATGAGCCCGCACTTAAGCAACTCAGACATTGGCTTAGAAGTGAACTTAATGAACTAAGTTTGCCTTCGCATAAGAAGATAGTTTCTGGTTAGAGATATCTTGCTTTTGATACTCTTTTAATGTCGCTAGAATAAAAAATAGCAACTCCGTTGCAGCGATCATCACAATACTGTATCCAAGCAATTCAGTTCCCTCTTCGACAATATTCTTAACACTGCGAACATAAGCATCGCCCATTACGCTCTGCCAAAAACTACTACGTCCAAACAATCGCGAAAAGCCAATTATTATCACAAGACCTGCAGTAACAAAGCCAAAGCTGGAAGTTTGAGAAAACTTTTTAAGTGATTCATAGCTAAGCTTAACTTGATTACGCAAACTAAAAATTGTCACTGCAGCAACAATAAAGACTGCAATTTGCCAAGCACCGTCAAAAACATATTGATCTAGAAATGAATCTGACTCGCGGATAAACATCATCAACATCAATGCAGACAAGAGGATGCATGCCTGACGCATTCCCTTAGAGAACCAAGCACATACAGCGAATGTGATAGCGCTAGAAAGAGCAAAAAAATCTTGCATTTTCTCTGTTAAAGAACCCTCTCCATACTGCGCTAAAGCTCCTAATTCATAAGCTTCTAAGGAAATACATTGAGCAACACCTGCAAGTAGCAGCAGATAAATGAACCCTCTAAGGATGAACATAGCTTTCACCTAACAAATTTATATTAAGGTAATGTTAAGGCATGAAACTTAAATGATTCAAACAGAATATTAGAGTTCCTAAATAGATATCAAATTGCATAATTCGTGCACCAAGGTATTAGAAATAAGAATACTGTGCCACGCGAATTCTCTATCTTGACACGATCAGTTCAAACTAAATCCTTAAAACAATGCAATTAGGAGACATTAAGCTTGAATAGAGGCAAGGAGATTGAAAGGCTTTAGCTCAGTCATAACGAAGATACTTGAGGAGAACAGCATTAGCATGCGGACTAACATCATATAACCTTAGGGATCTAATATTTTAGCTATCGCCATCAGGAGATAGCTCGTACGACCCGATTCTATCGGGGATGAAGGGGTTACTTGTACGACCCGGCTCCATCTGAGCAGAAAAGGCTTTGATTGTTCCAGGGGTCAGATCCCTTGACTGACTGCAGTGATTAGAGACTGATGTACTTACAGGGATCTGACCCCTTTGATGAAGATCATCACTGAGCTAGTTTCATTTTCAACAGACGTAAAAAAGCCCTGACCGCGCTAGCGATCAGGGCTTCTTAAATTAAAAGCTTGACGACGACCTACTCTCACATGGGATCTCCCACACTACCATCGGCGATGGCGCTTTTCACTTCTGAGTTCGGGATGGGATCAGGTGGTT
>NZ_SNZA01000004.1 GCF_004363305.1 Marinomonas communis | reverse complement strand
AACCACCTGATCCCATCCCGAACTCAGAAGTGAAAAGCGCCATCGCCGATGGTAGTGTGGGAGATCCCATGTGAGAGTAGGTCGTCGTCAAGCTTCTAATTAAGAAGCCCTGATCGCTAGCGCGGTCAGGGCTTTTTTACGTCCGTCGAAAATGTCTCGCCTTGATCCCCCGATAGCAACCTTAGCTAAGGGGGCAGATCCCTAGACTGACTGCAGTGATCGGAAACTGATGTACGTACAGGGATCTGACCCCTGAGGTTTCGCAGGAAGTTACGAAGAGCAGCTGTAATGGCTAACGCCGCCCATCCTGTAAAACTCTTCTGGGCGAAGTCGATAGTACTTATCTTCTACCTCTTGTGATTGTTCTTGATAAGGGTTGTTAAGGACTTTTTGTAACTCTTTAATCAGGGCATAGTTACCTTGTTCTGCTTGTTGATAAGCAGGAACGATAAGCCATTCGCGCCAAGTGTATTTAGGGTTTACTTGCTTCATCGCTTTGCTGACGCTGTCTTGCTGTTCGTCAGCATTTATGGCGATGCGCCATTGATTCAACCAATGCTGCCATTGGGTTAATTGCTCTTCGGTTGGCTCTATATAGAAGGTACTGCATAAAGCTGAGGCGTCTTTTGGCACATGCGATAACTCACGGAAGAACATATTGAAATCAGCACGTGTACTGACCATTAATTTCAATAATTGTAGTACAAGCTCTGAGTCGTATTGTGCAAGGCCTAGTTTAAGAGCCCACATGCTCTCAACTTTCAGCTCCATCATATGAATAAATCCATTGCGGATTTGCAACAATTCCTCATGGGCTTTTGGCTCGTCCTGCAACAATGGTTCCAGAGACTTGCAAAACATGCTGAAGTTTTGCTGTGCAGCCAAGGGCTGGTTTAAAAAAGAGAAGTGGCGTCCACCACCTGTCCAAGGTTGGAATGTGGGATCAAACATTTCGCAGAAGCCAAATGGGCCATAATCTAGTGTGTAGCCGCCAGCTGGGCAGTTATCACCATTAAAGTTGCCTTGGCAGTACCCTACTCGAATCCAGTTGGCGACCAATGAGCTTAGGCGCTCGCGGAATAATTCTGCAAGCTGGATCAGTTGTTTAGAAAAAGACAACGCTAGATCGATTTCACCTTTATACTCTCTATCGATCAGGTGTTGTACTATCATTTCAAGCTCTTTTAACGCATTGGGATGCTCGTTAGTTCGTGCTCTACGTGCAAATAGTTCGAGCTGACCAACACGTATAAACGACGGTGCTACTCGCGTTGAAATCGCTACAGGATTAGACACCATAATTTCTGGGTCAGTAGACTGTGAGCCTTCGTGATACCAAGGGCGATGTACCTGTTCAGTTTTCGAAACAAATAGGCTAAGAGAGCGGGATGTTGGAATACCCAAGGCATGCATGGCTTCTTGCGCAAGAAATTCTCGTACGCTTGAACGAAGAACAGCGCGACCATCACCACCACGGCAGTAAGGTGTACGCCCGCCGCCTTTTAACTGCATTTCCCAACGTTTACCTTTAAATACCCCTTCAAATATGGACATGGCACGCCCATCACCATACCCGTTTCCCGTTCTGAAAGGGCACTGCTGAGTGTACTCTGTGCCGTAAATAGATAATGCGTAACCTGTTGCCCAACCTGATTTCAACATCGGTGCTGGAGCGTTTAACAGGTCCCCAGAAAAGACTTCTTGAAATGTTTCTGTGAGTGCTAAGGCATCATCTAAACCGAGCTCTTCAAAGAGTGTATTGCTGTGAGCAACGTACTCGAAGCCTGGCAAAGGCGTAGGTTTTACTGGTACATAGTGCCCTGAGAAGACTTGTCTCGGATGATGCTCGTTGCCATCTGAATCGCTTTCTGGGTCAGCGTTAAGTGAATCCACTAGAGAATAGTCAGCTAGCTTAGCAAAGCCTTTCATCGTCGTGACTTTAGGATTGAGGTCGCTGCTGTTGTCATGTGCCATGTTGGGATCTTCTCTTGAATTAGTGATAAGCGGATTCGACTGACTTTCAATAAATTGTATTTATGCTAAGACTTGATGGATAGTCCTACTTAAACTTTCTTACCCTGAACCTCATTACTTTAAGATTAGCTGCGCAATTAATTAAACTGTTTCTATAAAATAGTACGTACGTTATAAAGTCGTGAAAATAAGGATTTCGGTGAATGAGTCGTCAATCATGGGTAGTGAGTCTGTATAACTGGGTGGTGAAGTCAGACGAAAAAAAGGATGAAGACAAGCCTTCTGTAGCAAGGAATTTTATTCGCTTAATTACGGCTCAGTTTTTGACTAATACGGGTGATGCAATCGTTAACCCTAAGGTGACTCTTCCTTGGCTGTTGCAGTCGGTTGGGGCACCAACATTCTTAGTGGCTTGGCTGGTGCCAATTCGAGAATCAGGTTCGCTATTACCTCAGTTATTCATTGCCAGTGCTATGCGCCGCTTAACCATACGTAAGTGGGTGTGGGTAGTAGGAAGTGTTATTCAGGCTTTGTCTTTGTTGTTGATGGCTCTCGTTGCCAGTTCACTTGAGGGCTATATTGCAGGCATTAGTATCATATTGTTGCTGGCGTGCTTTAGCTTAGCTCGTGGACTTAATTCTGTTGCGACAAAAGATATCTTAGGTAAAACCATCCCTAAGTCAGAGCGAGGCCAAGTGACAGGGCTGTCTGCTAGTGCAGCAGGTCTAGTAACGATCGGGATTGGCTTCATGATGGCTCTTAGCTATGCCTACGATTGGCAGACATCGTCTTACTTTATTTGGGGGTTGATTGCCGGTGCAGTACTTTGGTTGTTATCTGCACTTATCTTTTCTAGGGTTGATGAGCCTAAAGGGGAGGCGGACGACACGGACTTCAGTGTGATGCGCTCCTTGTCTCAGTTATCACTGCTAATATCTGATAAGGAGTTTCGCCATTTCGTTATAACACGAGCGTGTTTCTTAGGAACCGCTTTAGCGGCACCTTATTACGTTCTGTTAGCTGAGGAGAGAATTGGTGACTCGATTTGGGTGTTAGCCATGTTTATGGTAATCAGTGGCTTAGCAGGCCTCGTCTCAGGGCCTTTTTGGGGGCGCTTTTCTGATGTCTCAAGCCGTAAAGTTCTGATCTTAGCATCGAGTTTAGGGGCGCTGACAAGTATTGCTCTTTTTGCTATCGCCCAGTGGCTACCGGAAGCGCTTGCGAGCTTTTGGTTATTACCAGGCTTGTATTTTTTGCTGACAGTTTTCCACCAAGGTATTCGTGTTGGTCGTAAAACCTATCTAGTTGATATGGCTGAGGGAAATAAGCGTACTAGCTTCGTAGCGGTAGGAAATACGGCAATAGGGATGATGCTGTTAGTATTCAGTTTGATTGGCTTGCTAAGTGAAGTGGTGACTCTGGATATGCTGATTTTTATTTATGCTCTAATCACGATCGTTGGAGTATTAATGGCAATGCGTTTACCAGAGGTATCTAAGCGCTCATGAGCGCTTAGTTTGGTAGGGGGACAGACGTGCAGTACTTGATTTTGTTTAATGCAAGAGTTGAGCTGACATCTCGTACACCTTCCATGTTTGAAAGCTCATCACTTAGAAAGTCTGATAAGGCTGTTAGGTCCTGTGCAATGACTCTAAGCCAATAGTCACAATGCCCCGTCACAGAATAGCACTCTTGTACTGTTTCCATTGTTGCGACCCGTTCTTGGAAGTTCTTTCGAGCCAGGCTGTTGCCTTTGTCTAAGGTGATCGAAACGAATGCTGTGACTTGATAGCCTAGTTCTGTGCTGTTTAAGCGAGTGCTATATGCTTCAATCAAGTGGCTTTGTTCTAAGCGTTGTAAACGTCTAGAGCACTGCGATGGCGATAGGTTGACCTGTTCGGATAAGGCAACATTGGATAGGCGAGCATTAGTCTGGAGCGCTTTAAGTAGCTTCCAGTCATAGGAGTCGAGTTCTAAGTGGTTCATTCAAGGTTCCTTAGAATACCGCTTGGCATATTTAGTTTTAAGTTAGTTATCGAGCCAAGTCTGTATGTTATATCCTATGGTATTCTCATGAATAAACAAGCACATTGCTTGCTTTTTTAGGGGAATAAAAGCAGAAAAGTGCAATGCCATATAAAAAGGCTGCATATAGCAGCCTTTTTCGCAATTAACCTGTAGGTAGGCTTTCGCTCAACCAAGCCAGTGCTTGGTCATAAGGCTCTGGCATGGAGCTCAATGACTTGAGAATCGACTGCAGCTGTTCGAGATCTCCTGAACAAGCATTCAGGTGGCCCACTTTACGGCCTGGGCGTACCTCTTTACGGTACCAGTAAAGCTCTAGACCCTTGATGGAAAGCCAGTTGTAGTCAACGTCAACACCGATTAAGTTCACCATCATGCTCTGGTTTTTTACTTCAGCAGGAGCTAAAGGTAAACCCGCTACGGCACGGATATGGTTTTCGAACTGGTCAACACTTGCACCAGCTTGAGTCCAGTGACCACTGTTGTGAACACGTGGAGCCAATTCGTTGATCAATAGTTTGTCGCCGCAACGGAAACATTCCATTGCCATCACACCGACGTAATCAAGCGCGTCCATTAGCTTACCAAGCATGCCTTCAGCTTGCTCTTGAAGGTGCTCAAGGCGCTGCAGAGGTGAAATGGATGCGTACAGAATGCCGTTAATGTGTAGGTTTAGGGTAAGTGGGTAAAAGTATTTTTCACCGTTTTTACCACGTACACCCACAACTGATACTTCTTCATCAAAGTTGATGGCTTGCTCAGCAATCGCTAGGCCTTTCCAGTCGTCTGGGATTTCAGTGCCTTCAGATTGCTTTAGCCAGTATTGACCTTTGCCATCGTAGCCACCACGGCGGCGCTTCATCAATACGCGCTCACCTAAGGTTTGATAAGCCTTCTCAGCCGTTGAGTCATCTTCAACAGGGAACCAAGGTGCTGTGGCTAGGCCCAGTTTATCGATCCACTGCTTTTGTGTCAGACGATCGGCTAACTGTGGGAACGTTTTCAAGTTGACGAAGTTCGGATGGGCTGCAAGCTGCTTCGTTGCAGCCGTTTCAGGCCAGTCTTCACGCTCTGCTGTGACGATGTCATCTGCTTGCAGTGGAAGCGTTTCATCGGTTTCAATATCAACAGGTTTAACGTCTAAGCCAAGTGGGTTGGCTGCCTGTTTAAGCATGGCGCCAAGTTGACCTGCGCCGAGTACCCAAATAGATGACATGGATTAAGCCTCGCGTGGATCTGGGTTAGAAAGAACCGTATCTGTCTGCTCGTTGCGGAACGCTTCAATACGCTCTGCAAGCTCTGCATCTTCATTTGCAAGGATTTGACAAGCTAATAGGCCGGCGTTGAAAGCACCCGCTGTACCAATGGCTAGCGTGCCTACCGCTACACCTTTTGGCATTTGAGCAATCGATAGCAAGCTATCCATGCCGTTTAATGCTTTACTTTGAACTGGAACACCTAACACAGGAAGGCGAGTGTGTGCCGCAACCATACCTGGTAGGTGAGCTGCGCCGCCAGCACCGCCAATGATCACCTTAAAACCACGTTCAACTGCGCTTTCAGAAAACTCTGCTAGCTTAACCGGTGTACGGTGTGCTGATACCACTTCAACATGGTACGCAACGCCTAGTTTATCCATGATTTCAGCGGCTGCTTCCATGGTTGCCCAGTCACTTTTAGATCCCATAATAAGGGCTACTTTCGCTTGCAAAATTGTTCTCCTGCGCTGTTCTCCAACGGGTATGAGGGGATATGTCGGAGTTTGATTTCAAGTCTTCAAGGGAGCTGTATTCAACTCCTGCAAATAGGGGCGATAATATAGCCGATTTTCGTCGAAACCGCGAGTTGAGGGAGTGCCTAGAGGCGACTTTTTTATTTTAGAAAAGTGCCGTGTCTGAAATGAAAAAGGCGAGACTTAAAGTCTCGCCTTTAAATAACTATCGTAATCTGGAATTTGTTTCTCAAATGGCTCATCAAACAGTGGTGAGCTGATTAAGAAGTT
This sequence comes from Marinomonas communis, assembly GCF_004363305.1. GTDB lineage: Bacteria > Pseudomonadota > Gammaproteobacteria > Pseudomonadales > Marinomonadaceae > Marinomonas > Marinomonas communis. The sequence goes on along the minus strand of NZ_SNZA01000004.1, from coordinate 455,745 downwards.
TGCCGACGATACACTACAAGCAATGGGAATGTTCCACACAGCGGCTACGCGTAAGAGCGCTTTAATGTCCGGATCATGGGGCATTGGCTCAAATGGATCCCAGAAGAAGATTAAGATATCGATCTTGCCTTCTGCAATCATACCGCCAAGTTGTTGATCACCACCTAATGGGCCGCTGATTAAAGCGTTTACAGGGACGCCTAATTGCTTTTGCAAAAGGTTACCGGTAGTGCCTGTTGCCATGAGTTCATGCTTGATCAGCTTATCTTTATGCTGCACAGCCCAAGTGGTCAACTCAGGCTTCATGTTGTCATGTGCAACAAGGGCAACGCGTTTGCGCGCTGCCGTTGTAACCGTCTTCTTATCCATTACGCAACCGCGCCGACTTCAACCACTTTGATCATGTTAGTCGTGCCGTGTGAAACAAGGTGGTCACCTTTGGTCACGATTACTAGGTCGCCGTCTTTAACGAAGCCTAATGATTTCACTTTATTCACTAGACCTGAAATGATGGTGTCAATGTTGTGCTCTTGAGAAGAGAACGCAACGGGTGTCACACCACGGTATAGTGCTGTTTTGTTCAATGTTTCTTGGTTTGGTGACAATGCGTAGATTGGCAAACCAGATGAAATACGTGATAACAACAGTGGTGTTGTACCTGAAGCGGTTAAACTAATGATCGCTTTTACGCCTTCAAGGTGGTTAGCTGCGTACATTGCTGACATAGCAATCGTTTCAGAGATTGACGTGAATGTCACATCAAGACGGTGCTTTGAACGCATCACTGAAGGATGTTTCTCTGCGCCAAGACAGACACTGTCCATCTTTTTAACCACTTCTTCAGGGAAAGAACCAGCAGCGGTTTCTGCCGATAGCATAACGGCATCAGTGCCATCTAGAACAGCGTTGGCAACGTCGAACACTTCTGCACGAGTTGGCATTGCTTGTGTGATCATGGTTTCCATCATCTGAGTTGCAGTGATCACAGGACGGTTAAGTTGACGACAGCGCTTGATCATGTGTTTTTGTACACCGATCAACTCAGCGTCACCGATCTCAACGCCTAGGTCGCCACGAGCCACCATGACCGCGTCAGAAGCTAGGATAATGGCATCTAGTGTTTCGTTGTCAGCCACCGCTTCAGCACGCTCAACTTTAGCTACGATACCTGTTTCAAGACCTGCTGCTTTAGCCAGCTCACGAGCTTCTTCAAGATCTGCTGCACTACGCGGGAAAGAAACCGCTAGGTAATCTGCTTTTAAGGCTGCTGCCGTTTTGATGTCTTCTTTGTCCTTGTCGGTCAACGCCGCTGCAGACAGGCCGCCACCTTGACGGTTGATGCCTTTGTTATTGGACAGCGCGCCACCAACGATGACTTTAGTGTGAACTTCCATACCGATCACTTCAGTGACTTCCAGCACAACACGGCCATCATCAAGAAGCAGTACGTTGCCCGGAGAAGAGTCTTCTGCAAGTTGAGGGTAGTCGATACCGACACGCGTTTCATCGCCTGCGTTCTTGTCGAAGCCCACGTCTAGGATAAACTTCGCGCCTTCTTGTAGCGTTACTTTTGTATCCTTAAAACGAGCGATACGAATTTTTGGACCTTGAAGGTCTCCAAGAATAGCAACATGACGCTTATTTTTTGCCGCCATTTCACGCACGACATTAGCGCGATTGATGTGATCTTCAGGTTGGCCGTGTGAGAAGTTCAAACGAAAAACGTTTGCTCCAGCCAAAATAAGTTTCTCAATCATCTCTGGTGAGCTAGAGGATGGTCCTAATGTGGCAACGATCTTTGTTCTGCGGGTCATATCTATTCCAAAAAAGTGATAATGCGTCAGGGAAGTATAAGAGATGAAAAAGGCTGCGTCAGCAGCCTTTTGGATTTAGTCTTACTTGGCGTTCATCAAAGCGATGGTGTTATCCAGCATTCGGTTTGAGAAGCCCCACTCGTTATCATACCAAGCCATGACTTTAACAAGCTTTCCTTGTACGCGAGTTTGTGTCGCATCAAAGTTAGAAGTGTAAGTACTGTGGTTAAAGTCAGAAGACACTAGTGGCTCATTGTTAACACACAATACTTGTGCCAACACTGGATCTGCCGCAATGGCGTCTTCGATGATTTGGTTAACTTCTTCAGCCGTTGTTTCACGCGGTGCTTGGAATGTTAAATCTACTAAAGACACGTTAATCGTTGGTACGCGCACGGCCATGCCATCAAACTTGCCAGCAAGTTCAGGAACCACTAGGCCTACAGCCGCTGCCGCGCCCGTTTTAGTTGGGATCATGTTCATTGCCGCAGCGCGAGCACGGTACAAATCAGAGTGGTAAACATCTGATAGACGCTGATCGTTAGTGTAAGCATGAATGGTCGTCATCAAACCACTTTCGATGCCAAGCTTATCGTTAAGCGGCTTCGCGATTGGAGCAAGACAGTTCGTGGTACAAGAAGCGTTTGAGATCACTGTCATGTCTGACGTTAGAACATCTTGGTTAACACCGTAAACAACTGTTGCATCTACTTCTTTACCAGGTGCAGAGATAATGACTTTCTTTGCGCCAGCAGTAATGTGAGCACCTGCTGTTTCTTTGGTAGTGAAGAAGCCAGTACACTCGTAAACCACATCAACGCCTAGATCCGCCCAAGGCAGTTTTGCTGGGTCGCGCTCAGAGAACGTTAGGATTTTATCTTCGTTGATGTATAGCGCTTCGGCGTCAAAATTCACATCCGCATTGAAACGTCCGTGAACTGTGTCATATTTAGTTAAGTGAGAGTTGATTTTAGAATCACCAAGGTCGTTAATGGCTACAACTTGGATCTGGTCACGTTTTCCTGACTCGTAAAGTGCTCGAAGTACGTTGCGTCCGATACGTCCATAACCGTTAATAGCTACCTTAATCGTCATATCTCACTCCTAATATTCGAAGATAAAGTCTGTCCTAAGGAATTAGTGTAGGACAGAATTCTTTCAATGTTATTGTAAAAACACTACAAAAATAAAAATCCTCAATGACTGAATCTACCAAGAGAGTGCTGTATGTGCAAAAAACATACGGCATTTTGTAATGTTCTGTCATTTAGCCTGTTATAGGGCTCTATTCTAAAGAAAAAAAAGCGTATTGGTAATATTTTTTGGTAAATTTATTACATAAATGTGCTTTATGGCGAATTTTAGTCTTGTTTGTTGGTTTTAAATTCTTAAAATGTAGTAAAATTACATAAAACGGCTCTGGTTCCTTAGGCGAACTGATAGTTAGCCAGAGTCCAAGCGGAGAGAGATGATGAACCCTATTGTGGAAAAAGTGACCCAAGCCATTATTGAACGTAGTAAACCACTACGTTCTCAATATTTAGCGGATATGCAGCAGGCTGAGTTAAAAGGTCCACACCGTGGTTCGTTGTCATGTGGCAACTTGGCCCACGGCTTTGCAGCATGTCAGCCTCAGGAAAAGCAAAAGCTTAAGCTGATGGATGAAGCCAACATCGGTATCGTTACTTCCTACAACGATATGTTGTCCGCTCACAAACCTTACGAAACCTACCCAGATATCATTCGTAGTGCTGTTGCTGAAATGGGCTCTGTGGCACAAGTGGCTGGGGCTGTGCCAGCTATGTGTGATGGTGTGACACAAGGCCAAGAAGGCATGGAGTTATCGCTTTTTAGCCGTGACAACATTGCTCAAGGTGCGGCCATTGCTCTGTCCCACAATATGTTTGATGCAGCGCTTTTCTTAGGTATCTGCGACAAAATCGTTCCAGGATTATTGATCGCCGCATTACGTTTCGGTCATTTACCTTGTTTATTTGTCCCTGCTGGTCCGATGCCATCAGGTATTACCAACGCGCAAAAAGCCGCGGTTCGCCAGCGTTTTGCGAAAGGCGAAGCCAGCCGTGATGAGCTACTTGAGGCAGAATCAGCTTCATACCACAGTGCTGGTACTTGTACTTTCTACGGTACAGCTAACTCTAACCAATTATTGGTTGAAATGATGGGGCTGCAACTACCAGGGTCTTCTTTTGTCAATCCTGATAGCCCAATGCGAGATGCGTTAACGCGCTACACAGCACAATTGGCCACCAAAACAACGGCACTCGGCAAAGATTACCGACCAATCTATAAAGTGATTGATGAGCGTTCCATTGTGAATGCCATGGTCGGTTTGTTGGCAACAGGTGGTTCAACAAATCACACCATGCACATTGTTGCGTTTGCTCGTGCGGCGGGCATCGTGATCAACTGGCAAGATTTCTCAGAGCTGTCAAAGGTTGTGCCATTGTTGACACGTATCTACCCGAATGGGCAAGCAGACATTAACCATTTCCAAGCCGCAGGCGGTATGGCTTTCCTAACTAAGCAGCTATTGAAAGGTGGCTTAGTACACGAAGACGTTAATACCATTGTGGGTCATGGCCTAACGCATTACACCAAAGAGCCTTTCATGGAAGGTGACCAGCTAGTATGGCGTGATGGTGTGGAAGCCAGTTTAGACGATGAAGTCGTTCGATCCATTGATAACCCATTTAGCAAAGAGGGTGGTTTGTCTTTGTTAGAAGGCAACCTCGGCCGTGCGGTGATTAAGGTTTCAGCAGTAAAAGAAGAGAACCGCGTGATCGAAGCGCCTGCTGCTGTTTTCCACGATCAAAATGATTTGGCTGAAGCGATTCGTACTGGTGAATTGAAGCGTGACTGTGTTGCAGTAGTACGTTACCAAGGCCCGAAAGCCATTGGTATGCCAGAACTACACAAGTTGACGCCTTTCCTTGGCAACTTGCAGGACCAAGGCTACAAAGTAGCACTTGTTACCGATGGGCGTATGTCTGGTGCCTCTGGTAAGGTTCCTGCAGCTATTCACTTAACTCCTGAGGCATTAGCTGGCGGTCTTATTGGCAAAATCCAGGATGGTGACTTGGTTCGCTTAGATGCGAACAAAGGCACGTTATCAGTATTAGTAAGCGATGCTGAACTGGCTAAACGTGAGCAAGCTAGCTGTGATCTGACGGCTTCCCATCAAGGAATGGGGCGTGAGATGTTTGCTGGATATCGCATGCTAGTTAATGGCGCTGAGCAGGGCGCTTGTTCACTCTTCCCCGAGTAACAGATTTCTCTGACTACTAACGTTTGTTAGTAATGGTGTTTAGGCCTCCTTTTGGAGGCCTTTTTTTGGTCTCTAGAAAGAGGTTTTAGTTACTAGAGTATGAATGAATAGTCGGTAAAGAGAAGCTGTCAGATAGCCACAAAAAAGCCGAGCGCTTAGGCTCGGCTTTGAAGAGATGAAGACTCTAGAGTATTAGTCTAGCGTGTTCAACTTACCTTCGTATGATTCAAAAGAATCCAGTACTTTCTTCTCTGGAGCACCAGACATAAGGCTCACTACAACAATGGCAATGGTTGATAAGATGAAGCCTGGAACGATTTCATAGACATCAAAGATACCGCCAGAAATTTGTTTCCAAACAACGATCGTAATACCACCCACTAGGATACCTGCTAGGGCGCCATTGCGGTTCATGTTACGCCAGAACAGGCTCAAAATGATGGCAGGGCCAAAGGCTGCACCAAAACCAGCCCAAGCGTAGGACACTAAGCCAAGTACCGAGCTCTCTGGGTTAAAGGCCAGAATAAGAGCGATAATCGATAGAGCAACAACACCAAAACGACCGATGTTTACGATTTGCTTTTGTGTAGCATTTGGGTTGATCCAAGCTTTGTAGAAGTCTTCCGCTAACGCAGATGAAGACACCAACAACTGAGAGTCAGCAGTACTCATGATCGCAGCAAGAATAGCTGCTAGTAGAATACCCGCTACCACAGGGTTAAATACTGCATTTACCAAGATCATAAAGATCTTTTCGCCGTCTTCCAGCGAGCCACCCATGTGGTTGTCTACGTAGACAATACCAACCACACCAATCAATAGTGCACCGACCATTGAAAGTGCTGTCCAAACAACTGCAATGCGACGTGCTGTAGTGATGTCTTTGTTAGAACGAGAAGCTTTAAAGCGAGCTAAGATATGTGGCTGGCCGAAGTAACCTAGGCCCCAAGCAACCAACGAGATGATGCCAATGATACTCAGTGGTTCGCCGTTAACATCGCGCCACAAAGATAATAATTCTGGGTTTTTCGCCTCTAGTGTCGCTGGAAGCTGAGACCAGTCGCCTTCCATAATTGCGATGGGTACGATGACCAATGCCGCACACATCAACAGACCTTGCACTAGGTCTGTCCAAGATACAGCTAAGAAACCACCAAATAGTGTGTAAGACACAACACATACCGTGCCGATTACAACTGCCCAACGGTAGTCTAGGCCGAATACTGTTTCGAAAAGCTTACCGCCTGCCACTAAGCCAGAACTCGTGTAGAACAAAAAGAATAGCAAGATAAAGAATGCAGAAATGGTTTGAATCAGTTTTGATTTATCTTGGAAGCGAGTAGACAGGTATTCAGGTAAGGTTAGAGAGTTGGCTTCGATGCTGTAAGTGCGAAGACGTTTCGCACAGATCAGCCAGTTTAACCATGTGCCAACAAGTAGACCACCAGCTAGCCAAAGTGACTCCATACCGGCTGCGAAAGCGTAACCTGGAAGTCCTAGCAATAACCAGCCACTCATGTCCGATGCACCAGCTGATAGGGCTGTAGGCCAAGGGCCTAGAGAGCGACCACCTAGGAAGTAGTCTTCTGAGCTGGATGTGCGTTTGTATGCGTATAAACCGATCCCTAGCATAACCACTAAATAGGCTAGGAAGGTAAAGCTTATCGCTAAGCTGTTTTCAATCATTATAGTCCCCATGATTCGATTTTTTATAACGAAGTCTACTGTGCCGCGTTCTGATAAGTTGGATCAAACGTAGACCAAAACCTAGCATCTAGCGAGGCTTTGGGAGCATGTCATCTTCGGGTGTTAGATTGCCTGAAATTATCAAGTTGGTGTTCCTTATTGAAACAGTCAGTTTTTTGACAAAAAATTACCATTTCACAACCTGACCGGCGATTCTAAGAAGAGAGCGAGGAATTATCTTTCAAAATCCTCTGACAAAATATCGATATTCTCTTGTGAAAATAGTTTAGTAGTTATTTTGCGTTGATATATCGTAAAAAAGAAAGGCGCTTTGCAGCGCCTTTGAATACTTTAGTTATCCTGCTTAGGAAGGCGCGTATCTTGTACACTCAGTTTCAACTTGCGCAGATGCTCGTTGAATTCAGGGCCGCGTTTCAGCAGTACACCTGTTGCCAATGCATCGATCAGTGTGAGATACACAATACGTGAACTCATTGGTGTGTAGATGTCCGTATCTTCAGTTTCTTCAATGGGAAGCACAATGGAACAATGTTCCGTCAACGGTGAGCCTGGGTTGGTAATGCCGACGACCGTTGCTCCGGCTTCACGTGCGACACGGGCGGTTTCGATCAATGGCAAAGTACGACCAGATAATGAAATCAGCACCACCGCATCGCCTGGGTGAGTCCCCGCCGCCGCCATACGTTGCACCAAAATGTCGGTGTAAGCGACAACTGGCATATTTAAGCGGAAGAACTTATGGTGCGCATCTTTCGCGACAGGGCCAGATGCACCCAGTCCATAAAATTCGATACGGCGTGCTTGTGCTAAAACATCCACTACACGACTAATTAATGTTTCAGGAAGTAGTTCCTGTGCGCGAGTAAGGTTGTTTTTCGCTGCCTCAAAAATCTTATGAGTAATGGCGCCTGGCGCATCATCTGGCTCAACATTAAGGTTCACATAAGGTGTCCCTTTCGCTAGGCTTTGTGCTAATGCGACTTTGAAGTCTGGAAAGCCGCTGCCAATTAAGCTGCGACAAAAACGGTTCACCGTTGGCTCACTGACCTCGGCACGCGCGGCAAGCTTCGCAATGCTGGAGTGAATAGTCGTTTTAGGGTCGGCTAAAATGGCTTCAGCAACCTTACGCTCAGATTTACTCAGCGTACTCAGTTTTTCTTGGATTCTGCGAATAATGTCTTCGTGCTTATTCATTTATGTGCTTCAACAGTAAAATATTGACTCAAATGGGTATCAGGGACATTCTGACAGCGGTTTCCCCCTCTGGCAATAAGTGATTGAAAATGTATGCACTTTCTGAGTATTTGAAGCAAATGAACTCCATTTTACCGAAAGATGGCGTGTACGAATTAGTGCCTCTGGAGGAAGGGTTTTCCAATCAAACTTTCTGCATCCGTTGGTGTAATCAGCCTCAGCTGGTGCTGCGTTTAACGCAAGAAAGTGATGATCTATTTGGTGTAAACCGTGAGCTCGAATCTCATATCTGGCGACAAACAGCGCAACAAGGGTTAACCGCGAACATCGTTTGGCAACGGCAATCGTGTGTGGTTAGCCAATTCTTAACGGGCCATACCTTTTCTTGGGCTGTTGCTCATCAAGACGCAACCTTAAAGCCCGTCTGTGAGGTGGTGCAGCGTTTACATCAACAACCAAGCGTTTCTCAAGAATACTGTGTGTATGCGTTATTAGAGCGCTGGCTACAAGCCTTGTCAGAGAATCATTGCGATTCGGATATGCTGACGCCCATAGAGCAAGTACAACGTTTCTATAGCATGTTACCGAAGGCACCACGGCCTGATACATTGGTGCTATGTCACAACGACTTGAACCCTAAAAACGTTATTCTCAAGGCCAATAGAGCTTGGCTTATTGATTGGGAATGCGCTGCGATGAACGATCCCTTGTTTGACTTAGGGATTTTGGCTCATGCGCATCACTTGAATTACGAACAACTCCAGCAGGCTTATTCAATCATCATTGGCGGTGCGTTAGATAAAGAGCACTGCTACCGCATTGAATGCTATCGTCAGGCCTATGTCTTACGTGAGTTGGTTTGGCTGTTACTGAGGCAGGTAATGGGTGGCGCTCATGAATTGGATGGTGTGCAGTGGTATCATGCGCTATTAAATGACCCTGTGTTTAACCCTTATTTTAAAACTGAGTAATTATGAATCTTGCATCCGACTGGCAGGCACATTTAGCCGATGAATTTAACAAAGACTACATGCAGCGTTTGCGTGAATTTTTAGTGCAGGAAAAAGAAGCTCGAAAAGTGATTTTTCCTCACTCAAATGATTGCTTCAATGCTCTAAACGAGACGCCTTTTGAGCAAGTGAAAGTGGTTATTCTTGGGCAAGACCCTTACCACGGTCCAAATCAAGCCCATGGTCTGTCATTCTCAGTGAAACCTGGTATCAAAACACCGCCATCTTTGGTCAATATCTATAAAGAACTAGAAGCTGACTTAAATATACCGATTGCCAATCATGGTTACCTGATCAACTGGGCGCGACAGGGTGTGCTTCTACTCAACAGTGTATTGACCGTTGAAGCTTCAAAAGCTGGCTCACACCAAAATAAGGGCTGGGAAACTTTCACAGATCAAGTGATTCAATTAATCAACGAGCACCACCAAGGGGTGGTATTTATGCTGTGGGGTTCTTACGCTCAGAAAAAAGGTCGCCATATTGATCGCTCTAAGCACTGTGTTTTAGAGAGCGTGCATCCATCACCATTGTCTGCTTACCGTGGCTTCTTTGGCTGTGGGCATTTCTCAAAAGCGAATCAATACCTTGAAAGTATCGGTAAAGCGCCGATCGATTGGAGTGCTCATTTACAGTCGGCAGAGTAGTCGCCTGAGAGATAAAAAAGCGCGCTTGGATATCCTAAGCGCGCTTCTCTTTTGAACTTCGAAAAATTAGTTGCCCAGTTCATAGGGGAGAGGCAGTAGATTAATGTCGTAGCCCTCTACTGTGGCGTTGCCAACGTCGTTTTGATCAACGTTTAGGATCAATTGAGCGACTTGTACGTCAGCCAAAGGTGCAACATCAAAGACTGATCCAATCGCTTTGCCTTCTTCGTTCATCACATCCGCACCCATCTTCATTGGACCTGAACAGGTGGCAAGCGCTAAGTGCTTTTTCGACTTGCCACGGTATTTCATACGGGCAACGATTTCCTGTCCGGTATAACAGCCTTTGGTAAAGCTGATGCCGCCGTTGCGTTGCATATTGATCCATTGCGGTAGGATCTCTTCAAGGTGCTCTTTGCCTAGCAGTGGTCGTGCAGCCAAAAGAGCCATCACCTTGTGAGCGGCTGGGTCTTCTGCATTGGGAAGCTCTTCTGATGCAGGGGCAACGGTTAGTGTTTCTTGGTAATAGGTGTTGTTCAGTACCAATTGGCTGCAGCCATCTTGGTGGCTGGTTGGGATTGCCAATTCATACTGCGTTTGTGGCTCAAGTGTATCTGTTAGCGCAAACAATGAGCTGACATGGTACTGAGTACTGACATCGGCTAGCTCCGTTTTGAAAAATACGGCGTACTTTTTCAAATGGGCTAACAGTGTCTCGAGCACATCCCGCTTCACCACCACTAAAAAAGAGTCTGCGGCGTTCTGCAAAATATAGAAATTGGCAATGATGCGCCCCTTCGGTGTACACACAGCGCCGAATACACTGGTTTGTTCGTTAACCAGCTTCAGGTCAGCTGTGGTCTGACCTTGTAGCAATTTAACGCTGTCAGGACCTTGGACAGAAATCACACCTAGGTCTTGGCTATGACCGTAGCTGGTAGCAGGAAGTGTTTCACTGAGAAGCTGCTGGAGCTGCATAAAGACCTCAAAAACCGATAAATGAATTGTTTTAATTATGTGGGGCAAGATTGAGTGAAATCAATGCATCCAGAGCGCAAATCCACCCTCTATGCAAAAAGTGCGTCAAATTGATGCATTTTGTCTTGGACTGATACGTAAAAAGCAGATTACTAATCAGCCATTGACTAAATAGTCACAACTTCTGACACTCGATAAATACACAACAATAACGATTCACTGCAATCATGTTTAGCAGGTAAGAAATATGTTCTTAGGGTTAGATTTAGGTACGTCTGGGTTAAAAGGTGTGGTCATTAATGATGAGGGGCAGGTTGTTGCACAAGCCAGCCAAGCACTGAATGTGAGCGCTCCTCATCCAACTTGGTCAGAGCAGGCTCCGAGTGATTGGTGGGAGGCGGTTGGGCAAGTATGTGAGCAACTGTCTCAGAGAGTGAATCTTACGCGTATTGAGGCCCTTGGTTTATCCGGTCAGATGCACGGGGCGACGTTATTAGATAGCCAAGGGCAAGTTCTGCGTCCCTGTATTTTGTGGAACGATGGTCGCAGTAAAGCGCAGTGCGATGCAGTGATGCAAGCTTACCCTGAGTTACTCGCGATTTCGGGCAACTTAGCGATGCCAGGCTTTACGTTGCCAAAAGTACTTTGGTTGAAAGAGCATGAGCCAGACATTTATCAAGCCATCGATAAGGTTTTACTGCCCAAAGATTACCTTGTATATCGCCTAACGGGATTATTCACCAGTGATTGTTCCGATGCTGCCGGAACGTTATGGCTTAATCCTGAAACACGTCAATGGGACGATCAATTACTTGCCATGACAGGCCTAACAAGGGCGAACATGCCGACGGTTTATGAAGGCCAGCAAGTGATTGGTTGCTTAAGCGATGAGGTGGCCAAGCAGCTTGGTTTGAATACCATTCCTGTTGTAGCGGGAGCCGGAGACAATGCGGCGGGCGCTGTAGGAATGGGGGTGACTGAACCGGGACAAGGCTTTGTTTCGCTTGGTACTTCTGGAGTCTATTTTGCTGTGTCAGAAGCGCACAACGCCAAGCCTGAAAATACTGTACACGCGTTCTGTCATGCATTACCTAATCGCTGGCATCAAATGGGAGTGACCCTGAGTGCGGCAAACTCTTTGGCTTGGTTTGCCAATCTTGTGTCTAAGCTGGTACCGGACTTACTCGAAGAGCTCGAACATAGCTCGATTACCCAAACATCCGTTGTGTTTCTGCCTTATTTAAACGGCGAACGAACGCCCATCAATGACCCTCTTGCCAGTGGGCAGTTCTATGGTTTGGTCAATAGCACTCGTCGTGAGGAAATGACCTTGGCGGTACTAGAGGGCATTGCGTTCTCTATTTTGGACTGTCAAAACGCTCTAGAAAGTGCAGGCACTGTTGTTGATGAGCTGTCATTGATTGGTGGTGGCGCGCGCAGTGAGCTTTGGCGTCAAATCATCGCGAACGTGTTGGCAAAAGCGCTAACTTACCGTGATGGTGGAGAAGTGGGCCCAGGGCTTGGTGCGGCGCGTCTTGCTCTGATTGGTTTAAAGGCGCAGCAAGGTCATGAGGTGGAGTCGCTGATTAAAGCGTATTGTCCTTTGCCGGAGGTTATCGCAACGCATACTCCGAACCACTCGGTTCAACCCTATTATCAAGCCAAGTACGAGATTTATCGTCAGCTATATCAACAAACCAAAGTACTCAATGCATCGTTGGATCAATTACGTGCGGTGGCACAGTAAAGTAAGCGATAAAAAAGCCGCCACGGTTGTGGCGGCTAAACTTTCCTTCAGCAGGGCTATAACTGCTGGGGAAACACAATGAGAGAGCTACTGACCTTCAATACGTTTGTAGTATTGAGTGCGGAAATCTCTAGGTGTGACGCCTTTTAACTCATGAAAACGACGGTTAAAGTTCGCTACGTTATTGAACCCAACTTGGAAACAAATGTTGGCAATTTGTTGATCGGTTTCGGTGAGTAAGTTGCAGGCTCGGCTGATACGCATGCGATTCACAAATTCGGTGAAACGGTTACCGGTGGCCTTCTTGAAAAAACGAGAAAAGTGGCTGTCAGACATGCCAATTAAACTGGCCACATCCGCCAGTGTAATGTCATTGGCATAGTTCTTAGACACATAGTCAACGACAGTGTTGATCTTGCGTTGCAGTGTTTCACTGGACTTTAAGTCAATCTGAACCGTCGACAGCAAGCGGTAGTTACGGCTCTGGGAAAGTTTGTGTAGCAGTGGTAGGGCGTTGATCACACGCTGTAAACCGGACGAGTCACGGACCTTCTCAAATACACTTTTGAGGAAGTCGTAATCTAAATCGAAAAACTCAATGCCTGATTTTGCACGCAACAACATCGGCATAACTTCGGCTAACTCAGGGAATATTTTCGCACCGTATTCAAACGACTCGTGATCAAAGCGAATCACCATATCGCGCAGAGGCACACTGGTATCACCATCTTGGCAGATCCAGTTATGAGGCAGGCGTGGCCCAGTTAAAATCAGCTGCCCTGGCTTGTAGTTGCCGATGTAATCGCCGACAAACACTTTACCTTGCGAAGCCACAATAAAGTGCAGTTCATAGTCGTCGTGGGCATGCCAGCGAATTAATTCACTAGGGAAGCCGTGTTCCAAATAGCGAATGGTTTCAATGCCATCGTCTACGAGTTCATATTCGGGGGTGACCCTTTTTGTTATTGTAGTAGTAGCCATATTTATACCAACTTCGATTTTGCCGGATAGCAAACGGGTTAATGTCTCTGCAGCGGTTGCTCCGGCGTATCGCAAGACGTAAATCCATGGTCGTCTAGCTTGTATCTTACAGCTTAGAACATTCAGAAGCGCTGATGAGCGTTACAGCCTACCAGCGCTTCCTATGTCGCTAAGCGTATTGCGATTGCATTGCGTTGATCGCTGCTGTGAGATCGTCTTTGAATGTAGGGTATTCTGTCGGAATTTCTCCCCAAAGAAAACTATCAGAGACAAACGCTGCAATCCCTTGAGGGTCATTCGTAAATGGCTCAAGCGCTTCTAAGTTCGGTTCATGATACGGTGTTGCCACCGTGCCTGCTCGCGACTTTTGTACATAGACAAACCATGCTGCAATCCCTTGAAGGGTTTTCGCTGGTGTGCGTCCAATTTTGTAACAGCCTACTAAAGAAGGGTACACAAAGATCGGGAACTTCGCGTAGCCATCGGTACAGATTCGCTCTACCGTATCACCAATGTTGGCGTTACTAAAACGACGTGCGATGATTTTATGGTAGGCCGGCAAATCAACGATGGAGTCACCAATCGCGGGGATGGAATCCTCAGTGATAAAGCGGTCAAAGTAATCTCTTAGCTCTTCGTCACGCATGGCCTCATCAAAGAACTGCATGCCCTTCAATGCCGCTTGGTACACCACATTGGTATGGCCAGCATTAAGAATGCGAATTTTTGCTTCTTCATATGCTACGACATCGTCAACAAACTGTGCATTGACTAAGTCTAGGGCAGGCTTGTCTGTCGCAAAGTGATCTTGAATGACCCACTGTAGGTAGTCTTCACCCATCACCGTCATTTGATCGTCAATGCCAAACGTTTCTTGTACATCTTGCACATGCACAGGGCTAGGCTTCGGTGTAATACGATCGACCATGGAGCAAGGGAAAGTCACATTTTCTTCTACCCAAGCCGCAAGTTCAGCATCGCCTTTTGCCGCTAGGAACTGCATCAGACCTGCTTCCATCACTTCACCGTTATGACGCAAATTATCGCAACATAACAAGGTGATCTTCGCTTTCGAAGTTTGGCTACGGCGTTTTAGTCCTGCGTAAAGGAAGGCATAGATAGTATTACGCCCACCCGCAATGTCGGCTTCGATTGCTTCATGATCTAGCATGAGTTGGCGGTTTTCATCTAAATAGTAACCGCCTTCCGTGACCGTCGAAGTAATCAGCTTAATGTTTTCGCTGGCCATGGTTTCATCGACCAGTTCAGGAGTCTGAGCCCCGTCAATTTGTCCGATGATGGCACGAATGTGTTCGTATTCAGTATGGCCTTCAGGATCCATTGTCTTTAGAACGTATTCGCCTTTTTGCGCAACAAAACGACTAAATGCTTGTGAATCATGGGGGCGTAAATTCACCCCAATGATGCCCCAGTTTTTGCCTTCTGGTGTTTCCAGCAATCGATCAAAGTACACAGCTTGGTGTGCTCGGTGGAAAGCACCGACACCAAGGTGCATGACACCTGCCTGAATGTCTGAGCGATCATAATTGCGCACCAATAACTTATCCGCATTGCGCGTAGCATGTAATTGATTACTCATGGCCAGCTTCCTCAGCAACAACAGAAAACACGCGGTCGTTCTCATTGAATAGAATGATTTCTTCGCGATCTACGCGAATTTGAACTTCTTCGCCATCCTTGATGTTGGTTCGGGCAGACGTTTTCACGATGATGGTTTGATCATTGGCTAAACGAATGTGGGTATATGCTTCAGAGCCAAGGTGCTCAATCAGCTCAACTTTACCCATGACATCGCCGTCACTTTCAACGATGTGCATGTGCTCTGGGCGAATCCCCATGATTGCATTGTCTGGCAATGGACCATGTGTTCTAGCGACAGGGAAGTCGATGCTAGCGTTCAGTAATTTGAGGTGCAGTGTATCGGCTTCGCGCACCACATTGTCCAGTTCAATCAGGTTCATCTTAGGTGTACCGATAAACTCTGCAACGAAGCGGCTGTTTGGTGAGCGGTACAACTCAAGTGGAGTACCCACTTGCTCAATTTGACCAGCGTTCAGGATCACCACGCGATCGGCCAAGGTCATGGCTTCTACTTGGTCGTGGGTCACGTAGATCATAGTCGTGCCAAGTTTTTTGTGTAGACGTGCTAGCTCTAAACGCATTTGTACACGTAATGCCGCGTCTAGGTTGGACAGAGGCTCGTCAAATAGGAAAACCTTTGGTTGGCGCACAATCGCGCGACCGATGGCCACACGTTGGCGCTGACCGCCGGACAGTTCTTTCGGTTTACGTTCTAGCAACTTATCAAGCTGTAGTGATGCTGAAACCGATTTCACTTTTTCGTCAATTACGCTTTGTTCTTCTTTCGCTAGGCGCAGGGCAAAGCTTAGGTTGTCAGCCACTGTCATGTGTGGGTACAAGGCATAAGATTGGAACACCATGGCCAAGTCGCGCTTAGAAGACGACAACTCGGTGATGTCGCGGCCATCTAATTCGATGGTGCCACCAGTGCTGGATTCTAGGCCTGCAATGGTACGAAGTAGTGTCGATTTACCACAACCAGACGGACCAACGAAGACAATGAATTCGCCTTCTTCGATGGCTAAGTTAATGCCGCGCAGTGCGTGGTAGTTATCATAGTGTTTTTGTAATTCAGTTATGTTTAAGTAAGCCATTCTTATTATTCCTATAAACTATTTCACTGCGCCGAATGTTAGGCCTTGTACCAATTGTTTCTGACAGAACCAGCCAAAAATCACGATTGGGGCACAAGCAAGTGTGGATGCGGCAGATAATTTCGCCCAGAACAAGCCTTCAGGGCTTGAGTAAGAAGCGATCATTGCTGTTAGAGGCGCTGCCTCTGATGCGGTTAAGTTCAATGACCAGAATGCTTCATTCCAGCACAATACGATGGATAGCAAACCAGTTGACGCAATACCGCCAACAGAAAGAGGCAACACAACCTTAATCATTTCATCCCAAGGTGTTGCACCGTCCATACGTGCTGCTTCCAAGATTTCTTTTGGTAAATCTTTGAAGTACGAGAACAGCATCCAGACAATGATCGGCAGATTCATCAGGGTAAAGATAATCACCAGACCCAGTTTCGAATCCAGCAGACCGTAGTCGCGAGATAGGATGTAGATAGGGACCAGTACACCTACTGCTGGAAGCATTTTTGTGGACAGCATCCATAGCAGAATGTCTTTGGTTTTCTTACCCGGGAAAAAGGCCATGGAGTACGCTGCTGGAATCGCAATGATCAGAGCCAAAATGGTGGCACCAAATGACGTTACCACGGAGTTCCAAGCATGCTTAAGGTAATCACTACGCTCCTGAACAATTGAGAAGTTCTCAAAGGTTGGTTCAAAGAACAGCTGTGGCGGTACAGAGATCGCTTGCAGCTCAGTTTTGAACGACGTGATAAACATCCAAAAAATCGGGAAGAACAGCAGCAGAGCAACTGCCCATGAGGCCAGCCCTACTAAGATGGTTTTTAATTTTCGTTGTTGCGTTAAAGTCATGATCGTCCCCTTACACCGTTAGATTTTTGCCGACAGCGCGGATTAAGAAGAACGCTACAATGTTGGCGAGTAGTACAGCGAATAACCCACCAGCTGAAGCAACACCGACGTCATATTGAAGCAAGGCTTGGTTGTAAATCAGGTAAGCAAGGTTGGTACTGTCGTAACCTGGACCACCACCTGTCGATACGTAAATTTCAGCAAATACTGCCAGTAGGAAAATGGTCTCGATCATGACAACGACAGCGATAGGACGTGCCAGATGAGGGACCGTTAGGTAGCGGAAAATATGCCAGCCATTCGCGCCGTCCATCTGAGCCGCTTCTTTTTGCTCTGTATCTTGTGATTGCAATGCTGTGACAAATACTAGAATAGCGAAGGGTAGCCATTGCCAGCTCACCATAATGATGATGGACATCAGCGGATAATTGGACAGCCAATCAATCGGCTCAAGCCCTAAAGAGTTCGAAATCCAAGCGAAAATACCGTACACCGGGTTCATCATCATGTTTTTCCAGATCAAGGCGTTAACCGTTGGCATGATGAAAAATGGTGAGATCAGTAACACGCGGACGATGTTTCGCCCGAAGAATGGTTTATCAATCAACGCAGACAGCGCAACACCCAGCACCACTGTGATGACCAACACCGACCCTAACAAAATCAATGTGTTAGAAACGGCTATCCAGAACCCTGGATCGGTTACAAAGAATTCAAAGTTCATCCAACCAACAAAATTGTTACGACCAGGGTAGAGCAGGTTGTAATTGATGGTTGAGAAATAGATAGTCATTGATAATGGCACTATCATCCAGACCAACAGCAGAATGACTGAAGGCGCCATTAACAAGCGAGTGATGGAACGCTTCATGGGATTTTCTCTCGTGATTAGCTTTTAGCGCGTCTCGCGACGATTTATAAGAGGCAAGAGAGCAGGGCTAGGCCCTACTCTCAAGCGATAACGTAAAAACGTTATTTAGTAGTAACCAGCCTGACGCATTTGGCGATCCGCCGAACGGTTTGCAGACTCTAGCGCTTTATCAACAGACAAGCTGCCGGACAAGGCACCAGACACCATTTGGCCAGTGGTTGTACCAATTGCTTGGAACTCAGGAATCGCAGCAAACTGCACACCAACATATGGCGATGGTTTTAGTGTGCTGTCATTAGGGTTAGCAGAGTTGATAGCTTTTAGCTCAGCATCTGCAAACACCGCGGCTTTTGTGAACTCAGGATTTTCATAAGTCGATGTACGAGTACCAGTTGGAACAGCGCCCCAACCATTGTGCTCAGCCACTAACTTGATGTATTCCTTAGACGTTGCCCAGCGAACGAACGTTTGTGCTGCTTCAGCATGTTTTGTTGCTGCAGGGATGCCCAATGCCCAAGACCATAGCCAGTTTGCACCTTTTTCAGTTACCGCATACGGAGACTGAGCAAAAGCGACTTTGTCAGCGACTTTTGATTGCTTAGGATCTGTTACGAAAGATGCTGCGATCGTGGCGTCAATCCACATACCACACTTGCCTTCGTTGAACAGCGCCAAGTTTTCGTTGAAGCTGTTACCGCTGGCACCTGGAGGTCCGTATTTATTTAGCAGGTCAACGTAGAAGTTAACCGCGTTTTTCCACTCATCACTGGTCAACTGTGGTTTCCAGTCCATATCAAACCAACGAGCTCCGAAAGAGTTCGCCATTGCCGATAGGAAGGCCATATTGTCACCCCAGCCGGCTTTACCGCGAAGACAGATACCATAAACGCCGTTATCTGGATCATTCATAGCTGCCGCAGCATCACGAATGTGTTCCCAGCTATCACGGTCGCCGATGGTTACGCCAGCTTTATCAGCTAAGTCCTTGCGGTACATAACCATAGAGCTTTCACCATAGAATGGCGCTGCATACATAGTGTCGTTGTAAGATAGGCCCCCACGAATAGACGGAAGAATATCTTCAACATCATAGTCGCCACTTGTGTCAATCGGCTCTAACCAACCGCGCTCACCCCAAATCGGAGCCTCATACATACCGATGGTCATCACATCGTACAAGCCACTGCCGTTAGCAATATCTTGGGTAACGTTTTGACGCAAAACACCTTCTTCAAGTGTGACCCACTTCAATTTGATGTCAGGGTATTGTTTCTCGAACTCTGGAGTAAGTTTTTGCATTTCGATCATGTGACCGTTGTTAACGGTAGCGATCGTAATTTCAGTTTCTGCGAATGCATTGAAGGCAGCTAGAGAGACAGCACATGCGATGGCTGTTTTGGTAAGACTTTTCATAGGTTCTCCCATTTGGGTAAGTTTCTTTTTATTGTCGCACCTAGTGGCTTGAACACTTTTAAATCAAGCCCAGTAAATATAGAACAAGTCTCAATTGACTCACTAGTACACAAATAGCCACTATTGGTACTTTTTTGTTTGGATATGTGAAATTTGACTAAAAATGCAGTCAAAATAATACTCTTTTGACTTTGCTGTATTTGATTGTTTTATGAGCAGTGTTTGGCGGGCGGTACAATAAAGTATCGAAACAGGGGGCACCCAAGGAACCCCCAGATCAAAAGGTGGGATCAATCAGGAACGAGAGCTAGCGATCAATAGCGTACTCTTTGATGTCATTAAAACGGCGTTTGGCCTGTTTAGGGAGCGTTTTGGGGATCTTAAACTGCGTGATATCGTCTTCTCCAGCTTGAATGATCATGACCATTCCCATGGTTAAATGCGGAGCGCATTCTATGCCGTAGAAGCCTTCTTTATTGATGGTCATGGTAATGGGTTGGCCAATTTCACCGCGATAGCGATTTGCGCCGGTTGGGATCATGTAATTGATGGTGACGGCATTATGTCCTGGTGTGGTGGGTTCAAATGTGACGGTGTCACCTACTTCAACTTTCAGAAAACTTGGCTCAAAGGACATGTAGCCCCATTCACTTTGATTGAGCATTTTGACCGTATGCTCTGCGGCGTGGGTGGTCGCTATTGTCAATGTGAGCAGCATCATGGTGATCAGTTGTTTTAACATGACATTCCTTACCTGTAGTTGTGTCGTCAAGTTGGTGTATCGAGTCTTGCTAGGGACTTTTTTTTGTACTTAAGAAATCGTTAAGTCGATCAAATTATCTAGGGTAACGTTATCTTGGACGGAACTTTCCTGCAATCGTGACAGATAAAGGTCAACATTGCGGTATTTTGCCATGATGGTGAGTTGCCGACGCACAGTGAACCGCTATAATGGCGCGTACTTATTGGGGAGTACCAATCATGACAGATAAAATCGAATCAAAAGATTCTGCGGGCTTTAAGCGATTGAAATGGCAATGTCGCCGCGGCATGCTGGAGTTAGATGTGTTGTTTGAACCGTTTTTGGATGAAGTGTTTCTAACACTGGATGACGAGGACAAACAGCGTTTTTATAAGCTTATCGAATGTGAGGACCAAGAGATCTTTCCTTGGTTTATGCAGAAGGAAGTGCCTGAAGATCCTGATTTAGCTCGCATCGTTCACTTGATTGTTACTCGTGTACAGCCTGAGAACTATCGCGCTTAAACGTTCTCGGTTGGGCTTGTTATCAAGCCTCGTCGGTTCGCTCGCAGTAGGGCTTTTGATCGTCCTGCTGCAGTGGTCCGTAGTGTGGCAAAGTGTTGGTTTTCTGGCTGTGTTGGCCTTTTTAGTTTATACACGATTTGCAGCACTGCCGACGCTTGAAGTATTGGAAGAAACTGTCCGCTGGCAAAGTCCCCGTTGGCAGGCTGATGTCACGTTGCTGTATTTAAACGAGTATTGGATGTTGCTCGTGATGCATGCCAGCCCAAACGCCACACTATGGCAGCGTTTGGTCATTTATTGCGTTAAGTACCAAGTAGTCTATCGGGACCAATTTATTGAGTCTGAATACCGCGAACTGCGTTCTAGGCTTTGTGTGCAGAAGCTGCTTGGTTTGCCAGCTCAGAAGAGCGAATCCGAGGCTTCAAAATAGTTGGGCCAGTTTGCTCTAGCTTATCAGGGTAATCTAAAGTGAAGTGCAATCCGCGACTTTCTTTACGAGCCATAGCAGACTGGATAATCAAATCCGCAACCACTGCCAAGTTACGCAGTTCAAGTAAATCCGCCGTAACACGATAATTGGAATAGAATTCGTCAATTTCAGACAGTAGCAAATCTACTCTGTGCTTTGCACGAAGCAGACGTTTGTTTGTTCTCACAATACCCACGTAATCCCACATAAAACGTCTGAGCTCATGCCAGTTGTGGGTGATGACTACGTCTTCATCTGAGTCAGTCACCTTGGAAGCATCCCAGTCTGGGATCTTATAAGTAGCCCTTAGCGCGTTGTCCGACAAAATCTGCTGCGCCGCTGAGCGTGCGTAAACAATACACTCTAATAAGGAGTTACTGGCCAGGCGGTTCGCCCCATGAAGCCCTGTGTAAGAGGTTTCACCAATGGCATACAGGTCTTTGACATCTGTCGCACCAAACTGATCTACGACCACACCACCACAAGTATAATGTGCCGCTGGTACTACGGGGATAGGACCTTTGGTCATGTCATGACCGTAGCTGAGGCAGCGCTTATAAATGGTAGGGAAGTGTTCTTTGATGAATTCTGGATCTTTATGAGAAATGTCCAGTAAGACGTGTTTCACCCCTAAACGCTTCATCTCATGGTCGATTGCACGAGCAACAATATCTCGAGGTGCAAGTTCTCCGCGCTCATCAAAGTTGAACATGAAACGTGTACCATCAGGCAGCAATAGACGTCCGCCTTCACCTCGTACCGCTTCTGAGATCAGGAATGTTTTTGCTTTCGCATCGTAAAGACACGTGGGGTGGAATTGGTTGAACTCCATATTACCCACTCGACAGCCAGCGCGCCATGCCATGGCAATACCATCACCGGAGGCGGTGTCTGGATTACTGGTGTACAAATACACTTTACTGCTGCCGCCTGTTGCTAACGCAACACGTCGCGCGTGGAACACTTCAACCTGCTCTGACTTTTGGTTCAGGGCATATAGGCCAATGACGCGATTCTCACCCGCTAAGCCAAGCTTTTGAGTGGTGATGAGGTCAACCGCAACGCGATCGGGGTAAAAATGGATATTCTCATGAGCCAAGGCATTTTTGACCAAAGTTTCTGAGATCGCTAACCCAGTTGCGTCTGCTGCGTGAATGATGCGTCGATGGCTGTGGCCGCCTTCTTTAGTTAAATGGTAGCTGTCATCGTCGCCATAGCGAGTAAAGGGAACCCCTTGGTCGATCAACCAGTCGATACTCTCTTTGGAATGTTCGACAGTGAAGCGGATGGCCTCTTGGTCGCCTAATTCGGCTCCCGCTACAATGGTATCTTGTACATGGGAGTCAACCGTGTCTTTTTCTGACAACACAGCGGCAACACCGCCCTGAGCATAAAGGGTCGAGCCTTCAGCGATATCACCTTTTGTTAAAATGGCGACGTTGTGTTTGTTCGCAAGCTCTAAAGCAAGAGTTAGGCCCGCTGCACCGGCGCCGATAATAACGATATCGTGATGAATATGTTGGCTCATGTTGTTGTTCTGACTAGTGATAAACGACTCAATATTACACTTCTTTGGCACACCAATGAATACCTTGATACGACACAAGGGCTTACCGAGATTTCATGAAATCGAATACAATAGCGAATTAAGTTCAGCGAGCGGTTTCTTCGTGGAACTCTATCGTAGTAACGCTGTCCATATATTCATCAATAAAGTGGGCACAGTATGTTAATGAATTATGAGGTGCCTATGCAGCACGAAGCGTCCAGTGATGAGGCGTTAGTTAAGCGAGTTCAGACGGGTGATAAGCGTGCGTTTGACCTGTTAGTGCTGAAATATCAGCACAAGGTTGCCGCATTAGTCTCCCGTTATATTCAGGACAAGCAAGAAGTGCTGGATGTGGCTCAAGAAAGCTTTATTAAGGCATATCGGGCAATCGACAGTTTCCGAGGCGAGAGCGCGTTCTATACTTGGTTGTATCGTATTGCAGTCAATACGGCGAAGAACTATCTCGTCAGTCGATCAAGACGCCCCCCCGCCAGTGATGTAGAACTGGATAATGAGGACGTTCATGCGGTTTACAGCGAATTGTCTGACGCCGGAACCCCTGATGCCAACTTAAACAGAGATCGCTTAGAAGTTGAAATTCAAAACGCGATTCAAGATTTACCCGAAGAGCTGCGAGGCGCACTGACTTTAAGAGAGTTTGACGGCCTGAGTTACGAGGATATTGCCCAGGTCATGGATTGCCCTGTTGGTACGGTTAGGTCGCGTATTTTTCGCGCCCGTGAAGCAGTGGAAAAACGAATTCGCCCTATTTTTGGGGGAGGAGAGTAGTCATGTCAAAATTCTATGACAAGCACGGCTCTAGCAGTGACGACAGTCTATCCGCATTTCTAGACAACGAAGCGACCCTAGCTGATATAGAACAGCTGCTGGCCAGCGATCCTATGCATCTGGCACAGAAAGTCGATCGCTATCAAGATATCCATCAAGCGTTGCAGCCTGATGCAGAGGTGTTGATCTCGGACTCTGGAGATTTTCTCGCGCAAATGCACCGTAAAATGGAGCAAACCACGCAAGAGAGCAATGTTGTGGTGTTTCCGAATCAAGGTGCATTAGCAACGAAGCCGGAAAAACTTGAGCAAGTTCATCTGCCAAACTTAGAAAACAATGCACCGCATACGAAGCGTGCGTTTTTCTCTGGTTTGGCCGTGGCGGCCAGTGTGGCTTTTGTCGTGGTGTTGGGGGGCAATGCTTGGTTGAGTGACGACCAAAGTTTCTCAAGCAACAACATTGTGACGGCTCAAACCAGCACGATTAAACCGGCACAGCCGTTAACGGCATTGAGTGCGGAAGAAGCGTTGGAAAACAATGAACGTCTGCAAAACTATTTACGACAACATGCGCAACAAGCCTCAATGACGGTTGGTCAAGGTATGATCCCTATGGCCAAAGTGGTTGGCTACCCACAAGGGTCTGGTCAATGATACGTGCTCTATTCCTGACGACTCTGCTGAGTCTAAGTGGAGCGGTATCGGCCCACTCTGGAGTGGAGTGGCTACTGCGGATGACGGAGTCGTTTGATTCGCTGGCGTATGATGGCGTGTTTGTACATCAAGAAGCGGGCGCGATGAACTCAATGCGAGTCCGTAGAGGGCTGATTGGTGGCGTCGAATACGAGAGTCTGGAAGATTTAGACGGTCGACGTATTGCGGTGATCCGTGCGGATGACAGTGTTATTTGTGTCTTTCCAGATAAAGAAGACTACGTCGCTGGTTTTGTTCCAAATGAGCCTTTTAAGCGTTTCCAACAATTAGATAAGGAACGCTTGGAGCAAGCCTACGACATCAGTGTGGTTGATAAAGAGCAGCGTATTGCTTCTCGCGATGCGGTAAAAGTGACCTTAACGCCAAAAGATGAGTTTCGTTATGCGCACCGTTTTTGGGTTGATAAGGAAAATGGCTTTCTCTTAAAACATGATGTGTTGGGGCCTTCTGATGCATTGTTAGAGCGTATTCAGTTTACTTCAGTCACGTTTACGCCAGACTTGAAAGCGTCCGACTTCACCCCCAATGATGAGTCCTATACGCAGCACTTTACCGAAGTCGAGCCGACTGTCGTTGAACGCCATTGGCATTTTGATTGGTTGCCAGCTGGCTTCAGTTTGGTTTGGCAAGACGCGCGTCGCTTGAATGACAACACAAATATGCTGTTATTATCCGATGGAATGAGCACGGTATCCGTGTTTGTTGAGCAGACGGATAAGAAGCGTCCAGAAACCTTTATGAATTTAGGCGCGACCATAGCGGGTGAGAAAAGTATTCAAGTGGATGACAAGCTTTACCTGTTAACGATGGTGGGTGAAGTGCCTGCACAAACTTTACAACGCTTAATGGCTGTGATCATGCCAGGATCAAGTAATGATTGAAGAGCAAGGTACCGTACTGTCGATTCATGACCAGATTGCCGAGGTCGAAACCATCCGTACCAGTAGCTGCGACAGCTGTCGAGCTCGTCACGGGTGTGGCCATCGAGCGATCGCTAAAGTCTCGAACAGTAATCGAATGCTAATGAAAGCCATCGCCCCAGAAGGCCTTGAAGTGGGCCAAAACGTGGTGGTAGGCATTCCGGAAGATACGTTATTGCAGGCTTCTTTATATATGTATGCCGTGCCGCTAGTCGGCTTGGTATTGGGGGCAGCATTGCCGTCAGTTTTTACGGAACAAACGCTTTTTTCGATTGTCGGAGCGATAAGTGGGTTTGCAGGTGGGCTTTGGGTGGCTAAACGGAAGTCAGCACAAGAAGCCAGCAATCCTGATTTTTATCCACGAGTTTTGAGAATCAATAAAACACAGGTGCAAACCATTCCCGTGGTTCACGACGCCTGAAATCCTCTTCACCTGACACTGTAGCATCATATAACTTTGGTACGTTTGAGGAGACCAATACATGAGCAGATTGCTAAAACGTGTGAACTGGGCTGGCATCACTTTGTTGATGTTGTTTTCAACCTTGGTGAACGCCGCGAATTTGCCAGACTTCACCGAGCTGGTGGAAGAAACATCCCCAGCGGTAGTCAACATCAGTACCGAGCAGACGACGACCTCGAGTAATCGTCAGCTTAGCCCTGATGCGCAAGAACTGAATGAGTTCTTTCGTCATTTCTTTGGGCAACAGCCTTTTGGCCAACAGCAACAACAGCCGCGCCAGCAACAGCGCCAAAGAAGTTCGCTAGGCTCAGGCTTTATTATTTCCCATGATGGCTATGTGCTGACTAACAATCACGTGATTGATGGTGCGGATGTGATTCATGTTCGATTGAACGATCGTCGTGAGTATGAAGCAACATTGGTCGGTACCGATGCGCGCACGGATTTGGCGCTACTGAAGATCGAAGCGGAAGATTTGCCGATTGTAACCATGGCTGATTCAGATGATTTGAAAGCTGGTCAGTGGGTTTTGGCTATCGGTTCACCATTTGGCTTTGACTACACCGTGACTGCTGGGATCGTCAGTGCCATTGGTCGTAACTTGCCAAGTGATAACTATGTACCATTCATTCAGTCAGATGTCGCGATTAACCCTGGTAACTCTGGCGGACCATTGTTTAACCTAGATGGTGAAGTCGTTGGTATTAACTCGCAAATTTACACTCGCTCTGGTGGCTTCATGGGAGTGTCTTTTGCGATCCCTTCAAACGTAGCTATGTCAGTTGTGGAACAGCTGAAAGCTGACGGTAAGGTGTCTCGTGCATGGCTTGGGGTGTTGATCCAAGATGTTAATCGTGATCTAGCGGAATCGTTTGATCTTGACCGACCACATGGTGCACTGGTTAGCCGTGTTATGCCGGATTCTCCTGCGGAAAAAGCAGGTCTAAAAGCTGGCGATATCATCATGGCGTTTAACGGTAAAACCATTGAACACTCTTCTGAGCTGCCTTACCTTGTAGGTCAATTAAAAGTCGGTACGGATGCTAAAGCACAGGTGTTCCGCGATGGCAAAGAGCGTACCATGACGATTGCACTGGCGAAGCGCCCTGATGATGCCGAAGTGGCGCAGCAGAAGGCGGATGAAAACCGCTTAGGTATGACGGTTGCACCGGTATCAGAACAGCAAGCAGATCGTCTTGGTATTGAAGGTGGTGTGATTGTTGAGCAAATAATGGGCGGTGCGGCAGCACGTAATGGGTTGCAGCAAGGTGATGTGATTACCATGCTAAATGGCCAAGTTATAGAAGGCGTTGATGCTTTTAACCGAATTGCACAAACCTTGCCGTCTAATCGCTCGGTTCCAATGCGAGTGATTCGTGATGGATATCCAATGTTTATTCCATTTAAGATTGTTGAGTAGAGTTTAACTCTCCCTTTTAACTAAAAACCCATTGCTGAATCAGTAATGGGTTTTTTAATGTTTGAAATAAATGATTAGACATGTAACTATTTTTTATGATGTCTTAAGTGAGAAATGATGGGGGTTGTATAATGGAATCATTGTCGAAAGGTATCTGTTTTCGCTTGGGGAGTGAGCAGTATTTGCATCCTTTATCTACGGTAAAAGAGGTTTTAAGCTATCAAGAGTCAGCCCCTGTGCCCGGTTCGGGAGCCGGAGTGGAAGGGATGATTGAAGTTCGAGGGAACATGGTTACGGTGCTATACGGCTCTTACCTATTAGACTTAGACCCTGAAGAATGCAAAGAAGAAGGGCACATTATTGTCTTGGATTTACCTTCTGGCTATTTTGGTATTCGAGTCGAAGGTGTTGAAAAGGTAATGGATTTGCCTGATAGCCAAACCACCCAAACCCTAGAATACAAAGAAAGTGAATTTGTACAAGGCACTATGCAACGTGATGATGAGCTGTATATTCTGGTGGATTTTAGCGACTATTGTAAAACCCTATCTTGATCAATTAGGTGCGCCAATATCCGGCGCACCTAATATGTGGTTAGAGCTGCTTAGCAAAGATCTTTGAGTTACGTTGATAGTTGTACAATGCTTGCTTTTTAGCAGGTAAGGTCGATAACGTTGTTTCACGGAAACCCCGTTCGATAAACCAATGGGCAGTTCGAGTTGTGAGCAGGAATAGCGTATCCAAACCTTGGCGCTTAGCTTCGTACTCAATCCCTTTAAGTAAGCGCTCGCCCCGATTAGAACCACGATATTCTGGTGATACGGCCACACATGCAAGTTCGCCAGAACGCTCTTGCTCAAACGGATACAGTGCCGCACAGGCAACGATTGCACCATCGCGTTCAATTACAAGGAATCGCTCGATTTCATTTTCCAGTAGCTCACGCGAGCGGCGTACCAAAATACCTTTTGCTTCAAGTGGTGCGAGTAAGTGCATCATACCGCCCACGTCATCGATGGTTGCTAAGCGCAGCTTCTCATAACTGTCTTCATCGATCATGGTGCCGGAGCCTTCACGAGTGAAAAGCTCGCTTAATAGTCCGCCGTTTTCATTAAACGAAATAATATGAGCACGGGGCACAGCCGCACGTACCGCCATCAAACACGCTTCAAGAGCGTCTCGAGTGATTGGTGTTAGGCCACCGTTGGCAAGAATCGTATCCGCATGATGAGCCAGCAGCTCTGAATACAGTTCGTCTTTCTCGTCAAAAATGCCTTCGTCTTCGGTGAAGATAATGAGCTTGTCTGCTTTAAGCTGGATCGCAGCCTGTGTGGCCACATCTTCCGCTTTGAGATTGAATACTTCGCCTGTTGGAGAGAAACCAAGATGCGGTAGCAGGACCATGTTATCGTCTTCAAGCAGGCGAAAGATGGCCTCACTGTCGATACGACGTACTTCACCTGAATGACCATAATCAATGCCGTCTACCACGCCCAGCGGTTTAGCGACCACATAGTTACCACTACAAACTTTCAGGCCAGCATTGGCCATTGGTGTGTTGGACAAGCCCATCGATAGCTGAGCTTCTAACTGCACGCGTACTGCAGCCGAAGCTTGAATAATATCAATCAAATGTTCTTGTGGCGTGACTCGATAACCATCTTCAATACGAGAGGGTAATTCGCGTTCAGTTAGGGCCCGGTTGATTTGCGGGCGAGCCCCTTGCACTAATACCAGACGAATACCTAAAGAATCCAATAGGGCAAGGTCATGAATAATATTTGAGAAGTTAGGGCTCTCAAACGCTTCACCGGGGATCAAGATAACAAGTGTCTTGCCGCGGTGAGCGTTAATGTAGGGCGAAGAGTGGCGAAACCAGTCTACATAATTGAGTTCGTCAGACACGCGTTGCCTCATTTTCGGTACTCGGGGTTAAACAATAACGTTCCACTAATCCCTTAATCACGTGTTGCATGGGCGCTATTTGATCGAGCGCCATAAACTCGTTGGGCTGGTGGGCTTGGTCAATCGATCCTGGACCCAATACAAGGGTTTCCATGCCCAACTGATTTAGGAAAGGTCCTTCGGTGGCAAATGCAACGGAAGTCGCTTCCTTTTGGGTGAGACGTTCACATGCCTTAATGATATCGGATTCTTTTTCTGTGAAAAACGATGGGACATCCGGAAATAAATGATTTAATTCGATTTTGGTACGGGTTTGCTGTTCGATTTGGGGCAAAATGGCGCTGATCTCTTGAAAGAGAGCCGCATTGTTCATACCGGGAAGTGCACGAATATCAAACTCTAACTCACAGCGGCCGCAAATACGGTTCGGATTGTCCCCGCCATGGATACAGCCAAAGTTCATCGTAGGGTAATCAATGACAAAATTCGCATCACGATATTTCTGTTTGAGCCCTTGGCGATAAACCATGAGTTCAGACATGACTGCATGCATGGCATCCAGAGCATTATTGCCAAGGCTAGGGTTGGAAGAGTGGCCTGCTTTTCCGGTGATGCGGATTTTCTCCATCATAATGCCTTTGTGGGCATGAATTGGCGTCAAAGAGGTAGGCTCGCCGATCAGTGCGTAACGCGCTTTAGGACGACCCGCATCGACTAACGCACGGGCGCCGTCCATGGAGCTTTCTTCATCTGCTGTGGCAAGAATGATTAAAGGCTGTTGTATCTTACTCAGGTCCATATCGCGGATGGTATCGAGCACAATGGCGAAGAACCCTTTCATATCACAGGTCCCTAAACCGTAGAGCTTATTATCGCGCTCTTCGAGTTTGAAAGGGTCGCTTTGCCAACGGTCATCATCATAAGGAACAGTATCAGTGTGCCCGGATAATACTAGACCGCCAGCGCCATGGCCGATGGTGGCGATGAGGTTCATTTTGTTGGGCTGATCGGGTAATGGCATGATTTCACACTGAAACCCTTGGCCTGATAGCCAACTTTCCAATAAGAAAATGACACCTTTATTTGACTGATCCCAGCTTTTTTGACTACAACTGATTGAGGGTGTGGCGATCAATTGTGTCATCATGCTCAAAAGTGAGGGAAGTGAAGACATGGGATGCTCCTAGGCGTGACGCCAAAAATAATGCGGTGTTAAGCGCTTCTGGTAAACTTGCTTCTTTAACGCAGTTGTCTCCGGTGTACCGGAAGTTTAGAGGTTATAAAATATGGCTACCGAGCTTGAACTAAAGTTAATGGTTCAACCCGAGTATCTCAAGTCGGCATGCGCTTTTCTCGATACATTTTGTGAAAAAAACAGTTCTGCTCAAGATACATCCTCCAAGAGTTCCCGCCAAGCGACACTCGATCTTATGAATGGGTATTACGATACCGCCAACGCTCTTTTGTTAGAAAACGGCATTGCCCTACGTATCCGTGCGGTAAATCGAGAATTCATACAAACTGTGAAAACTCGTGGTAGCAGTCGTGTTGGAATGCATGCCCGAGGAGAGTGGGAGTGGCACGTTGACAGCGATGGTTTAGACCTGACGTTATTATCTGAGGTGCCATTACCTAAACCATTACAGGATATGCAATGGTCCCGTGATCTCATTGAAGTTTTCCGCACGGATTTCCAGCGTCATGTGTGGCTGATTCATTATAAATCCTCAGTATTAGAGGTTGTTTGTGATGAAGGGGAAGTGTCCTCTGCTTATGGCCGCGATAATATTTGTGAGTTAGAACTTGAGTTAAAGTCCGGTGATGAAGGTGCGTTATACGAGTTTGCACACCTAATTGCGCAGCAAGTACCAGTACAGGTAAGTGTTGTGTCAAAAGCGCAAAAAGGCTCGCGTCTTAAACATCGTCGTATAGAGTTTCCATCCAAACCTAACCCACAGGACTCATTATTGAGCTTTGCCGAGTACTGGTACGAAACTTGGCTGGTGTATTGGGAGGCCATGTTTTATCTGAGGGATGAAGCATTACTGCAGCCGATTCGCAGTGCAATATACCAATTGAAGCAGTGTGTTCCTACGGAACTGTCCAAGCGATTAGAAGCTCTAGACCAATGCTATGACAGCCTATTCAAAGTAGATAGAGAGGGGCTGCTAGAGCGCTTGGCGAGCAAACCAGAGACTGGCATCATGATGCTATCGACAGGGCAATGGCTTAATCAGCAACTCGATCGACCAGCCTAATGTAACGGCCAATAACAATAAGGATATCCACTTGACCTTGATTCCACTTTCGCAGCTTCAGACGTTATGCACAGCGCAACAACGAGAGATAAAACAGCAGGCTCTGAGTGATGCCATCGCAAGACGAATCGGCTTAGAGATCGATGCGCCGACACTAGAACGTGCAGAACGCATCTGGCTATTGAGTGAGTACGTTCATAAACAACTAACGCGTTTCCCCAATTGGCTAGAAACGTTGTTTGAATCAATGGAATCAGTGGTGGAGCCATCCATTGCCCAGTTTTACTCTGGCGAGAAGCATTGGGGTAAACATGTCTCAGAAACGGTTGCGCAACCGGACTGGGATGAGATTACCCTGATGCAGCAACTGCGTCGTTATCGCCATTGGTGGATGACACGCTTAATTGCGGCGGATATCGAGCAAACCATTTCCCTTGAAACCCTAACTTCCCACCTAAGCCGCTTGGCGGATGTTGCCGTCAACGCCAGCCAACAATGGTCCATGCAGAATTATCAGACATTGTATGGCCAAGCTCTCGATCAGCAAGGCCAAGTTCAAAAGCTGATCGTGATTGGTATGGGTAAGCTAGGAGGTTTTGAGTTAAACCTCTCATCAGACATTGATCTGGTGTTTGCGTTTCGTGAGCATGGCGAGACACAAGGGGGCAAAAAGTCACTGTCTCATCAAGAGTATTTCACAAAGATCGGGCAAAAGCTGATTCAGCATTTAGATCAAGTGAATGCGGAAGGTTTCGTATTTCGTGTCGATATGCGCTTAAGACCGTTTGGTCAGTCTGGTGCTTTGGTCATGAGTATGGATTCTCTGGAAAACTACTACCAAGACCAAGGACGTGACTGGGAGCGTTACGCCATGATCAAGGCTCGGGTCATGGCGGGAGACCCCATTGATGTGGAGGAGTTTGAAGCGCTTCGCCGTCCATTTGTGTATCGGAAATATTTGGATTTTGGTGCCATTGGTGCGCTGCGCGACCTCAAATCCATGATCGCCAAAGAAGTGAGAAGAAAGGGGATTGAGCACAATATCAAGTTAGGCGAAGGAGGCATTCGTGAAGTTGAGTTTATTGTTCAAGCCTTACAAATCCTTCACGGTGGCCGTGACCAGCGCCTACAAAATCCTGCTTTGTTTCATGTCTTACCAGCATTAGGGAAAGACGATTATCTAGACGCTAAGCAAGTGGATGATTTGCTTGCTGCCTACCGTTACCTGCGACGTGTTGAACATGCCTTGCAAGGAGCCGCGGATGAGCAAACCCAGTTATTGCCTGAGGACGAAACAGAGCGAGCGAGGTTAGCGTATCATGTGGGCGAAGAGAGTTGGGACGTGCTCCTAGAAACCCTATGGCAACATCGCAAGGCGGTGCATCAATACTTCCAAGCATTGATTGATGATGGTGAAGAAAACTCTTGTGATCAGCAGGCGCAAGAAGCTTGGCGAGTGATTTTAAAACAGCCTCAAAAGCACAGTTTGATCGAAGAGGCTATGGAAAGTATACAGTGGCAAGATCACGCAGCGTCGGCCCAACAACTGGGGCAATTCCTAAACTCGCGTGCGGTTGCTTATATGCAACCCATTGGACAAGAGCGTTTGGCGGTGTTCCTAGCAGCCTTGATGACCTGCCTAGAAGACGAACCACATCCTGATACGGTCTTGCAACGTATCATTCCCATCATGGAAGCGGTGACGCGACGCACGTCTTACCTAGTGCTTTTGTCTGAAAACCAGAGCGCCATTGTGCACTTGATTGGTTTGTGTCGGGCGAGCGTTTGGTTCTCTGAAATGATCTCTAACTCGCCTGCATTGCTAGATGAGCTGCTAGACGCCAATACGCTCTTTTCGCCACCTTCGAAAGAAGCCATGCAGCTTGAGCTAAGGCAAACCCTGATGCGTTTACCAGAAGACGATGAAGAGGCTCATATGGATGCCATGCGTCGCTTTAAACGCTCAATTATCATGCGTGTCGCGGCTTGCGATATAACTGGTATCTTGCCTCTAATGAAAGTGAGTGATCACTTAACTTGGTTGGCTGAGGTTCTGTTAGAACAAGTGCTACAGCAGTCATGGCATTATCTCACCCAGCGCCATGGTTTCCCTACAAGAGATGACAGTGATGTCACTCGCCCAGAGATGGTCATAGTAGGCTATGGCAAATCTGGCGGGATAGAGCTGGGCTATGATTCAGATTTGGATCTGGTCTTTATCCATAACGCTCAACTTAATCGTGCCACCAACGGTGAACGCAGCATTGATAACTTGGTGTTTTATACACGCTTAGGTCAGCGCATCATCCACCTTCTGACGAGCTTTACGGCGGCAGGTCGACTCTATGAAGTGGACATGCGCTTGCGCCCTTCAGGTAACTCGGGCTTGCTGGTGACTAGCTTTGAATCCTTCAAAGACTATCAAGAGAAGGAAGCGTGGGTATGGGAACATCAGGCGTTATGCAGAGCGCGAGCCTTAGCGGGGGAAGCGCAACTGATGGCGCAGTTTGAGCAGACTCGAGCAGACATCATCGGTCGCGAGCGCGATCGGAATAGCTTGAAACAAGAAGTGCTTAACATGCGTGAAAAAATGCGTGCGCACTTGGACACCAGTGGTATAGAAAAAGGCTTCGATCTGAAACAAGGAGCTGGCGGCATTATAGACATTGAGTTTATGGTGCAATACATGGTGTTAGCATGGTCACACCGCTACCCAGATCTAATGACCTACTCGGACAACATTCGTCAACTAGAGGCTGCCGAGGCGCACGATTTACTGTCGACTGAAAACGTTGCGAAGATGAAAGAAGCGTATACCTTTTATCGAGCAGCCGCTCATCGTCAGACATTACAAAAACAAGGTCGATTGGTGCCAGTGGACACTTTGGAAGAAAACCAAGCGGTGATTGCTCAATATTGGAAAGCGTTTGCCGAGCAAGCTTGTTAGCAAAAAAAATCCCCTCTGAAAGGCTCAGAGGGGATATGGATAAACCTAAAAATCGCGAGGTTAAGGGGCCTCTTGAATAAGGCTTAGAAAGCGACTTTGACTTTCGCTTGGTAGCGACGGCCGTCTAGGATTTTACCGTAGGTATCGTAGTCAATTTCCTTATCAAGCAAGTTGTAAATGCCTGCGTAGAAAGTAACATCTTTCGTAGCTTTGTAAGTGAAGCCTGTATCAACCAGAGTATATTCTGGGTAGGCTTCCGCCATACTGGTGCGAGATAAACCTTCAGTGGTCTCACCAACATAATTCACTTCACCCCAAACATTCAGGGCCTCGGTCGCATCCCATGAAAGGTTGGTGTGAATACGGTGCTTTGGAATACGATTCAGCGGCTGTCCAGCGAAGTCGCCCGACTTCTGCTCTGAGTCAGTGAAAGTGTAACCAACATCCCAATCCAATGTAGCGGTTAGAGGCATTGCAAAAGAGGCTTCTACACCTTGGGTAACAACTTTATCTACGTTGTAACGAGAGCTGATAAACGAGTAGCTTTCACCATCATAGGTACAGCTAGCATCACCTGCGCTGGTATCACAGTCACGGCTTTCTGTGATCTTATCTTTGAATTCCGTGTAGAAAGCGGTCAATTCCGCTTTAGTACCCTGATGGTTAGTCCAAGCAATACCTACTTCATGGTTAATGCTTTTCTCTGCTTCCAAGTCAGAGTTGCCTAAAATAATGGCGCTACCACGACCTGTTGTTTGTGCCCAGCCGTCTGTTGCTTGACGAAGATCAGGTGAGCGGTAGCCTGCGCTGATACCACCTTTTAGGGTGATATTATCAGTTGTTTGCCAAACACCGTAAACACGTGGCGTCACTGCACTGCCGTAGTTTTCGTCTTCGTTGTAACGTAGGCCTGCTGTTAGAGAGAAAGTATCTGTTAAGTAGAATTCGTCTTCAGCAAAGACTGCTGCTTGCCAACGCTCAAGCTCGTTTAAGCCGTTGTCAGCGTTGTTGCTGTCATCACTTAGTGTTTGGTTCTCAAATTGTCCACCTACGGTCAATGTATGTTGGTCAAAGAATAAGTGGCTCTGATGGTTCAAAACCAGTGACTCGTATTGCATATCACGGGCTTTGTTGTCGTTATTTTCATAGCTGATGTAGCTATTGTGTTGGCTGTTTTCTTTGTTTAAATCGCTACTGATAGAGAAGTGATCGCGTTGGTACTCAGCTTCGCTATCTGAGGTTGCACTTAAACCGGCCGTGCGATCTCGGTTCTGTGATTCTGTACCTGCTTCGAACTTTAAGGTTTGCTCGTCATTGACCTTCCAAGACAATTTGCTTGTTAGGTTTTGCATGCTTTGTTCAGCATAACCATTAGTGATGCTGTCTTCTTCGCGCTCATTAATTTGACCAAACACTTCTAATCCAAGCGTATCGCCAACCAGAGGGCCTGATGCGTAGAAATCTGTTTGCATGCTATTGCCAGATGCATTGTCTTCTTGAATAACGGTGCCAAGGCTCAATTGTCCGTGCCACTCAGGCTGCACATCTTTAGTGATGATGTTGATCACACCGCCTAGAGCATCTGAGCCATACAAAGAAGACATAGGGCCACGAATGACCTCAATACGCTCAATCGCTGATAGCGGTGGTATCCAACCTTGCTCAATACCAGGGCCGTCAGAGTTAGGGCGTGTTTCACGGCTCGTTTGACGTTTACCATCCACTAGAATCATGGTGTATTTACCACCAAGACCACGCATGGTGATGTCAGAGGTTGAGCCACCACCAGAAACGTATACACCTGGAACCGCTGCTAGAGCATCAGTTACGTCGCGGTAGGCTTTTTTCTCAATCTCTTCTGCGCTGATGACAGTAATGGAGGCCGCAGCATCCTGTGTATTTTGCTCATAGCCAGAAGCACTGACGACTAACTCATCAAGGTTAACCGTGTCGGCATGGGCGGAATGAGCCATGGCCACACTAAGAGCCACCAAAGAAATCGAGAAACTACGCATGAACTTTAATCCTTAAAATAAGTACGAAAAATGCAAAATTTAATGGTAATCTTTATCATTTGTATTCTGTATTATTTGTGTAAAATTGTCCTGCGATGGAGCGTTGCGTATTTTACAACGGCTGAATCACCATAAAGAGGACTCTTGTGTACGATCTCAATGATTTAAAAAGCTTTGTTTCCGTAGTGGAGACGGGCAACTTAAGTTCCAGTGCCAAACACCTAGGGGTTTCCAAGTCGACTCTCAGTCGGCGTATTTCTCACCTTGAAGAAGTCATGCGCCAACCTCTCATGCGCCGTCAAGCCAATAAGATGTTTGCCAACGATGCGGGGAAGGCTTTTTTACCTTATGCCAAGTCCATTCTTGATACTGTTTTACGGGCTCATCGGACAGTAGATGAATTGAAAGAGACAGTAACAGGGCGGCTGACAGTCGGTTTGTTCTCTGGTTTGAGTCGATCTTGGGCGACGCGGGAGTTGTTTCGGTTTCTAGATGACTTTCCTGAAGCGCAAATTGATGTCTACACGGTGACTGATTTTCAAGATATCCGCGAACAAACGGATGTGGTGTTGTATATGGGTGAGTTACGCGGAGGAACCTTCAAATCGGAGCTGCTAGGGGAGCTAGATTGCGGTGTTTATGCTCATAAGCGCTACCTTGATCAACATGGGCCGATTGATACGATTGAAGCACTTGAAGAGCATGATTGGGTCAATTTACATAACTTCTTTGGCAATGATCAAATGTCTGCTCTATTTCACCCTGAGCATGGCTATAAAGAGATACGTATGCCTCGCTCGCGCCTGACGACAGACTTAATGGGCTTTCACTTAGATTGTATTGTGCATGGCAGAGGGATCGGGATTTTGCCAGAAGATATGGTTGCTAGGAGAGAAGAGTTCCATCCTGGTGAATTGATCCGAGTCCTTCCTGAGTGGCAGGCTCCAAAACTTCCTCTGTATCTTCTATACGCTTTTGGGCATTTGCCGAAGCGGAACCAAGTCTTGCTGACACGTTTGAAAAATGCGTACTCTAACTCAAAGTGAGTACGCATTTATCGTGACGTGGTTGCTTGGTTGATTAGAGGGCTAGCTCAGCCTGTTTTTTGTCACTTGGAGCGGCAGCTTTGCTGGCTCCTGAGTCATGTGCTCGACGGACATTCACCAGAATTGGTGCGCCTGTATGCGGGTCTGCCAACAGGTCACAATGAACTCCGTACAAACTTTCCAAAATCTCTGGCGTGATGACCTGCTTAGGTGAGCCTTGGGCGACAATTTCTCCCCCTTTCATGGCGATCAAATGATCGGCATAACGAGCGGCCATCGCCAGATCATGTACGACCATGATGATGGTTTTGCCTGCTGCTGCAAGCTCCCTAATAAGATCGAAAACTTCTATTTGATGCCCTAAATCTAATGCGGAAGTGGGTTCATCGAGTAGCAAAAGAGGCGTTTCTTGAGCAATGGACATAGCGATCCAAGCACGTTGGCGCTGTCCACCAGAAAGCGTGTCCAGCAAACGATCCCCTAAAGACTCCAAGTTTGCGGCTTGCAAGGCAAATTCGATGGCGGTGCGATCATCCATACCCCATTGTTTGAACAGTGACTGATGGGGGTGACGACCAAAACGAATCAGCTCTCGTACAGTAATGCCATCCGGTGCTGACGTCTCTTGCGGTAACAGTGCTAACTTCTTCGCCACTTGCTTGGCTGGCATGGAATGAATGTCCTTTCCATTTAGCAGAATGTGCCCTGAGGACGGCAGGTGCACACGTGATAAGCCGTTTAGCAGCGTTGATTTACCGCAGCCATTAGGGCCGACGATGGCGGTGACTTTTCCCGCTGGAAATGTGACATCAAGCCCATCAATGATGACATGGTCATCATGTTTGAGGGTGATCGATTGAGTGCCTAAAGGCGCTTGAGTGGATGAACTCATAGAGTGCTCCGTTTAGGTTTACGAATTAATATCCAAAGTAAGTAAGGCCCGCCAACCACTGCGGTGACCACACCGACAGGAATTTCGATGGGGCTCAAAAGGGTCCGTCCCGCGAAATCCGCCAACACCATGACGATCGCCCCACAAAGGGCGCTAGACACCAACGGCAAGCCGCGATGCTTAGCAAAGGTTCTTGCCATTTCGGGGCCAACTAAAGCGACTAGCCCAACAGGGCCCGCTAGGGCGACGGCAAAACCCGTTAGTACCACGGAAATCGCGACGGCAGAAAAACGCAGGCGGTTGGGCGTGCGACCAAGAGCAGTCATCACAGAATCGGAAAAGGCCATTAATTGGAAACGCTGACATAAGAAAATGCTCACGACCATTCCCACTAAAGTGATCCAACCCATCCAAGGAATCTGTTCTTCAGGACGTGCGGACAAACTCCCCACCGTCCATGGATAAGCCTCGTTTGCCGTATCAATATGAACTTGTGAGAGCAATAGCTGCGACACCGCTGCGGACACAGAACCAATAGCTAAGCCTGCAACAATAAAGCGATAGCCTCGGGTGCCACTGCCACCACCAATAATAAATGCCAGCGCGGTAGCTGATGCCGCCCCTGTCAGAGCCATAGCCGATGGAGCAAGGCCAATACCGACACCAACCACTGATGCGACAGCAAACGCCATGGCCGCGTTATCGATGCCGATGATCCCAGGTGTGGCCAATCGGTTACGTGCCACCGTTTGCATCAAGCAACCCGCAATACTAAACGCAGCCCCCGTGTAAATACCGGCTAATAATCGATTAAGGCGTAATTCATTGACCACGAATTGCGTCATGCTATCGCCTTGCCCAATCAGTGCTAGCACCACTTCTTTAGGCGATAAGCTTAAGGTGCCAACGCCCAAACTGAGAATGCCGATCAAGAGTAACGCCACGCTTAACAGTATATTTCGTCGAATCGCCTGACGGTCTAGCAGAAGGCTCATGTGCTTTGAACGAAGTAGCCAATAACCTGACGGAGGCGTTAGTTGAGCAGATGAAGAGTGAGATAAGGACACAATACAACTCCTAAGCTAACGTCGGCAAACGCTTCGCACGAACGATCAGCATTAACACTGGGGCACCGACCATGGCAGTTAACACGCCCAAAGGCATTTCCGCAGGTTGAGCGATCATGCGTGTAAGAATATCCGCGCCGATAATCATCAGTGGTCCAATGGGTAAGCACATAATCATAGTACGGCGAATGTCTGGACCAACCAATGCTCGGGCTGCGAAGGGCACCACGAGGCCAACGAACATAATCGGACCCGCAATCGCCGTTGCTGAACCCGCAAACAGAGCCACTGCAAGCATCACTAAATAACGAATGGTACGCGGGTTATGGCCAAGACCTAATGCGACTTTTTCACCTAACGCCATGGAGGCCAGAGGCTTTGATACATACAAAGTAATAGCGGCTGCGATGGCAAAATAAGGTAATACAGTGACTA
Source organism: Marinomonas communis (assembly GCF_004363305.1). GTDB lineage: Bacteria > Pseudomonadota > Gammaproteobacteria > Pseudomonadales > Marinomonadaceae > Marinomonas > Marinomonas communis. The sequence goes on along the minus strand of NZ_SNZA01000004.1, from coordinate 416,398 downwards.
GGTTGCTTAAATGACGGCCAGCCACGCTACCTGTGACCCAAAAACGTATCTCATCAGCTGCACGTTGATCGTACATTAACAAGATGGAAGTCAGTGCGGTCAACAAAGAGGTGAGTGCGGCACCTGCTAAGACGAGTCGTACAGGGTCTTTAAATTGTCCCTGAAGACGTGCTGCAATCATCACGAAGAAGCACCCAGCAAGAGCGCCCAATTGCGCAACGCCCATGGCTAATGTCGCTGCACTAGCGCCGAGAATCAATGCTGCGGCCACGGCAAACGATGCCCCAGCACTGACTCCTAGCAAGCCTGGCTCTGCCAAAGGGTTACGAGCAACCGCCTGCATCAGAGCGCCGGAAATGCCTAAGGCAATGCCAACCACTAAACCAACTAAGGTTCTGGGTAAACGCAGTTCCATGATGACAAAGTGCGCTTCCTCATTACCTTGTCCCCAAAGGGTGGACCACGATTCTGTTATATCAACAGCTCCGGCTCCGATCAGTAAGGATAACAGGGCGCAGCCGATGGTGAGAACGCTAACGAGGCAAAAACAAACGACTAAAGGGCGCTGCGAGGGCGCCCTTTGCCAAAACGATGTAGCGAAGTGCATGACTACTGATTGTCCACCAGACGTTCGATGTCATCCAACACAACGTGTGCCGCCAATGGGCCAGAAGTACTGCTCCATACTTGACCGTCTACAGTTGCTACGTGGTCTTTTTGAACCACATTAAGTCGTGAGAAGGCAGGTGAATCTTTGGCAGCATCAAGAGCGGCTTTACCGTCTTCATTCAATGTCGCAAGGAACAACCAGTCGTGGTCAATAGCACTGATGTTTTCAAGGCTTAGAATGCTTGAGTGTGGGCGACCTGCTTTGATCAAGCCGCCATCCTCAGCTGTGAATCCTGTTGCAGCTAATAATGTGCCAGCAAACAAGTTTTTAGACATAGCCATTGGGCCTTGTGGCATCCAGCGAGCCACGTATGCTGTGCGCTGATCTGCTGGGATCGTTTGCTCTACTTTCTGTTTGATCGAAGCGGCACGCTCTTCAACAGCGGTGATAGCTTTTTCCACATCGGCTTCACGGCTTACCGCTTTGCCGAATAGGCGAGCTTCGGCTTTCCAATTAAACGGTGTTGAGTAGTCGCTACCAATCGGCACAATGGTTGGCGCGATTTTGGAAAGCATATTGTATTGCTCTTGAGACAAAGAAGGTGAAGCCAGAATCACATCAGGACGTTCGTTGATTACAGCTTCTAGGTTGGTCTCACGTGCCGTACCAACAATATCGATATTAGGCTGACGTTCAGCAAGGTAGCGCGATACCGTATCGCTGCCACGAGTCGCAACCGAACCTGCCACTTTGAAGTTGATGGCAGACATGACATCCAAAGCACCTTCGTGAAGGGTGACCACATTCTTCACATCGTCTTTTACGGTTACTTTGCCGTACTTGGTGTCTAGCGTGACGTCAGCCAGTGCGACATTTGACATAACAAGCATAGCGGAAGTGGTGCTGAACAAAATGTTGCGAGTAAGTGACATGAGCTCTCCTTAAGCTAACCTTTATCTTTGATACTAATGATAATGTTTCTTATTTTTCTTTCATATGCTGGTGCACAGAATTTACTCAGTGTTTTATGTGATAAGGTGTTGCATAAAATGCAACGAACTAATTGGTGATTTTGAAACCATGATTCAAGTATGCGAGTATCTGGCCGAAAAGGTTTGTAATGGATTGTAAGGCGGCGTTGCCGCTTTCTGAATGACTGTACTAAAGTAGGGATACTGAACTAAGAGGTCTGACTATGAACAGTGTTACGAATGTCAGTACGGCGTATGCAATGGAAATGATGGGTGTTGCGATGGCAAAGACTCAGCAGGAAGAGCAAGGACGTCAGTCGTTGCAACTGCTTGAGAGTGCGGCATCGTCTACTCAACAGATCCAGTCGAGCGCGCCTGCTTCAGGCAACCTTGGTCAAAACATCAATATCAAAGTATAACGGTATTTAGATGTGACAAAGCCGCTAGCACATTCGTGCCAGCGGCTTTTTGCGTTTTACGCGTCTGGTGCAAACGTGGGGGCTAATACGGTTTTGGCTGGTTCCCCTGGGATTTCTTTTGCTAAACGAGGCATTAGGTAACCAGGTAAGTACTTGGCTACTTGGCCCATTAAGCTTTGTGCTTCAGCAATGGGAATGTCGAAATGAGCACCGCCTTCGATAGGGTCAAAGGTAAACATGTAATAGGGTAAAATTCCTGCATCAAACAGTTTTTCGCTGAGCTCAACTTGAGCTGTGACGCTGTCATTTACGTTTCGTAACAATACGCCTTGATTTAGGACAGTTACTCCGTGAGCTTTTAGTTGGGTGACTTTTTCAGCAATGGCCGCGTCGATTTCGTTCGCATGATTACTGTGCAGCACCAATACAATGTCTAAGCGACTGGCTTTCACCCAGCTTAAAAACTCTTCATTAATGCGGCTTGGAATCACGATCGGCAAGCGAGAGTGAATACGCAGTCGTTTTAATTGTGGCAGCTCATTTAGGCGAAGAATATGCTTGCTCAGTTGACTGTCTTTGAGCATCAATGGGTCGCCACCACTTAAGATCACTTCGTTCACCTGAGGGTGCTGTTGAATGTATTCGATGATCGAGTCCCATTCCTTCTGCGCTAGTTGGTTGTCCCCGTAAGGAAAATGCCGGCGGAAACAGTAGCGGCAATTCACCGCGCAAGAGCCGGTAGTAATGACCAGCACTCGGCGCTCATATTTATGTACGATGGCTTTTTGGGGATTATGCTCGCCTTCGTCAAGGGGATCCTTGCTGTATCCAGAGACTGGAAGCATTTCAATGTCATCGGCTAACACTTGCTTTAACAGTGGGTCATTTGGGTTGCCGTATTCCATTCGTGCCAAAAATGGCCGTGGTACCAACATCCGAAAAGAGGCCATCGCTTGCTCTGCTTGCGGAAGGCTTGTGCTGGATAGCCCCAACAATGGCATTAGCTCTGCGGGAGATTTTATTGCTTGTGCTAGCTCAGTGGACCAATGGGTCTCTGTGGCATTTTGAATTGGGATCACGTCAAATATCTGCAAAATTAAGTTAAATTGGGTTATTATGGCGGCCAATCTTTGGCCGATTGGCCTTCGCTCTTGTGAGTCTCGCTTAATTATTCCGCGATGGACTCCAATGAACATCCCGTTCGTTCAGAGCTTTTTATCTACATCATGATATTGTGAGGATTTATGGCGAGTTATTCTACCAGCGATTTGCGCAGCGGTAACAAAGTAATGGTTGATGGTGATCCTTGTGCCGTTCTAGACAACGAGCACGTGAAACCTGGTAAAGGTCAAGCGTTCAACCGTATCAAGCTGCGTAACTTAAAATCAGGTCGTGTTTGGGAACGTACCTTCAAATCTGGTGAATCTCTAGACGCAGCAGATGTAATGGATACGGATATGGAGTACCTATACACTGACGGCGAATTCTACCACTTCATGGCAACTGACGGTTCTTTCGAGCAGCACGGTGCTGATGCGAATGCGGTTGGTGACACAGTTAAATGGTTGAAAGAGCAAGAATCTTACGTCATCACGCTTTACAACGGTGCACCACTAGCGGTTACACCACCAAACTTCATTGAGCTTGAAGTAACTGAAACAGATCCAGGTGTGAAAGGCGATACTGCAAACGGTGGTTCTAAGCCTGCAACACTTTCTACTGGCGCGGTAGTGCGCGTACCACTGTTCATCAACATCGGTGAAGTGCTACGTATTGATACTCGTACAGGTGAGTACGTATCACGCGCAACAGGCAAATAATTACCTTTTTAAAAAAGCCCCCAGCCGCAAGGTGTGGGGGCTTTTTTGTGTTTGAGAATTACGCTTAAAAGTTAAAGAAGATCATTATGTATTCAAAAGACGTTTGGCAACCCACGGCAGATCTGGCAGCGTTGAAATTTCGCGCTGAGGTGTTTCATCAAATCCGCGGCTTTTTCTATGAGCGTGATGTGTTGGAAGTGGATACTCCGTGTTTATCGCTTGGCAGCATCAGCGATCCGCATATCGAAGTGCTGAACAGTCAAACCCGAACGTTGGGGCAGGAGGTGACTTACTACCTGCAAACGTCTCCTGAATACGCAATGAAGCGCTTACTAGCCGCAGGTGCGCCGAGCATTTATCAATTAGGCAAAGTCTTTCGTGCTGAGGAAATCGGCCGTCGTCATGGTATCGAGTTCAGCATGCTGGAATGGTACCGCTTAGGCTTTGATCATTGGCAGCTCATGGCGGAGATGGATGATTTGTTATCGACTCTAATGGGACAAACCATCACCTCTGAGCGTTTAAGCTATGCCGAAGCTTTTGAGCGCCATGTCAGCTTGAATCCTTTTACGGCAAGTCTTGAAGCGCTACAACAAACCTGTCATCAGCATACGGAATACGGTTTGGATGAAACGGATCGAGATACGCTGCTTGAGCTTCTTTTTGCCATGTTAGTTGAGCCCAAGATTGGCCAAGACGTACCGTGTTTTATTCATGCTTATCCAGCGTCTCAAGCAGCTTTAGCTAAGCAACAGCCTGATGCACAGGGCAATGCTACGGCGGCGCGTTTTGAGTGGTATTGGCGCGGTATGGAACTGGCGAACGGCTATTATGAGCTCACGGATGCGGTTGAGCAGCAGCAGCGAATGCGCTCTGAAATGGCAGAGCGTGCTGAGCAAGGCCAGGCATGGCGACAAGCGGATGAGCGTTTGATCAGTGCGTTAGAGCAAGGCTTACCAGAGTGTGCTGGCGTGGCGCTCGGTGTCGATCGTCTGCTAATGTTATTGCAAAACAAAGCGCATATTAATGAAGTGATGCCGTTTGCTGGGGCGCACGCGTAACGGGACTCATCCCCTATCTTTAAGAGATGGCTATGGTAAGTTTGTCTGCAAAATTTCGTGATCTGATTTGGCCAAAGCAATATTTGGAGAACCCAAAGCGCTTTGCTTGGTTGTATGTGGCGGTCTTTGTTATTTGTCTGCTGACACTGTGGCGAGGTGGTGACGCCTTAAAACAGCAACAGATCCAAGATCTCTCGGTGGACACAACAGAGCAACTGGTCCAACTCACCAGCGTCATAGAAAGTGCCATTGCCAAGTATCAACATATGCCAACATTGTTGGCGTCTAATGATCGAGTACGCAAGGCATTGCGTGATGGCCTACCATCCGATATCAATCAGCTAAACCGCGAACTGGAGCAAATCAACCGAATTACAGAAGCGTCTGACAGTTACATTATCGACGTCAACGGGAGCACCATTGCGGCTTCCAACTATCGTTTAAGTACTTCATTTGTCGGGGGCAACTTCTCGTTTCGACCGTATTTTAAAGATGCCATCAAGGGCAAACCTGGACGTTACTACGCTTTAGGTACAACCTCTAATCGTCGTGGTTACTACTTTTCTTACCCTGTTTTTGAAGGGGATAGCATCATTGGGGTTGCCGTTGTTAAAGTCGATTTAACCCAGTTTGAAAAGCGCTTTAGCAATCAGGCTTATGACTTTTTGATGTTAGACCCTGATGGTGTAGTGTTCAGCTCTTCACGATCCGAATGGCTATACAAAGTCATGGGGCAGTTATCCCATGAGGAATTGACACGTATTGCCGAGTCTCAGCGTTACTTTGATCAAGCCATTGAAACCCTGCCGGTTGTTAGCAAGAAGGCGTTTGAGGGTGGTGGCGATGTGATCGAAATGCTGGATGAAGTCCAAGACAACTTGGGCAATGAACTCGTTGAGCGACATCGTTATTTGGCTATGAGCCGTCCGATCAAACTGCTTAACTTTCAAGTGGCGGTATTTGTGCCATTAACAGCGATTGAAGAGCAAATTGCTTTATGGCGCGCTATATTTGCGGGTGGTATTACCATCACCATGCTGGTGTTCGGTTTAGCTCATCTACGATCTCGCATGTTGCAAGAGCGATCCGATGCCATCGAAATGGCACGTCACAATCAAGCTTATATCCGAGAAGTCATTCAGCATACCCAAGCGGGTCTGGTGACATTGGATGGCGCGTTTCGAATCGAAGCGTTAAACCCTGCGGTAGAAAAGCTCGTAGCGACGCCTTTGTCGGATTTGATTGGCCAACCATTATCTGCGTTATTTCAAGTGGCCGGGAACGACCTGTTACGCTGGACCAAAGCCTTGCAATCGGATTTTGATAATGCCAAAGACAGCTTAACCACGGTACAAGGTACGCTCTCAGTAAAAGGCGAGTCCCCAGGTATTGCGGTGGAGGCGACGATCTGTGAGTTACAACTCCCCCAGAGACGCAGTCACCTGGTGACGTTCCACGATATGACAGAACGTAAACGTTATGAGCAAGAAATTACCAGTGCTCGACATGCCTTGGAGTTACGAGTCAAAGAGCGGACATCTGAGTTAGAGCAAGCTAACCAATTGTTGCGACATGAAATCGGCGAGCACAAAGCCACACAGCAAGAGCTTATCCAAACCGCCAAGCTGGCGGTGCTTGGCCAGATGAGCGCCGGACTGAATCACGAACTTAATCAGCCGCTAACCGCGATTCGCTCGTTTGCTGATAATGGCTTGAAGTTTCTTGAACGGGAACGCTACGAACAGGCAAAAGGCAACCTGCAGCAGATCAGTCAATTGGGACACCATATGGGAGATATCATTGCTCGTTTTAAAGTGTTTGCGCGCAAAGGTAATGTGATGCATACGCCAATTGATGTGCAGACCGCCATCAATGGTGCCTTGAAGATTATGCAGCCTCGCTTCAAAGAAGCGGGTATTGAAAGTCATGTGCCGAGCAATGTTCAAGTGGCTGTGTTGGCGGATATGGTTTTTTTAGAGCAAGTCTTGGTGAATTTATTGGCCAATGCGGTGGATGCCATTTTAGAAGCTTCTGGGCGAGAGAAACTGGTGTCCATTGAAGTGAACTGTGAGCAGGATCTGGTGCGCATTTATGTTAGGGATTCTGGTACAGGGTTATCCGAAGAGTCTTTAAATCGCTTATTCGAACCATTCTATACATCGAAAGCGAGTGGCTTAGGATTAGGCCTAGGGCTGTCTATTTCCCAACGTATCATGGACTCTATGAATGGTAGTTTATCAGCGCAAAATCACCCTGAAGGAGGGGCTGAGTTTTGTGTTACTCTTAACACCTTCCAACCCGATTAGTGCTAAGGAATAACCGCAATGTCAGAGTTAGATCGCGTGATTCTCATCGACGATGAGCAATCGGTTCGTATGGCGATTTCACAAACGCTTGAACTAGAAGATTTCGATGTGATGGAGTTTGCGAGTGCACAAGGTGTTGCGGATAAAATAGCGATTGACTGGCCTGGTGTGATTGTGAGTGATATCAATTTGCCTGGCATGAGTGGTTTGGAGCTATTCGAACAGGTCAAGAAAATCGACCCTGAAATCCCCTTTATTCTCATAACTGGTCATGGGGACATCAGTATGGCTGTGACTGCCATTCGCGATGGTGCTTATGACTTTATTGAGAAACCCTTCTCAAACGATGATTTCATTGAAGTGGTGCGACGTGCCAGTGAGAAGCGTCGTTTGACCCTAGAAAACCGTAATCTGCGTTTAGAACTTGCTGCGCAAAATGCACCAGGACCGCGAATTATTGGTAACACGCCAGGGATTCATCGATTGCGCCAAGCGCTTCTACATGTAGCGGATACGGGTGCGGATATCCTAGTGCAAGGGGAAACCGGTACTGGTAAAGAAATGGTGGCGCGTTTTATTCATGAGCACAGCTCGCGACGTGGCAAGCCATTTGTGGCCATCAACTGTGGTGCGGTGCCGGATTCTATTATGGAATCCGAGCTATTTGGCCATGAAAAGGGCGCGTTTACTGATGCGAAAACCCAACGTATCGGTAAGATTGAGCACTCCAATGGTGGCACATTGTTTCTGGATGAAATAGAAAGTATGCCCATGTCGATGCAGATTCGACTGTTGCGAGTATTGGAAGAGCGCAAGGTTGAGCGCTTAGGCTCAAATAAAGGCGTTGATCTTGATTTACGTATTTTAGCGGCGACTAAAGTTGATCTGAAAGAGCTCAGCGAAACGGGTACATTCCGAGAAGATTTGTATTACCGCCTTAATGTTGTGCGTGTAGATATCCCGCCTTTACGAGAGCGTAAAGATGATATCCCTCTGTTATGGCAGCACTTTTGTCTGGTGGCGACTGCCCAGTACAAACGTGAGTCTGAGGAGCTTTCGGCGGAGCGTATGCACAGCTTAATGAGCTATGATTGGCCGGGTAATGTACGAGAGCTACGAAACCTTGCAGAGCGCTATGTACTAATGGGTGAGGCGGGTTCCTTTGAGTTCGATCAGATCATTACCAATGAAACCAACCCTGGGTTTATGACCTTGCCAGAACAAATGGAGCGCTTTGAGAAGACCTTGTTAGAGCAAGAGTTAAAGCGTCAAAAGGGCTCGATCAAAGACACCATGGATGCTCTTGGGCTGCCGCGTAAAACCCTGTACGACAAAATGCGCAAGTACGATTTGGATAAGGATCTTTATAAGTCGTAATTGATTTTTTGCGTAATACCATTCAAATCGCTTTCTTGGCGCTCTGTTATTCTGTGGACGTGATAGCATCTCACGCTTCGTGATGGGAGATGTTTGAGTGACCGAGTTATTTCTAAATGGGCTATCGCCTTTTGTCTTTTGGTTGTTGGTACTGACGGCTGGTTTTACGTCATTGTTTACCGCAAGTTTTGGTGCGGGTGGTGGCGTGATGTTGCTGGGAGTGATGGCGCAAGTGCTCCCGCCTCAACTGATTATCCCGCTTCATGGGGTGGCACAACTCGGTTCTAATGCGGGTCGTGCCGCGATGAGTTGGCGACACATTGATTGGCGCTTGATTGGTTTATTTTTACCCGGTGCTATAGTGGGCGCTTTGCTTGGGCAGTTAGTACTAGAAGCATTAGATCCCTCTGTCATGTACTTATCCATTGCGTTGTTTATCCTGTTCTTATGCTGGGGGCCTAAGCTCCCCAAGCTGGTCTTAGGTAAGTTCGGAACGCTAATGGCGGGTGCGATTACTACCTTTCTGACGCTGTTTGTTGGTGCTACAGGTCCCTTGGTAGCCGCGTTTATCAAACAAGTGTTCGTCGACCGCTTCCGCACCGTTGCTACCTTTGCGACGGCCATGTCGCTTCAGCATGTATTAAAAATCACTGTGTTTGAACAAGCGGGCTTTCCTATTGGTTCATGGATGCCATTGCTACTGTGCATGGTGGTCAGTGGTGCGATTGGTACATGGTTTGGCTTAAAAGTACTCAAACGAGTGTCGGATAAGCACTTTAGTCGTATTTTTAATGTTATTTTGACGATTTTAGCTGTACGTTTGATTATTCAAGCTTTTCAGTCTTGGTAGACCATTGATCCAATAAAATTTGGATAAATAAGTCTGCTGAAGGCGAAACTGGAGTAGAGGTACGGCGGATTAAGCCAATGGAACGATCTATTTGCTCGCCAGCCAGAGGTCGATATGTTAACGCACTGTTGGTGCCCAGAGGCATGGATAGGCGTGGGACGATTGATAGTCCAAGTCCTGTCTCAACCAGCCCTAATGAAGTCGATAAGTGCTGAACTTCGTAAAAACTATTTAGATTTACTTGATCTCTAGCGATAGATTTATCCAGTAACAAGCGGTTACCACTGGTTCGACTTACGCTGATTAATTTATACTTTTCTAAGTCTTTCCAAGTGATTTCTGCTAATGCAGCTAAAGGGTGATCTTGACGCATACATACGACAAAAGGATCGTCGATTAGGGGAGTAAAGCTTACTTCTGAGTGCTGTGCGATTGCCATATTTATGCCAAAATCAGCGTCCCCCTGAATGACTGATTCCAGTCCCTGATTTGCGCTTTCATCTAGAATCCTAATCCGAATACCTGGGTACTTATCGTTGAAGGCTTTTATGACCGAGGGCAAAAAGTAAAAGGCGGCAGTAGGTATGCAGGCAATCGTAATGGAGCCTTTCTGTTGGCTCGCCATGTCTTTGATACCCAAAACGGACAATTCAAACTCTTCTAACATACGTCGAGCTTTAGGCAGGAATTCTCGACCGACACTGGTCAATTTTGTCTTTCTCGTAGTTCTCTCAAAAAGGTTTGCACCTAAGGCGAGCTCTAGCTTTTGCATGCGTCTACTGAGTGCAGGTTGAGACAAAAAGGTGGCTTCTGCCGCTTCATGAAAATTCCCTGTTTCAGCGACTTTGACGAAGATAACTAGGTCTTTAAATTCAATTTGATGCATGAGAAGGTAGACTCTTATTAATGCGTTTCTTGCATTGATTATGCTCTATATTTGCATTTGATGCATCTTATGCGACGTGTAATTCTTAGCGTCACAAGAATAATTGCTGGAATTTCTGTGATGGCTGAACAAACAATCCCCTGTATGTTGATGCGAGGCGGCACCTCAAAAGGTCCATATCTTCGTTTGACAGATATGCCTGATGACCGTGATCAATTGGCTGAATTGTTGATGAAAATTATGGGCGCTGGCCATGAGCTTCAAATTGATGGTTTAGGTGGTGGTAACAGTTTAACAAGTAAAGTTGCATTGGTTGGCCCTTCCCGAAGCCAAGACGCAGATGTTGAATACCTGTTTGCCCAGGTTGGTACTACTAAAAAGAGCGTCGATTTCTCACCTAATTGCGGCAACATGTTGGCAGGTGTAGCTCCTTTTGCCATTGAGTCGGGGCTTGTCTATGCCCAAGATGGTAAAACAACAGTCAGAATTAAAAACCTAAATACGAATAAAGTTATCCACTCAACAGTACATACGCCGGGTAAGCGAGTTCAGTACCAAGGTGATGTCACCATCAGCGGCACGAACTCAGCTGGTTCTCCAATTGAGCTAACCTTCCTAGATGTGGCTGGGGCAAAGACCGGTAAACTCTTTCCTACGGGTAATGTAAAAGATGTGATCGATGGCGTCTCCGTAACGTGTATTGATGCGGCAACCCCCGTAATGATTATTCATGGGGATAGCCTTGGTAAAACAGGCCATGAAACACCAAGTGAACTAGACGCTGATGAAATTTTTATGCAGCGTCTAGAGGAACTACGTCGAAAAGCAGGTTTGTTAATGGGAATGGGAGATGTATCTAATATGGTCATCCCAAAACCCATATTAGTATCCGTTCCTAAAGAAGAAGGCATTATTTGTGCCCGCTACTTTGTTCCTGATCGCTGCCATAAAGCTTTAGCCGTGACGGGCAGTATCGCAATCGTTAATGCTTTGTGTATCCAGGGAACTGTAGCTCAAGAAGTGGTCAATTGTGCATTAGGAACCAGCGAATTTAAGTTAGAGCATCCTACAGGGTACATAGATTTAACGGCGAACTGGCTGGATGGGCAAGTTCAATCTGTTTCATTGGTTCGCACAGCGAAGCCAATATTTTCCGGTCTAGTGTATATCAATTAGGCTAATTCAATATAAAAATAAAAGGTATTCAATTATGAAAAAGCTAAAACACTTTGCACTAAGTGCTATTGCTGCGCTTACTGTTACAACAGCGGTTGCGGATAATGTTGTACCGGACACCGTTGATTTTACTATTCCATTTGGAGTTGGTGGTGGTACCGATGTTTGGGGCCGTTTTATGGCACCGAACTTGACTGCTCATATTGATGGTAATCCAACGATCGTCATCAAAAACCAACCAGGTGGTGGTTCAATCACAGGCACAAACTTGTTTTATAAGCGTGCCAAAGATGACGGCTCTAATATCATCGGAACGTCAGCGTCCACATTGTTCCCTTACATGTTAGGGGACAAGCGTGTTCGCTTTAAACTAGATGAGTGGACGCCTATTCTAGCGAGCCCAACCGGCGGTGTGGTCTATGTTCAGCCTGACCTAGGAATTGAGAGTAGTGCAGAAGTTTCAGAGTTGTTGGATCAAGAGCTAAAATTTGCTTCACAGGGACCTACTCAACTTGAGTTGCCAATTCTCATTGCTCTGGATCTCCTTGGTGCGGATGTTAAACCTGTTTTTGGTATGAAAAGCCGTGGCGCTGGACGCCTAGCGTTTGAGCGTGGCGAAGCGACCATCGACTTTCAAACCTCATCGGCTTATATGAGTTCGGTGCAAAGCTTAGTGGATGCAGGCAAAGCTATTCCCATGTTCAGTGTCGGGGTGATGAACGGCGCTGGAAATATTGTTCGAGACCCTGCATTTCCAGATGTCCCAACTTTCGAAGAAGCGTATGAAACGGTTCATGGTAAAAAGCCAAGTGGTATGCAATACGATGTGTATCGTAAATTCTTAGCAGCAGGCTTTGCTTTCCAAAAGGTGATTTTTGTACCTTCAGATGCGCCAAGTGATGTCATTGCTTCATACAACGACGCTGTTCGAAAAATGATTGCCGATGGAAACTTCCAGAAAGAAGCGGCAGTTCAGATTGGACCATACCAAAACGCTGTTGGTTTAGATATCGCTCAATACCTAAGTGATGCCGTGAATATTTCTCCAGAAATGTACACTTGGATCAAAGATTGGTTGAAGTCGGAATTCAACTATAAGCTGTAATTTGGCCAGTCGTTAGTATTTGTTGGAGTTATTATGTCTGTATTACTCAGTGCCCTAGATCAGGTGATGTCTGTTATGCATCTCTCTTATCTGATGCTTGGCGTTGTCATTGGCTTGGTTGTAGGAATTATTCCAGGGCTAGGCGGAATTGCAGGGATGTCGTTACTCTTGCCATTTATTTACGGCATGGACGCTTCCGTTGGTTTAGGGATGCTGATGGGACTTGTTGCGGTGGTGCCGACCGGCGATACGTTTACCTCTGTATTAATGGGTATTCCGGGATCGAGTTCTTCTCAGGCAACGGTGATGGATGGTTTTCCATTAGCAAAAAAAGGACAGGCAGCACGTGCGCTGTCTGCCGCTTTTTTGTCTTCTATGATCGGTGGTGTTGTTGGAGCCATCATCTTAAGTCTGTTTATCTTAGTGGCACGACCTGTCGTGTTGGCGTTCTCTTCTGCTGAGCTTTTTATGCTTACCTTATTAGGTTTAAGTGTTGTGGCTTCGCTTTCTGGAGGGAGTGTATTCAAGGGGTTAGCAGCATGCGGTATGGGGCTTTTAGTCGGTACCATCGGTGGTGCACCTGCAACAGGAGATTTTCGTTTCACATTTGATGTCGATTACCTTTATGACGGTATTCCATTGATTATTGTAGGCTTGGGGATTTTTGCTTTACCCGAAATTATTTCCTTATTGATCCGAAATAAAGCCATTGCTTCGGAAGGTAACCAGCTAGGTCATGGTTTAGGCCAAGGTTTAAAAGATGTGCTTAAGAACCTGCCATTAGTTGGGCGCTCTTCTGTTTTTGGTAGTCTTGTCGGTGCAATTCCAGGTTTAGGTGGTTCTGTGGTCGATTGGATGACTTACAGTTTTGCCATGGGAGCGAGTAAAGATAAAAGCCAGTTTGGTAAAGGTGAGATCAAAGGCGTCATTGCTCCAGAGTCAGCAAATAATGCATGTTCATGCGGCAGTATGGTGCCAACTATTCTGTTCGGTGTTCCTGGGTCTGGCGCTGCAGCGGTCTTTTTAGGTGGCATGTTGTTACTTGGGATCCAGCCTGGCGTTACCATGGTGACGACACACCTAGACCTGACTTACACCATTATTTGGTCTCTTGCGCTTGCAAATATTCTAGGCGCAGCGTTATGTATTTTCTTAACTCGTCCTATATCCTTGCTAACGTACATTAAGTTTTCGGTTTTAGCGCCGGTTATCCTTACGTTGATTCTGTTTGCTGCGTATCAAGCGACGAGAAGTTTGGGTGACTTTGTTGCACTTGGCGGTATTGCGCTGATTGGTGTGATGATGAAGAGTGCGAACTGGCCACGACCAGCTTTCTTAATCGGCTTCGTGTTGTCTGCTGGTGCGGAGAACTATTTCTTCCAAAGCATTCAATTTTACGGCGATAGCTGGTTTACACGTCCAGGTGTACTTATTATCGCTGCTTTAATTGCATGCGGTTTATTAGTGCCACCACTTTTCCGTAAGTGGGTTGCCAAAAAGCGTCAGTTAGATAGAGGCCTAGATGAAGCCCCTTCGACTAATTTTTCTGCAGATATTTGGATTGCAGGTTTCTTCTTAGTCGTTGCAATCGTGTTTGGCTATAAAGTTTTTGATGAGCAGTTGCTGACAAAAGCGTTCCCGCTGATTGCAATTACGATTCTTGGGGTATCTTCCGTGATGGTGATCGCTCAACATATCAAAAATCGTGGTTTAGTTGAGACGTCTGAAATACGCCAAGGCATCATCTATATCCTAGGCTTTTTCATAATGTCTTTCTTGTACTTTGAAGTAGGCTTCCTCGTAACGACATTTTTATTCACTTTGCTGTTTATATACTTCTTTGCTAAGGGAGGCATATTTAAATCGTCTGCTATCGCATTTGGTTTATTAGTGTTCCTACTGGTGATGGGAAGAGTGATGAGTGTGGACTATCCAGAAGGCTTGCTTGATGGTTATGTATTAACGATTGCTAACATGATTTAACAAGTCTTTTTCTACCCCCAGACTTGTCAGTAGCCAGCCCTCTCGGGCTGGCTTTTTTTTGACTAGAAGCGGTATTCAGCTGATCCCCAATAGGTTCTGCTTGCATCAACAAAGCCATATTCGTCGAAGCTGAACGTTTCATCTGTGGCGTTATCTATACCTGCTTGCAGGATAAAGTGCTCAGATAGATGGTATTGTAAACCAAGATCAATCATTGAATATGAAGGTGCTTGCGTTTCCGTGTTGGAAGATAAGCCAGTGTCTTGAGATTCTTTCCCGCGAAATTCATAAGTCACCCAACTTTTAAGTTGATCATTTACTTGCCAATCCAAGGAAGCAGCAAATAGATGAAGGGGCATTTGCGTCAAAGGTTTCCCTTTATTATCCCCAGATAACTGTTCAGATTTTGTATAGGTGTATGTTAAACGCGCTTCTAGTGTGTTCGTTAGTCGATTTTTGGCGCTGAGTTCGAAACCCTGAGTCTTGGCTTTATCAACATTGGTGTAGTAACGTGCATCCTCATCTGAACATAAGCTACTTGGGCAGTCCGTGGTGATGATTTTATCATCAAAGCGGTTGTCAAAGAGTGTTGCGGTGGCGGTGAAATCGGCATTTTGGTATGTAACGCCTATTTCTTTACTTAAAGAAGTCTCAGCTTGTAAATCACTATTGCCGTAAATATCACCGCCACGACTTTCTTGTCCCCATTCAGGCGTCATTTGACGAAGTTCCGGCGCTCGGTAGCCGGTTGCAATGCCTGCTTTAATGACCCATTGAGGATCGAGATACCAGTTAGCAAAGACACGAGGGCTGACTTCGGCATCATAATGCTCATTCTTATCCAAGCGCGCACCCGTTGTAAGCGTTACGCTATCAGCAAGGAACCACTCATCCTCTGCATATACCGAGTATTGATCATTGCTGAGAGAGTTCAGGTCTGAGGTGTCATTCGTATCATTATCTATCAGTGATGCATGACTTGCACCTACTCCTAATGTGGTAATGTGTTCATCACTTGGTAGTACCCAACGGCTATCAAAAACGGTATTCGTAATCTCGATATCGCGCCCATTATTTCGCGTTGTTTCGTGCTGCAGGTAGGTCGTGTCTTCCACTTCTTCCCATTGGCCATGGTGAGTGATTGAGAATGATGTTTTATCATTATCGGTTTCACTGTCACTTCGAGCACTGCCAGCAGCAGAGTGACCAACACGAGAGGTCCGAGTTTGCTCACTATGTATCATCGCTAACTCAAAATCGTGATTGTTACTAAGCAAATAGTTTACCTTGGCATGGTAATTTTGCAGTGCTTTCTCTGGTGTGCCGCGAGCAACGTCGTCCTCATCTTGTTCGAGGTAACGTGCTCCAAAAGTTAAATTTAGCTTATCTTGAATAACAGGACCTGAAAGGTAGAGCTCTCCTTGTCGCGCCTTACCATATTGGCTGTCTTCAGGGATGCTCACTTGAGTGCGTAGGCTGCCTTGCCAGTTGTCGTTGACCTTTTTGGTAATAATATTTACCACGCCACCCATCGCATTTGATCCATACAGGGTTGACATCGGCCCACGAATCACTTCGATTTGCTCAATGGACTGTAGAGGGGGAAGCCATTCTTGATCCAGTCCGCCACCGCCATTTGGCTGAGATTCTCGTGAGGATTGGGGGCGCCCATCGACTAATAACAAAGTATACTTACTTGGCATACCGCGTATGCTGATGTCTTTGCCTGATGCTCCTCCTGTGGCGAAGACACCAGGTACATGGGCAAGAACATCAACAACGTCTTTATAAGCTCCTTGGGAGATTTGTTGGGCATCAATTACGGTGATACTGGCAGGGGCGTCGACTGTTGTTTGATCATAGCCTGAGGCTGAAACCACCATTTCCTCCATGGCTATGGTTTCTGCATGAGCAAAGCCTGTCAGGCTTGTTAAAGCGAATGATATTGCAATAGAAAGAGCACTTTTTTGCTGAGTCATGTTCACACCAATAAATAGATTATGAGTTATCTTTTAGACGTTGTTGGTAATGTTCGACTTTGATTGCCTGCGCCATTGAGCAGTCTCGAAGTAGCTCAAAGGCAGACAATGCGTTGTCATCAACAAATGGATGCTTAGTACCTATTTTACGTTCAGTAAGCGCATGAATACGTTCAATGCTGTTATCACGAGTTGGGTGGTTGGATAAGAATACATCGACTCCCTTTTCTTCCCCGAGGGCTCGTAGTCGTTCAGCTGAGTTTGCATAAAGCTTGATTCTCTCAACCTGTGGCCCGAAGTTTAAGCCAGTTCCTCCCCATAACGCGCCATAATGTGTGTCGTCACCATCTCGCAGAGGCATGATCATAGATAAAGTACCAAGGGTATGACCTGGAGTGACGTAGAGCTCGAGAGTGGTATCTCCTAGTGTAATATGATCGCCATCATTGACTGTGACATCGCGGCTTGGCGCTTTACCCCATTTCGGGTTATTGATTTCTTGGACTGGCTTTTCCAGCTCACTCCAATCACGATCACTCATGACGACTTTGGGCGCAAATTTGGAAACTAAATATTCTTGACCACCATAGTGGTCACCATGGGCGTGGGTAATGACTAGGTAACGAATGTTCTCAGGATCTAGACCAAGCTCGTGCATGCCTTTTACGATGATGTTTTCCGCCTGATTGTTAGAGTTCATCGCATCGATAAGAATGAGCCCTTCGGAGGTCTCAAGGATCCAACTAGCAACACTACGATTGCCGACAAAATATAAATTATCAAACACCTGTGTCGGTTTTACGTAGGAGCGAGCGGCACGGTCTATGCGTTCTTCATCAGTTAGAGTACGTTTTGAGCTTGTCTTTGAACGTGAACCTGCTTGTTTTAGTGGTTGTTCTAAGGAACAAAGGAAAGCCAACCCGGGATAGTTTATAGCTGCTTTTAACCCAGACTCAGCTAGTACTTCAGGTGTTATACTTGGCTCTTGTATTGAATTAGCAAAAGCAGTTATGCAACTAGATGTTAGGGTGGCTGCAAGTACTAGCTTACGTGGTATTTTGTGAGGGAAAGTGCTCATTAAATCTCCATGTTAGTAAGATTGGTTATTATTTCAATTCTCACATAAGCTTGGTTGAGAATGTAGGAACGATGCGTTCCTAATGCTTCATTGGAACAACAAAGGCGTAGCATATGTACGATATGAATGATTTAGTGAGCTTCGTAAAGTTAGTAGAATGCGGCTATCTTACGGAAGCGGCTAGGGCCTTGGGCGTTTCTAAATCCACGTTAAGCCGCCGTATTACCCATCTAGAAGAAACTGTAGGGCAACCTCTGCTATTGCGTCAGTCGAATAAAATGCACGTTAATGAAGCGGGTACTACGTTTTATCCGCACGCTAAAACTATTTTAGGAGCTGCTAAAAAGGCTCAAGAACAAGTGGACTATCTAAAGGAAGTAGTATCTGGCGAGCTGAATGTGGGGATTTTTTCTGGCCTTGTCCGCTCTTGGTTTCCAAAGGAATTATTGGCTTTCTCCGAGCAATATCCCGATGTGCAAATTAACTTAAAGTCAGTGACACAATTTGAGGAAACTAAAGAGTGTGATGTCACGATTTGGCTTGGTGAAACTCATGCGAGCCATTTTAAAGAAGAGATGATAGGTCGCTTAACGTGTAGCCTCTATGCCTCAAAACGGTATTTGTCTAGATACTCATTCCCTATTAGCATTGATGAATTAGAGGATTTAGACTGGGTTAATATGCATCACTTTTACCAACCTCAGGGAGACATTATATTAGCTCATGTTGATAATGGAGACCGAGTAATAAAAATTGCAAAGTCCAATGTGTGGACGGATCAAATTGCTATGCAACTAGAAAGCATCGTTCGTGCTGAAGGCGTTGGCATCTTGCCGGACTATATGGTGGAAATGCGCGAGAAGCATCATCCTGGCGAAGTAATAAAAGTATTGCCGCAATGGGAATTGCCACCACTCCCAATTTATTTACTGTACCCTTATGGTAGTCAACCTAAACGGGCACTGACTTTTCTGCATCATTTCCGCAAGGCTACTAAACAAATTCTGAAATAAACTAAACTTGTTTTAATATTAATCCCTCATTTTAGGTAAAAAAAGCGCCCCGTAGGGCGCTTAAACATGACGTGTTACTGTCACATAAGGATTACTGAACGATCTCTGGCCCCATGATTGCGTATGGTAGCGCAGTAGATAGAGCGGGGATGTAAGTCACTAGGATCAAGAATACGAACAGTACCGCTACGAATGGCATGGCCGCTTTTACCACACGTGCCAAGCTCATACCGGTAATCCCTGAGGTTACGAATAGGTTTAGACCGATCGGCGGTGTGATCATACCAATCTCCATGTTCACAACCATGATGATACCTAGGTGGATTGGGTCAACGCCCAGTTCCATTGCAATTGGGAATACAACAGGCGCTACGATAACCAGCAGACCAGATGGCTCCATGAACTGACCACCAATCAATAGCAGGATGTTAACTGCGATTAGGAATGTGAACCAGTTGAAACCAACGCCAAGCATCCACTCAGTGATCGCTTGAGGAATACGCTCTGCTGACAAGGTGTGTGCGAACAACAACGCGTTTGCGATGATGAACATCAGCATGATGGTTGTTTTCGTACCTTCAAGCATAACTTTGCGAGACTCATCGCCAAATAGTGCTGGGAAGAAACCACGTACCATAAGAGACAGGTTGCGTCCCCAGATAGGCAGGCCAGCAGCTAGGCAACCAAATAACCCGTTTTCTAGATGGCTGCCACGTTTTGACACGTAGAACAGTGCAACAAGCACCGCAAGCACAAGTCCAATCAGAGCACGTGTACCACCTGTGAACGTCTCGCTGCCAGCGAAGGCGAAGAAAGACATAATTTCCCAGACAAGGAAAAGTGACACGCCGTAAACTGTACCGTTGAAGCCGATACGTGCAGCAGGTGCGTCGTTTTCATTAGTCCATGTTTGGCCCTTAAGCGGTCCCATATCACGGTAAACGAACAACGCGATAAAGATAGAGTAGACCGCGGCAACGACTGCTGCTTCGGTAGGTGTGAAAGCACCACCGTAGATACCACCCATGATGATTACGATTAGGAATAGACCCCAACCAGCGTCTTTACCACCACGAACTAAGTTACCAAAGCCTTTCCACTCTTCCGCAGGAAGGTTTTTGATACGAGCGACAACGTAGATTGCCAACATCAACATACCGCCAGCCATCAGGCCAGGGATAACACCAGCAAGGAACATACGACCAACAGATACGTCTGTTGCTGCAGCGTAAACAACCATTACGATGGATGGTGGGATCAAGATACCCAATGTACCCGCGTTAGCAATGATGCCTGATGCGAACTCTTTTGAGTAACCCACTTGGCGCATACCTGCGATGGCAATAGTACCGATGGCAACTACGGTTGCTGGAGATGAACCAGACAATGCCGCGAACATCATACATGCCAAAACAGAGGCCATTGCTAGACCACCACGGAAGTGACCGACGGATGCGATGGCAAAGTTAATCAAACGTTTTGCAACACCACCGGTCGACATAAATGACGATGCCAAGATAAAGAATGGAATCGCAAGTAGAGTGTAGTGCTGCCCTGCACCGAATAACGAGATTGCTACCGATGACAATGAGTCATGGGAGAAAAATGTAATAAATAGAATGGACGATAAGCCCAAAGAAATACCAACAGGCAGCCCGATAAAGAGCAGCGTTAGTACCATACCAAATAAAATTAAAGCTTCCACGATATGCTCCTAACCGACTAGTCTTTTAATGCGCCTTTGTTCTCTTCAACAAGCTCTTGCGCTTCGTGACCACTGATCAACATGTCGCGTTTACCTGTTGCAATCGCCCAGAAGGCTTGCAGAGAACGGTACGAAAGTAATGCCAAACTAATAGGCAAGATAACCAATACTAACCAGCGGTGAACACGTGGTTTTAGATCAAACCATTCCACCATGAAAGCAGGGTAGCGAAGCTCTTCTTGGCCTAAGCCAATGCGCCACATTTTGTACCAGTATTCGATGGCACCGCCACGGACATCCACACCCAGCATCGCTAGCCAAGTCGAATCCAGTAGGATTAGGCCATATAGCATCGCGCCGGCTGCACCAATTAGAGAAAGGACTTTTGCTGCACCTTTTGGTACGGCGTTTAACAGTATATCAACCCCCAAGTGCGAACCTGTTTTGATACCGTAGCTCATACCTAACAGAATTAACCATGAGAACATGACGGTATTGAATTCTAAGGCGGCGATCCAGCCTGTGTTGAAGGCGTAGCGCGCAATAACCTGGCCGAATGAAACAACCATGATTGAGGTGATTACGAGTACGAGTACATTTTCCTCGAATCGTTCCATGAATCTAGGGAAGCGTTTTTCTAGTAGCCAAAGCACTAGAATAAATATTAATAAGTAAAGATGAGGCCAGTATGCCATGGGGTACTCCTGAACGTCGAATTGCAGCGTAAAAAGGCCTTTCACACCAGTGCTCACGGGTGTGTTAACGCTTTTGTGAAAGGCTCGAAAGTGCTAGCTCCTGAACGGAGCTAGCATTGCTGCTCGGTAGTGCTTGGCTTATGCGCCAGCTGCAGCGTCGATTAGATCTTTACCGATATCGCTTTCAAACTGTTTCCAAACAGGTTTCATTGTTTCAACCCATTCAGTACGTTGTTCTGGCGTTAGGGTATTGATCGTACCGCCTGCTTTCAAAATGTTTTCGCGGTTAGCCGCTTCTTTCGCTTTTACTGATTGGTTAGCTTCTTGAGTCACTGCATCAGCAATCGCTAGGAATTGAGTACGGTCTTCATCGCTAAGGCTTGATAGGAATTCAGAAGAAGTCATGAACAAGTAAGCAAGCAACTGGTGGTTTGTTTCCGTTACGCTATCTTGTACTTCGTAGAATTTCTTAGTGTAGATGTTTGACCAAGTGTTCTCTTGACCGTCAACAACGCCTGTTTGTAGTGCGCCGTATACTTCAGAGAAAGCCATTGCTTGTGGTGATGCGCCCATAGCCGCGATCATTTGTTTAGCAACGTCAGATGTTTGTACACGGAATTTAAGACCTTCAGCATCGCTAGGAACCATCAAAGGTTTGTTAGCAGAGAAGTACTTCATACCAGACATCCAGTAACCTAGACCAACGAAGCCTGCGTATTCGTCCATCTCAGTTAGAAGTTCTTTGCCTTCTGGAGTGTTAGTGAAGCGGATTGCGTGGTCCATGTCTTTAAAGATGAAAGGAAGGTCAAAAACACCGTATTTAGATGTGTATGAGCCAAACTTAGACAGAGAAGGTGCAAGCAGCTGAACGTCACCTAGTAGAAGTGCTTCAAGCTCTTTGGAATCACCAAAAAGAGTCGAGTTAGGGAACACCTCGATACATAGCTTGCCGTCCATTTCTTTGTTTACACGATCTGCAAAGCTATTTGCCGCAACCACTTTAGGGTGAGTTGTACCACCTGTTACGTGGCTGAATTTTACAACGCGTTCACCTGAATCACAGTTAGCTGAAGCAGTTGTTGCTGTGAAAGCAAGAGCGGCAGTAGTCAGTGCAAGGCTGATTTTTTTCATGTTTATGACTCCAAATTTGAGTATTTATTATTGTTAGCTTGGTCATGGCCAAACATGCAACGCAATTTGGTTGTTGCTACTCACACTTATTACACATTTTGTGCCAATTCTTTAAAATATTTTTAAGTCTTTGAAATTATTGATTAATTTAATATTTTGTAGGTTTTGTAAGTTAGGATAGATTTGAAAACATGAGCGGGCATTCGCCCACGAGGGAATTGTGATGGGTGGATATTCACCCATTTTTAAGCTGGTTCAGTTGAAGCGAAATGATGTGTTTCAGTTGTTGGTAAAAAGCTTTTTTGCCTGAGAAACCGAGTTTGTGGGCGTCTCTTTCTGTCACTGTATTGATGGCGCAGCCCAGAAATAGCCCATCATCCGCTGAATTAGAGAGTAATTTTCCCTGTTGCAGTCGTTGCATCGTGAGCCGTAAGAGAGCCGGTCGAATGGCATCAAAGGGGCGATGATGTTGGCAGAAGTAGGTCAAATCTGACACATCTTTTGTACTCGTTTTAACAATGTGTGGGTTTTCCCCCATCGTAAGTGTGGAGTGAATTGATAAAATAAGCTCGGGACTTAAATCCCTTAGATTTAAGCACAATGTCTCCAACCAATCTCTGTGAAAGCCCTGAGACCAAGCTTTGGATAGCTCTTGTGACGTAGGGTTGAGGCCTTTAAGCATCATTAATGAGTACGCGCCGCTGGCTTGATCTTTCCCTGTACCTAAACGCACACCTATAAAATTGGCTTGGCGCCAAAAGTGGGTGACATCCACCGTGGCCGCAAAACTGGTGGATAAAAAGTCTACTTTCTGCCGCTTCGCATCGTGTTCGATCATGCTTAGTAGCTGACTACCGAGACCCTGTCGCTGAACATCTTCGGCGATGGCTATCCTACTAATGCGCCAATAGCGATATTGACCAGCTTCTTGAATACCTTCATGGGCGAGTAGAGATTGTGGTATTAAATGTCCTCTAGGGCGGCGAGTGCCTTCCATAACCGCTTGGCTTAATTCTTCTGGTAATTCGCCTTCTGCTGTCACAAGTGCCACGCCAACTAAGCGCTTTTGTTCATAGAGGCAGTAAGTCAATACGCTTGGATCGTCAATCATCCATCTCTTATTCTCTGGGGATGTTTGATAGTGTGCACTTACTAATAAGGCGAAAGCTTGGTCAAGGAGGCTTGGGTAAGAAAGCCACTCTTTACCCTGTAGACACTTGGGCTGATCTGGGCACTGGTTGGTTACTTGGTACTCCTTAAAGAGTAGTGCATCAAGCCAGTTTTCCAGTGGGTCATTTTCCCCCCATCGTATGGCATACTTTAAACGATGCTGCTTAAATGCAATGGACTGCATAGCGAGTTGTTGGCGAAAGCGAATACCAAACCCTTTTCCTGAACCTTCATAACCGTAATCTGTACTACTGAAGACGATGCAATTGGCCTTTTCGATCAGAGCCTCAAGTACTGGTAGTGGCAAACTTGCTGCTTCATCAACCAGTAATAGGTCGTATTGGCTTGAGTCACTCACCAGTGCGTCGGCGGCCTTAAAGGGTGCTTTAGTACCCGTCAATTCCACATAATGTTCCGCCAGTGATGCGATATTCAAAGGGCTAGAAGCGGTGCAGGCACAAGCTAGTCCTTGTTGTGAAGCCCGTTCTAACAACTCTGCTAGGGCATAAGACTTACCACGACCACGGGCAGCTATCAGAAAATGGCAGCCCGATAATGACGTAACTATTTGCTGTATAACGTCTTCTTGTTCTGCCGTTAGTGTGCCTGTCGAACGTAACACTGGCTCAATGGTATTTGGCCAAACGTTTGAGAATGGGCTGTCACCAGCATGAATGGCTTGCCAAAACAGAGTTTTGTAAAAGCTCTCATGATCATGGCTGGTCAATGGCCAAGGTAGGTAGCGATCTAATTCTTGATCCGGTTGAGTCAACCAATCAGGGCCAAGGTGTAGAACAAAAACACCACCACCGCGCACCGTGCCTGCCAAAATAGCTAGTGCAGAAATGTGGATCCCTTTGGAAAGATCAAGCAGCACTGCAGAATAGCTGTTACCCAACTGGCGCTTAAGCGTATTGAAGTTTATTTGGTTGCTTGCCGCAGCTTTGTCTACCGCGTGGGTAACAATCAATGTATCAGAGAGATTCCCATAACGAGAGGTAAACTGATCAAGTGTTGTGTGCCAATCGGTGTAGCTGACTACACAACGGCGATGCGCCATAACAAGCCTCGTACTTTTCTGGGTGTGGGCAAAGTCTATATTTTAAAAAGACTTGCGAGTAAAGCGAAAGAAGCTTACCTAAGTAAGCTTCTGCCTATGATACTCATCGCCCAGAGGGCAGCAAGCTGATCTAAGATTTATGAATACGGAACTTGGAAAGATTCGCTTTTAGCTGCTCGGTCAGCGCTCCAACTCGGTCGCTTTGCTGCTGTGATAAGTGCACTTCTGACAAAGTCTGATCAGCGGCTTGATGAAGGTGCTCTGCATTACCGCGTATTTGCATCGCAGCAACACTTTGTTCTTCTGTCGCCGCTGCAACGCCAGAGATGCCCTCAGCCACAATGTTCATTGCTTCATTGATTTGAGAGAGAAGGGCGCCTGCTTCAGCTGCTTGTTGAACACTCAGTTGGACTTGATCTCTCCCATCTTGCGTGGTTGTTACAGCTGATCGACTGCCTTCTTGTAAACGACTAACAACGGTTTGAATTTCTTCAGTGGATTGTTGGGTTCTCTGGGCCAGAACACGAACTTCGTCTGCGACAACGGCAAAGCCGCGACCCTGCTCACCAGCTCGAGCCGCTTCAATCGCTGCATTAAGCGCCAGTAGGTTAGTTTGTTCAGCAATTTCGTTGATAACATTGACGACATCACCAATGTTAGTCGTGGAATTACGAACATCCTCAATCGTATGCGCGGCGCGTTCAAAAGAGCTGGAAAGGCTGGCAATGGTCTGTTCGATTTTCTCAACCGCCCCAAATCCCTCATTGGTGACAGCTGTTACGGAAACGGATTGCTCTGATACCTCGGTGGAGCGTGTTGCGACTTCTTCTGTCGACGCAGAGACTTGCTGGATTGCAGAGGCAACTTCCATACTCGCATGGTTGCTTTGATTTGCACTGGCAATTAACTGTTGGTTGGCTTGCGAAATTTTCTGAGCAGAGTCTACCAATGCATCACCTGTTTGATGTACTTGTTCAATTAGCTTTAACAAATCATCGCGCATCACTTGGATGGCTCGTTGCAGAATATGAGTCTCGTTTTTGCTCTGACCGCTGACATAATGCTCGAAGCGATAGGTTAGATCACCATTACCAATTTCTTTCACTCCAGTGACAATAGTATTTAAGGGGCGTAAAGCTTGCTGAATGAAGCCCCAAAGTAGCGCGATTAATAACAGCGCTGCCAGTGCACATACACCGCTGATCAGCCAAACGATTGCCATGATTTCATGGCGGTATTCATCCGTATACGTTTTGATGACGACAACCCAATCCCAGCCTGATACACGTTGGTAGATGGCTTTGCTTTCTCGGGCTTCTCGGTCTTTTCCTTGTACCTGGGCAGTGTAATGAATAACGCCGTTTTGACCTTGATATAGTTGCGAGAATTCATTACGCAACTGTGGGTACAGGTTATAAAGTTTTTTACCCACTAAGGTAGGGTGAATCAATATATCGCTTTCATGTGCACCTGTATCGGTGACATAAACGTAACCATCTTCTCCGAACTGAATACTGCCAAGGCTCTTGTTCAAGACCTCATAAATCTTCTCCATAGAGACTAAGACGCTTACGTATAAGTTGCTGGATTGCTCTAAAGGAAGGCTTTGAATTAGGTAGCGGTGATTGGCAAGGCTCAATTTGGTTGCCTTTTCTGGCGATGCGCCTAGATCAAGCTGCTCACCCGAGCTGATACTTGAATCTGAAGAGTGCAGAACGTTAAAACTGCCACGTTGCTTTTGCAACAACAAGACACTGGAATTACTAGCGTTTGCAAGCTGAGTGAGTTGTTGTGTAATGGCTGCGCCATTTAACTCTTTGCTAAATTCTGAGCCGTTTAAATTTGCTTGAATCAATTTTACTGTTCGATCAAGAGATCGAGTAATCAGAGTGTGTTGCCCTTCCAGTTGGTTGGCAACGAGTAGGGCCTCTGTTTGTTGGTGATCGGTGACAATCGTATTTACTTTCTCTTCGATTAACTTCGAAATAATCACGATTAGAATCGCAAAACTGATGAAGATAGCGAACAATGCGCCAAGGCTGATTTGATTAGGTAGGCGCATCTTTTGAAAGAATTGGGGCATAGAGCAAACATCCTAGTTAGCAGGTATATATGAGAATCGTTCTTATATAGGAAAATGAGACAGATTGCTACGCAAATTCATAACTTGCAGAATAATGTAAAGATGCATCCTTAATACATTTGGAATAAGGATGCATTTTGCTTCAGATCGAATATCTTAAGGCGAGTGCAAAAGGTCACTAGCCCCTCACATTGAGGGGCTAGATCAGAAAGGATTAAAGAACGAAACGCGTGAGGTTTTGTTGCAGAGTTAATGCCAGCTGATGAATCTTAAGGCTTTCATCTCGGGACTTCTGTGCTTCTTCGAAGGTGTTAGACGCGGAGGTTTGCAACTCTGCTGCATTGCCTCTAATTTGTGTGGTTGCCACACTTTGTTCTTCTGTGGAGGCTGCAACGCCTGCAATTTGCTGCGCGACTACGTCCATTGAGTCATTGATTGAAGCCAACAAACGGCCCGCTTGAGTGGCTTGCTCAACACTGCTGCCAACCTGATCACTGCCTTGTTGCATGGTTTCAACAGCTGAACGGCTGCCTCGTTGTAAGCGATCCACTACTTGTTGGATCTCTTCTGTTGACTGTTGTGTACGTTGAGCGAGTACGCGTACCTCGTCTGCAACCACTGCAAACCCACGGCCTTGTTCGCCTGCTCGTGCCGCTTCAATAGCTGCATTGAGAGCCAGTAGATTAGTTTGTTCGGCAATTTCATTGATGACATTTACCACTGACCCAATATTAGTGGTGCTGCTTTCCACTTCACGAATGGTCTTTGCGGCATTTTCAAAGGACGCAGATAGTTTGGAAACGGTTATTTCCACTTGTTGCGTGGCTTGGTGGCCCTGCTGTGTTGTGGCATTTACTGAAACCGTTTCTTGGGACACTTCCGTTGAACTTTGTGCAACTTCTTCGATAGATGCTGAAACTTGCTCAATGGCAGCGGCTACCTGAGCACAAGAGTTTGAACTGTTTGTAGCGCAGGTAATGAGCTCATCGTTAGACTGATTGATGGCTTTTGCTGATTGCAATAATTGTTCGCTTGAGGTTTGCACTTCAGTGATCAGTCCAGCAAGGCCGTCGCGCATCAATTGAATTGAGCGTTGTAGTTTATGTGTCTCATTATTGCTGTCTCGAGATACATTGGCTTTGAACCGGTAAGAGAGGTTGCCGTGACCGATCTCTTCAACACCATGGGCGATATCACGTAATGGACGAAGTGATGAACGGATAAATAGCCATAGAGTCAGTGCCAGAAGTCCTGCCGCAATGGCACAAATGCCCGCGACAAAGTACAGGATCATGAAGATCTCATCGTTGTATTCGGAAGAGTAGGTCTTGATTGCGACAACCCAATTCCAGCCATCGACACGTTGGTAAATGACTTTTGACTCTTCCGCCGCAGCGTCTTGGCCTGCAACTTTAATGGTGTATGTCGTGACTCCTGCTTGATTCTGATACATAGGTTCAAAATCAGATCGGGCACTTGGAAACAGCTCGAATACGTTCTTATTCAACACCGAAGTCGTTGGGTGAACAATTAGCTTACCTTTTTCTTCAGCGGCATCTGTCACGTAAACGTAGCCCCGCTTACCAATTCGAATGGTATTCAAATTGGCTTGCATACTTTCTAAGATTGTCTCGTAGGGGATGGCAATAGCAAAAGCCAAATCGGGATAACGGCTAGAAGCTTGATAGGTGACAAAGTAGTTATGTTGATTTAAGCGCCACTTTCCGGTGTATTGATTGCTGTGATTGGGGGAGCTTAAATGACCTTGGAAATCTGGTGTCGTTGAGGCCAGTACTGTTAGCCCGCTGCTGCCTTTTTCAAATAAAACAACGTCTGCTTCTAGACGTGTTTTTAGCTGACTCAATGCTGTGTTGGCTTGTTGCAGTGGGGCATTCTCCCAAGCCCAGCGGCTACCGCTTTTATTGATCGATCGACTTAGCTCACTGTCCAGATAATTTGCAGATCGATTCAATGATAACTCGATGTCATGATACTGTGTTTCAAGTTCGTGAGCGATGAGCTTCACTTCTGTAATTTGGTGATCTGTAACGATTTCTGTCACCTGCTTATTAAACAGCACGTCGATGGCTGTGATAAGCACGATGAAAATAGCGATTACAGCAGTCAGTGCTCCTAAGGCTAACTGATTAGGTAGCGAATACTTACGGATTTGAGGCAGCATGTGGGTGTTTGTCCTTACGTGATTACAGCATTTCCAGGTGATATCTATTATCAATTTTCTTTATATCGATAGATGAGAATGGATTCCATTACAAAAGTGTAAAGAACACTTAATTCCGTTACTCTTTGTTACAGTTGATTGTTTTGTATGCGATTTCAGAAGGGTGTTCCATTTTTAGGCAGTGATTTTGAATGGGGAATGTTAAAGAAGTGTTTCTAAAAGAAAGCGCCCATAATAAATGAGCGCTTTTGAGGGAATTGATAAGGTTGAGGACTAGATAACAAATAGATCCATAAAGCGATGAACAGCGGTTTGCTCTAATTCAGTTTGATTTTTACACAGGTCAAAAATATGTTGGCTTCGGGCCGATGGGAAACGAGTGGCTAAGTTAGCTTTGAATTTCTTCTCTAATAAAGGGATACCTTCTTCGCGACGGCGGCGATGACCAATAGGGTATTCTACAGAAACTTCTTCGGTTGACGTGCCATCTTTAAAGAACACTTGGATGGCATTGGCAATAGAGCGTTTGTCGGCTTCTAAGTATTCACGTGTAAAGCGCTCGTCTTCAACGATTTCCATCTTGTCACGTAGTTCATCAATGATCGGGTTAGCCGCGTGGAAATCATCTTCGTAATGCTCCGCCACCAGGTTACCAAAGGCTAATGGCACTGCGGCCATGTATTGTAAACAGTGGTCACGGTCTGCTGCGTTTGCCAGTGGGCCCACTTTTGAGATGATACGGATGGCCGATTCATGGGTGCGAATCACGATTTTCTCGATTTGATCCAAACGATCTTTGACTTGTGGATGCAAGGTGACGGCAGCTTCTGCTGCGGTTTGTGCGTGGAACTCAGCTGGGAATGAGATCTTAAACAGCACGTTTTCCATTACATAAGTGCCGTAATCTTGGGTGAATTTAAATTCACGATCCTCTGATGCCTTCAGCTTTTGGTCTTTATTAGTCTTTGAGAAAGACACATCGTAAAAACCCCATTGTGGCGCAGTTAATACACCTGGAATGCCCATTTCACCTCGTAGCGACATATCCGCTAAACGCACTGCACGAGAGGTGGCGTCACCTGCCGCCCATGATTTGCGCGAGCCTGCGTTGGGCGCATGACGGTATGTACGCAGTGCAGAGCCATCCACCCATGCTTGGGAAATCGCTGCCATAATTTGCTCGCGGTTACCGCCCATCATTTTGGCCACTACGGCAGAAGAGGCCACACGCACCAAAAGTACGTGACACAAACCTACGCGGTTAAAAGAGTTCTCAAGCGCAATGACGCCTTGGATCTCATGGGCCATGACCATGGCTTCTAGTACATCACGCATGGTCAGCGGTGCTTCGCCACGAGACACGCGAACCTGAGACAAGTGATCGGCAACCGCCAAAATACCACCTAGGTTATCCGATGGGTGGCCCCATTCCGCCGCCAGCCAAGTATCGTTGTAATCCAACCAACGGATGATACAGCCGATATCCCACGCGGCTTTGACTGGATCTAAAGCAAACGATGTACCCGGTACACGCGCACCGTTAGGTACCACAGTGCCTTGCACCATAGGGCCAAGGTGTTTAGTACATTCTGGGAAGCGAAGTGCTAACAGACCACAACCTAATGTATCCATCAAACAGTTACGGGCAGTATCTAGGGCTTCTTGGCTTTCAATCTTGAAGTTTAAAACATAATCCGCGATGTCTTGGATTACCTGATCGTATTCAGGGCGGTTATTTAAATCGACATTTGCACTCATGGTGGTTCCTCTGATTCGTATCTACCCAGCTTGTGCTGATGTAGCTGTCCAAGGAGCTTAACCTTTTCCCCGCTTGGATGGGGCGTCCTGCCCCAACGCGCTCGCGCGTCATCCTGACGCTAGGAAAAGGCATAAGCACCTTGCCTGTTAATTCTGTTTTCCCAATGTTCTTTCTGATGGTGTTCCAAGCACTCTTAAGCCAGCGCCATGGATGGCGCGAGAGGGCGCTTTATCAGGGACGATTACGCGCCCGGTGTAGAGTGTTGGAATACCAGTTACTCTGATGAACTCGAGCTAGTCTCGCTCTGCAATATCTACCCAAGTAGCTTTCTCTGGGCCGATATAGTCGGCGCTTGGACGGATAATGCGATTATTGGCTCGTTGCTCCATTACATGTGACGCCCAACCTGTGACCCGTGAACACACAAAGATTGGTGTGAATAATTTGGTTGGGATGCCCATAAAGCGGTACGCGCTGGCATGGAAGAAGTCGGCGTTACAGAACAGTTTTTTCTCGCGCCACATCACTGCTTCACAACGTTCGGATACCGCGTAAAGGTGCGTGTCACCTACTTCATCTGACAGCAGTTTCGACCACTTCTTAATGATGTCGTTACGTGGATCACGCTCACGATAAATAGCGTGGCCAAAGCCCATGATTTTGTCTTTGTTTGCCAGCATACCCATGATGGCGTTTTCCGCTTCATCTGGTGTTTGCCAAGGTTCGATCATGTCCATAGCCGCTTCATTGGCTCCACCATGCAGTGGGCCGCGAAGACTGCCAATGCCACCGGTGATGCAAGAGTGCATATCCGATAGGGTGGAAGCACACACGCGAGCGGTAAAAGTAGAGGCGTTGAATTCGTGTTCAGCGTAGAGAATCAGTGACGCGTTCATCACTTTTTCATGTAAAGGGTTTGGTGTGTCACTGTGCAGCATAGCCAAGAAATGACCAGATAAGCTGTCTACCGATGGGTTAAGCGTATCGATACGAACACCATCGTGGCTGAAGCGATACCAGTACAAGATGATCGCTGGCAAAGTAGCCAATAAGCGATCCGCCACATCTTGTTGTTGGCTAAAGTTAGTTTCGGTTTCAAGGTTACCTAAAAAGGAACATCCAGTGCGCATCACATCCATGGGGTGCGCGTCTTTGGGGATCAATTCTAAGGCTGATTTAAGCGCTTGTGGCAGCTCGCGCAGGTTCATTAACTTGGTTTTGTAATGATCCAGCTCTGCTTGGTTAGGTAGTTTGCCGTAAAGAAGTAGGTGAGCCACTTCTTCAAAGCAAGCCTTGTCAGCCAGCTCTTCAATATCATAGCCGCGGTAGGTGAGGCCTGAGCCAGTTTTACCCACGGTACATAGAGCGGTTTCCCCTGCGCTTTGGCCGCGAAGGCCTGCGCCTGATAGTTCTTTAGCCATTGTGGATCTCCATTTTTATTTTTCGAGACTTCGGTAAAGCTATTGCGCTTGCTAATACTTTGTTAAAAACAGACTCAAAATGCTCATTTATACCTATAAACTCCGCTTTTTCGTCTGTTTTCGCCTCGTCTTAGCTTCGCTCGTAACGCTTTACATTTGTCTCTTTAGCGAGATATCTGATTACTGCTATTGATCTCAGGTGATTTTAGATTTGGTTATTTTTCCTTGGAAAAAAGCGCGTCGAGCTTTTGTTCGTAATCGTGGTAATTCAAGAAGTCGTACAAGTCCATACGGGTTTGCATGGTGTCGACCACGTTGCGTTGGTGGCCATCGTTTAATAAGTGTTGGTAAACGTTTAGTGCGGCTTGGTTCATAGCACGGAAGGCACTCAATGGGTAAAGCACAAGGTCAACCCCTGCGCTGGCCAGTTCTTCACGGCTAAACAATGGCGTTGCGCCAAACTCTGTAATGTTGGCAAGTACTGGAACTTTTACTGCATCAACAAATTCACGATACTGCTCAAGAGTCAGCATGGCTTCTGGGAAGATCATATCGGCACCCGCTTCGACGCAAGCCACGGCACGTTCGATAGCAGAGTCCATACCTTCCACCGCAAGGGCATCGGTGCGCGCCATAATGACAAAGTTGTCGTCATAACGTGCATCGACACAGGCTTTGATGCGATCGACCATTTCCGCTTGGCTGACGATCGCTTTATTAGGGCGATGTCCGCAGCGTTTTTGTTGTACTTGGTCTTCAATATGCACGGCTGCGGCCCCCGCTTTTTCCATTTGCTGGATAGTGCGTGCGATATTGAATGCGCCACCAAAGCCCGTGTCGATATCTACCAGCAGTGGCAAAGTGCTTGCTGCTGTGATTCGACGAACATCTTCTAGAACATCGTTTAAGTCAGTCATACCTAAGTCAGGCAAACCATATGATGCGTTAGCAACGCCACCTCCTGAAAGGTAAATAGCATGGTGTCCTGTCTGCTCGGCCATCATGGCGCAGTAGGCGTTGACGGTGCCAACGACCTGCAACGGTGAATGGTCTTTTATCGCTTGGCGAAAACGTGCGCCGGGTGATGCTAACTGCATATGGTCCTCACTTTTTATTGTTGAGACTTCGGCACGACTACTGCGCTCGCCAAATACTTCGTTAAAAACAGACTCAAAATGCTCATTTATAGTTATAAACTCCGCTTTCTCGCCTGTTTTTGCCTTGTCTTGGCTTTGCTCGAGACATCGTGCAAAGGCCTCATCTTTATTGGCCAGTATTACCCTGAGAGATGCTGTTTTGTAGCATCGCTTTTTTTAATAGATTGGCGGCGCGACTGATGTGGCGACGCATTAATAGTTCTGCAAGATCCCCTTCTCGGTTGGCGATGGCGTCTAAAATGGCTTTATGTTCGCGCAGTGCCTGACGCGGGTCGGGGCGTGAGTCGGCGGTGTAGCGACGATACATGCGGATCGTGGCGTATAAATCTTGGGTTAAAACCCGAATCAGCTTTTTGTTTTGACTGGCGTGAATGATGCGTAAATGGAAGTCTTCGTTGCCATATTGATTGGCGTAGTGCTCATCATGGTTACTATCAAGGTGAGCCTGATGTTCATCGAGTAGTTTATAAAGCTCAGTCACTTCTTGTTCGCTGATGAGCTCTGAGGCTAAGCGCGCCGCCATACCTTCCATGGCTTCACGTAAAGTGTAGGTGTCCAATAAATCATCTATGTTCAGATCGATTACCCGTGCACCAACGTTGGCGGTGCGTGTAATCAACCCTAATGTTTCTAGCTTGACGAGAGCTTCTCGTAACGGGCCACGAGAGACCCCATAGCGCTTAGCGAGTTCTGGTTCAGATATTTTGCTGCCAAGGGGTAAAACACCTTTCACGATTTCAGCGGTTAAGCGCTGAGTTAAATCGTCTGAGAGGGTGGCTGATTTGATTTGTGTAACCTTGTCCAAGCTCAAGTCCTACTTTTTGTCTACAATGTGACTATTTATAGTGTGGATATGAGTATAGATCAAGTTGGATTGTCGACAATTCGACTTAGGTAGTAGTCGGAATATTATTCTTATCCATATATTGTCGACAATATTGGAAGGGCTCAAAAAGTTGATTACCAGGTAATAGGCTGATGATTCCAGTCCATATAGCTAGCTTTACCGTCTACTTCTAATGAGTCCAATAAGCTTAATAGCTGTGTTGCGACAAACTCCGGGGTGAACAATTTGCCTTCGGGAACCGAGCGTTGGAAGGGTTCAGAAAGAGGTGTGTCCGTGGTGCCAGGATGAAATGCGAGTAATTTGACGTTCTTCGCTCGACGCGCCAGCTCTACCGAAAAGGTTTTCACCATCATATTGAGAGCAGCCTTAGAGGCTCGGTAGCTGTACCAACCACCTAACTGGTTATCGCTGATGCTGCCAATACGGGCGCTAAATAAGGCGACTTTGCAAGGTACGGTGCTTTTAAGGTGAGGTGTCAGATTTTTTAGCCACAGGGAAGGGATGACCGTATTGGCGGTAAACACTTTAAGCATATTCTCGGCGCTAATGCTCTCTAACTTACGTTCTGGCTGTAGCTCATCTTGATGCAAGATGCCTTGGCAGATAAAAACGTTGGCCACTGGGAAGTGGATGTCTAATCCTTGGCAGGTGCTTTCGATACTGGGTTCATCGTATTGGCAATGTATAGAAGTGATTTTAGTGTGTTGAAAGCTCTGCTGACGACTAATGGCGATGATTTGCTGACAATCATCCAAGGCAATCAACTGATCAATAATTGCTTGAGCAATTTTACTACCCGCTCCGACCACAATGACTGAATAAGGCATTTCATTCTCCTGTACTTGTATCTGATTCAATACGCAAAGGAGTGGTAATTGGATGGTTTAGATCACTTATTTAGGAGAGCGAGGCGGACAGCTATCCTTGGTGCAAGCATCGCAGCGCTCTTGACCGGTTAGCCAGTAAGAGATTTTATGGCGATGCTTAGCAAATAGAAGATAACCGCGATCAGCGAACCAGCGGATAAAGGGCCAACGCAAAACTCTTAGCCACTTATGCTTACCGACTGCTTGCCAAACCGCCACATTGGCATCCAACCCTGTAACCAGTTGGCCATTATTTAAAATGGCGTGTAATAGCCTATCTGCCGCCTCTTTACTGATCTGCGGATACAATGTTTCGAATTCATCACTGTGAATATCCACTAACGTTAATTGCTGAGCAGTATTGTAGCGTTGCAATACTGAAATCTCTTTCATACAAAGCGGGCAGTGACCATCGTAGAACAGCGTAACCATAAGCTAGCCTTTGGCAGTTAGAATTTTGGGTACAGCATAAGTAGATGCATAGCACAAACGAGTATCGTTAAAATAAAGCGCAAGTTTGGGTAGAACGATTGATCGATGCGCATGGCTTTTAGCCAACGGACCTCAAGCCAAAATAGGCTGATATACCCACATAACAAGAGTAGTAACGACAAGTGTGGTTGCTGAATAATTAATCCAACCCAACCCCCAACAGCAACGACATTACTTGCGATCAGTAACAGCTTGCCTTTTGCTTGGTAAGGCTGTTCCAATACTTGTCCCCAAATTGCACCACTCAAAAAACTCAAGATAACGGCACTGTAAGCGATAAAAACGGATTGCGCGTGGAAGCCGTAATGGTAAAAATCAAAATGAAACGCGATAGTGCTGATCAAAAATGGAATCAATCCTAGAAAGCCAAGTGTTTTGATCAGTGTGCTAGAAGAATTACGCATACTTTATCCTGAACGTAAAATCTGATTGACAGTATCTACGTATTATCTAACAGATTGGATGCTTTCGCATGTGAAAGAGGTCACATTTACTTAAATTTATCGTGCTAATCTTCGAAATGTCCGCCATTGAGTCAATCAAGGTCACAGAGTACAATGTCGGGCTTATTTTATCGGCTACGCCGTTGCGCGCAGGTCGCTCCAAATTAACGAATTAAGGTGTGTTTAAAAATGCCAGCAAAAACGATGGATGAACTCGTCTCCCTTTGTAAACGTCGTGGATTTATTTTCCAAGGCAGTGAGATTTACGGTGGTATGCAAGGGGCTTATGACTACGGTCCACTAGGTATTGAGCTAAAAAACAACCTTAAAAACGCTTGGTGGCGTGCCATGGTCTACGATCGTGATGACGTTGAAGGTCTAGACGCTGCGATTATCCAAAACAAGCACGTCTACAAATACTCTGGTCACGAAGACACTTTCACTGATCCAATGGTGGACTGTCACGAATGTAAATCACGCATGCGTGCGGATCACATGAAAGACATCAAAAAATGTGACAACTGTGGCTCTGATAACGTGACTGAACCACGTGATTTCAACCTAATGTTTAAGACTAACGTTGGCCCAATGGTGAACGAAGAGTCTTACACTTACCTGCGTCCAGAAACTGCACAAGGTATCTTCACAAACTTCAAAAACGTTGTGGATTCTACTTCTCGTGCTCTGCCATTTGGTATTGCGCAGATCGGTAAATCGTTCCGTAACGAAATCACACCACGTAACTTCATTTTCCGTGTACGTGAATTCGAACAAATGGAACTTGAGTTCTTCTGTAAGCCAGGTGAAGACGAGCAATGGCACGACACTTGGGTGAAACTGCGTAAGCAATGGTGGTTAGACCAAGGTTTGGCGGAAGAAAACATTGAGTTTGAATACGTGACAGGTGATGACCTAGCGCACTATTCAAAAGCAACTGTGGATATCTTGTACAAGTTTCCACATGGTTTTGAAGAGCTTGAAGGTGTTGCGAACCGTACTGACTACGATCTTGGTTCCCACACCAAAGCGCAAGAAGAGTTTGGTCTGTCTGCAAAAGTTAAGAAGAACGAGCACTCTACTACTAAGCTAGCGGTGCGTGATTTGGAAGAGAATAAGCAGATCGTACCTTTCTGTATCGAGCCTTCTGCGGGTCTAGACCGTGGTGTATTGGCTGTGATGACAGAAGCCTACACGGAAGAAGAGCTAGAAAACGGCTCAACTCGTACTGTTCTGAAACTTAAGCCACACCTAGCACCGATCAAAGTTGCTGTCCTTCCTCTTAAGAAGAACAAGCCTGAAATCGTTGAAGCGGCAAAAGCGATTAAGAACCGCCTACAAAAACTAGGTCTTGGTCGTATCCTATACGAAAACACAGGTAACGTAGGTAAAGGCTACCGTCGTCATGACGAAGTGGGTACGCCGATTTGTATCACAGTTGACTTCGATACAATCGAGCAAGAAGGCGCACCTGTGACGATTCGTCACCGTGACACGATGCAACAGGAAGTGGTTAACACGGCTGACCTACCAAGCTTCATCTTGAACTACTTCGTAAACCAAGACGCTTAATCGCGACTTGCCATTACATATCAAAGCCGACACATCCGTGTCGGCTTTTTTTATTCCTAAAGCTTTTATCCATTCCAAATCTGATAACCAACAATTATATGTTTTGACCAAATTTACCGTGTGAGTGGGGTTAAATACTGTTATCTTTAAAACTGTTTATATAAATAACAATAAAAAGGAAAACAGATGAAAAGCAAAACATGGCTAATAGGATTGGCTTTACCTGCTTTGGCAAGCGCGAACACGATGCAATGTACGGCAAGTAATTTTCATGCTGAGGGGATGTTTGATGTCACGGCACAATGGCAGTCACCACAAGACGATGTATTAGTTGATACATGCGTTGTCAAAGGGGCGCTAAACGCATACACCGGAACGGACGAAAGAACGTACGCCATTGGTTTTGAGCTGCGCCTACCTAAACAGTGGACGGGGCAATTTGCTTATCAGTTCAATGGTGGTAACGATGGCAAGGTCAAACCGGCATTGGGTTCATTATCAAGCCTGGTACCACAAGAGTACGCAGTAAACCGTGGTATGGCAGTGATATCCAGTGATGGTGGCCATGATGCCAGCCAATTTAAAGATATGGGGCTTGCGGGCGGTAGCGGCTTTGGCTTTGATGACATGGCGCGTAAACGCTATGGCTACCAAGCGGTGTCAGAGCTGTATCCGGTTGCCAATCAATTGATTGAGCAGTTTTATGGGCGCGCAGCAGAATACCGTTATGGAATAGGCTCTTCTAATGGTGGCCGTATGGCAATGGTCGCTGCCTCGCGTTTTCCGGATTACTTTGATGGTTTATTAGTTGGATATCCTGGTTATAACTTACCCAAAGCCGCTGTACAGCATGCTTGGGATATTCAGCATTTACACAGCTTAAATTCCGACCTCAAGGCGTCGCTAACATCAGCCGAATTGGCGTTAGTAGGCGATGCTATTCTAGAGCAATGTGACAACCTCGATGGTTTGAAAGACGGTCTTATTTTCAATGGCGCCCAATGTCAGAATATTGTGGATTTGCAGCCTTTAGTTTGTGACAAAGATGAGCATTGTTTGAGTCAAGCTAAGGTGGATGCTCTAACGGCTATGCACCGTGGACCCTATGATAGCCAAGGCAAGGCGCTGTACAGTAGCTGGTATTACGATGCTGGTATCGCTTCAAAAAACTGGCGTTTCTGGAAAGTGGAAAGTCCGATCAAAGGCTGGGGTTATAACCCTGTGATTGCTGCAATGGGAGCCTCTTCATTAGCGATGCTGTTTACGACACCGCCAACAAAGATTGAGGGAACACCTCAAGCAATGGTGGAGTACTTATTAGGTTTTGATTTTGATAAAGATGCACCGCGCATTTTTGCTCGAAATGCTCAATACACTGAGTCCGCAATGCAGTATATGACGCCATCAGATGGTCAAGATCCGACACTTGCTGAATTTAAAGCGTCAGGAGGCAAGATGGTCATCTTCCACGGAAACAGCGATCCTGTCTTTTCTGTGCAAGACACCGTTAGATGGTACGAAGCCTTGAATCGAAACCAGCAAGGACAAGCAGACACTTTTGTGCGTTTTTACCAAGTACCTGGTATGTCTCATGGGAAAGGTGGTCCTGCACTGGATCGCTTTGATGTGTTGACGCCTTTGCAAGCTTGGGTAGAGCAAGGCAAACAGCCTAACCGTATCATCAGTCGTGCACATGCTGACAACTCGGAAGTGAGCGAGTCATTGAAGAATGCTCAGCGCCCTTTGTGTCCTTACCCTAACATCGCTGTATACAAAGGTGGTGATGAAGCGACAGTGAGTGCGTTTGAGTGCCGATCTGCAATCTAATAAAAAGCCCTCTACCCAAGGAGGTGGAGGGCTATAAATTTCCTAACTAATAGTGATTAAGGCTTGCTAGCAAGCATTTCTTCTAAGCCGCCACCATTTAGTACGTTGGTGAACCCCATATCATATAAATAACGTTTTGCATGAGATGCACGGCTACCAGAACGGCAATAAACCACTACCGTTTTATCTCGATCAATAACATTTGCGAGCTTGCTGAGTGAGCTAAGAGGCATGTTCACTGCACCCTCTATATGATCTGCTCTATATTCCGAAGCGGTTCTAACATCAATAAGTACTGCACCTTGCTCCAGAGCCTGCCAAGCTATATCAGACCGTTTTGAAGCCAATGCATTAATGCTGAAGATTGCGATAATGGCTGCAAGCAGGATTAACAGCATGTGCTTGAAAGGGGTTTGAGTGTCTACCGTTAAACGTTCCATATTTTATGATCCTATGCAAAAGGTTGAAACACATTAAAAAATCGTTACGGCACATCTTTGCGCATATTGGGCGCAAAGAATCTTTACGGTAGACCTTAATCATTGGATCACTATTTTTTCAAATTTTTTAAGATGAGCTTACAGGGCAATATCTAGATAATGCTCGCAATCAACAGCTGACTGCGAGCATTAGGAGGTCTTATTGTAATTCAAAGACCGCAAAGCCTTGGTCGTCTAATCCAGTGAACGCCATTTTCGGTGTCGCATAGGATTTAGCTTTAGGTGAGCTGGTGAAATTAACGGTGGCACCTGCAAAGCTAGCAAACTTCCAGTTGTTATCCGCGGCAGGGTTGATGATGGTCTGAGACAACAAATAATTCGCCACGACGTCGCGGTTTTTATCTGGTGCATCAATGACCGTTGTGGATCCATCTAGCGCAGGGAATTTACCACCACCCGATGCGCGGTAGTTATTGGTGACGACTAAGAACTCTTGGTTAAGATCAATAGGCTGACCTTGGTAAGTTACCGCTTCAATACGATGTGCGTCTTCGTTAACGATTTTCCCTTCACTGTCATAGCGATTTGGCTTTGTCACATTGATGCGATACTGAATGCCATCAATCACATCAAAGTTGTAGGTTGGGAAGCTGGTATTAATCAGTGCTTGTGGCGCTTCTTGATTAGGTTGGATTTGATTAAACTGTCCAGCGGAGCGTTCTAGCCACTCGATCACCTGCGCACCAGTAAGTTTGACGATTTTCAGGTCATTTGGATAAATGTAAAGATCGCTCACATTTTTCAGGGCAATATCGCCTTTTGGTACGTCGGTGAAATACTCTGGACCACCGCGACCGCCTGCTTTAAACGGGGCAGCGGCCGATAAAATCGGCAAGCCTTCGTAAGAGGTTGCACGAACGATATTCTGTGCGTACCAAATCTGAGCATTGTTCACGATTTGGATAGAAGGGTCATCTTGCACTAGGGCGAAGAAGCTATTGATGTCCGCTGTGCTTTCACCCACTTTGCGACGCATGTACTCCAGTGTACCTTGGTGTTCATGCTCAACGGCATGATTGATATGCTCATCAGCTTCTACTAATGGCACTGTGGTGCGTCCTTCGCGCTTGGCGATAGCTCTCACACTGCTGGAGCCTTTGACAACTTTCCAGCCTTGGCCTTCTTGTTCCAGAACAAGATCTACTAAGCCAAGGTGTGATCCCCAAAAACCGGGCATGGTTGCAGGCACACCAAAAACGGTTCCTGTAGCGTTGTCTACGCCTTCGATGTTATCCAGTGAGCTATCCCCTGGAAACACTTTGTGGGAGTGACCAAATAAGATGGCATCGATACCCTCAACTTTGGCGAGGTGGTAAGTAGCGTTTTCTTCACCTTGCTCATAGTTCCCTACATACATGCCACTGTGAGGGATCGCTATGATGACGTCCGCCCCCTCAGACTTCATTTGTGGGATGTACTTTTTAGCACTGGCGATGATGTCTTTGGCAATGACTTTGCCTGTAAGATTATCTTTATCCCAAGTCATAATTTGCGGTGGTACAAAGCCGATGTAACCAACATTGATTACTTGCTCTTTGCCGTCGCTGTCCAATACCGCTGTTGGTTGGATCAAATACGGCTGGAAGTAAGGCTGATCGTTATCAGGATTGGCATCTCCGTCGTCGACGTAGACATTGGCATTAATATAGGGGAAGTTAGCGCCAGCTAATGACTTCATTAAAAAGTCTAAGCCGTAGTTGAACTCGTGATTACCAATATTGCCCACATTGTAATCCAGTAGGTTCATGGCCTTGTAAGCTGGGTGTGTTTCACCGAAACGCAACACGCGGCCTTTTGCCACATAGTCACCCAAAGGGTTGCCCTGTAATAGATCACCGTTATCGACCAGAACCGAGTTTTGAACTTCAGCCCTAGCTTGTTTGATTAATGTGGCAACGCGCGACAGGCCAACGCTGTTGCTTTGTTTGTCAGCGTAGTAATCATAGTCCACCAAATGCATATGAATGTCAGTGGTTTCCAATACACGCAGATCAACCGTTGCAGCGCTGGCTGTTGCGGAGGCTAAGCATGCCAACGTAAGGCTGGTTGGCAAAAAAAGTTTGCTCCATTGTTTCATGGTTTTATGGCTCCAAGTTCCAATTGTGACAGGCAAGAGAACGTTATTTTGACTAAAAGGTCAATATTTAAGAGAACAGGAGCTTATGCAATATTCATGACGCTTTCGTGTAATGAGCCACAAAAAAAGTTAGAGGAGTAAAAAACTGCAATCATGTGGTGAACTGCAGCGGTAGCGTTGACAACTCGCCTAAGGTTGTTGTTCGAAAAAATTCGCTATATCTCTTTGAATAGGGGCTTTACTCGGAATAAACCAAATCAAGTTTGAAACCATATCGACGTGCCCCATGTTTGGGTAAATAATCGTGTCGACGGCTCCGTTTTTTTGACGAACTCTCTCTGCTAAAAGGTCGATGTTGCGTTGTCCAACAAGCTCATCTTTCTCTCCCCATAGCAGTAACATGGGCGGTTCATTACCTTCTATAAAATTCGTAACGGTCATTTGAGGGTACTGATCTGGCGGCCCAAACATATCTTTTAAATCCTCTTCTTCGGGCACGAAATCATACGGTCCAGATAAGCCAGCAAAGGCTTTTATGTTTTGAATAGAGTGATTGAGCTGAGCCAAGTAACGTTCATCGGCACTGATCAAGGCTCCGATATGAGCACCTGCGGAATGCCCCATAATAAACAAACGGCTCGAATCACCATAGTATTCAGCAACGTTGTCTAACGTCCAAGCAACCGCTTGTGCACCATCTTCTACAAAGGCGGGAAACTTAACATCAGGGTATTTTCGATAATCAGGAATGACAACAACATAACCTAAATCTAAGAAAGTCTTCGCTACAAATGGGTACATCTCTTTTGAACCATCAGTCCAGCGTCCACCGTAGAAGAATACCAAGACCGGAGCTTGATTTGCCTTCGCAGTAGAAGGCACGTAAATATCCAAAGTTTGATTTGCTAACTGCCCGTAAGCGATGTCTTGATAACGTTTTGTGGAGTCAATCAGAGTAGGTAGATTGGCAACTTGTAACCCTATCTGAGTACATCCCGCGCTGAGTAATGCGCCAATGGCGATTAACGAGTTCCTGATTTTGATAAGGCTCTCCTAGCAGGTAAATATAAATTTTACGTGATTCGACCACCGTTGGATGAGGATTATTCAAAAAAGATTTCCCCATGGATTTTTTGAGAGCCTATTGGAGTGAGGCTAGGGCGCGCTTCATAATGGGACCATTCCAATAGGATCTAATGAATTATTAAGGAGTCATCATGAATGATGTCATTGAGCTCTTACAATCTCACCGTTCAATTCGAAAATACCGCGATCAACCACTTCCTGATGGACTGCTTGAGCAACTCGTAAGTGCTGCACAGTATGCCTCCTCAAGCAACAATGTTCAGGCCTACAGCATCATCCGTGTGAGTGATAAAAACAACAGAGCACGCTTACAGGAGTTAGCAGGGAATCAAGTTTATATCTCTCAGGCGGCAGAGTTTTTAGTCTTCTGCGCTGATATGAAGCGCAATACGGAAGCAGCGGCTCGTACAGGTATTGAACCGACGCTTGGTATGACAGAGCAACTTCTTGTTTCAACCATCGATACGGCATTGGTGGCGCAGAACTTTGCCATCGCAGCAGAATCAGAAGGCCTAGGCGTAGTGTACATAGGTGGTGTACGTAATAATCCGCAAGAAATCAGCGATCTGTTAAAACTACCAAAGCATGTTTATCCAGTATTTGGCATGTGTGTAGGCTACCCAGAACACCATCCTGACGTTAAGCCACGTTTACCTATTGCGACGGTTTTAAAACAGGATTACTACGATAGTGAACACGATATAGCCTTGGTTGCAAAATATGACTCGGAAATGGATGAGTATTACCAGCAACGAGCAGGTAGTAATAAAGTCTCTAACTGGTCAGAAAGCATGGCACCGATGTTTAGCGGTAAACTGCGCCCGCACATGCGAGACTTCTTAATTTCGCAAGGCTTCGAGATGAAGTAACCCGTTGGCTAATCTTAGCTACTTGATTTCACGGCAGAATTTTAACTTCCTGTATTGGCAAAGCGCTGCGCCCTAGCTATAATGGGCGCCGTTTAAAGGCCCCATAGCTCAGTTGGTTAGAGCATCCGACTCATAATCGGCAGGTCCCCTGTTCAAGTCAGGGTGGGGCCACCATACAAAATAAGCCCTAGCAGGTGATTAC
Source organism: Marinomonas communis (assembly GCF_004363305.1). GTDB lineage: Bacteria > Pseudomonadota > Gammaproteobacteria > Pseudomonadales > Marinomonadaceae > Marinomonas > Marinomonas communis. The sequence continues at coordinate 372,623 of NZ_SNZA01000004.1, read as the reverse complement.
TTGCTAGGGCTTTTTTGTTGGTGCTACACACATACTGCATTTAGATCAGTCTTCTTAGACGTATTTCTATTTTTTTATACCTATCCCTTCTATTCACATTTGCTTACATGCCATCTATATACCATGCTTATTTGACTGCATTGGAACCTTATGGAGAAGCCTGTGTTGAAGAATCTTAAAGTGTCACATGCTATTGCTGTGGTGGGGTTATTACCGCTTTTATTAGTGTTGGTGTTGGCTTTCTTTCTTGGCTCAGGGTTATTGGACAGTATTCGAGATACTCAAAAAGCGAATGATATTGTTCGATTAACGGAGAAGCTGGATGGTATTGCGCATAACTTCGCGGTGGAGCGAGGTTTAAGTGCTGGTTTTTTGGGCTCGAAAGGGGAACAGGGGCGTGATGCAGTAGCGAAGCAGCGTGTTGTGGCCGATCAGATGGAGCAGGCTTTAAGAGACGTTAAGCCCACGGACTTTCAGCAGTTGACTGAGGCTGAGTTGACGAGCTTAGTGCAACCAACGTTGAATCTTTTAAACGATAAAGCCTCAATTCGTCAGAAAGTGGATGCCTTGGAGCCGGATAATGGTGCGTTCGCCTATTATTCTAAACTAAATGATACTGCGCTTAGAGGTATCCAACGTTCAATTACCTTGGTTAGAAGTACTGAGATTGACCAAGAGCTGTCTATGCGCTTGGCGTTACTTTGGATGAAGGAACGTATTGGTCAGTATCGCGGAGCGTTAAATGGGGTATTTGGCGCAGGAAAAAGTAGTGAAAAGCGTTTCGTTGAGATTAATGGCTATCTAGCCGATGAAAAAGTATGGGAACACTATTTTCAAGACATGGCCTCGGCTGAATACCGTGTGCAGTTACAAGCGCTTAAGCAAACCCCTGAGTGGAAAGCAGTGGACTCTGTATTGATGCGTTTTCAGCAAACAGAGAACCTAGATCAAATTCAAGGCCCACCTAATTGGTTCAAGATGGCCACGGCAAAAATCGGTTTAGTTAAGAAGCTGTCCGATCAAATCGGTTTGACTGTGCACGATCATGCAGAAGAAAAAGAAGCTCGTGACAATACGATATTTATTACGGTAATCACGGTAATTCTTGTTGTGGTCGCGTTTGTGCTCTTTTTGATGCAAAAAGTTATGTCGTCAGTTTCCTCCCGTGTGGCGATGGTTCATAAAGCACTAACATCTGTGGGTGAGCAAAAGGACTTTACGGTGAATTTAACCGTCGGTTCTAATGATGAGCTAGGTCAAATCATGCATGAGTTGAATCGTCACTTGAATCATCTGTCCTCTACTTTTGGCATGTTAGTGTCGAAATCGAATGAATCCAAAAGCAGTATGGACGACTTGATCGCTCAAGCTCGAATCGCGGTTAAGGAGACCCAAGAACAGCAAGCACGTACCGACCAAATTGCTGCCTCCATAGAAGAAATGTCTCTAACCAGCGGCACGATTTCTGTCGATATGCAGGAAGCCGCTCAAGCAACGGAAACTATCCAAAGTCGCGCATCGGAAGGTCGAGCTGGAGTGCATTCTATTCAAAGCTCAATTGAGACTTTGACTAGAGAGGTGCGCGGTGGCTTTGACTCAGTGCAACAAGTGACGGGGCAAACTGAGCAGATTGCCAGTATCTTACAGACCATCGAGTCGATTGCAGAGCAAACCAATTTGCTGGCTTTGAACGCAGCCATTGAAGCGGCTCGTGCAGGTGAGCAGGGGCGTGGTTTTGCTGTGGTAGCGGATGAGGTGCGCAGTTTGGCGCAACGTACCCAAGATTCAACAGAAGAAATTCGTTCAATGATTGAGACCTTGATTCATTCTAGTAAAAGCGCACTGACGTCTATGGAGAGCTGCTCAACGATGGCAACGGGCACGGCTGAAGAAGTGGTGAAGAATGCTGAAATGATAGAATCCTTACTGGAATCGGTGGATGCCATTAATATGACGATTGAAAGGGTTGCAACCGCAGCAGAGGAGCAGTCTCAAGTGACAGAAGACATTAACCAGAACGTACAAATGGTTCGTGATCGCTCAAGTCATATCTCTGAGGTAGTGGATTTAACCGAGACTGAAGCAAAGCGGGCGCAAGACCGTTTCGATGAAGTTTTAACAGAGGTGTCGTCATACCGCTTGCGCTAAATGAATAGCTCAATATAAGGCAGAGAAAAAACCACCATCATTTGCTTTAGGTGATGGTGGTTTTAATAATTTTAGGAAGAAAGCGCCAGGATCAATGCTACTTCTTTTTGGCCTTAGCAAATGGGTTGCTACGAAGACCAGGACCTTTCGTCACATCTGGCTTTGGTGGTTCTACTTTCCCTTTGGCTTTTGTTTTATGCGTCTCTGGGGCTGCACCTTTTGACTTCTTTTGGCTGCGTGGATGCGTATCAGGCACTCTATGTTCAGCTTCAAAGCCGGGTATTTCTTTACGTGGAACGCGCTGTTTTAGGAGTGCTTCAATGGCGCGTAGGTTCTCGGCTTCATCGGCACAGACCAACGATACAGCACGACCGTCTTGACCCGCTCGACCGGTTCGTCCAATGCGGTGTATATAGTCCTCCGCAACGTGCGGCAGATCCATATTAATCACAACGGGTAGCCCTTCAATATCCAAACCTCGAGCCGCTACATCTGTGGCAACAAGATACGCTAATTCCCCCGACTTAAAGGCGTTAAAAGCCGCTAGGCGAGCGTATTGTGGCTTGTCACCATGCATCGCTAGGGCCGAAAACCCTTCCGCTTGTAGAATATCTGTGATTTCGTCAGCACCGCGTTTTGTCTTGGTAAAAATCAGTGCTTGTTGCCAATGTTGGCGGTTTAATAATTCCGCTAACAGTTCAGGCTTACGTACCTTATCCACGGTATAAATTTGGTGACGGACTGTGGCTGCGACGCGGTTGCTTTGTTTCGCGGCGACCTCTTCAGGGTTATTCAGCCATAGCGCTGAAAGTGTCTTGACCGCATCCGAATAAGTCGCTGAGAACATCATGGTTTGGCGGCTTTTAGGCAGCAGTGTCAGCAACTCATTTAGGGCTTCTTCAAACCCGAGGTCCAGCATACGGTCAGCTTCATCGAGCACTAAGAATTGTAGTGAATCGAATAGCACGGCGTCTTGTTTAACGAGATCTATTAAGCGTCCAGGGGTCGCAACCAAAATGTCTGCACCACGTTGCAGTCCATTAATTTGAGGGAAAGCCTTCACGCCACCAAAAATGGTTTGGCTGCGTAAACCGAGTCCGCGGCTGTAGCTGCGAACACTTTCACCGATTTGGCTGGCAAGCTCGCGAGTCGGGGCCAATATCAGGGCTCGAACTTGTTTCGAGTCCGCACGATCACCGTCTTTGAGCTGTTCTAGCAAAGGTAGTGTGAAAGCCGCTGTTTTTCCTGTGCCTGTCTGGGCAGCTGCCAAGACATCTTTTTTTGACAGGATCAGGGGGATAGCTTGGGTTTGAATCGGCGTAGGTTTTTCGTAGCCAAGTTCATCAAGCGTGTGAGTAATGGCCTTAGATAGACCAAGTTTTGCAAAAGTCATTGTATTACCAAATTGATCGAAAATGTGAGCGCTTACACACGCTGCACATCAACTGATACGTTAAGTGCTTGGCTGTCGCCACCATCAAAGATAACGCCTTGTAGTGGCGTGACATCGGCGTAGTCTCGGCCCCATGCGGTTACGATATGCTGCTCATTAGGCATTAAATCATTGGTCGGATCGAATTCTACCCAGCCGAGATCAGGAATGAAAACGGCAAACCAAGCGTGGGATGCATCGGCACCGACTAATTTCTCTTGCCCTGGCGGTGGCAGCGTTTCCAAGTAGCCACTCATATAGCGCGCAGGCAGTCCAAGAGAGCGAATGCAGGCAATGGCCAAGTGGGCAAAATCCTGACAAACACCACGCTTATCTTTTAACACTTGTTCCGGTGGTGTGCTGACGCTGGTTGCAGCAGGGTCAAAGGTAAACTCTTCAAAAATTTGATGAGTAAAATCCATGCAGGCTTGTAGAACAGGGGTGTCATCGGTGAAGCAGCGGCGTGCATATTCGCCCAGTTCTTTTGATCGATGGATATGCACGGAGTCTAACGTGTACTCCTTAACCATGCGTAGTTCAGGTGACTGGGATGCTTGAATGAGGGCGCGCAGCTCCGCGCAGCTAAGGTCGTGCAGAGTTAGTTGATTAGACAAGTCGTTCTGCTCGATCTCAAAATAACATTCGACATCGATGGCCAGCTTCTTATGAGGTTCTTGGACGGAAAAATAAAACGTTGGGTTGCCGAAGTAATCCACCCCTTCTGTTTGATAAACAGGGGTTGGTGTAACCGCAATGCGTCGGCTTAAGCAACGTTGATTATGAGTATCGCGCGGCAGCAGGTGAGCCATGTTATAACACAAGGTAACAGGCGCTCCGTACAGGTATTCCGTTAAGTGTCTAACTCGATATCTCATACATTATTCTTCCATTTCGCTTTGATGAGCTGTTGCGGCCCAGCGGTATGATCAAAGTACTTATCACTGATAATCGTGGTCAGTTGTTCTAACTGCTCGATCACTTGGCCCATCAATTCGGTCAATTGAGCGCGGGTTTGAGTACTTTCTTCGATTTGCGCAAGCGACTCTAAGTCTGCTAATTGGATATCGTTTAGTGACTTAATAATGAGCCGCTTCTCTCGAGAAAGCCCCAATGATACTTGGTCAGATTGCGGCAATTCTTCTAAGTATTTACGCAGCTGATCCACTTGATAAATCAAAGAACGAGGGTTACTTCGGTCAATCATTAATAGATCTAAACCGTAGGACACTCGTGCCCGAGTGCGGTAGCGACGTCTGAACGAGATCAGTGCTTCGACACTTAATAAGACCGATTCAAGCACTTGCTGTTGCTGCAAGCTTGGTAGAGGTTTTGATAAGGTCGTTTTCAATAAATTAGCAGTCAATAACGCACGCTCAGTACGACGTCCAATTTCTTGGAACATCCAGTCCATACCGCGCAGCATGCTCTCATGGTTCAAACCTGAAATCGCCAATAAAGAGGTGACTAAACCGTCTAAAGATTCTTCTGGAACAGCAGGTAAGCCATTGACGTATGCACGGTCGACACTGTGGATGTGGTCGCGCAGCTCATTCAAAATGATACGAGTGTCCGCAGACAGCATTTCTTTAACTTGTTCAGCACAAGCCAGCATCAGTTGTAAGTTAGACTTGATTGAGCCAACTCGTTGACCGTCAGAAACCAGTGCCGCTAGCTCATCATTTGGTTGCATCAAAAGTTCTGGCTGCTCTATAAAGCCGGGCTGTGAACCACTGATTTCAGACATGGCACCTAGCAGAACTTCACGACTTTCGATTGGGAAATGATCAATACCGTTAAGCTGTTTAAAGATCGTTCGCATCAAACGCAAACTCATTTCCGCGCGTTCTGCGTAGCGACCAAACCAGAATAAGTTTTCGATTACTCGGCTTGGGAGGTTGGCCACTTGTGCTTGGCTGATTGGTAAGTTGTCCAGTGGTACGTCTATATCGGTTTCAGTGGTGTCACTGAGTACCCACATGTCTTTGCTTCGCGAGCCAGACAGGTTTTTACTAACAATGGCTTCAGCGGTGGATTCTGCTACGCGAGACAATCCACCTGGCATCACACAGTAACCGCTTTCATTAGCGACGCTGAAGGTTCGTAAAATACAAGGACGAGCAAGCATTTCGCCATTGTCCCAAACCGGTGTCACAGAACCAGGAATATAGTCTTGGGCAACATACGCTACTGGATCTGCGAGGATTTTTGCGCGCACTTCTGATAACGCTTTCTCGTCAAGCTGATGACAATAGATACTCTTGTTATCAATGCTTCGAAAAGCCGGTTTGATGATTAACTGGTGAAGGTTATTCAGCACATAAGCCAAATGCTCTTGCTCACCACACCAATAGCTGGTGACGGATGGCAGCAACAGAGGTTCGTCGAGTAGGGTTTGGCTAATCTGTGGCAGAAAAGCTAGCAGCGCTGGCGTTTCAAGAAGTCCTGTACCCAAAGGGTTTGCAATAATCACATTGCCTTGACGGGCAACTTCCAATAACCCCGGAACCCCTAAAGTCGAGTCCGAGCGCAACTCAGCCTGATCACAGTAGGCGTCTTCAACACGACGCAGAATGACATCAACACGTGACAAACCGTTTAATGACTTCATCCAAACTTTGCCATTGCGTACCGTCAAATCACCACCTTGAACCAGTGGATAGCCTAAGTGGTTAGCCAAGTAAGCTTGCTCGAAGTAAGTCGAGCTATACGCTCCAGGGGTTAGCACAACAATACGAGGGGAGTCGGTTAGATCACTGGCGAGCTGGCTCAGGGTTTCGCGGACAGTCTGGAAAAAGCCTGCCAAGCGCATGGTTTGGCTATCACGAAACAAAGACGGCAGCACTCTTGAGACCACCGTGCGGTTTTCAAGGGCGTATCCTGCACCACTCGGGGCTTGAGTTCGATCGCCTGTGGCTATGAACTGTCCCGACTGATCTCTGACAAGATCTACTGCGTGGAAAGTAAGCGCAGTTTCGCTCGGCCAATGCATACCGTGGCACTGTCTAAGAAAACCAGGATGAGAGAAAACGATTTCAGAAGGCAAGACACCTTCTTTCAGCAGTCTTTGCTCGCCATAAAGGTCTTTATAAATCAGATCAAATAAATGAGCTCTTTGTTTGAGCGCAGTTTCTAGATTGAGCCACTCTGATTTATCTATGACGTTTGGAATGATATCGAGTGACCAAACATTCGGTGATAAAGGGTCACTTTTCAAATTATACGTGGCACCGTCGTCACGCAAAATACGTTGCGCACGAAGGTGCCTATCCTGCATCCCTTCTGTTCCTAATTGATGCACTGCCGACATCACAGGTTGCCAAGGCAAACGTGGTTGTCTGGTTTCAGAAAAGGCTTCATCGTAAGCACGATCCGGTGCAACATACGGAGCAGTCAGCGGCGCTTGATCCTGCGCCGCTAGTTTTGCAATGGTGGATTCGGTCATAAATAAGACGTTCTAATAAAGATTAGAGCCTAGTATACCTCTTCCTTAGGTCGAGCGTATGCGGATATTCATGACATATCTCTTCCTGTGGCGGTGACATGGGTCTAGTGGCCTTGTCATGCTCTGTCACGCTGCGAAGCGCACTGTATTCCGGAGGTGGAACTAACGCACCTTGTGTGAAGCCATGATCCCAGAAACGGTTAACGCGACGCGCTTCGGCTTCGTTGCTGTTGACCGGCAAGGTGTCATAGTTACGGCCACCTGGGTGGCTAACATGATAAGTACAACCACCAATAGAAACACCGTTCCATGTATCGATTAAATCAAACACTAACGGAGTGTCTGTGCCCAGCGTTGGGTGCAATGCAGACGGTGGTGCCCACGCCTTGTAGCGTACCGCACCAACCGCTTCACCTTTACGTCCCGTGCTACGCAGTGGGACACGACGACCGTTACAAGACAGAACATAGCGTCCTTCAGTTAGACCACTTAGACGTACTTGCAAACGTTCCACCGACGAGTCCACATAGCGTGCTGTACCTGATTGAGTGATTTCTTCACCGAGTACATGCCAAGGCTCAATCGCCCAACGCAGTTCAAGCTCAATATCATCAATTTGCTGACGGCCATAATGCGGGAAGCGGAATTCTTCAAACGGTGCTAACCATTCAAGTTTAAATGGCAAACCATGAGCTTGAAGATCATCCACGACTTCTTTGATGTCCTGCCAAACAAAGTGCGGCATCATAAATTTGTCGTGTAATGATGTGCCCCAACGAACCAAAGGTTTGTGGTAAGGCTCGTGCCAGAAGCGTGCGACTAAACAACGTAGCAGTAGCATTTGTACGAGCGACATACGTGCATGGGGCGGCATTTCAAAACCACGGAATTCAAGCAAGCCTTGGCGGCCACTGCTTGAACCTGCGGCATAGAGTTTGTCGATACAGAATTCAGAGCGGTGTGTATTACCGGTAATGTCTACCAGTAAGTTACGCATCAGACGATCCACCAACCACGGCTCGTCTACCAAACCCGTCGGGATATTCTGGAAAGCAATTTCCATTTCGTACAAGGCTTCATCACGGCCTTCGTCTGGACGTGGCGCTTGGCTGGTTGAGCCAATAAACATGCCTGAGAATAAATAAGATAATCCTGGGTGGTGCTGCCAGAACGTCACCAAACTGCGAAGTAGGTCAGGGCGACGTAACAGCGGACTGTCAGCTGGCGTTACGCCACCAAGGGTGACGTGGTTACCACCGCCCGTCCCAGTATGACGACCATCCAGCATAAACTTCTCTGTGCCCAAACGAGATTGATAGGCTTCCTCGTACAATGTTTCTGTGTTGTATAAAAGCTCTTTCCAATTCTTCGCTGGGTGAATGTTGACCTCGATAACGCCAGGGTCCGGGGTGATCAAGAACTTTTGCAAACGGTAATCTTTTGGTGGCTCATAGCCTTCGATAACAATCGGCATTTGCAATTGTTTTGCCACAGTTTCAATGGCATTGATTAACGCAACATAATGTTCAAGGAAGCTCACTGGCGGTAAGAACGCATGCAATCGACCATCGCGCGCTTCGATACAAAGTGCTGTTCGAATAACGTTTTTGAGGATCGTACTGCTTGCCTCGTCTGTATCCGTCAATTTTTGCTTGGTTTGTGTCTGAGCAGAACCCGCTGTCGAAGCGGATTGGCTGTAAACAGGCAGTGGTTCACGTGGTGCAAATGGATCACGCTCAGGAGTTTGCTCTTCTTCACTGATCGCCGGTAACGAGTTTAGCGGCAAACGGTAACCCATTGGACTATCGCCAGGGATAAGCGTGATCACATCAGAACGCATTGGCCAGAGGCTACTTTGCCATTGGGAACCATTAAACTCGATCGGTAAGACATAACCACTGACGCGCTCAAGGCCACGGTTTAGCAGTTTCGCCAAGCGGCGGCGTTCTAAATCATCTTTGAGTGATGCTTTGCGTGGGTTCACATCGTCAGGCAAAGAGCGCTCTAACCATAGGTAATAGAGTGTGTCTTCGTAAGTAGGCTGTAGATACTGAGACTCCAAACCCAAGTATTCACATAGAGCTTGGCCAAATTTGCCTGCATGACTTTCATCAAAGCCGTAGTCTTTGTCGACTCGGGCAAGGTATTTTGGGTCCTGCCACAGAGCTTCGCCATCAGTACGCCAGAAGCAACCTAGCGCCCAGCGTGGCACTTCTTCGCCTGGATACCATTTGCCTTGGCCGTAATGCAGTAGGCCGTTGGTACCAAACTTAGCCTTCATGCGCAACAAGAGATCTTTCGCAAGGCGCAGCTTGTCAGCCCCCAGGGCGCCAGTGTTCCATTGTTCAGAGTCCATATCATCAATGGAGACAAAGGTTGGCTCGCCGCCCATGGTTAGGCGTACATCGCCTTGTTCTAGACGTTTATCCACTGCATGACCAAGGGCTTTGATGTTCTCCCATTCGTCATCACTGTAAGGCTTAGTAACGCGCGGGTCTTCGTGGATACGAGTAACGATGTTGGTGTAGCTAAATTCGCATTCACATTCATCCGTAAAGCCAGTAATTGGCGCTGCAGAGACTGGCTCTGCGGTACAGGCCAATGGAATATGTCCTTCACCGGCAAACAAGCCGCTGGTCGGATCAAGACCCACCCAGCCCGCACCGGGTAAGTATACTTCACACCAAGCGTGTAAGTCGGTGAAGTCTTCCTCTGGTCCAGAAGGACCGTCTAACGCTTTGATATCAGATGTCAGCTGTACTAAGTAACCCGAAGCAAAACGTGCTGCTAAGCCTAAATGGCGCAGGATCTGAACCAACAGCCAAGAGGTGTCGCGGCATGAACCTTTTTTAAGTGTGAGCGTTTCTTCACAGGTTTGCACACCGGGTTCTAAGCGAATGCCGTAATCAATTTCATTGGACAGGCGAGTGTTCAAACTCACCAAAAAGTCGACAATGGGTGTGCTCTTAAGATCAACCGTCTTTAGCCAAGCTTGCAGCTCCGGGCAGTCTTCTGACTTATGTAAATAAGGCGTGAGCTCTTCTAGTAATTGCTTGTCGTATTTAAATGGAAAGTGCTCCGCGTACTCTTCGATAAAGAAGTCGAACGGATTAATGACCGTCATGTCGGCGATCACTTCGACCGCAAATTCCAGTTTTTTCATTTTCTCTGGAAATACCAAACGCGCTTGGTAGTTACCATAAGGGTCTTGTTGCCAGTTGATAAAATGATCTTCTGGCAGCACTTTTAATGAATAACCATGAATATGGGTACGTGAATGAGGTGCCGGACGCAGACGTAAAATGTGCGGCGAAACATTAATAAAGCGATCAAACTCATAAGTGGTTTTATGCTGAATCGCTACGCGGATGGTCATGCCGCTTCTCCTTTCTGGAAGTTAAACCAGTTTTCCGTGATCTGGTGATGCAGGGTAATGATATCAAGCTGAATATCGTTCAAATAATCACTGAACTCACTGTTCAAATCGCTTGAATGCTCCACTGCTTTGGTATTTTCCAATAATTTGTCTGCGCTCAGAATAACGAGGCCAGAGCGAGGCAGTTCCGCTGCTGCCAGCTTGATCTGCTCTAGGCAGTATCGCTGTGAGCGCGGGAAGTATTTATCATTCAATAAGAAGGTCACCGCCTTGGCGCCGCGAATAGAACTGCGCATGGTGCGACGGAAACTTAAGTAAGCACTTTGTGACTTTAACACCTTGGACCAAACGACTTGGCCCAACTCCATATCTTGCTCGGCTTGCGATTGACTCATCAAGGAGGTCGCCGCATCAATAATACGAGTGTTCATATCAACTCGTTCTAGATAACGTCCTAAGATCAAGAACTGCCAGCCTGCATCACGGTCCATGGTTGCTGCTAACAAGCCAATGATTTTCTGGCAACCTTCAATAATGGTATTGAGGTAAGCATGGCGGGCAGAGCGGTTGATGCCTTGTTTAATATTTTGTTTGGCAAATAAGTCCAACTCATTCACTAACTCCCACATTTCATTGGGCAAGACATCTCGAGTTGTACGGATGTTTTCACGGGCCATTTTTAATGATGATAGTAGGGAGCTTGGGTTGTCATCGTCTGATAAAAGAAACTTCACCACGTTGCGTTCATCACGAACTTTATAGCGGTTATTAAACGCTTCAACGCCGCTGTTGATCTCGATAAGGTTGTACCAAGAAATTTGTACCACGTTGTGGGGTAAATCGAATAATAAATCGTCGTATACACTGACCAGGCGAGCCGTATTTTCCACGCGCTCTAGGTAGCGAGCACTCCAGTATAGGCGTTCTGCAACTCTTGAAAGCATGATTAAGCTCCTTTTGTGTCCACAATCCAAGTATCTTTACTACCACCGCCTTGTGACGAATTGACGACGAGAGAACCTTTTTTCATCGCTACTCGTGTCAAGCCACCTGTGGTCACGTAAGTTTCGTTGCTTTGTAAAATAAACGGACGTAAATCCAAATGACGCGGTTCCAGAGAGCCTTTACCGATCAAGGTTGGCGCCGTAGAAAGCTTAAGGGTTGGCTGAGCAATATAGTTGCGCGGGTTTTCTTTGATCAGCTCGGCAAAGATCTGTTGCTCTTTCTTAGTCGAATGGGGGCCAACAAGCATGCCATAGCCGCCTGATTCATTAGCAGGCTTGACCACTAACTCATCCAGATGTGCTAGCACGTATTCGCGATCTTCTTCGTTATCGCAAAGATAGGTTTTTACGTTTTTAAGAATAGGTTCTTCGTCAAGGTAATAACGGATCAAGTCAGGTACATAGGCGTAGACTACCTTGTCGTCTGCAACACCAGCACCTGGTGCATTGGCCAAAGCGACGTTGCCGGCTTTCCAAGCGCGCATTAACCCTGGAACACCGAGTACGGAGTCAGGGTGGAACGCTTCTGGATCAAGGAATAAGTCGTCAATACGGCGATAGATCACATCCACGCGTTCAGGACCGTAAATGGTCTTCATGTAAACGCAGTCGTCCTCGTCCACAAATAAATCCGCACCTTCGAGTAACTCAACCCCCATCTGCTGTGCGAGAAACGCATGTTCAAAATACGCTGAGTTGTAGATCCCTGGTGTTAGGACAACGATTTCTGGACATTCAATGTCTCGTGGAGACAAAGCCGCGAGGGTGTCAAACAAGTCAGAGGTGTACGACCCAACAGGTAAAATTTCGTCGTTTTCAAATAATTCAGGTAGAACACGTTTGGTAATGGCACGGTTTTCAAGCATGTAAGAGACACCAGATGGCACTCTTAAATTATCCTCCAGAACGTAAAAGTCTCCGTGCTCATCGCGCACTAAATCTGTGCCACAAATATGCGCCCAAACACCGTACTTGGGTGAGACGCCAACGCATTCTGGGCGGAAGTTTTTTGAATCTTTGATGATGTGTTCTGGGATGATGCCATCTTTGATACAGCGTTGATCGTGGTAGAGGTCGTCGATGAAGCGATTGAGGGCGGTGAGTCGTTGCTTTAATCCTTCTGCGGTGATTTTCCAGTCTTTAGCGTCGATGGTGCGAGGAACGATATCAAATGGCCAGGCTCGGTCAATGTTGCCTTCCTCAGTGTAAACGGTAAAGCTAATTCCCATTTCCTGAACCGTTGCTTCGGCGGTTAGGCGCCGCTTCTCAAGTTCTTCAGTAGGGAGGCTTTCTAGATAATCTAGCAATTCTTTTGCCGGTTTTCTGGCTTTCCCTTGAGCGTCAATTAACTCATCGAAAAAAACGCCAGCGTTATAGTTATTAGTGAGTGTATCCATATTCAAATTATCCCCTTTAACGGCTGAGGACTGCACTATCACAGTTCATTCTCGTGCGCGGTATTGGTTATTGATGAACCAAAATAGAGCTGTTGGCAAGCGAAACTTAGCTTTTACTAATGAAGAGCAATTATTGAGCCAAAAAAGAGGCGTTTTACTGAAACTTCTTTCAAGAGAATCTAGGATGGAGAAGAACTTAAATCAGGTTTAAATAGTCGGTTTTTGTTATGATTTTGTGGTTAGGGCATGAACAAAGGAATAAATGGTGGAGCAGGTAAAATTGGCTGAGCACATTATTGTTGTCGGCGCAGGCATTGGCGGGTTGACCGCTGCTTTGGGGTTGGCGAAACAAGGCTTTACTGTGGTTGTGTTAGAGCAAGCCCCCGAACTGAGCGAAGTGGGAGCGGGTTTGCAGCTTAGCCCCAATGCCGTCAAAGTACTGCAAGCATTCGGTGTGGCAGATGCCATTGAACCCCATTGCTTTACTCCTCAGCGTGCCTGCATTCGTGATCATCGCAGTGGTCGTCATTACCTTGATATGCCACTGGGACGGGAGATGGTGAAGCGTTACGGCGCTCAGTATTGGCATATTCATCGCGCCGACTTGCATCAAGAATTAGTGCGAGCCTGCCAGCAACACGGGGTCGATATTCAGCTCAATCAGCGAGTGATGGGCTATCGAAACGAGAAGGACCATGTCAAAGTCCTGCTGGAAAAACAAACGCTGAGAACCGATTTATTGATTGGGGCCGATGGCGTTCATTCCCAAATTCGTGAACTAATGTTGGGGGCGCAAGCGCCAATCTTTACTGGGCAAGTTGCTTGGCGTGGCACGGTGCCCATTGCCAATATCAAAGGCGCATCGGTTCAGCCAAATGCTACGGTGTGGGCTGGGCCGCATCAGCATATGGTGACTTACTACCTTCGAGGCGGTGAGTTTGTCAATTTTATTGCGGTAGAAGAGCAGGCTAGCTGGCGCTACGAATCTTGGCGTGAAGAGGGCGACACTGAAGTCTTGCGCAGTAAATTCCATGGTTGGCACCCTGAAGTCACTGCTGTTTTGGATGGTTGTGAGTCAACGTTTTTGTGGGCCTTGAATGGTCGACCAGTGTTACCAACGTGGCATGATGATCGAGTGGTTTTGCTTGGTGATGCATGTCATCCCATGTTGCCGTTTATGGCACAAGGTGCGGCGATGGCCATTGAAGATGCCTTCGTGCTATCCGGTACATTGGAAAAGTATGATTACGAATATGCTTTTATGAAGTATGAGAAATTGCGTAAACCTCGTGCAACAGCTGTACAGAAGCAGTCACGAGATAACGCCTCGTTATATCATATGCACGGTGGTTGGCAGGGGCGTCTAAAACTCGAAGCGCTGGGAGTGGCCTCTAAATACGCCAATGGAATTATTCAAAGTAAGCTTGATAGCATTTATGGGCATGATGTCACCGCGCTACGCCTATAGTGATCAGGCCGTGCATTAATAAAAGGATGATGTTTTGAGCACGTCGCCATCTTTGCTAAAAGCTGAACTGATTTTAGTTTCAGTCACCATTATCGCCGCGTTTGGTTGGATTTTCTCCAAAGAAGCGTTGGCGGAGTTGCCACCCATTTTCTTTCTCGGAGTGCGCTTTGTCATCGCTGGGATAGTACTTTTTTTTGTTGGCGCTCGTTTCTTTAAAGGGATTCGTTGGCAAGACTTAAAAGGCGCGACCCTGGTTGGTGCTGTCATGAGCATTGCCATGATGTTTTGGATTGTGGGGCTCGATCAAGTGAGCAATATTGGCGTTGGAGCCTTTATTAACAGCTTGGGCGTCATTTTAGTGCCCGTTTTCGCGCGCTTTATGTTCAAGGAGCGTCCTGCTCGCAGTATCTGGGTTGCGCTCCCCATTGCCGTGATTGGCTTAGGATGTTTGGCGTTAGGTAATGGCGTGAGCTTTGAGTGGGCGCAGGGCTTCTTTCTTGTGTCTGCGATTACCTTTGCTTTTCAATTTAATCTGCTAACTCGCATGTCGACGAAACTGCATGTGCTGGTGTTGACTGCGATACAGCTGTTTACTGCGGGTGTCGTTATGTTGATGGTGTCTCCGACCATTGAAGAGGTGCCTCACTCCGTATCATTGCCCATCGTAGGCTGGTTTTTAGCTAGCACACTGATCGCCACCAGTTTACGTTTCTTGCTGCAAACTTACGGCCAGAGCTTAACGCCTGCTAGCCATGCGGCAGTGATCATGAACTTAGAGCCTGTCTGGACAGCGCTGTTAGCGGCTATTTGGTTTAGTGAAACCATGACCAGTCTTCAACTCATAGGATGTGCGCTTATTTTCTCCGCTATGCTGGTCAGTAAGTGGAGTCAGGTCCGCGCTTTTCTGAGGCGCAAAACCGCTTAATTATCGGGGAAAAGTTGGTTCAGCATATGCTGAAATAGTTGGTGAGATGCTGCATCAAAAGGCCCTGCAAAAAAGCCTCTACGATGGAATAAACCATCGGTTAGCGCTACCAAAAACTGGACTCTAGCGCGGATGTCCGTTTCGTCGTCTAGGGCATAACGTTGACGCACCAACTTCACCGCGTGCTCGGTCAGGCGGTGATCCGCATCGTACTGGATTTTGGCTAATGCCGCTGAGCGATTCGCCTCAGCTTTGATTTCCATGTTTAAAATGCGTTCTGTGTGGAATTCTTGTTCGTGCTCCGGCTCGAACATTCGTGCCAGCCAGCCTTTCTTTTCGAGAAACTCCTCCATCATTAGAAGGTACTCTTCGGTTTTCTGCTCCACAACAGCGCGGATAATGTCCTCTTTGTGGGCAAAATAACGATAAATTTGGCCTACACTGAGTTCAGCTGTTTTCGCGATGTCGGCCATACTGGCCTTATGAAAGCCTTTTTCCACAACGTGCACGATAAATGCATTCATAATCTGCTGGCGGCGTTCTTGCTCATTTACCGGAGTTTTTTTCATAAATATTTACACGATTGAAAGATGGGAACTGTAACCAAGCTGGATTATAGTGTGAATGAACGCTCATTCTCAAATGATAATTATTGGAGTCACCACAGTATATGCTGTCTAGGAACATATTGATTACAGGGGTTGTACTGGCCTCGGCGATTTTGGCGGGTTGTCAAGAAAGCGAAAGCAGTGCCGCAGCGAGCGCGCCAGCTCAGCAAGCACCAAAAACTCAAGTAGGTGTCATCACCATTGAAAAGCAAGAAGTAAAGCTAACGTCTGAATTGCCTGGCCGTACCAAATCTAGCCTTGAAGCAGAAATTCGTCCACAGGTAGGCGGTATCGTGGAAAAGCGCTTGTTTGAAGAGGGGCAGACTGTATCGGCGGGAGACCTACTTTATCAGCTAGATGACTCAGTATATGAATCCAATTTAGAGCAGGCACAGGCAGACCTAGACAGCGCTCGTGCCACGCTAACCTCGACGAAGCAAACATACGAGCGTTACCGTCAGCTTAAAGAACGTAACAACGTTTCTCAGCAAAACTTAGATGATGCAAACGTTGCCTATCTATCTGCAGTTGCGGATGAAAAACGTGCAGTTGCGGCATTAAACAGCGCCAAGATTGATTTGGCTTACACGAAAATCACCGCCCCAATCGATGGCAAAATTGGCATCTCAGATGTCACAGTAGGTGCCTTGGTGACAGCTGGTCAATCGACGGCGATGACCACTATCCGTGCCATGGACCCTATGTTCGTTGACTTGGCTCAAACCAGTGTTGAACAGCTTCGTCAGAGAACGCTATTGAGCCTAGATCACGTCAGCTTAGGAGATCAAAGCGTTACCTTAACTTTAGAAGATGGCTCTGAGTACCCTTACAAAGGTCGTTTGAAAACTCGTGAAGTGAACGTAGATGAGATGACCGGCAGTGTTACCTTACGTGCGGAGTTTGATAACCCTGATGGTCTACTGTTGCCAGGGATGTTTGTCCGCGGACAGATTAACGATCTGAATGACAGCGAAGCGATTCTAGTGCCTCAACAGGGCGTTTCCCGCGATGTGAAAGGCAATGCCATTGCATACGTTGTCAATGCTGATAACAAAGTTGAGCAGCGCATTCTAGAGACTGAGCGTTCCATTGGTAATCAATGGTATGTGACGGACGGTATCAAAGCGGGTGATCGTGTCGTCGTTCAAGGCAGTTTGAAAATTCGCCCAGGTGCTGAAGTGAATGCGGTGGAACTGCAACGTGATCCACAAACGGGTCGAATTGTTGAAGCAAATGCTGCGACCACTGGCCAGTAAATTAAAGGAGCCAAGTTTATGATTGCGCAGTTTTTTGTTAAGCGCCCAGTCTTTGCTTGGGTAATATCAATTGTCATCATGTTGGCAGGTATTCTTGCCATCACACAATTGCCTATTTCCCAATATCCGAATGTAGCACCGCCTTCTATCCGAATTTCTGCTACCTACAACGGTGCATCGGCGGAAACGGTTGAAAACAGTGTTACACAAATTATTGAGCAGCAGCTTACTGGTCTAGATGGCTTACTGTACTTCTCTTCAAGCAGTAGCTCTACTGGTCGTGCCAGTATTGATGTGACCTTTGAGCAAGGAACCGATGCGGATACCGCTCAGGTACAAGTTCAGAATAAAGTTCAGCAGATCACGTCAAACCTGCCGTCTTCTGTGCAGCAACAAGGGGTGACTGTGACCAAGTCTCAGTCTGACTTCCTGTTGATCATGGCACTTTATGATGAAACCGATCAGGATAACGCTAGCGACTTATCTGACTACCTAGTATCGAATATGCAGGACCCTATTTCTCGACTTGAAGGGGTAGGTAGTGTTCAGGTATTCGGCTCGTCTTACGCTATGCGTATTTGGTTAGATCCACTTAAATTAGCGACTTATAACTTAATACCATCAGATATTGCGAATGCCATTGAGGCGCAAAACGTTCAAGTAGCAGCCGGTAGCTTGGGGAGTTACCCCATCGCAAACGGCCAAGAGCTAAATGCGACGGTAACGGCTCAGTCAAAGCTAGAAACACCGGAAGAGTTTGAGAACATCATCCTTAACTATGATGACAATGGTGCGACGGTTCGTCTGAAAAATGTAGCGACGGTTGAGTTAGGTAGTGAGAACTACAACTTTACTCCACGCTTAAATGGCCACCCTTCTACAGGTATGGCGGTGATGCTGGCGCCTAGTGCGAACGCATTGGAAACCTCTGAGCGTGTAAAAGCAGCCATAGAAGAATTGAAGCGAGGCTTACCTGAAGGCTATAAAACAGCTCTTCCACTAGACTCAACAGAGTTCATCAAGATCTCTATTGAAGAGGTGGTGAAAACACTGTTTGAGGCGATTGTTCTGGTTGTCATCGTGATGTTTGTGTTCCTACAAAGCTGGCGTGCAACCTTAATCCCTGCGATCGCAGTACCTGTTGTCTTGCTAGGTACTTTTGGTGTTTTGCAGGCGTTTGGTTACTCAATCAATACCTTGACCATGTTTGGTTTAGTGCTCTCGATTGGTCTACTTGTGGACGATGCCATCGTTGTGGTGGAAAACGTTGAACGGGTAATGGAAGAAGAGAAACTGTCAGCTCGTGAAGCCACCATCAAGTCGATGAAAGAAATCACCAGCGCATTGATTGGTATCGCGGTAGTTCTGTCCGCGGTATTCGTACCGATGGCCTTCTTCAGTGGTTCAACTGGGGTAATTTATCGCCAATTCTCTATCACCATTGTGTCGTCTATGGTGTTGTCGGTGATCGTGGCATTGACCTTGTCGCCAGCCCTTTGTGCCACGCTTTTGAAACCAAGTCACCACAAAGAAAAGCGTGGCTTAGGTGGTTGGTTTAACCGTACTTTTGACCGTTGGACGGAACGTTACAGTGGTCGAGTGGCGACGCTTATCAAGCAACCAGTACGTTGGTTAGCAGGTTACTTGGTGATCATTGCTGGTATGAGTTACTTGATGATCAACACGCCAACGGGCTTCTTACCGACTGAAGACCAAGGTAACGTCATGGTCATCGTATCCTTGCCGGAAGGGGCTTCGATGGCTCGTACTGAAGAGGTTATGGATAAAGTCCAAGATCATTTCTTGAACAATGAAAAAGACTATGTGGACTCTATCTTTACCATCTCTGGCTTCAGCTTTATGGGAACAGGCCAAAACGCGGGTATGGCATTCGTATTGCTCAAACATTGGGATGAGCGTACCGAGCCTGGAAGTTCTGCGGCGGATATCGTTGCGCGTTCTTACCCAGGTTTAGCGGGTATTCGTGATGCGCAGATCTTCTCATTGTTACCGCCTTCAATTCGTGGTCTTGGCCAAAGTAATGGCTTTACCTTCGAGCTTCAGGCTGCGGGTAATACGAGCCGTGAAACCTTGCTTGAGATGCGTGATAAGTTATTAAGCGATGCTCGTGCGAGTCAGATCTTGAGTGGTGTTCGTATGGGTGGACAAGGGGAAACCCCACAACTTCATATCGACATCGACCAAGAAAAAGCCTCGGCATTAGGACTCTCCATGGCAGACATCAGTAGTACATTGTCTTACGCTTGGGCAGGTAACTACGTGAATGACTTTGTCGACCGTGGTCGTGTGAAGAGTGTGTATGTTCAAGGTGACGCGGAATACCGTGGTGCGCCATCAGATTTACAGCACTGGTACGTACGTGGTGACGGTGACAAAATGACGCCATTCTCCGCGTTTGCTGACAGTGAGTGGACGTATGGTCCTAAAACACTTGCGCGCTTCAATGGCTTACCTTCTTATGAGATCCAAGGTTCGGCTGCAGCGGGTCTAAGTTCTGGCGATGCCATGACTGAAATGGCTCGTATCGCTGAAGGCTTACCGCAAGGTACTTCTTATGCTTGGAGTGGTTTGTCCTACCAAGAGCAGCAATCGGGCGGTCAAACGTACTTCTTGTATGCGGTTTCTATCTTAGTGGTTTTCTTATGTCTTGCTGCTTTGTATGAAAGTTGGACGGTACCGTTCTCGGTAATCATGGTTATCCCACTTGGGGTGATCGGTGCAGCGGGGGCTATCTACTTGCGTGATCTACAAAATGATGTGTACTTCCAGGTCGCCCTATTGACCATCATAGGTCTGTCGTCGAAGAACGCCATTTTGATCGTTGAGTTTGCTGAAGCGGCCTATCGTCGAGGTGAAAATGTGTGGCATGCGGCAACGGAAGGCGCACGTTTACGTCTTCGTCCGATTATCATGACATCGCTTGCCTTTATCGTTGGTACATTGCCACTGGCACTGTCTTCTGGTGCGGGTGCTAACAGCCGAATCTCAATCGGTACTGGTATTGTGGGGGGAACCTTAACGGCAACGTTATTGGCGATCTTCTTTGTACCGTTGTTCTTTGTCTTGATTCGTCGCTTATTCCCTAAGCGCCCGATTGAAGATTGATAAGAACTTAAGTGAAAAAGTAAAAGGAGCCAAACTTGGCTCCTTTTTTTATGCTGAAATGCTTGAGACTAAGCTAAGAGCGCTTAGTGCTGAGAAACGTAACACGCTCATTCTGTTTACAGAGTTGTGCGATTTCAGAAGGGCGACCTTGATCATCAAAGTGAACCAAACCAATACCGGAGTGATTCAGTAAGCGCTCGCCGTGATCTGCGTTATCGGGTTTGCGTGGCGATATCCGTAATGAGCGTCGTTTCGTAAATAGGTTTAAAGGGGACCAAGGCGCGTACAGCCAACGGTTGAGTCGGTCAAACCACTCCAGAAGATCGTGTGGGAATTCGTTACGCAGGCCACTACTTGTGATTTGCCAAATATTCGGACTGCTTTTATGGCCTCTTAACTTGATGTCGTAGGCAAACGAGTAGTGTACATCACCTGATAAAATCACGAAATTTGTTGGTGTTTTGGCATGGGTAAATAGGTTCATTAATGCATAAGCTGAGCCCGGGTGTGCCATCCAGTTTTCTGCATCCACCATTAAGGGTTTACCAATCCAAGTGAAGACTTTCTGAATCGCTTCGATCAACTTTACACCGAACATGGGCGCAGGAGACACCAAGATCACGGAGTCTAGGTTTTTGATGTCTTGCTGCAGATCAGTGATGGCTTCCCAATCCATAAGACCTGATGGATTGCTAAAGCTTTTTTCTGAGCGCCAACGACGTGTGCGGGTATCTAGAACAACAAGCTTTGGTTGGGTGTCCCAGTGGTAATGCCATTGGTCGTAGGCAAGTAGCTCATCAATAAATGTATCCCGCACTTGCGCTTCTTGAGTAAGTGCAGCTGTCTCGGCCTGTTTTATAAAAGCATGATCGTATTGTGCCGGATTGTTTCCCCAGCCCTGACAAAGCAAGTAACCAAATAAAGCATTGCCGATGATGCGTTTTGATAACGGGTGTCCAAAGGCGGTTTGCTCCCACTCTGCAGTGAGGTTCCAGTCATCCGTCACATCGTGATCGTCAAACATCATCGCACTAGGGATGTGCGCCAGCACACGTTGTACTTGCGGAAGCCCTTCCACGAACTCTTCTATGGCTTTACGTTCTTTGTCATAGCGGAGGCGATGCTCTTCTTTATTGATGCTGTCTGGGCGCTCAAGAGAAATATGGCGCCAAAGTGTCGGAGACCACACGAGTAGGTACATGCAAATGACTTCAGCAAAACTCATTAAATGGTTATGCGCGGTATCCGTTGTGAAAACGGGCTTTTTCTTACCTTTGAAGAACTGTTTATTGAGCTCATCGTTTTGATCGCTCTGGGGTAATAATGCTTCTCGCTGATAAAAGTAGGGTTGTTCGGAAAGTGGCTGCTCCGCATTGGGAATAGCTTCTTCCTCTATGCCTAATAGAGTAATAGCTTGTCGGATCGCATGTAACATCGGGCCTGCCACATCATCGGCGTATATCTGATCGCCTGATAGCACCATAAGGGAGGGCCACTGTTCGATTTGAGTGTTATTAAGATGATGGTCCGCTTCGACTAGGCCATCACCCGCTTTACGACTCGCATCCTGAATATGATAGCCATAGTGTGCTTTGCGACAGGAACCATGCAAAACCGAGTTAACTTTAGGGCGCCAAATGAACTCAGTCTTAGTGGACTCCGCTGCATAATTTAAGTCATGCTCAAGTATTTGGGAGATAGGCGCGCCGTCTAAATTTAGTTCGTAGGCCAGAGGTGTGTCGGCAGGTAAAGGCTTCTCAAAGTCCACCTTAATGAATTTTAAGTACAGTTTTCTTCCTAGATGGACAGTTTGTATATCAGCTTTTTGAGAGAGGGCAGCCTCGTTCTCGAAAATGGTAACGTCTATAGCGCTGTCACAACTGGTGGCGAGCCAAAGATGCAATGAGTCAGAGTCCAGCTTTCTTAATAAAGGGCCTGCAATGATAGGGGTTAAAGCCTGCGAAACGGCCTCTGTACTCATGTATTCACTCCAATGGTTAGTGTTGTGCCTTATTATCCTACCGAATGAAAACGTCAAACAGTGTATGACAACGTAAAATTAATTCATGTTTTTTGCAAAAAGCTTGGCCTGACAGCCATTGCAAGGCTTTTACGTATTCGATAGCGTTACTCATTCGGATTTGAATGTTACAAAAATAACCCAGCTTTAAGAGATTCTCATGCCAAAAAAGTCGATGTATTGGCCCCTAACGTGCCTGTTACCTTTCACTGTTGCCTCGTCGTCTCTTCTCGCTGAAAATCTAAACTCCTCCCCTCAAAATGATCGTGTTTTCGCCTCAAAAACCTACTTTCTGATGGCGGTCGATAATGAAATCGGCTTTAACATTCAAGAACAGGATGTTCCTACATTACTTGGTGTTTCAGAGATGGATAAAGAAGATACCGAGACGATTTATTTTGGCATGCGTAAAGCTATGTTGAAGTATGCAGCGCGTACTTGGGATGCGGGCATTGCAGCCTCATATGGCAAAGAAGTGGGACGGGTGATTGGTTGGCACACCATGGATATTGAGACTGATCCCGCAGTAGAGCAAGTAAGAAACAAACTGTTGCTGTTTCGTTATGCTCAACAATACCGATCATCTAACGCATTAATTGAAAAGTACCATCAGTATCTCGATCGAGACGCAGCGAAAATACAAGCCAACTCCGTTGATTTCATATCTCATTGTGAACCGCTTGAGCCCCATTCTGAGTTTGCCTTTTACCAGACATTAGGTTCGGTTTTGCCGAAAGGTAATCGCGCCTTTATGATGGCATTTCATTTTGAAACATTGGCGCCTTGTCAAAAGATGGAACTCGGCCAATGGTTGGATCAGCATGGATCATCCCTAAGTACTTCAGATTTACAGAAAGCCCTAAACGAATTTGGCAATAACTCGAGTAACTAAAATTGGCTAGCGCCGCAATATATATCAGTTTTGCGCTTGAGACTAAGATTGTCTAAATCTCTAAGATAAGCGAAAATAGCGCCCATTCCTTATGACCGATATAAATTTGGATGAGAAGCTCCTTGTTTGGGGCTTTTCTTATGTCCAAGTTTGTGACCATTTAAAAGAGTGCCCAATGGCTGACCAGCAATTTCTTGATCAAGTAGGCAAACGCCGTACGTTTGCGATTATTTCCCACCCTGACGCCGGTAAGACAACCATTACTGAAAAAGTATTGTTGTTCGGACGTGCGATTCAATCCGCGGGTACGGTGAAAGGTCGTGGCTCCAATCAGCATGCCAAGTCTGACTGGATGGATATGGAGAAAGAGCGTGGTATCTCGATCACCACGTCTGTAATGCAGTTCCCATACAACGATTGCTTGGTTAACCTGCTGGACACCCCTGGACACGAAGATTTCTCGGAAGATACTTACCGTACGTTGACGGCGGTGGACTCTTGTTTGATGGTGATCGACGCTGCGAAAGGTGTCGAGGATCGTACTCGTAAATTGATGGAAGTTACCCGTCTACGTGATACGCCCATCGTAACCTTTATGAACAAGTTGGACCGTGATATCCGTGATCCAATGGAGTTGATGGACGAAGTTGAGAACGAGCTGAACATCATGTGTGCTCCGATCACGTGGCCGATCGGTTGCGGTAAGTTGTTCAAAGGGGTTTACCATATTCATCGTGATGAAACGATCTTGTACTCAACTGGTAAAGGTCACACGATCCAAGACGTTCGCATTGTTAAAGGTCTTGATAATCCTGAGCTAGACGAAGCGGTGGGTGAAGAGCTTGCCGAGCAGTTGCGTGAAGAGCTTGAGCTGGTATTGGGTGCATCCAATGAGTTTGATCAAGAGTTGTTCCTAGAAGGTGAATTGACGCCCGTTTACTTTGGTACAGCCTTAGGTAACTTTGGTGTTGACCATATGCTGGATGGCCTGACTCAGTGGGCGCCAGCACCTCTGCCACGCCAAACCAACGAGCGTGAAGTGGCTGCAACGGAAGAGAAGTTCTCAGGTTTCGTATTTAAGATTCAAGCCAACATGGACCCGAAACACCGTGACCGTATTGCATTTATGCGTGTGGTGTCTGGTACTTACAGCCAAGGCATGAAAATGAATCACGTGCGTATTGGCAAGCAGATCAGCATTTCAGATGCAGTGACGTTTATGGCGGGTGACCGTTCCCGTGCAGAAGAAGCCTTTGCCGGTGACATCATTGGTTTGCACAACCACGGTACTATCCAGATCGGTGATACGTTTACACAAGGTGAGAGCTTGAAGTTCGCAGGTATCCCGAACTTTGCCCCTGAATTGTTCCGTCGTATTCGTCTAAAAGATCCATTAAAGCAGAAGCAGCTTTTAAAAGGTCTGGTTCAGTTGTCAGAAGAAGGTGCAGTACAGGTTTTCCGCCCACTGCATAATAACGATCTGATTGTTGGTGCTGTTGGTGTTCTTCAGTTTGACGTTGTCGTAGCTCGCTTGAAAGCTGAATACAACGTGGAAGCGATCTACGAAAGTGTCAACGTTGCCACGGCGCGTTGGGTGGAAGCGGAAGAAGGCAAGAAATTTGAAGAGTTCAAGCGTAAGAACGAAGCAAACTTGGCCCTAGACGGTGGTGATAACCTAACTTACATTGCACCAACAATGGTGAACTTGAACCTAGCGAAAGAACGTTACCCAGAAGTTGAGTTCCGCGCGACACGTGAACACTGATCAATACTTGACTGATTTACTCGGTTAAGAGGATAATTCTGGTCATGTTCCAATCGTCTATGACGATTTAATGATTGGTGGAGTAAGTAATGGTGGAATCAGCGGATCCGATTTCCATGACGCAATCGGCAGCAGCCAAGTTGCAGTCATTGATTGAGGAAGAAGAAAACGAACGCTTAATGTTGCGTGTCTATGTGACAGGCGGCGGTTGTTCGGGCTTCCAGTATGGATTCACATTTGATGAAGAACACCAAGAAGATGACACTGAAGTCATTCGTGATGGTGTTAAATTAGTGGTGGATCCATTGAGCTTCCAATATTTGGTTGGCTCGGAAGTGGATTATCAAGAAAACTTAGAAGGCGCGCGCTTTACTGTGACCAACCCTAATGCCACATCAACCTGTGGTTGTGGGGCGAGTTTTAGTATTTAAGGGCGGCCTAAACGCGACAGATTATTTCTGTTCAAGACCCTCGCTTCGCAGCGGGGGTTTTTTTATGGCATCATCTTTATCTCATCAATGCGGATGCGTATGATAGCCCGCTTTTTAAATGATTCAGACTAGGGGACATTCTATGAAATTGAAGTCTTGCGTGTCGGCTTTGGCCGTAGCGGCCACCTCCGTGGTGTCGCTTTCTGCTCAGGCAGAAGAGGTAGTGCATTTTTATAACTGGTCAGACTACATTGACGAAGAAACCTTACCTAGTTTTGAAAAAGAAACGGGGACTTCTGTTGTATACGATGTATTCGACAGTAATGAGGTGTTGGAGGCGAAATTGCTTTCAGGACAGTCTGGTTTTGATTTAGTGGTGCCAACGAACGACTTCCTTGGTAAGCAAATCAAAGCAGGTGCTTTTATGCCCCTAGATCGTGCGGCTTTACCAAATTGGTCTAATCTAGATCCGCATATGATGAAGTTGCTAGAAGATGTGGACCCTGGCAACCAATACGCGGTGCCTTACATGTGGGGTACCACGGGGATCGGTATTAACGTTGAAAAAGTTGAGCAGGCGCTTGGCGATGATGCACCGCTTAACAGCTGGTCTTTGGTGTTTGAAAAAGAATACCTAGAAAAACTGCAATCTTGTGGCGTAGTGGCGTTGGATGCGCCGACAGAGGTGCTAAGCTCAGCATTGAATTACCTAGGGCTTGATCCAAACAGCACAGATAAAGGCGATTTGGAAAAAGCGACAGATCTGATGTTGTCGGTTCGTCCTTATTACCGTTATTTCCACAGCTCTAAATACATCAATGACTTGGCAAACGGTGATATCTGTGTCGTTATTGGTTGGTCTGGTGATATTGCTCAGGCGGCAGCTCGTGCAGAAGAAGCGGATAACGGTGTCTCTGTGCAGTACATCATTCCAAAAGAAGGCGCTTTGATGTGGTTCGATATGCTTGCGATTCCACGTGATGCTAAGAACCCAGAAGGTGCCATGGCCTTGATGAACTTCTTAATGCGCCCTGACATCACCGCGAACATTACCAATTACGTTTGGTATGCGAACGCGAACCCTGAATCTATGACGATGGTTGACCCAGAGATTGCGGGTGACGAAAGTATTTTCCCACCGCAAGAAGTGATGCAGAAACTTTGGCTACCAAAGGTTTTGGATCAGCGTACTACACGCACTGTAACACGTGCTTGGAACCGAATTAAAACCGGTCAATAATGGGAAAGGCCAGTGCGTATCTACTGTACTGGCTGCTCTTTCAATGCAAACATTTGCTAGGCATGCATGCCTTGAGGGTACTTAATGATTGAGCCGAGTCTTTCGCGCGACAGTGCTGATGGCCATTTTCTTCAGATAAAAAGTATTGTTAAAACCTATGATGACGTCGTCGCTGTGAACGATGTCTCATTGGATATTGCTAAAGGCGATATTTTTGCCTTGCTCGGAGCTTCAGGTTCAGGTAAATCCACTCTATTGCGAATGCTCGCGGGCTTTGAAACCCCGAACTCAGGGCAAATCATCCTCGATGGTGAGGACATCGTCTCGCTGGCACCTTACCGCCGACCTATTAATATGATGTTCCAATCCTATGCTTTATTTCCGCATATGACGGTGGAGCAGAATATTGCTTACGGCTTGAAACAAGACCGTATGCCGAAAAATCTAATCGCTGACAAAGTGGTGCAAATGCTGCGCTTGGTGCACATGGAAAAATACGCCAAACGCAAACCTGAGCAACTGTCGGGTGGCCAGCGCCAGCGAGTCGCTTTGGCCCGCAGTTTGGCAAAGTCACCTAAGCTTTTGTTACTCGATGAACCGATGGGGGCATTGGACAAAAAGCTACGTAACCGCATGCAATTAGAAGTGGTTGATATCCTTGAAAGTGTTGGCGTGACTTGTGTGATGGTGACCCATGACCAAGAAGAAGCAATGACCATGGCCAATCGCATTGCCATCATGGAAGAAGGTCGTATCGTGCAAGCGGGTACCCCTCGTGATATTTACGAAGCACCAAACAGTCTCCAAGCGGCGGAATTTATCGGCAGCATGAACCTGTTTCATGGCACGATCACGGTAGATGCTCAGGACCATGCAGTCATTCAAACGACAGAGGTGGCAACGCCGATGTACGTTTCTTACGGTGTCACAACGGCGATTGAAGATAAGCAAGTAGTGTTTGCTGTGCGCCCTGAAAAAACCATGATTTCTCGAGAGCAGCCTGATAGCCAGTACAATTGGTGTCACGGCGTCGTGCATGACATTGCCTACTTGGGCGGGCACTCGGTTTACCATATCCGTTTAGACAACGGTAAAATCGTATATTCGTTTATGATCAACTCAGATCGTTTTGCGGATCTGCCCACTTGGGAAGAATCTGTTTACGTGCATTGGTCTGCGGACAGTGGTCTGGTATTGCGCCCATGAAGAAATTGTTCGCTCGTTTATCTCTGCATGCTGACGCTGGAAAGAAATGGGTGATTGCAGTCCCAACGCTGTGGTTGGGTTTGTTCTTTGCTTTGCCGTTTCTGATCGTCTTGAAAATAGCCTTTGCTGAAGCCGATATTGCGATTCCGCCCTATACCGCTTTGTTGTCTATGGCGGATCAAGCGTTTGATTTGCATGTCTACTTTGGCAACTTCGTATTCCTTACGGAAGATAGCCTGTACCTTACGGCCTACTTAAACAGCCTTAAAATGGCGGCTTTGTCGACATTGCTGTGTTTGCTGGTGGGTTATCCTATGGCATATTACATCGCCAGAGCAAAATCGAGCACGCAGTCTATTTTATTGCTGTTGATACTGTTGCCTTCTTGGACTTCTTTTCTGATTAGAATCTACGCTTGGATCGGCATCTTAAAAAGCAACGGTGTGTTGAATAACGTGCTGCTGTGGTTGGGGGTCATTGATCAGCCGCTGGCGATTCTGAATACGAACATTGCGGTCTACATCGGTATTGTTTATGCCTACTTGCCTTTTATGGTGCTGCCTCTTTATGCCAATCTGGTGAAACATGACTACAGCTTGATTGAGGCGTCTCAAGACTTAGGTGCACGCCGTTTAAAATCGTTTTGGAATATTACCTTCCCACTTTCTCGAAATGGCATCGTGGCTGGTAGCATGTTGGTGTTTATTCCGGTGGTGGGGGAATATGTTATTCCTGAGTTGCTGGGCGGCACGAACTCGATCGTCATTGGTAAAGTCATGTGGCAGGAGTTTTTCAATAACCGGGATTGGCCTTTAGCCTCTTCGTTGGCTTTGATTATGCTTCTGATTCTAATGATTCCGATTCATTTGTTTAGAAAGCATCAAGAGAAAGAGTGGGAGGACAGCAAATGAAAATGTCGTTTCGCTTTTCTGGGGTTATGTTCTGGCTTGGTATGGCGTTCTTGTATCTGCCAATGCTGAGCTTGATCGTCTACTCCTTTAATGAGTCGCGCCTCGTAACGGTTTGGGCTGGTTGGTCAACGAAATGGTATGGCGAACTGTTTCGCGATGAGGGACTCATGATGGCGGTATGGCGCAGTCTTGAGGTAGCCTTTTGGAGTGCGAACACGGCAGTATTGCTCGGTGTCATGGCATCGGTAGCGTTAACGCGTTTTGGTCGCTTTCGCGGTCGTTCACTGCTACACAGTTTAGTGGCTGCACCGCTGGTTATGCCGGATGTCATCATTGGCTTATCGTTGTTGCTGCTATTTGTCTCTATGACGGATGTGATTGGTTGGCCCCAGCAGCGTGGTCTGCTTACCATTTGGATTGCCCATGCGACGTTTTGTACAGCGTATGCAACGGTCGTGATTAGCTCACGTTTGAAAGAGTTGGATCGTTCCTATCTGGA
This sequence comes from Marinomonas communis, assembly GCF_004363305.1. Taxonomy (GTDB): domain Bacteria; phylum Pseudomonadota; class Gammaproteobacteria; order Pseudomonadales; family Marinomonadaceae; genus Marinomonas; species Marinomonas communis. The sequence continues at coordinate 343,477 of NZ_SNZA01000004.1, read as the reverse complement.
GGCCGCAATGGATCTGGGGGCGACACCGCTAAAGGCGTTTATTCAGGTGACTTTGCCAATCATTATGCCTGCCTTGGTATCAGCGTGGTTGTTGTCTTTTACGTTGTCTTTGGATGACGTAGTGATTGCAAGCTTTGTCTCTGGCCCTGGCTCCACGACATTGCCGATTGAAGTATTCAGTTCGGTACGATTAGGGGTGTCCCCTAAAATCAATGCCCTGGCGACGATCATTATCTTGATCGTGTCTCTGTTCACTTTGTCTGTTTGGTGGTTATCTCGACGCAAGTTAAAACGTGATAACCAAGCGCTTTAGTCATTTAAGCGTTTAGATCTAACGAGCCTGAGGTGTTAACGTGTTCCTCGGGCTCATCTTCTCTAGCACTGTAAGTCTCGTAATTTCCTATGTAAATGTAGCCTAGTTGTTGGTCGCTGATCAGCAATGGAAGTGAATCCTGTTGTCTCTCAAACCAAATCTGTAAGCCGTTGTACTGGATTGTTTGAGCTTTGGCGGAGGTATGAAGCGATGTCAACGGCTCACTTTCGCCGTCCTGATCAATTTCGAACAGCCAGTGTTGTGGTAGTGAATCCAGTTCATTGGAAGTGTAGGGGGTTGTTAGGCTCTGCATTGGATTGAGAGTGAATAATGCCTGCCGCAATGGCGCTGATAAGTGATGAGGGATAAAAGTTAATAAACAGGGTTTATCTGTGCCGTCACTGCCCAGCAAATGCAGTTCAATACGCTTAAATTGCTTCTCATGTTTTAAATCTTTGGCGCTGTCAGCATAACTCGGAGTGTTGTCATTCTGGCTGAGTGGTGGTGTTTGTAGTGTTAGTTGCCAAGAGCTATCCCTTGGTGCGAACTGGCTTAACGCCTCGACATGAACGTGTTGGTGTTCAAGTTGTTGTAAAACAGCTTCTAGCATATTGGCAATGATGCTGTCTGTTGGGGTTAAAGCGGTTGCATATTCATAGGATAGGTTGATTTGCTGCACATGTGATGCGGCTTCGCTCAAGGTAAGGCTATCCTGAGAAGCTTTGCTCCGCCTGCGACGGAAATGGGTTTGCTCTTCACGCTCAGGTAGCTGTGTTAGCTTGTTAATCGTGTCGATAAAAATCATAGCGTCGTCTCTTTCCTACTTAGAAACAGTTATCGACGTATAAGTTCAATAGTTTAGTGTTGCGTTGCTATACAGGAGGGGGAGGGGGGGGAGTATTAAGGCCAGTGTGGAGGGCTGACCTTAATGATTTCGTTCTTAGCGAAGCAGGTTAGAAAGCTTCGGATTTGGCTCAATTGCTGCGCGGTGGAAAAGTGCCACTTTACCGATGGTTTGAACAATCTGTGCTTTCAATACTTTGCTTGTTTCTTCGATCAGTTCGTAACGTGCTTCACGATCTGTAACGCTGTAGCGAACTTTGATTAGTTCGTGGTCTTCTAGGGCGCGATCGATCTCAGTTAGCACTGATTCAGTTAAGCCGTTACCAGCAACCGTCACAACAGGGTTAAGCGTGTGACCGATATTTCGGTATTGCTTTTTTTGTACGTTTGTCAAACTCATAATTAAAATTTCTCATCTTGGTTGATCCTCGCTATTGGAGGCTTCAGCGGTTAAGCGATATTATAGCGGAATATCGGTGCAATTAGGTATGATGAAAGCGCGTATGAATGTATGGAAATGCGATTTTAAATGTGGAACATTTCAGATAGACCTTTGTCCAAAGGTCCGCTGAGCGAATTCTACAGTGATCGGATGTATCCGTTAAGACGTAGCTTTTGATATATTAATGAAATTCGTCTGCGCTAGAACTGAAAAGCCGCATAGATAACGAAAAACTACTTTGACTGAATGGAAACCTGGTGTCAGATCTTGTAATTTCAGATGAGGCCCCAATAGTAAGTGTGTAAGTGTCTTTTTGATGCGGCTATGCCGTCTCTTTGCTTGACATAGTTAAGACGGTATTACGCCCAGAATGATTTCCTGCTAAGGTTCCATGTAAAAGAATCATTAGTAGGGGCTTGAAGCGATACAGAGCCATTCGGTTCTGATGTCACCCGTAAACTTTACGCTTTGATGTATTGGCGTTAAAGCAACTACTAGGACGACAAATTAAAGGTTATATCGCCTGTGTTATGTCAACATCTGGCCTTCTAACCGTTAAGAGGTGTGCTCTTGAACGATATGCTTAAAAATATTTTATTGTGGTTGGTGATCGCTGCCGTGTTACTGACAGTGTTTAACAACTTTAATACCTCTGCGGATACTAATCGAATCTCTTACTCTGAATTTGTACAAGAGGTTCATGATGGACGTATCGCAAAAGTGGTAGTGGATGGCTACACCATCAGTGGTTCTCGTACCAGTGGTGATACTTTTGAGACCGTGCGTCCTGCAGCAGCCGATCCTAAGATTATGGACGATTTGCTGAGCAATAATGTTGTCGTTGAAGGCCGTATGCCAGAGCAACAAAGCATCTGGACTCAATTACTGGTAGCAAGCTTCCCGATATTGCTGATTCTGGCGATTTTTATTTTCTTCATGCGTCAGATGCAAGGCGGTGGCGGTGGTAAAGGTGGTCCAATGTCTTTCGGTAAGTCGAAGGCTCGCTTACTGCCTGAAGACCAGATTAAAACAACATTCGCTGATGTGGCGGGTTGTGATGAAGCCAAAGAAGACGTTGAAGAGCTAGTAGACTTCCTACGTGAACCGGGTAAGTTCCAGCGCTTGGGCGGTAAAATTCCGCGTGGTATCTTGATGTGTGGACCTCCAGGTACAGGTAAAACATTACTTGCTAAAGCCATCGCTGGTGAGGCTAAAGTGCCATTTTTCACGATTTCTGGTTCTGACTTCGTAGAAATGTTTGTCGGTGTCGGTGCTTCTCGTGTGCGTGACATGTTCGAGCAGGCGAAAAAGCATGCACCATGCATCATCTTTATTGATGAGATCGATGCGGTAGGTCGTAACCGTGGCTCTGGTATGGGCGGTGGTAACGACGAGCGTGAGCAAACGCTAAACCAGTTGTTGGTAGAGATGGATGGCTTCGAAGGTAATGAAGGTATTATCGTAATTGCCGCAACGAACCGTCCGGATGTGTTGGACCCAGCGTTGTTGCGTCCAGGCCGTTTTGACCGCCAGGTGACCGTGGGCTTGCCGGATATTCGCGGTCGTGAGCAGATTCTAAAAGTTCACCTGCGCAAAGTGCCAGTGGCTGACGATGTTGAGCCAAAGAACATTGCTCGTGGTACGCCTGGATTCTCGGGTGCAGACCTTGCCAACCTTGTAAACGAAGCGGCGTTGTTTGCTGCCCGTTCAAACCGTCGTCTAGTTAACATGGAGTTGCTTGAGCTTGCCAAGGATAAAATCCTGATGGGTGCAGAGCGCAAGTCCATGGTGATGAAGGAAGAAGAGAAACGTAACACGGCTTATCATGAAGCAGGTCACGCTATTGTAGGCTACCTAATGCCAGAGCATGATCCTGTTTACAAGGTGACCATTATTCCGCGTGGTCGTGCCTTGGGTGTGACGATGTACCTACCTGAAGAAGACAAGTACAGCTTAAGCAAGCGTGGCCTTGAATCACAGGTGTGTAGTTTATATGGTGGCCGTATTGCCGAAGAGCTAATCCATGGCTTTGATGGTGTTTCAACTGGTGCATCAAATGATATTGAGCGTGCATCAAGTATTGCTCGTAACATGGTCACCAAATGGGGGCTTTCTGAGGAGCTTGGTGCTTTCGCTTATGAAGAGGAAGAACAAGGCGGTTACTTAGGTGGTGGTACTGGTGCTAAAGCAAACTACTTCTCGCCAGAAACAGGTAAGAAGATCGATGCTGAAGTACGTGACATCATTGATCGTTGCTACAAAAAGGCAACGGATATCTTGATTGAAAACCGTTCTAAACTAGACATGATGGCTGAAGCTTTGATGGTTTATGAAACAATCGATGCTAAGCAAATCAAAGAAATCATGGATGGTAAAAAACCAAGCCCACCGGCTGGTTGGTCTGATCCATCTGCGGGTGGAAGCAGCTCAAACCCTGAGGCTGAAGAAGTGGCACAAACTTCTGATGAACAAGCTTCTGGTTCAAATGACACCATGACGGATTCTTCTGATTCTTCAGACGAAACTCCAATTCCTCAAAAACCAACTGGCGAAGCGTAAGCTTCGTCAGTGTTGTTTTTCAGCTAAGTGATACATTCATGTCAGTAATGGTTTTTGGCGATAAGTCTTTGGACTTATCGCTTCCTCGCGTTATGGGGATTTTAAACGTAACCCCAGACTCCTTCTCCGATGGTGGCAAGCACAACAGCTTTGATGCCGCAATGCGTCAGGTTGAGTCCATGATTGCAGACGGCGCTGACTTTATCGATGTGGGCGGGGAGTCGACACGCCCAGGTGCGGCGGTAGTGGGCGAGCAAGAAGAGTTAGATCGAGTGCTACCGGTAGTGGAAGCAATTAAGCAGCGCTTTGATACCATTGTGTCTGTTGATACCAGTACGCCTTCTGTCATCACGGGATCTGCAAGTCTGGGTGCTGGCTTTATCAATGATGTTAGAGCTCTAGAACGGGATGGCGCGCTTGCAGCCGCTGCGGCGACTGGGCTGCCTGTTTGCTTAATGCATATGCGCGGAACACCGCAAACAATGCAAGAATCACCAGCTTATGAAGATTTGGTGCTGGATGTCGAGCGATACTTAATTGAACGCATCGAAGCTTGTGTCGCCAATGGTATTCAGAAAGAGCAAATTATTTTGGATCCTGGTATCGGTTTTGGTAAAACTCTCGTCCATAATACGACCTTACTGAAGCACACGGAGCGTTTATTGGCGTTAGGTCATGAAGTGCTGATTGGTGTGTCGCGTAAAACTATGATTGGTGACATTTTAGGGGTGCCTGTTTCTGAGCGTTTGTTTGGCACCATGGGAGCAAATGCTTCTACCTATCAAAAGGGCGCTCGAATCTTCCGTGTCCACGATGTGAAACCTCATGTGGATATGTTGAAGGTCATGCATCAAATTGAAGAGAGTAATAATGCGTAAATATTTTGGGACTGATGGTATTCGCGGGGCAGTTGGTGAAGGCCCTATTACTCCTGAGTTCATGCTCAAATTGGGCTGGGCGGCAGGCCAAGTATTCAAAGAACACGATAAAAAAATCCTGATTGGTAAGGATACTCGTATTTCGGGTTACATGTTTGAGTCTGCTCTAGAGTCGGGCATTGTGGCTGCTGGAGCTGATGTTCGCTTGGTTGGGCCGATGCCTACGCCTGCTATCGCTTATTTGACGCGTACGTTTCGGGCGAGTGCTGGTATTGTGATCAGTGCTTCACACAACCCATATACTGACAATGGTATTAAATTTTTCTCGGCTCAAGGTGGTAAGTTATCTGATGAGCTAGAAGAGAAAATTGAATACTACTTAGATCAGCCGATGCAAGTTGTAGAGTCTAGTCTGATTGGGCGAGCGCGACGCATTGATGACGCCGCTGGACGTTATATCGAGTACTGTAAAGGGACATTTCCAATTGGAATGCAGTTAACAGGACTTAAGATTGTTGTGGACTGTGCAGATGGTGCAACCTACCACGTGGCACCTCGTGTTTTTTCTGAGTTAGGTGCTGAAGTTGTTGAGGTGGGGGTTAACCCTGATGGGCTTAATATCAATGAATTTAGTGGTGCGACCAAGCCTGAGTTGCTGCGCAAGAATGTCTTAGCTGAAGAAGCGGATATTGGTATTGCTCTAGACGGTGACGGCGATCGTCTAATCCTAGTTGACCGTTTTGGCAAAGTTTGTGATGGTGATGATGTCCTATACATCATTGCTAATCACCTAATGGATACGGGCCGTTTCAATGGTGGTGTTGTCGGCACGCTCATGAGTAACTTTGGTTTGGAGTTGGCATTTTCAGAAAATGGTATCGGCTTTAGTCGAGCCAAAGTGGGCGACCGCTACGTTAATGAAAAGCTTATTCAGCATGGCTGGGTGTTAGGTGGTGAGCCATCAGGACACATTGTATGTCGAGATATCACGACAACGGGAGATGGCATTATTGCTGCTCTACAAGTTTTGCGTGCCATGGTTGAAGAAGGTAAAGGCTTGCATGAGCTGCTCAAAGGCTTAATCAAGTTCCCGCAAAAGCTTAAAAATGTCCGTGTCGCAGCTCGCTTTGCTCCAGCAGAGGAGCCTGCTTTGCAAAAAGCGATTGCCATGGCAAATGAGAAGTTAAATGGCCTTGGTCGAGTTCTGCTGAGGGCATCAGGTACAGAGCCATTAATTCGTGTGATGGTGGAAGGTCGTGATCAAGAAATGGTCGATGAGTTAGTTGATTATTTGGCCGCTGAAGTGGAACGAGTTGCAAAAGAAAAGAATGGCAATTAGCTGATTCTTAAATTAAAAACAGGAAATAGCGCTTGATCTAGTATGGACAATTCCCTAGAATAAGCGCCTCTAAATCAGGGGTATCGTTATGACACGTCGTAAGATCGTCGCAGGTAACTGGAAAATGAATGGCTCATCTGAGTCGGTTGTTGAACTGGTTAAAGGCTTAAAGTCTAACGATGCCGTTGATGTGGTGATTGCTCCAACATTTGTGTATTTGCCTGTTGTCTCAGATGCCCTAAAAGGTTCAGAGATAAAGCTGGCAGCGCAAACAGTTTCGGAGTTCGCTTCAGGTGCTTACACAGGCGAAGTAAGTCTAGCTATGCTAAAAGACTTTTCTGTTTCGCATGTGATTTTGGGGCATTCTGAGCGACGTTCTCTATTCCTAGAGACGGATGCGCAAGTGGCTAAGAAAGTTTTGGCAACGCTTGAAGTAGGACTAACACCTATTTTATGTGTTGGTGAAACGCTGGAACAGCGTGAAGCTGGCACTACACTTGATGTCTGTAACGCTCAAGTGGACGCTGTACTTGAATTGGTCGGCGTAGAGATGTTCGATAAAGTTGTTATTGCGTACGAGCCTGTTTGGGCAATTGGTACGGGTAAATCGGCAACATCAGAACAGGCTCAAGAAGTGCATAAAGGTATTCGAGATAACATTGCTGAGAAATCCTTAGAGATTGCACAAAAGGTTGCAATTCTATATGGCGGCAGTGTTAAAGCATCAAATAGTGCTGAGTTGTTTGCTCAGCCTGATATAGACGGTGCCCTAGTTGGTGGTGCGTCTTTAGATGCTAAAGAATTTAATTCGATTATAGAGTCTGCGAAGTAAATAAAATGGAAGCTTTAGTTTTAGTTGTTCATGTATTAGCGGCTGTTGCTATCATCGGGTTGGTGTTGATACAGCAGGGTAAAGGTGCTGATGCTGGCGCTTCCTTTGGTGGCGGTGCATCGCAAACAGTGTTTGGTAGTCAAGGTGGCGGTAGCTTCTTTGGTAAGTTGACTGCAGTGTTTGCATTAGTATTCTTTATAACTAGTTTTGGTTTGGCGTTTTTTGCAAGCGAGCAAGCTAAAACGGTTAGCGGTGGTTTGGAATACGTTCCAAATGCATCACAAGTTGAAGAAACTGTGGATATGCCTGAGATTGATGCAGGTGAGTCTTCAGCTAATCAGGATATTCCTTCTGTAGATTAACTCTACATCTAGAAATTTGCCGATGTGGTGGAATTGGTAGACACGCCATCTTGAGGGGGTGGTGGCCTACGGCTGTGCCGGTTCGAGTCCGGCCATCGGCACCATTCTTGAGTGCGGCGCATTATTGTAGTAGAATATGTCGCATTGTTGACGCGGGATGGAGCAGTCTGGTAGCTCGTCGGGCTCATAACCCGAAGGTCGTCGGTTCAAATCCGGCTCCCGCAACCAACCTAATCTTATTCAGTTTTTATGGGTGAGATTGAGGTCTGAAAAGATCTTAGAGTTTGGATGGCCCCTATATGGGGTTTTTTGCTATCTGAACTCCAGTTAAATGGGCCTAGTGCCCGTTTTTTGTTTCTACGCTTTTTATCGGAGAAGTCATTTGTCTACTAAGTTTGCACAACTAGAAGAGCTTATCAGGCCTGTAGTAGAGGGTTTGGGCTTTGAATTCTGGGGGCTTGAATATCTTTCTCTTGGCAAGGACTCTGTTCTACGTGTGTTTATCGAAACAGACGCCGAGAAAGGTATTGATGTAGAAGATTGCGCAGCCGTGAGCCGCCAAGTCAGTGCGATCATGGATGTTGAAGATCCTATTTCTGGTGAATATAACCTTGAGGTGTCATCTCCTGGTTTAGATCGCCCACTATTTGAACTCAGCCAGTACCAGCGCTTTATGGGATCGGTTGTGTCATTACGCTTGCGTGTGCCGTTCGACGGGCGCCGCAAATTTAAAGGTCAGCTCACCGGCATTGAAGGTGATGAAGTGGTGCTGCTCGTAGATAACGAAGAGTACTTGCTGCCAATCGAGTTGATTGAAAAAGCAAACATTGTTCCTCAGTTTTAATTTATTCAACCTTTGAAGAGAGGCTAAAAGGATGAGCAAAGAGATTCTTTTGGTAGTAGAAGCGGTATCAAACGAAAAAGATGTGCCAAAACAGGTGATCTTTGAAGCCGTAGAAACTGCATTAGCAAGCGCTGCAAAACGTCGTTTTGAAGGCGAAGCAAAAGTACGTGTATCCATTGATCAGCGTACAGGTGATTACAAGACATTCCGTCAGTGGGATATCGTTGCTGATGAAGACTACTCTGCACCAGACTCTGAATTAACAACAGATGATATGGAAGAGATGGGACTTGCACTAGGTGCAGGTGAAATCTTCGAGGAAGAGATCGAATCAGAAGAGTTTGGTCGTATCGCTGCGCAAACTGCGAAGCAAGTAATCGTACAAAAAGTACGTGAAGCTGAACGTGCAAAAATGGTTGCAATGTACAGCGACAAAGTTGGCAAGCTAGTTCACGGCCAAGTTAAGAAAGTGACTCGTGACAGCCTGATCATCGACCTAGGTGAAAATGCTGAAGCATCTTTACCAAAAGACGCCCTTATCAACCGTGAAACATTCCGTCTAAATGATCGTATTCGCGCGTTGCTACAGGAAATTCGTGAAGACAACCGTGGTTCACAGTTGGTGCTTTCACGTACTTCTCCGGAGTTCATGGTGGAATTGTTCCGTCTTGAAGTGCCTGAAATCGCTGAAGAAGTGATCGAAATTCGTGGCGCAGCCCGTGATCCTGGTCTACGCGCGAAAATCGCTGTGAAGACAAGCGACCGTCGTATTGACCCGATCGGTGCTTGTGTTGGTATGCGTGGTGCACGTGTACAAGCTGTTTCTAACGAAATGAATGGTGAGCGTGTTGATATCGTGCTTTGGGATGATAACCCAGCGCAACTTGTTATCAATGCTATGGCACCTGCTGAAGTTGACTCAATCGTGATTGACGAAGATTCTCATGCTATGGACGTAGCTGTGAAGAGCGACAACTTAGCTCAAGCGATTGGTCGTAATGGTCAGAACGTTCGCCTAGCATCAGCTTTAACTGGCTGGACTTTGAACGTAATGACTGCTGAAGATGCTCAAGCGAAGCAACAGGAAGAGTCTCAGAAACTGATTGACTTGTTTGTTTCTGCATTGGACATCGATGACGATCTAGCGATTCAGCTAGTAGAAGAAGGCTTTGCAACAATTGAAGAAGTTGCATATGTGCCGATGGAAGAAATGTTAGATATCGACGGATTTGATGAAGATTTAGTAAACGAACTACGCACACGAGCTAAAGAAGCGTTGTTGAACCAAGCACTGCAAGCGGAAGAGCAGTTAGAGAGTGCTCAACCTGCACAAGACTTGCTAGAGATGGAAGGCATGGATAATCACCTAGCGCTGGTTCTAGCGTCGAAAGGCGTTGTAACAATGGAAGACTTAGCAGAGCAATCAGTTGATGAGTTACTTGAGATTGATGGCATGGACGAAGAACGTGCTGCAGCATTAATTTTGACGGCGCGTGCACCATGGTTTGCTGAATCTGAATAAAATCTGAGTAAAAAGGGGGAACTTAATGACAGTTCAAACCGTTAAGATATTATCTGAACTGGTTAACACACCAGTCGAGAAACTATTAGCTCAGATGAAAGATGCTGGTCTACCACATAGCAGTGCGGACCAAGAAGTATCTGATGTTGAGAAGCAAATACTGTTAAACTACCTAAAGCGCCAACATGGTGAATCGACGGAAGGAGAGGGCGAGCAACGCATTACCCTTCAACGTCGTACTAAAAGTACGCTATCTAGCGGCGCAGGCAGCAAGACAGTCAATGTTGCGGTAAAGAAAAAACGCACATACGTGAAACGTACGGATGCTGATGATGAGCTTAAACGCCAGCAAGAAATGCTAGCAGAGCAGCGCGCAGCAGAAGAACAGGCACGTATTGAGGCTGAGAAAGCTCGCGAAGAGGCGGCAAAACTTGAAGCCGAACAGGCAGCGAAAGCGAAAGCTGAAGCTGAAGAAAAAGCTCGCAAAGAAGCAGAGCGCTTGAAGCAAGAGCGTGAAGCAGCGGAACGAGCGGCACAGCAAACGGAGCCAAACGACTCCGATATGGGAGCGGATAAACTCGTGGATAATTCGAAAGAGACCAAAACCAATCGTAAGGTTTCTCCAGCAGCTGGTGAAGGCAAGTCAAACAGCCCTGCACCAAAAGGCAAAAAAGCTGCGCCTAAGCACAACGATCGTAAAGATGATAATAAGCCACGTGGTCGCGCTGATCAGAAGCGTGGTGGTCGTATTTCAATGAATGACGATGATGAGTTTTCTCGTCGCGGCGGTAAGCGCAAGCTTAAGAAGCCTTCTAAACAAGAGCACGGCTTCCAGAAGCCAACGGCTCCAATCATTCACGAAGTAGCACTACCTGAGAGCATCACGGTTGCAGAATTGGCTGAGAAAATGGCCATCAAAGCAGCAGAAGTGATCAAGGTAATGTTCAAAATGGGCGCAATGGCGACCATTAACCAAACGATCGATCGTGATACAGCCACTCTAGTGGTTGAAGAAATGGGTCACAAAGTTAAGTACATCGATGAAAACGCCCTAGAGAACGACATGATCGACTCTATCGATTACGAAGGTGAAGCGATCAAGCGTGCACCAGTTGTAACGGTAATGGGTCACGTTGACCATGGTAAAACATCGTTACTTGACTACATTCGTACAACTCGCGTTGCAGCGGGCGAATCTGGTGGTATCACGCAGCACATCGGTGCTTACCACGTAGAAACTGACCACGGTATGGTAAGTTTCCTTGATACACCTGGACACGCTGCGTTTACATCGATGCGTGCTCGTGGTGCACAAGCGACGGATATCGTAATCCTAGTGTGTGCGGCAGACGACGGTGTAATGCCACAAACTATTGAAGCGATCCAGCACTCTCGTGCAGCGGGCGTTCCAATGGTTGTTGCTATGACTAAGATCGATAAAGAAGCTGCTGATGTGGACCGCGTTAAGAACGAATTGGTTGCACAAGAAGTGGTTCCTGAAGAGTGGGGCGGTGACGTTCAATTCGTTGGTGTATCAGCGAAATCTGGCCAAGGTATCGACGAGCTTCTAGAAGCCGTTCTACTGCAAGCAGAAGTACTTGAGCTTACAGCTGTACCAAGTGCACCAGGTAAAGGTGTGGTTGTTGAGTCTCGTCTAGATCGTGGTCGTGGTTCAGTAGCAACTGTTCTTGTACAGAACGGTACACTGAAGAAAGGTGACATCGTGCTAGCTGGCCTACAAATGGGTCGTGTGCGTGCGTTACTTGATGAAAACGGTAAGACAGTCAACGAAGCTGGCCCATCTATCCCGGTTGAGATCCTAGGTCTTGACGGTACGCCTGATGCGGGTGAAGAGTTCATCGTAGTAGCCGACGAGCGTAAAGCTCGTGAAGTAGCTAACTTCCGTCAAGGTAAATACCGTGAAGTACGCTTTGCTCGTCAGCACTCTGCTAAGCTTGAGAACCTATTCTCTAGCATGGGCCAAGACGAAGTTGGCACACTAAACATCGTACTAAAAGCCGACGTTCGTGGTTCTTTGGAAGCTTTGATCAAGTCTTTGACTGAACTGAGCACCGACGAAGTAAAAGTAAACGTAGTATCAAGCGGTGTTGGTGGTATCACTGAAACTGACGCGACGCTAGCGCTTGCTTCTAACGCAGTAATCTTCGGTTTCAACGTTCGTGCAGACAGTTCAGCGAAACAGTTTATCGAGCGTGAAAACGTAGACCTTCGTTACTACAGCGTTATCTACAACATCATCGACGATGTGAAACAAGCCCTATCAGGCATGTTGACACCAGACCTTCGTGAAGAAATCGTAGGTACGGCTGAAGTACGTGACGTATTCCGTTCACCTAAGTTCGGTCTGGTTGCAGGTTGTATGGTGGTTGAAGGTACGGTTTACCGTAACGAGAAGATCCGTGTCCTACGTGACAACGTGGTTATCTTCGAAGGTGAACTAGAGTCTCTACGTCGTTTCAAAGACGCTGTGAACGAAGTCCGTCAAGGTATGGAATGTGGTATCGGCGTTAAGAACTACAACGACGTGAAAGAAGGCGATAAGATCGAGGTCTTCAAGACTATCGAAGTCGCTCGTACACTTTAATATAGGGCAGCAAGATGGCAGGCGAATTTAGTCGTACTAGTCGTATTGGTGATCAGCTCCAAAAGGAGCTGGCCTCCCTTATTCAATTTGAAGTGAAAGATCCACGCCTAGGCATGGTAACGATCAACGAAGTCCGAGTCGCAAAAGACTTGGGCTACGCGGATATCTACTACACCGTATTAGGCTTGGATGACAATGCAGAGCGCTTGGCGGAAAACCAAGCGGCTTTGGACAGCGCGAAAAACTTCTTACGTCATCGTCTGGCGAAAGAAGTTAAGCTTCGTGTGATGCCGCACCTGCGCTTCCATTACGACGCAAGCGTTGTAAACGGTGCACGGATGTCTGCATTGATTGAAGAAGCTGTTCAGAAAGATCAGCGTAAGAACCAAGATTCAGAAGAAGAGTAAGCGCTTACCATGGGTAAAACGCAATGGCGCGCCATTGATGGCGTTGTGCTACTAAACAAACCTCTGGGTCTTAGCTCTAACCAAGCGTTACAAAAAGTTCGCCGTGTGTTCCGTGCTGCCAAAGCCGGACACACGGGGGCACTTGACCCACTTGCCACTGGCATGCTTCCACTGTGCTTAGGCGAAGCCACAAAATTCTCGCAATTCCTTCTCGACGCCGACAAGCGTTACATCACTTGTATTGAGCTGGGTATTCGTACCACCACAGGTGATAAAGAAGGTGACATTCTGACTAACGAAACCGTACCGCAGCTTTCTGATGATGAATTAGAGACGCTACTGAACCGTTTCCGTGGTGAGATTGAGCAAGTTCCACCGATGTACTCTGCGTTGAAGCATGAAGGTAAACCTTTGTATGAATACGCACGCCAAGGCATCACCATTGAGCGTAAACGCCGCAAAGTGGTTATCTCAAACTTGCAGGTGCTAGAGCGCAGTGAAAACACCTTAACTTTGGACATTAGCTGCTCCAAGGGGACTTATATTCGCACCATTGGTGAGGATATCGGTGAAGCGATGGGCTGCGGTGCGCACCTTAAGACTCTGCATCGAGTGTCGACAGCGGGCTATGATCCAGCGGATATGTTGACCATTGAAGAGTTTGAAGCCTTAGCTGAGCAAGGTGAGGGTATTCTTGACCAACAACTGATGGGCTCTGATACAGCTGTGCTGCATTTGCCTGAAGTTGTCATGTCAGTGCAAGAATCCAAAGATATAGTATTTGGTAGATTACTAAACGACACACGTGGTTTTGATGAAGGTCAATTACTGCGTCTATACGTGGATGGCACACGTGCTTTCATGGGCTTAGGCGAAGTGAAAAAAGGCAAAATTAAGCCGCATCGATTGGTAAATACGAGTGAGTTAGCCAAAAAATAGTGCTAGAATACTCAGCCTTAGGATGACTGAAAATATGCTCGGCCACCCTGAATTTTTAATTGCATATTATTATCGGAGATACAGATTATGGCATTGTCTGCAGAACAAAAAGCAGCATTGGTTGCAGAGTTTCAAACTAAAGAAGGCGACACTGGTTCACCAGAAGTTCAAGTTGCATTGCTAACTAAGAACATCGAAGGTCTACAAGGTCACTTCAAAGCAAACAAAGGCGACCACCATTCTCGTCGCGGTCTAATCCGCATGGTAAACCAGCGCCGTAAGCTGCTGGACTACCTAAAGCGTAAAGACGCAGCACGTTACACTAGCTTGATCAAAAAGCTAGGTCTACGTCGCTAAGACAGAGAAAGGGCCATAGAGATATGGCCCTTTTTTCTTAAAGGCCTCCCAAGGGACAGCCTGTACTTCACATGTATTTTTCTTCGTACACTCAAACGAAGCCAAAAGAATACATCTGAGTACTGGCTACTAAAGATTGTCTTTGGGAGAAAGTTACAAAAAATAAGTTAAGGAATACGAGTGAGTATTACGACTAAAACTTTCCAATACGGAAATCAAGAAGTTACCCTAGAAACAGGCCGTATCGCACGTCAAGCGACAGGTGCTGTTCTATGTACAATGGGCGATGCACAAGTACTTGCAACAGTGGTAGGCGCAAAAAGCGCTAACGCTGGTCAAGACTTCTTCCCTCTATCTGTACACTACCAAGAGCGTACTTACGCAGTAGGTAAAATCCCAGGTGGTTTCCTAAAGCGTGAAGGCCGTCCTTCTGAAAAAGAAACCCTAACGTCTCGACTAATCGACCGTCCAATTCGTCCACTGTTCCCTAAAGGCTTCATGAACGAAGTACAAGTTGTTTGTACAGTAATGTCGACTAACACTGACCTAGACGCTGACATTCCAGCAATGCTTGCAACCTCTGCAGCACTAGCTGTGTCTGGCATCCCATTTAACGGTCCAATCGGTGCAGCACGTGTAGGCTTCAACGATGAGTCTGGTTACATGCTTAACCCACTAAACTCTGAGCTAGCAGAATCTCTACTAGACATGGTGGTTGCGGGTACTAAAGACGCAGTACTAATGGTTGAGTCTGAAGCACAAGAGCTGACTGAAGATGAAATGCTAGGTGCAGTTCTTTACGCACACAAAGAAATGCAAACAGCAGTTCAAGCGATCAACGAATTTGCAGCAGAAGCTGGCAAACCACGTTGGGAATGGTCTGCTGAACAAGCAAACGCTGACCTAGTTGAAGCGGTTAAATCTGGTTTCGCTGCGCAAATCGAAGAAGCGTACACCATCTCTGAGAAAATGGACCGTTACGCGAAACTTGGCGAAGTTCGTCAAGCAGCAATCGAAGCGCTTGTTACTGAAGAAGGCCCATACTCAGAAGGCGAAGTGTCTGCAGTATTCGGCAAGCTTGAGAAAAACATCGTACGTCGTCGCGTAATCGACGGCAAACCACGTATCGACGGCCGTGACAACAAAACTGTTCGTGGCATCAACGTTGAAGTGGGCATGCTTAAGAAAACTCACGGTTCTGCTTTGTTCACACGTGGTGAAACACAAGCCATCGCTACTTGTACACTAGGTACAAGCCGTGACGCACAGATCGCTGACGGTCTAGCGGGCGAATCTAAAGACAGCTTCATGCTGCACTACAACTTCCCTCCTTACTCTGTAGGTGAGTGTGGTCGTATGGGCGGTGTAGGTCGTCGTGAAATCGGTCACGGTCGTCTAGCACGTCGTGGTGTACAAGCGGTTCTTCCTTCTGAAGACGAATTCCCATACACAATCCGTGTCGTATCTGAGATCACTGAATCAAACGGTTCAAGCTCAATGGCGTCTGTATGTGGTGCGTCTCTATCTATGATGGACGCTGGTGTTCCTCTTAAAGCGCCAGTTGCGGGTATCGCAATGGGTCTTGTTAAAGAAGACGACGGCTTTGCAGTCCTAACTGACATCCTAGGTGACGAAGACCACCTAGGTGACATGGACTTCAAAGTAGCGGGTACTGAAGAAGGTATCACAGCGCTACAGATGGACATCAAGATCGAAGGTATCAACGAAGAGATCATGGACATCGCTCTAACTCAAGCGATGGAAGCACGTAAGCACATCCTACGTGAAATGGCTCAAGTAATTGGTTACGCTCGTCCAGAAGTATCTCCGAATGCACCATCTATGGCGACATTCAAGATCGATCCAGAGAAGATCCGTGAAGTTATCGGTAAAGGCGGCGCAACTATCCGTTCTATCACTGAAGACACAGGCGCTTCTATCGACCTAGACGACGACGGTACTGTACGTATTTACGCGCCTGATAAAGCAGCGTCTGATGCGGCAATGCTTCGTATTCATGAAATCACTGCAGAAGCAGAAGTCGACAAACTTTACCAAGGTAAAGTGGTTCGCCTAGCTGAATTCGGTGCTTTCGTGAACATTCTTCCAGGCAAAGATGGCCTAGTACACATCTCTCAGATCGCTGAAGAGCGCATCCGTGCAGTTGCAGACGTACTAGAAGAAGGCCAAGACGTAATCGTTAAGGTTCTTGACGTAGACGCACGTGGCCGTATCAAGCTATCTATCAAAGAAGTAACTGAAGAAGAAAAAGCAGCATTCGTAGCTGGCTAATCTTAACTTCGCATTAACTTCCTAAAAGGAGCACCTCGGTGCTCCTTTTTTATTGCCCGCGGTTTTTGCTGGCTGCTTTTGTAGAGAAAGGGGTCAGATTCCTTACCTATAAAAATCGGCAGATAGACACGAGTAATATCGTCGTAGAAGGAATCTGACCCCTTGAGTGGATCCCTTAACTGAAGCCCTTGTACGAGGCGATTGCATCGGCGATCCAACTTGCAACCCCCACTTCCCTAAAAAACTGCTAAACTCCCTCCCTACTCAAATCAGGAATCCCCAATGAACCAACCTAACAACCCATTGCACGGTCTGTCATTAGAAAAAGTGCTGACGCGCTTAGTCGAGCACTATGGCTGGAATGGTCTTTACGATCGCATTCGCGTGAACTGTTTTGCGAATGACCCTTCGATAAAGTCTGCGTTGAAGTTTTTGCGCAAGACCCAGTGGGCTAGAGACAAAGTCGAGGCTTTGTATGTTCAAACGTTTAGCTAGTTCGCAGCAAAGAAAGCATTGTCCATTAAAAGCCTGAAACTCTTAATATCTACTCCAGTTCGATCATAGTACAGCCTCAGATCCGCCATAAATCGAATGTTTCAGACGGCCAAGTTTTACGTAGGTTATTAATTTATATATCTTTTTAAATATAGAATGCTTTGAGAGCTATGGTAAATTAGCCCTTCACTTGATGTACTGGAGCTGTAATGGATACGGAAGAGCGTTTTGATAACCTATGTGATCGCTTCGGAGATCTTCGCAATAAGATGCGGACGATTTCAAAGACTAGTTTTCATGCTTCTACGCGCTTAAAGGTGCATGCAAAGTATTCGGCTTATACGATTATTCTCGTTTGTCTGGGGGTGCTTGCTTTATCATTAATGCAGGCCTATTCAGTTGGTGGGGGCTTTGACGCCAAAGACATTGGGCTTATACAGTCTTTCTACTTGTGTGTTGTGATGGTTTACTCTTTTTTATTATATAAAAAGGATTATGCAGGTTTTTCTGCGAAGATGGACGCATATTCGTCACAGTTCTTTGAATTAGAAATGAAGGTCATTGATCGTCTTTTTGAGGATTACTACAACAAGCTAGAGCAACTGGAGGAGAAAAATTACCTTAAGTATGAGGATGAATATAACTCTTTGTTAAAGCTTTATGAGGAAAGCGCGATTTATAAGTTCCGTGGTGACTACTATCGAGCGCAATTAGAACTCCCAGAATTTTATGATGTTGAAGTACATAAGTGGCTTGCCTTGAATGCAAAAGCTATCTTTTGGAATTGCTTGAATTTCATTTCCTATCCAGTTGTACTTGCCAGTCTGGGATGGGTGATTTTTACGTATGTGGGGAGTTAATTAGACTACAGCAATAGAGCAAGAGCGACTTATGACTATAGTGAACAATTCGTTGAGTAGGGCAGGCTATGTGCCTGCCCTATAAACTAGGCTTAGCAGGGAGCTACGAAGCTTAACGTGTCAATTCCACTTTCTCAAAGTCTAGAGTATTTTCTTCACAAGGCCCTTTAATGCTTGCCACTTCATGGCGCTTTTTCAACATGATGTAGATAAAGCAGCTAAAGTATAGGCCGATCACTAGGGCACCCACCCACTCGATTTTCAGGAAGTCGAGTTGGAATAAAAGTGTTAAGGCACACATCAGAACCAAGTTACCTAAGATATAAGGGATTAGACCAAAGCGTTCTACGGTTAGGTTTAGGTTATCAGTGTAGAGACGGATCAGTGAATCCAATGAGTTCACCACCATTAAAATTCCCACTACAATCATCATGACATTGATAAAGCCAGCGATCTGTAACCCTTCTGTGTAATAGTGATAAAGGATGGTGAACCAGACCCCGATGGCAATGGATGGGAAGACCATCATCGCCAACAGTAATTGCCAAGTGCGAATGCCGCTGACAAAACGTGCTGTGAACTGTCCAATCATGATGCTCCAAGAGAACCACCAGAATAGGTAGAACGCGTGGTAGTCATTTAGCGGTAACATAAATTGATAAATGTTCGTGAAGTATTCACTGATCAATCCTGCATTGCTAAGGAAATCTTCTGGATGGCCATTATCGGTCATATAAGCTCTAAACCACATAATCACGATTAATGCGATAAACAGAAAGCTAGAGCCTAAGCTTAAGAGTCGTAACAGTTTCATACTACTGCTTGAATACACTGCCAAAGCAATCGAAGCCAAAACGATCAAGTAGAAGGTGGGTACCACAGATTCACCATCGCCAATTTGAGGCAAATACCAAGGCAAGTTCACAAGTAGTAAGTAAGCGGTGAATGCACAGGTGCCAATGATGACGATGTTATTGATCAGCTTCACCAGTGGTAGTTCAAAGAATTTCACTCTTGGCTCGATGATGCAGAAGTAAAAGCAAGTTAAGAAGTAGAAGCCCCAGATCAAAAAGGCCCAATAGCCGAACTCAATCGCTAGCGGATTGGCGAAACTGTATTCAGGACTCTCTGTTAGGTTTGCATAGCCTGCAAACTCAGTAAGGGGAAACATGATCAAGCCCACATCTAAGCCGGATGTGAACAGGATTGCGATAAAGGTCAGAGTATGCACTGGCGTCACGCCAACACATTTTATATTCCACCATTTCAGTAGAATGACCGCGATAGCGGCAAAAGAGAAAATCAGACCGGACGATAAAAGGAGATTCATACACCCACCAGTTTTTTTAATTAAACGTTTAATTAAAAAAAGACTATAAGATGAGTAAATAGATTTCAACGATGGGGAAAATCAGCTTTTCCCAAAAACGACATACCAGAGCGCTTTTAGTAAAGGAAGATAGAGGCGGTTGAGTTTACCGAAGCTGTTTTTGATGCGAGATTTAGATCGATTTTTAGAGTAGTTTTTAATGATTTTTTCTATGATTTTGACGTCACTTTTATTGTTTTTAGAGGTTTTTCGTTTTTTCGACTAAATCTTACCAGCTCGTATACCTTGAGGGGAGTATGTATTAACGACCTTGTGACAGTAGATAGTGTGGCCTAAAAAGATGTCGCGTATAGCCGGAGTCTAAGTCGTCGATGGATAAAATCGATCAGGGGAATTAGCGAGATTTTTTCATTACAAAAACTTACATAACCAATTAAAATGCTCAAAACCTTCTCTTCTTACCAAAGATTTTCACTGATCTAACGCAATGTTAGTTTAGCGTCGATTTATAGCCCCCAAGCTTTCAGCTCGGTCTTCATGACTGTCAGCTGGGCTGAGTTCCTATATCTATCAGCACTGGATGCGTGATTTCTTGATGCTCGCATCTCTCGCTCAATAATTACCATAGAGCCAAATCTAAATGAAGAAAATCAAATTAGCCCTGCTAACCTTATGGGTAAGTGTGGCAACTGTACTGACGCCAGCACACGCGGAAGATGAACAAGTAGACGTGTTACTGATCGGTGGCGGCATCATGAGTGCAACGTTAGGCACTTATTTACAAGAGCTTGAGCCAAACTGGTCAATGGCGATGATTGAGCGTCTTGATGGTGTGGCGCAAGAAAGTTCGAATGGTTGGAACAATGCTGGTACAGGCCATTCTGCGTTAATGGAGCTGAACTACACGCCTGAAATGCCAGATGGTAGCATCAATGTTGATAAAGCCATTAAGGTAAATGAAGCGTTTCAAATCAGCCGCCAGTTCTGGGCGTATCAAGTGAATAACGGTGTTATGCATGATCCAGAATCCTTTATTCGTTCTGTGAACCACATGAGTTTTGTATGGGGTGATAAAAACGTAAACTTCCTACGTAAGCGTTATGCCGAATTGCAAAAACATAGTTTGTTCCAGAGTATGGATTACAGCGAAGATCCAGCTCAAATCGCTGAGTGGGCACCTTTGCTGATTGAGGGGCGTGATCCTAACCAGTTGGTTGCTGCGACTCACTCTGTTATCGGTACGGATGTGAATTTTGGTGAGATCACACGTCAGCTGGTTCAAAGCCTTACGACGAAAGATAATTTTGATCTGCAATTAAGCAGTGAAGTGCGCGGTCTTAAGCAGAATGCAGATAAGAGCTGGACGGTTACTATTGCAGATTTAGCGAACGGTGAGAAAGAACGTACGGTTGATGCTAAGTTTGTCTTTATCGGCGCAGGTGGTGCGTCATTGCCACTGCTGCAAGCTTCAGGCATTCCAGAAGGTGATGTATACGGTGGCTTCCCTGTCGGCGGTCAGTTCCTAGTAACAGACAACCCAGAGGTTGTTAAGCAGCATGTGAATAAAGCATACGGACAAGCCGAAGTCGGAGCTCCTCCGATGTCTGTGCCGCACCTGGATGCACGTCGTATCGATGGTAAAGAAGTGTTGCTGTTTGGCCCATTTGCCACGTTCTCTACGAAATTCCTGAAAAATGGTTCCCTATGGGATCTCTTGGGTGCGACGACTACTGACAATGTTGTGCCAATGATGCAAGTAGGCCTAGATAATTTCAACTTGGTTCAATACTTGATTGAGCAAGTGATGCTGACGGATGAAGATCGTTTCGCTGAGCTTAAAAAGTACTACCCAACGGCTAAACAAGAAGACTGGAAACTGATCACAGCTGGGCAGCGTGTACAGATCATCAAGAAAGATCCAGAAAAGGGTGGTCGCTTACAGTTTGGTACAGAAGTTGTATCGTCTGCGGACTCTAGCCTTGCTGCGCTATTAGGTGCTTCTCCAGGTGCTTCGACGGCGGCGCCAATTATGTTGAATGTTCTAGAAGAAGTGTTTGCCGATAAAGTAGCAGGTGAGTGGAATGCGAAACTGAAAGAAATCATTCCTTCATACGGCACTAAGCTAAACGGCAATGTTGAAGCGACTCATCAAGAGCTGACTTATACAAGCCAATCGCTGAAGCTTCATTTACCTCAGGCGCCGCAAACCGTTGCGCCAGCGGGTGATGAATCTGTGACCATGCCTAAGCAAGACGATATCGCTAACATTGAGCTTTAAGCGCTAATCGATCTTCACACGAAAAAACGACAGCCCTGCTCAAATGAGTGGGGCTTTTTTGTATCCAATCAATAAAGGGGTCAGATCCCTTGCCAGATAGCAGTGATAGGCACCTTAATTACGTACAGGGATCTGACCCCTGATGAATCGCCTTGCCAGATATCAGTGATGGGAAACTGAATTACCTATAGGGATCTGCCCCCTGATGAATCCGAAATGCCCTACGGTTATCTTTCTATGAAAATATCGAGTAAAAGCTGGAAATGATCGGAGTCTTCGTTTTTCGAGGGCCGGATTACACGCTACACTGATGGTTTCAATTACTAATAATGAGCTTATGATGAAAGCAATTCTAGCAGTGTGTTGCACACTTATTTTGAGTGGTTGTGCCACTCTCTCACAACTTTCCACTTACTCTATTTCTAACTCAGAGTTAGAGCAGGCATTAGACAGCCAACTGGCTAAACTTCAAACCAATGCCAATATTGGTGGCATTCCTTTGACCTTAACAGTGGATGATATGTCTGTAGACATCGGCCCAGAAGGGCGTGATGTGGTGCAGCTTGGCACAGAGGCAACGGCAAATATCAGCGTATTTGGCTTTCAATATCCTGCGAAGTTAAATTTAGAGCTGGAAGGGACGCCGTATTACGACAGTGAGAAAAAAGCGATCTTCGTACGTTCGTTAGCACTGTTAGACAGCACTATTGATGCGGGTGGTTATAAAGGCAACCTTGCTCCGTTGAGCAATGAAGTGATGATGTTGATTAATGGTTACTTAGCATCAAACCCAGTTTATACCTTAGATACTAGCAACGACGTAGTGCGTTTGTTGTCAAGTGTGCCGCTTAATATGGCGATTGAACAGGGCAAGTTATCGCTGCAACCACGTCAGCAATAATTCCATATGATCTTGGGTAATGATTAATGTCATTGCCGACAACAATAAAAAAGCCCTGACTCAATTGAGTCAGGGCTTTTTATTTAGTTAGCGAAACTAAGGCTTGGGTTACGCTACTGGCGTGATCGCGATGTCGCCGCCTTTAACGCTTAGATCTTCGCTTGGTGGAGCGAAAGACGTTAGGTTAATGCCAGCAACCGCTTCTTTGTACTCATCTAGAGATGGGAAACGACCTAGGATACAAGATAGAACTACCATAGGTGTGGAACCTAGTAGTGACTCACCTTTCTTCTCAGCAGTATCTTCTACTACACGACCTTGGAACAGACGAGTAGAAGTTGCTAGAACCGTGTCACCAGGTGCTGCTTTCTCTTGGTTACCCATACATAGGTTACATCCTGGACGCTCTAGGTACATGATGTTCTCGTATTGCTTACGAGCTGCTTCTTTAGGGTTCACATCGTCAAACTGGAAGCCAGAGTATTTCTCAAGTACTGCCCAATCGCCTTCAGCTTTTAGCTCATCAACGATGTTGTACGTTGGTGGCGCAACAACTAGCGGTGCTTTGAATGTGATAGGGCCTTTCTTCTCAAGGTTACGTAGCATGGCAGCGATGATTTGAATATCGCCTTTGTGCACCATACAAGAACCGACGAAGCCTAGGTCAACTTTACGGCCATCGTAGTAAGAAGTCGGACGGATCACATCGTGCGTGTAGCGCTTAGATACGTCTTCGTTGTTTACATCTGGGTCTGCAATCATTGGCTCATCGATTGCGTCTAGATCAACCACAACTTCTGCGTAGTATTTAGCGTTGTCATCTGGAGCAAGCGCTGGCGCGTCGCCAGACTTGATTTCAGCGATACGCTTGTCAGCAAGAGCGATCAGACCTTGAAGCATGTTTGCTTCGTTATCCATGCCTTTGTTGATCATGATCTGGATACGAGACTTAGCAAGTTCTAGAGATTCGATCATTGTTTCATCAGTTGAGATACAGATAGAAGCTTTCGCTTTCATTTCTGCAGTCCAGTCTGTGAATGTGAAGGCTTGGTCAGCAAGCAATGTACCGATTTGCACTTCGATGACACGGCCTTGGAATACGTTTTCGCCTTGGAACTGCTTCAACATCTGCGCTTGAGTTGCGTGTACGATGTCACGGAAGTCCATGTATGGCTTCATTTGGCCTTTGAAGGTTACTTTAACAGACTCAGGGATTGGCATTTCTGCTTCACCTGTTGCTAGAGCAACGGCAACCGTACCCGAGTCAGCACCGAACGCGACACCCTTAGACATACGAGTGTGAGAGTCACCACCGATGATGATCGCACGATCGTCAACTGTGATGTCGTTCAATACTTTGTGGATTACGTCAGTCATTGGCGCGTAAACACCTTTAGGATCACGTGCAGTGATAACACCAAAGTTGTTCATGAAAGACATTAGCTTAGGAATGTTTGCCTGAGCTTTTTTGTCCCATACAGACGCAGTGTGACAGCCTGACTGGTAAGCACCGTCAACAGTAGGAGAGATCACAGAAGCCGCCATAGACTCAAGCTCTTGGCAAGTCATTGGGCCAGTTGTGTCCTGAGAACCTACGATGTTCACTTTAACGCGAACGTCAGAACCAGTGTGAAGTGGTGTTTTAGATTTCACACCTACCGCATTGCGGTTAAAGATTTTCTCTACTGCCGTTAGACCTTGGCCTTCAATAGAGATCTCTTTGTTTTGTGCGTAAACAGCTGGCGCTTCGATACCTAGTGTTTCTGCTGCGAATGTTTGTAGTTTCTTACCGAATGTTACCGCGTAAGAACCACCTGCTTTCATGAATTCCACTTTTTGTGGTGTGAACGCAGAAGATACGTCAACAAGCTCTTTGTCACCGTTGTAAAGCTTCTTAGCTTTAGTATCGATAGTAAGAACAGTGCCCGTTGCAACAGAGTAAGCTTCTTCTAGGACTGGGTCGCCGTTTTCGTCACGAACCACATTACCGTTCTCGTCAGTTTTCTTAACCCAGTTTTTAAGGTCAAGACCGATACCACCAGTTACGCCAACAGTCGTTAGGAAGATCGGAGCAATACCGTTCGTACCAGCAACCACTGGACGGTTGTTAACGAATGGGATGTATGGAGAAGTCTTTTCACCCGCCCAAAGTGCAACGTTGTTTACACCAGACATACGTGAAGAACCTACGCCCATTGTGCCTTTCTCAGCGATTAGCATCACTTTAGCGTTCGGGTGTTTTTTGCCTAGCTCAACGATGTCTTTTTGAGCTTCTGGGCTGATCATGCATAGGCCGTGCAGTTCACGGTCAGCACGAGAGTGTGACTGATTACCAGGAGATAACAAGTCAGTAGAGATATCACCTTCCGCTGCGATGTAAGTCACTACGTCGATTTTTTCTGGGATATCGTCAAGTTTCGTGAAGAACTCTGCTTTCGCGTAGCTTTCAAGAACGTCTTTTGCAATGGCGTTACCAGCTTTGTAAGCAGCTGACAGACGGTCGTAGTCAGCGTCGTATAGGAATACTTGAGATTTAAGTACTTCACCTGCTGCTGTTGCTTGTGCGTGATCAGACAGAGCCACGTCTAGTAGTGCTGCAACAGAAGGGCCGCCTTTCATGTGAGAAAGCTGTTCTAGAGCGAACTCCGGAGAGATTTCAGCAACTACTTCGTCACCAAGAACGATGTCTTTAAGGAAAGCAGATTTTACAACCGCTGCTGGTGTGGTACCTGGCAGAGTGTTGTAGATGAAGAAGTTCAAAGAGTCTTCACGGTGTTCGTTAGCCGTATCCTTAATCTGCTCAATGATTTCAGATACCAATTCAGCACCGTCGATTGGTTTTGGTGCAAGACCTAGTTCGTTCTTGCGAACCTCAATTTCTTTTAAATAGTCAGTATAGTAACTCATAGCGCCAATTTCTCATTCCGATCCGGTTATGGTTGATTAACAAGATATTAAAAAGCGGCAAATAGCTCAATGGAAACTAATGACACAAAGTTAATACCCACCATCATTAAAAAAAATAAACCCGTAATTATAGTAGGCGAATCGAAATAATATGCACGTTTAAAGGATAGGTTATTATAAGTATCTGATATGTAAATAATTCTCAATAATATTTGAGAATCATTTTTGTATTTTGTTTTGAAAGGTTTTCTACTAAGAGCAATATATTGCAGTCGGAAAACAGAAGTCGCGGGAGAAGCCATGTGGGCCGATTTTATTCAGTCCACATGGCTTTTAAAGGAAACGATTATTCGTTTAGGAGCCAGATTTGGAAAGCTTTTTGGTCATTCTTTGATGCCTTTTCAAACCAGAATCCGAGCATTTCAAAAGCTGTGCTCTCTGTTTTTGCCTGATGAGAGTGATCGACCATCCAGATGCGCATGTCTTTGCGCGTGCTAGCATCTGCTTTGTTATACCAGAATTTCAACATTTCTAGTTCTTCTGTTGCCGCAACGGTTTCACTTGCTGGTGTAGGGGTGTCTACTGCTGGAGTTTTATAAGTGGCTGAAAACTCGCGGATCTCACGCTTGTAGTCTCGCAGCATTTGTACGCCTGACTGCTTTGGTAACATACGTACCTCGTAATCGAGTTTGGCATCGCTCGCTTCGTTTACCAAAGTGATTTCAGGTTTTTTTGCGAAGGCTGCTGCATCGTTATTACGGAAAAAGTAGGGCGCTTCAAGCATGATTTCAGCATCTTGGGCAACATCGACCTCTATTACCATAGGTTCTGACTGAAACTGCTCAGCATTACCGCCACCACCAATACGTTGGTTAAAGCGAACGACCACTTGGCGCTTACCAGCCTCGATGTCGGTTTTAAAGTCTCCCCCAAAGCTGCCTGGGCTTTTAAGATCGACATACATGATTTCAAAGTTTCTAGGGACTTCAAATGTAGCGGCAAGGGCGGGTAGACTGCTCGTAGCCAATAACATACCCACCATAATTCCAGAACGTAAATTCACCTCGGTGACTCCTTTTACAATGATGCTAACCAAATGATTTCGATGACGTAAGCTACCACAAACCATTTGGAGTTTATCTTTCGTGGTGGTCACGCAAATATAAATGCTGATTTTTGCCTTTTTATCTGTAAAAAAAGACATAAAGAGGATGAAATATAGTTTTGATTATATCTATAGCGCAACAGCGCTGTTCTCGGGAAAGGTTGAAATAGCGTGATTGAGGGAGTTTATATCACACTAAAATACTAAGCCCGTTTAGAACGGGCTTAGTAAGAGATGGATTTAGTCGTCTTTATTTAGGTCGTGAAGCTCTTCACTGAACCAAATTTTGCGCTTAAAGCGTGGGTTCTTAGAAGACATGTCGATCTTGTATGGGTTCAGCTCTTCACTTTGCGGCAAACCTAGGATTTTGCAAAGCTCTTGGCCAAGCCATTTCTCAACTTTCAGAACCACCATCTTCTTACGTAGACGGCCTTGCTCGTCGCGGTTTAGGATCGTTGGTAATGTGTTCAGCGTTAAGATTTCACCTAGTGCAGGGTGCGCCATACGCTCACGGCCTTCGTTACTAGCGTAGAAGTGTGACACAGCAAATACCATGCGCTCTGGGTTGATCTGTTTCAGGAACTGACAAGATTTGATGATAGTCGAACCTGTACGCACCATGTCATCGAACAGAACGATGCTTGCACCGTCTAGGCCTTCAAAAGTGTGCTCGCTCTCTTTGTGTAGCGTGATTTCAACTTTACGTTCAGCAGTACGCTCTTTGTCCAACATGATGAACTTCGCTTTCGTTAGACCAAGCGTGTTATACATTTGTTTAACAAAATCACGAGCACCTTTATCCGGTGCACACAGTACTAGGCCTTCACCCTCTTCACCGTAACTTAGGATGTTAGAATTTAGAAGGTAGTGAGCGTAGATGCCATATGGGATTAGGTTATGGAAATCACCGTCAAACACTTCATTGAAAATCTGCTGTACAGAGTCTGAATGGTTGTGGATCGTCATGACCGTATCAACACCAGACAGCTTCAGCATTTGTGCGTACAGCTTTGCAGTGAATGGTTGGCCATCAAATTTCTTGATGTCCTTAATGTCACGTTCAAAGCTAGTTTTGCCCAGATCTTTGCTCGGACCGCGGTCTTGAGCGCTGTAGAACAAATCTGGCTCGACTAGGACAACACGTGCTGCGCCGTTTTCTTTTGCCGCACGAGCAATGATGAAGTTCGCCATAGCTAATTCTTGGCGGCTTTGTACATGGCTTGTCGTGCTGACAATCACCACTGACTTACCTTCGAGCTTACGTCCGATGTTCTCGAAGTCCGCTTCGTCCGAGATAAAACGCGGGCAAAATTCGGAGTTCATAAATTGCTTCATGCTGATGATATCAGCGATATCTTCATGCTGGCCCATCGCATATGCGACATCAATGGCAAAAGGGTTGTCAGAAGAGTTGCTAACAACGATAACGTTAGGTGACTGGCTGCTCGGCGAAGTCATGGACGATCCTTTACTAGAGGGAGGTGATGTTTCGGATATTTTAACACGGCTAGGTAAAGAAAATCCCTACTGACATGCCATCGACTTTAGTTCTAATTCAATTTTTACCAATAACCTTATTGTGTTTCGGTATTGACTTTGTCTCTGGCACTTTTGAACGTCTTTGCTAGCTTTAATTCTATGTCTTTAGAAACGTACTTTAAGCTTTGAAAATTGTTTAAGGAATGCAGAGTACGTTTTTCATATGAACAGAGCGGAAGTATTCATGATGAAAGAAACGTTTACTCATAATAATGGTTTTGAAACGGTATTTAGAGATTCAAAAGATGGTTTAGCGATATTTAAAGGGGATGTATTCGTCGATTGCAATCAGTCTATTCTAGATATGATCGGCGCACAGCATAAAGATCAGTTTATCAATCGCACTCCAGATCAATTCTCACCAGAGCGGCAGCCAGATGGTCGAACTTCCTTAGAAAAAAGCATTGATATGATTCAGCAGTGCTATGACCATGGCAGTGTGCGCTTCGAGTGGGTCCATAAAAAGCTTAATGGCGACGAGTTTTGGGTTGAAGTGATTTTAACCAAGATGGTGCTGGATGGCGAAGTTGTAATACATACAAGTTGGCGGGATATTTCCGAAAAGAAATCTCTCGAACTGGAAACAAAAATCCAAAAAGAAACCTTTGAAACACTCTTCAACGAGTCAGAAGATGGTCTGTGCTTGCTGACCACTGAGAGCTATTTCGATTGTAATAAAGCATTTTCCCATTTATTTGGTGCTGCTACGAAAGAAGAAATCGTTGGTATTACGCCGATAGACTTATCTCCAGAGTATCAACCAGATGGAAGGGCGTCGGCCGAAAAAGCGGTTGAAATCATCAATACGGCGTTTACCAAAGGGACCATTCGTTTTGAGTGGATGCACCGAAGGCTCGATGGCAGTGAGTTTTGGGCAGATATCATCTTGTTCAAAATTAACGTCAAAGACACCGACGTACTGTATGCCATTACGCGAGATATTTCTGAGAAAAAAGCGTTGCAACTTGAGATTGCAAAGCAAAAAGAATCTTTTGAAACGTTATTTAAGGAGTCTAAAGACGGCCTAAGCATCATTGCAGATGGTTTATTTTTGGATTGCAATAACTCCTTCTTGGAGCTTTTTGGTTACGCCAATAAGCAAGAGGTCGTCGGTCTGACACCCATCCAAGTGTCTGCAAGTCTTCAAGAAGACAATGAACCAGTCGAGCGTGCGGCAGAGCGTCGTATATCGAGCGCCTTTGAACAAGGCTCTGCGCGATTTGAGTGGAATCATCTCAGAAAAGACGGCAGTGAGTTCTGGGGCGAGGTGATTCTGACGAAAATTATGTTGGATGAAAAAGAAGTGCTCTACGCCATTACCCGAGATATTTCAGAGAAGAAAGCTCTGCAGCTTGAAATAAGCGAGCGCAATGTGCAGTTGAATGCTTCAAATGCACATCTGGAAGAAACCATTGAAAACCTTAAACAAACTCAAGATAAATTGGTTGAATCAGAGAAAATGGCCAGTTTGGGGTCATTGGTTGCAGGTGTTGCGCACGAAATTAATACACCAGTAGGCATTGGTTTAACAGGGGTGTCACAGCTTGTAGAAGAATGTAATGGCATCAGTCAACGTTACCAAGACGGCACATTGACGGAAAATGACTTCGAAGACTTTATCCATAGCGCTAAAGAAATTGCAGGTATTGTTGAGAAAAATTTGGAGCGTACTGCGCACCTTGTGCGAAGCTTCAAGCAAGTCGCCGTTGACCAAACAAGTGAAGAAGACCGACAGGTTAATATCAAGCATTACTTTGAAGAAGTGGTCTTTAGCTTAGCCTCAGTGCTCAGAAAAGCGAGTGCGAAGGTAACGATTGAGTGTGCTGAGGATGTGTTTGTATTGACTAACCCTGGATTGCTTTCCCAAGTATTGACGAACTTAATCGTGAACTCGGTTAATCATGGTTTTAAAGAACGTGAAACAGGCTGCATTCATATTGCGGTCTCGTCAGTTGGTGAAAAAGAGTTGATGTTGAACTACAAAGACGATGGCAAAGGCATCAGCAAGGAACACATCTCAAAGATATTTGATCCTTTCTTTACTACCCAGCGTGGCGCCGGTGGTACAGGTCTTGGGCTGAATATTACCTATAACATCATTACTAATGTCCTAGGTGGTTCCATTGTTTGTCACAGCGAAGAAGGCAAAGGAGTGGAGTTCATTATTAAGTTTAAGGTGGCAGATCGCCTATCATAATTCGACTTGGATGATGCTAGATGAAAGCGAGGCCCTCGAAATCAGGCTGCTCTTGCAATTCGATCAGCCTGATTTAAATACCGTCTCAGTTACAAAAACATTCCGCCAGAGGCTTCGATTCTTTGCCCGGTAATCCAATGGGCTTGATCACTTAACAGGAATGCAACAACTGCACTAATGTCTTCAGGCAGGCCGGGACGGCCAAGAGAAGTGATGTTGGATACCATCTTGTGGTACTCAGGGTTATCTCTAACAGCGCCACCTCTAAAGTCCGTCGCAATGGCGCCAGGGGCGATCGTATTGACAGTGATTTGTCGCTGGCTAAATTCCTTGGCAAAGTATCGACTCATCACTTCGACGCCACCTTTCATAATCGCGTAAGCGCTGCTACCTGGTAAAGAGAAGCGTGTTAAGCCTGATGAAACGTTGAGAATGGAACCACCTTCAACCATATAAGGTAGTAGAGCTTGGGTTAAGAAAAAAGGGCCCTTTAAATGTATTTGGTACATGGTGTCGAATTCGACTTCAGTGGTGGCTTCAATACTGCTGCCTAACCCAGTACCTGCATTGTTCAATAAGTAGTCCAGTGAGTTGCGGTTAAAGTAAGAAGCCAGTTCCGATTTCAATTGATCCACAAACATAGGGAAGCTGTCTGTTTGAGTGGTGTCTAACTGTAGCATTGATGCTTTTACTCCAAGCTCTCTGAGTTCAGTCACGACAGTTTGAGCCGTATCAAATTGGCTGTTATAGGTAATCACAATGTCGATGCCATTTTTAGCCAGTGCTAATGCACAGTCTCTTCCGATACCTCGGCTACCCCCAGTAATTAAAGCTAATTTATTCATTTCTTTAATCTCTTTTCCGTTGAATGATGTGTTCAGAATAGAGATCAATTTGTTCTTGATAAACATGTTAAATTTGATTTAACTGTTCGTACAATGTGAACAATTGGTGAGATGCTATGGATACACTTGAAGCCATGCGGCGTTTTATTGTGGTGGCTGAGACAGGGAGTTTTACCGAGAGTGCTGAGCGGTTAAATATACCCAAATCTGCCATTTCAAGCTCGGTTCAGCGTTTGGAGAAACGCTTAGGTGTTCGCCTTTTTCACCGCAGTACCAGACGGGTAACACTTTCTTCTGCTGGGCAAAGCTATTATCCAGAGTGCCTGCGTATTCTGAATGAATTGGATTGCTTAGAAAATCAATTTCAAACGGAAAACGAGGTCATACGTGGCGTTTTAAAAGTAGACATGGCTAACCGCTTTTTTATGTCGGTGGTATTGCCGCGTTTACCTGAATTTTTAGATAAATACCCTTTGATCGATTTACAGGTTCAAACCAGCGATCAGAGAGTTGATCCAATCAAAGATGGTATTGATTGCTTAATTCGTGCGGGACAGCTGACGGACAGTGCTCTAGTGGCGCGGCCATTAGGGCAATTTAAAATGTTGAATTGCGTCAGTGCCTCCTATCGAGATCAGTTTGGTGTACCAGAAACACTGGATGATTTATCGCAGCATAAATTGATTGAGTATTTACCAGGTGGCAGTGATGTACCTCGTGGTTTTGAGTATGTTAATGAAGAATGTGTTCAGTTTATTTCCATGCCGACGTCCATAACAGTGACCAATACGGATGCTTATCGAGCCTGCTGTTTAAAAGGGCTAGGGATCGTTCAAATCCCACAACACGGAGTTCAAGACGAGCTGGACCGTGGTGAGCTT
Source organism: Marinomonas communis (assembly GCF_004363305.1). Lineage (GTDB taxonomy): Bacteria > Pseudomonadota > Gammaproteobacteria > Pseudomonadales > Marinomonadaceae > Marinomonas > Marinomonas communis. The sequence continues at coordinate 311,605 of NZ_SNZA01000004.1, read as the reverse complement.
GTTGAAGTGTTACCAGAGTTTCGTCCAGCCTCTATGCCCATTTCTATGTTGTATCCTTCGAGGCGTTTACTGCCAAAACGAGTAGTGGTGTTTATGGATTGGTTAACTGACACCGTAAAAGCCATGCATGAGCGATAAAGCATGATTCACCACATTCTATTAATAAAGCTTAAGAGGTACGCTAAGGCGTTTAATGAAATGATCTGGATATTGGGCAGTTAGAGTTGAGTAACTTAGATAAGCAAACCAAATTTTGGGTGATGTGCAGTGACTGTTTGGGACGGGGCAAAAGAAGCCGCCGTATTCGTAAGAAGGTTCGCCTAGAGTACCAAAAGGCATTAGAGGCGTTTAGGAATGACAGTTCGAAGCATCCAGAGCCGGTGAAGCCCAAAGGTCATTTAGAAATGTGTGCCAGTTGTTCTGGCTTGGGAATAGTGTTGTCGGATGAGGCGCTCCCTGTAAATGAAAGTCTTCCTAAAGTGGCTATTATTGGCGCAGGCATTGGCGGTATGGCTTTAGCGGTTGCCTGTAAGCATCGCGGCATTCCTTTTACGCTCTACGAGCGTGACATCAGCTTTGATGCTCGATCGCAAGGGTATGGCTTAACCCTACAACAAGCCAGTCGCGCTATTTCCGGATTAGGTATTACCGAGCTAGAGGAAGGTGTTGTCTCGACAAGACACATGGTGCACAACACTGAAGGTAAAGTCGTTGCTGAATGGGGAATGCGGCGCTGGCTTGAAGGGCAACCGAGTGCGATCCCGAAGCGTTCCAATATTCATATTGCTCGCCAGTCTTTGCGTTTTCAGATGATGGAACAGTTAGGCGGTTCTGAAGAGGTACATTGGGGGCACCAATTGGTCTCGTTTGATCAAATTAGATCGGATAAGGTGCAGCTGACTTTTTTGGTAAACGGTGAACAAAAATACGCTGAGGCAGACTTAGTGGTTGGTGCTGATGGTATCCGTAGTGTCGTGCGCCAGAGCATCATAGGCGATGAGGTGACGCCATTGCGCTCACTGAATTGCATGGTGGTCTTGGGAATTTGCCCACTATCTTTATTGGGAGACTTAGAGTCAGAACTGTTGGACGGTGCCACCGTGTTCCAAACAGCCAATGGTAATGACCGTATCTATATGATGCCGTTTAATGCCGAGTCCGTTATGTGGCAGCTCAGTTTCCGTATGGACGATGATGAGGCCAAAGCGCTCAGTGAACAAGGTTCTGATGCCCTCAAAGCGGAGGCGATTCGACGCTTACCTTGGCATTCTCCAATCCCTGAGATATTAGCCGCTACGCCAGCTGAGCTGGTATCCGGTTACCCCGTTTATGATCGTGAACTGCTAACGCCTGAGCACTTTGCTAATAGCTCCAAAGCAACGTTAATTGGCGATGGCGCACATCCGATGACACCGTTTAAAGGTCAAGGCGCTAACCAAGCGATTTTGGATGCCTTATCTTTGGCACGAGAAATTACTAATGGCTGTTGGTCTGAAGACGTTTGGCGCAACAAAGGGCTTCGACAAGCAGTACTTAATACCTATGAAGCGGAAATGCTTGAGCGCAGTGCTGTTAAGGTAGAAGGTTCCGCCGCCGCAGCTGAATTCCTGCACTCAGATGTTGTCTTAGAGCCGGTTGATCAGCCACGTCGGATGTCTCCGAAAGATTAGCGACGTTGGGCCGCATTTCTTCGGATTAGAACGAAAAATTCGAAAGTTCGAACTAATCGTTACCTTCAAAAATAGGCGTTGGACGTTTGTTTTCATCAATGGCGACAAAGTTGAAAACGCCTGTGATGGCTTTCTCACGCTTATCACTGTAAAGCTCTTCTAGGAAAATGTTTACTTCCACTTTTAATGAAGTGCGGCCGACGTGAATTACACGCGCAACAAGTTCGACTAGAATGCCTGAAGGGATAGGGCGTTTGAAATCCACTTGCTCCGTTGAGATCGTAACAACTTGTTTACGGGCGAAACGGGTCGCTGCAATGTAAGCCACTTCGTCCATCCATTTTAAAGCTTCACCGCCAAATAAAGTGTCATAGTGGTTGGTTGTGCTCGGAAACACCATTTTTGCAACACGTGTTTCTGAAATCTCTTCACGCTTTTGAATTAGTAGAGTATTCATCATGAGGTTACTGCTCTCTCGTAAATCAGTGGTATTACTGCTTCTAGGGGTTCTGCTCGTTAGTTGCGACCGCCGTTTTGCGCCAGAAGGTTTATTAGAAAACTACGTCAAGGATTTGAATCGATCTGAGTTTGTTCAGATCGAATTGGGCTCCACGAGTTCTATGCTACCTTTGCCAGCCTTAAGAGATCGACAGCTAGCGCTGAGTCAGTTTGATGTAGGCTTATTAGAGTTTTTGTCATTACAGCAATGTGATGTTGGTGCGGTGGCCGGACAGCGCAATAGTATACTGGGCCGTGTCATGGCCACAAGCCAGCGCTTTATTTATGAGCTAGACATCATTCGGGCGATACGTACCTGTGAAATCGATGATATGGAGTTACGTACCAAGCTCTTAGATGTGGCGCAAACTAAGCAAAATGAGTTACCGCTGACGTTTTCAAATGTGTTGTGGGCTGGGGAAGAGACGCAAACGTTTTTCAGTTTGGCCAATGGCTATTTACCCTTGTCTCCAGAGTCTTCTCAATATCAGGCACTGATTGCCGCTTTACAGCACCTAAATCAAATCCAAACTCACTTACAAGATGTGCCCAACATTCGTAGTGCAGATATTGAAGCCGACATGAAGGCTATTTATGAAAGTGAGTATTTAGGGAAATTGCTATTTAGTGTGGTGCATTTGCATGATTATCTTGACCAGATCACACAAGCTCTAGCGCCGCTGAGCCAGAGCCAAGCAGTTTGTGGCCCGCCACTGAACTTTTTAAAGCAGCAGTTTGAAGCTCATTATATTAAGGTGCTGCAACCTTACATGGCGCGTATCAATAAAGTGGCTTATCAGGTTTTACCTTTGATCCATTCTTTGGGCGTACAGAGTCCAATAAATAGCCCTGAATGGCGCGCCTTTATCCATCAATTTGATTATCAAAACTCTGACAGTGCTTGGCAGGCGTATCTTCGGGCATCGAGGGAACACGGCCGAGCTTGGAGTCAAATCTTTGCCGTATGTGGTGAGTCTGTTGGTTAGGCTTGTGTAGAGATCAGGTTATCAACCGCCGCAACGGCATCGTAGGCTGCGAGGTTACCTTGAGCGAGAGGCTCGTGACTGAGTGCTTTTAACAGGGCTAAATTTGCAGTCGGGTTGGCTCCGATGTTACCTGAGAATTGAATGGGGCGAGTGACGGCATGAGGCTCATGCTTGCTCAGAGTATCTTCTTGATTACGAATACTAGGGCCTGGTTGAGTAAAGAGACTCATGAACAGCGCAAAGTTGGCGTTACCGGAAACTCGGCCACCAGCTTTCACCTCATGGGTTAATTGGGTCTCTAAAACGTCTCTAATATTCATAATGTTCACATCTGACTGTTAGAGTGGTTATCGGCTTTTTATAAGAAACTTTAATAAAGTCAGCAAATTAAGCTAAAGTTTTTCATAGACAGAACGTTTATAAGAGTATTGAATATCGAAACACATTGCGCAAAAACTAGACACATGCAAAAGGATCGTGTTTATCTGGCAAGACGCCTCACGCTGAGACACTGATTAGGTTGGTTGGATGCATACTATTGATGAGCTGATCGAGAACGTTAGACATAATGAGCAGATTGCGATGAAGTTTTTCGACATCGAACGCTGCATTTTGTCTATTGGGCGTTGCGATCAATTTGTATCGACACTGACGAAAGAAGTGCAAAAGCAGTTCAATGTGCCGTTTGTATGGGTCAACTTGATCAACGAAGCACCGCTATCACATTTGGTGGAAACTTTAGAAAAAACTGCCGGCCTAAAAGACAGAGTGCTGTTCACCCGACGCAGTGCCATGATCGATGCCATTGGTGTTGGCAACAAGACCGTGTTAGTGAATCAAGATATTGGCCGCTATTGGGAAGTTATTCCTCAAGCTTACCGTTCCATCATTGGCTCGGTGGCAGTCTCTCCTTTAACAATTGATGGTGAGTTAGTCGGATTGTTTTGTCAGGCCGATCAAGATCCCGCTCGTTACGATCCTAGTGCAAAGGACACCTTTTTACTGGATCAGCTCTCAATCAAAATCTCTATTTGCCTAAGTAACGTGACCGCAAGGGAGAAGCTAGAATACCTAGCTACCCGAGATCCATTAACGGGATTGTTAAATCGACGCCAACTCGAGTTAATGCTAGAGCGTGAATTTGCCCGTTGTAAGGGGCAAAACCGCGATTTAACCGCCGTTTTTCTAGATTGTGATGCATTTAAGTCGATCAACGATACTTTAGGCCACAATTGTGGCGACGAAGTGCTAGAATACATAGCGAAACGTCTTTTGAAGCATGTGTATAAACAAGGTTTAGCGTTCCGCTTTGCGGGAGATGAGTTTGTGTTTGTGATGCCGGGCAAGAGCTATGATCAAGCAATGAGTATTGCTGAGTCGATTCATGATTATTTACAATCGAACCCACTGCGCTACAAAAACAACTTAGTTCCCATTACCGTCAGCTACGGCGGAGCAAGCGTTTTATCTGACGCACCGACCAGTTATAAACATCTGCTGAAATTAGCGGACGAACGCCTCTATAACTACAAAAACAATCGCAAGCGATCTGTTCCTACGAAAGTCTTCAAATTTCTGAATAAAATTCGCTGATATGTAATTAAATTACACTTGCGGCGGGATTATTTTTGTTTTCTGGTGTTTTTACACGCTTTTTCGTTGTAAAATTTCAAAAAAATTAAAACTCCAAAGAGGTTTACTATGTCTCATGCTTTGATCGCAGATTTGGGAGGGACGAACGCACGTTTTGCCTTAGTGCCCATCAACCAATATCTGCCGCAAGAAGTAAGTGTTTATTCTTGCAAAGAGTACCAGTCGTTTTTTGATGCTGTGTCCGCTTATGTTGATCAATGTAGTGTAAACTTCGATTCTATCGATGCCATTGTGCTAGCGATTGCTGGCCCGGTTAACCAAGACGTTATCCGTTTCTCAAACAATCCTTGGCACTTCACTCGCCAAGAGATCCAAGACCATTTCGGTCACGACAAGAAAATCGCCTTACTTAATGACTTTGATGCGATTGGTCACAGTCTAGAGGTCATCCCGAAGGAAGAGCTGATCCAAATTGGTGAGCCTTCTGAGATCGACCCGAAGGCCGCTTCATGGGTGCTGGGTGCTGGAACCGGATTGGGAGTGGCGTGTGTCGTACCACAAGATAATGGTGCCAACATTGTCTTGCCTGGTGAAGGTGGTCACGTTGATCTAGCCACGTGCAATGACCAAGAAGATTATATTTTGCGCTTTTTACGAGAGCGTCATAAACGTGTCTCAGCGGAGCGTGTACTGTCAGGCATGGGACTGGAAAATATTTATGAAGCTTTGGCCCACCGCCAAGGCATTGAAAAGCGTTTAACAGCACCAGAAATTGGCGCCGCGATTGAAGCAGGTAATGATCCACTGGCAGAGGCCACATTGGATCAGTTTTTTACCTTCCTTGGACGTGTGACAGGGGATCTTGTCCTATCTGTTGAAACACGTGGTGGTGTTTACATCGCTGGGGGCATTGTGCCGCGTTATCTTGAACAAATTAAAGGCAGCGCGTTCCGCGACGCGATGCAAGACAAAGGTCGTATGAAAGCGTTTGTATCACCTATTCCTACCTTTGTTGTAATGTCTGAATACCCTGGGCTGATGGGATGTGCTAACTACGCATCGTATCTTGTCAATCAAGCCTAACTGAACCGGAGAGAAAATGATGAAGGCAAGTTTAAAAGCCTGTGATGTGGTGATTTTTGGTGGCGGTGGCGACTTGGCCATGCGCAAGCTTCTTCCAGCTCTCTATCATTTGGACCAAGACGGTCTGCTGGCGAAGAATACTCGCATCATCGGCGCATCACGTCGTGATATGAGTGCTGAAGATTACCAAGCAAAGGTTCGTGAAGCGCTAGACGAATTCGTACCGAAAAGTATTGGCGATGAGAAAACTTGGCCACGTTTCAAAGAGCGTTTGAGCTATGTTTCTGTAGACGCTCAACAAGAGTCAGACTTTGCTCGTTTCAACGATCACGGTGTAGGCTCTGACGACAAAGATGTGGTGTTTTACCTAGCAACTTCACCAGACTTGTTTGGTTCTATCTGTTCTTCTTTAGCCAACCATGGCTTAAATGAAGAGCGTATGCGTGTGGTACTTGAGAAGCCTCTTGGTCGTGATTTGACGTCTTCCCGTGCGATTAACGATGAAGTGACGCAGAACTTCGGCGAGAAGCAAATTTTCCGTATCGACCATTACCTTGGTAAAGAAACAGTACAAAACCTATTGGCGATACGCTTCGGTAACACGCTGTTTGAACCGCTTTGGTCAAGTGCGCACATCGACAACGTGCAGATCACTGTGTCAGAAACCGTAGGCGTAGAGGGCCGTTGGGGCTACTACGACAAAGCAGGTGCGCTACGTGACATGGTTCAGAACCACCTTGTGCAATTGCTATGTTTGGTGGCGATGGAGCCTCCGGGTCGTAACGATGCTGACTCAGTACGTGATGAAAAAATCAAAGTATTGAAAGCTCTGCGTCCGATCGAAGGTGCCAACGCTTACACGAAAACCGTACGCGGTCAGTATGCGAAAGGCATGATTAACGGCAAAGAAGTAAAAGGCTACTTTGACGAAGAAGGCTCAAACCCTGAATCTCGTACAGAGACATTCGTGGCGCTTCGAGCTGATATTGATAACTGGCGTTGGGCCGGTGTTCCGTTCTACCTTCGTACCGGTAAGCGTCTAGGTCAGCGTTACTCTGAAATCGTGATTCAATACAAAGCGATTCCACACAGCATCTTTAATGATGAAAGTAACCGTCAGCTACAGCGTAACCAATTGATCATTCGTCTTCAGCCAGAAGAGAAAATCTCGCTAACGGTTATGAATAAAGTACCGGGTGCCGGTGAAGGTATGAACCTTCAGCCAGTAGACTTGAACCTAAGTTTGAGTGAAGCCTTCCAAAATAAACGTAGTCCAGAAGCTTACGAGCGTCTGTTGCTTGATGTAATGCGCGATGATGCAACGTTGTTCATGCGCTACGACGAAGTAGAAGCGGCTTGGAAATGGGTAGATGGCATCATGGCCGCTTGGAACCAAACCAGCGAGCGTCCAAAAGAGTACGCATCAGGCTCTTGGGGGCCAGCTGCGTCCATGGCATTACCAATTAAAGATGGCCGTAATTGGCACGACTATTAAGCAAAAGGGGATTTACCTATGACGACTTACACAGCAGCTCAAGTCATGACTGCCACACCAGTTGTTCCAGTGATTGTTGTAGACGATGTAGAACAAGCGGTAAACCTAGGTAAAGCGTTGGTTGCAGGTGGCGTTCCAGTTCTTGAGGTAACACTTCGTACGGAAGCAGCGTTGGAAGCGATTACTGCTCTTCGTAAGGAAGTACCAGAAGCGATTGTTGGTGCTGGAACGGTTTGTTCACGTGAGCAATACATTCAAGCCGTTGAAGCGGGTTCTCAGTTTATTATCAGCCCAGGGTTAACGCCTGATCTGTTAAAAGTAGGCAAAGAATACGATATTCCTTATCTACCCGCTGTGGCGACGATTTCTGATATTTTGCTAGGCCTTGAATACGGCTACGACCATTTCAAATTCTTCCCAGCGGAAGTGAATGGTGGTGTGAAAGCCCTTAAAGCATTCTCAGGCCCACTGCCGCAAATCCGTTTTTGCCCAACAGGTGGCATCAATGAGAAAAACTTTAAAGACTATCTAGCCCTAGACAGCGTGCTATGTGTGGGTGGTTCTTGGATCGTACCGACTGACCTAGTAAAAGCAGGTAAATGGGACGAGATTACTGAGCTAGCGAAGTCTGTTCAGCAGTAATTGTTCATCTTTATTGAGCTATAAAAGTGCCTCACGATTTTCGTGGGGCATTTTTTTGCTCTGAAAATACTTCAAGCGATAATAGAGGCTACACACTTAAAGGATGAGTCACATGCCTGAATTGAAAACATTAGGGTTATTTTTGATCACAGCGTTGGCCGAAATAGTAGGGTGTTATTTGCCTTACTTATGGCTGCGTGAAGGGAAAAGCATTTGGCTGTTGTTGCCTGCTGCGTTGAGTCTGATGGCCTTCGCTTGGTTGTTAACGCTTCATCCAACGGCCTCAGGGCGTGTTTATGCGGCCTACGGTGGCGTCTACATTTTTAGTGCGGTGATGTGGCTTTGGTTGGTGGATGGTATTCGCCCCAGCACATGGGATGTTGTTGGATCTTTAGTCGCTGTGCTGGGGATGGCCATTATTATGTTTGCACCAAGGTCCGCTTAGTAAAGCGTTTCATAAGTAAGTAGATCGTTAGGCAAAGCGGCTTTCAAGATAACGAATGATTTCTTTAGAATCATACATCCACTGGACGTTGCCGTTTTCTGAAATACGTAAGCAAGGGACTTTTACTTGACCGCCGCCAGCTTGCAATTCTTCACGGTAAGGAGAGCCTTCAGAAGCACTGCGCTTCTCAATAGGAAGGTTGAGCTTGTACATGGCGCGTCGAGTTTTAGTGCAAAACGGGCAAGCTGTGAATTGGTATAAAGTTAGGTCTTTAGCCGCTTCGTTGACCGCTAATTGTTCTGCCTCAGGACGTTTCTTTTTGCTCCCACGCGTTACCACATCGACCAATACAATAAGACCGCCTAAAAGATTGCGAATCAACTTTACCAAGTATTTCATCTCGTACTCTCTGTTTCACTGGAATGTTTGGGGCTCATTCTAACGATAAAGTCGATGTGGTTTAAGTAGTGAAACGCTTAATTTTTAATCTGTGCAACGATGGCATCAGCACGCTCTGACGATAGTGCAATTTTAGAGCGTAAGCGTGGGTACTTTTGTTCAATGACGTCGATATTACTCGCGTTTCCAACTTGAATAACCCCAATCATACCCATCATCAAATGTGGCGGGCAGTAATACAGGTGAATCCCTTCTTGCGAAAGGGGTAACGTGTAGGTCTCATTGAGCGGGCTAGTCCACTGTTTGGCTTGCTCAGGAACCACGTAGGATTTGGCATTATGACCCGATTGGGTTGGTACAAAGGTGACGGTATCACCGACTTGAGCATGGACGTAGCTGGGTTCAAATACCATGGAACCGGCGTCACCGTAGTTTAACATTTGGATTTGCCAATCTTTGGCAGAGGCGAAAGAAGAGAGCAGCGTCAGACACAACAGAGAAAGTATTTTGGACATTCTTAACCTCATCAGAAATTTTTGATGGAACACTCGATAGCGTCAAAGACTAGACACTATCGAGTGTTAGGAAAATGCTGTGAACAGGGCTTATTTCGTCAGGCTGACAGCAAATGTTCCTGAAGGCGTCACAGGTAGGTAACGCTGGTAGAAATCTAGGTAGTTTTGTTCAGGCGTTAGGTCGGCAAACAGCTCTGGGTATTGAGCTTTGGCGATAAATTGCAGCATGCTACCGTCAAGAATGGTACGTGAAGCACCTTGATAAATACCGTATACGCGCTGAGACTTAACAGCACTTAGGTCTTCCCAACCAGGGCGTTTGGTAAAGCCTGCAAGACGCTGTAGCGCAACCTTACGATCAATGCCTTGGCCCATCACCATAGCGTCTGATTTTTTACCGCTTTCGGTACCTGCGATAAAGATCACTTCGGGGTTAGAGGCAATCACTTGTTCAGGGTTAATCGGCCCCCACCATTCCACAAACGGTGCAGCGATGTTATCGCCACCTGCGCTAGAGACCATGGCACCCCACATGTTTTTACCGTAGGTAAATGAGTACTCACTTGGGCCTTGGTTACCGAATTCGATATAAGTGCGTGGTTTCTTCAATCCCGCGTCTGCAATCTTAGTGTGGATATTCGTGACCAGAGTTTCGTACTCGTCAGCGATTTTATCTGCTCGAGCTTCTTGGCCAGTTAGTTCACCGATGATGTGTGTACTTTGTAAATGGCGCTCAAGAGTTTGCGCATTGTAATCCACCACAACGATTGGAATGCCTGCATCTTCCAGTGTATCAACGTCCATACCTAGGCCTTTGTACTGCCAATCAGCCAGCAGTACGACATCAGGATTGAGGCTGAGTACTTTTTCCACAGAGAAGGTTTGCGATTCGATTTCACCCACGTCTGGGATGTCTTTTAGGGAAGGGCGGTAGTCTGTGTAAAGCTTCCAGCTCGCTGGGCGCCATGCTTCCCATGTATCACGGGAGATACCGACTACGTTGTCAAAGGCTTGCTCTGTACCGATGGCCATATAGTCCTCGGCATAGAAACCTAAGACCACACGTTGAGCTGGAACATCAATGTCGACGGAACGGCCTAAAACATCCTTGATAGTGGTCATTTCGGCTTGTGCAGCACCACTTATCAAGGCGGCACTTAGGGCGGCTAGAGCAAAGGTTTTCATATGATCCTAATCCTATTGGCGTGTGAAAACTAAAAAACGGCGCCATTAAACATTAGGATTGGTTTTTATGCAAATCATTCTCGTTATTGATTTGCATCTTGTTTGCTGATTTTGCGTTTGATCAATTTTATTAGCTGGCTATTACAAACCAGCCATTAGTCTGCGCCAACACATTCTAAGAACTGATTTAATATTTGGTTAAACTGAGCACCACGTTTTGTGGTGAGGTTAATTTCTGACTCGAAATAGTATTGCTGGGGCAGTAAGGCTTTCATACGACCTTTAGATACCCAATATTCTGCGTAGTGCTCTGGCAAAAAGCCGATGTAAGTCCCTGTGAGTATCAAGAAAGCGATACCTTCGTGATCTGATGCCGTTGCACAGCAGTTCAACTTTTGATGCATTGCGATGGCATTTGGGGTCATGCGGTGACTGGTTACCACTGTGTTGCTGTGGTTCAAAGTGGACTGGTCAGGTTGCGGTTGCATGAACAATGGGTGTTGGTCGCTACAAAATAAATAGTAACGCTCGGTGTAAAGGGGTCGATACTCAAGCCCAGACACTTTATTGGTAGAAGGCACTGCTCCTACGTGAAAGCGACCATCGATCACGCCTTTCTCAATGTCGCTCGGTGTGGACATGGTAATGTTGATGTTAATTTTATCACTCAAAGCACGCACATCCTTCAGCGCATGTGTGATCCGCATATGCGGTTGTGTGACGAGGTTATTTACCAACGCGATGTTTAAATCGCCACGTAGATCATTGTTGATCTGATTCACATCACTGCGGAATTGCTCTATCGATGCCAAGAGCACTTCCGCCAGATTGAGCACCGCCTCACCTTCCTCAGTAAGAGTAATGCCACCTCTGCCTCGATGGCAGAGTTTCATATCTAAGCGCTTTTCTAAGTCACTCATTTGAATAGAAATAGCTGACTTGGTGATGCCTAAAATCGATTCTGCTGCGGTATAACTGCCACACTCAATCACAGTTTTAAACAAACGAATCAGCTTGATATCAAAATCGGTAATTTGATTAATGATGGCGCGCTTCTTTTTGTTTTGCATTTGCTTAACCTGAGTGTAGTAAGTTTGTATTTAACTTAACTTAAATCCGTGAGAAAAAATAGCCATACCAACTTACGGAGTGTTTCACAATGAGTCTGTTTCAATTTTCAAATGGTGAGTCGGCTGACCTTAGCGCACACTGGATGCCGTTCTCGGCTAACCGTCAATTTCATCAGACGCCTCGTATCATCACGCAGGCTTCAGGCTCATGGTTTAAAGACAAAGATGGCCGTGATATCTACGACTCTTTATCTGGTCTATGGACCTGTGGTGCCGGTCACTCTCGCGCTGAAATTCAAAAAGCTGTCGCTGAGCAATTAGGCACATTAGATTACTCGCCTGCGTTCCAATTCGGTCATGAGCTGTCTTTTAAATTGGCTGAGCGCATTGTTGCCAAAACCCCAGCAGGCCTTGATCACGTGATCTTCACTGGCTCCGGCTCTGAAAGTGCGGACACTTCGTTGAAGCTTGCGCGTGCGTACTGGCGTGCCAAGGGTAAGCCAAGCAAAACCAAGCTGATTGGTCGTGCTCGCGGCTACCATGGGGTAAACATTGGCGGTACTAGCCTAGGTGGCATTAACGGTAACCGTAAAACATTTGGTCAGCTGTTCGATGCCGATCATATTCCCCACACACTACAGCCAGAGCTTGCTTTTACAAAAGGCATGGCACAAACCGGTGGTGTGGCGCTAGCGAATGAGTTTCTGAAGCTGATCGAATTGCATGATGCATCGAACATCGCCGCGATTATCGTTGAACCAATGTCTGGTTCGGCTGGTGTGATTGTACCGCCTGTAGGCTACTTACAGCGTCTACGTGAAATCTGTGACCAGCACGATATCTTGCTGATTTTTGATGAAGTTATTACGGCGTTTGGTCGTATGGGTAAATGGACCGGTGCTGAGTTCTTTGGTGTCACGCCGGACATTATGAACACTGCTAAGCAGATTACCAACGGTGCGATCCCTATGGGGGCGGTGATTGCCTCTAAAGAGATTTACCAAACCTTTATGGAGCAAGATCTAGCAGGACATGCCATTGAATTTGCTCATGGTTACACCTACTCAGCGCACCCAGTGGCCTGTGCGGCAGCGTTAGCAACACTGGATCTTTTAGAGCGCGATCACTTGATTCCACAATCAGCTGAACTTGCACCGATTTTCGAAGACAAGCTTCATGCGCTCAAGGGCACCAAGCACATAGTCGATATTCGCAACTGCGGTTTGGCGGGGGCATTGCAGATCCAGCCTAAAGACGGTGATCCAACAGCCCGTCCTTACCAAGCGATGTTGGCATTGTGGGACAAAGGTTTCTACGTTCGTGCTGGCGGTGACACGTTGCAATTTGGGCCAACGTTCAATGCCCAAGCAGAGGATTTAGAGCGCTTGTTTAGCGCTGTTCACGAGACATTGCAGTCTTTGGATTAAGTTTTACACATTTGATTTTTGACGAGTTAAGAAAAGGTATTGAACACAATGGAAACAGTAACGCATTTGATTGCCGGCGAAATGGTTAGCCACAGCAACGAAACAATTGAAGTTTTTAACCCTGCAACTGGTGCCGTAACGTGCCTAATGGAAATGGGTAACCAAGAAACAGTACAACAAGCTATTCGCGCAGCAGAAGCCGCATTACCCGCTTGGAAGAAAACGCCGCCGCTAAAACGTGCTCGTGTGATGTACCGTTTTAAAGAGCTGTTAGAAGCCAATAAAGACACCATCGCTAAAATGATCAGCGAAGAACATGGTAAAACCGTGCCGGATGCGCTGGGTGAACTACAGCGTGGTATCGAAAACGTAGAGTACGCTTGTGGTGCGCCAGAGTTTTTGAAAGGTGAATACTCCAGCACAACAGGCCCAGGCATTAACGCCTGGAGCGACAGCAAACCAGTCGGTATTGTCGCAGGTATCACGCCATTTAACTTCCCTGCGATGGTGCCACTGTGGATGTATCCGCTGGCGATTGTGTGTGGTAACTGTTTCATCTTAAAACCTTCTGAGAAGAATCCAAGTTCTACTCTTTACATCGCTAAGTTGCTAGACGAAGCGGGTCTACCAAAAGGGGTGATGAGTGTCGTCAACGGTGGCAAAGATGTGGTGGATGCTTTGATTCAAGCACCACAAGTAAAAGCGATGAGCTTCGTTGGCTCCACGCCAGTAGCGGAATACATCTACTCACAAGGCACAGCGAACGGTAAGCGTGTGCAAGCGCTAGGTGGTGCGAAAAACCACGCGATTGTCATGCCAGATGCAGAGTTGGACGGTGCTGTCAGCGCATTGATGGGCGCGGCGTTTGGTTCTTGTGGTGAGCGTTGTATGGCCATTTCTGTTGCCGTGTGTGTGGGTGATGAAACCGCTGATCGTTTGATTGCCAAACTAACTCCTCAAATCCATGAGTTACGCGTCGGTGCCTACACTCAAGAGGGTGTTGAAATGGGGCCACTGATTTCGAAAGAACACTTCGAGAAAGTGACGCAATACGTCAATGAAGGCGTAGCAAGTGGCGCTAACTTGTTGGTTGATGGCCGCAGTTTAAAAGTAGAAGGTCATGAAAACGGCTACTTTATTGGCGGTTGTCTATTCGACAATGTGACCACGGACATGAGCATTTACAAAGAAGAAATCTTTGGCCCAGTGCTTTGTGTGGTGCGCGTGAACAGCCTTGAAGAAGGTATCGCTCTGATCAATGAACATGAGTACGGCAACGGTACTTGTATCTTTACTCGTGATGGTGAAGCGGCCGAACTGTTCTGCGACGAAGTGGAAGCCGGCATGGTGGGTGTTAACGTACCTCTTCCTGTACCGGTAGCTTCTCACAGTTTTGGTGGTTGGAAACGTTCTTTGTTCGGTGACCTGCATGCTTACGGTCCTGATGGCGTGCGTTTCTATACTCGCAAGAAAGCCATTAGCCAACGTTGGCCGAAACGCGCTTCCCATGAAGCGGCGCAGTTTGCTTTCCCAAGTCAGCAGTAGTTGATGTATCAAACCTCCGGGGCAGGATAGTGTGACTGTTATCTGCTCAACCTTGAATGGCGTTGTCTCTTGGAGATAGCGCCATTTTTTTATGTTATTGGCTGACCAACTGGTCAAGCACTTTTGGCTAACTTTCCTTTTAACTTTAGGTTTAAACCAATTCAACTTGGTGCTAGCTACAGAGTTAAAAGCCATTCGTAGATACTTGCCGACTTTCTTTTGAAGCTATCGTGACCAACGGGAGTTAGGTACATGTCTTTGCGAATTTTTTCTGTCTTGTTTTTAGCAACTGTCTTAGTTGGCTGCACGGCTGAGGCGGATTCAACGGTTGCAACGCAGCCCCCAGCTCAGCCTGTTGATGTGGCAAAAGTGGTCTATGCCCAATACAGTCCTGAGTACACCTTTACCACACGTCTAGAATCGCCCCAGCAGGTGGATTTACGTCCGCGTGTGTCAGGTGTCATTGATGCGGTGTCGTTTAAAGAAGGGAGTCGCGTTAAACGTGGTGACCTATTGTTCAAAATCGATCCGCGACCCTTTTCAGCTGAAGTTGCTCGCTTGACCGCAGAGTTGAATCGCGCGCAAGCGGCTTTAAGCCAAGCGCAATCCGAAGCAGATCGCGCCAAAAGCTTACAAGGCCGTAACGCGATGTCAGCGGAGCAAGCGGAGTCGAGAGTTTCCCTTGCACAGCAACGTCGTGCCGAACTTGCCTCCGTGCAGGCTGCATTGGAAGCGGCTCTTTTAAACCTGCAGTTTACCGAAGTACGTGCGCCGATTGATGGGCAAGTTTCCAATGCTTTCATCACAGCAGGTAACAACGTTCAAGCGGGTCAAAGTGTGCTAACGACGTTAGTCGCGACAGACTCGTTGTATGCGTACTTTGATGTGGACGAGCGCACTTGGAACAGTGCTTTCTCTCAAGTCAAAGCCGACGGTCAAACCAAAGCAACGATGATGCTGTCTGGTCAAGCTCAGACGGAGTATCAGGGCTACCTAGACTTCATTGATAACCAGATCAATGTTGAGAGCGGTACGCTGCGTGTTCGAGCTTTGTTTAAGTCAGACAGTGACGCGCTTCGCCCTGGGGCCTTTGCACGTATCCAGCTGCAAGCAGTGGCTAGCCAGCCAACTATTTTAGTCCCAGACCGCGCCGTCGGAACCGATCTAGAGAATCGTTTTGTACTGGTTGTAAATCAAGACAATGTTTTGGAATACCGCCAAGTACAGCTAGGCCGCAGAGAAGGGGATTTACGAGTGATTGAATCTGGCTTACAGCCTAATGAGCGCATCGCGGTTAACGGCCCAGCTCGCGTTGGACCAGGTATGACCATTGCTCCTAGGGATGTGTCGATTAAAACGGCTGAGTTGGCCTTAGCATCCGCTAAACCATCGGCGTAACAAGAGCTTTTCTAACATGAAATTCAGTCACTTTTTTATCAGTCGACCTATTTTTGCGGCGATGCTGTCTTTGCTGATTCTGATCGGCGGCGGCATTTCCCTATTTCAGTTGCCTGTCAGTGAATACCCAGAAGTTGTCCCACCGACTGTAGTCGTGACGGCCAACTATCCTGGTGCTAACCCTAAAGTCATCGCTGAAACCGTTGCCGCGCCTCTGGAACAAGAAATGAATGGTGTGGAAAACATGCTGTACATGTTTTCTCAAGCGACGACTGATGGTCGCATGACTCTAACCCTGACGTTCGCTTTGGGAACGGACTTGGATCGTGCTCAGGTACAAGTGCAAAACCGTGTCTCCAGTGCTTTACCAAGATTACCCGAGGAAGTGCAGCGACTTGGAGTGGTCGCCGAGAAATCGTCGCCTAACTTAACCATGGTGGTGCACCTGTTCTCGCCTGAGGGTGATCGCGATATTAGCTATCTATCAAACTACGCAGATATTTATATCAAAGACGCTTTGGCGCGTTTGCCGGGCGTGGGCGATGTGCAGATGTTCGGTGGTGGTAAATACTCCATGCGCTTATGGCTTGATCCTGATGCTTTAGCTTCCCGTGACTTGATTCCAAGTGATGTGGTGCAGGCCGTTAGGGAACAAAACCAGCAAGTCGCTGCGGGCAGTTTAGGTGCTCAACCCGTTGCAAACGACAGTGAATTCCAAATCTTATTGAATGTGAAAGGTCGCCTTGAAAGCATTGATGAATTTGAAAACATCATCGTTCAAGTCAATGATAATGGTGCTATCACACGTCTAAAAGATGTGGCTAGGATCGAGCTTGGGCAAGATTCCTATTCTCTTCGTGCGCTTCTGAATGGCCAAACTGCGGTCGCCATTCCTATTTTTCAACGACCAGGTTCGAATGCCATTGAGTTGTCGAACCAAGTTCGAGCGCAAATGGAAGAGTTGTCCCAGAGTTTTCCTCAAGGGGTAGACTATGCAATCGCTTACGACCCAACAGTCTTTGTACGTGGTTCCATTGATGCGGTGATCAATACGTTACTGGAAGCGATTGTCCTCGTCGTAATTGTGGTGATTCTATTCCTACAAACATGGCGCGCCTCGATCATTCCATTAATTGCCGTGCCTGTTTCCTTAGTTGGTACTTTTGCCGTCATGCAGTGGCTTGGGGTCTCAATCAACACCTTGTCTTTGTTTGGCTTGGTTCTAGCCATCGGTATCGTGGTGGATGATGCCATTGTCGTGGTGGAAAACGTCGAGCGTAATATCGAGAATGGTTTGTCGCCTGTGGCTGCCACTCGACAAGCCATGAGTGAGGTCACCGGACCGATCATAGCCATTGCTTTAGTGTTGTGTGCGGTGTTTATTCCAACGGCGTTTATACAGGGCTTAAGTGGCCAGTTTTATAAACAGTTCGCACTAACGATTACGATTTCAACGCTGATTTCTGCGTTTAACTCACTAACCTTATCGCCTGCGTTATCCGCTATTTTGCTGCGCTCTCATGATGCCAACCCCGATGCGTTAACACGTATGATGAACGCCATATTTGGTCGTTGGTTGTTTACACCGTTTAACCGCCTATTTGATCGTGGTGGGCGAGTGTACGAGAAAGGTGTGAAAAAACTGATCCGTTTAGGTGTGGTGGTTGGCGTTGTATACGTGGGCTTGCTTGGCGGCACGTTCAAATTATTCGATGAGGTGCCAGGCGGCTTTATCCCGATTCAGGATAAGCAGTACTTGGTTGCGATTGCTCAGTTACCAGACGCGGCAAGTTTAGACCGAACAGAAGCCGTGGTACGTGAAATGGAACAAATCGCATTGGCGACACCTGGTGTCATGCAGACCGTGTCATTCCCTGGCCTTTCTGTGAATGGTTTTACCAACAGTTCAAACAGTGCCATTGTCTTTGTGACACTGGATGAGTTTGCTGAGCGTAAAGCGCCAGAATTGTCTGCTGGTGCCATTGCAGGTCAATTGAATGGCCGCTTCAGCACTATTGATGAGGCGTTTGTGGCGATCTTTCCTCCGCCGCCTATTTTGGGGCTTGGTTCAACTGGGGGCTTTAAACTACAGATCGAAGATCGTGCCAGCTTAGGCTTTGATGCCTTGTTTGCCAATCTGCAAAAAGTAATGAATGCGGCTTACCAAGATCCAGCCTTAACTGGCGTGTTCTCAAGCTTTCGTATTCAGGTGCCGCAAATGGACATTGAAGTGGATCGCGAGCAGGCCTTATTGCAAGGCATTCCGTTGGATCAGGTATTTGAAACGCTGCAGATCTATTTAGGTTCAGCGTACGTCAACGATTTCAATCTATTTGGCAAAACCTATCAGGTAAATGCCCAAGCTGAAGCTGAACATAGGGTGGACCCTGAGCAGATTTTGCGCTTAAAGGTCCGCAATAATGCCGGAGCGATGGTGCCGTTGGGCTCGATTCTAACTGTGGAACCAACCATTGGTCCGGATCGTGTGATGCACTACAACGGTTACCCTACTGCTGAGTTAAATGGTAACCCAGCGCCCGGTTACAGCTCGGATCAGGCACAGGCGGCCATTGAGAAAATTCTAAATGAGCAGCTTGATAAAGGCATGGCGTTTGAATGGACAGAAGTGACGTACCAACAAATATTGGCAGGTAATACCATGGTGTATATCTTCCCATTGGTGGTACTGCTTGTGTTTATGGTGCTGGCAGCACAGTACGAGAGTCTCACGCTGCCGCTTGCGATCATTTTGATTGTACCGATGACCATTTTATCTGCTTTAGCGGGTGTATGGTTAACCTCAGGGGACAACAACATTTTCACTCGGGTAGCTTTAATCGTACTGGTTGCTTTAGCCAGTAAAAATGCCATCCTGATGGTTGAATTTGCGCGTGATAAACGTCATCAGGGTGAGTCTCGCTTGGAAGCGATACTGGCCGCCTGTCGTTTGCGTTTGCGTCCGATCCTTATGACATCCATTGCGTTTACCGCAGGCGTGGTGCCATTGGTGTTGGCTACCGGCGCAGGTGCAGAAATGCGTCAGGCGATGGGGGTGGCTGTATTCTCTGGCATGATTGGTGTTACGGTGTTTGGTTTATTGTTTACACCGGTTTTCTATATGGCCATGACCGCTCTGGAACGAAAGAAGTCCTAGTCAAAAGAATAGTGACGACTTTGCAAAAGGGGGCTCCAATTTAGGAGCCCCCTTTTGTTTGTTATAGATTGTGAATCATATCTTCGAGTTCATGAGGACACTGGTCTTTTACATTCGCCAGCATGTAATCAATAAACACACGGGTTTTGGCAGGTAGATAATGTCGTGAAGAATAGTAAATCATGACGCGGATTGGATCGGCTTCGTAGTCTTTCAAAATACGACGAAAACCACCTTGCTCTAGACATGTTTCATAATTGCCGACGCCAACGGCGGCAATACCGACACCCATCTCCACGGCGGTCATGGCAGCAGAGAGGTTGTTGACGATCAGGTTGCCTTCCGGTTCCATTTGAATTTGCTCACCGTCGATTCGAAAATTCCAGATTTTCTTTCTTCCAGTGGTGTCTGAACGGTAGGCAATGCAGTTGTGTTGTAGCAGATCTTGCGGGCAGCTAGGTTCGCCATATTTATTGATGTATTCACGACTGGCTACCAGTACTGGTTGTAGTGAGTAAAACTCCCTAGCAATCAGGGCACTATCGATATTGCCTAAGACACCAATACCAACATCGGCTCCTTCTTTAACGAGATCTCCCATACGGTCGTCAAACTTTAAGTCCAACTCAATATCAGGGTACTTCTTCAGAAAATCAGGCACTAACGGCAGTACAAACATGCGTCCAAAACTGTCCGGAAGATTCACTTTCAAACGTCCATGTGGGGCTTTTTGCTTGTCGGTACTGAGACGAATTTGATCCTCAAGTTGCTCTATCAAATGTCCGGTGCGCTTGTAGAGTTCCTGACCGTCTTCGGTCAAGGTGAGGGAGTGAGTAGAACGATGGAAAAGTCGCAATTCTAAGTTTTTCTCAAGCTGCGAAATGGATTTACTGATGGCGGCCGAAGACACGCCCAGTAATCTTGCTGCACTGGAGAAACTGCCGTTTTTCACCACCGTGTTAAAAATATTTAGCTGGTTTGGAATCATTGACGGGCCTTCCAAGAAAAAAATAAAGCCAAGCGGAAGAGGGTCCTTAGGGGCTTCTGATTGACTGAAAATTATACCATTTTCATGCTTGGTTTGGCGGATTTAATGGACTCTAATGCCGAGTTAAATGAGGAAAAAAACGGGCTTAATTTATGAATTGATAGGCTTATCTATGGCTTTTCACAGAGAGTATGTCAGGCTGAATATATCAACGAAAAATAGGAGGTGGCTATGCAGTTTAGTCGATTTCAATTTCGAAAGTGCGCAGAGTCTAAGGACAAGAATCGCGACTTTATCGCCGAAGAACCTATTTCTCTAGAGCAAGCAGCGCAAGAGTATGCGGTAAAATATGATGAGCTCAACTTTTGGCAAAAATGTAAACGCTATGCTAATCGCATCGGACGAGCGGGATTAGAGAAAGTATTCAGCCTCTATTACGCCACCCAACATAAGGACTGTACCCTGGCACAAAAAGCAGCAATCTATGGGGCGTTGGGGTATCTGCTCACGCCGATTGATGTGATCCCCGACTTGACGCCATTTTTCGGTTACAGTGATGACATCAGTTTGATCAGCAGTGCCTTGATTGCCGTGGCTTCTTTAATCGATGAGGGTGTCAAAGAAAAAGCTAAGGTCAAAGTGGAACAATTAATGGGAGAAACGGAGTCAGAATGAAAACAATCGGATTACTAGGTGGTATGAGCTGGGAAAGCACACAGGGATATTATCGGGCCATTAATGAGGGTGTGAAAGAAGCCCTAGGCGGTCTTCACTCTGCCAAGCTGGTTCTGAATAGTGTGGATTTTGCTGAAATTGAAGCCTGCCAACAAAGCGGAGACTGGCGCAAGGCAGGAGAGATACTGGCTCAAGCTGCCCAAGGAGTCGAAGCAGCGGGAGCGGACTGTCTGCTAATTTGTACCAATACCATGCACAAAGTGGCAGAGGACATTGATGATGCGATTTCCATTCCACTTATCCATATCGCAGATGCCACCGGTGAGGCTTTAAAGCAAGCAGGCGTTAAACGAGTCGGGCTGCTGGGGACCGCATTCACTATGGAACAAGACTTTTATAAAGGCCGTTTAAGTGAGCAGCACGATCTGGAAGTATTGGTACCCAAAGCAGAAGATCGAGCTCTGATTCACCGAGTGATCTTCCAAGAGCTATGCGTTGGCATTACAACGAATGCCTCAAAAGCAGAATACTTACGCATTATTGAAGCATTAAAAGAGCAGGGCGCTGAAGCGGTGATACTAGGATGCACTGAAATTGGCATGCTGGTCACCCAGGCTGATACAGATACTCCGTTGTTTGATACCACTGAGATTCATGCGGGTGCGGCGGTTACTTTTGCATTAAAGTAAATAATCCATTAACTATCTGGTTTTCTTTTGCCATATTTGATCCTTAAAAGCGTGCTATGTTTAAGGTCCATTGTTAATAACTATTTTTACAACACATCTGAGGGATTACCTGTGAAAGTATTAGCCTTTGCTGCAACGAACCACAAAGCATCAATCAACAAACAACTAGTGACTCACGCAGCCAACATCGTGGCGCAAAATACGGGTGCTGAAGTTGAAGTGCTGGATCTAAACGATTACGAATTACCGCTCTACAGTATCGAGCGCCAGACGGAAAACGGTATGCATCCGTTGGCTCAACAGTTCTTCGATAAAATTGGTGCAGCGGATGCAGTGCTGATTTCATTTGCCGAGCACAACGGTTCTTATGCCGCAGTGTACAAGAACTTATTTGACTGGGCGTCTCGAATCGATATGAAGGTATACCAAAACAAACCAACCGTTTTATTGGCAACGTCTCCAGGACCTGGTGGTGCTGGAAACGTGTTGGCGGGCGCGGTGAACTCAGCGGGCTTCTTCGCAATGGATTTAAAAGGTAGCTTGTCCGTGCCTTCATTTAACGACAACTTCGATACGGATCAAGGTGTTTTGGTCAACGAAGAGTTGTCTGCAAAACTAAAAGACATCCTAGCGACACTAGGTTAATGATTTAGTCGTTGTGAGCTTTACAGTAGCGGTGTTTAGGGTATGAAAAAGCGGCTTTTTAGCCGCTTTTTGTTGCCTGTTGATTTGATGATCCCAATGAGAGTTTATAAATTCTCTTCGGCAAATTCTGCCAAACGGCTTCGTTCGATGCCATTCACATGCATGATACTGGTGTATTTAAAGGCCTTACAACGTTCTACCAAATAGGTTAAACCTGAGGTAAGTGGGGTGATGTATTTATTATCAATTTGGGCAAGGTTGCCCAAAACGATGATTTTTGAGTTCGCTCCCACACGAGTGACGATGGATTTCAACTGAAACTGCGTTAGGCCTTGAGCCTCATCGACAATGATTAACGCGTTATTGAATGAACGGCCACGCATAAAGTTTAGGGATTTGAACTGGATGTTGGCTTTTTGTTTGACGTAGTCAATGCTGCTGACGGCGTGCTCATCGCTTCCGTGCAGAATTTCAAGGTTATCGTCAAAAGCTGCCAGCCAAGGAGCCATTTTCTCTTCCTCGGTTCCGGGTAAGAAACCAATGTCTTCGGCTAAAGGCGGTGTAGAGCGCGCGACGATAATTTTATTAAAGCGTTTTTCTTCCATGGTCACATGAAGACCATAAGCAAGCGCTAACAGTGTCTTACCAGAGCCTGCCGGCCCCGTCATAATCATCATGTCACTGTTGTCGTGACGCAGAAGATAAAACGCCATGGCTTGTTCTAGATTACGAGGAGTGATGCCCCAGAAAGATTGGTGCATTAAGCTTGAGCGATTAATATCGAGTAAGTACACGTGGTTGTCATCAATATTCACTACAAAGCCACTGAACTCATCGTCGTCTATCACGAACATATTTAAATAAAGCTCTTCTGGAAGCTCTGCTTTGGAAATCTTATGGACCGTATGAACGCCGTGGGTTTCTGTAGAGACATTGGAAATATTATCCCAGAAGTGTCCTTCAACACTGACGTAACCTTTGTTCAGTAGGTCAACGTCGTCTAGCACTTTGTCTTTGCGATAATCTTCTACGCGCTCTAAGCCTGAACCTTTGGCTTTAATACGCATGTTGATGTCTTTGGTCACAAGGCAGGCGCTGGCTCTTGGGTTGGTGGCTTGAAGACTTAGTGCAACGTTAATAATGCGATTGTCGTTGGCGTGATTATGATTGCCATTTAAGAAGGGGACATTGTCCAGTTGCGTGATTTGTTGGTCTGGATAAATGGCCAGAGTGCCATTGCCTTTACTGATTTGTTCGCAATCTGGGGAATGAATTGGAACGCCATTTTGCAATTCTTTTGGGCTGGCATCCCCGACGATTTTATCAATGATGTTGATGGCTAGGCGTGCTTCTCGGCTGACGTCTTTATCTCTACGATCCTTTATCTCGTCCAACTCTTCGAGCACCGTCATAGGGATGACGACTTTGTGTTCCGCAAAGGCGTAAATGGCCATTGGGTCATGAAGTAAAACGTTGGTATCTAACACATAGATCTTTTCCATAGTACTTCTCTCCTCTATATAGAGATAAAAATCCATTCACTGTGTACTTATATTCTTATCAGGAAGTGCCTCCGTTTCATTTGAGAGTATTTTGAGTGTATGACAAAAATGCGACAAGCGCTAAGTAGCACAACAAATTTATACAAAGTGATGGCCAATAAAAAAGCCCCAATCGCAATAACGATTGGGGCTTTTAATATGCTTTTGCGAGAGTAAAAAATTACTCGTCTAGGAAGCTACGTAGATGCTCAGAGCGGCTTGGGTGGCGCAGTTTGCGCAGAGCCTTAGCCTCGATCTGACGAATACGCTCACGAGTTACGTCGAACTGCTTACCCACTTCTTCAAGAGTGTGGTCAGTGTTCATGTCGATACCGAAACGCATGCGCAGTACTTTTGCTTCACGAGCGGTTAGACCTGCAAGAACCATAGTCGTTGATTCTTTTAGACCTTCGATAGTTGCGGTGTCACTTGGTGATACTGCGCCATCGTCCTCGATGAAATCACCTAGGTGCGAATCTTCATCATCGCCGATTGGTGTTTCCATAGAGATCGGCTCTTTAGCGATCTTCAGTACTTTACGGATCTTGTCTTCTGGCATGTCCATACGCACAGCCAACTCTTCTGGCGTCGCTTCACGGCCCATTTCCTGAAGCATTTGACGAGAGATACGGTTCAACTTGTTGATCGTTTCAATCATATGCACAGGAATACGAATGGTACGTGCTTGGTCAGCAATCGAACGCGTGATGGCCTGACGGATCCACCAAGTTGCGTAGGTCGAGAACTTGTAACCACGACGGTATTCGAACTTATCTACTGCTTTCATCAGACCGATGTTACCTTCTTGGATCAAGTCCAAGAACTGTAGACCACGGTTGGTGTATTTCTTAGCGATCGAGATAACCAGACGTAAGTTTGCTTCAACCATTTCTTTCTTAGCACGACGAGCACGTGTCTCACCGATAGAAATACGACGGTTGATTTCTTTCAATTCAGCCACTGATAAGCCAGTGTCTTTTTCGATGCCGCGTAGTTTACGCTGGCAACGCATAAATTCTGCTTCGTTTTCACGAAGGCCATCAGCGTATGATGCACCTGAATCAATGCACTCTTGAATCCAGTTAGGGTTCGTTTCATTGTTAGGGAAACGCTTCAAGAATTCTGTACGAGGCATCATTGCTTTGCGCACACAAAGTTGCATGATCAAACGCTCTTGCTCACGCAGTTTGTCCATGCGAGAACGGATACGATCGATTAGATCATCAAACAGTTTTGGTGCTAGCTTGATCGGTGCAAACATGATGCTTAGCTCTTCTTGCTTAGCCGCCACTTCTGGCGTACCGCGCTCATGTTGCTCAAGCAGAACTAGAAGTTCTTTGTACACACGACGGATTTCACCAAAACGTAATGCAGTTTCCTCTGGATCTGGACCGCTTTCTGTTTCGCTTTCATCGTCATCGCTGTCGTCATCGCCGTCAGAGTCGTCATCGCTGTCTTCTTCGACTTCTTCTTCAACGCTTTCTTCAAGCTCTTCGAAAACTGGCTCTTCACCATCGCCATCGATAAAGCCACTGAAGATATCGCTCAAGCGACCTTCTTCTTCCAGTGTTCTGTCGTAAGTGTCGAGTAGTAAATCTACCGCACCAGGGAAGTACGACAATGCCGCCATCACTTCACGAGTACCTTCTTCGATACGCTTCGCGATAGCGATCTCTCCAGCGCGAGTAAGCAGTTCAACGGTACCCATTTCACGCATGTACATTCGTACAGGGTCGGTGGTGCGGGTCACATCACCTTCTACTGCGGCTAGTGCCGCGGCTGCTTCTTCTGCAGCATCATCATCTGTTGAATCACCTTCTTCCATCAGAAGGCTTTCTTTATCAGGCGCGTATTCAGAAACCACGATGCCCATGTCATTAATCATGGCAATGATTTCTTCAACCTGCTCTGGGTCAGAAAGGTCATCAGGTAGGTGGTCATTAACTTCGGCAAAAGTTAAATAACCTTGTTCTTTACCTTTGGCGATCAGCTCTTTAAGACGTGACTGTTGAGTGTCTGGCATTCGACAACCTATCGTTTAGAAATTCGTTTGGGAGATTAGCAAGCCGCGTATTATAACAAAAAACTTGGATTTTATCCAGATATTCTCTCGACAATTGGGCAATAATTAGTCAATCATTTTGATTTCTTTCTGCGCAACTGTTCCATTAAAGCACGGAGTTCTTGCTGTGTTTCAGGATTGTTTATGGCGTCATTACCACGGCTTTTCAACCGTTGGATACTAGAATTTAATCCTAAGGCTTCAGATTGCAGTGTAATCCAGTCCTCAACTTCCTGTTTTGCGTTGACGATTTTTTGTTTCGTCGTGGCGTCAGGATGATTTAATAGGGCGTAGACAGTATCAAGTAAGGCCTGATTTTTCTCTTGAACAAGGAAGTGGCCAGTATTGTGACTTGGGTGCTTAGAGAAATAACGCCAAACACGACTAAAAGCTTGGCGATCAGGTGTTTCACCTGACAACAGTGGGTCTGGGACATCCACTTCTTGAGCAATGGCTGGATGCATCAGTAGACATAAAGTGGCATGAGCAATCCGTCCTAATTTAGGCTGCATAGAGAGTGGGGCAAAGGTTTCTTGGTCTTGCCACTTACCCTTTCCTTTCCATTGGCCTTGTCCCTTCTTGCCCTTAAAGCCTTTGTTGTTAAAGCCTGGCTTTTTGGTCTGTGCTGTTTGAGTAGGCACCATTTGACCATCGTCAGGGTAGGGCTGGTAGCCCGCATCATCGTAGCCATGTGGTGCATAGCCATCGTCCATTTGATCATAGCCATAATCATCGTAATGATTGTTGTCAGAGGCTTGCGGGGCGTATTGGCTTGGCTGTGAATGGTCGTATTGTTTTGTTGCTGGGGCCGCTGCAGCTAATGTGTCTGAGCTCAGACCTGACTGCTCTGATAACTGCTTGATTAATAATGAACGTAAGGTTGCTTCCGCTGGAATGCTTTGAATAAGTGACATTGCATTCTGGGTAAACTGTGCTTCGCCTTCTTCATCGGCCAAAGTCACCAAAGAACGTGCGTGCTCAAACAACACGTGCGCTAGGGAAGAGGAATCTTCTAATAGATTCTGGAAGCCTTCGGCGCCTTCTTTACGAACCAGTGAGTCTGGGTCTTCTCCTTCCGGTAAGAATAAGAAGCGCACCTGCTTACCATTCTGGATAACTGGAAGCGTCGCTTCTAATCCGCGGATGGCGGCCGCGCGACCGGCTTTGTCGCCATCAAAACAGAGTGTGACTTTATCGACCAGTTTGAACAGTTTTTTGAAGTGTTGGCTGTTTACCGAAGTGCCAAGAGTCGCCACGGCATTGGTGATACCGTACTGTGCCAGTACGATAACATCCATGTAGCCTTCCACAACGATGATATGGTCTAGCGTTGTGGTATTTTGCTTGGCTTCATAAAGACCATAGAGCTCAAGGTTTTTATGGAAAACAGGGGTTTCTGGTGAGTTTAAATACTTTGGCTTCTCATCACCAAAAGCTCGCCCACCAAAGGCGATGACGCGACCGCGAGTGTCCCGAATCGGGAACATGATGCGATCACGAAAACGATCGTAGTAATGTCCTGCCTGTTCTTTCTTTTCGATCAGCATACCGCCTTGCAGTAGCTGCTCTTGTTGCTCGGCACGTGTGCCCAGCTTTTTCAGTAAATTGTCCCAGCCTGGTGGCGCAAAACCAAGGCCGTAAACTTTAGCAATTTGCCCTGTTAAGCCGCGTTCATTGGCTAGGTAATGGCGTGCTTTGTCTTTGTGTGGGCTTTGGGTGAGTTGCTCTTGGAAGTAGGTCGCGCACTCACTTAAACGCTTGAGTAATTCACTGTTTTGCTCATAACGGTCTGGAACGCCTTGTTCACGTGGTACTTCCATACCCGCGTCTTTGGCCAGTACTTCAATCGCTTCAACGAAATCTAGATGGTCGTGCTCCATGACAAAGGAGATGGCATTGCCACCCGCACCACAACCAAAGCAGTAGTAAAACTGCTTATTTGGATTAAGGCTAAAAGAAGGGGATTTTTCGTTATGAAACGGACAAAGAGCGGAGTAGTTTTGGCCGGTCTTTTTTAAGGTGATACGAGACGCAACCACATCTGTGATGTCGGTGCGAGCCAATAGCTCATCAATGAATTGATCCGGTATGCGTCCCGCCATGGTCTTGGTATTAACCTAGTAGCGCTTTAACTTGTTTGCTAACAACTGACATGTCACCACGGCCTTGAACCTGTGGTTTAACAATTGCCATTACAGCTCCCATTTGCTGCATGCTGGTGGCGCCTGTTTCAGCAATGGCTGCTTTGACGATGTCGGTTACTTCTTCCTCGGTAAGTTGTTGCGGTAAGAATTCTGCAATAACGTCCATCTCTTTCTTTTCGATTTCCGCTAGATCTTCACGGCCACCGTCAGTGAACTGTTGGAAAGAGTCTTTACGCTGTTTAACCATCTTATCCAGAATTGCCAATACGCGATCATCTTCCACTTCGATACGTTCATCAACTTCTACACGTTTGATTTCAGCTTGGATAGAACGAATGATGGTAACGCGCTCTTTTTCTTTGGCACGCATAGATGTTTTAAGAGTATCGGAGATCAATTTTTTCAATTCTGACATGGTTGTCTTCCTCAGGAATGGGCAATCGTGTTATTGAAACAAAAAAAATCGGCTAGTTATAGAACTAGCCGATTTCTTATCGTAAAGCTTTTCAACTCTACTGCAATCGGTATTGCTTAAAATTAAGCAATGAACAATTGCTTAGTACAGGCGTTGGAATTTCTTCTGTTCGCGAGATACTTTCTTAGCGTGACGCTTAACAGCTGCAGCTGCTGCGCGCTTACGTAGAGTAGTTGGTTTTTCGTAGCACTCACGGCGACGAACTTCAGCTAGGATACCTGCTTTTTCGCAAGAACGCTTGAAGCGACGTAGTGCAATGTCAAATGGTTCGTTATCTTTAACTTTAACTGCTGGCATATCTATTTACCTATAAAAAATTTAGTCGTTTGTATACACAAAACGGCGCGAATCATACCGATTTTTCAACATAAAATAAAATGGTACGAGCCGTAATGTGCGGCTTTCACAGTGTGTGTACCCAAATGTTGTACAAAAATTTTCTTTGGGTGCCCCTAAACTTAGTGATCCCTAGCTCTGATTATAGAGTCTTAATAGGGAGAGGGACGGGAAAAAATCACCTGCCTTTTAATTAAACGATCAAATCGGGCGGCATTGTACAGTAATTGCCCTGCCATTGTCTAATGCTTTCCTTACTTGCTTTGTTATCTACAGCAATACTCTCTACGTTGTCTACGCAGTTTGAGGTACAATGACTGCATTAGCGAACAGCGTAGGAATACCATGAAAGTTTTAGGCTTAGAGACGTCTTGTGACGAGACCGGTATCGCCATTTACGATACTGATAAAGGTCTTCTGACCCATAAGATCTACACTCAAATTGCACAGCATGCGGAGTACGGCGGTGTCGTGCCGGAATTAGCTTCACGTGATCACGTGCGCAAAACCTTACCTTTGATCGATGAAGTGTTGGCGGACGCTAACCTGAAAAAGTCTGATCTGGACGCAGTGGCTTACACCTCTGGTCCTGGCTTGGTAGGGGCGCTGATGGCGGGGGCGACTATCGGTCGTTCTATGGCATATTCCTTAGGCATTCCGGCTCTAGGTGTTCACCACATGGAAGGCCACTTGCTGGCGCCGATGCTGGAAGAAAAACAGCCTAAAATGCCATTTATTGCCTTGTTGGTGTCGGGTGGTCATACGCAATTAGTGCGCGTTGATTCGATTGGCCAATACAAGCTCTTAGGTCAGTCTTTAGACGATGCGGCTGGTGAAGCATTCGATAAAGCCGCGAAGATGATTGGCTTGCCCTATCCGGGCGGCCCTTACATTGCGAAGCTGGCTCAGACTGGTAATCCGGATGCAGGGATTAAGTTTCCGCGCCCGATGACAGACCGTCCAGGTTTGGATTTTAGCTTTAGTGGCTTAAAAACAGCCTTTCTAACCGCTGTGCACGATGCTTTGGATCGTGATGGTTTCAATGATCAATTCCAAGCAGACATCGCTTTGGCATTTGAGCAAGCCATCGTTGATACCTTAGTGATTAAGTGTCGTCGAGCACTTGAGCAAGAAGGTCTGACGCAACTGATTATTGCTGGTGGCGTAAGCGCGAATAAGCGATTACAAAGTCAGTTGGAAACTCAATTGGCGAAAATTAACTCAAGTGTTTTTTATGCCCGTCCTGAGTTTTGTACTGATAACGGTGCCATGATTGCTTATGCCGGCGCTCAGCGATTATTGGCAGGGCAGAGCTCCCCATTGAATTTATCGATTCGCGCTCGCTGGCCATTGTCAGATTTGCCTGATATTACTGAGGAAGTTTAATCATGCAAGACATTGTATTTATTGAAGGTCTACACACCAAGGCGGTTATCGGTGTGTACGATTGGGAAAAGGTAATCTGGCAAGATTTGGTATTTGACGTGGAGATGGAGCACGACAATCGTGTGCCCGCCGCCAATGACGATATTAACAAGACATTGGATTATGAAGCGATTTCAAATGCCATCACTGGCTTTTGTAAAGAGCACCAATTTGAGTTGATTGAAACGTTAGCTGAACGCTTGTGTGCGCTCCTGATTGATCGATTCGGTCTTACCTCAATCACTATGACATTGCGCAAACCTGGCGCGGTGCCTGCTGCCCGCGCCGTTGGTGTAAAGATTCGCCGTAGCGCCTAGTTAGACTTTTAACAGGAGCGGATTGTTAAGCTTTGCAATGGCTTCAATCCGTGCTTGTTTTAATGCTTGTCCCAATTCTGCCCCAGAAAATCCCTGCTTCATTAAAGTTTGTGCATTAACTTTCGCGATGCTGGCGCGAAGGGCTAGCCAATGTTTTGCTTCCGTTTCGGTCAAATGGGCCAAAATGCTGATGAGTTTTTCAAATGGCTGGGGCTTCTTGATCGCTGCAACACTGCTTAACCAAGCTTCCCAAGTCACGCTATCCAATGGCAATGTATTGGTTTCAATAAACAATCGGCTTTGTTCGCTGAACCAGCTGAATTGGTTAGGTGCTCGTAAATAGGCGTTAAGCTCGGTCAGCGCTGCGACAGGTGTCTCAGCGGTGATTAAGCTCCAGCGAGCATGCTTGTCCCATTGTTTTGCAAGTTGCTTTGTATGGTATGCCAGTTTAGGGAACAGGTGCTCAAGTGCACCGACTTCTTGCAAAACGTCAAAATATACTTGGGCATGGTCGCTTTGTAGGGCATTTTCGGTTTCACGCCAAACACGCTCAGGTGTCAAACTGTTGAGCTCACCTGATTCTGCGATGGCTGCCATCAGAGCTTTTGTTTCCGGTGCAATGTGAAAGCCAAAACTCGCGAAGCGCGCCATAAATCGTGCCACGCGCAGTACTCGAAGCGGGTCTTCAATGAAGGCATCCGATACATGACGTAGCACCCGTTTTTCAAGATCTTGTCGGCCATGAAAAGGATCAATTAAGACACCATCATCTGTTTTGGCAATGGCGTTGATGGTTAGATCCCGGCGCTCGAGGTCTTCTTCTAGGCGAATATCAGGGGCAAAGTCGCACACAAAACCTGTGTAGCCAATACCTTGCTTACGCTCTTTGCGAGCCAGAGCGTATTCTTCTTTGGTTTTAGGGTGAAGAAAGACTGGAAACTGCTTACCAACTTGTTGGAAACCTTGCTGCAACATATGGTCTGGGGTGGTGCCCGTCACAACCCAGTCTTTGTCTTTCACTGGTAGGCCAAGTAACTCGTCTCGAACTGCGCCACCAACGAGGTAGACCGTTGCTTTTGGCAGCATTAACCTTGCTCGCACTGCTCAGGGAACATGGCGCTCCATTGGCTAAAGCCGCCATTTAATGAGTAAACTTCTTCGAAGCCTTGGCTGGCTAAGAATTCCGCTGCGCCTTTGCTACTGTTGCCATGGTAGCAGCAGACAATCACAGCTTGGCTTTTATTGCTTTCTTCAATAAACGCTTGAACGTTATCGTTGTTCAGGTTGATAGCAGTGTTCATATGGCTGGTTTGAAAACTCACCGCATCGCGGATGTCGACGACGATGGCATTGTTTTCTAGTAGGGGAAGGGCATCATTGATATCGATACAAGAATAGGTGCTCATGGTTCTCTCAATTAATGTTACAAGGAGTGCTGAAACGCTGGTTATCATCCAGTCGTAAAGCTGTCAGGGCTCCACCCCAAACGCAACCAGTATCCAATGCATGGACATTAGGCGTTTGAGTTATGCCTTCTAATGCTGCCCAGTGACCGAATACGACACGTGTGTCTTGTGGTAGTCGGTTAGGGAAGGTGAACCAGGGCTGGTACCCTTGACGGGCGCTCTCCGGCCCTTCTTTGGATTTTAGATCTAGCTTGCTGTCAGCACGACAAAAACGCATACGGGTCAGGTAGTTGGTGATGGCTCTTAAGCGATCCATACCGTTAAGTGACTCTGACCATGTATCCGGTTTATTACCATACATGACCTGAAGAAATTCCTCCAGTTGCTCTGAACGCAATACGGTTTCAACCTCATGGCTGTAGCGAAGAACGTCTTCTATATCCCAGCATGGCGGAACCCCAGCATGGGTCATCAGCACATTAAAATCAGGATCATAGTGAGCCAGAGGCTGCTGCCTTAGCCACGTCATCAGTTCGTCACGATCGCTGGCTTGCAGGATGTTCATTAAGGTATCACCACGCTTTAACGTAGCAAAACCATGGGCAACGGCTAACAAATGTAGATCGTGATTACCCAGCACAACTTTGCTTTTCTCCCCTAGAGAGCTAACAAAGCGCAACGTTTGTAGACACTCTTTGCCGCGATTTATTAAGTCGCCTGCAAACCAAAGAGTATCGTTCTGATCGTCATACTGGATTTGTTCAAGGAGTTTCAGGAGGGGAGTAAAACAACCCTGCAAGTCTCCGATGACGTAAGTTGCCATATTTCGCCTTAGTGAACTTTATTGGGTACCGCTAACGTGAACGGTGGGATCGGTGCATCAAATTCGCTACCGTCCTCACTTTGAAAACGGTAGCTACCATGCATTACACCTACTACCGTATCAATAACTGTGCCACTCGTGTAATCATAGGATTCGCCAGGCGCTAACAGAGGGTATTCACCGATTACGCCGGCACCTTTGACCTCTTGAACCTTCTCATCACCATTGGTGATAATCCAATGGCGTGATAAAAGTTTAGCGCTCTCAGTACCACAGTTGGTCATGGTAATGTGGTAGGCAAATACATAGCGGTCATCTTCAGGCACGGATTGCTCTGATAAGTATTCCGTACGGACTGTGACGATAATGTCTTGCTCAGGCAGCATGATTAGCCTCTTTTGCTCACAAGGTTGGCAATACGGACGAAGTCGTCTACATCCAAACGTTCTGGGCGTAAGCTTGGATCGATGTCTAAGGCTGCAAACTCCTCGTCATTGAGGACCCCTTTGTAGTTGTTGCGAAGCGTTTTACGGCGCTGTTGGAAGCCAATTCGTACCATGTCTTCAAGCATTTTTAGGTCTTGAGCGACACAAGGTAGCGTTTTATGAGGCACCATACGAACGATTGCCGAATCTACTTTTGGTGGCGGGTCAAAAGACTCAGGTCCAACAATAAACAGAGACTCTACGCGACAATAGTACTGCGCCATCACACTTAAACGACCGTATAGGTTGTCACCTGGGCGTGCCGCAAGGCGGTCGACCACTTCTTTTTGCAACATAAAATGCATGTCATCGATTTGCTCGGCAAAACTGAGTAAGTGGAAGATCAGTGGCGTTGAAATGTTGTACGGTAGGTTACCCACTACGCGAATGTTGCCGTCCTGCGCCAGACTGGAAAAGTCGAATTTCATGGCATCGGCTTCATGCACATTTAGGTCTGGGTAACGGAATAAATTGACGCGCAAAATAGGGATCAAATCGCGGTCTAGTTCCACCACATCCATGCGTTTCGTAGCACTGATGATACCTTCCGTCAGTGCACCTTTACCTGGGCCGATTTCAACAACGCGCTGGCCCTCTTTAGGTGCAATACAAGCGACGATACGGCGGATAATGCCGACATCATGAAGGAAGTTTTGGCCAAAGCGCTTACGGGCTTTATGGGGATGTGATTTACTCATTTAATGTCTTTTTTGGGCGTTAGTTGCCATGGTAATGGCGTTTTCAATGGCAACCTTCAAGCTGCCATCACTTGCTTGTCCGGTTCCCGCAAGATCGAGAGCCGTTCCGTGATCAACGGAAGTTCGGATAATCGGTAGGCCAAGGGTGATGTTCACCGCATTGCCAAATCCTGAGTACTTTAACACAGGTAAGCCTTGATCGTGATACATGGCCAGCACACAGTCTGCTTGTTCAAGGTACTTGTTCTGGAACAAGGTGTCAGCAGGCAGTGGGCCGATCAAATTCATTCCCTCTTCGCGTAGCTCGTTGAGCGTTGGAGTGATGATCTCTATCTCTTCACGGCCAAGGTGGCCGTCTTCACCAGCATGAGGGTTTAAACCACATACCAAGATACGTGGTTGGTCGCAGCCGAAACGTGTTTTTAAATCCTGATGCAAAGCACGTGTAACGGTTCTAATAGTATCAGGCGTGATGGCTGCTGGAATGTCTTTTAGGGGAAGGTGAGTCGTCACCAATGCAACACGCATAGCTTGACTGGCAAGCATCATTACGACTTGCGGGCTGTCACAAAGGTCTTGGAAAAACTCGGTGTGTCCCGAAAAGTGTACTCCTGTTTCGCACAACACACCTTTGTGTACAGGCGGTGTTACCACTGCATCAAAGTCGCCATCTAGGCAACCTTGACCAGTGATTCGTAACGTCTCTAGTACATAAGGAGCGTTTGCTACATCGAGCTTGCCGCATTCCACGTTTGAGCCCAGCAAGGTTGGCAGAATTTGCACTTGCCCAGCTTGATGATCAGTGATCTGAGTGAGATCGCTGCAAACTTTAATCTCCAACTCTAAGCCAAGCTGTTGTGCTCGTTGCCGAAAGAGCTCTGGATCTCCGACGACGACCAATTGCGCAGCAAAGTTGTCTTGCAACGCGCTCAGAATAATATCTGGGCCAATACCAGCCGGTTCGCCAGATGTGATGGCAATGCGAGGGCTCACGTAATACTCCTAAATTTAGTCGTCTTTACGGTCGATGAAGGCATCGGCACGTAGTTCAGATAACCATGTGTCCAAGACGAAATCTTGTTTTTGCGCCATGATGGCACGCTCAGCATTACGACGTTTCACTTTATCACTGATGTCGTTTTGACGACGGCCATCCACTTCTAGAATATGCCAGCCGAACTGAGAGCGGAAAGGTGCGCTAATATCGCCAACTTCCGTTTTATTCATCATGTCCTCAAACTCAGGCACCATGGTTCCTGGTGTGACCCAGCCAAGGTCACCACCTTGCAAGGTAGAGCCTTGATCTTCGCTGTATTGTTTTGCAATGTCAGCAAAGTCAGCACCTTGCTCAAGGCGTTGATAAAGCTGCTCAGCTAAAGCACGAGTTTGCTCATCATCGCGGATTTCATTTGGACGCAGTAGCAAATGGCTAACCTTGGTTTCTTGCTGGTATGCCACGTCTTGTGAGCGTTTATCAACTACCCAAAGTAGGTGGAAGCCAGCATTACTTTGTAGCGGTCCTACTAGGCCATCCTGAGTTTGTTTATTGATCGCTTGAGTGAATAGTCGTGGTAGCTCATTTGCTTTACGCCACCCTAAATCACCACCTTGGATCGCGAACTGACCTTCTGACTGAGCAATCGCTTGATCGATAAAGTCTTTTTCAGTGTAGATTTTGCTCGCAATGTCTTCGATCTTAGTACGAGCTTGTGCGACATCGCTGGCTCTAATCACAATGTGACGTAAGCGGAATTCAGCTTGGTTTTGACCACTACTTTGTTGATTCTGTAAGAAGTCATCGATTTCTTGCTCAGTGACTGTAATACGCGACTGTACAACCTGCTGACGAGCTTTGCTGATAAGCAGCTCGTTCTCAATTTGTTGACGGTAACGACCATAGTCAACGCCTTGGTTTGCTAGGATGCTTCGTAATCCAGCTAGGTCAGTATTGAAGTTGCCGGCAACCGTCAAGATTGCTTTATCTACTTCTTGGGTGCTAGCACGAATGCCTTGCTTACGCGCATAGTTCACTTGTAATGCTTCTTCGACTAACTGGTTTACAATCTGACGGTGAACGCTGTCAGTCAGCACGCCGCCAGGTACGCGGTCTTTTACCACTTGGAAGCGGGCGGTGACATCACTGTCTAGAATAGGGCGTGAATCAACTACTGCCGCTAGACCGTCAATTTTTACAGGCTCTGCCGAAACAGGTGCTACAGACCATGCTGCAGACGTCACTAACAGTGAACAAATAAGCTTTTTATACATCATTAATATCCGACCTTGCCTTGGTTCCAATAGTCATCAGCAATGGTAGTTAGATCAGAATTCGTCTGATCTACGCCGCTGAGACTGCGTAAAATAAATTGTATGAATACTCCTTCGTCAAAAATACCATCATCATCGCGCCAGCGTTGATAACTGAAGGAGGTTTTTATACAGCAGTTTTCATAGCCTAATCCTGCTACTTGAGCGGTGTGTTCTCGCTCGACCCAGTCGTAGGATTGTTGATGGAAGAAATGCCAATTATCGTTAATCGGGATAATGGCACCGAAACCAGACTGTTTGGTCATGTCGGTCTCATCTTCATCGTATAGATATGAAAAACTAAGATTGAAAACAATGCCACTGTCTGGCTTGTATTTCAGTGCGGTTTGCGCAAGATCTACACGATTGTCATCAAAATCATAGTTTAAGTGGTTGGCTAACGTAAAACGGTCACCATTGTAAGTGGCACTAGAAAGTACGGCGCTGTGGCTGCTGTCATCCACAACTGAGCCAGTATCTCCCTCTAGGCCAACTTTACGATCTGCCAAGTAGAACACCTGGCCACCTTGTAGAGTCCAGCGATTAACATTGTTGCTATCGTAGAAGCGGCTCTCAAGACCGAGTGCAATTTGCTCGGTATCACCGATGCGGTCGTTACCACTGAAGCGACGATGAGAAAAAGCTTGAGCGTAGGTCATGTCCATCTCATTTGCATCGAAGTCAGGGATGTCTGACTGATCTTGATAAGGCGCATTAAGGTATTGCACCCTTGGCTCCAATGTTTGACGCCACTGATTTTCCAACGAACGATCAAATACCACACTGGTATCTAGGTAATAGGTTAGATGATTTACTTCGGCATCACTGTCTTGACGACTATCGTAGTCGTGCAGTGAATAGTTGCGGTATTGATGCAGCATACCTGCAGTGATGTCACCCCAAGCATTACCGAATTGCACGTTAAAGTCTTGGTTCAGGGCCAAACGCTGTCCATCTTCACCGGTTTCATCTGGCTCGTAGAAGTCAGTGAATTCTACATCAGGTTGATAGCTATAACGCGTATCCGCATAACGATAGGAAGCACTTACCCGAGGCATCCATTCTAAAGGTTGATCAACGGTTGGGTCAGGGGTTTGATAGCGTCGAACTTGTACGTTGGAACTAAAGTTCCCCAAATCGTAGCGAGCATAGGTGCTGCGCTCGTAGTTATCTTTTTCTTGAATCGAGGTATTGTTAACTTCTGGCTCACGGTTTTCCGTAGGGTTATCTTCAAGGTTAACGCCAACATTTAGATTCTCAGTCAGCTGCTGGTTGCTGCGTAATGCCCGTAAGGTGCCTTCATCGCCATTTTCATCGTAGAACGTTGATTGTTCGAAGACAGTTGTACCATATTGGCTTAGGTGTCGAATTTCGATATCTAGGCCTTGGCCGTACTGATCTTTATCTGCCTCATCCGATCCAGCGACAGGGATGACCAAATTTGGGGTCACGGTAGCATCGTAATCTGGAGCTAGGTTCAGGTAGTAAGGCGTTGAGAGGGTTATGCTTTTGCCGCTAAAGCCAAAACTTGGAAATAAGAAACCGGATTGACGACGATCGTCTAGCGGGAAACGCAACCACGGGAAATAAAATACCGGGATATCACGAACACGAATCTGCACATGCTTGGCAGTACCAAAGCCACTATCAGGGTTCAATTCAATGCTGGAACCGTAAAGAGTCCAGCTGTCTTGCCCTGGCTCACAGGTCGTGTAAAAGCCTTCTTTAATAAAAATGAGACCGTCTTTTGAACGAGCGATTTCACTGGCTTCACCACGAATGCGGCTGTCGTGCGCAAGGAACTTGGCATTTTCAAACTGAGCACTTTGATTGCCTTTGGCTGTACTCATATAGGCGCTGTCGCTGCGAATCAGCTGACCGCTAGCTCGAAGGGAAACATCCCCTGTTGCTTGGTAATACTCATTTTGCACACCTTCAATTAGATCTGCATTCAGTTCCGAGAGAGGCTGTCGAAGGGTTGCAGCCCCTTCCATATACAAAGTGCCTTGCTCATCGCGATAAATCATGTCTGCTAGCAAATGGGTGTTTTCATCATCTATTGCTTGCCAGCCGTCGATGTAAGCACCGCGACAGTATTGACTTAACGTCGCTTGCTGAGAAGGGCTAAGCGATTCTTTTGGTACCCAGTCCCATTCATTTGCCTCAGCCATAGGCAAGATGAAAAGACTTTGAAATAATAGCGCGTAAGAGCGTAAATGCTTTGGCATGCGGAGTATACTAAATCTCTATTACGTGCTAGCGCGAACATAGGCGCGGCACATGTCGGTCCATATTGGCGACAAATAATAATCTATGCGGCCCCTAAGGGGCTACCGATTCTGGAGAAATATCTTTATGTGGAAATGGGTTGGGGCGATCGTTGGTTTGTTGTTCGCGGGCTTTTTTGGATTAGTCGGCGGTTTTTTCGTAGGTTTGTTGATCGATCGAGCCAAAGGAAATCAAATGGGCGGGCGCAGAACTGGAGCGTCTTTATTCGAACAACAGCAAGTATTTTTCCAAACACTGTTCCAACTTATGGGGCGTTTGGCAAAGTCTGACGGGCAAGTTTCTAAAGAAGAGATTGAGCTAGCTAAAGCTGTGATGCAGCGTCTACGTCTATCACCCGATGCGCAGCGTCAAGCTCAAGAACTGTTTAATCAAGGTAAAGCGCCAGACTTTAATGTTGATGCTGCGTTACAACGTTTTAGCCGTGTTGTGGGCGCTGGCATGTTGCGCCGTTCATTGCTTGAAGTATTGCTGTTATCGGCTTATGCAGATGGCTATTTATCGCTTGAAGAGAAATCTTTGCTGGGACAGATCTGTGCTCAACTAGGCATGTCCGAGGCAGAGTACAACAGTATTCATGAGCAAATTAAGCGTCAGGCACACTTCCATCAAGGTTATCAGCAACAAGCATCTGGACAATCTTCTCCCGATCTTTTGAAGGCGGCTTATGAAGTCCTTGAAGTCAATGAGAGTATGAGCGATGCGGAAATTAAGAAAGCGT
The DNA here is from genome assembly GCF_004363305.1 of Marinomonas communis. GTDB lineage: Bacteria > Pseudomonadota > Gammaproteobacteria > Pseudomonadales > Marinomonadaceae > Marinomonas > Marinomonas communis. Next base: position 272,477 of record NZ_SNZA01000004.1, on the reverse strand, counting down.
ATCGTCGCCTGATGAGCCAGAACCATCCTGATAAACTGAGCTCGCAAGGTCTACCAGAAGAAATGATTGAACTTGCAAAAGAGCGTACGCAAGAAATTCAGTCGGCTTATGAAATGATTAAGAAATCCCGTAAGTAAGACTGCCTAAGTCAGCATGGGTAAAAGAAAATGGGGAGCCAATCGGCTCCCCATTTTTTTAGTCCAAAGGGCTTTCATAGAAAAGAGATTTTTCGAATTCAGGTAAGGTTTTGCGCTGATTGGACTGGAGGGTGTTTTGCTTTAAAAAGCCCCACACCCGTTGTGTCAGACGCTTGTTACCTGTGGGATCAAAGCGGGCATCGGGCAGTGCATCAATTTGTATATAAGGGGCTCTTTGATTGCCGCGCTTATTAGCTGCGGCCAGTCGTTGGCGTGCAAAACGCGCATCGACATTGGTTCGATCAAAATAATAGTCCAACGTCGGAAGCCTTAAGCGTTCAATGTTTTGGGCCAACTGGAAACCGCTGAGGGCTGTGGTGCTTCTAGGTTCAATTAAAACAAGTGCCTGACTAGTGGTGCCTCGCTCGGCAGCGTAGCGCAGCGCATAGGCGGCACCACTGCGGTAGCCTAAATAAGCCACTTGGTTATAGCCCTTTTCTTGAGTTAAAGCTATGGCGGCATCGATGCGTGCGAACACTTGCGCCTCATTCGGTAGTTCAGCTGATGTCGATGCGTCTGCATTGGCAATGCTCTCATCAGTGTCACTGGTCCCCTCGCTAGTTGTTTGGGCGACTTGTACGGGGGTGGCTCGACCACCCATATCTGGTATTTCAATGGCTAATGTACACCAGCTATGTCGTGGTAACGTTTCGCGAAGGGGGGACACCACTTGTGGCCAATCAGGGTGGCCATGATCCCCATGTAATAGGATTAAGCAACCTTGGGGATCTGCTGTTTCCGCTTCGCGAAATAACCCAAGGAAAGACTCACCATCCGCTTCTAAGGTTTCTATCTCATGGGCATGGTTAGTACTTAGGCGCTCAATCAACCCCGCAATTCTCGTTTGCTGCGGCGTTGGCATTACCCGCGGTACATCGCTTTGCGTGACGGCGGGAGCGGTGCTACTGGTTTCCTCTTCACCTTCTGCCCAAACGTTCTGCAACGTCAGTATGAGCAAACAAGTGGTTAGCGTTATTTTCTTCATTGAATCCAATACTTATGCAATGGGCCTTGTTAGAATATTGCGCAAACAACATTCTGTCACTGCCGGAGACAAATATGAAAGACTTTCTTATTGCACCGTCTATTTTAGCGGCTGATTTTGCGCGCTTAGGAGAAGAAGTAGACAACGTACTGGAAGCCGGAGCGGACATCGTTCACTTTGATGTTATGGACAACCATTATGTTCCAAACCTAACCATTGGGCCGATGGTGTGTCAGGCGCTGCGTAAACATGGTGTGACAGCGGACATTGATGTTCATTTAATGGTGAAACCCGTTGATCGTTTGATTGGTGACTTCATTGAAGCGGGCGCCAGCTACATTACTTTCCACCCACAAGGTAGCGAACACATTGATCGTTCATTACAGATGATCCGTGATGGTGGCTGTAAATCTGGCCTTGTGTTTAACCCAGCGACGCCTCTGGATGATCTGAAATATGTCATGGATAAGGTCGATATGATTCTACTGATGTCTGTGAACCCTGGTTTCGGTGGCCAGAAGTTTATTCCTGGCACGCTTGATAAACTTCGCGAAGCGCGTCGCCTGATCGATGAAAGCGGTTACGATATTCGTCTGGAAGTCGATGGCGGTGTGAGCGAGAAAAATATTGCCGAGTGTGCAGCAGCCGGTGCCGATACTTTCGTGGCAGGGTCTGCGATTTTCGGTAAACCAGACTACAAAGCGGTGATCGATCAGATGCGTGCTGAGCTCGCTGGTGTGAAGCGATGAAAACGCCGAAACACTTAAAGCGCTTATTCGAAGGTTGGCCTGAGTTAGTTTGCTTTGACCTGGATGGCACGTTAGTGGATAGCGTGCCTGATATCGCAGCAGCGATGGATAAAAGCCTAGTTGCTATGGGCGCTTCTCCAGCAGGTGAGGAGCGTGTTCGAGGCTGGGTAGGTTATGGCTCTGCCAAGCTTGTGCAACAAGCTATGGAGTGGGCTAACCTGCCAGCAGAGCGTATTGAAGAAGGCTATAAGTTGTTTTTAAAAGAGTACTTTGACAACTTAGCTGGTAGCTCAACGCTGTATGCCAATGTGGAATCTATCCTAAAAGCGTTTAAATATCAGAAAGTGCCTGTGGCCTTGATTACGAATAAGCCGAGCCTGTTTATCAAGCCCTTGTTGGATCATTTTGGCATTTCGACTTACTTTAGTTGGATGTTAGGCGGTGACTCATTGGCAGAGAAAAAACCGTCGCCATTGCCGCTATTGCATTGTATGGAAGACATCGAAGCGGCTCCTGAGAAGTGCTTGATGGTAGGGGATTCACTGGCGGACTACCGTGCGGCGAAAGCGGCGGGTTTCAAATGCGCCTTAGTCACTTACGGTTACAACCACGGTGTCGACCTCAAAGAACTAGAAGCCGACGTGCTGATCGACGATCTTGCTGAATTGCTAATGTAAGATAACAGGTCTTAGCGCTGGGATAAAAAAGCCCACCGGGGGCGGTGGGCAAGAGTCGCTAACCAGCAGAGAGTGACGGTTAACTAGCGTGCGACGGAGCATCTCGGCCAGAGATCAGGTTACTTGATAGTGCTTCACAGAAATTGTGCAGCACTCGCAATGAGTGCTGCTAGTGGGTATTACTTCATGGTTGGCATTGAGAATTCAGCGCCAGCGCGAAGACCTGTTGGCCAGCGAGCTGTCACGGTTTTCATGCGAGTGTAGAAGCGTACGCCGTCTGGTCCATGCATGTGCAGTGGGCCAAACAGTGAGCGCTTCCAACCACCGAAGCTGTGGAATGCCATGGGTACAGGGATTGGCACGTTAACACCGACCATGCCCACTTGGATTTCTTCACAGAATTGACGTGCTGTATCGCCATCACGGGTGAAGATAGAGGTACCATTGCCGTATTCGTGGGAGTTGATCATTTCAACCGCTTCCGCGTAGCTGTTAGCGCGTACCACACATAGCACAGGGCCGAAGATTTCTTCTTCGTAAATGCGCATGCCTTTTTTCACGTTATCGAATAACGTTGGGCCTACGAAGTAGCCGTTCTCATGGCCTGGGTAGATAAAGTCACGGCCATCACGCACGATGGTGGCGCCTTCTTCAATACCCACACCGATGTAGTCTTTGATTTTTGCGCAATGCTCTTTCGAAATCACAGGGCCCATGTGTGCTTCTTCTGGCAGACCAAGGCCTGGGCCAACGCGCATATTATCGATTTCTTGGCTTAGGCTGCTGATCAAGTTGTCTGCTACTTCGTCACCAACACACACCGCAACTGAAATGGCCATACAACGCTCACCAGCAGAACCGTAAGCAGCACCCATTAGTGAGCCAACGACTTGAGATGGATCGGCATCAGGCATAACGATCATATGGTTTTTCGCACCGCCTAAAGCTTGAACACGTTTGCCATGAGCTGATGCCGTTGCGTAGATATATTCTGCGATTGGGGTCGAGCCGACAAAGCTCACTGCTTGTACACGTTCGTCAGTTAATAGAACGTCGACAGATTCTTTATCACCGTTAACCACGTTGAATACGCCATCAGGAAGACCTGCTTCAGTAAGTAGCTCAGCCAAACGTAGTGGCACAGAAGGGTCTTTTTCAGAAGGCTTCATAACAAATGTGTTTCCGCATGCGATGGCAACAGGGAACATCCACATTGGTACCATGGCAGGGAAGTTAAACGGAGCGATACCGGCACAAACGCCAAGTGGTTGCATCAAAGACATACTGTCTACACCACGACCAACGTTTAGGCTGTGCTCGCCTTTTTGAAGGTGAGGAATGCCACAAGCAAACTCAACCACTTCAAGGCCACGAGTTAGCTCACCTTTCGCATCAGAGAACACCTTACCGTGCTCTTTAGTGATCATTTCAGCAATTTCATCTGCGTGTTGCTCAAGCAGTGCTTTGTATTTAAAAAGAACACGGGCACGGTTAAGTGGCGTAACTTTACGCCAAGTTTCAAAGGCAGTTTGTGCCACTGCAATCGCGTCACGAGTTTCGTCTGCACTGGAAAGGGCAACGTTTAAGCTCTGTTCGCCAGTTGCTGGGTTGTAAACAGGGCCAACACGGCCGCTTTGGCTAGCCACATGCTGGCCATTGATAAAGTTTCCTAACGTATTCATTGCATTACCTTTTTGTTGTTGTCGCCTGACTCGACAGGCGACCTTCACGAAATTAGTCGATTAGATCTAAGCCAGCTTCTTCACAGTATCGTTTTAAGCCTTCGGCGCCTTTGGTGGCGTAAGTCAGAGGGTGTGCAACCGCAGGGTCTTGTTCCGCTTCCACCACTAACCAGCCAGAGTAATTGCTTGCTTTCAACTGTTTAAACAAACGGCCGTAATCGATAAAACCATCACTTGGTACCGTGAACGCGCCGTTCAGCATGGCACGTAAGAATGGAAGGTCGCGGTTTAGCGCATCCGCTAAAATCTCTTTGCGCATGTCTTTACAATGCACATGAACGATACGATCAGCATGGCGCTCTTGAACTGCGTACGGATCACCTCCGGCAAAGGTCATATGGCCGGTATCTAATAGCAGACCTACCGATGGGCCGGTGTATTTCATTAGCAGCGCAACTTCTTCTTCGGTTTGAATCACTGTACCCATATGGTGGTGGTAGGCGATTTGAACTCCTTCAGAAAGAGTAAAATCAGCTACCAGTGTAAGCTTCTTACCTAGGTCTGCGATTTGCGCTTCGGTTAAGCGTGGGCGATGTGATAGTGGAGTATCGATCTGCCCATGGATGCAATCTGTGATTTCACAGTACACCATGGCTTTTGCGCCAAGTGTTTTTAGTAGGTGTAAATGAGGTTTGATGGCCTCAATTTCCTCTTCGACACTGCGCGAAAGTAGCTCACCACTGAACCAGCCAGAGACTAGATCTAGACCATGGCTTTTCAGGATTGGACCAAGCACTTCTGGATCACGTGGGAATTTTTGACCCAATTCAAAACCACTAAATCCTGCTTGTTTGCCTTCTGTTAGGCAGGTTTCGAGTGACGTGTCTGCCCCTAAAGTAGGTAGGTCGTCATTGGTCCATGTAAGTGGGTTAATACCGATACGAACGCTCATTGTTATTCTCCGCTCAAAAAAGTGTTGGCATTAAAGGTTTTTAAATTGGCGAGCTTTATGCTCTTCGTAGACTTTGCGTGCGTCTCGAACTTGTTCACGTTCAGACACTTCCGCAACGGCGACATCCCACCAGTGACCACCGCTGTGCGTGACGATGGTTGGATCTGTGTCGATCTCAATCAAATAGCTAATAGGAGAGGCTTTGGCGCGAACCAGAGCCGCCTCAAGTTCTTCGATGGTGGTGACTTTCTCACCGTTAGCACCAAGGGCTTTGCCATGGGCCACGAAATCGGTTTTCGGTGCGCCTTCTTCTGTGGTTAAGCAGTCTTCCAGCATGTTGTTGAAGCCTGGTCCACCACAGAACTGTTGTAGGCGATGGATACAGCCGTAACCGCGGTTATCGAGCACCACGAAGATGACTTTCAAACCTAACATCACCGATGTGGCAATTTCTGAGTTCATCATCAGGTAAGAACCATCGCCCACCATGACATAGACTTCGGAATCGGGGGCGGCCATTTTGGTACCAACGCCACCAGCGATCTCATAACCCATGCAAGAGTAGCCGTATTCCATGTGGTAACCACGGCTGTATCGAGTACGCCATAGTTTTTGCAACTCACCTGGTAAGCCACCAGCAGCACACACGACGATGTCTTGTTCACCAGCCGAGCGGTTCACTGCACCAACGACTTCGCCATCACTCGGAAGGGAAGTGCCGCGATCGCGAGTGGCATCTTCAACCGCTGCATGCCATGCCAGACGTTCTGTTTCTGCACGGTCTACCCAAGCGCCGGCCGCTTCATAGCCTGAAAGTGCCTGAGTCAGCATCGGCAAGGTCAACTTAGCATCGCCGACCAAAGAGACGGCTTTGTGTTTGACTGCATCAAACGAAGCAACGTTCAGAGATAACAACTTCGCTTCTGGGTTGATCAGAGAACGAGAGCCCGAAGCAAAGTCGCCAAGGCGTGTGCCAACAGCAATGATCAAATCGGTTTCAGCGCATAGACGGTTTGTGGATCCCGCACCGGTGACACCGATTGAGCCCATGTTTTGCTGATGATCCCAAGGTAGAGCACCTTTACCCGCTTGTGTTTCACCCACAGGTAATTTCAGGGCGCTGACAAACTCATCAAACTCACTAAGAGCACCAGAGTAATGAATGCCACCGCCTGCAATCACAACTGGGTTTTTGGCTTGTTTGATTAGCTCAATGGCTTGAGCCAATTCGAAGGCATCTGGTCCTTGGCGGCGCAAACGGTGTACTTTCTCTTCGAAGAACGACTCTGGGAAATCAAACGCCATCGTTTGTACATCTTGCGGCATACCAAGTGTCACAGGGCCACATTCAACCGGATCAGTTAAAACACGCATGGCTTGTGGCAATGAAGTCAAAAGCTGCTCTGGGCGTGTAATACGATCAAAGAAGCGGCTTACAGGACGGAAGCAATCATTAGACGTCAGTGTGTGATCATGGAAATTTTCCACTTGTTGCAACACTGGATCTGGCATGCGCGTAGCGAATGTATCACCTGGCAAGAACAACACAGGAATACGGTTTACATGAGCCACCGCCGCAGCGGTCACCATGTTGACTGCACCAGGTCCAGCTGAAGCGGTGCAAGCCATCATTTGTTGACGGTTTTTAGTTTTAGCGAAGGCGATGGCAGCGTGAGCCATCGCTTGTTCATTATGCGCTCGGTAAGTTGGTAGCTGATCTTTTACGTGGTAAAGCGCTTCACCTATGCCTGTTACGTTGCCGTGACCGAAGATCGCCCACACACCGGCAAACATTGGTTTGATGCCTTCGTCAGTTTCTACTTTTTGCGCCATTAAGTAGCGAATTACCGCTTGCGCCATGGTCAATTTAATCGTGTTCATCATGATTCCTTTATGCCATTCCTGTTAGTGGCGGTCTTTCCAGTAGGAAACCAACTCTAAATAATTTGATACACATGCTTCGATTAGCTGCTCGTCATTAAAGCGTCCAGCTAACCACTCGCGGCTAGGCGCGCCAAAGATAGAGCGACCAACGGCAAAGCCTTTTACAATGTCGAAGCCTGCGCTGTTAGCAAAGCCTTGTTTCAGCTCGTCCATTGGCGCATCAAGCCCCAACATCACTACGCCTCGGCAATGAGCGTCGAATTGCTGAATAATCTGAGTGAGGGACGTCCAGTTACTTGGTGATTGTGGCGGTAGCTTCCACCAGTCTGGCCTCACACCTAGGTTGTAAAAACGCTGTACAGATTCGGTGTACACGGATTCGTCGTGTTCTTTGTCACGTGGAGCAATGATTTCTAATAACAATTCATGTCCCGACGCGCAGCAGGCTTGGTAAAGCTCAATCACTTGGCGTTCCTGTGTTGCGCGCAGTTCTGCTTCGTCTTGGTTGTGGTAAAACACTAAACATTTGACGATGTGCTCTTTTGGCCAAGACTTCAAACGTGAGCCGATGCTTCGACCGCCTTCTAGTTCGATAGGACGAGAACTTGGTAGTTCTACTGGACGACCAATCCACATACCTTTGCCTGTGACATCATTCAAAGCATCTTGACCGTAGGTGCCATCAATGAGAACGCCGTATTGACTGCTGCCTATTTCTTTAACGCCCGCTTCAAGAGCTTTTACTAATAGTCGTTTAAGTGTTTTGATTTTCGCTGGATCAACGCCTTCTTCTTTGGCCATATCGAACAGTTGTTTACGATGGTCAAAGGCAAAAATGCATAGGTCTTGCCAGTCGTATGGCAAACGTTCAGTGGTAACTCGGTGCAAGTGATTCAGCTCTGTATCCAGGTCTGGACGTGGGATCTCGTGAGCATGCTCTAGGTAGTAATCCAGCTCTTCTGCACTTGGGATAGCCGGAGCGCAACCATGACGAGAAACAACCAAAGCACCGCAGGCATTGGCGTAGTTGCAGCATTGTTCTGGTGTTTCGCCACGAATCCAACCGCGAAGAAAACCACTCATAAAGGCATCGCCTGCGCCTAGAACATTGAGTACATCGACGCGTACGCCAGTGTGAACCACAAAGTCATCTTCATTAGCAGGGATGCTGCCTTCTATTACGGTACAGCCCTGCGCGCCAAGCTTAAGAACAATCGTTGCGTTGCTCAGCTCGCGAATTTTCTTCAATGCTGTAATCGTGTCGGTACTGCCACCTGCAATGTGAACTTCTTCTTCTGTGCCAACGATAAGGTCGAAATCGCCCAGAATACCTTGTAGGTGTGTGGTGACCGCTTCATTCGAAATAAAACGTGTTTCGCCATCGCCAGGGTTGGTTAATCCCCAAAGAACAGGGCGGTAGTCGATATCCAACACGCACTTAGTTTGGCGTTCTTTAGCGTATTGAATAGCTTGTTTACTGGTGGCGTAAGTGCTCTCAGTTGAGAAATGGGTGCCGGTAATCACAAGAGCTTTGGCTGACCCAATGAAGTCGGCATCGAAGTCTTCTGGGCTAACCGCCATGTCTGCACAATCGTTGCGATAAAAAATAAGAGGGAAAGTGTCTTGGTCTTTGATACCTAGGAGAACTAAACCGGTAAGACGTTGTTCGTCGGTAACAACATGGCTGGTATCACAACCCACACGATCCAGTTCTTCTTTTACGAAGCGGCCCATGTGTTCATTGCCCACACGAGTTAGCATGGCACTTTTTAGACCCAAGCGAGCTGTTCCATAAGCAATGTTTCCAGAGGAACCACCTAGGTATTTAGCAAAGCTTGAAACGTCTTCTAGGCGACTGCCAATTTGCTCTGCATAAATATCGACTGCAGCGCGACCAAGACAGATTAGATCTAAGTTTTTATCGCTGGGCATGGTGCTCATTCTCCCGTGTCAGCTAAATTGTCTGATCCTTGAACTGCCCATTGAGTAAGACAGTGTGATCATTTGTTATTGTTAGTAAGTATGTTGTCTAGATTAGAATAAAAATTCTATTTTTTCAATTGTTTGGAAAATATTTTTTCAGGTTTTGTTTATAGACTTATTTGTTTATTTTTTTCAATTAAATCAATGTCTTAATTGTTTTTGTTTGTGCCGACAGTATTTCTTTATGAAATGGAACGGAATATTTATTCCAAAAAAAGGCTGCTCGAAAGCAGCCTTTAGAACAAATAACATTCCAGTGGGTAATATTAACGATAAAACTCTGGAGTTTCTGGCATCTCAATAGGCTCAATCAAGCCTGACTCTTGAGCTTTCACGCAGGCGTCCGCTGAGACTGCTGCAGCAAGGCCGCTCCAAGAGTTTGGTCCGGTTAAGTTTTGAGTTGCCACACCATCGATAAAGTCCTGTAGCTCAACATCGTAGGCTGCGATAAAGCGATCTTTCCAGTCGGTTAAGATGCTTTGGCCTAGTTGTGCGTTCTTACGCAGAGTCAATGCCTGCGGTTCTGGTAAGTTGGCGATGCCTTCTTCACCGACTACTGAACACTGGATGTCGTAGCCGTATTGACAGTTAACGAAAATCTCTACGTCAATACGGATGCCTTTTTTAGTTTCCAGCATGACAATTTGTGGGTCGGCAACTTGGTCGTGGGCATGTTTTGACTTACGTGGGAAAACCACTTGTGCGGAGACGTAGTCGTCATCCAGCAACCAACGGAACACATCAAGCTCGTGAATAAGCGTGTCATGAATGGCCATTGGCGTGATGTATTGCTCAGGCACAGTTGGGTTACGGTGAGCTGCGTGAATCATCAGTGGTGCGCCGATTTCGCCTGCATCAATGGCTTCTTTTAATAGCTTGTAACCCGAATCGTATGGACGCATAAAGCCCACTTGAACCAGTTTCTTGCCCGCGGCCATTTCGGCCTCAACAATATTGCGACAGCCTGCGGCTGTGGTCGCTAACGGCTTTTCACAGAATACGTATTTGCCTGCTTTGATTGCTGCAACTACGAATTCTTCATGCGCTGGCCCCCAGCAAGTAACGAGTACCGCATCAACACCGCTGTTGGCAATTAACTCATGTCCATCTGCGTACACTTCAGCGTTTAGGCCAAGGTCGGATTTTACTTTGTGTGCGCTGTCTGCGTTGACATCGGTTAGGGCAATCACTTCTGCACCAACTAATGTTTGGGTGATGCGACGAGTGTGGTCCGCGCCAATAGCGCCTGTTCCAATGACACCGATTTTAATAGTCATGAATGTATCCTCTGTAATTGTTCTTGTTTATTTAAGGTAAGTGGTGCCTTAGCCCCAGTATTTATTGATGTAATGTTGCATTCGATCACGCATAAAACGGGCGGAGTCATCGGCGCGTTCTTCCCAGGCGAAGACGCAGCTGGATAGCACACCGTCAAAGCCAATCTCATGCAGGGTTTTGAAGAACACATCCCAATCGATTTCCCCTTCGCCCATGTCCAAATGCTGATGCACTCGGGCGTTTGAGCCTGGTGGGTTGACGATGTAGCGCAGCTGTGACGAACCTTTATGGTTAAAGGTGTCGGCCACACGAACGTGCACGAGTTCACCTTGGGTCATGCTAATGGTCTCAGCCAAATCGTCCCCGTAGTAAAACGAGTGCGGCGCGATGTAAGACGCTTTTAACGCTGGCGAATTGATGGTTTTGATGATCTCGATGGCGGGACTCATTTCTTCCACCCAATCCTCTGGATGTGGCTCAACACTTAACACCAAGCCTTCACGCTCAAGAATCGGCACCAATTCATCCATGGAGCGCCAGAACGCATTTTCACAGGCTTCTGGTGTGTGGATGCCTTGACGGTCCACGTTAGAACGCTCTGGTGAACCACCACGACCAAATTCAGAAATTAACAATGGATTGTCTAACTCCACTGCAATTTCAATCATGCGTTTCCAGTTATCCATGGCCACTTGGCGCTCGTCCTCGTAAGGGCTCGACCAGCGGTACATGGGTTGAATGGTGGCCAAGCCAACATCGTATTCCTTCATGGCTTTTTTGAAACTGGCCAAGCGTTCTGGGTAAACTCGTGGGCGGGTCCACCATTTAACAAAGTCATCTCGTGGTGACATTTCAATGTAGTCAAACCCCATTTCTTTGGTCGCACGGCACAGCTGTTCCAAAGACAAGTGGCGGTGCATATACGGATCTAGTGCAATTTTCATCAGACTTCCTCCACAGAGACGCTTACGCCAGCGCTTTGTTCACGTATTGAATGCTGTCTTGCACGGCACCTTCGATGTCTTGCAAGTTCCACACTTTTTCAGAGAACGGTTCAAATGAAACAGGGCCGTCAAAGCCTGCATCAAGCAGAGTGCGAAGTTGTTCTACATTGCTAAGGCGATCTTTTTCACCCACTAGAACTCGATCTCCATCAAGCATGTCTTCAAAGGTGATGTCGTCTTCAAGACCAGAGATATGAACTAGGCCAGTACGTTCAGGGAAAAACTCGTCTTCTCCTGCACCTTTGTGGTGGAAGGTGTCGTGTACCAGTGAGAAACGCTCGCTTTCACCGATTTCATCAATAGCTTGCAGTGCAAGGCGCTTAGAACGAAGAGATGAGATAGGGAAGCCAAGTGGCTCGATAAAGCCGTGTAAATCAAATTCTTTCAATACTTTGGCAAGCTCAGTAAGAGCGTATTTGAGATCTTCGTAACTGACGGCTGTGCCGTCGTTGAGTGGGCAGCAGACTAGGCCTTCTGCGTTAGCGGCTTGAGCAAGCTTAGCCAACTCGCGAGTTTGAGCTTCGCGTTCGTCATTCCAAACATTGAAAGGGTAAAGGGCGTTGATAGAAAGGACGCGAATACCTAGCTCTTTGGCTTGTTGGCCTGCTTTGAGGGCGGTGTCTAGGTCCGTCAGGCTGTTGTCACCCACGTCGTTTCGAAACTCAACTGTCTGTGCTTTGAGTTTGCCTGATAGGTCAAGAAACTCAGACACAGTAAAAGATGGGCAGACCATGTGGTTTAAGCCAAAGCGTGGTTGCATAGACATATTGTTCACCTCTAGATAAAGGCGCGTAAACCATGTTTCGACTGATCATGTTTTACGCAAAGTGGTTTTTAGAATTATTTTTCGTGATTGATACTAGCGAGGATGATTTTTTAACGTCAATCTAATGATGTCGTGATAACATCAATTTCTATCAAAAAACATCAAAAACGTATTTGCGAAAAAAACACGTTAAATGATTGTTCCAATCCCTTGACAAAAATCCTGAATCAGTCCAAATTGGAACATATGTTCTAAATGGTAATTTTTTTAGAACGATCGTATTCGAAATGTAAACAAACATTTCGTCTGTTTAAGCAACATGCTTAGACGCGTTTTACCGGAAACAATAAAAACAAATAGAACACTCAGTGTTCATTTTTCGAGGAAATCGCACAATGAAAAAACTAGCTCTTACGGCTTTAGCATCTGGCATGATGATGTCTTCTGTTCACGCAGCGGACTTAACCATCGGTGTGTCTATGGCACTTTTTGATGACAACTTTTTGACGACCCTTCGTAACGGTATTCAATCCGCTGCAGAAGAGCAGGGCGTTGATGTTCAAATCGAAGATGCCAAGAACGAAGTCGGTACACAGCTAAACCAAATTCAAAACTTCATCGCTTCTGGCGTTGATGCCATCATCGTTAACCCTGTGGATACGGATGCCACCATTTCCATCTCTGATGACGCACAAGCGGCTGGCATTCCACTTATCTACGTTAACCGCCAACCAATCAACGTTGATTTACTTCCTGATAACCAAGCGTTCGTCGCATCCGATGAGCGAGTCTCCGGTACCTTGCAAACACAAGAGGTTTGTCGCTTGATGGGCGGTAAAGGTAACGTTGTTGTCATGATGGGTGAGTTAACTAACCAGGCGGCCTTGCAACGCACGCAAGATATCCATGATGTGATTGCAACACCTGAATGTTCTGGCCTTAAGGTGGTAGAGCAGCAAACAGGTATGTGGTCGCGCACTCTGGGTAGCGACTTGATGACGAACTGGATTTCTGCAGGCATCCAATTTGATGCAGTGATCTCAAATAATGATGAAATGGCCATAGGTGCGATTCAAGCACTTAAAGCAGATGGTCGTTCAATGGACGATGTAATTGTTGCAGGTATCGATGCGACAACTGATGCTCTAGCAGCGATGAAAGCAGGTGACTTAGATGTGACGGTTTTCCAAAGCGCTGAAGGTCAGGGTCGAGGATCGGTTGATGCGGCAGTGAAACTTGCTAAAGGCGAAGATGTGGACCAGAAAGTATGGGTTCCGTTTGAGCTTGTAACACCTGAAAATCTAAACAATTACTTAAAGTAATTGTTTAACCCGATGTAAAAATAAAATAACAAGAGGAGGGATTGCGTTATGAGTAGCGCAGCAGTGGTGGAAGCCATGCCTACGAGTGGCGTAAGTCCCCAGGCACAAAGCTCAGAGTACGTCCTAGAAGTCGTAGACGTGCGCAAAGAGTTTCCTGGGGTATTAGCACTCGATAATGTCCAGTTAAAGATTCGGCCTGGTACGGTTCACGCTCTAATGGGTGAGAACGGTGCGGGTAAATCAACCTTGATGAAGGTAATCGCTGGTATTTATCAACCCGACCAAGGAGAGGTGCGCCTTCGTGGTGAGCCGGTCACCTTGGAAACTCCTCTTAAAGCTCAAGAATCTGGTGTCGCCATGATTCACCAAGAGCTGTTATTGATGAACTCCATGACGGTTTCGGAAAACATCTGGATCCGTCGTGAACCTCGCAACAGTTTTGGCCTGATTGACCATGATCGAATGCGTGGCATGACGGTCGAACTGTTTGATCGACTTAACATCCGCTTAAACCCTGATGCTGAAATCTCAACATTGTCGGTGGCGAACCGTCAGATGGTTGAAATTGCGAAAGCGGTTTCATTTAACTCTGACGTACTCATCATGGATGAGCCAACATCAGCGATCACTGAAACCGAGGTAGCGCACCTTTTCGAGATTATTCGTGACCTACGCAAACGCGGCATTGGTATCGTTTACATCACCCACAAAATGAACGAGTTGTTTGAAATTGCGGACGAGTTTTCAGTGTTCCGTGATGGCAAATACATTGGTACGCACCTTTCCTCTGAAGTGACCCGTGATGACATCATCAAAATGATGGTGGGCCGAGAAGTCTCACAAATGTTTCCGAAGGAAGAAGTTGAGATTGGCGATGTCTTATTGTCCGTTAAAAACCTTAGCCTAGAAGGCGTCTTTCATGACATTTCCTTTGATGTTCGCAAAGGCGAGATTCTTGGATTGGCAGGATTGGTTGGCGCAGGGCGCTCAAATGTTGCCGAAACGATTTTTGGTGTGACACCTGCGACGTCTGGCCAGATCTTCATTGAAGGTGAAGAAGTTAATATCAAGAACCCGCACGATGCGATCAGACAGGGCATGGCATTCTTAACGGAAGACCGCAAGGAAACAGGGTGTTTCTTGCCGTTAGATATTCAAGAAAACGTTCAGTCAGCCGTGTTACACGATAACTATGTGAATAACGGTTTTGTCGATCATGCGGCTTTGGAAAAAGAGTCTGCTGAGTTGTGTAAAAAGCTTCGTGTGAAAACGCCAAGTATGCACGAGGTGATCGAAAACTTATCCGGTGGTAATCAGCAAAAAGTATTGATTGCTCGTTGGTTGCTAACCCACCCAAGAATTCTGATTTTGGATGAACCTACCCGCGGTATCGATGTGGGGGCGAAATCTGAAATTCACGCCTTGATCTCTCAATTAGCCCATAAAGGTGTGGCTGTGATCATGATTTCATCTGAGCTACCTGAGGTATTGGGAATGAGTGACCGAGTGCTGGTTATGCATGAAGGTCGCTGTACTGGGATCCTTGATCGTGATGAAGCGGACCAAGTGTCCGTCATGAGTCTGGCTGCGAAATAGTTTTTAATGACAAGAATAAGAGATTGATATGACTACTTTAGACAACACAGTTAAGCCTGCCGCGGTAGACACTGGGGCAGAAAAGCAGAAAAAACCACTTCCACCAGAATTGAGTATCCTCGCCGTATTGGTGGGTATCTCAGTTATGTTTGAAATTTTGGGCTGGATGTTTGTTGGACAAAGCTTCCTAATGAACATGAGCCGAATCCAAATCATCGTATTGCAGGTTTCCGTAATCGGTATTATTGCCATTGGTGTCACCATGGTCATCATTACCGGGGGGATCGACTTATCCTCTGGCTCCGTTGTTGCTATGACCGCCATGATCGCTGCCACCTTTGCCCAGACCAGTGCTTGGCCAAAGGTGATCTTTCCAACACTGACTGACTTGCCATTTGTTGTGCCGTTAATCGTTGGTCTAGGTGCTGGTGCGTTGGCAGGCTTTATCAACGGGTGGTTGATTACCAAGACGAAAATACCACCATTTATTGCAACACTTGGGATGATGGTGTCGGCTCGTGGTATCGCTCGCTGGTACACAGATGGTAGCCCTGTATCGGGTTTCACAAAAGATTTCGCTGCACTGGGTAATGCTCTAGATCGCTGGATGCCTGTTGTAATCTTCCTTGCAGTAGCGGTTATTTTCCACATCGTGATGCGCTACACCCGCTTTGGTAAATTCACCTACGCCATTGGTGCTAACCCACAAGCCGCTCGTGTATCGGGTATCAACATCGACATGCACCTTATCAAGGTCTACACCATTGCCGGTTTGCTAACAGGTTTGGCTGCGATGGTTGCCATTGCCCGTATCAAAACAGCACAAGCTGGTATGGGTTTGATGTACGAGCTAGATGCCATTGCGGCTGCCGTTATCGGTGGTGTGTCTTTGTCTGGTGGTCGTGGTCGCATCGCGGGAACCGTGATTGGTGCCTTGATTCTAGGTGTGATGCTGTCAGGCTTCACTTTCCTACGAATCGATGCTTACTACCAAGATATCATCAAGGGTGCCATCATCGTTGTTGCAGTAATCGTTGACCAACATCGTCAGGGTAAACTGAAGAAATCCACTTAGCGATGCTCCATCCAGGCATCCTTTTAAAGGCCAATCGCTCTGAGCGATTGGCCTTTTTTATGGAGTCATCACAAATGTTAGGTTTGGAGTAGGGGAGCTAGATAAACGCTTATAAATTTTCAGCGACGTGCAACTCAACGGTAAGTTGAAGCGCTGGCTGAGGCGTGATGTGTTTTTGAGAGAGGGCTTGCGTAAAGGTCTCAACCACTGCTTGAGCGATCTTGGAGACTGGTGTGGCAATGATCATATCGATACAGCCATCACTTAGGGCAAGGCGTGTGCTACTCATCAGTTCGTTACAAATTAAAGTAATGCTTTGGGCTTTTTGCGCTTCACGAATGGCTTTAATAATACCTTCCACTCCGCCTCCAGCACTGTAAATCGCGCTGATGTTTGGAGCTTGTGCGATCAAGTCTTTGGTGGCTTGATAGGCGAGCTGGTTATCGTCTAGATTGACTTGGGGCGCTAACAAGTTGAAGTCATGCTGAATTTCGCGGAAATAACTGATAAAGCTGATCTCCGCAATGTCCTGATTTAAGTAGCTGTGGCTGCCGAGCAAAATGCCCACGTCCCCAGGTTTTGCTAAGCGATTGATTGCCCACGCGGCAGTACGCCCCGCTTTGCGGTTATCGACGCCGATATGGCGTGTGCAAGTAGAGGTAGACAACGGCGAGAGCAGTGTCAGTACGGGAATGTTTTGCCCCGTAATACGTTCCACTTCTTGATTGAGAAGCAAGTGATCGAGGGCGACGACAGCCATCGCATCAGCGTGCTGGCTTTCTCGCTCCAGCTGTTCGGTGATGTATTCCGGTGACACCTCATCCATAAAGCGGATCGTTGTTTCAAAAACAAAGTCGGTTGCACGGCTGCAGGCTGCTTCAATGGCTTTGCCTAATGCGACATAGAATTCATCATTGCTGCGTTGCAACAGAATAGAAAGGCGCTTTCTGGGTTTGGACTCTCGGACGCGCTGTTTTAGCAAGCCAGCGGCATGATAACCGATATCTTCAGCAGCTAATAAGACACGCTGAGCGGTCACTTCTCTGACTTTTGAGCGTTTATTCAGTACTCGATCCACGGTGGCTGTGCTAACACCCGCCGCAGCCGCTAAATCTTCAATAGTGGGGCGATTTGACATACACCAAGCCTAGTTGAAAGGTGAACAGTAGAGCAGGAGTTGGTTATTCTGCAGAGGAGTTTTCGTCGAAGGTATACCAATACTTCCATAGGCAGTAGAAAAACATGGCGGTAAAAATAACGCCCCAAAAAGGGTTGCCAGTGAGCCATTCTAACGCGCTCCAACCAGCACAAAAAATAGTTATAGCGACACGTCGCCATTTGGGACGGAAAAAGTTCTGTTCGGCATCGTTCACGTTGTGATTCCTATTGTTATTTAAATTGACACACACGCACAAAGCTGTTGCTTCAACGGTACTATAAGATAAGTGAGTACTTAGTCTGCAACAAAATAGACACGGTATAGAGAAGTAAGTTAGAATTTTTATTCTAAAAATGCAACCCATTCATTTCCGTTGTTCGAAACGGACTAGAGTACCATCTGAAGCCCCTGATCAGGTGACTCTAATAATGATAATAAAGTGAGTGTCCTATGTCAGATCTTACGCCAAAGTCTTTATCAGAGCTCAAAGAAACCATTAAACGTGAGCATCCTAATTTAAGTAAGCGTTTACGCCAAGTGGCTGAGTTTGTGATTGATTCCCCAAGTGATGTGGCATTTGGTACGGTCGCGGTGCTTTCCGAACAAGCTGGCGTGCATCCATCTACATGGG
Organism: Marinomonas communis; assembly: GCF_004363305.1. Classification (GTDB taxonomy): domain Bacteria; phylum Pseudomonadota; class Gammaproteobacteria; order Pseudomonadales; family Marinomonadaceae; genus Marinomonas; species Marinomonas communis. The sequence goes on along the minus strand of NZ_SNZA01000004.1, from coordinate 254,537 downwards.
TTCGTTTTGCCAACTCATTTGGCTTCAGTGGCTTTACCGAGATGCAAAAGCTGTTTCAGCAGAACCTGATGGAAGAGTCGCCAAACTATCAAGATCGCATCCGTATGGCACGGGATGCTTTAGGAACGAATGATTCTGATCAATCTCCTTACCGACTGTTAAAGCGCTTTTCTGACGCCAATGTGTTGGCGCTGCAACATTTAGCCGAGATTATTTCTACTGAAGAGCTAGAGCGTGCGATTGATGTGTTAGCCAACGCCCATGCCGCTCACATCGTTGGGGTGCGTCGAGCTTTTGTGGTAGCGAGCTATTTCGCTTATGCACTTCGTCATATTGATCGCAAGGCATATTTGGTGGATGGCGTTGGGGGAATGTATAAGGAGCAAGCCAGTACATTAGACGAAAACGATGTTCTGATTGCGGTAAGTTTCCACCCCTACGCTGAAGAAACTCAGGTGGTGGCCAAGGCGGCCGCTGAAAAAGGCGTTCCTTTGATCGTGATTACTGATAACCAAATCAGCCCACTTGCGTCGATAGCGACGGTATCCTTTGTGGTAAAAGAAGCTGAAATCGACTCGTTTCGCTCGTTGTCTTCATCGTTAGTATTAGCTCAAGCGTTATCAATTGGTCTGGCCCACGAACTAGAAAAACGCGAGCAGTTGCCCCTAAAGAGTTAAGCGGCAGCGCTATGGAGTAAACAATAAAAATGCCAACCACGTTTACATGGTTGGCATTTTTTATCAGGGTAACTTTTATCAGAGTAATGCTATTTGGAGTTGAGTCTACTTAGCGTAACGTTTTAGGCACTTTTTTGCTTGGCCAAAACCTCTTTATCTCGCTCGATGATCCACTCGTGATCTTTATCGTTGTGGAAAATCCAGTTTCTCGATGGTCCCGCCATCACGTTCAGATAATAAGACTGATAACCGTGCGGTACGCCGACAGGATGGTAACCTTCTGGCACCATCACCACATCCCCGTCTTCTACAGACATGGTTTCATCTAGGCTGCGATCATCCGTGTAGACTCGTTGGAACACAAACCCTTGCGGTGGATCGATTCGGTGGTAGTAGGTTTCTTCCAGCTGTGTTTCCGCTGGCGCCGCGTCCTGATCGTGCTTATGTGGCGGATAGCTTGACCAGTTTCCGCTTGGAGTGATGACTTCACATACCAACAAACTGTCAGCAGCCAAGTTGCCAAATAACACATTACACACATGGCGAGTATTGGTACCCACACCTCGGGTTTCAAATTGGCAATCAGCAGGCGTGATTAAACGCGCTTGGTAATTGCCTTTGCCTGGTGCTTGGCAAACGGCTAACTCAATATCCGTCAGTGCTGTGTATTCAATGCGATCTTGTGCTGGGGCGTACACAGCGTAAGGAGCTTTTTGATCAAATACTGATTCACGCTCGCCGATGTTTTCCCAACTCTGATCAGCGGTTGCCGCATTTGCTTTACCGCTTAGTAGTACGACACAGACTTCGTTATCCTGAGTTTCCATGGCAAACGTTTGGCCCGCTTTTAGGGTGTGTGCCTGAAAACCTACGTATTGCCAGTTGGCGGATTCTGGGGTGATGTGTTGTGTCATGGTGCTATCAGAAGACAGCGTTTTTTTGGATAGAAGATTTGGCATGCTGGCATCCCTAGTCATTTATTTTTGTCGTATATGAAGAATGTGTTTGCTACCACTAACCTTAAACTATCGGATATTCTATAACAATTAAATTTTGGAATATTTATTTCATTTGTGTTGTCTTTGCTTAATTCCAAATACTCTCAGGCGTAATGACTTCAAAAGGGACTAAACGTTGCTGTATACCGATTGGGTTATGGCCTTGAACCAAGGTCAGCATGACGTCGATCAACTCTTCCGAGATGCGCTGCACCGGATGAGGGAAGGCCGCCATAATATGTCCCTCAGCAATGCCGTGATGGACTGACTAGTGGATACTCATATAGGGCAAGGCGGAATGCCCTATATGAGCCTTTACGATGGTTAACTAAAGAGTAGAAGCTAGATATTCTCAGAAATATGGATATCAAAAGGTAACAGCACCGCTTGTGGGCGACCGGAAAGGTTGGGCGTATCGGCAATCATTTGTTCGACTAACGCTTTCACGAGTCGATCTCGTGGGTGAGAGATCACCATATTGAGAATGCCATCCATCAAGGCGACTTTGGTGGCGTGGGTTAACTCGTTGGCGACCACGATCATGTCTTTTGCGAGAGGCATGCCTTCCAGCGCATCAAGTACACCTTCCACACCTCCACCAGCGCAGTACAGCCCGACGAGATCAGGATTTTGTTTTAATAGCTCAAGGGTGGCATCTTCCGCTAGGCTTTTATTTTCTAAGCTGACAACGGATTCAACGATTTGAAACTGTGGGGCGTTTTCACGGCAATAGGAGCGGAAGCTGATTTCACACAGTTCCTGGCATAGGTAGCGGTGGCTTCCCATAATGATGCCAATCTTGCCTTGCTGTTTTGCCAGTTTCGTAATGGCCCAGGCTGCCGTGCGTCCTGCCGCACGATTATCAATGCCAACATAGCCGGCGCGACTGCTGGCGGTTATGTCACTCAATAACGTAAATACAGGCTTGCCTGTGGCTTGTAAACTCTCAACGGCAATATTCACTTTGGCATGATCCGCTGCCACAATCCCCAGAGCATTAACCTGTGCACCGAGTTTTTCAATCGTTTGAGCCAGTGATCGGGGGGTTAAGTCATCTAAGAACTCGATTTTAGCGGAGATTTTTTTATGTTTGATGGCCTCGCAACCTCGCTCGATTTCTGCCGCCAGCTCACGATAAAAGTAGCTCTCGCGGCGCTGCAAGATAAATCCTAACGTCAGCTCCTCAAGATCTTGTCCTACCCGTTGTTTGATTAGGTTATGGCCGTGGTATCCCAGAGCTTGTGAGGCTTGGAGGACTTTTTTCATGGTCTTTTCACTGACTTTGGCGCGGCCATTAATGACCCGATCCACCGTCGCTACGCCGACACCGGCTTCGTTTGCGATATCCTGAAGAGTCACCTTGCTGTTATTATTTTTGATGGTTTCTATCATTTCTCAGCTCGACTTATGATGTTTTTGATATTAGATCATGCTGTTTTCTTTGTGTTATTGCTGCTTTCTTCGATACTGCATTCCACTGCTTTGGAACAAATATTCCATCAGAGCCTAAAAATAACAAGAGTAAAAGGCATTAAGTTACCGCTATGTGTAGCTTTAATCCGGAAAAATGCGTCAGTCTGAATCCTTGCATTCTGTTTTATCGCATCGTTCGGTGTCCCTCCTCCTGCTATTTTGAAGCGCCTAATTAATATCAATTTATGATAGATAATAAATCAAATACATCATAGGTAGGTGAAACTATGGGACTTCGTCTCGGCGTCATTGGTATTGGTGCCATCGGTAAAGAGCACACTCTGCGAATTGAAAAGAAGCTTAGCCGCGCTAAAGTCGTCGCGGTCAACGATGTCAATCGTGAACATACCGAAGCCTTTCTCGCGCAACACAATCTTTCGGCAAAATTTTATGAAAGTGGTATTGAGCTGATTCGTGCGCAAGATGTGGATGCGATCCTAGTTACTTCTTGGGGACCGACCCACGAAGAGTTTGTGTTGGCATCCATTGCAGCCGGTAAATATGTGTTCTGCGAAAAGCCGTTAGCGGTCACGGCTTCAGGCTGTAGAGCGATTGTTGAAGCAGAGATGATGCATGGAAAGCAGCTGGTTCAAGTGGGGTTTATGCGCCGCTTTGATAAAAGCTATCGCCAACTAAAAAGTGTTCTAGACAGTGAACAACTAGGTTACCCACTCATTTTGAATTGTGCCCACCGAGCGCCAGCCGCACCAGGGTTTGCTGGGGACATGGCGATCAGCGATTCCCTAGTGCATGAATTTGATGTGCTGAAGTGGTTATTGAACGATGACTATGTGTCAGCGCAAGTGATCCTTCCTCGAAAAACTCGTCTGTGTGATGACAGTCTACAAGATCCTCATGTTGTCTTGCTTCGAACCAAGCAGGGCGTCTTGATCAATATCGAAAGCTTCGTAAATGCCCAATATGGCTATGACATTCAATGCCATGTGGTGTGTGAATCTGGTACTGCTGCGTTACCTGAGCCAAGTGATGTCATGTTGCGCCACGATGGCAAGTTCACACGGAACATCATTGTGGATTGGCAGCTGCGCTTTATTGAAGCATTTGATGTGGAGTTACAAGAATGGATTGATGCCACCAGTGTTGGGCGTGTGGATGGTCCGAGTGCTTGGGATGGCTTTATTGTAGCCGTCACGGCCGATGCCTGTGTAGCGGCGAAGCATTCTGGCAACATCGAGCCAATCAATATTCCAGAGCGTCCAGTATTTTACCGTTAATTGAGAGGGGTGTTTTATGAAGCTTTCTTTTTGTACTGATAGTTTGGGGAATCTACCATTCGAAGCCATGCTGGATCGTCTGGTTGAACTGGGAGTCGAAGGGGTGGAAATGACCACCGGCGGCTGGTCTCCTGCACCGCATGTGCGTATGGATGAATTAATTGCCAGTGAAGCAAAGCGCGAAGCCTTTTTAAGTGCTATTCATTCACGCGGACTGAACATTGCTGCGCTCAATGTCTCGGGTAATCCGTTAGATCCAAGTCCAATGGGACAGGCTCACAAAAAAGCCGCGTTTGACACCATGGTACTAGCGGGGCTTTTGGGGGTGAAAAAAATCGTCATGATGAGTGGCCTACCACCCGCCAGCCCTGAAGATACAGTGCCTAATTGGATTACCTACACAGTTAGCTGGCCACCGATTTTACAACAGCGCTTAGATTATCAATGGAACGATGTGGCGATTCCATTTTGGAAAGAGCTGGCAGCACACGCGCAACAACATGGGGTAGAAAAAATCGCCCTAGAAAACTTTTCCTCCATGTTGGTCTGGAATCCTGAAACCTTGTTTCGCTTACGTAATGCAGTAGGTCCGATCATTGGTCTGAACCTCGACCCAAGTCATTTGATTTTTATGGGCGCGGATCCGATTGCGGCCGCCCGTGCTCTCGGTGATGCCATTCATCATGTGCATGGTAAAGATGCACGTATTGAGCGAGGTCTAGCGGATGTGAATGGCTTATTGGAAACCAAAGTGGTGGAAGATACTGCTAACCGTGCTTGGAACTACGTCGCCGTCGGTTGTGGTCAAGATATGCAATGGTGGAAAGAGTTTTTCTCAGTAGTGCGCATGATGGGATACAACGATTGGGTGTCTCTTGAAATGGAAGATTTGACCATGTCCGTTGACGCTGGGATTGAGACATCCATCGATGCTTTGAAAGCGACATTAAGCCGCTAAGGCGGCTCAGAATATTGTGTTTTACCCCTGATTCAGCAACAGCTGATAATTTTGAAAACAATGCTATAAAGGAAAATAAAAATGAAAAAAACACTTTTAAGTGCTGTCTTTGCTTCTCTGATCTCTGGCTCCGTGATGGCGGCTGATGCGCCTCGGGTTGGCGTGACCCTGTTCAGTTTTGATGATTTGTTTCTCTCTGTGCTGCGCAACAGTTTGGAAAAATCGGCCAATGAATCGGGCTTTGAGGTGCAAATGGAGGATGCTAAGAATGAAATTGGTATGCAGTTGAACCAAATTCAAAACTTTATCGCTTCAGGGGTAGACGGCATTATCGTTGATACTGTGGATTCGGATGCGACTCAGGCGATGACAGACTATGCTGAAGAAGCTGGCATCCCGTTAGTATATGTTGGTCGCCGTCCTATTAATGTTGACTTCTTGCCTGAAAACCAAGCCTTTGTCGCCTCAAATGAACTTGAGTCTGGCACCCTTCAAACAGAAGAAGTATGTCGTTTGCTAGATGGTAAAGGCAAGGTCGCCGTGATGATGGGCACATTAGGGGATAACGCAGCTCAGCAACGAACTAAAGACATCCATGATGTGTTGGAAACACCCGCTTGTTCAGGTTTGGAGATTGTCGTGGAGCAATCTGCTGACTTTATGCGAACGAAAGGCAACGATCTGATGACCAACTGGCTAACCGCTGGCATTGAGTTTGATGCGGTGATTGCTAATAACGATGAAATGGCTATCGGTGCGATTCAAGCCATGAAGGCTTTTGGTATGGATATGGATAAAGTTGTCGTAGCAGGTATTGATGCTACCGCGGATGCACTGGCGGCTATGCAAGCAGGCGAACTGGATGTCACTGTCTTCCAGAATGCCGCTGCACAAGGTCGCGGGGCGGTAGAAACACTGCAAAAGCTGATGAATGGTGAGAAGGTGGAGCAGAAAGTGTGGGTGCCGTTTGAATTAGTAACGCCTGCTAACTTAGCGCAATACGCTGCCCGCAACTAAGAGGCTATCAGTCAGGTCTGTGACCGGAACAGACCTGTCTGAAAATGTTTTTTCATAGCATTCCACTCGAGATGACTATGTTACTTGCCCGATCTTATGTAGACATAGGATCGGGCTTTTTTAGGTCCGTAATGATCTGTGGGTCGAGTATAGATCTTTATTGTACGACATTAATTCTATGGGATTAGGGGCTACTTGGAGTGCTTGAGTATGGTGCAATATCTGCCCACCAATATCGATGTGTTGCGGATTCGTGAAACAGGCCTAGGGTTTCGGTTTCAGGGTATGCGTTATTTCTGTATTGCTGATGAAGACGATGTGTATGTCTATGTGAATCAGTGCCCACATTTTGGTGTGGCATTAGAATGGATGCCGGATGCCTTTTTGGATAGCAAACGGCAAAATATTCAATGCAGTCAACATAGCGCTTTGTTTGATATTCAATCGGGCTTTTGTCACCGAGGGCCTTGCGAAGGGGATTCGCTGACCAAGGTGGCCAGTAAAGTCGTCAATGGCGCGCTGTGGCTTGCACCAGATTGAATTATTTCCATAAAAAACGCCTGTTTCGATCATTCGAAGCAGGCGTTTTTAAGCATTTAGTTTTCGTTAAGATTTCTCAGTTTTCGGTGCAGCGTTCTCGCTTTGACCATCTAGGTCTTCAAACTCTGATGTTGGTGCATTCTCATTGAATAAGTGCAGAGTACGAGTTGGGAAGGCCACTTCGGCACCGTGTTTTTCGATGATCTGCATCGCTTGGAACAGAACATCCTGTTTGACTTCGTGGTACTTCGCCCAGTTTGTGGTGCGTGTGTAGGCATAGATAAAGAAGTCTAGAGAAGATGGGCCGAACTGGTTGAAGTTCACCATGTAGATCTCGTCACTGTCGATTTCTTCATGCTGACCAACCATGTCTTTGATTTCACTTAGAATCTCAGACAGCTTACTAAAGTCGCTGTAACGCACGCCAACTGTTTCATTGATTCGACGGTGTGACATGCGTGATGGGTTTTCTACGGAAATGGTCGAGAAGGTTGCGTTTGGCACATATAGAGGGCGCTTATCAAAGGTACGAATTCGAGTCTGGCGCCAGCCAATGTGCTCCACGGTACCCTCGATGTTCTGATCCGGAGAGCGAATCCAGTCGCCGACCTTGAAAGGACGGTCCAAATATACCATCAAACCGCCAAAGAAATTGGCCAGTAAGTCTTTCGCGGCAAAACCCACGGCAATACCACCGATACCACCAAAAGCGAGGACACCGGAGATGCTGTAGCCCATGTTTTGTAGAATAACGAGCACGGAAGTAATAATGACCGCTGCGCGAAGTAACTTACTGATCGCACTGGCAGTCGTATAGTCAACAGGTTGTTTGGTAGCGCGGCCTGATGTCATGGCATTTTCAATGCCTTTGACGCAACGCAGCAAGAACCAAGCAATAATGGCAATAACACCTATTTCTCTGATCTTAAGAACAATCGCTGCGAAGTTTTCATCCAGTTGGGTGTCTGATATTTCGGCTGCAATGCTTAAACCAATCAACCAAATAAATAATCGCAGTGGCGGCATGGCGGCTTCTACGATCATGTTGTCCCAAGGGTTGCGTGTGCGCTGTAGTTTGTCATCTACACGCATCAAAATACGGTTAACAACAAAGTTGATTAATAGTGTCGCAAAAACGACGATAAAGATTTTTACGATCCAGTGCATTTGATTGTCGCCCAGACCGAGGTAAGGCTGAATGGTTTCCCAAGTCATGTATTGAATCCTTGTTTACAGTAGTAGCAGTGTGCCTAAGCCTAAGAATGCAATGTACCCGGCGATGTCTGTCACCGTGGTCAATATCACGGAACCTGACAAGGCCGGATCGATTTTAAGCTTATCTAAAACGACTGGAATTATGACGCCAGAAAGTGCAGCCATTAAGATATTAATAACGATAGCCATCGCAATTGTGAAACCGAGCATCGGGCTTTGGAACCAGAACAACACCGCAGCACCGATACACAGTGACCAGACAATACCGTTTAAACCACCCACTTGAAGCTCCTTCTTTAGCAGTGAACTAAAGTTGGCTCTGGTAATCTGGCCTAGGGCCAAACCACGAACTATCAGGGTTAAAGTTTGGCTTCCAGCGATACCCCCCATGGAAGCAACGATTGGCATTAATACGGCCAGTGCCACCACTTGTTCTAGGGTTGCTTCAAAGAGGCCAATAAATGCCGAAGCCATAAACGCTGTCAGTAGGTTAATGCCCAACCAAAAACCACGGGATGCGGCACTGCGACGTACAGGTGAGAATAGATCCGAGTCTTCATCCAAACCGGTGTTGGACATTTGTACGGCTTCTTGTTCTAAGCGGCGCGCTTCAAGAGCGTGCCCCGCATGGAAGCGGCCGACCAGCAATTGGTTGCTATCGAGTACAGGAAGTGCAGACACTTCACTTTTCTCCAATAGGTCTGCTGCTTTGACTACATCCGTTTGCGCGTCGATAAATGGGTATTCTTCTTCCATAAATCCAGAGACTGGCTCATGTGGCTGAGCATTTAGAATAGAGCGAAGATGGACACAGCCGACCCAGCGTCCCGTTCGGTTTACCAAATAAAGGGTGTCAGAGTAGGGCGCAGACACGCGACGGAATAAACGCATGGCTTCTGATACGCGTATTGTTTGAGCTGCGACAATTAATTCATGATCAACCCAACGACCGGCTTCGTCCTCTTCGTAAGTCACACCTTGTTGGTAGTATTCGCGCTGTTTGGCATCCATCTTTTGCAGCGCGATTTCGATCATTGGATCTGGCAGAGAGTCGGCAATTTCCAACAGATCTTCTGCATCCACATCAGAAAATAACTCGGCAATTTCGAGGTCGTTTAGCTCTTTAAGAAGTAGCAGGCGGGATTCACCACGCATCTCAACCAAAATATCAAGGCGGTTGGTTTGTTTGATGCTGTCCCAAACAAAGCGACGTTGAGAAACTGGAATCGACTCTAAGGCCAAGGCCACATCATCAGGGGGCATTGAACTGATTGCTTGGTTGATGTCTTGGTTAGAAATATTTTCTTGAGTTAATAACTCAATCAATTCTGCAATTGGGTTGGACACAATTGAGCCCCTTATACGTCTTAGATAGTTGCTTCAGTGTGAGTGAATTCGTCTTTATAATCAATGAACTAAGAGCGACAAACAGAGCTTAACCAGAGAAAATTATGGCTTAATTTAAAGTTTGCGCTCAGTAATCACAGTTAAGCTGTCAGAATCTTTAGGTTGGTGTACATAACCCAGTGTGGCATTGGCATGTTCTCTCATAATGCCTTCCGCTCGCGTGCCGAGTCCGTTCACAATGGCATGGTAAACATGGTGATGCTGTTGATGTGCAAACTGGAATCGCCTAGCTTCACGCTGCATATGCTTTTTGTCGAAGGCCAGGGCGCTGGAAGAGGCAAACGGCAAGTGTTCATTACGGCTCAGTGCAGCTTGGATAGCGGGATTATGCGCCGCTTCAATGACAATATCGTGAAAGCGCTTGTTCATTTGTTGATAGCGTTCAAGATCTGCCTCTTGCAGAGATTCAACATCTAGAATTTGATCGCCTTCTTCGAGCAACGATGCTAACGCTTGCTGATGCTCTAGAGACAAGCCGCGCTCAGCGGCTTGGCGTGCTGCCAGTCCCTCCAGTACTCCGCGTACTTCTACCGCCCCCATAATTTCTTCAACAGAAATGGAGCGCACTTCGTAGCCGCGTCCAGCCAGTTTGGTGAGTAGACCTTCTTGCTCTAATGCTCGAAATGCGATCCGAACCGGTGTGCGTGAAACCCCTAGCATTTCAGCGGTAGGAACTTCTGCGATACGACTCCCTGCGCTTAAAGCGCCTTCTAAAATCATCTGACGCAGCTCACTCAAGACATTGGTTTGGTTTTTCTTCATAGATGCCGACTCGCCTTATTGGATCCATTAGTGGCTATATAATGAGTTTAATAACCGGATTTTAGCTTAAAATCTATTTATTGGATCCATTATGTGTTTTTTTAATGAGATAAATGGGCCTTGCTAGGCTATATTGGATCCATTAAAGAACAAAAATAACACAATTAGGAGAAATCCATGAGCCAGCAAACGTTTCCAAAGAACACTTGGTATGTGGCCGCCATGTCGGAAGAGATTGGCACCGAGAAGCCATTAGGCCGCAAAATATGTGGCGAAAGCATTGCTTTTTATCGTCCATCGGAAAATGAAATTGCCGCAGTGAGGGACTTTTGTCCGCACCGTGGTGCCGCCATGTCGTTAGGTTATGTGGAGGATGGCTTACTGGTTTGTGGTTACCATGGTTTGAAAATGGGCGCTGATGGCAAAACCAAAGAAATGCCTCTACAACGAGTACAAGGTTTTCCATGTATGAAGTCATTCGCAGTGGAAGAGCGTTATGGCTTTATCTGGGTATGGCCTGGTGACCAAGAATTAGCGGATGCAAGTTTGATTCCTGTGCAAGAATGGGCCATCAGTGATGACTGGGCCTACGGTGGTGGTCTTTACCACATTCACGCGGATTACCGCTTGATGATCGATAACTTAATGGATCTTACTCACGAAACCTACGTGCATGCGTCCAGTATCGGTCAGAAAGAAATCGATGAATCGCCAGTGGATACGAAAGTAAATGGCGATGAAGTGATTACCAGCCGCACTATGGAAAACATCACCGCACCGCCATTCTGGCAATTGGCGCTAGAAGCTAATGGCTTACCCAAAGACGCGCCAGTGGATCGTTGGCAGCGTTGTCGCTTTACACCGCCTTCTCATGTCATGATCGATGTGGGTGTCGCCCTAGAAGGTCATGGTGGTTTTGATGCGCCAAAAGATAAAAAAGCCAGCAGCATCGTAGTGGACTTTATTACTCCGGAAACCGAAGACACCATGTGGTACTTCTGGGGCATGGCGCGTAACTTCAAAGCCGACGATGCGGCGCTGACCGATAAAATCCGTGAAGGTCAGGGTAGTATCTTCCAAGAAGACTTAGAAGTGTTAGAGCGTCAGCAAGCCAACCTAAAAGCCTTCCCTGATTACGACTTGTTAAAACTCAATATCGACGCCGGAGGCGTGCAATCCCGCCGCGTGATCGAACGTATTATCAAAGCGGAAACTGCGGTTCAGATGACATCCAAAGACGCTCCTCTGCAAACGATCTCATTCTAAGGTGACGTCATGATAGAAGTCGTAGTTTTAAATAAAGTCGACGAAGCCGCTGCTGTGGTGCGTCTGGTGCTAGGTAAAGCCAATGAGGCAGCGTTACCGCCATTCGAGGCTGGGGCACACATTGATATCAAATTACCAAGTGGATTATTGCGTCAGTATTCTTTGTGTCGTTTGCAGTCGGATCCTCGTTATTACGAGATCGCGGTGCTAAAAGACCCGCAATCCCGTGGTGGCTCAGAAGAAGTGCATGGCTTAAACATCGGTGATGTGGTGCAGATTAGCGAGCCAAAGAACCACTTTCCGCTACGCAATAAAGAAGCCAAATCTTTGTTGATCGCCGGTGGTATTGGCGTGACGCCGCTATTGCCAATGGCGCAAACCCTGCAATGCGCAGGCACGCCATTTGAGTTTCATTACTGTGGCAAATCACCGCGTACGGCCGCTTTCAGTGAAACGCTTAAGCAAGCATCGTTTGCTGATAAAATGCATTTCCATTTCAGTAGTGAACCCCAAAGCTCGGGCCGCATGGATATTAAATCGGTATTGAGTCAGCATGTGGCCGACTCGGATCTCTATGTCTGTGGTCCTGCAGAGTTTATTGCCAGTGTGCTGGAACATGCAGAAGCGTTAGGCTGGCCGGAAGAGAAAGTGCATCGTGAATTCTTCGCTGCGCCTGCTATGGATGTGGATCATGGGGACAATCATGCCTTCCAAATCAAGCTGGCCAGCACTGGGCAAGTGCTAGATGTGGCTGCGAATCAGTCCATTACCGATGTGCTAGACGAGAACGCTATCTTTGTTCCAGTGTCTTGCTGTGAAGGCGTTTGTGGAACTTGCTTAACTGATGTTATCAGTGGAGAGATAGATCATCGTGATGTCTTTCTAAGCAAACAAGAAAAAGCCGAAGGCAAACAAATGCTGACCTGCTGCTCCCGTGCTAAAGAGGCCGGCGGTCTGATCGAATTGGACTTATAAGCTTCGATTAAACGATCATTCAAAAGCGCTGGGTTTAGGTCTGGCGCTTTCTCTAATGTTCTTGTCGCGCCACAAAATAGCGCTCATTCTGACAATCATGTAGTATTGTCCGAGCTCAAATTCCCTCCATATTAGGTGTGCTTCATTTAGCACCGGAAACCATTGAGCCGATTTTTTTAAAAGCTTTACTTATCAGTGGTTTAAGTGATTTATGGTTCTGATGATAGACAACTACGATTCCTTCACCTACAACTTGGTGCAGTACATTCGTGAGTTGGGTTATGAGGTGGATGTTCGTCGTAACGATACCTTAACGATTGCAGATATTGAGGCGCTTGCGCCGAGTCATATTGTCATTTCTCCAGGGCCATGTACGCCAAATGAAGCGGGCATTTCCTTGCAAGCAATTGAGCACTTTGCTGGCAGCATTCCAGTGTTAGGTATCTGTTTGGGGCATCAGAGTATTGCCCAAGTATTTGGTGGCGATGTGATTCGAGCCAAAACAGTAATGCACGGCAAAACCTCAAAGGTGTACCATAAGGGGATTGGTGTGTTCCGTGATTTGCCTAATCCTTATAATGCGACACGTTACCATTCCTTGGTAGTGAAGCAAGAGACCTTACCTGCTTGTCTAGAGGTAACGGCGTGGACGCAAAATGATCAAGGCGAGTTGGATGAGATCATGGGCTTACGACACACAAGTATGAACATTGAAGGGGTGCAGTTTCACCCTGAGTCGATTTTGACAGAGCATGGTCACGCTCTGTTAGACAACTTTTTCAAACATTAGGAGTTGGCTGGTGGATATTAAACAAGCGATTGCCAAGGTGGTTAATAAACAAGACCTAACTGGCGATGAAATGCGTGATGTGATGATGAGTATCATGACATGCCAAACAACCGATGCACAGATTGGCGGGTTTTTAATTGGCTTACGCATGAAAGGTGAGACGGTAGAAGAGATTATTGCCGCCGCTCAAGTGATGCGTGAACTGTCCACTAAGGTTGACCTAGGTGGTGATGAAATCGTTGATACCTGTGGTACCGGTGGCGATGGAGGCAATTTGTTTAACGTATCTACCGCAGCGTCGTTTGTTGCAGCGGGTGCTGGAGCACACGTTGCGAAACACGGTGGTCGCTCTGTATCGTCTAAATCTGGTAGTGCCGATGTGTTAGAAAAGGCTGGCGTTTACCTAGGCTTGAACAGTGAGCAAGTGAAACGCAGCGTACAAGAGCTGGGTCTAGGCTTTATGTTTGCGCCAAACTATCACTCTGCAATGCAGTACGCGATCGCACCTCGCAAAGAAATGGCCACCCGTACCATCTTCAATTTATTAGGGCCGTTGACCAACCCTGCTGGTGCAAAACGTCAAGTGATGGGGGTGTTCGCCAAAGAGTGGGTACGTCCTATTGCTGAGGCCTTAAAGGCGCTGGGCAGCAGCCATGTATTGGTGGTGCATTCTGCGGACGGGTTGGATGAAATTAGTATTTCTGACAAAACTTACGTGGCAGAGCTAAAAGATGGTGAAATCTCAGAGTACGAGATCACTCCGGAAGACTTTGGGTTGGCGCGTCAGCCTTTATCTCTAGTACAGGCAGAGGATGCTGATGCAAGCTTTGAAATGCTGAAATCGGCACTGGAAGGTAAGGGCAAAGAAAATGCACCGCGCGATATTGTGTCCCTAAACGCAGGTGCCGCGATTTATGTATCGGGTGTAGCGGACTCGTTAGCAGAAGGTGTTGCGATTGCAGAAGATGTGATCTGTGGTGGCTTAGCTAAGATCAAACTGCAAGAATTAGCGAGTTTTTCCCGTTGCTACATGCCTGATACAACAGAAACAGCGAACTAAAATAGAGAGCTATTATGCAAGTCGAGACTCCAACAATTTTAAAAAAGATCGTGGCGCGTAAGTACGAGGAAATCGCTGAACGACAAGCTCGTACACCGTTTGCTAATCTTGAAATCGCTGCTGCAGCGGCCAACGCTCACAATCCAACTCGTGGATTTGCCGCAGCCCTACGCAGCAAAATTGCTTTGGGTAAAGCGGGGGTGATTGCGGAAGTGAAAAAAGCCTCTCCAAGTAAAGGTATTTTGCGCGATCCGTTTTCTCCAAAAGATATTGCTGTGTCCTATGAAAAGGGCGGCGCAGCGTGTTTGTCTGTATTGACCGACCAAGACTTTTTTCAAGGTCACGAAGATTACCTAGTAGAAGCACGCAATGCCTGTTCACTACCTGTGATTCGTAAGGATTTTATTGTTGACCCTTACCAAGTGATGGAAGCGCGTTCGATTGGCGCCGACTGTATTTTGTTGATTGCTGCTTGCCTATCTGGCAAAGAACTACGTGAACTAGATCAGATGGCTCGTGACCTATCTATGGATGTCTTAGTAGAAGTGCATAATCGCGCTGAGTTAGAGCTGGCATTAGAGTACACTGAGACTGAGTTGTTAGGTATTAACAACCGTGACTTGCATACTTTTGAACTGAGTTTGCAGCATACATTTGAATTGATGAATGATGTGCCAAAAGATCGTTTGATCGTGACTGAAAGTGGCATTCATACTCAAGACGATGTAGCGGCGATGCGTGAAAACAATATTCATGCTTTCTTAGTGGGCGAAGCCTTTATGAAAGCAGACAATCCGGGCGAAAAACTGGCGGAATTGTTTAAATAAGATTTGAGAGAAGAACGCTATGAAAACAAGTGTAGCTTGGCAAGAAGACGTACATTTTACTGCTGAAACGGGCTCTGGCTTTAAAGTAGAGATCGATGGCAATCAAACAGCAGGCCCTCGCCCGATGGAACTTATCCTTGCCGGTTTAGGCGGTTGTACTTCCTACGATGTGGTCAATATCCTGAAAAAAGCGCGCCAAGATGTTGTGTCTTGTGTGGCGCAGATTGATGCGGATCGTGCAGACACAGTGCCTTCTGTATTTACTGAAATTCGTGTGCACTTTGTCGTAACGGGTCGCAAGATCAAAGAAAGTCATGTGGCGCGTGCGGTAAAACTGTCTGCGGAAGAGTACTGCTCAGCATCTCTTATGCTTGAGCGTGGTGGTGTGAACATTGTTCATAGCTACGAAGTGATTGAAGTAGAGTAAGTCATCACTTACTTTAGATGTGAAAATGGCCTCTACTCGAGGCCATTTTTATTGGTAAATAAGCGTTACGCTTGGCTGGTTTTCTTGCGGAAGTTACTGGGTGCAACGCCAAAGTAGTCTTTGAAGCAGTTACTAAAATGGCTAGAGCTGACAAAGCCACTGGCAATGGCGACTTCAATAATTGGCTTGTTGGTCTGTTGCAGCAAACGACGAGCGTAGGTGATGCGCAGTTCAAGATAATAACGTGATGGGCTGGTTTCGAGATGGTTCTGAAACAAGCGCTCAAGCTGACGACGTGAAACGCTAGCGTAATGTAATAGCTCTTCAAGAGTTAAAGGTTCTTCGATGTTGCTACGCATCAGCTCTAATACTTTCTTAAGCGCATCTGGGTACTTAGCTTCATCGGTCGGTTGTGGGATCGGGGTGATGGGACTTTCCGCGAGCTGATCACAGGTCAGGATCTCTTTCACCGCTCGTGCAATACGATTCCCCTGCATGTCTTCGACCAAAGAAAGCATCATTCCTAGAGCGCTCACAGGTCCAGAGCAGCTTAAAATCGACCCGTCAATGATGGATGTTTCTTTGGCTATAGCAGTGTCTTGGAAATGCTCTTTCACATAAGGGTGATTGTCAGGGTGAACGGCGATACGTCGTCCTTGAGTTAAACCAGCATGGGCCAAGGCAATGGAGCCATTCCATAATCCGCCCAAGTACGCGTCATTCTTTTGATGATTTTTAAGGTACTCCGTTAACGCTGGTTGCTCAGCCAATTGACAACGATAACCACCACATACGATTAATACATCGAACAACTGACTTGATGCGTTAAGAGCCTTTTCAACACTGCTGCCTGTCGCAATTTCAATCCCCAAATCACTGACAACTGACGATCCTGTAAGGCTTAGGGTCGCGTAGTCAAACAGCTTTTCCGTTTGTACTAAGTTCGCCGTTACCAAGGCATCGACAGCGCCTGTAAAAGCCACCATAGAGAAATGCTCCAGTAGCACAAAGCCAATCATGATCGGAGCTTTATCCTGGTCAGGCGTGATCACATGAGCATGATTGTGGTCTGCATGAGAGGGGCTAAAGTGCTTTTTTTGAACAGATTGCGTCATGGTGAACGAGGGTTCCTGTACGAATAGTGTTGCAGCAATTGTGCAAGTGTATGTGAAAGCGAGCACTAAGGTAAGGCTCAAACGCATAACTCTATGAAAAGACTGACTCAAGGGCGCTCAAAAATACTGCTTTTATGTCGTTTTACGACGTTTATTTTAGGTGTCGTAAATAACCATCTATTTGACGCAATCAAAAAAGTTACCGCTGAGGGGGTTTCATAGTATAGGTGGCGTAGGTTGGTTTTTCTGGTTTGGCAGGAGTGCTTCAACGTCTCCTTATTCACTACTGGTCTTCCGCTGGTTCTTTCTGTTGTAAGTACTCAAGCATTGTGTCAATGCGCGTGAGTTACGTTGAAGTGATGATTGTCTTCCGCTTTCCAGAATCGACTGAACATAAGTTTCATACGATCAACGCAGTGACAGAGCAAGTAAACGCGCTTTGCGCCGACTACCCAGTCTATCGCTAGTATTACCACTTTGTAATGCAGTCCCAAGAAGGTCTGCCATGATAAGGAGCTGACACAATGCAGCAGTATTCCGGATTTGGCTTGTTAAAGCACAGTCTAAGCCATCATGAAAATTGGCAACGGGTTTGGCGCAACCCGACACCGAAGAAAAAGTACGATGTCATCATCGTCGGCGGCGGTGGTCACGGTCTAGCCACAGCTTATTATCTTGCAAAAGAGCATAACATCACGAATGTTGCGGTGATCGAGAAAGGCTACTTAGGTGGCGGTAATACAGCACGTAATACGACAATCGTTCGTTCAAACTACCTTTGGGACGAAGCGGCGCATTTATACGAGCACGCGATGAAGTTGTGGGAAGGTCTATCTCAAGATCTTAACTACAACGTGATGTTCTCTCAGCGTGGCTGTCTGAACTTAGGTCACACACTGCAAGACATGCGCGATATCGAACGCCGTGTAAATGCGAACCGTCTAAACGGTATTGACGGCGAAGTCTTGGACGCGAAACAAGTGAATGAGATCGTGCCGATCCTTGATTGCTCTGACAATGCTCGTTACCCAGTCATGGGGGCGTCTTGGCAACCACGTGCGGGTGTTGCTCGTCACGATGCTGTGGCATGGGGCTTTGCTCGTGGTGCAGACATGCGCGGTGTGGATTTAATCCAGCAAACAGAAGTAGTCGATTTCATTATTGAAGATGGCACGGTTGTGGGTGTTAAAACCGATCGTTACGGCGATATCAAAGCCGATCGCGTAGGTTGTGTCACAGCGGGTCACTCTGGCGTGATGGCTGCTAAGGCAGGTTTCGAATTACCGCTGGAATCTCACCCATTGCAAGCCTTGGTATCTGAGCCAATCAAGCCAATCCTAGACACAGTGGTTATGTCTAACCATGTACACGGTTACGCGTCTCAGTCAGACAAAGGTGACTTGGTGATCGGTGCGGGTATTGATGGTTACACAGGTTACGGCCAGCGCGGTTCTTACTCTACGATCGAACACACGATTCAAGCGATTGTTGAAATGTTCCCGATCTTTAGCCGTGTGCGCATGAACCGTCAATGGGGCGGTATCGTGGATACATGTCCTGATGCTTGTCCGATCATTTCGGAAACCCCAGTTAAAAACCTTTTCTTCAACTGTGGTTGGGGTACGGGTGGTTTCAAAGCCACACCAGGGTCAGGCAACGTTTTTGCGGCGTCTCTTGCGAAAGGCGAAATGCACGAATTGGCGAAGCCATTCTCTATGTTCCGATTCCACAACGGCGCGCTTATCGATGAGCACGGCGCTGCTGGCGTAGCACACTAACGGGAGAGTTATTACATGTTTCTTATTTATTGCCCGCATTGTGGTGAGCACCGTGAAGAAGAAGAGTTCCACAATCACGGTCAGGCGCATATCGCTCGTCCACTAGATCCTGATTCTTGTACTGATGAAGAATGGGGTAACTACATGTTCTTCCGTAAGAACCCGAAAGGCCTGCATCATGAACTGTGGGTTCATGCGGCTGGTTGCCGTAAGTTTTTCAACGTTACTCGTAATACAGCAACGTATGAAATTAAAGAAGTCTACAAAATCGGCGAGCAGCCAAAAGTGGTTGAGTAAAGGGAGCGGATCATGTCTCAAAAAAATCGTCTACAAAGCGGTGGCCGAATTGACCGTTCTAAGCCACTGACATTTACCTATAACGGTAAGCAATTTAAAGGTTTTGCTGGGGATACCCTAGCGTCAGCATTGTTGGCAAACGGTGTTGATCTGGTTGGTCGTAGTTTCAAATACAGCCGTCCTCGCGGTATTGTGGCAGCGGGTGCAGAAGAGCCAAACGCCATCATGCAATTGGGCGCGACTGAAGCCACTCAGGTGCCGAACGTTCGTGCAACGCAGCAAGAGTTGTTCTCTGGGTTGGTTGCAGGTTCAACCAATGGTTGGCCAAATGTTGAAATGGACTTGATGGGATTAGTAGGAAAAGTAGGTGGTAAAATGATGCCACCAGGTTTCTACTACAAAACCTTCATGTACCCACAGTCTATGTGGGAAACCTATGAAAAAGTTATTCGCCAAGCGGCGGGTCTAGGTCGTTCTCCTAAAGAATACGATCCAGATATCTACGACAAGATGAACCAGCACTGTGATGTGATGGTTGTCGGTGCAGGCCCTGCGGGTCTAATGGCTGCCTTGGCGGCGGCACGTGGTGGCGCTCGCGTTATCATCGCTGACGAACAAAACGAGTTTGGTGGCAGTCTACTAAGCAGCAAAGAAACGGTTGACGGTAAAGCGGGCTCAGCATGGGTGGCGAGCGTCACGAAAGAGTTAGAAGCCAACGAAAATGTTTTGGTGCTACCTCGCTCTACTGTGAATGGTTACCACGATCATAACTTCCTAACGATTCACCAACGCATGACGGAGCATCTAGCGGACCGTGCGCCGAATGGTCAGGTTCGTGCTCGTTACCACCGTGTGCGCGCAAAATGGGTAGTGCTAGCAACCGGTGCTCACGAACGTCCATTGGTGTTTGCAAACAACGACGTACCAGGTGTCATGGTTGCGAATGCGGTTTCCACTTACATTAACCGTTACGGCGTTGTGCCAGGTAATGAGTTGGTGCTGATGACAACCAATGACAATGCTTACCATGCGGCATTGGATTGGCATGATGCGGGTCGCAAGGTACAAGCCATTGTGGACACTCGTAAGAACCCAACTGGCCCTCTAGTGGATGCAGCTCGTGAGCGTGGTATCACTGTGATGGCTGGCTCTGCAGTGATTGACGTTCAAGGCAGCAAACGCGTATCCGGTGTATCGGTTGCCTCTATCAGTGAAGACGGTTCTAAAGTGACTGGCTCTGTTAAGAAGCTAAGCGCAGACACTGTTGCTTCTTCAGGTGGTTGGAGTCCAGTTGTGCACCTATCTTGTCACACGGGTTCTCGCCCAGTTTGGGATGACTCTGCGATTGGTTTTGTTCCAGGTAAAACCGTACAGCAGCAACTGACTGCGGGTGCGATCAACGGACACTACACAACCGCTGATGCCTTGTCTGAAGGTCTGCAAGCTGGTCAAGACGCGTTAGAAAAGCTTGGCCTAGCAAAAGCTGAAGTGGCATTGCCTGAGTCTGCACAAGTGTCTGAATCAAAAGCCATGGCGCTTTACCATATTCCACACACTAAACCGACATCACAAGCGCCTAAGCAGTTTGTTGATTACCAAAACGATGTGACTGCAGCGGGCATTGAGCTTGCGTGTCGCGAAGGCTTTGAGTCGATCGAGCACGTGAAACGTTACACGGCGATGGGCTTTGGTACTGACCAAGGTAAGTTGGGTAACATCAATGGTATGGCAATCGCAGCCAGCGCATTGAACCAAACCATTCCTGATACAGGAACAACCATCTTCCGTCCTAACTACACGCCGATCACATTCGGTGCGATCGTAGGCCGTGATTGCAAAGAGTTGTTTGATCCTGAGCGTTACAGTGCGATGCATAAGTGGCATCTAGAGCAAGGTGC
Organism: Marinomonas communis; assembly: GCF_004363305.1. Lineage (GTDB taxonomy): Bacteria > Pseudomonadota > Gammaproteobacteria > Pseudomonadales > Marinomonadaceae > Marinomonas > Marinomonas communis. The sequence goes on along the minus strand of NZ_SNZA01000004.1, from coordinate 233,822 downwards.
TAAGTTCGAGGATGTGGGTCAATGGAAACGTCCTTGGTACTTCCCGAAAGCGGGCGAGTCAATGCAAGAAGCCTTGAATCGTGAGTGTCTAGCAACACGTGAATCGGTTGGTATTTTGGACGCATCTACACTGGGTAAAATCGACATCCAAGGTAAAGACGCACGTGAATTCCTAGGTCGTGTTTACTCAAACGCGTGGGCGAAATTGCCAGTCGGTAAATGTCGTTACGGCTTAATGCTGAAAGAAGACGGCATGGTATTCGATGACGGTGTGACATCTTGTCTTGGTGAAAACCACTTCTTGATGACCACAACTACTGGTGGTGCAGCAGGTGTTCTAACTTGGTTAGAGCTTTACCATCAAACAGAGTGGCCTGAACTAGAAGTGTACTTCACTTCCGTTACGGACCATTGGGCAACTATGACGATTTCTGGTCCGAACAGCCGTAAGCTTCTAGAAGAGCTAACGGATGCGGATGTGTCGAAAGATAACTTTGGTTTCATGGACTGGAAACCGATGACTGTTGCCGGCGTTCCAGCGCGTGTGTTCCGAATCTCGTTCACGGGTGAGCTGTCTTTTGAGATCAACGTTCAAGCAAACTACGGTCTGCATGTTTGGGAAAAACTGTTTGAACATGGCGCTAAGTACAACCTGACACCATACGGTACGGAAACCATGCACATCCTTCGTGCAGAGAAAGGCTTCATTATCGCTGGTCAAGATACTGATGGCTCTGTTCACCCTTACGATTTAGGTATGGGTTGGGCGGTTTCCATGAATAAGCCATTCAGCTTTATCGGTAAGCGTGGCATGAAACGTGAAGACTGTGTCCGTGCTGATCGTAAGCAATTAGTGGGTTTGAAAACTGTTGATCCGAACATTGTGTTGCCAGAAGGTGCACAAGGTGTATTCGATCCGACCGCTCCAATTCCAATGCCGATGGTGGGTCACGTAACGTCTAGCTACTGGTCTGCTAACTTAGGCCGCTCGATTGCGATGGGCTTTGTAAAAGGCGGTTTAGAAAAAATGGGCGAAAAAGTGTACTACCCATTAGTTGATGGTCGTGTCGTTGAAGCCGAAATTTGTAGCCCAATTTTCCTAGATCCAAAAGGGGAGCGTCAAAATGTCTGATGTAAAAAATGAAACAGCAACGGTATCAGTCATGAACCAGCTACCTGATGCATCCATTGTGGGTCAATCACCGTTGTTTCACGCTGATTTAGCAACCATCGCTAAGAAAGGCCCAAACACTGGTGGTGTTAGTTTCAAAGAAGAAGCGTTGCTGGGACATATCACACTGCGTATGAATGCTGACAACGCAGAGCAAATGTCCGTCGTTGAGAAAGTGTTGGGTGTGGCTTTGCCAACCCAACCGCTGACATCCGTTAGTCAAGGCGATGTTGTAGTACGTTGGATTTCTCCAGACGAATGGTTGATCACAGTGCCAGGTTTGCAGGCATTTGACATCGAAACGGCGTTCCAGCAGAACATGATTGGCCACTACCAAGTGGTTAACGTGAGTGGCGGTCAGACATTGGTGACTTTGTCTGGTAAGCATGCGAAAGATGTCATCAAAAAATCTTCGCCGATCGATCTTCACCCAAGTGAATTTCCAGTAGGTAAGGTTGTCACGTCTGTTTTTGCGAAAAGCTCTGCTGTGATTCGCCGCTCCGGTGAAGAGACGTTTGAGCTAGTGATTCGTCGTAGCTTCTCTGACTACCTATGGTTATGGATTCAAGATGCTAGCCGCGAATACGGCTTAGTGGTTGAAGCGTAATTCCTTCCCCTCCATACCAGCCGATTCGCCATGCGGATCGGCTTCTTCTAGAGAGAACATCCTATGAAAGCAACAACAAAACCATGGATCTTTACTGCAAACTGCCCAAGTGTGATTGGTACCGTTGATGTGGTCACTCGTTTTATGGCGGAAGCTGGGAACTACGTGGAAGAGATTCATTCGTTCGATGACCGTGAAGCGAATCGCTTTTTCATTCGAGTAGAGTTTTTCCCGCAATCAGCTGACTTTACTCCAGAAGAGTTTACTGCGGAGTTTTCTGCCCGCGCTAAGCAATTCGAAATGGAGTGGGAGCTGACAGCACCGAACCATCGTCCACGTGTAGCGATTATGGTGTCTAAGTACGACCACTGTCTGAATGACTTGTTGTACCGCTACCGTACCGGGCAGTTAAACATCGAAGTGCCCGTGATCATTTCCAATCACCCAGATCTAGAGTCGTTGGCACAGTGGCATAACATTCCTTACTACCATTTGCCTATTACGGCCGATACCAAGCCTGAGCAAGAGGCTAAGGTACGTGAGTTAATCGAAGAGTATGATGCTGAGCTAGTGGTATTAGCTCGTTACATGCAGGTACTTTCATCGGAGATGTGTCAGTACTTAGATGGTCGTGCGATCAACATTCACCACTCATTGTTACCAGGCTTTAAAGGTGCTCGTCCTTATCACCAAGCATGGGAAAAGGGCGTGAAGATGGTTGGCGCAACGGCTCACTATGTAAACGATGATCTTGATGAAGGCCCAATCATCGCCCAAGGTATCCAAACAGTGGATCATGCGCATTATCCAGAAGATTTGGTCGCAAAAGGGCAAGATATCGAACGTATAACATTGTTTAATGCGATCAAATGCCACGTTGAAAAACGTGTCTTCTTGAATGGCAAGCGAACGGTTGTTTTTGGACGATAAGTACGTACTTGGATAGCGCTATGGCGCTATCCAACTTCTAATTTCCACTCCGCACATCCTTCCCGTTCTCGCTCACACCAGTTTTGCAACTTGCGAAACTGAATAAGGCGTACAAATACTTGTAATTACATTAAAAAATCTGTATTTGTTTCTTATTGTTAATCTTGTTTCCAATTGGAAACTTTCTGGAGGCGTTATGTCTATCAGCGTATTTGATCTTTTTAAAATTGGCATTGGCCCTTCTAGCTCCCATACCGTGGGACCCATGGCCGCTGCAGCCGATTTTACCCAAGCGTTGTTAGAGCGAAAACTCACGGAAGACACCGCTCGTGTATTGGTAGAGCTATATGGTTCATTAAGCGCGACTGGAAAAGGGCATGGCACAGACCATGCGGTCATCATGGGATTGATGGGCGAGCGACCACACAGCATTAACCCTGACTGTGTAACGGCGCGCATAGAAGCATTAATGAGTAGCCAGCGTTTAGTGTTGGCTCCTGAACATAATATTGAGTTCATTTGGGAGCGTGACATGCTCCTTTTAGAAGAGTCACTACCGTACCATCCAAATGCCATGCGTCTAACGGCGTTTGATAGTGCAGGAACAAGTCTCTATCAAAATACCTACTACTCGATTGGTGGTGGTTTTGTCATTGACGAGTCAGAAGCTACCGCCGATGCGACCTTGGTGCCACAGGTCGATGTGCCTTATGACTTCAACACAGCCGTTGAATTGCTGCAAATGTGTCGAGACAACAAGCTTCGAATCAGTGAGCTGATGATGGAGAACGAAAAGGTATTTCGTTCTGAGCAAGAAGTGCGTGACGGCCTGATGGATATTTGGGGGGCGATGAAAGACTGCATCGCGAATGGCCTGCATAAAGAAGGCATATTGCCTGGTGGCTTGAATGTCCGCCGTCGAGCCATGAGCCTGCATAAGTCTCTGATCCGTGCCACACGCCCCAATATTATCAGCTCTACCTTAAGTGCTATGGACTGGGTCAACTTATACGCCCTAGCTGTGAACGAAGAGAATGCCGGTGGTGGTCGAATGGTTACAGCGCCAACTAACGGGGCGGCGGGTATCATCCCTGCGGTACTCATGTACTACATGGAGTTTGTACCAAATCCAACGGAAGAGAATGTGGTTGACTTCTTACTGGCTGCAGCTGCGATTGGTGTGCTTTGTAAGAAAAATGCCTCCATCTCAGGGGCAGAAGTGGGTTGCCAAGGGGAAGTGGGCTCCGCTTGCTCTATGGCGGCGGCCGGGCTTTGCGAAGTCATGGGCGGCACACCGCAACAGGTTGAGAATGCTGCTGAAATCGGCCTTGAGCATAACCTTGGATTAACCTGTGATCCAGTTGGTGGCTTAGTTCAAGTGCCTTGTATCGAGCGTAATGCGATTGCTGCGATGAAAGCAATCAATGCCACACAGATGGCGTTGCGTGGTGATGGCGAGCATTTTATTTCCCTAGATAAAGTGATTCGTACCATGCGTGATACGGGCAAAGATATGCAAGATAAGTATAAAGAAACCTCCCGTGGAGGTTTGGCGGTAAACGCCATCGAGTGCTAATCCTCTGACAGGGATTAAAAAGCCTTGTAGCACGGTGTGCTACAAGGCTTTTCTGATTGGGCGTCAGTATAAATAGGTTGGCGTTACAAAGACTTATTTGCCAAACGCTCAAGTGCGTCCAGTAACCATTCTTTCTCAGAATCGTCTTTTAGACACTTGGCCATTTCATTTTCGTAACGACTCACGCGCTCAACAGCGTTAGCAAAAAAACGGTTGCCTTCTTCGGTCATAAATAGCGCGTAGGAGCGACGGTCATTCACTGCAGGTCGGCGCTCTAGCAGATTTTTACCTTCTAGCTTATCTACAGCAGCAACCATAGCTGAGCGGTCATTACCTAATGCTTGCGCCACGGCTGTTTGCGTCAAACCAGGGTTGCGATCCACAATCGCGAGTACCGCAAACAATCCAGGACTAATGCCCAGATCCTCACAAACCTCACCAAATTTAGCGAAAAAGTTCATTTGGGCACGGCGCAAACGGTAACCTAGAAATTCGCCTAGTACACCAAAATCGATTTCTTGTTCGGACTTTTTGGAGCGGTCGTCTTGCATGTGTTGATTTCCTAGCATGAAAAAATTTAAGCGCAGTATTGTATATCAATCTCTCAGGTTGGTGAAACTTATAACAATTGTTGACCTTATCAAGTTTTGAAAAATTGGGGCCTAATAGACCCCTTAATAAACGCGTTACAACGATTCTTAGATTTTCATTATGATTAGCCGATGGCATGGACGAGCCATAATGTGATGCCAGGGAACATAACTAACAAAGCCACACGTACGAAGTCCGATAGTAAAAATGGCACGACCCCTTTGAAACACTCTTTTAGCGGTAGTGACTGGTCAAAGGACTTGATAATGAAAATGTTCATGCCCACTGGGGGTGTAATCAGACCGACTTCCACGACGACTAGAGCAATGATTCCGAACCAAATCCCCAAGTCCGCTGTCGGAATGCCAAAATCCATTGCCATGATGATAGGGAAGTAGATTGGAATGGTCAGCAGGATCATGGCCAGACTGTCCAAAAAACACCCCATAATGAGATAAGTAATCAGCATGATCACCAAAATGGTATAGGCTGAAAGACCAGAGTTGGTCAGTACTTCGACACCGATTTCTGGCAGCTTGGAAAGGGCGATAAACACGCTGAATAAGTCGGCTCCTAAGACAATGAAGAAAATCATTGCAGAGGATACGGCAGTACGAATCAAGCTGGCCAGTAACCCTTCCATTCTCATTTTGCCATGAGTAATGGCTAAGATGGCTGTTAGTACAACACCGACAGAGGCAGCTTCGGTAGGCGTGAAGATACCGAAGTAAATTCCCCCTAATACGATTAAGAAGATCAAAGTAATGTGCCATACATCACGGGTTGATTTAAGCTTTTGTAGCCAAGTTGTTGCCTCTCCACGAGGGCCTGAGTTCGGGTAAAGGCGAACATAAATGGCAATGGTGATCATGTAGCCAGCTGCAGCCAGAAAGCCTGGAATAAACGCTGCAATAAACATTTTTGAAATGTTTTGCTCTGTGAGTACGGCAAAAATGATGAGAACCATCGAAGGCGGGATCAAGATCCCTAAGGTTCCCCCGGCCGCCAGCGCCCCAGCAGCCAGACTGCCTGAGTAATTAAGGCGGCGCATCTCAGGTAACGCCACTTTGCCCATGGTGGAAGCCGTCGCAAGAGAAGACCCACAAATAGCGCCAAACGCGGCACAGCCAGCGACAGCAGCCATAGCAATACCACCTTTTTGGCGACCCACCCAAGTGTTACAGGTGCGGAACAACTCGGTGGTAATACCGGATCGAGTGGCTAGCTCCCCCATTAATAGAAAAAGTGGCACAACGGATAAATCATAAGTCGAGAACTTGGCGACGGGAGCGGTGCCGAGGTATTCCAGCAAAGCTGGCAACCCACCAATGACGACATAACCGATGGAGCCACACACCATCATAGCAAGAGCGATGGGAATTCGAATGCTCATCAGGATTAATAGAATCCCCATCATTAGAAACGCGAGCTGTACATTACTCATTCTGTTCTCCTACAGGGCTGCACATAAGTCGCTGGAGACCACATAAGGTGCAGACACTAAAACAGATCACTCCGACCACATAGACCCACCACATTGGGAGTTCTAGGATCATGGTTTGCTCATAGTAGTCTCTGGATTCAAGGCCGCTTAATACCATGCGGTAGGCAAAAGCTGCGCTTACGAACGTAAAAATGAGATGACCTAATTGATCTAATAGGTGTAGTGTTTTCGGGCGGCAGTGTGCCGTGAACAAATCTACGATGATATGGCCCTTACGCAAATAACATTCAGGTAAGAAAAGGAACACGGCCATAGCGAGCCCCACTTCAGTTAGCTCGTAGTCACCTTCTACTGATTGGCCAAAAAAAGTCCTGCCGATGATGCTGGCGACCGTAATGATCGCCAAGCACAGCATGATAAGACCCCCAAGTAGGGCGAAGCTCATCGAGACACGCTTTAACCCCACTTCAACAACATTCATAATGGATAGTTTCATGCTAAATCACCGACAATGGTTACATTGACTCGTATTTCTTAATCAAGCTTTCCGCTTTTTCAAGTAAACGTTCCGCTTCATAATCGTCGTCATTCATGTCTTCAAGCCATTCTTCACGAACGGGTTCTAGCTTCGCTTTCCACGCGTCATATTCTGCTCCTTCAATGTAATCAAAGCTGTTGCCTTGTTTCACTGCGTAGGAACGAGCATGCTGCTCATAGTTGTCAAACAGGGTGCCGATGTGACCGGCTAGAGCGACACCAGAGTTATCGTCGATGACTTTTTGTAGATCTGCAGGCAGATCGGCATACACGTCTTTATTCATAGCAAAAATAAAGAACTGAGTATAAAGACCACGATCGCCTTTAATTTCAGTATGGTGTTTCACCAATTCATAGATCTTAGTGGGTAAGACTACTTCGTATGGAAGTACGGCGACATCAAGTACACCTTTTGAAATAGCGCTGGCCATTTCTGTTACAGGCATAAAGATGGTGTTGGCTCCGAATTCTTTAAAACCTTCGGACATGATTTTATTTGGCGCACGTACTTTTAAGCCATCAAGGTCAGCCCCAGTTTTAATGGCTTTTTCACGAGAGTGGAATGAACCGGGTGCATGAGTATGCATGGCAAGTAGATGCACGTCTTTCATTTCATCTTGCATCTCGGTTTCGGCATATTCTTGTAAAGCCATGGAAGTTGCTTTGGCGGTACTTGGCATGAAAGGAAGTTCAAATACGGTTGCTTTAGGGAATCGCCCCGGAGTGTATCCACCAACCGTCCATGTAATGTCTGAAATGCCTTTACGGACTTGATCGAATAACTGAGGTGGCTTACCGCCAAGTTGCATAGCGGGGTACAGCTCGATATCAATGCGCCCGTTTGATTCCGCTTCCACTTTCTCAGCCCAAGGCTCTAGAAATTTGGAATGTGCCATCGACATAGGCGGCAGCATATGGTGCAGTTTCAAGGTAAACTCTGCTTCTGCCATGGCATTGACAGATAACACTGCACCCGCAACCAACGCTAGCCCTTTGCGTCCAAGATACTTCATTTTCCACCTCACATTGTTTTTTTTATACGTGTTTTTATGGTTTTTGAGTCGACCTGATTACTTCCTCGTAGTCGATTCATACATTGTTTACATAAACTGTTTAGCTTTTCAACAATGTTCTTCATCAAATTTTCCTTACGCCCATCGGAAAAAAAGATAACGCCTCTTTTATTTTTAGAATATTTAACAATGCAAATCAAAACTATTTGTAAAAATAATTGTTGTGTAGTACAACAAAAATAAGTTCAAACAAATATTTCAACATCGGTCCACCGTAACAACGCTAAAAATAGAAGGTGAATTATGAGTAAGGTGATCTCTCTAGAGCAGGCTGCAGGCCTAATTAAAGATGGTGACTCGGTCGCTTGGTCAACCATTGGTATGTCTTATTTTGCAGAGGCAGTGGCCAGTCATTTGGAGCAACGTTTTCTTAAAACGGGTCAACCAAAGGACCTTACTTTGATTCACGATTGTGGTTGCGGTGACGGCAGAGATGCAGGAATGTCCCACCTTGCTCATGAAGGGCTAGTGAAACGTTTGATATCTGGTCATACCGGTCAAGCTCCGAAAATGGCAGGCATGATTGTTGAGGATAAAATTGAAGGCTACTTATTACCACAAGGTGTGCTCACCACCATGTGGCGTCAAATAGCGGGTAACAAGCCCGGTGTCATCACTAAGGTCGGTATGGGAACCTACGTGGATCCATTACTAAGTGGCGGCAAGGTTACCTCTAAAGCGACCGATGACTTGGTGAAACGCATTGATATTGAAGGTGAAGACTGGCTACTTTATAAGAAATTCCCGCTTAATGTGGTTGTCATTCGTGCTACGACTGCAGATGAGCATGGCAACCTTTCTGTAGAGGAAGAAGCTCAGTTAGCGGAAATCTTGCCGATGGCGCAGGCTGCGCGTAATAGCGGTGGTATTGTTATTGCGCAAGTGAAATACCTTGTCGAAGCAAAAACCATCAAACCAAAAGATGTCAAAGTGCCGGGCGTGCTAGTTGACTACGTGACCGTGGCGCCAGCCGAGCAGCACATGCAAACCATCACTACTGAGTACAATCCTAGCCTAGCCGGTAATGCCCGTATTCCTCTAAACGCTATTCCTCCTGTGCCATTTGGCGAGCGTAAGATCATTGCTCGTCGTGCGGCGATGGAGCTTTATGACAATGCCATTGTAAACCTTGGAATTGGCATGCCAGACGGTGTGGCCTCGGTGGCAGCGGAAGAAAACGTGGCAAGCCGCTTTATGTTGACGACTGAGTTGGGGACTTACGGTGGTATTCCAGCGTCGGGTGGTGACTTTGGTGCGGCGTGGAATGCAGAAGCGATTATTGAGCATGAAGCGCAATTTGATTTCTACGACGGCGGAGGTTTGGACATTGCCTTCTTAGGTTTGGCGCAGGCGGATCAGAACGGCAACCTGAATGTTAGTAAGTTTGGCCCCAAAGTCGTCGGTCCTGGTGGCTTTATTAATATCTCGCAAACCGCCAAGAAAGTCGTGTTCTGTGGCACCTTGGTGAACGGCGCTAAGTTGTCGTTTGAGGGTGGCAAAGTGTCCGTCTTAGAAGAAGGCCGAACCCGTAAGTTTGTTGAGCAGGTGGATCATGTGACCTTTAGTGGTGAGTTTGCTCAAGCGAATAATAAACCAGTGTTCTTTATTACGGAGCGCTGTGTGTTAGAGCTACGCCAAGAAGGCATGGTGCTGACGGAGATTGCGCCTGGTCTTGATCTTGAGAAAGACGTGTTAAGCATGATGGATTTCAAGCCCATCATTGCCGACGATTTAAAAGCGATGCCAGAGCAGATCTTCCAAGAGTCATGGGGAGGTTTAGGTGAATTCATGGCAGGTTCTGCAAAATAACAACAATCAGGGTGACCTAAATGACAATGCAAAATGTAGAGATTCCATACGGTGCGTATTGGAGTACACCGTTTACAAAGTGGCAGGGTTCCTTGCAGTACCTGCATTCAATGAAATTCGCGGCTCACGTTGCAAAGCAAGAATTGGCTAAACGCTCAATAGACCCGACAGTGTTCGACTCCGGCGTACTGGGCATGACCATCAACCAGTATCAATCATTCAATGGTGCACCTTGGCCGCTATTTGATATTGGTGCCGTGCATACGCCAGGGCATGTGGTAAACCAAGTGTGTGCCACCAGTGCTCGTGGTCTATTTGCGGCGGCATCTGAAGTGATGTGTGGTATGGCCAGTGTATCGCTATTGATGGCGGCTGATCGTTGTTCCAATGGTCCGCACATTTTCTATCCGAATCCGCAAGGTATTGGCGGGGCGGGGCAGTCAGAGGATCAAGTGTTTTACAACATGATGAATGATCCAATGGGTGGACATTCTATGATGCAAACCGGTGAGAACGTGGCCAAACGTTTTGATATCACCCGTGAAGAATTGGACGCTGTTACTTTGCGTCGTTACGAACAGTATCAAGAAGCTCTAAAAGACGAGCAAGCCTTTCAAAAACGTTACATGACACTACCTCTGTCTGTGCCAACGCCTAATTTCAAAAAAGAAGCGTGTGTGGTAACCGGGGACGAGGGAGTATTCCCAACCACAGCGGAAGGCTTGGCAAAGCTAAAACCAGTAATGGAAGGGGGAGTGATTACCTTTGGTAATCAGACACACCCAGCCGACGGTAATGCGGCCATCATTGTTTGTCACAGTGACAAGGCGCAAGCGTTATCTGCGAATAGCTCTATCAAAGTAGAGGTATTGGGTTTTGGGCAAGCGCGAGACGATTTGGCCTATATGCCAGCAGCACCGATTGAAGCGGCTAAGCGTGCTTTACACATGGCGGGTATCAGTATTGAGCAAGTTGATGCCATTAAAACCCATAACCCCTTTGCCGTGAATGATGTGGCGTTAGCGAAAGCTTTGAATATCGATGTGATGCAAATGAACAATTTTGGTTGCTCACTAATTTGGGGGCATCCACAAGGGCCAACAGGCTTACGTGCCATGATAGAAATGATTGAAGAGCTTGCCCTGCGAGGCGGTGGTTATGGCTTGTTTACCGGCTGTGCAGCGGGTGATACAGGTATGGCAACCGTGATCCGAGTAACGGATCGATAGTACTTAGTACGCTCCATATTTAGCCACACACGTGTGTGGCTTTTTTTTGAGAAAAATATAAATAGTTGTGTTTGACATTTGTTTAGTAATACAACTATTATGAATTTAACAAGTAATTCACGCTACATAAGGCACCTCAGCCATAAGCATAAAAACAAGAGGTAAGCGAATGACAACTTATCAATTTATCGAATTCTCAGTGGAGCATGGCATCGGTCATCTTCGATTGAATCGACCTGAAAAAAAGAACGCGATCAATGACTCTCTGTGTCTAGAAATTGAGCATGCGTTTATTAACCTTCCTGATGACGTCAACGTTATCGTCTTCTCTGGCGCTGGCCCTGAGTTCTGCGCTGGGCTAGACCTTGCTGAACATAAAGCTCGCGAACCATTCGAAGTCGTTAAGCATTCCAATATGTGGCATCGCGTGTTTGGTCATATTCAAAACTCTGGCATCCCGGTGATTGCGGCCATGCAAGGTGCGGTCATCGGCGGTGGTTTGGAGCTGGCGATCTGTGCACACATTCGTGTGACTGAAAAGGGGACTTTTTACCGTCTACCAGAAGGCCGTCATGGCATCTTCGTTGGTGGTGGCGCATCGGTAAACGTGGCTCGTGTTATCGGTACTAGCCGTATGACTGAGATGATGTTGACGGGCCGTGACGTAGATGCCGAAGAAGGTTACCGCATTGGCTTAGGGCATTACGTAGTGGAAAACGGTGCATCATTGGATAAAGCCATGGAACTTGCGGCGAGCATCGCGAAAAACTCTAAATACTCAAACTGGGCAATGACCACGGGGCTAGCACACATCAGCAACATGGCCGCTGATGATGGTTTGTACACGGAATCGCTTATTTGCGGCATCACGCAAACCAGTGACGAAGTGAAAGCACGTATCGAGTCCTTCCTAAACCGTAAGAAGAAATAAGTCAGTACAGGAGTTTAATCATGCAAGTTCAAGGTCGTCACTTTGTTGTTACAGGTTCAGCTTCCGGTATTGGGGAAGCCGTTGCACGTCGTCTACATGGTTTAGGGGCAAGCGTTTCGTTAGCAGACCTAAACGAAGAGGGTCTAAAGCGCGTCGCTGAAAGCTTAGGTGAACGGGTACAGTTCACGGTGACTGATATTTCTGATGAAGCATCGGTGCAAGCGTCTTTGGATCAAGCGGTTGCCACGTTTGGTGAAATCAATGGTTTGGTGAACTGCGCGGGTATTCCTGGTGCTGAGCGTGTTGTCGGTCGAGAAGGTCCTCATTCGCTAGCGGGGTTTGAGCGTGCGCTACGAGTGAACTTACTTGGTACGTTTAACATGATTCGTTTAACAGCCGACAAAATGCAGCACAACGAGCCGCAATCGACTTCAGAGCGCGGTGTGATTATTAATACGGCTTCGGTGGCAGCCTTTGACGGTCAGATTGGTCAAGCGGCTTATTCCGCATCGAAAGGCGGCGTGACGGCGATGACACTACCGATCGCTCGTGAGCTAGCGCGCTTTGGTATTCGTGTGATGACCATTGCTCCAGGTATCTTCAAAACACCAATGATGGATGTTCTTCCTGAGGAAGTGCAGCAGTCATTAGGTGCAGCGGTGCCATTTCCACCACGTTTGGGCGACCCTGATGAGTTCGCCATGCTGGCGCAACAAATTATCGAGAACTGTATGTTGAACGGTGAAGTCATTCGTCTGGATGGCGCAATCCGTATGGCGGCAAAATAGGAGATCGATGATGAGCTACCAAGCCCCATACAAAGACATGCAATGGTTAGTTGAGCAAGCCTATCAAACTCAACAACTTGGTAACCTTGAATCCTTACAAGACTTCGACCTGGATCTTGCAAATGCCATCATGGATGAGGCAAACAAGTTTGCGAGTGGTGTACTCGCTCCCCTAAATATGGTCGGTGATGTTGAAGGCTGTACATTCTCTGATGGTCAAGTAACCACGCCAACGGGTTGGAAAGATGCGTACGCGCAATTTCGTGATTCTGGTTGGATCGGGTTAGCACTACCCGAAGAATACGGTGGTCAAGGCTTACCGAAGTACATTGCTCAGCCAGTGAACGAAATGTGGTTGTCGAGCAACCTAGCATTTGTCATGTTTGCGGCATTGGCGCAGGGTGGCTCAGAGATTCTATTGAAGTTCGGATCTGATGAGCTAAAAGCCCGTTATTTAACGCAAATTGTCACGGGTGAATGGACGGTGGCAATGGCCTTAACTGAACCCAATGCAGGTTCTGACCTGGGCGCGCTGACAACCAAAGCGATCCCTCAAACGGACGGCACTTACCAGATCAAAGGTCAAAAAATCTACATCACCTATGGTGAGCACGATATGGCTGAGAACATTGTCCATTTAGTATTAGCTCGCACACCGGATGCCCCTGCAGGGAGCCGAGGCCTTTCTTTATTTGCTGTACCTAAATACCGCGTTAATGAAGACGGTTCCTGCGGTGAATTTAACGATATCCGCTGTACGGGGATTGAGCATAAAACAGGCCTTCACGGTAGCCCAACGTGTTCGATCAGTTACGGCGATAACGATGCTTGTGTCGGTGAATTAATCGGCAACCTAAACCAAGGTCTGATGGCGATGTTCGTGTTGATGAACGAAGCTCGCTTAAGCTGTGGTATGCAAGGTGTGGGGCTAAGTGAACTGGCGTTCCAAAAAGCACAGCAATACTCAAAAGAACGCGTGCAGGGCGCCGGTGCCGATGGGCAACGTGTAGCGATTATTGAACACCCTGATGTGAAGCGCATGCTCCTTAACCTTCGCTCGGAAAGCTTTGCACTGCGCTCATTAGGTTATCAAATCGCTGCTTTGATTGATGTCGCCGAGCAGTCTAAGGATGCTGAAACTGCACAGGCAGCGGAAAAACGTATTGCCTTACTAACGCCTATCTTTAAAGGGTTTGCTACGGAACAAGCGAATGAATTAGTGGGCGACGCCATTCAAGTTTATGGCGGGATGGGCTTTGTTGAAGAAACGGGTATCGCACAAGTGATGCGTGATGTACGCATTACAACCATCTACGAAGGTACGACAGGGATCCAAGCGAAAGATTTATTACACCGCAAGATTCGTATGGACCAAGGTCGTTGTATTAGTGAGCTGATGGCAGACATTCGAGACGTTGTTGAAAAAAGTCCAGATAGTGTTGTTAACCAGCGCTTAGGGCAAGTATTGAATCAACTGGCTCATGTCTTGGATAGCACGATACTCAATCCAAGTGCTGAATTAGCTCAATTGGATGCTGTAGCGGTGCCATTTTTAAATGCTTTAGGGGGGATATGCTGTGCTTGGCAATTGGCTGAATTGGCGCAGCAGGCACAAGTAAGCAAAGCTCAAGATGAGGTCTTCTTTGGCAATGTCGTAGCGCTGGCGGAGTTTTACAGCGCTTATAAGCTGCCTCAGGCTCAAGCGGCTTTGACGACTGTAATAGAAGAGCAAAATGGCGTCGGAAACTATGAATTCTAGTTCCTAGGAAATAGGGACATAACCTTCTTTGAACGAATAAAAATAACAAGTTTCAGGAGAATAAAATGACCAGCGAATTCCATCCAATTAAGGTGGTGAGTCACTCTGTTGCGATCGAGAAACGGGATAATGGAGAGCAGATTGTTCAATGCCAAACACCCCTTGCAGAATATGCTCGTTGTTTGACGGATCGTCTTGTTCATTGGGCAGAGGAAACGCCTAATACCGTGTTCATAGCACAACGAGACAACACTGGAGAATGGGAACGTTATACCTACGCTGAAGCGCTGACTAAAGTTCGCCAACTTGCATCCTGGTTATTAGAGCAGCCGGTATCCCCAGAGCGTCCTATCGCCTTTTTATCCGGTAACAGTTTAGAGCATTTGATGTTAGCCATGGCAGGGTACTACATTGGCGTGCCTCATGCCCCGATCTCACCGGCCTACTCGTTGGTTGCTACTGACTACGCCAAGTTAAAGCACGTTGTCGAGCTGCTGACACCTGGCCTGATAGTAGTAGATAAACTGGCGCCTTATGAAAAGGCGATTAAAGCCGTCGCGGGCACCGATATCCCTGTGGCGGTGATGTATGGTGATAAGAATGCAGAGCAGATTGAAAATCCTACTGTTTCCTTTGCATCGTTCTGGGAACATGAAATCGCCCCTGAGATTGAGCAGCGCAATGCGGAAGTCACAGGAGATACCGTCGCCAAAATACTGTTTACCTCTGGTACGACCGGTATGCCAAAAGGCGTAATGAATACCCACCGGATGCTATGTGCGAATGCGGTGATGATCCGTGACACCATGGCTTTCCTTGCGGAAGAACCGCCTGTGATGGTGGATTGGCTACCTTGGAACCATACCTTCGGTGGTAACCATAACGTCAGTATTGCTTTATACAATGGCGGTTCTTTTTATCTTGATGATGGTAAGCCTACCGAAGCGCACTTTCATAAAACATTGAACAATCTCGCTGAGATTGCTCCGACAGTGTATTTCAACGTGCCCAAAGGCTTTGAGCTGCTGGTTAAGAAACTTAAACAAGACGATGATCTGGCACGTAAATTCTTTTCACGACTTCAGTTTATGTTTTTTGCCGCCGCGGGTATGGCGCAGCATATTTGGGACGATATTGATGCGTTAGCCATTCAGTACACTGGCAAGAAAATCCCAATGCTGACAGGGCTTGGTGCGACTGAGACAGCGCCATCGGTGACTTTTGCCTCCATTGAAGAAAGTGCATCAGGCGTGATTGGAAAACCAGCACCTGGCGTTACCCTGAAATTAGTACCCAATGAAGGCAAGTTAGAAGCTCGTGTAAAAGCCGTAACCGTGATGCCTGGCTATTGGCGCCAACCTGAATTAACCGCCAAATCGTTTGATGAAGAAGGCTTTTATTGTCTGGGCGATGCTTTTGCTTACTTGGATGAAAATAATCCTAATCGTGGTTTCAGATTCGATGGACGCGTATCAGAAGACTTCAAATTAGACAGTGGCACTTGGGTCAGTGCTGGAACGCTTCGTGCCAAGTTTATCAGTGCCTTTGCGCCATGGGTTCAGGACATTGTTTTGTGCGGAACTAATCGCGCTGACATAACTGGTTTAGTGTTTCCAGACTTGGCCCAGTGCCGTGCCCTGATTGGTGAGGAAGCCGCGCACTTATCTGATGAAAAAGTCGTTCACCATGCGAAAGTTCGAACTATATTTCTAGAGAAGCTGAGAGCATTTGCTGCTCAGGGAACGGGCAGTTCAACGGTAGTAGCACGAATTCTTTTGCAGCATGAAGCGCCTTGTTTGGATGCACATGAGGTAACAGATAAAGGCTCGTTAAATCAAAGAAATGTTCAGGAACATCGTGCGGACCAAGTGGCCGAACTTTATCAAGAGCCTCATTCTGTCAGTGTAATTAGCGTTTAATGTTATTGAAGAATGCCAGTATAGAAGCGACTCTTAAACGGTAGTTGGCGTTTATTGTTATAAGAAAAAGTATATCTAGGTGACAATTATGAAAGTATTAGTCGGTGTCAAACGCGTCATTGATTACAACGTGAAAGTGCGCGTCAAATCAGATAACACAGACGTGGATTTAAGTAATACCAAAATGGCGATCAATCCATTTTGTGAGATCGCAGTAGAAGAAGCCATCCGTTTAAAAGAGGCGGGCATTGCAACCGAAGTCATCGCGGTTAGTGTGGGCTCCAGTGCGAGTCAAGAGCAGTTGCGTACTGCCATGGCATTAGGTGCGGATCGCGCTATTTTAGTCGAAACAGAAGACACAGCAGAGCCACTAACGGTTGCTAAAACTTTTGCCAAATTGATGGCTGACGAAGGGGCTGAATTGGTCATTTTAGGCAAACAGTCTATTGATTCAGACAACAACCAAGTCGGTCAAATGTTAGCAGCACTGACAAAACGCCCACAGGGTACGTTTGCTTCAAACGTATCGGTTGAATCTGGACACGTGGCAGTCACTCGAGAAATTGATGGGGGACTGCGTACGGTTAAGTTAGCGCTACCAGCCATCGTGACGACCGATTTACGTCTGAATGAACCTCGTTTTGCCAAGTTGCCAGACATTATGAAGGCAAAGCGCAAGCCGCTTGAGACAAAAACGTTTGCGGATCTGGGTGTGGAAGTAAAACAACACATTCAGCTCGATAAGGTGGAAGCACCTGCTGCGCGCCAAGGTGGCGTGAAAGTGGGGTCCGTAGACGAGCTTATTCAGAAATTGAAAGACGAAGCGAAGGTGATCTAATGGCTACTTTACTTATTGCAGAACACAACGGTACAGAATTGGCTCCTGCAACGCTTAGTGCTTTGACGGCTGCGCAGCAGGTTGGTTCGGACATCACAGTATTAGTGGCTGGCGCGAATGTTAAAGCGGTTGCGGATGCCGCAGCTCAGTGTTCGGGTGTGGGCAAAGTACTGCTCGCTGAAGGTGACAGCCTTGCTTACGATTTAGCTGAGAACTTAAGCGAATTGATTCTATCTGTGGCAGGCGATTACTCGCATATCATGGCGCCGTCTAACTCTGTTAGCAAAGATGCGATGCCACGCGTTGCAGCCTTGTTAGATGTTGGGCAGCTGTCGGACATCACTGCGGTATTGAGCGACGTACAATTTCAGCGCCCAATCTATGCCGGTAATGCCATTGCCACGGTTACTTCTAATGATGCCGTGAAAGTCATCACAGTACGTGCGGCAGCATTTGATAAAGCTGCGGCAACAGGCGGTTCGGCTGCAGTGGAAACATTGGCTGCGCCTGCTGACAGCGGACTATCAAGCTGGGTAAACGACGAACTAACGCAATCTGAACGTCCTGAATTGACCGCTGCAGAGCGTATTGTATCCGGTGGTCGAGGTGTGGGAAGTGGTGAGAACTTTGCACTGCTTGAAGCCTTGGCAGATAAGTTAGGTGCAGCAGTGGGGGCTTCCCGTGCGGCAGTGGATTCTGGCTTTGTACCAAACGATATGCAGGTGGGACAAACTGGTAAGATCGTCGCACCAAGCCTTTACATGGCCTTCGGTATTTCTGGTGCAATCCAGCATTTGGCCGGTATGAAAGACTCTAAAGTCATCGTAGCTGTCAACAAAGATGAAGAAGCGCCGATTTTCCAAGTGGCTGATTATGGCTTAGTGGGTGACCTATTTGATGTGTTGCCTGAGCTAACCGAAAAACTGTAAGCCACTTGTTATTAGAAACTTAAGCGCTAAATAAAAAGAATAAGAGGAGTGCAATTATGCGTGAATCGATGGAGTTTGATGTTGTCATCGTGGGCGCAGGTCCTTCTGGTCTGTCGACCGCCATTCGTTTGAAGCAACTTAATGCAGACCTAAACGTATGTGTGCTTGAAAAAGGTTCAGAGGTCGGTGCGCACATATTATCCGGTGCCGTGCTAGAGCCTCGTGCCTTGAACGAGCTATTCGACAACTGGCAGGAGTTGGGTGCTCCTCTTAACACCCCTGTGACTAAAGACGAAGTTTACCTATTAAAAGATGGTGAACTGAGTAAAGAGTTGCCACATGCATTGGTTCCCAACACCATGAAGAATGATGGCAACTACATTGTTAGTGTTGGCAACTTATGTCGTTGGTTAGCAGAGCAGGCCGAAGGTTTGGGCGTGGAAATATTTCCAGGCTTTGCTGCAGCAGAGATTTTGTATCATGAGGATGGTCGCGTGAAAGGCGTTGCCACAGGTGATATGGGGGTATCTGCTTCCGGTGAGCAACTCGCAACCTATATGGAAGGCATGGAGTTGCATGCCCAGTACACGGTCTTTTCGGAAGGCTGTCGAGGACACTTAGGCAAGCAGTTAATCAGCAAATTTAACCTTGATACCGCGGCCGACCCACAGCACTATGCTCTAGGCATCAAAGAGCTGTGGCAAATTGATCCTGCTAAACATCAACCTGGACTTGTGCTGCATGGCGCGGGCTGGCCTCTTGAGGAAGCCAGTGGTGGTTTCTTCTTATACCACACGGATAATTATCAGGTGGTGGTAGGGTTGATTGTTGATCTGAATTACAGCAACCCTTGGATGAGCCCTTATGAAGAATTCCAGCGTTTAAAACATCATCCAGTGCTTAAGCAGTATCTAGAAGGTGGAGAGCGAGTGTCTTATGGTGCTCGTGCGATTGCCAAAGGTGGTTGGAATGCCTTGCCAACCATGACTATGCCGGGGGCTTTGTTGGTGGGTTGTGATGCTGGTACCTTAAATGTGGCCAAAATCAAAGGCACACATACCGCCATGAAGTCAGGCATGATTGCCGCGGAAGCGATTAATAAGGTGTTAGCAGACACTAGCTTATCGATTGGCGACACATTTAACGCTCTGTTTGACGATTCATGGTTAAAGCAAGAGCTATACAGAACGCGCAATTTTGCGCCAGCTATGCATAAGTTCGGTACTTTCTGGGGTGGAGCATTTAACTTCGTTGATCAGAATTTATTGGGCGGTAATATGCCGATCACGCTTCATGATACGTCTCTTGATCATGCGCAATTGCAAAATATCGCCAGTGCTAAAAAGATCGATTATCCAAAACCTGATGGCAAACTAAGCTTTGATCGTCTTTCATCGGTATTTTTATCTAATACCAACCATGAAGAAGATCAGCCTTGTCATTTAACGCTTGCAGACGACAGCATCCCAACAGGCAGTAACCTAAGTCAGTTTGCTGAGCCAGCACAACGTTATTGTCCTGCTGGCGTATACGAGATCGTAGAGAAAGAAACAGGTCCATCATTACAAATCAATGCGCAAAACTGTCTGCATTGTAAGACCTGTGACATTAAAGACCCGGCGCAGAATATAACTTGGGTAACACCTGAAGGAACAGGGGGACCTAATTACCCAAATATGTAGTGAATTCTCGTAAGAGTAGTGTGATCCCGCTTTATACAGCCAGCTTTCGCTGGCTTTTTTTTATACTCAGTTAGGCGCTGCTGTCATATTGTCCATAACATCCCAACAAGCTCCTAGCGTGTGGTAGTCCACTTTCCCCATTGGCGATTTCTCGGTGGTAATTTTATCGCCATTACGTGCCACAATGCGGAACCAAGCACCGTGAGTATGATCGATCAAATGGTCCCAGCTGTATTGCCAAAGTGTTTGATACCAGTCGAGATAGGTTTGCTCATCAGTCACTTTGTATAAACGATAAGCCGCTGCAATCGCCTCAGCTTGGACCCAGAAGTATTTCTGAGCATCGGCAAATTCGTAAGTTTTCGGAGCAAAGCCATAGACTAAACCTCCGTGCTCTTTATCCCAACCGTATTTAACCGCTTGATCAAACAGACTTTTAGCGCGTTCCACATACCATGACTCAGGGCTCAATTGGTGTAATTGCAGTAGCAGTTTGGTCCACTCCACTTGATGGCCAGGTTGAAACCCCCATGGCTTAAACAAGTCGTCCGGCTTATCAATGTTATATTGCCAGTCCGGTTGCCAATCTTGATGGTAGTGTTCCCAAATCATGCCGCCAGCTAGGTCACATAATTCTCCAGCAAACTTTTGCGCAAGGCGTTTAGCGCGTTCTAAGAAACGTTGATCGCCAATGGCTTTATAGGCCGCGATAAAAGCTTCGCACATATGCATATTGGCATTCTGACCGCGGTATGGGTCAAGAGTCGAAAGCTCCCCCGAGCGCTCGTCTGCGTAGGCGTTGTGATCAGGTTGATAGAAGTTATCATCTAACCATGAATACAGGTCTGAAAGCTTATCTTTTGCATCGACGATATCAGCCATATGGGCATGCGCATAAGCCAACACCACAAATGCATGACCATAGGCCATAGCGGTTTTGTCGATGGTATCGCCTAGCATCCAAGCATAGTGATTTGAATTCGCTAGATAATGCTCTTGCTCTATAAAGGCTAAACCATCTCGAGCCCAATCAGCGTAATGGTCTCCATAACCACGACGGTAGGCTTCAGAATAATTGAATACAAAGCGTGTGGACGACACCAAGTGGCGGGTTTTAGAGTCAAATACCTGACCATCATCGAGAAAATTCTGAAAGAAGCCACCCGCAGGGTCTTTCACGACAGGTTCGTAGAACGCCAAGATGTCTTTTGTATGGGAAAGTAAAAAGTCGTGAGAGGAATAATCCATTGCCATGGTTATACTTCCTTAAATAGATTGTGTATTTTTGTTGTAAGGAACTACTATGGAATTTGACAGTATAAACTGTCAAATAGTGTTTCGAGACTGCTACAGTTAGACTGTGTGCGATGAGATAAGCTGGACGCACCGATTGATTTGAGATCTTCGCCTTAATGAATTGGCTAACCCAAATGTTTACTACGAGTGTCGACTCAGCCCTTCTTGTTCAAGGGCAGTATGACTCTCCACTGGTGATTTTGTCCATACTACTTGCTTCCAGTGCATCATTTTTTGCACTGAGGTTAGCGGAAACCGCTCGTCATATCGTATTGGCTCGATATCGGCATATTGCTACGGCAACTGGCGCGCTGATTTTAGCGGGCGGTATTTGGAGTATGCATTTCGTTGGCATGCTCGCATTTAAGCTCCCTCATCATATGGATTATGATTGGTTTCTCACGGTCTTATCACTTATCCCAGCTTTTGTTGCCAGTCTGATAGTACTCAAGTCTTTGATTTACGTTCAGGAGAAAGATGCGCTTTCTCTTAGACTAACGCTGCGTAATGGTGTCATTGTCGGCGCTGGGATCGGCACCATGCACTACGTAGGTATGGCTGCTATGGATATGCACCTTACCGTGAAATATAACCCCTATTTGTTTGCATTATCTGTTGTGGTTGCTGTGGTGCTGGCCTGCGTTGCCTTGCTTGCCAGAAGGGCGATGAAACTCACGTTTCCAGATATGCCCACCATTCGAATTAAGTTTATTATTGCCGCCATTATGGGCTGCGCTATTTCCGGAATGCATTATACCGGCATGGCGGCTGCTTACTTTATTAAAGGCTCTTCTTCTAGTTTCCTTGCGCTTCCTCCTGGTGATAACAGCGAAATGGGCTATGCCGTTTCGATTTTCTCTTTCTTGATTTTCATTCTTGCGATGAACGTGAGCTCGCAACTACGTTACCGTCAGTTGTTGATAGAACAAAGTGCCAGTGAAGCACGCACTCAGGCGATTTTAGATACTGCAACCGATGCGGTCATCACCATCAATGCCAAAGGTATCATTCAAGAATTTAATACGGCTGCGCAGGCCATGTTTGGCTGGACGGAATGTGAAGCCACTGGACAGTCGGTTGATCTGCTGTTTCCAGATAAAGGTGATGCGCAATACGATGGCTTTTTGGTGGAGTATTTTGCCCTTGCCAATACCAGCGTAGTGGGAACCAACCGTGAGCTCATGGCCCGGAACAAAGCTGGGCGTTTATTTCCAATACAATTGGGTATCGGTCGAATTAACCTACCTAATGGAGAGCTTCTATACGTTGGCTTCGCTTCGGATATCTCTCAGCGAAGAGAGATGGAAGAACGCATCTACAAAAGTGAGGAGCGTTTAAGTTCTCTGATCCGAAACATTCCAGGGGTATCGTTCCGTTGCTTACTGGATGAAAACTGGACGCCATTATTTCTGTCAGAAGCCATCTATGACTTAAATGGTCATAGTGCTCAGGAGTATTTAGAAGGAACGCTGAGCTTTGGCTCTTGGCTTCACCCTGAAGATCAAGATCGCGTTGTGGCGTTTTTTGAAGAAGCGGTAGGCAAGCAAGATCGTTATGAGGTTGAGTATCGCGTGACCCATCAGGACGGTCGCATTTTGTGGGTGCTTGAGAGCGGCACTATTGTTTACGATAACAACCACAATGCGAAATGGATCGATGGTGTTATGTTGGACATCACTTCTCGAAAAGCGATGGAACAAGAGCTACGAGAAGCGAAGTCCAGAGCCGAAGAAGCAGCGGAAGCCAAAGCCTCATTCCTAGCGAATATGAGCCATGAAATACGCACACCGATGAATGCTATCATTGGTTTTAGTAGCATTTTGCTCGACTCTTCTTTGCCGACTGAAACGCGTAAGCATTTGCAGACAATCAGTCAGTCTGCACAGTCACTGTTGCATCTACTGAACGACATTTTAGACAGCGCCAAACTCGATAAAAACAAATTGGAGCTGGATATGCAGCCGTTTCGTTTATCAAGCTGCGTTGACACAGTGATTTCTACGCTTTGGTTGCAGGCTAAAAATAAAGGCTTAGCGCTGAATTTAGAAGTCAGCCCTGAATTGCCGCAAGTGGTCGAAGGGGCTGAGGATCGTATCCGACAGGTATTGATCAACCTAGTGGGGAATGGCATCAAATTTACGGAGTCAGGTTCGGTTTCATTAAGAGTAACCCCTGTTGCAGGTCGTAAAGATTGGGTGCGATTTGCGGTGCATGACACTGGTATTGGTATTCCACAAGAGCGTGTGAATCAAATCTTTGAAGCTTTTACCCAAGCGGATGCGTCCATGAGCCGCCGTTTTGGGGGAACTGGCCTAGGCACGACCATTTCAAAACAGTTAGTGGAATTGATGGGAGGCACCATTCACCTTGAAAGTCGCCTTGGTGATGGCAGTTGTTTCTATTTTGATATTCCACTCCATAAAGCTGAGCAACAAGACCTTGCTGAGACAAATCAGCTACTTAAGTTACCTCCTCTTCGTATACTGGTCGCGGATGATATCGAAGAAAACTTAACGTTATTGAATATTATGCTGACCAAGCAAGGTCATACTGTCTATATGGCTAATGATGGTGTCGAAGCCGTCGAAGTCTTTAAAGACGTGCGTCCACAAGTGGTTTTAATGGATATTCAAATGCCAAATATGGATGGCTTAGAAGCCACTCATACGATTCGGGCGTTTGAAGCGAGTGCTGGTTTAGATTGCACACCTGTGATTGCTCTGACGGCCAGTGTATTGCTTGAGGATCGTGTTCAGGCCCAAGAAGCCGGGATGAGTGGTTTTGCGAATAAGCCTGTCGATTTAGCGCAACTTATGCAGGAAATTGCCAAAGTGCTGCAACTAGAAGCGAACGAGCTCGCCTCAGTCATGGCATCGAGTGCCGTGATTGGCGCACCAAAGTTTCATGTGGTTCATTTAGGCAAAGGAATGGAATTATGGGGCGAGTACAGCGTTTATGTTGCTGAGGTGGTTAAGTTTTATCATAAACACCAAGGCTTACTAGAGGTCTTGCAAGGCTACATTGAGTTAGAGGAATGGGCTAAATTGGCAGATCGCTCTCATGCCCTAAAAGGGCTCACTGGCAACTTAGCATTGCTGCCGTTGTATCAATATTTTAGTGCGTTAGAAAAAGCTGCAGATGGACACTGTCTGGGAGAAATGTCTGCGGCAATGGGGCATATCGCCGCCATTTGGAGTGACTTTGCCGAAGATATTGAACGTCTTGAAGCCAGCCTTGAACCTGTATCTCAGGCTTCCGATACGGAAGGGAGTATGAGTGTTCAAGAACAAATTGAGCAGTTAACAGAGTGGCTTTACATTACTGAATCTGGCGAGATTGACGATGAATTGAGTGAATCCCTTTTACAAGGCGTGCGCTCTGATATTGAGCCTTTGGTGCGTCAAGCAGCCCATGCAATTGATGAATTTGAGTTTAAAGAAGCTGTGAAGCATATTTATCAAGCGCGAACCTTGCTTCGTCAGTAAAGGAGTTTGTATGTCCCTATTAGAAAAAGCTCAGCCAAGAAT
Organism: Marinomonas communis; assembly: GCF_004363305.1. Classification (GTDB taxonomy): domain Bacteria; phylum Pseudomonadota; class Gammaproteobacteria; order Pseudomonadales; family Marinomonadaceae; genus Marinomonas; species Marinomonas communis. The sequence continues at coordinate 209,186 of NZ_SNZA01000004.1, read as the reverse complement.
TCTCATTGTTGATGATGAGCCTGCTAACCTAAAAGTGCTAAGACAAGTTTTACAAGACAGCTACCGTTTGTCGTTTGCCCGTTCTGGTGAAGCGGCACTGGAGTTATTGGATAAGGAAGATATCGATCTCATTCTCTTGGATATCATGATGCCAGATATGACTGGCTTTGAAGTCTGTGAAAAAGTAAAAGGGAATTCAGATACAGCCCGCATACCGATCATTTTTGTAACGGCGTTAAAAGACACCATTGATGAAGAAACCGGTTTTAAGCTGGGGGCAGTGGACTACATCACCAAGCCTATCGTGCCAGCCATCGTTCGTGCCCGAGTGAAAACGCACTTGTCTTTGGTCCAGGCCGATGCCTTAAAAGAAACCCAAATCGATTTGATTCAGCGCTTAGGCCGAGCAGCCGAGTACAAGGATAATGAAACAGGGATGCACGTTCAGCGAATGAGTCGCTATTCTTATGTGCTTGCGGTCGCGGCTGGCATTGACGAGCAAACGGCAAATGAACTACTGCTGGCGGCGCAAATGCATGATCTGGGTAAGATTGCGATCCCTGATAATATTTTGCTGAAGCCTGGCCGTTTGGATGAAGGGGAATTTAAGCAGATGAAAGCCCATGCTCAAATTGGCGCAGATATCTTGTCCAATCCTCAATCTCAATTGGTGGCATTAGCACGCTCGATCGCGATAACACACCATGAAAAATGGGATGGCTCGGGCTATCCAAAAGGGCTCAAGGAAAAAGAAATCCCATTAGAGGGGCGTATCGCGGCCATTGCGGATGTGTTTGATGCATTAACCAGTGAGCGTCCATACAAAAAAGCATGGTCGGTTGAGGATGCCGTTCAGTTGCTACAAGATGAGTCAGGTAAGCATTTTGACCCTGAATTGGTCACTTTGTTTGTTCAAGAGCTTCCTAAGATCTTGGATATTAAAAACAAATTCGCAGAGCAGATTCAGTTAAGCCGGTAGGTCCTCATACCCCAATTTTTGGTATCTGCCTTTTTATACAATAATTAATCGTTCTCGAACCAAGCAATCTGATCACGACCGTTCTCTTTTGCCTTATAGAGGGCTTTGTCTGCTTGAGTTAATGCTGTACTAGTATTATCGCAAGTGTATGCCGCAACGCCCATGCTAACCGTGACAGAGCTTTTATTAGGCAAAGCAAACTCTGTATGGCGAATAGTCTCCATAAGCTTTGTTAGCCTTGTTGTGACTGACTCTGTTGATTGCTCGTGCAATACGATGGCGAACTCTTCACCACCCACACGTGCCGTGAAATGCGGTGCAGGGATCGACTCCTTTAAAACAGAGCCTAATTGCTTGATAACGCTGTCCCCTACATCGTGCCCAAATCGATCATTAATACTCTTGAAGTAATCGATGTCGAGCATCACGAAATAACTGATTTCATCTTGTGAGAGTGATCCGAGGTATTCTAAAAATGCCCGACGATTATTCAGTCCAGAAAGGGGGTCAGTCATTGCCATGCGAAGTAATTGGTTTTCTGCTTCTAATCGAGCTGTCTCAAGCTCCACCGCGTAAAACAGACCAGCTAAAGCGTCACGCAATGGCTTTAAAAACTCAGCATCCTGTTCGGTGTAGTTGGAAAACTTATTGGCCAAACCTATCATGCCAGTAATTTCCCCCTGTAATTGGATAGGAAGACCCATAAAACGGTAGATAGGTGGATGACCTTTTGGTGTGCCGACTGATGCAGGGTGAGAGCCTAGTTGGTTACTAATTACCGTCTGCTCAGTCTTAATCGTTTCGCCAAACAAATTATCAAACGAATCGAAATACAGCTTTCGCCCTTTGTACAGTTCAACCAGAGCCTCACTGGCACTGTTCCAGCTGAGCTCAGAGATGGCATGTATGAAAAGCCTACGTTTATTGTTTTCAAATACAATCTGACCAATAAAAGCAAACTGGCTATCTGCAATATCAATCAACTCTGGGAGGATCTTTTGGCAGGCGTTGGATAAATCGTGGTTCTCTAGATAAGCCGCACGGGCTTTGTTTATGAACCCCAGAAGTTGGCTTTGCTTCATTTGGTGAATCTCAGCCAGTTTGCGTTCGGTAATGTCTCTGTGAGTACCCGCAAGACGTAGAGCTCTACCAGTTTCGTCTCTTTCAACTACTCGGCCATAGGTTTCAATCCACACCCAACTGCCATTTTCATGGCGCATTCGATACACTTCTGAGTAGACTTTACTTTCACCTTTTAGATGTGCTTCGATTTTCTTATTCACATACTGCAGGTCTGCAGGATGAATACGCTGCCTCCAGAAACGGCTACTACCATCATAGAACTCGTAATCGACACCAATGATGTCACACCAACGCTTATTAACTTGTGTGTGATCAGTTTCGGTATTGTAGTCCCAGGTGCCCAATTCCGAAGCTTCAAGCAATAAACGCATTTGTCGGTTAGCGTCGTTTAAACGCTTTTCGAAATGACGTTGTTCAGTATTATCCGTCGCAATGGCTTGAATAGTTAATAGTCGACCTTCCTCATCAAAAAAAGCTTTTGAAAGTAAACGTATCCATACTCTTCGTGTTGTGTTGGATAGTTCTAAATGGATCTCAGTCGTTTCGACCCCACTTAGATGATTCTGAATCATAAAGTGGAATTCTTCTTGGCTGGCTTGCGTTAAAAAAGACTCAAAACTTTGCTGATGTGTTGTAATGTACTCATGACTCAGTCCTAAAACATCTTCAGAATTTCGAGTGACACTTTGAAGTATTAAGCCGTTTTCATAGCGCCAGCAGAGCATTACCGCCGGAGAATTATCCAGCAAACTGTGTTCGTTTTGCAGCTGATAGTGCTCACGTTTTAGAGCGATGTGATCACTGATAAAGGAACTAAACTGATGCAGTGTAGCGCACTGTTGCTCTGTTAACTGGCGAGGTTTTGTATCGATCAAACAGACGCTGCCAATGACAACATCCTCAATAACTAGTGGTGTGCCAGCATAAAAGCGCAGGCCTGGGCGTTTCTCAGCAAAATGGCTTTCTGTGTAACGCTCGTCTTCTAGTAAGTCAGGGATAACGACTTGTTTCTCTTCATTTAGCACTAATACACACAAGGCATCTTCGAGTGGGGAGGTGTCAATGTCTAAACCATAGCGAGACTGAAAAACAAAGTGACCTTTTTGCGCAATAGCTGTCATTGCAACAGGTACATCAAATAATTGGGCGATGCTGGAAATTAAGTTGTTGAGTGTTTCATCTGTGGATTGGTTTAGCCCATACTTATCTATTAATGCTTGACGCTTTGGATGTGGCATTTTAATTCCTAGCCATAATGATTAATTGATTAAAGATTAGCTTGTTCTGGGGATTTTTCAGATCCAGTTGTAACCAATTTCTACAAAACTAATCATGTTTATTACAGGCGGATAACGGAACTATTGAGTATTAGGTTTCGCTAATAATATATAATTTCTCCGGAATAGGATTCACTAAAAACAGCATAAGGTGGCCGCATGAAAAGTATCTTCATGTTGCTAGGGATAGCTTTATTGACAGGGTGTTCGGATCAAAATACAGAGAAATCTGATTTACAAAGTGGTAAAGCACTCTATGGCCAGTACTGTGCTAGTTGTCACAAAGACTCTGGACGAGGCCAGTTTCTACTTGGGATTCCTCGAAACAAAGATACTCAGATGAGCATCAACGAAATTGCCCACCTTATCCGCTCAGGCCATCCGAACTTAGAAAAAATGCCTACTTTCCCGCAACTGAGCTCCCCGCAAGCTTATGCCATCTCTTCTTATCTTAAACATAAACTAGGGGCAGAATAACCGTCACAGAACATAAAAGCAGGAATATGAATGTAACAACGAGGGCAGGGAAACGTCTAAGGATGCATGAAAGGAGAAAATGGTACGCCCGAAAGGATTTGAACCTTCGACCTTCGCCTCCGGAGAGAACTGCACAAGAATATGTATATGCGTATTAAGACACTTAAATGCATATAAATCAATGATCTTGAGTTAAATGAGATTTTTATATTGTGCGTATTAAAACACATCTAAGTGCTATTTATGGTCACATTATGAGAATGGTGACCTTGCAATTTTGTGTGGATTTCAGGAGTGCTTCATGTGACATTTTGACCTCAGATGTCAGCTTGATGAGGAAGTTCACGGATAACTTTTGCAGGGAGTCGACAATCACAATATTGCCCCCAAAGCTTTTTATCATCACTCGGCCAGATGCCGCCCACCACGTTATTCTTTAATGTGGCTTCTAGGATTAATTGTTGTATTTTAGCCAATCATAGTACCTATGAAGTATGAGTGACATTTTCATCAAAATGTCACTCCCCGAGCCCTTTTTATAAAAATGTTGTAACCTGAGAGAGTTGCTACCAATGGAAGCTCTTTAGTCAAGATATGGTGTAAGGAGTGAATATGTATTATGTCGGTGTTTGTCGTTATTTCGCGACAGGTGAAGGTGTAACAATTTATGTCGCCAGCGGAAGTGAAGAATCAATTCGAGAAGCTATTCCTGAATTTTATCTTCAAGGACTGACCCTTTTAACGCCTACTGATTGGCTAAAAGCGGCTGAAGGAGAATGCACAAATGAATATCTCCAGTCGGATGCAGAAGTGCTTAAGGTCTATTTGCCGATGTTATGGAAGCAAATTGAAGAGCTAGCATTAGGGCGAGGCTGCCATCTGGATTTTTTTATGAAGTATCACTTTAACTATGCTTAACTTCAGTCGGAACTCATGAGGTATATGACAAAGGGAGAACGAACATGCAATCTGTGAGATTAAAATGTATTTTTGACGCCCTCGGCGAAAATTCAGAAACGACTGAGAATCTTAAACGCCGCGCAGAACTCATGATTAGAGCGAGAGATTTGATTAAGAATGCCGGTGGTGTACTTGTTAAAAATGATGCGGAACAGTCCTCTGCAGTATTCACCGTGCCAACAGCAAATTACGATTTTCTAATGGATCAACTGGATGACTTAATGCTTGAGAATATCGTTCAATTTCGCAGAGACTCGGAAGAGGTTGAAATTCTTATTGATGATCTGTGAAGGCTTTTTTACTTCACTCTAATGAAATGATCTGAAGTTGTAGAGATTCAGGTTTCTTTAGCCTGTTCGCTTATTGTTTTTAAGGCATGGATAGATAATCAGGCATAGGATGTCGAGTGAACGAGGTCCACTCCATTATAAGTAATAAATGGTCTAGTAAAGTCTGGCTGATTCACTCCATTGCTTCTCAAAAGTCGCTATTTGAAGATACTGGATAAGCGGCTTATCCAGTTTTGAGCCCGTATGTTCAGAAAAGCAAACAGGAGTGACTTCAAGAGGACTAGTGAGAGTACTTATCACCAACAGTTTCTCTGATTGGATGTGTGTCATACACAATAGTCATTTTCTCTATCAGTCCTTCTTTATTGAAATCGAAAATATCGATGCAGTCGAATGGAGCGCTAGAGCCATCAGATAGCGTCCAGTCGTAGCGAAAGTAAGCTGTGGCTCTCAGATTGGCATTGGAACTCAAAAATATGTCCAATGGTGTGATGATGCTTGGACCTGAAGACTCTTTTAACTTTTCAAAAAATGGTTTTGGCTTCATCCATCCTAGGAATGGCGAGTAGATGTCTGCGTTTTCATCGAATAGCTTACAAATGCCATCCACATCACATTTCTCTAACACTTTGAGGTAGTTCATGATGTGGTCTTTCATGTGTTGGCCTAATTCGTTTACTACTATATCTTGGGTTATCATTTCGTACTCCATCTTTAATGTATAGTTCATGATATAAATGGAATTGATAGCCTTTCAAACTAATAGATTTGATATGGGGTATGCCAATTTGGAATACGTAGAATGCGATCAAAAATTTATAGGTCACTCCCAAGCTTAGTGACGATACAAGCATTCGTTGTTTGTTCCGAACTAAAAAGCATCAATAAGGCTTCATTGATGTTGAATCGATCTCAGGGAGCAGTGAGTAAGCAAATACAGCAGCTAGAGGAATTCTATGGTGTTGTGCTGTTTGAACGCTTAACTTCCGGCCTAGAGCTAACGGTTGAGGGTAGACGTTTCTTAGGGGTTGCTTATGAGTTACTCGAAGTTGTTGGTAAGTTTGAGTCTTCAAATGAACAATTGACAGAGCTCACAATATATTCGCCTTCAACATTTGCATTGCGTTGGCTGTTACCGAGAATAGAGCGAATTAAGAAAGCCGTGCCAGAAATCAAAGTTCACGTTAGAAGTACTCATTCAGATGTGACCAACTTCGATGAGAACACACCGAGTTTAGCTGTGGTTCGAGGGGAGCCATCTGCCAGTAATGTTGTATCAATGGAGCTTCTACCAGAATTGCTGACTCCTATGTGCTCGCCATATATCCTTGACCTAATACGAGAAAAAGAGTGGTCTCTCGAAGGGCAAAACCTTCTTCATGCTTCTCCTGTAGGAGAGGAGTGGCATGCATGGCTAGACCAAAATAGATCAAGGAAAGTAGACGGAACTCAAGCAATTTATTTTGATACTTTGGATGTTGCGATGTCAGCTGCGGAGTCGTCATTGGGGGTAGTTATTGGAGATCCTACTATGGCGAAAGAAAGGCTGGAGTCTGGTCGATTGGTGATGCCGTATCGTTCTGTTGTACCAAGTGGGCAGAAGTACTTTCTATGTTATTTAGAGCGATTCAACAGTAACAAAGAAATCCAAAAACTCATCAGAGCAGTTGAGCGGTCGCTCTAAATTCACGAAAGTTGAGGCTAAATATCCAAGCCTGATTTTAGGTCTACAACTGCACAAGAATATGTGTATGCGTATTAAGTCACTTAAATGCATATAAATCAATGACCTTGTGTTAAATAAGATTTTTAGATTGTGCGTATTGAAACACATTTAAGTGCCGTTTATGGTCACTTAATGAGAATAGTGACTTTGCAATTTTGTGTGGATTTCAGGAGTGCTACCTGTGACATTTTGATCTCAGATGTCAGCTTGATGATGAATTTTACGGATAATCTCTGCAGGTTTTATAGCAATCAAAACTTTATCTTAAAAGCTTTTTATCGTTACTCTGCCAGATGCCACCAGGGGATTCCGACTGAACAAGGTCAACTCCATTATAAGTAAGAGATGGTCCAGTAAAGTCTGGCCGATTCAAGTAGGCAAGTGCTTGGGCTCATGTATTTTCTACTACTGTTGATCACATTGAGAGATTCACTGGTTTGCCGTTGAGGTCACCTGATCAGAGTGGCCTATTGGGAAAAATAATGTTCTACACTGGTTAGGTATATCCATTAAATCTAGAGGCTTGTTCGGCCTTGGTTTGATTCTGAAAAAGCTACATGGGCTTGGCATACCGCCGAGCCATTAGAACCATTTGGCCGTTTAACCCCATCAGAAGTAATTATTCGATACCACCAAAGTGGACTTAAAGAACTAAAATCGCGGATTTCTACTCCTGAGTTAGGAAGTTTCCAGAAGCGGTTGCTTGTAAGTCATTGCTTTTGCTGAACCTCGTATAGAAATAAGTGTTAGCTATTTGAAGAAAAGCAGAGTATCTGACTTATTGAGAAAAAGACTCTGACTATTTTCCTATGCCTCATCTTTTCAATTGAAATCAGATTGCTTTATAGAAAATTATTTAATATTGCGAGTGATCTTTATTTGTTGTAAGTTATCAGACATCTTATAACGTGACTTCTTGAAGGTTCATTCGATGACAGTGTTAGCAAACTTGATCAATGGGGAGTGGGTAACCACGCAAGAAAACCGCCCTAATGTGAATCCAGCCAATACCAATGACATTATTGGATATTCACCGATATCTACGAGCGAGCATGTTGAGCAAGCGATTGCTGCCGCCAACGCAGCATTTCCTGCATGGTCCACATCTCCGATTCAGCAGCGCAGTACGATTTTGGATAAAGCGGGTACGGAGATCCTTGAACGTAAAGAAGAGCTAGGGCGTTTGTTAGCACGTGAGGAAGGTAAGGCACTGGCTGAGGCTATCGGCGAAGTCGTGCGAGCGGGTGATGTGTTTAAGTTTATGGCTGGCGAAGTGCTGCGCATGCCTGGCCAAAAGATGGATTCCACTCGTCCAGGTGTTGATGTGGAGATTACCCGTGAAGCAGTAGGGGTAATCGGAATGATCACACCATGGAACTTCCCGATTGCGATTCCTTCATGGAAAGTAGCGCCTGCTTTGGCATTTGGTAACTGCGTTGTATTAAAACCAGCGGACTTAGTTCCAGCCAGTGCTCATGCCTTAGCAGATATTCTGCAGCGAGCGGGTCTTCCAGCAGGGGTCTTTAATCTTGTTATGGGTAAAGGTTCGGTTGTAGGTCAGGCAATTCTGGAATCACAAGAGATTGATGCGATCAGCTTTACTGGTTCTCAAGGCGTCGGTTCACAAATTGCGGACATAGCAGCCAAGCGAATGATTCGTTGCCAGTTAGAAATGGGAGGTAAAAACCCATTAGTTGTTTTGGATGATGCGGATATCGATGTGGCTGTGGAAGTGGCGTTGAATGGCGCATTTTACTCAACGGGACAGCGTTGTACCGCGTCTTCTCGACTGATTGTTCAAGCTGGTATTCATGATGCTTTTGTTGAAAAGCTAGTAAAGCGACTCGGTGATATGAAAGTGGGCGATCCACTGGATGCAAAGACCACCATCGGCCCTGTTGTCGATGAGCGTCAATTACAAACAGACATGAGCTATATCGAAATTGCTCAAGCAGAAGGGGCGACGTTAGCGTTCGGTGGCAAACGCATTGCCAACGATCTTCCTGGGTACTTCCTTGAGCCGACATTGTTCATCGACACAAATAATGACATGCGCATTAACCGTGAAGAGGTCTTTGGGCCTGTGGCGGCGGTGATCAAAGTACAAGATTATGACGAAGCATTATCCGTTGCTAATGACACCGTATTTGGGCTTTCTGCTGGTATTTGTACAACGTCATTAAAGCATGCTTCTCATTTCAAGAGACACGCACAAGCCGGCATGGTGATGGTGAACTTGCCAACTGCTGGTGTAGATCCTCATGTGCCATTTGGCGGTCGCAAAGCGTCGAGCTTTGGCCCCCGTGAACAAGGTAGCTACGCTATTGAGTTCTACACCACGGTAAAAACCACATACGTCCTGCCTTAGTTAGCTGGAATCAAGATAGGTAATTGCAATATGAAAGTACTAGTCAGTGTTAAACGCGTTGTGGATTACAACGTGAAAGTTCGCGTTAATGCCGATAACTCCGGTGTTGATTTAAGCAACGCGAAAATGTCTATGAACCCTTTTTGTGAAATCGCGGTAGAAGAAGCCATTCGCCTCAAAGAAAAGGGCATTGCAAATGAGGTCGTGGTGGTATCGGTTGGGCCAAAAGCAGCACAGGACACATTGCGTACTGCGCTCGCATTAGGTGCTGATCGCGGCATTTTAGTAGAAACTGAAGAACAGGTTGAATCATTAGGCGTTGCGAAAGTACTGCAAAAAGTTGTTCAGGAGGAGCAGCCTGGTTTGGTGATATTAGGTAAGCAAGCCATTGACTCGGATAATAATCAGACAGGGCAAATGTTGGCTGCTCTAACTGGAATGGGACAAGGTACGTTTGCATCAGAAGTTCTAGTCGATGGTGAGTCGGTTGCGGTGACACGTGAAATCGATGGCGGCTTGCAAACTGTGTCACTAAAACTGCCTGCCATTGTCACCACCGATCTTCGCTTGAACGAACCTCGTTATGCGTCTTTGCCAAATATTATGAAGGCGAAGAAAAAACCACTTGAGACAAAAACACCTGAGTCGCTAGGTGTAGATGTAAAACCCCGAGTGAAAGTCTTGAAGGTAGAAGCGCCTGAAGCCCGTAAAGCGGGAGTTCAGGTTAATAGTGTGGCGGAATTAGTTGGAAAGTTGAAAGCAGAAGCAGGGGTAATCTAATGAGTATTTTAGTCATTGCGGAACATAATAATGTGGAACTAAAAGATGCAACGCGCAATGTGGTAGCGGCAGCGCAAGCCATTGGCGCGGAAGTAGATGTACTGGTGGCTGGCTTTTCTTGTTCTGATGTGGCTGAGGCGGCTGCGAAACTCACGGGTGTTCGTAATATCATTCTCGCTGAATCCAAAGCTTACGAGCATCAATTGGCAGAGAACATTAGCGCACTGCTTTTAGAGGTCGCGAAAGACTATAGCCATATTCTGGCCGCTTCATCGACAATGGGTAAAAACCTATTGCCTCGTGTTGCTGCGGCTTTAGACGTCGCTCAAATCTCTGACATCATCAGTGTGGAAAGCCCAGACACATTCAAACGCCCTATCTATGCAGGTAACGCGATTGCCACTGTGCAAAGTGCAGAGCCCGTTAATGTTATTACCGTTCGTACCACGGCTTTTGATGCTGTGAGTACAACGGGTGCTGCGCAGATTATCAAGGTCTTTAATGATATCGACTGTGGGCTATCTGCATTCGTAAGTGATCAACTGGTAGAGTCTGAGCGTCCAGAATTAGGTTCAGCAAACATTGTTGTCTCAGGTGGCCGCGGTATGGGCAGTGGTGAAAACTTTTCCATCTTAGAATCCCTAGCCGATAAAATGGGTGCTGCTGTCGGTGCCTCTCGTGCCGCAGTCGATTCGGGTTTTGTACCGAATGATATGCAGGTCGGTCAGACAGGTAAAATTGTCGCGCCAGATCTATACATCGCAGCAGGTATTTCAGGGGCGATTCAGCACTTAGCCGGTATGAAGGATTCAAAATACATTGTAGCGATTAACAATGATCCCGAAGCCCCTATTTTCCAAGTCGCGGATTTTGGTTTGGTTGCGGACTTGTTTGAGGCCATTCCGGAACTAGAAGCGGCTGTTTAGTTTGCTTATCAAACCGTGAACTCACCTAAAAAGTAAGTCCAAGGTGCCGAGAGCGTTTCGTTCTAGGCCCTTGGCTATGCTTTTTATCGATTTAATCGCTTTGTTTCCAAAGAAACATTACTTAGTAGCGCAGATGTAGTCATGATTGCTGAACTGTCCAAAGATATTCTGTCCACCTATGGGACACTGTCCTCTGAATACTTAAATTTCTTAGAAGAGTTGAAAGAATTAAAGTTTGCTGGCGATATTCAGTCTGATTATGCAAACAGGGTTGTTTTAGCGACGGACAATTCGATCTATCAGGTGCTACCGCAAGCGGTGGTCTACCCGAAAGAGATCAGTGACTTAATTAAGCTCGCTACATTAAGTAACCAATCTCAGTATTCCTCGATTGTCTTGAGTCCTAGAGGTGGCGGGACCGGAACAAATGGCCAGTCACTGACAGATGGCGTGGTGGTTGATGTTTCCAAACACATGAACCAGATAATCGAAATCAATGTGGAAGAGCGCTGGGCGCGAGTTCAAGCCGGAGTGGTGAAAGATCATTTGAACCAAGCGGTTGCTCAATATGGTCTGTTTTTTGCGCCAGAGCTATCAACCAGCAACCGTGCGACGATAGGTGGTATGGTCAATACAGACGCGAGTGGTCAAGGCTCTGTTATGTATGGCAAAACTCGCGATCATGTCTTAGCACTCAAGTCAGTGTTACTCGATGGAACCGTTTGGGAGTCAGGCCCAATCGATGATCAAGAGCTTGATCATATTAAACAACGCTCTGATCGGGTCGGGGAAGTGCACCGAGTGGTTGATCAAATATTTACCGAGCAACAGGAGCAAATAGAGCAGACGTTTCCTAAGTTAAATCGTTGCCTAACAGGCTATGACTTAGCGCATATTAGAGAGGAAGACGGGCTGTTTAATTTAAACTCTGTGCTTGTCGGAGCGGAGGGAAGCTTAGCCTTTGTGGCTGAGGCGAAAGTGAATCTGGTGCCTATTCCTAAGTTCTCATCGTTGGTGAATATACAGTACACCAGTTTTGATCAAGCACTTCGTGATGCGACAGAACTCATGGAATGGGCCCCCAGCTCAATAGAGACGGTGGACTCTAATGTGCTCGATTTAGCGAAAGAAGACATCGTATGGCACGCCGTTGGCGACTTTTTTCCAGAGCATGAACAGTACAGTGTTGCAGCGATTAACTTTGTTGAATTTGTTGCAGATTCACAGCAAGAGCTAGACGTAAAACTCCGCAACTTAACTGATCACCTTGACGCGCTATACGTGACCCAATCTGGAAGAAGCTTTGCTTATACCATCGCCAGTGGCGATACTGAAGTAAAGCGGATTTGGGCAATGCGCAAAAAATCTGTGGGCTTACTCGGGAACACGAAAGGAGACAGACGACCGATTCCTTTTGTCGAGGACGCCGCCGTACCTCCAGAAAATTTGGCCGATTTCATTGTCGAATTTAGGGCCTTGCTAGATTCTTATGGACTTGCCTATGGCATGTTTGGTCATGTGGATGCGGGGGTTCTACATGTTCGTCCAGCCGTTAACATGAAAGATGAAGTGGATGAAACACTCATTCGCTCTATTACGGATCAGCTTGTCGTTTTAACTCGCAAGTATAAAGGCTTATTGTGGGGAGAGCATGGCAAGGGGGTGCGTTCAGAATACGCACCAGAGTTCTTTGGCAACCTGTACTCTTATATTCAGGAAATTAAGGGAGTCTTTGACCCTCATAATCAATTAAACCCTGGCAAAATTGCCACACCTGCTCACTCAGGAGCACAGCTACTCAAAATTGATCAAGTCAGCACCCGTGGTCAATTTGACAGACAAGTGTCGGCTCCGACCAGAGATGAATACGACAGTGCGATGAACTGCAATGGTAATGGCGCCTGTTTTAATTTTGATCCCAATGATGCCATGTGCCCGTCTTGGAAAGGAACAAGAAAGCGAACCCACTCCCCTAAGGGACGTGCTTCACTCATACGTGAATGGCTAAGGCTGCAAGAAAAGCAGGGAGTTGATCTTTCCAGCGATGCACTGGAAGTCAAAGAAAGCTGGCTAAAGCGTTGGTCAAACACTAGAAAGCAGGCGGCTATTGAAGATCCATCATCAAAAGACTTTAATGTTCAGATTTTTGGCTCCATGAGCCAATGTTTAGCGTGTAAATCCTGCGTTGGCCAATGTCCAATCAAAGTGAACGTTCCTGAGTTTCGTTCTAAGTTTTTGGCTCACTACTACACGAAATATTCGCGGCCGTTAAAGGATTACTTTATCGGCACGCTTGAATTCATCATTCCTACCGTATCTAAGTTTCCTGGTCTGTATAACGGGCTCATGAACAATGCCTCGGTTAAGAAGGGTTTAGAGCATTTTGCTGGAATGGTAGACAGCCCCTTGCTTAGTGAGCATTCTTTGCGTAAGCAGATGACACATCTAGATATTCGCTTTGCGTATCCTAAATCACTCGCTAAATTAACAGAGGTAGAGAAACAGCGTAGTGTTGTGCTTGTGCAAGATGCCTTCACCAGCTTTTTTGAAGCGCCTGTCGTGTCGGATGCGATTCAACTGTTGCAGAAGTTGGGTTTTACCGTGTGGCTTGCGCCGTTTCGGCCCAATGGCAAGCCTCTGCATGTTCACGGTATGTTGGGGCAATTTAACAAGGCCGCCAAAAGCAATTCAGAGATGCTCAATGAGATAGCGGACCTAGGTGTTGCTTTAGTAGGAGTTGATCCTTCCATGACACTGACGTATCGACAGGAATATCTAAAATGTGACGGTGTTTCAGCCCCACACGTGATGTTGCTACAAGAGTGGTTAAGCAAAAATGTTAGTCTGATCCCTAAAGCGCTAGTAACCGGAAATGATCAAAAGGTAAGTTTATTAGCGCATTGTACAGAGAAAACTACAGCTCCAGATTCGATGAAAGACTGGCAGCGAATCTTCGAGCATTTCGGTTTTCAATTTAGGTTAGAACAATCAGGGTGTTGTGGTATGTCTGGAACTTTTGGTCACGAAGTGGCGAATGTCGAAACGTCGAGACAAATCTATGCTCAGAGCTGGGCTAATATCCTCGATGAGAAAAGCCATCAAACTGTGTTCATGGCGACTGGTTACTCTTGCCGAAGCCAAGTAAAACGCTTTGATAACACCACGATACCCCACCCATTTCAGGTGCTATTGAAGCAAGCGAGTGAGAAATGATGCGTGGTTGTTTCTTTGTCGCAGGAAGCTTGTTTGTTACACTTATGTTCGTTTTATAACTCATTGTTTGAGTTTAATAGGTCATTTGGTTCGAGGTTAATACATTGGTAGAAAGCACTGAATTTTTAGGCAGAAAAGAAAGTCTTACAGAGCAATTGAAGCAACGAATCGAAATCGATATCCGCAGCGGTTATTATGCACCGGGTACTAAAATTCCGACGGAAAAGAAATTCATCGAATCTTATGGCGTGAGCCGCAGCGTGGTTCGTGAAGCAATTGCGTCACTGCGCTCAGAAGGTTTCCTACAGGCGAAGCAAGGGGTAGGCGTTTTCGTATCAGACCCGTTGCCGACGCAACCGTTTGAAATAACACCTCAGGAATTGGTATTGCCAGATAACATGGGGGCCGCGCTTGACTTGCGCAAAGCCATTGAGATCGAAGCGGCAGGCTTAGCTGCTGAGCGCCATAATGCAGACCAGTTGTTTCAAGTTGAAGCAGCTTTTGAAAATTTAAAAAATGCTTACCTGTCGGAAAAGCTTGATGTGGGGCTTCAGGATTTTGCATTTCATATCGCGATTGCCGAAGCTTCTAACTGCCATTACTTTGTCTCTTTGTTGATTTATATCCGTGACCAAGTGACCAATGCGTTGCGTGATAAGTATACCGATCCGGTCATGGCACCTGAGGATCAAAGAAAATATCGAGAGTCTGCGTTAATGGAACATGAGAAGTTATTGGCTGCAATACGATCTCGTCAATCGGATGTGGCGAGAGAGCTAATGCGACAGCACTTAATCAATGCTAAGGCCTACTTCGAGAAAAAGCATTCTCAACCATAAACCTCTTTCGATACACGCCACCATCAACATTTGATAAGCGAATGAATATCTCATCGCTTATCTTCTTATAGTTTTCCTCAACTATTTCTTGAACAATTTCTTATTGTCTCTAAAAAACGCGATCTCCTTATAAAATATTGCATATTCATAACAAATCCATAGAAATGATTCTTGTTTAACTGACAAGAAATTCTTGTCTATTGAAGGTTTTACTTGTTTTTCCTTTGCATTTGTATGCGTCAGTCTTGAAGGGTACTCAACGAGTGACAAATAGAATTAAAAAAGCAAAAGGAGAAACATTTTGAAGATGTTAATGAAAAGTTTGGCATGTTCTTTTGGTGTGGCATTAGCGTCAGGTGCTGCTCAGGCGGAGTTTGGTGAAACGTTAAAAACGGTTCAAGATCGTGGTGTACTTAACTGTCCTGGTCACCCAGGTTCTTATCTAGGCTTTGCTGAAGTGGATGATAAGGGAAACTGGAAAGGTATTGATATTGAGTTATGTCGTGCGGTGGCAACCGCTGTTTTGGGTGGTCCTGAGAAAACCAAAATTGTCCCGATTTCTTGGGCTCAACGTTGGCCATCGCTTCAATCAGGCGACATTGATGTGGTGATTAAAGCCTCAGGTGGAACGCTTTCCCGTGATACCGAACTTGGCTTCCAGTTTTCTAACTCATACTACCTTGGTACCACCAAAATTATGGCTCACAAAGAGTTGGAACTTTCTGGTGTCAAAGACGCTGATGGCGGTACCATTTGTATTCCTGCCGGTGCGAGTCAGGAGCGCCAAGTGTCTTCCTACGCTGACCGCATAGATATCTCACTAGAAACCGTCGCAATTGAGAACACAGAAGAGCTTGAATCGGCTTATTACTCTGGTCGTTGTGACTTGTATGCCCAATGGGGGCCAGTTCTTGCGATTTCTCGATCAGTATCAAAGAACCCGGATGCTCATGTTATTTTGCCAGATGTGCTAGCGGTTGAACCCGAAGTAATGATTGTTCGCCAAGGGGATGAGCAGTGGTTGGATATTATCAACTGGACACTGTCCGTGATGCTTTTTGCTGAGCAAGAAGGCATTAACTCCAAAAACGTCGACGCAATGCGTGACAATCCACCAAGTGTTGAAGTTGGCAAAATGCTGGGTGTGACGGCTGGTATGGGTAAGCCTTTAGGGTTATCGGATGATTGGGCTTACAACGTCATTAAAAAAGTAGGTAACTACTCCGAAATCTTCAGTCGTAGTTTAGGTAAAGAGTCACCTTACAAAATGGATCGTGGCTTAACAGCATTATGGAATCAAGGCGGAGTGCTTTATCCGTTTGTAATTGACTAATTCCATATTTTAATTGATGCCCACGGGTCTGTGGGCATCTGCTGTTGAGGTCTTATCATGATCATGTTGCGTAACCAACACACTCGCAAAGTAGTCCTGCAAGCTGTGTATGTGCTCGTGCTATTAGCCATTCTAATAACAGGAGTCTTTTCAGCTCAGGCCAATATGGCGGCTCAAGGCTTAGAGTTGAGTTTTTCATTTTTGTGGAAAGCCACCGGCTGGGATATGACATTCTCTCTTTTGCCGACAAGCAGTTCTGATCCGTATTGGTGGTATCTTGTATCTGGCGTAGTGAATACTTTATTTCTCGGTATTATCGGTTTAGCGGGGGCGACTTTAGTGGGAGGCGTTGTCGGCTTTGCCCGAATCTCTTCCAATCATGGCGCACGCCTACTGGGCACTGTGTATGTCGAGCTTTTCAGAAATATTCCTGTCATTGTTCAAATCTTTTTTTGGTACGCCTTAGCCAACCATCTTCCTAGCCCTCGTCGAGCAATCGAGTTTGGTGGCGCTCTAATATCAAATCGAGGCATTTACATGCCGGGGATGAATGTAGAAGGACTGTACATCGCACTCTTTTACTTTGTTCTATGTGCTTACTTTATCGGTCTAATTTGGTTTGTTTCTGCTCGTCGATTCCGACGCGTTGATCCGGCTAAGCGACGTAAGGTGGTATGGGGATTGTCAATCTGTGCACTAGCGATTGAAACGATGCTTTTGTATATCGGTAAACCTGTCGGCGAAGTTTTAATTACTTACCCCGAGTTAAAGGGACTCAATGTTCAAGGTGGCTATCGTATTCAGACAGAGGTCTACACCTTAGCTTTCGCCATTGCCATTTATGGTGGTGCTTACATTGGGGAAATCGTTCGAGGTGGATTTAATGCCGTAGGCAGAGGTCAACATGAAGCTGCTCGCGCACTGGGATTAAGCACTTGGCAAGAGTTCAGTCGTATCCGTCTACCGTTGGCGCTGCGAGCTATGTTACCTATCCTGACAAACCAATATGTCTGGTTGGTTAAAGCAACCACACTAGGGATTGTAGCGGGCTTCTCCGACTTCTTTATGGTGATCGCAAGCTCGATAACACACTCAGGCCAGACTCTAGAGTTCATCGGCATTTTGATGGGCGGATTCCTTGTTATCAACTTCACCATTTCAAGCGTTATGAACAAGATCAATAAAGCTGTGGCACTGAAAGGCCACCAGCTACGGATGTAAATTATGACAACGTTAATCAGTGCTCAATATAAACCAACCGTTTGGATGAAGGTTCAGAAAAATTACTTCAAGAATTGGCGCTCAGCTCTGTTAAGTATGATGTGCTTCGCTGTGTTAGGAGGGATCGTTTGGAGTATTGTTGATTGGGGCATCCTTAATGCCACTTTTTCTAGTACCGCTCGACACACGGAGTGCTACGCCAACGGTGGAGCGTGTTGGTCTATTATCGCCAATCGCTGGCGAGTTATTTTATTCGGACTCTACCCCTATGATGAGCAATGGCGCTCTATTACGGCTTGTTTCATTGTCGTAGCGACCATTGCGTTCAGCTGTTTCCCGGTATTCTGGACGGTGCGCAGACTAAGCCTGATCTGGTTGGTGGGGGCTGCTTCATTCTTCGTCATTATGAAAGGCGGTGTGTTTGGTCTTTCTTTAGTAAGTGAAGAACAGTGGGGTGGATTAGCGCTTACTTTGTTTATTTTCGTCGGTACTGTGCTAATCGGTATGCCATTAGCCATCATGTTGGCGTTACTGCGTAATTCTAAATTACCCGTCATATCAAAAGTAACGGGGGTCATCATTGATACTGTCCGCTCTTTACCTTTGATCTCTATCTTATTTACCTTCGCACTGGTTTTGCCGTTCATGCTGCCTGACATGCTGGTCGGGGAAAAACTGTATCGTGTGATTGCTGCCTCAGCGTTGTTCTTTGCTGCATACCAAGCAGAAATCATTCGCGGCGGCATGCAAGGTGTGCCAAAGGGGCAAGAGGAGGCTGCGCAAGCATTAGGGTTGGGTTACTACCAACGTATAACCCGGATCATTCTGCCGCAAGCATTCAAAAATGCGTTGCCAGCCATGATCAACCAATTTGTCACGACATTCATGGAAACCTCACTTGTCACCATCGTTGGTTTCTTTGAATTACTGGCATCGGCCAATGCCGCATATGGGACAGGCGAATGGAATTTTGCGTTTGTCGAAGTGTATTTCTTTGTTGCAGCGATTTATTTCGCGTTTGTTTTTGCTTTGTCGCGCTACGGTGCGTTTCTTGAGCGCCGCATGGCGAATTAAAGCTGAGGTATTTTTATGTATGCATCCACTAATGCTGTAGAAATTCGCAATCTACAGAAGTTCTATGGTCAATATCACGCACTGCGCAACATCAATTTGAGTGTTAAGAAGGGCGAGAAAGTCGTTGTTTGCGGGCCTTCGGGATCAGGTAAATCCACCATGATTCGTTGCATCAATCGTCTGGAAGAACATAACGATGGCTCAATCAATGTACTGGGAACGGAACTGAGTGACGATATCAGTAATATTGATGAGATTCGCAGAGAAGTTGGCATGGTGTTTCAGCATTTCAACTTATTTCCGCACATGACGGTTTTGGAAAATTGCACCTTAGCGCCCATGCTGGTCAGAAAAATGCCCTTGGCAGAGGCTGAAGCCCTAGCCATGAAGTTTCTCGAAAAGGTTCGTATTCCGCATCAAGCCGATAAATTTCCGGGACAACTGTCAGGTGGTCAGCAACAACGAGTCGCTATCGCTCGTGCGTTATGCATGCAGCCTGAAGTATTGTTATTTGATGAGCCAACGTCGGCACTCGACCCAGAGATGATAGCCGAAGTGCTCGATGTCATGACTAGCCTCGCATCAGAAGGTATGACGATGATCTGTGTGACCCATGAAATGGGCTTTGCTCGCAAAGTGGCGGACCGGGTGATCTTTATGGATGCTGGTGAAGTGGTTGAGGAGGGGGATCCGGAAAGCTTCTTTACCAATCCACAGAACGAACGAACCGCTGCCTTTTTATCTCAAATATTAAGTGATTAGCCAGTGTATATGATCAGACCTAAACGCTAGGTCTGATCATACAAAGAAAGCCAATTTTGATGGGTCATCCATTGGCAAAATTCAGCAATGATTTTCACGCGCATATGACTCTTAGGCAGAACAAGGTAGAACCCTGGGATTTGATCGAGAGGCATTTTGTTTAGTAGATCAACTCCTAGAGGGGCTACCAAGCGGCCTCGCTCGATATCTTTTATAGCGTCATCACGTGAGATGAGTCCAACACCTAGACCGGATAATGTAGCTCGCCTCATAGAAGATGCATCTTGAAACTCGATATCCCCTTGGAAGTTCGGTACATCGATACCAAGAAAATTAAGAATATCTAGCCAAAATGAATGAGCTAAAAGGGGGTAGAGCAAAGTCACTTGCTTCAGGTCATTAGGTGTTTGGATGCGCTTGGCAAGCTCAGGAGTACAACAAATGACTTTTGGGTCTCTGACTAATAGGGAGGTATCAAGGCCTTTCCATTTCCCGAATCCCCACTGTATGGAGACATCTACATTATCCGTTGCAAAATCCGGTAAATCTATCATCGAGGTAATTCGCAAATCTGCATCGGGCATGACAGATCGAAGTTTATCGAGATTGTTAATCAAATAGTTAGAAGCGAAGTAAGGGCTTACATTTAGGCTGATTCTTTCTCTTAGATCGGTATTACTGACTCGCCTTACACCTTCGCTAATTTCCTCAAATCCTGCATTAACAAACATGTATAGCTCATCGGCTTGCTTAGTCGGGACAATCGTTCGACTACGGCGCTCAAATAGTGTGATTTTCAAAATATCTTCCAGCAATTTGATTTGTTGGCTGACAGCTTGAGGGCTAACTAAAAGAACATCTGCCGCCGCTCTAAAGCTTCCTTGCCTCATGACTACAAGAAAAGCCTTTAATGAATTCAAAGGCGGTAATGGTTTGGTACTGCATTTCATTCGATGGCCTCTTAGAACATTGATACATGATTGGTAAAAGCTGTGACGAGCTTTTTAGGTATTGCGAGAATTGCGTTGTTAGTGATAATTTATATGTTGTCTGATGACATGACAAATTATTTTTCTTTCATGAGTGTCATAAATTCAATGAATTTATAGGGGTGTTTAGTGGAACGAGAGGCGATGGAGTTTGATCTGCTGATTATTGGTGCTGGGCCTGCTGGCCTATCAACGGCGTATCAGTTTATGAAGTTGGCGAAGGAGCAAAACAAAGAATATAGCGTTTGTGTTGTTGAGAAAGCGGCTGAAGTCGGTGGTCACATACTTTCTGGTGCTGTGTTGGATGCAAGAGCACTATCTGAGTTAATCCCCAATTGGCAGGCACTTGACGCTCCACTGAACGTGCCAGTGATACAAGATGACGTTTACTTATTCCAGACAGAGCAAACGGCACGCAAATTACCGAACAGTTTGATACCTAAGACGATGCATAATGATGGCAAATACGTCATCAGTTTGGGGAATTTTTGCCGTTGGCTAGCAAGTCAGGTGGAAGATATGGGAGCCGATATTTTCCCTGGCTTTACCGCTTCAGAATTACTGTTTGACGAAAACGATGCTGTGGTAGGTGTGATAACAGGTGATATGGGCGTTGCAGCAGACGGCTCAGAAAAAGACACCTTTATGCCGGGCATGGAAATCCGTGCGAAGTACACCGTATTTGCCGAAGGGTGTCGTGGCCATCTTGGCAAGCAAGTGATGGCTAAGTTTGGCTTAGCAAATGATGCAGACCCTCAACATTACGCCATTGGTCTCAAAGAGTTGTGGGAAATCGATCCTGCCTTGCATCAACCTGGATTAGTGATTCACGGAGCGGGTTGGCCTTTGGATAATGAAACTAGTGGTGGCAGTTTCCTATACCATGGTGAGAACAATCAGGTCGCGTTAGGCATTATTATTGATCTGAGTTACTCAAATCCATACTTAAGCCCCTTCGATGAGCTACAGCGTTTGAAGCATCAAGCTGTCTTTAAAAAGTACCTTGAGGGCGGTAAGCGTCTTTCTTATGGCGCACGAGCGATCACCAAAGGGGGCTTAAATGCGTTACCTAAAATGCATTTCCCAGGGGGCTTAATCGTTGGTTGTGACGCTGGGACCTTAAACTTTGCCAAGATTAAAGGCACCCATACAGCGATGAAGAGCGGCATGGTCGCGGCTGAAGTGCTGTTTTCAGCACTGGCAGAGGAGCGTCATCATCAGGATTTAGAAGAATTCGCTCTAGCGTTCAAGCACTCTTGGGCGTATGAAGAATTGTATCGCTCCCGCAACTTTGGTCCGGCGATGCATAAATTTGGCACCTTTTGGGGCGGTGCGTTTAATTTTGTCGATCAAAACCTTTGCCAAGGTCAATTGCCTTTAACACTTAGAGATCTGACGGAAGACTACACCCGTTTGCAGCCTGCCAGCAAAAGTAAAAAGATTGAATATCCAAAACCCGATGGTGTGCTCAGCTTCGATAAACTTTCCTCAGTGTTTATCTCGAATACCAATCATGAAGACAACCAACCTTGCCATCTAGTTTTAAAAGAGCCTGACATTCCGCTGTCTGGCAATTTGCCTTTATATGATGAACCAGCACAACGCTATTGCCCTGCTGGTGTATATGAAGTGGTCGAGAGTCCACAACAAGGCAAGGAGTTCAAAATCAACTCACAAAACTGCCTACATTGTAAAACCTGCGATATCAAAGACCCCGCGCAAAATATCACCTGGGTAACGCCAGAGGGCGGCGGTGGCCCCAACTATCCGAATATGTAATGCCATCTATTAGCAATTAATAAAAATAATTTATGCGATAAATTCGTTGTTTCAAAAGGAATAAAAATGCATCAACAATCAAAGACCGAGTTTCATAAACCCTCATTGTTAATGGCTGTTTTACCAATCCTATTAACGATTGTATTAGTCATGATCCAGTTATTTGTATACCAAGATGGCTCTCCACATATCCCTCTCGCAATAGGAGCATTAATCACCTCAGTATTTGGCTATTTTCGTGGTTACGCTTGGAAAGATATGCAAGAGGGTATGCTCAATGTGATCCATACAGCACTCCCAGCCATTTTTATTTTGTATGTAATCGGCATGATCATTGGTACTTGGATTGCAGCAGGTACTGTTCCTTATATGGTGTACTACGGCTTGCAAGTACTGTCTCCTGGCTATTTTTTGGCCGCTGCTTGTATCATTTGCTCTGTTGTATCTCTTTGTACGGGAACCTCATGGGGCACGACTGGCACCATGGGGCTGGCTTTAATGGGGATTGGCGAAGGGTTAGGTGTTCCAGCACATATGACAGCGGGCGCTGTGGTATCCGGAGCTTTTTTTGGCGATAAGATGTCACCTCTCTCAGATACGACAAACTTTGCGCCAGCGGTGGTTGGAACCGACCTCTATACACACATCAAAAATATGATGCCAGTGACGGTGCCAGCGATGTTGATCGCATTGGTGGCATATACATACGTAGGCTTTGATTTTGCCGGTGGTGAGATTAACCAAGAGGCTCTAAATGTTATTGTGGTCACGTTACAGCAAGAGTTCTCTCTTGGCGTTTGGTTGCTGATTCCAGCAGTTGCAGTGATGTATTTAGCGTTGAGTAAGAAGCCTGCTTTACCAGGGCTATTTGCCGGTGCGGTTTTAGGAGGCATCGCTGCGATGCTTTTTCAAGGGGACTCTCTGCATGACGTATTTAATACCATGCTCAATGGCTATCGCAGTGATACTGGTGTGGCAGCAGTAGACAGCCTGCTATCTAAAGGCGGGTTAATGTCTATGAATTGGTCGGTCACTCTGATTATCGCGGCGTTGGCATTTGGGGGCGTGCTGGAAAAGACTCGATGTCTTGAAACCATCTTAGAAACCATCCTCAAGTTTGCAACCTCAAATACTCGATTGCTTTTATCGTCTTTGGCTTCGGCTCTAGGCGTACACATTGCAACGGGAGAGAACTACCTTGCCCAATCTTTGCCTGGTCGTATGTTTGCGCCAGCTTACCGCGGTAGAGGTCTGCATGTGAGTAATCTATCTCGCACGATGGAAGATGCTGGTACCTTGTCAGCCCCCCTTATTCCATGGAGCTCTGGTGCTGTATTTGTTGCCGCAACCCTTGGTGTTGCCACGCTTTCTTATCTGCCTTGGGCCATCGCTTGTTGGGCCTCTCTATTGATTGACGTGGTGTGGGCGGTAACGGGCTGGTTTGTACCGAAAGCAACAGAAGACGATATTGATCTTTGGGCCGAGCAAGAGGCCGATGTGCTGGTTGGTGATGAGTTAATGACTGGGTCCGAATATCGCAACGATATCCAGACTTCATCGGTTTAGCTGCTTTTCACATTAAGGTGACAGAATATGAATAATAAAGTACTTGTCGCGATTGATATTTACGAAGAAAAGACCGCTCAAAAGTTATTGGAGTACGCAACACAAGTTCTGCATCCAGAAGGCGAGTTAACAATCGTCAATGTATTGGACCTAAACCTGAATAGCAGCATGATCGATCGCTTCTATGATGTGAAGCGTGAATATGTTGATTCGACTCGAAAGCGCATAATGCGTCTAGTGAAACAATGTGTCCCCTCTGACGTGCAATACTCAATCTCAGTATTAAATGGGAAAGCGTATGATGAAATTCTTGAGTTGGCGGAAAAATCGGGTGTCGACATGATTTTAGTCGGAGCCTACCGTCAGGTGATGCGTGATTATCTACTTGGTAATACCGCTACGAAAGTGGTGCGTCATGCTAAATGCTCAGTAACCGTACTGCGTTAAAACCATACTCAAGAGCAAATTTTAATACCTCTTTTGTAGCGATACATTAGAGGTATTTTTGTTACCGCAACTAACGTGCAAGAACGCAGGATGAATCTTAAAGTTGTATGATGAAATTGAGCGATTTGTCTGTGAAGTTTATGTTAATTGACTAGAGAACTTGGTGGCGAATGATGAAAGTAAAACAAGCGTCTTTCCCATCGGGTGTAGTTAGAGGTAAATCCTTGTGGTTGCTTTCAGAGATCATGCTTTGAATGAAACTACATATGCTATGATGCAGCGTTAAATAAGGGATACTGTTAGGTACTTTTTAGTGAAGCTCATTTACCGTAACTCAAATGTTGATAATGAAACGTTAGGCTCATTACAGCATGACAACATTGAAAGGATTCTAGTTCCATCAAGCTCCCAAGATGGTCATGATGTTTATCTAAAACAATCATTCTCATCTTCTAAAGAAACTGTATTGTGGCGAGTCCGTAGCGTCAATTTGGTGGATGATGCTGTGATATATGTTGATCTAGAGGAAAGTAATGACGCTTGCGCTTCTGTTGCAGACTTTGCATCGTCGCAATCAAAATCGGTGGAGTTTTATTTAAAAGAGTTTCAGATTGTTGAAGTAGATTTCGGATTCCATTCTAAGTTACACCGGTCAGATGGGAGCTCAGAAAAAAATAGCTTTTTTAATAATGCTTTAATGCCTGGAGAGATGCATAAGAGACGTCCATGTATAACACTCAAAGCAAAAGGGGGAAGAGTCCAAGTTATCCCTCTCTCTACAAGAGTGCCAAGCTCTGGTGATCGTCTTAGCATACCTATTAGTGCAGAGAGCTTTAGTAAACTTGCTACACGATACAGCTCTAAGAAATCGTACGCTCTACTGAATATGATCCAAACCGTATCTGCTCATCGAGTGCATCCACCTCGCGCAGCAAATTTAAAGTTTGAGCATAAATATCACCTGTATAAGCTGAATGCAGAAGACAAGCAGAGGTTAAAAGACTCACTTGGTGCTCAATATACGGATTGGCTACTAACTGAGAAAAATACTATTGAGAACAGGGCTAAGCAATTAGCTCAGGAAAAGTCTAAGCTGCTGAGTAATATGGAAAGACTGAAGTGCGATGTATCTTCTGCAAATGAGAAAATTTCATTTCTAGAGAACATGTTGCTTAAATTTGGAGGCGATTTAGGCGCTGGTGATACTTTAGATGAAGTTATAAGCTACATTCAGGGCGATCCTGGCACCTTGACCGACTAGCTAAACCGTATTAGTATTGCGTTATTGGCTTTGGAAGGGCGTATCACTTGACCTTAGCGACAGGCAGAGACATTCTCCTCTTTAGGGCTTGGACGATGCTGCTGATACAAAAGTAAAATTTAAAAGCCACTTATTATGTAAGTGGCTTTTTTATATCTGAAAAATTAAACGTTTAGTTCGTCCAAGATGTTCGGTGCATGTTCGAGACAGCAACTCGTTGATGGTTGTTAACGTTTTTAGCGGTTTCAGTGACCCAATTCATAAATGATTTCGCGGCAAAGTTATCTTCTTTCTCAGAGAGGGTAAGAAAGAAAGCATTTTTATCCCCTTCAACCACCTCACTTAAGGCGACGAGCTGTCCTGCTTCGATCAATGATTCCACATGCCAGTCCCAAACTAAGGCAATACCTACACCGTTGATGGCAGCATAGATAATGCTGATCTGATCCTCTAAACGCATTTCATTGATTGGTCGTTGATAAGCAATGCCATGGTGTTTTGCCCAGGTTTGCCAGTTTTCCCAAAACTTAGGTGCGTTTTGCAGGGCCAAAAGAGGCTGTTGCCAGATCTGATCAAGGTTCTCACATTGCGGGTTTTTTCGTAAAAAGTTGGGGCTACACACCAATAGCAATCGATCATTGAACAACTTAATACCTCGCGGGGTTGGGGTATCTTTGGCGCTGTAGTAAAAAGCGACATCGTGCTGTTTACTCAGTGTTGGCTGAATATTACGTTCACTGTTGATGCTGATATTCAAATGAATATCAGGGTATTTGCTACGAAAATCATCGAGTCTTGGGATCAGCCAGAAATGAGAGAAGCAGGCACCCACCTCAATATTAATGGAGGAAGGATTGAGGTCATCGTTTAGTTTCTTCGACTCTTCGGAAAGTAAGTGTAGTACTTGGTTAACCGTCGTCAGATAGGACTGCCCTTTGGTGGTGAGTTCTAAGCCGTTCTTCTTACGTAGGAATAATGTCGTATTCAAAAACGCTTCTAACTGTTTGACCTGTTTACTGACGGCTGTAGGGGTGACACACAGTTCATTCGCTGCGCTTGTGAGTGATCCTAGCCGTGCTGCCGCTTCAAAAATAATCAGACTACTATGGGAAGGAATGTCGGAATTTTTAATCGGCATGGCACTTTCTATCCTTAACTTTTAGTTCATTTTCTATGAATGAAATAGCGTTTTACTCATAAAGTCTACTTTTATTATCTTGGTGATGTCGAGGTGAGTTTCATGCCTTTTCAGGATTTTTAAACAGATGGGAATTGCCCAATAGTTAGGAGTAGAGTGAATGAGTGAACGCGTGATTGTGATTACAGGTGGAGCAAGCGGCTTGGGTAAGTGCTGTGCGAAAACATTTGCCGCGCAGGGAGATACGGTAGCGATTGTGGATATCAACCCGCAATTGAGTCAGCAAACCGTAGAAGAAATTGAGCGTGAAGGTGGTAAAGCGGCTTTCTTTATCGGTGACATTACCAGCAAATCTGCTTCGTTGGAGCTATTGAACGGTATTATTGAAAAATTTGGTGATGTGTCCGTGCTGGTTAACTGTGCTGGCGTTTATCCGCGTAAGCCTATTCTTGAGATTGAAGATGCAGACTGGGAATTAGAGTGTGCGGTGAATATTCGCGGCACTTACAACATGATGGCAGTCGTGGTGAAACATTTCCTAGCTACGTCAACGGGCGCAGACGTTAACGGCCGAATCGTCAATGTTGCTTCAGTGGATGCCTTCAAAGCCCACCCTCAAAATGCACACTATGCGGCGACGAAAGCGGCCGTCGTGAGTTTAACCAAATCCTTTGCTGCGGAGTTTGCTTCGTCTCAAATTCTAATTAATGGTGTGGCACCCGCTGGTATCGCAACAGATCGTGCCAAAGAGCTAGGCTTTTTACCAGAACTGACCGCTGCCAGCCCATTAGGTCGTGCTGCAGAGCCACAGGATATTACCGATGTCATTATCTTCTTAGCCGGTGATAAGAACCGTTATATGACTGGGGAAACCACGATTGTAAGCGGTGGCTACATTTACGCTTAAGGAGAAAGGTTATGGGTTTAATACCAAATTATCAATCGGCTTTAGTCACCGGCGCATCCAAGGGCATTGGTCGTGATGTGTCCATCACTCTTGCCAGTATGGGATTAACTGTACATGCCGTGGCACGCAGTGAAAGCAGCTTAGAGAGTTTAAACAGCGAGATTGAATGTCAGACTTATGCCTTGGACATCAACGATGCACAAGCCTTAGCAGGGGTACTGGAAGTATCAGCCCCAGATGTGATCGTGGCTAACGCTGGTGTACTGCCTTCTGTCGCACCGTATCAGCAAATGCCATGGGATGAGATCGAGGCGATGATTACGACCAATCTAATGGCCACCATGAGAACAGTGCGTTTGGCTCTGCCTGGGATGATCGAGCGCAACCGTGGTCATATTGTGATCATAGGCTCTTCTGCGGCCCTTTGTCCTGCGCCGGGTGTTGCGGCATATGGTGCAACAAAAGCAGCAATACATCAGTTCTGTCGAGCGCTACGTTGTGACTTATTAGGGACGAATGTTCGGATAACGGAGATAGTCCCTGGTCGCGTGCAGACGAACTTGTATCATCAGTTCTTAGGAGAAGAGGGCGCGCAAGAAAAGCTCTACAAAGGGATCAAATCGCTCCAACCAGCTGACATTGCTGAAGCGGTTAAACATATTGTGTCTGCTCCAGCTCATGTGGACATTGCCCACTATGAGGTGATGCCTCAAATGCAAGTAATGGGTGGCAGCAGTACCTATACTGAATAAGTGAGATAAGTAGAGTTTTGATAACTTGAAGATGTTTAAAAACCGTACCTTTTTAAGGTGCGGTTTTTTATTTTATTGATAAAAAAAGCAGATACGTTCGCGAGGAAACGCATCTGCTAAAAGAGTATAGAGTTGGAGGCTGCTATACTTTGGTGCCGCGGAGCTGTGAAAGGGTAATGTTGGGGGAGATCACTTCTTTCGAGATGCGAATCTCGATTAACGCAGGTTTGTTTGAGCTTTGCGCACGTTTAAACGCTTCAGCAAATTGCTCGGTACTCTCCACTAATTCGGTGTGGCAACCGTAGGCCTTACCTAATTGCACAAAGTCCGGGTTTTCAAGCTCTGTTGCTACCACGCGTGTTGGGTATTCGCGCTCCTGGTGCATACGAATGGTGCCGAACATGCTGTTGTTTACCACGATGGTAATAACGTTTGCGCCATATTGAGCGGCAGTGGCAAGTTCTTGACCGTTCATCATGAAACAGCCATCACCAGCCATGGCGATACAGGTACGCTCAGGGTGAACCAGTTTCGCAGCAACGGCCGCTGGTGTGCCATATCCCATAGCACCGTTGGTTGGCGCGAGTTGCGTGCGGTGACGGTGGAAACGGTAGAAGCGGTGAATCCATGTTGTGTAGTTGCCTGCTCCGTTACAAATAACAGAATCTTCAGGTAGCTCGCTGTTCAGCCAGTCCATGATTTCTGCCATTTGCATATCACCAGAGACCTTAATTGGCGCATTCCAGTCTTCAAATTCTGCACGGGCTTGCTTTGTTTCCGCTGCCCATACAGGCGCTTTAGAAGGCTTCGCTTCTGCGAACGCTTTGACAAATGCCGAAGGTGTGGCATTGATGGCTACCTCTGGGTAGTAGACCTTCCCTAGCTCTTCTGCACTAGCATGAATGTGAATGATGCGTTGTTGCGGCATTGGGATATCGATCGTCTTATAACCACGAGTGGTCATCTCTCCCAGACGTGAACCAATCACCAATAGTAAGTCCGCAGTTTTCATACGTTCAGTTAGAGCTGGGCTGATACCAATGCCCAAGTCTCCAACATAGTTAGGGTGCTCATTGTTGATGTAATCTTGGCAACGGAACGAGTTTGCAACGGGGAGCTGCCAAGTCTCTGCAATGGATTCAAGTGTTTGACGGGCTTCTTCGCCCCAGCCTGAACCACCAATAATAGCCAATGGACGCTCTGCGGTCTCAAGCGCAGCTTTTACGGATTCGATATCAGCTAAGCTTGGTGATGTTTCGATCTGTTTCCATGCTGGAAGGTCTTTAATGTCAGTCTCATCTACAAGCATGTCTTCTGGAAGGACTAGTACAACTGGACCAGGACGACCTGAAGTTGCTGTAGCGTAGGCACGATTGACGTACTCTGGGATACGACTTGCATCTTCAATTTGAGCAACCCACTTCGAGACTTGGCCAAACATACGGCGATAGTCGATTTCTTGGAACGCTTCGCGATCAAAGTCTGCTCGTGCTACCTGACCAATGAAAAGAATCATCGGTGTTGAGTCTTGGTAAGCCACGTGTAGACCACAGCTGGCGTTCGTCGCTCCAGGGCCACGGGTAACGAAACAAACACCAGGGCGACCTGTTAACTTACCATAAGCATCTGCCATGTATGACGCGCCGCCTTCGTTACGACAGACGTTTACCTCAATTTCTGGGGTGTCGTACATGGCATCAAGAGCTGCTAAGTAACTTTCACCCGGTACGCAGAATACGCGGTCAGTACCGTTGTTACGAATGGCGTCGATTAAAACACGGCCGCCATTGCGCATGGATTTGACGTTTGAATTTGTTGTTGTCATGTTTTTATCCAATTAGATGACTAGGGATTCTAGGAATGGGATCTGCTTTTCAATACGTTCGTATCCAAGTGGAGACAGATCTAATGTGCGGTACTCGCCATAAGTGATGATTTCTGAGATACCTCGACCTACCGCTGGTGCCTGTTGCAAACCGTGTCCACTAAAGCCGTTGGCAAATAGGAAGTTTTTCACTTGTGTGTGTGGGCCAAGGATCGCATTGTGATCAAGGGTGTTGAAGGCATAGTGCCCCGCCCAAGAGTTCACAACTTTGATTGCTTCAAATGCTGGCACGCGCTCAGCAAGTGGTAGCCAGATACGTTCTTCAAACTCCGAATGGATAACATCAAAGTCATCGTAATCCACCGTAGGGTCAGGATTTGGCTCTAGTGTTGATAAGAAATATTGGCCTTCGGGGCGACAGAAGATGCCTGTCGGGTCAATAATCGCGGGCATTTTATCTGCGACTTTTTCACGACAATCGAAGACAAAAATACAACGCTTACGAGGTACGACTGGAATACCAAGGCCCGCCATTTCACAGATTTGGTTGGCGCGAGGCCCTGCAGCATTAAGCACATAGCCACAGTCGATGGTTTCACCGGATTTAAGCTTAACGGATTCAATTGCATCGCCATTACGTACTAAGTCCACCACTTCATCTGTGATGTATTCAACACCTAAAGAGCGTGCTTTTTTCTTAAAGCCTTGCATGAAACCAAAACTATCAAACCAACCTTCGCCTTTAAGGCCAAGGCATCCAACTGCAACCCCTTGGGTTTCGAGCCATGGAAAGCGAGCTTTAATATCATCAGGCGTCAAAAGTGCCATGTCAGAACCAAGGCGAACTTGTGTGTTGTAGTTTTCAGTCAAAATAGGCTTTTCGTTTTCACCAACTAGATAGAGGTAGCCGTTTTCTTGGAAGCCAAGTTCTGGCACATCACCATCTACAGCACAATAGTCAGAGAAGCTCTTGATAAACTCAGTGCCGTACTGAGAAATCTTGATATTCACCTCGTTAGAAAACTGGTGGCGTATAGAGCTGGACGATAGTGCGGTAGAAGATTTGGCATAGCTGGTATCTTTTTCGATGACCAAAACCGAGCCGTTAAAGTCCGGATTTGAAGCCAAGAAATAAGCCGTCGAACTGCCCATCACGGCACCGCCGATAATCACTACATCATACTTTTTATTAACAGACATCAGACATCTCTCTCTAAAAAATTTACTGTGTTTACTTGTCTTCAAAATGGCCGGCAGCGGGGAAACTACCACCGCAATACACCACAGCTGTATCATTTGGGTTCGGTTGTGAAGAGTTTGCTTCTACCTTTTCTCGATAGATTTCTGCGCTATCTTGAGGCTGATAGCCGATGAACGCGGCCTGTTGATTGTTCCAGAAGTTCTCTCTATTGGCGGAAACACCATAAACAACCGTAAAGCCTACGCGAGTCGTGTTTAAGCCTCGATCACATAGTTGAATGAAATCCCTGTAGCTTAGCCACGTTGCCAGCATGCGACGGTCAAGTGGTTCTGGAAAGCAAGAGCCAATACGAATAGAGAGTGTTTCAATACCGAACTTATCCCAGTAGTAACGAGCTAGATCTTCACCAAACGCCTTACTGACACCGTACAGACTGTCAGGACGATGGGGGACAAATGAATCAATCATGGCTTCACGCTCGTAAAAACCGATCGCATGATTGGAAGAGCCAAACACGATGCGTTTCACACCATTTTGACGACAAGCCTCATACAGGTTGTAGAAGCCGCGGATATTGGCATTCAGAATGGTTTCGAATGTATTTTCTAGAGCCATCCCACCCAAATGAATGACAGCGTCGACGTTTTTGGTCATCTCTAGAACGGTATTAAAGTCGCCTAGATCTGCTTGAACAATCTCTTCGTTGGCTTTGGCTTCGCCCATATCTGCGATATCGGTAAGACGTAGAGTGTCGGCAAGATGTTGAGCGTTTTCACGTAAAACTGTGCCTAATGCACCTGCCGCACCTGTGATTAGAATTCGATTAAATTTAGCCATGTCAGCTCCTTGGTTAACCTACTCAAACTAAAAGCTTGAGCATGATTGTTTATTTCAATGTGGCGATTGCCGCTTTTATATTGGTTAAGGCTTGTTCAAGTTGCTCTTCTGAGGTGGCAAAAGAAAAGCGAACGAAAGGTTCCAGCCCGTACGCAGCTCCCGGAACACAGGCCACCAGAGCTTCTCTCAATAGGAAGGTGGCGACCTCGGTATCGTTGTTCAAAACTTGACCGTTTTTAGTGGTTTTACCAATCAAGGCTTCACAGTCAGCGAAGATGTAAAACGCACCAGCAGGAACGAATGCTTTAAGTTCCGGTACATCAGCTAACCCTCTAATCATCAAATCGCGACGAGACTGATATTTAAGGCGGCAAAACTCGACAAAGGATTGATCCCCCGTCAGAGCTTTCACGCTAGCGGCTTGTGAGATGGATGATGGATTCGTTGTGCTTTGAGATTGAAGCTTGTTCATGGCTTTGATCAAGCCTTCTGGGCCAGCGCCATAACCAATACGCCACCCCGTCATGGCATAGCTTTTAGACACACCATTAATGATTAATGTACGGTCTTTTAGCTCAGGACAGGCTTTACCAAATGAGGTGAATTGCCCTTCGTCAAAGCAGATTTTCTCGTAAATTTCATCTGACATAATCAAGCAGCGAGGATATTGGTTAACCACATTGCCAATCATTGCCAGATTTTCTTTTGTTAAAATGGCACCGGAGGGATTGGAGGGGGTGTTGATGATGATCCATCGGGTTTTTTCGGTGATGGCTTCTTGCAATGCTTCTTTCGTTGGACAGAAATTGTTCTCTGCAGTACAAGCAACCACTTTCGGAATACCGCCATGAAGTTTCACCATATCTGGGTAGGAAACAAAATAAGGTGCGAGAATTACGACTTCATCACCTTCCTCTAACGTTGCCATTAAAGCATTGAAAATGACCTGTTTGGCACCATTGCCAACACTGATCTCATTGCGATTAAAATCCAAGGCATTATCGCTCTTAAACTTCTGGATAATGGCGTCTTTTAACTCAGGCGTACCATCTGGCGCGGTGTAGCGTGTTTGTCCCTTGTACATGGCAACAATGGCTGCCTGAATAATATCTTCTGGGGTATTGAAATCAGGTTCACCAAGACTAAGGTCTACCACCGCCATACCATCGCGAACCATTTGTTTCGCTGCTTGGGAAACGGCCATGCTAGGTGAGGACTTCACCTGTTCTAATCGTGTCGATTGATAATTCATAGTGTTCTCTAGTTAGCGTTGCCGCAGGCTTATTCAGCGTCGAAGTTATACAGGGATTTCGCTTCATCACGGGTGATGTAACCAAATGCCACATCTTGTGCGATCAGCTCACGATTACGTTCTGCTGGAGCTCCGTGACCACCGCCACCAGGCAGTTCCAATAACAGTGTCTTTCCAGATGGGACGGCTTGTGTTCCCTTTGATTTCAAGGTGGTTCCATCCGTTAAAGACACGCGTCCAGCGGCACCTGCCAAACCACCTGAGCGGCCTTGTGGGGCATGGTTTACACGGTCGAACATGGCGTTAAAGCGGAATTCAAATCCGTCATTTGGCGAAATTTCGATGACTTGACCTAAACCACCACGTTGCTTACCGGCACCACCAGAACTTGGACGTAACTCTTTACGCCAGATAGTGATCGGACCAACGTGCTCAGAAGCTTCGACCGGCATGGTATGCACACCGCTTGGGAAGGCGGTTGAACTGAGTCCATCAAACTCTGCACGTGCACCAGTACCGCCACTGTTAAACATTAGGATTTCAGCATTACTACTGTCGTCGGCATCGGGAGCAGTTGAACGGACACTCACATGTAGGTTCCATAGGCAGCCGGAGCCTTCAGCCGGTACGTTCATACCTGTTAGCTTCTGTAGCGCACCCAATACCAAGTCAGGTGTAAATTGACCCAGTACATGACGCACCGATACTGGAGCAGGGCGCTTAGCATTCAGAATACAATTGTCAGGTGCGACAACCTTGAAAGGCGCAAGGGAGGCGTGGTTGTTCGGAATCTCAGGTGCCAAAGAACATTTTAGGCCGTAACAAGCGTACGCCTTGGCGTAGATCAATGGCACGTTGATACCGAATGGGCTCACTGGCGAAGTGCCGTCAAAGTCTGCAACGATAGCGCCGTCTGCAACACTTAATGTCACAGCCAGTTTTACCGGCTGATCATAACCATCGAGCATCATCTCGTTGTAAGACGTTTTGCCTTGAGGCAAGTTTTGCAATGCTTCTGCCGTGGCTTTCGCGCTGTTTTCAAAGATGAATTCGGCGAGGTCTTGCAGATGATCCAGTTCAAATTCATCCATCATGTCTAGCAGTCGACGGTTACCGACTTCATTACACGCAGCCAGAGAATAAATATCACCAACTACCTGATCGGATTCACGTACGTTGTTACGAATAATACTGACGAGAGTCTGATTGGCTTCACCGCGCTCGAACAATTTAGTGATCGGTAAAAACAAGCCTTCTTCGTAAAGCTCGCGTGCATCAGGGCCGAAACCACGACCGCCGATATCGACTACGTGTGCCGTGCAGGCGAAGAAGCCAATAAGTTTTCCGCCACGGAAGGAAGGGCTTACCACGGTAATATCATGTAGGTGACCGGTACCTTTCCAAGGATCATTAGTGAGGTACACATCGCCTTCAAACATATTGTCGTAGCCGATTTCACGGATGAAGTGAAAGACCGACTCCGCCATGGTATTGACGTGTCCTGGTGTACCCGTGACAGCTTGCGCCATCATACGGCCTTCCAAATCAAAGACCCCGGCTGATAAGTCGCCCGCTTCACGAACACTTGGACAGAAAGCGGTACGGATCAGTGTGCTTGCCTGCTCTTCCACAACGGAAATCAGGCGGTTCCACATAACTTGTTTATAAACATTAGCAAGAGTTTGAGTCGACATTGTCTGATTCCTGAATTCTTAAGCGGTTAGGTTTTTGCTTTGCAGCAACAGGCTGCCATCGTTTTGCACAAACACATCAAAGCTTGTCGGCACGATGGTGGATGTTTCGCGTTCTACGACGACAGCTGGGCCAATTACGCGAGCGCCCGCAGATAAGGTGTCGCGCTCAACGATTTGTGCATCAACAAATTTGGCCAGTGCTGAGTCAAATACTTGGCGAGCAATAGGGGACGTGACGACTTTGCTATCCGCTAAAGAAGGAACTTTTTCAACTTCTGGCATAGGGGAGCTTGCTTTCACAGTCCAGCTGACGATTTCAATCGGTAAGCCTTCGATTGGGCGGCCGAAAAAGCGTGTGTAGGTGGCTGCAAACTGTTCAGCCAACTGAGCTTTATCTTGCTCTGAATAGGCGCCATCTTGTAAATCAACTGGGATTTCCCAACCTTGACCTGCGTAACGCATGAAGGCACGTCGTTCCCAAACAGGTGAGATATCTCCAGCCCCTTCGTTGATCACTGCCGCCGCAG
The DNA here is from genome assembly GCF_004363305.1 of Marinomonas communis. Classification (GTDB taxonomy): domain Bacteria; phylum Pseudomonadota; class Gammaproteobacteria; order Pseudomonadales; family Marinomonadaceae; genus Marinomonas; species Marinomonas communis. Next base: position 173,703 of record NZ_SNZA01000004.1, on the reverse strand, counting down.
CGCTAGAGAGTTCGTCTAGGGTTTCGTTGATCTGAGCTGCACTGGTGTTTTCTAGTCGCATGAAAGCTGACTTAACCACTTCATAGCCGAAAGGTGCTTTTAAGAAGCCAACTGCAGAGCCAACCCCCGCACTCTTAGGGATCATAAGACGTTCAACGCCAAGCTTTTCACACAGACGTGCAGCATGAACGGGCGCGGCACCACCAAAGGCAATCATGGTAAAGGTTTCTAGCGCCTTACCATTTTCAACAGCGTGGGCGCGAGCGGCATTAGCCATATTTTCATCAACGACTTCACTCACTCCGTAAGCTGAAGAAACGGCATCTAATGACAAGTGTTGACCGACTTCTTTTACCAACGCTGTTGAGGATGCATCAGTGCTAAGTTGGATGGCACCACCGGCGAAGTTGTCCGCGTCAAGGCGACCTAACACCAAATCGGCGTCCGTTACCGCTGGGCGCAGGCCACCACGCTGGTAACAGGCTGGACCTGGCTCTGATGCGGCACTTTCAGGCCCTACGCGGATTTGATTCATTGAATCGATACCCGCTAAAGAGCCACCACCAGCACCGATCTCTACCATCTCAATTACGGGAATTGAAATTGGCATACCACTGCCTTTTTTGAAGCGGTAACTACGATCCACTTCAAATGTTTTTGCCGTTTTCGGGCGGCCATCTTCGATGAGACAGATTTTGGCCGTGGTACCGCCCATATCAAATGAAACCACATTATCTAAGCTGAAACGCTCAGCGATGTCAGCGGCAAACATGGCGCCACCCGCAGGGCCAGACTCCATCAATCGAACTGGGAACTCCGCCGCATTTTGCACGCTAATGATGCCGCCACCTGAATGAATCATGAACACGGGACAGTCAATGCCTTCTTCTTTAAGGCGAACAACCAAGCGGCTTAGATAAGATTCAATAACGGGGCGAACATATGCATTCGCACACACGGTGTTGAAGCGTTCATATTCACGCATTTGTGGTGACACTTCAGATGAGATGCTGATAGATACTTCCGGTAAGCGAGCTTGCAGAATGTCGCGAACACGCGCTTCGTGGCTACCGTTTAAATAACTGTGCATGAAACCAATAGCGATACTTTCAAAGCCGCGTTCGGCGATCACGTCAGCAAGTGCTTCAACTTGCTTTTCATCAAGAGGCTTAAGAACTTCGCCTTTGGCACTGATGCGCTCATTGATCGTAAACCGATCTGGGCGAGGAATGAGTGGCTTCGGTAGAACGATATTGAGGTCATATTGCTCAAAACGATTCTCCGTACGCATTTCTAGTACGTCGCGAAAGCCCTCTGTGGTAATAAATGCGGTACTGGCACCACGGCGTTCAATTAGAGCATTGGTCGCCAAAGTGGTGCCGTGAATGACCATGTCGATATCAGAAACAGAGATCCCCGCTTTCTGAACCACTTCATGAATACCATCTAGGATCGCTTGTTCTGGCGCCGAGTAGTTTGTCAGCACCTTCGTCGAAACGATTGAATCACCTAGCTCTAGTGCGATATCGGTGAATGTACCTCCAATATCAACACCCACTCGAACGGGGTTTTGTGTCGCATCTTTTGTCATTTTTGAATCCAAGTTCCTGTGAATATTGTTAAAGCCATAAACTCGGTATGGGCCGATTTTCAGTCAGTTCGATCTAACTTATTTGTTTTATATCATGTCATATGTTGTCTGACAACATATGACATAATATAAACTCTTAAACATTGATTAGTGAATCAAATGAGAATGGAGTTTAGGCTTTATTGAAGTGAGTTGAACAAGCTTGTCTACGTTGGAAAGAGGGCCGTGATGATTTGCTTCCATGTATCAAAAAATGACTGGCGAGACGGTGTCAAACAACTCGTTCAGAAACTGAAGCAAAGGAGGCAATTTTATGCTTAAATTTGTGTGGATACCTCAGCTCCTAAGGTAAATTTCAAAACGGTGTCTATTTTTCAGCTGTACTGTGCGGGCGCATAATGATAGTAATTGCCTAGACACAGGAAAGTTAGATTAAAAATGTTTAATCTAACTTTTTGGGGAGCATTAAGTTAGATTGATGGGCAGTGCAGTAATTGATCAGTTTGTAAACCAAGTTTGTTACTAAGACCAACTTGTTGAGCCTCAGCCCACGGCGATCCAATATGTAAATTCGCTTCAGTCATTAGATGGAGAATTGAAATAAGCCATATTGGGTGTACTTCAAACCTCCCTGGAGCATCTAGAGGAGCCACTCTTTTATTTCTCATTGGCTATGAAATAGTATATAGTTCATAGCCAATGCGTACCTAGCTCCCTCAATAGCTTTTCCCGTTCGTCGATTGACTAAATTTATTCCTAGCCATCCATGCTCACCAGCCTTAGTATCATTGCTTGCTATGGTGGTCTCAAATGACTCTTTTTTTGATATTCCTAACCCCATTCTCCAGTTTGGGATGCATTCTCTTATGATGTTGCTATGACTCTGGCCTTTTCCATGTAGTAGAGTGAATTTCAGGGCGACATTATCAGTTTTGAGTAAGGAGAGTACTTCGATTATAGGTTTTGCATCTTCAATACTTGTGAATCTCATTAAGTAATTTCGCTTTTGAGTATATTGCTGGAACCCGTTTAAAAGTATTTGTAGCTTCTCAGGCTGATGTTTACTCATCTCATCAAGCGATGTAAGCAGGCTAAGGTATGCTGCGCGATCTTGAACTGTTTTTCTGGGCTGTGCTGGTAGAGGAAGTGTTTCGCCGTTGTAAATTTCCAAATTGATCTTTTTAGCGCTCGACATACCGAACTTATGAGGATCTGTACCTAAAAGAGAATATAGGTTGTTCCGCCACGTCTCAATATCGGGCTTAGCTACCCCTGTACTATTTGATAGCTGCGTCAGCTTGTCTTCTTTATTGGGACTCTGTATTAGCTTGAAAAGAACCTTACGGCACTGGTCAAATTCTTTCTCAAGATTACTATTAGTAAGTTCAAGACTAAAGTTTCTGATTGCCTTTACGGGTGGTATTGATGCTGTTTTTAGGCCGCCATTAAGATACTTTTTACGAAGATTTTCTCTGTACTTATTTTTTCCAGACTCTAACCAGCGATAGATGGTGCAAATTGATTGGTCAGATGCTAGCGCGAGTTGTTCGCTGGTTGGCTTCAGCCTTTCTTCAATCAATTCACGGGCCATGTAATCTAGCAGATGGCTATAGTGTTCTAGTGTTGTTTCAGGGGAGGCATGCCCCATAAGCATTGACAGTGCATACAGACTCTTTTTAGTGGTGGTTAAAGTCCCAAATAGATGTTTCTTGAGCCCTTCGCTGTTTCTAATCCATTCCCGTGTTTGTGGATACGCCTCAAAAATGCTTAAAGAGGATTTGTCATTCAGCATTAGCTTCAGCAATAGTAGAGTCGCAAATGAATGTCGTAGATGGTGATAACGGAGGGAGTTATCTCTACAAACAGCTCGCATGACGCTATGGATGATTGGAAATACTGAATCGCCATCAATACATGGAGTATTGTTGCCAGTTAAATAAAAGAGGAATGGTGAGTTTGATTCTTTATGATGATAGGCATCTCTTCTCTTTTGCAGCCAAGACTTCAAAAATACGAGCTCATTTTCACCTAAGAACTGATCGAGTTTGAAAATTCTCTTTGCGTTGTTTGTTTTCAAAGTCCGATCTATGTGTGGTCTGATGAGTAAGTAAAGGTCGTCATCTCCTTGAATATCGTCCAACCTTAACTTGAGGCCCTCACTTCTCCTTAGACCACATCGATATCCGAGAATGAAAATTAAACGAACTATTATGTTGAGATCCGGCGCTAACTCAAGTTCAGAAATACCTTCAAGCGTGGTTAGGATGTGATGGTACTCATCAATAAGGATAATGTTGGCATCAACGGGGATTGGTGAGTTCTGTACACCGAATACTTCTCTAGAATCAATTTCATCAACGTAGTGCTCACGCTCTAGGTATGACTGAAATCGAGCTAGGATATTTGCTAGTTTTCGCTTTAAACTTTGAGAGCTAACGGTTCCTAATAAGTCCTCATATAAGTCCTCCAGTTCTTCTGCATTGTATAAAGTGACATCCCTCTCTTGAATAAGAGGGCAAAGGCGAGAACCAATGGAAGAAATCATGGTTTTTATCCGGCCTGGCCGCAGGTTTACGAAACTTGAACTTCCATTTTTTGATAGCGTTATCCCCCACATGATCACGAGCTTTTGGATGTGAGACATCTGTGAGTCTCTGCTACTCATCAGGGACTCTAGGCTCTCTGCTAACTGATCAGTGGAATGGTCATGAATAATCTCTCCTTTGATCCATGACCAATTTAGAGCTTGTGACTCCTCACTGATTTCAGAGTATGTGTTAGAACACGTCTCTTTAGTTGTGTAATTCAAATCTTGATCTGTTGGAGCCCAGTTGCTATCAAAAGTTGATTCAAGGTCTAGCCTAATCTGGTGCCCCGCTATTCGGCTCAGTGCTGATGATTTCAGTGAATGGCTGACTAATCCGCCTTGTGCATATCTGGTGATGAAAGGAGGAATATAAATATCGTAGCCAACAGCAATCATATCGAGGCACTTTTCAAACTGCTGTCTCTTTAGAGACAGTGATTTGCGAACATCCTTTGGTAGATCAGACAAGAGCGCTTGAACGAAAGATGAAACTTTTTGAGCCATATCTCTTTTGTTCCCAGTACTCTCGTCTAATACCCCAAGCTTTTTATTCAATAGAAGTGTTTCCGTCAAAAGATCGGGGTACCAAACCCTTGGTTCTGCGTAATAGTAGCCACTTAAGGTTAGATCTAGAGACCAAGCAGACTGGTTCCTTATGCTAATCGGCCCCTTTGGAGCATTTAAAATGAGTGCATATAACCCCTCAATGGATATTAATCCTCCATAGAGAGCTGCTGACAGCACAACTTGGCCTCTGACGACTTCTTCAGAGCAGTTTCCTGATTTCAGTGATTCTGTTAGTGCAGCTTCTAGTTGAGAATATTTCGAAATGTAATGTTTAAATACGTTGGGAGTTAAACGGCCTGGCTCACGATCAAGCTTTTGCACCAAGGCTGGAAGTGGCGTTTCTGGCGTCATTTCTTCAATATTCTTTAAATGGATAACCAGTCCGCGTAGCATTTTTGAAACTTCGACTTTGTCGTCAATCAAAGCTTCATGCGCATTTATAAATCTGATCAGCAAGTTTGATGAATTAAACTTAGGTTGTCTATGCTGCCTAGGTTGTCGCTTGACCTTCGGGTAACCGTCTTTGATAAGCTTCGATTCGCGACTTTCATCAGAAGACAACCAGATCATAAGGTGCATGAAATATATGTGCTGAGTTTCATCTAAGGTGGTTTCAAAATCTTGAAATATGCCTAATCTTTTAGGCGAAAGATTAGATAAAGCCTTTGAATATTGATCATGGATCGATATATCGGACATAGTTCAATCCCTCAACTACTTCGAACCCAAGCACTTGTAAAAGCTGATCTATATAAGGCGACACAGCTTCAATCAGTTCAAATGGCGAGCATGAAGAAAACTTGCCCCAAGGCTCTTGTCCCATTCCCCAATGGCCCATAAAGGCGTTGATAAGCTCGCCACTCACTTTTTGCTCCATTAGATACGTTCTGATCAGGCGACGATTACTATTTAGTGGAAGCTGGAAAAACTTTTCTTGTAGAGCAAAGCTGATACTGGGCTTGATTTCTGTTGGGTGCCCATGATCATCTAGATAGAAAAACTCAGGAACTTGAGCATCATAATTCAAGTTCATTGCTTGAAAGTAGGAGTTGGTTTTGAGTTGTTCCACATGCCTTTTATAGAGATCTAACTGAGCGCTTACTCGTCTCGGTAGAATACAAAGTCTGGAGTTATAAAAGTCTTCACCGTCTTTATCTGAAATGACTACGGTTCCAGAGCGCGAATCAAATGTATCAAGGCTAATCATCGGTGAGCAAATTGCTCTTACTCCTGTTCCGTATGCAAACATTTGTGCAGTGTAATATGTGATCAAATTATGTAACTCATGAACTTTAGCAGATGCTCGATAGCGGCTAATCTCACCTTTAGTACATCTCACCATTTTTAATACAGAATCGTAGGAAGGGCAGAGTGGGGATACAGCATGCGTCGTATCATTAGCGTCATTTTCTGGAGCGTCTTGAATGGTGCTTGGTAACGGAATTGCCTTACAAAGGTCTTGCCAGACTTTTTGACGAACATGCTCTAATAACGATGGAGATGGTGCGCTGTAATGTAAAAGTGTTTTACCAAGTGGCACATACTGCCCGGTTGTTAGTATAGATAAGGCAACATCGCCTGTTTGATGAGTAATGTGTATGGGAAGAAAATTGGCAATTTTATGCTCGTTTAGTCTGTTCCCACTGGGAAGTTTTTTTAGAAGACTGTTTAGCATTGGGCGATAATCTTTTAGTCGCTTCTTAAATATTCTTCCTTTTTCTGCACTCTTCAGCTGTTCTGAATGTTGCTTTTCTAAGCACTCAGCAATTCCAAATTCATCAGGTATTTTGAAGTAAGGTTGGACTTGCCGGCATTGTTCAAGAATGGAATCCGTTAGCGTTTTTTTGCGCTCAACCGTAGATATCTTGAGAAGCCACTTCCGTTGGTTGTCTTCTAATATGGAGGTTAATTTGGCTTTGGTTGACACGTTGTCGTTTGTCCATCTTGTACGGAGCACTACATCACTCAAAGAGCAGCCACTGTATAGCATTAGCAGTGCAATGGGGGCTGCATAGGTTACCCTGTCGTCGTCATGGCTTATTGGGCTTCGGATAATATCCATGCATAAAGCAACTAGCTGAGCTATTTCTGTATTTGTTGCTGTTGAGTATTGGAATGATAAGTGTTGATTGCTTCGAATTATCTGAGATAACTGACGTTTACTGAGAATGTTACTGTTAGTCGGAGTAGGGTCATCAACACTGATCAGTTCATCATAATCACCTTGCTCATCGTCTTCTAAGTCTGCGTATTTCAACTCCTCAAACGGCATAAGAGAGTTGAGTTTTTTCAACTTGAATGTGGTAATTGACGTTGAGGTTCTTTTATTCTTGTCTGAAAAATAGCTACTCTCATTGTCATCAATCAGCATATCTTCGCTAATAATACCCGAGTGATAACGATAATAGCCTCCGTGCCAGCCAGATGCTTTTCGATTATAGGGTTTGGCTTTGTTTCTAGAGCCTGAATGTTTGCTGCTTTTGCGTAGTAGCTGGAAAGAGGTCCATTTCGAGATTAATGGACTTAACTGTTTTCGATATTCAGGACGCTCTTCAGTAACTGAGTCATTTCTCGATGATGTGATTTCAAGGCACCAATGATAAATCACTATTTCACCACTGAAGTAGTCTAGCTCTTCACCATCAATGGTGTTATCAGAAAACTGTCTAATGTAACAGCTGGCACTTGAGGCAGAGCTATTTAGGTGTGTGATACATTTCGCTTGATCATTCACATAGTCAAAAAGATGTTGATGAGTATTGCAAACAGATACATATGCTGAGATAGCGATGAGCTGTAACGCACTTAAAGCCAGCTCATAGCTTTCATCCTCAGATGAGGTCACGAGCATAGAGTAAATAGGGTAGGTTCCCCATTGTTGTGCCATTGGGTGTGGTTTTTCGTTACTTTTAAATACAACGTCAAACCAAATATATGCACCGGACATTCTAGCCAGATCAATGTTGTCTAGCATAAATTCTGCAAACAGCCTTACATCTCTAAGATCGGTACCTAGTTCGGCTTCTAATAAAGAGATGTCATCGCAATCTGCCATCAGGTTTTCGCAGCTATTGAGCATGTTTTCCATCGCAAGATCGATTGCTCTGAGGTGAGGAGGGATAAGCAATTTGTGGCAGAATGATAGTATGAACTGGCGGGACCGTTTGGCGCTCATGCTATCGATGGTTAAATTGCGAATCTTCATTCCTTGTAAGAAGCGATGCAGGGGAGAGTTATAGAATTCAATTAATGGCGCTTTTTCTCTAGGCATCGTATGAGTCCTTTTTTAAGGTGCGTTCATCAATGCCTAAATGCGCGGCAATCTGTTTTTCTGAGTGATGGCTGTTATAAAACGAATTCTTGTATAGATAATTGAAAGCGGATTTTGCGCAACTTAAAAATGGCTGGTATTGCCTTTTGTTCAGACCAAGAGCAAAGGGGAGCGTCAAAAGCTCAACCATGATGAGTCGCTCAAGAGGCATGCCCATTTTGCCTGTGTACCATCGCACAGGCACTTTCTTACTGCTTTTAATATGGCTTGATGCTAGGAGATAAGAGTGGATCCCTGAAACGCATACATTCTTGTTTTTCTCTTGAACTAGTGTAATAGGGAGCACTCTTAAGAAGTCCATCACTTCATCACTGGATAATGGAATTAAATCTCGGCTTAAGCCCGAGGTTTTTCTCATGGCCTGCCGAACTTTTGTATGTAGACCTGTTATCTCTGAAAGCGCTAGTTCATCAGGTAAAGGCTTGACGTTACATTTCGAGCAATCATGAATAGGTGTATCTAGGTGGTTTGGCGTTGGGGAGGCTGCTCCCTCCCCAAGAAACTGATTGAGTTGGACTCCTGTTGGGATATCAACAACTACTTTACCATCGCTGCTTTTTAACTTAGAACTTACTAAGTCAAGCTCAATGATAGAGCCCGAATTAAAGAGTATTTTACCAAAAGCCTCCAGTTGACTGATATATACGCTATATCCAGAAATACCAGATGGTATATTGATGAAGTTTTTACCTACCTCGACTTTAATTTCAATCATATAACTACCCTTATAAATAAATGGTAATGTTGAAGTGGTGTCGTATTAATAAAACATTATTGTTTTTGGTTTTCAAACTTTTTATTTTTTGCCTTAATTGAGTTAATTGAGTTAATTGAGTTAATTGAGTTAATTGAGTTAATTGAGTTAATTGAGTTAATTGAGTTAATTGAGTTAATTGAGTTAATTGAGTTAATTGAGTTAATTGAGTTAATTGAGTTAATTGAGTTAATTGAGTTAATTGAGTTAATTGAGTTAATTGAGTTAATTGAGTTAATTGAGTTAATTGAGTTAATTGAGTTAATTGAGTTAATTGAGTTAATTGAGTTAATTGAGTTAATTGAGTTAATTGAGTTAATTGAGTTAATTGAGTTAATTGAGTTAATTGAGTTAATTGAGTTAATTGAGTTAATTGAGTTAATTGAGTTAATTGAGTTAATTGAGTTAATTGAGTTAATTGAGTTAATTGAGTTAATTGAGTTAATTGGGTTAATTGAGTTAATTGAGTTAATTGAGTTAATTGAGTTAATTGGGTTAATTGGGTTAATTGGGTTAATTGGGTTAATTACTGATGGCTTCTTTGAACCATCAGTTTTTTGGATAAAAGTCAGAGATGCCTTCTTTGATGAGCATCTTTATAATGTAGGGTTAGCTCCAGTCTTCTCCCTGCAGGAAACCTGGAATATTTCCGACGAAAGTGCGCCTTAAAGCCTCATAGTCCGAAAAATGATCATAATTAGTTGAGAATCGCTGTTGTACCCACAGTTCTACAGATTCGAAGTTTGAAAAGGTTGGGGATATGTTAAGCAATGAGGCGAGTCCATCTCCATCACGAATATGAAGATCGTTTATTAGCATTTTCGCCACAATTTTAACTTTGGGTGTCACCCAGATATTTGATGAATCAGTCATTCTTAATGCCTCCTGCCTGTTCGTCATCCATAGCAGCTGTGTATTCAGATTTCAAAAGGCGTTCGAAGGCTGAGCCATCTCGTCGAGTGAGGTTCGGCACGTAGCGTGAGTAAACACGAAATAGCATCTCTGTCGTTGTATGACCCATTTGACGAGCAATCCATTCAGGGTTTTCACCAGAAGCTAACCATAACGTCGCAGCGGTATGTCGCGTTTGATAAGGACGTCGAGACTTGAGACCAAGGAGTCTGAGCAGCGGATGCCAAACGCGTTTTGTAACCGTATCGTGCCTTAGTGGTAAACCGTCTGCACTATAGAAAACAAGTTCTTTAGATCCTGTTATTTTGTACTGGGCTTGAAGGGCATCGAATACCGGCTGTGACATTTGTATATCTCGCTGTGAGCCATCGGTCTTGGTGTAAGTAAACTCGTTGTTTACCCAAGTCTCACGGACGAGAATAAGGCGTTTTTCGAAGTCTACGTATTGCCATTTCAAGCCATCTATTTCGCCTGTTCGCATCCCTGTAAAAAAACGTGTGACAAAATAAGGTCTGAAATCTTGTCTCACATTGCTGATGATGAGATTAACTTCTTCAAGAGAAAAAGGCTCAATATCTGACTTGTTAACTTTCAAGGATTTGATTCCTTTCCACGGCGATGTAAACTCGTATCGATCAGCGGCTTCATTCAAGATCATTCTTAAAGGCGTCATAATTTTATTAACCGATGCTGGTTTAAGAGGGCTGTTTTTTCGCTTCGGATCTTTGGCGAGAGTTGAGCGAAAATTCAATACGTCAGCTTTAGTGATGCTGCTGATCTCTTCATTCCCAAAATGGTCTAGTAGATACGCTGTCATAACGGCTCGGACAGTTTTTGTGTATGAAGAGCGCCACTCGATAGTCTTCTCTGAAAACCATAGCTCAGCGAACTCTGCAAAAGTCGGTGTTGTTTGATTTGCTTTTGCATGATGCTGGATAGCAAGATCCGTATTGGCCTTAAGCATTTCTCCCTTTTTGCTTTTGGGGAAATACTCCCAGTACTTGAATGTACCTAGAGTGATTTCAGCCTCAATCCGGTCGAGGATTTGTTTAACACGTTTTCGGTTAGCAGGTGTATCAGGAAGTTTCGTTTGCTCTCGATACCGTTCGCCGTTGTAGCGAAAATCCATTTGCAGTTTGCCTGCTCTGACGTTGATCGTTCCCATATTCTTCTCCTTATTGAAGGCCAGTCATAAGAGTTTGAATGGCAGGAGCCTTGAACATGTCTTCTTCAATTTGCTCCCAAATATAAAGGATCTTTCTTCCGCCAAAAGGACGAAAATAATGAATGCCTTCAATGAGAACTGTGTCCTTCAGCTTGCGGCGAATAGTCTTAGCGTCATACTTTATGCGACCAGAAAGCTCTTCGGTTGTGAGGTATGTTTGTGACATAATACTTCTCCTATAAGTTAAAAAGTATTTCAGAAGATATATTTGATCTTCTGTAGATCATTATGACCTCAAAATAATCTTTTGCAAGTCTTTTTGGTCTACAGGAGGTCATTTTGAGGTTTTAAAGATGATTAAGTGTCACTTATCAAAGCTCATGGGTGAGAAAAAACTGAAGATTTCAGATGTTGCAAAAGACACGGGAATCAATAGAGGGACTATTACTCGCCTGTATCATGAGACTGCTGTTCGAGTTGAGTTTGATGTGTTAGAGCAGCTTTGCGTCTATTTAGGATGTGAAATAGGAGAATTGCTTGAGTTAGATGTTGATTAATAGATAGCTGGTAAATTATTTAATAAGTACTAAGAATGAATGAACTTGAAATCAAGAAGAAGCTGATTAGAAGCTTTATTGAAAATTCACCCGAAAGTATATTTGGCGCTGAAGTGACCTTTCAATTTGGTGCTCGAAGAGCTGATGTCGTTTTATATGAACATGAAACCCTGACTGCGTATGAAATTAAAGGTGCTGGTGACAGCATGGCGCGTTTGAATTATCAAGTCGAAAGCTACGTGAAGTTTTTTGACTATTGCTATATTGTTTGTGAGCCAAGTAATTTAGCCGCTGTTCGAGTTAGTGTGCCACGCAGTGTAGGAATTGTGCTGGTTACTGAAAGTGGAATAAAGTACATTAGAAAGTCAAATCTTTTTAAGAGGTTAGATAAGTTATCACTTGCAAGCGTATTGAGTATACAAATGCTTAAATCACTGATTAAGGTGAAAATTCGATCAAAGTCGAAATTCGATTTATGTCAACAAGCATCAAAGCAATGTTCATTGGAGGAGTTAAAACTAGCCTCAAGGGAAAGTTTTTTAAAACGTTATAAGAGTGCATCAATTTTGATGAAGAAAGAGGCAAGTAATGAACTTCATTCAGAAGATATTTTAACTATCACAAAACTTGCCTCTACACATCTAAAGCGTCGGTTTTAGTCGTAGGTTTAACCTTGTTTTTAGGTAATAGTTCATCCTGACGGAGATCCAAAAAGCAGGGCTAATACCTGTTGGGTCATTCTGAGAAGCTAATTCTATCTCTTTATCTGCCCATGTATTTAGCGGGGTATATGAAGAAGTATCTAAAATAGTTTGTTTGGCACATTTTACGTAACCGCCATGATCTCTTCTAAATCGTTTGTATGTAAATGTATTGCCATCCAGTGAAGCAACATCTATACGAGGGACAAATGTTCCGCCTTTCATTTCGATTTGCTCGGTGTTTATAGATACATAGTCTCCATATTTTATAGGAAACTTTCTTCTTACATCATTAAAAATTTCTTCTTCATAAATATCAAAAGAACCATCGCTGTCATGCCCACCCTCTTGAGCAACACTAGATGGGAAGCTTGTGCATAACATAACAACTTCTTTGATCTTAGCTGCATTATTAATAGATTCACAAGTCTCTAGAAACTGCTCAGATACTTTTGCCTTATCTATATTTCGTATATATCCTGCATCAAGAAGAACATAAAGCTTACAGCCATCTTGCAGGTTTTTCATTATTGGGGACAAGTAGTAATCGATATCTTCACTTAAATCATAAGGAAGTCGAACAGCAAGATACTCTTTCTTGCTTGAAGCAATTTTTACAAACTCTTCGACGTCAGAAAACCCCTCGTTATCCTCGTGGATATGGATCACAGGTATAATGTTTAGAGAAGAGTGTAAATCTAGGATAAAGTATTGCCATTCTCTAAAGCCATGAGACTCAGACAGCAGTTGCTGAATTTGAGGATTCATATACCTTTCATCTGTACTCAGATCTAGAATGAAGGGCCTATCTTTTTGGATGTTTTTTATTCTCTCCATACGTCTGTATATATCCCCATCAGGGGCTTTAGAAGTTACCCTTGATTTTGTCAGTTCATATATTGGAAGAATATTATCAAAGTCCTCTGGATGTATATTATCAAAACATCTCAACTCGGCATCTCTGGTTTTTATGAGCGGGAAGTAAACGAAATCACTCATAGATTATGTCCTTCATAGCCTAAGGATTTAGCTCGAATGCGGACAGCGTGTGAGGATACTTTGAAGTGCATGGCAATACTTTCAACAGTTGAAGATACATTTTCAATATAATATTCAAAATCTTCGGAAGGCATTAATAGTGTAGCTGCAAATGAGTTTGCTTCTGCTTCCATCCAATTTGAATCACCGTTTCTAAAAAATGTTGCATCCTCAAATGTATCGCTGTTGGCTGCATGTCTCACTCTATGAGCAATTTCATGAGCAATTGTGAAGCGTTGGCGATGGGGATGATGCAGAGAGTTAACTGTCATGATCCAATCCCCTGTTTTTTTATCTTTCTTTAAACTACCGGACTCTTCACCTTGCATTGGTTGGTAGCGAACTTGTATACCTAGAAGAATTGCTAACTCAGAAATATTAATTGGATTCGTCTCAAGCCCTTTTTTTGATGCAAATGCGATCAAATCCTCTGGCGTAGATAATTCCTCAAAGTCGCTTGATACTTGAACTCGTTTCTCTGATTTTCTAACGAACGCCATTATTATTCCCTTTCTTTTGAATATTTAAATCGCTACCTTCAGATTCTGAAGAGTCAAGATTTGATAAATACTCAGAAATGACTCTAATCTGTTGACGTAGTTCGATATTTCTTTTATCCAGAATTGATACTTGATTAAGAACATCTTCAATGTTTTGCAATCTCCCTACTGCAGAGTTGAAATCATTTTGGGCTTCTTCTAACATTAGTTTAGCTTCTTCATGGACTTTAAGTTGGAGCATGTTGTTGAATGTACTACTTTCCATGAATTTTTTTGTTGTTTCTTCTGCTTTCTCTTCTGATGTGCTTTTAATATATATTACAGATATTGCGGCTATCAGTGCATTTATTGCTATGAGAAACGTAATTAATGTCTGATAAAATGAAGTTTGGAAAGACCAAATATCTTCTAAACTTACTAGGGTTCCATCCTTTACAAGCCTGCCAATCATATACATTGTACGTGAGTTGTTAAGGTTATCTGCATTTTTTAGTGTTACCGCGTCTGCATAGCCTAGGTAGCTAAGAAGAGATGGAGATGGGAGGTAAACTAACAGAGCGATTATCAGTATACAAAATACTGTTGCTGTAAGGATACAAATATACGTAATAGTCTTCATGCTATTAACTTTGCAGTCCTTTGGCATATAGAATAATCCTTTCTAAAAGTTTAAATTTAAATGCTTGTATTGAACAGTACGTATGGCTGCTATCAGCTCTTTCATATGCTTTTAAAATATAACATATTAGTCGAGTGTATTCTAAATACTAATTTTAATCCTTGATGGCTTAAAGCCTAGTTAAGCATATAGCATGACTGATTTTGTTAGTATTTTACTAGGATCAATACCCCCACTCTTCTTGAAAGGCAAGGGTACAGATGTTTAGAGGCCAGATACTTAGTTTTAGGTGTATAGACACCAAATAGTCACTTTTTGGTCACAAGTGAAAGATAGGGCAAGAGTGACTAAAAAAAGCAAAGGCCTCTGTAATAGGTTTGGATTTGGTCCGTCAAATGTTGATTACAGAGAAAAATGACAATCAATGAATCTAAAGAGTTCTTTATCTCATTGATTTTATTGGGAAATGGTACACCCGAAAGGATTTGAACCTTCGACCTCACCCTCCGGAGGGGTGCGCTCTATCCAGCTGAGCTACGGGTGCATTGCTAAAAATTGTCTTGTTCTCTCCGGATTTTTTTAAATGCAGTCCTTCGCCTCCGGAGGGCGACGCTCTATCCAGCTGAGCTACGGGCGCATCATGTAGGCGGCGCATTATAAGTGGTTGTCAGCTCTGACTCAAGGAGGATGCTATGGATTGCGAGAATTCTTATGTCTGTTTGAGATTTAATTAGTAGTAGGCTCTCTTTTTGGCTTAAAAAGAATTCATTCAATGGGTAAAATGACCTTACTTTCAGTCCGGGGATCAAACATCATGTTGAAGTGCTCATCGTATTTGGCCGTTAGCTTTGCGTTGGCTTGGCCTTGTGTATCGTTTGCGCAGATTGATTTCAAAGTGGTCGATGAACAGGGGCAGCCGTTAAATGAAGCGGTGGTGTTTGTTAAGTCTCCTGCGCTTCAGGCCAAGTCTCAGCCGTTGGCTAATGTAGAGATGGCTCAGGCTGATCGTCAGTTTATCCCCGGCGTTCAAGTCGTTACCTTAAACACTTCAATGACTTTTCCTAACCAAGATGATGTTCGCCATCATGTATATTCTTTCTCCCCTGCAAAAGTCTTCGAACTAGAGCTCTATACTGGTACACCTGATACACCAGTGGTGTTTGATGAAGTGGGCATAGTTGAGTTAGGTTGTAATATTCATGACAGCATGTTGGCTTGGGTGTTAGTCAACGATACGCCTGTTTTTGCTAAGACAAATGATACAGGGGCGGTTGTATTTAACGATCTAATGCCTAGTGCTTATACACTTGAAGTGTGGCACAAGAACTTCCCATATGGTGCACCTTATGAGGCGTTCACAGTGACAGCAGAGGAACTGAAGTCGACGCACACATTACAACTTAAGACCAAAGGAGTGTCTTTTTAATGTCGTCCCTACCGCGCTGGATGCATGTTCGGTTGTCTGTTCGCTTTATTTTGATGACATTACTGCTGTTGGTATTGATTCAGACCGTTGGCTTTTGGATTGTACAAGGAGCAGTCGAGCGCTATGTCAGAGAAGACATTCAACATTCCATTTCTGTCTCGGAACGGGTCTGGAATAAATTAATCATTCAAAATCATCAGCAGTTAGAAGAGGGCGCCGAATTGTTGGCGTCCGATTTTGGTTTCCGCTCTGCTGTCGCTTCCCAAGATGAAAATACCATTGCTTCCGCTCTGGTGAACAGTTCTCATCGAATTGGGGCATCGGTCGCGATTTTGGTAGATCAGCAATGGCATCTGAAAGCCTCCTCGAAAGATGACATGATGCAATCGAACAAATTAGCTGCTTTGATTGATGACTTGGCAAAAGCTCGTCAAGAGAAAGGCGAAGAGGCTTATATTACGGCTCTCTATAGTGGTGTGCCGACACAATTTGTTGTCGTGCCAGTTCGGGCTCCGAGGCTGCTAGGCTATGTCATCATGGGGTTCGCCATTGAGCGTGACATGGTGGCTGAGGCGCGTGATTTGTCAGGTATCGATGTGGTTTTGATGTCGAACAACAAAGAGTCAGATGTAAACGTCTTAGCCAGCTCAGAGCGATTAGAACAGCACTTTTTACAAGACATTCCAGGTCAGTTCTTCTTAGAAAATTTAGCGCTTGATATGCGTGTGGCAGAAGATACCTATGTCAGCGTCATTCACGGTCAGCAAGTCATTGGTGGCTTTTTAAGCTTGGCGTTTATGAAATCTCTAGAAGAAGCGGGCACTCAGTTTGATGAACTGTTTCATCAATACCTAGTCATTACTCTGATTGGTTTGGTTGTTTTTGCTGTTGCTGTTACTTGGCTGTCCCGCCGCGTGGCTCGTCCCTTGGAGCGTTTGACAGATGCCACTGGTGCACTAGAACAAGGGAATTATGATGTCGAAGTTAGCGGTGTTCGTCGAACCGATGAGGTTGGCGAGTTGGCGCGGAGCTTTGATGGCATGCGCAGTAGTATTAAGCAGCAACAAGAAACCATCACCAAACTGGCATACAACGATGCCTTAACAGGGTTGCCGAACCGTCTGAGCTTTCGCAGCAAAGTGGCACAAATGATTCAGTCTGGTGAATATGATGCCTTGAGTGTGATCACCATTAACTTAGATCGCTTCAAGCAGATCAATGATGTTCTAGGTTATGAAATGGGGGATGAAATTCTTAAGGCCACGGCAACTCGACTGTTGGGGGAAAGTTGTTCAGGGCATGAGAAGCTAGCACGTGTCAGTGGTGACGAATTCTCGGTGCTGGTGTTGCCAAATGAAGACTCCGCAAGCCATGTGGCTAGCTCTTTATTAGCTCGACTGAATCAACCATTAGAAATTGATAATAACCTAATCGACCTCAGTGCCAGCATCGGTATTGCTACATGGCCATTGGATGCTTCTGGGTGTGATGATTTGATCAATGCATCTCAGGTTGCGATGTATACAGCGAAACGACGCAGTGAAGACATTGTTGTCTATAAGAGCGACTTTGTGACGTCGACACCAGAGAGCTTGAGCTTATTATCAGAATTGCGCCGAGCGGTAACAAACAATGAGCTTCGAGTTTACCTTCAGCCGAAGGTGTCTACAGCCAATCATAAGGTAGTGGCTGCTGAAGCCTTAGTACGTTGGCAGCATCCTGAAAAAGGTTTAGTACCACCTTATAAATTTGTGCCCTTTGCAGAGCAAACAGGGTTTATACGTGAAATTACCAAATGGATGATTAGTGCGCTGGCGGAGCAATGGCAGGCTTTACAGCAAGAAAATCGGCTATTTAGAGTCTCTGTGAATTTGTCGACGCGTGACTTGTTATCGCCGTCTTTCCCTGATTATGTTCGACAAACGCTGGATACTTTTGATGTGCCAACGTCGGGCGTGTGCTTAGAAATCACAGAGAGCGCCATCATGGATGATCCGGCTTTTGCGGAACAAACCTTAGCCAAGCTTTCGAATATGGGTTTTCGTCTGTCGATCGATGACTTTGGAACTGGCTACTCTTCGTTAGGCTATCTGAAACGGCTTCCAGTCAATGAATTAAAAGTGGACCAGTCTTTCGTATTCGGCATGATGGATGATGCTAATGATCGAACCATTGTGCAATCTACCATTGATCTGGCCCATAACTTGGGACTGGATGTGGTCGCAGAAGGTGTAGAAACCGCAGAAATGTATCAAGTATTAGGAGAGCTTGGCTGTGAAGAAGCACAGGGTTACTTCATAGGTAAGCCGATGCCAATTGAAGCGTTTTTAACTTGGCGAGAACAGTGGCAAGAAGAGCACATTGAAGCTTAATTCTGGGATCAGAATGTACTATTTTAAAAGCGCTGCCTAACATGAAGGGAGCGCTTTTTTAATGTCTAATACAATCCGTTCATCTTCACTCATCGTATTCACTGAGAAGTACAAGGAGAAGATCAATGTTGCTACTACACCATTTGGAAAACTCGAGGTCACAGCGAATTGCGTGGGCCCTTGAAGTGCTAAAACTCGAATACGAAGTTAAGGTTTATCAAAGAACCTCTGGAAATACCGCACCAGAATCTCTCAAGCGTGTACACCCACTTGGTCATGCACCCGTTTTACAAGATGAAGAGCTGACGATTGCCGAGTCTGGCGCCATTCTGGAGTTTTTGGCGGATGAGTACGATACGAGCAATCAGTTAAGGCCAGTAGATAAAATCGCCCTAAGGAAATATCGCTACTGGCTTCACTTTGCCGAAGGCTCTTTTATGCCGCTGCTAGTCATGATGCTCGTGTTTCGCAAGATTCCAACTCAGCCGATGCCTTTCTTTGTGAAGCCAATAGCAAAATCCCTTTGTAATAAAGTAATTGATAGCTTCATCATGCCGCGTTTAGAAGATGTGCTCGCATTGGTAGAAAAGCACCTTCAGGCAAATGAATGGTTTGCTGGCGAGGCTAGGAGTGCTGCTGACATGCAAATGAGTTTCCCCTTATTAGCGATGCGATCCGTTTCGGCAATGGATCAATATCCAAGTATTGAGCGCTGGCTTCAGACGATTCGTAAAGATTCGGATTACCAACACGCGGTGGAGCGAGTAGGAGAGTTTAAAGCGTTTTAGAACAAAATTGCGCTTCTGCTACGCGGCTATTGTGATGGAACAAGAATTGGCGTAACGTCAGATTTTGCTTATTTCGCACAAGGATTGACCGTGTCACAGCCTGTTAAACTTCTCAGCATTGCCGTCGCATTTGCCTGCGTCCTACTGGCGCTCAACTTTGGTTTACGTTCATCAATGGGCTTTTTTATGGCCCCGATCTCTGATGAATTTGGCTATGGTCGAGAAGTGTTTGCCATGTCTTTGGCTCTACAGAATTTATGGTGGGGGCTAACACAGCCGATTGCAGGGGCAATCTCGGACCGATTTGGTACCTTAAAAACAGTTTTGGCCGGCACGGTGCTGTATGCTCTTGGATTGTATGTCACAGCGAATGCCAGTGGGGCGGCTGAACTGCATATAGGTTCTGGTTTCCTGATGGGAATGGGGATTGCTGCGACAGGTTTTGGCGTTGTGTTACCTGCGATGGCACGTATGGTCGCTCCAGAAAAGCGAGCGTTTGCTTTAGGGTTAGGTAGTGCGGCGGGCTCGGCAGGACAGTTGTTGGTTGTGCCAGTTGCTCAGTCATTCTTATCAGCATATGGCTGGAGTTCGGCGTTATTATTACTGGCGGCCTGTGCCCTGTTAATGGTTGTGTGTGCTTTACCTTTAGCGCGTGATGGGGCGACTAGCAATAACACTGAAAGCAATTCTGGGCAAACCGCTAAACAAGCGTTACAAGAAGCGGGCGCTTACTCTCATTATTGGCTGTTGGTGGCAGGCTTTTTTGTCTGTGGCTTCCAATTGGCGTTTATTACCGTACACATGCCAGCGTTTTTATCGGATAAAGGCTTCGAGCCAGATGTTGCGGTGATGAGCTTGGCACTCATTGGTTTGTTTAATATCTTCGGTTGTTTGATCTCTGGCTCTTGGTCGGGTAAGTACTCTAAAAAAACATTATTAGCCTATATCTATGGCATACGAGCCATTGTGATCGCCGTTTTTATGCTTTACCCGATGACAGCTGGCAGTGTTTATGTGTTTGCTATCGCGACTGGTCTACTGTGGTTGGCGACAGTGCCGCCAACGTCTGGCCTTGTGGGGCAAATGTTTGGCCTTAAGCATATGGGTATGCTGTATGGCATCGTCTTCTTAAGTCACCAAGTGGGATCCTTCTGTGGCGTGTGGTTAGGTGGCTACCTGTACGATACAACCGGCTCCTATGATGTTGTCTGGTGGGCCGCTTCTGCCATCGCCATGGTGACAGCCATCATTCATTTATTCATCGATGAGCGACCTGTTGCGCGCTTGCGCTCGGAGACGTCATTGGCTTGATACTTAATTATTGAGCCAATTTTTAAGTAAAAAAAATCATATGAAAAATGAACGGCATCGTTCAGGTAAGTGATATATTTACCGCCTATTTTACAATCGATGCACTGCGTCATAGTGCAATGTTATTTGGGAGTAAGTATGTCTACCATCATGGTACTAAACGGGCCAAACCTTAACTTGCTAGGGCAGCGAGAGCCACAAACCTACGGACATGAGACGTTAGCTGATGTTGAGGCAATGTGTCAGGAAGAAGCGGCTAAGCACGGTTTTAAAGTGGACTTTCGCCAGTCAAATCATGAAGGTGCGCTGGTAGATGCTATCCATGAAGCTGGTCAATTGATCAAAGCGGGTAAAATGTTAGGTGTTGTGTTTAACCCTGGTGCATACACTCACACGTCGATTGCCTTGCATGATGCGATTAAAGGCGCCGAAGTTCCTGTGGTAGAAGTGCATATTTCTAATGTTCATGCACGAGAAGCATTCCGCCATCACTCATACATTTCGCCTTGTGCGGTTGGAATTGTCATCGGCATGGGTGTTCAGGGTTATGTTTTGGGCATGCAAGGCCTGATTAAAAAGCTTTCTTAAAACATGTCTCTGCAGCGTTAGTGACTTCTAACGCTGCAGAGCTTTAGGCTTTAATGTTTCTCAGCGCGTGCGACCAATTCGCCAATGCTTTTATAGGCTTCATTAGCACCTTGTAAAATGTCGTCGATGATCGTTGACGCTTCATTAATGAGTTGCTCATTTTTCGCGACCTGCTCAGTCACTTGTCCCATGCTGTTGCGCACTTCACCAACTAACTGATTATTTTTATTTACCATGGTGCTGATTTCATCTGTTGATGAACTGGTTCGAGCCGCCAATGTGCGAACCTCATCTGCTACCACAGCGAACCCTCGACCATTTTCACCCGCTCGGGCCGCCTCAATGGCTGCGTTCAAGGCAAGTAAATTAGTTTGTTCCGCAATGGCACCAATGGTTGTAACAATCTTGCTGATCTCTTCTGACTGGTGATTAAGGTCTTCCACCAAGCTTTCAGAGCGATTAACTTGCTCAATAATAACATTAGAGCTTTCAACGGACTGGCGGAGTAACTTAGAGCCGTGGGCTGAGTTTTCAGCGGTTTTTTCCGTTGACTGATGAGCAAGTCCAGCGGCATTTTGCACAGAAAGCTGGCATTCCATTCTTTCAGTGACATTCGATGCAACTTTCACAATACGGATAACATTGCCTTGTAAATCGTAAACCGGGTTATAGGTCGCTTCGATCCATACATTATTGCCGTCTCGATCTTTGCGAAGAAATAGCCCTGATTTTGTTTGTCCAGAAGCAAGCTCCTGCCAAAAATGAGGGTGCTCTTGATAAAACTCATCATGGCAAAACATACGATGGTGCTTACCTTGTATGTCTCGAACAGAGTTATAGCCAAGGGTATCGATAAAGTTTTTATTAGCCGTGATGATGGTCCCATCCGGTTGAAACTCAATGGTCGCATTAGAACGATCGATAGCGTTGAGTAAGGCGTCTTGAGCTTGAGTACGAATTTTCTCAGCGGTTATGTCTGTGGCAATCTTAAAGACTTTAACAACTTGACCATTTTGTTTCACTGGGAAATAGGTGGCTTCTAGCCACAAATTGCTGCCATCTTTTCTTTGTCTTAAAAACTGACCTTTGTGACTTTCGCCTTGGGCAAGCTTATTCCAGAAGGACGCGTATTCAATGGAATCAACTTCTTGTTGATGACAAAACATACGGTGGTGTTGTCCTTTGATTTCGTCAAGAGAGTAACCAACAGCATTCAAAAAAAGATCGTTCGCATCCATGATAACCCCATCTGGAGAAAAGGTTATGGTGGCGCAAAATTCCTTTAGCGAATTGATTAAATCGGCATTGTCATCCTGTACAAAGCTTGTGGTGGTTTCCTTTTTAGAAGGGCTAAATCCGAACATTTCAGATCTCCTCAAGCGTTTGGTTATGTCTAATATTAGACTACTCCTTGGCGAGCGAGGTGATAGTAATGAATTGTTTCAAATGTGGCTGTTTTATGTACCAAGTTGTAGCGCTATGTGATGACTCGCTAATTAGAGGTGACCAAGGTTAGTAATAAAGACAGTGTGACAAACGATAGCAGAGTGGTGATCAAGAGCGTGCTGGCACAAAATGATCGATAGCCATATTGGCTGCCTATAATCGGATAGATGCTCATCATAGGGACTGCAGCTAGGATGATTGCGCCCATTTGCAGGTGCGGATCAATTCCTGGTATTAGCCACATGAAAATCGCCATACAAAGAGGGTGAATTAAAAGCTTACCCAGAGCGATGGCACTGATATCAGCAACATTTCCTTTAATATTGGTGCCTACCAGTGAACCACCCAGTACCATTAGAGCGAGTGTGGCAGAAGCTCCAGACAGCATTACCAGGACGCGATCAGCAACAGCGGGTAAGGCTAGATGAAATTGTGAGAAGAACATGCCGCCGATAACAGCGATAACTAGAGGGTTCTTAGCCAGTCGTTTCAGTGTGTCTAATAAGGTTCTCCCTAAACTCATTCCCTGGTCTTTAGCGGAAAAGTAGCTTAGTAGAGCGAAGACAACAGGGAGGACAACGGCGTTTTCCCCAATAAGGGTCATGGCAAATGCAGTGGTTGGTGGATCATCAAAAACCAACAGCATGACCGGATAGCCAAAGAATCCTGAGTTGGAACAGGCCATGCCCGCTCCTTTCAGGGAAGCGGCAAGAGATGAGTTCTTAAGTACGTACAGCGCGAACAACAAGCCAATGGTTAACGACATCAATGATGCCAAGCTAAAGGCGATCAAGTATTCAGGAATGAAGACGTCACTTGGGTCCATCTTAGCAAGCGTACTGAAAATTAGAGCGGGGAGTGTAAAGTACATGACCAATTTAGCCATGCCCGCAATGCTTTCATCGCTTACCAGCTGTGTTCGAACAGCGGTATAGCCCAACCCCATCAAGATAAAGATGGGGGCGGTAGTGAGCAGCATCTGTAACATATTCGCTGCTCTGACTTAGTGAGCTGGGTTGTAGTAGCTATCTAGCTTAGCAGCGGTTTCTGTTACCGCTTTGCTAAATAGTTGCAGTGCCATGGAGGCATTGGTGTCTGCTCTAACACTTAAACCGACGGCACTGAGCGTTTCTTTTGTATTGACAGGGAGTTCTGCTAATTCTCCGTCTGCGATCTCTCGGGCAACAACACCACGGGAAATAATCCATATAGCATCCGTATGACGGATAAACTCCTTTCCAAACGAGTCAGACACTGTATCAATACGATCGCGAATATTGCTCACACCTTCAGCTAGTAGAAAACGATCAACCGTTGGGCCAGTGATGGATTCTTCAGGCGGATAAAGCACGGTAAAGCCTGTGATTTCATTGAGCTGGAAGTCTTCTTTATCCAGCAGGGGATGACCTGGGCGAACAGCAAATACGACTTGCTCAGAATAAAGATGTTGAAATGAGATGCCTGCCATAGCTTCTGGAACCCCCATACGCCCGACAACTAGATCTAGTTCGCCCACACGTAGTTGGCTCATGAGAAGGGAGTTTGGCCCAGAGACAAGGTGTAATCGAACGTCCACATTATTGGCGCGAAAACGCTTCACCGCTTCTGGAAGGACACTGGTAGCGACGGTAGGCAATACGCCAATGCTCAGCTTTTGTTGACCCGTTACTAGAGCTTGATTGACCCGCTCGGCACCTTCTCGCAATGCCGCTACACTGGTGCTGGCATGCTCTAAAAATAAATTGCCGTAATGAGTTAGTTCAATGCCTTTCTTGCTACGCTCAAGTAATCGTACTCCGAGAATCTCTTCAAGCTCTTTGAGTTTTTTAGAGACAGCGGGCTGAGTTAAAGAGAGGACGTCGGCCGCTCGGACAACGCTGCCTTGACGGATGACTTCTAAAAAACATTCTAGATGGCGATATTTTATACGGTTTTCCATCATAGTTGATTTCTCCATAACCCAGTTATTTTGATGGTGTGTATTACAGCGCTGTTTGAGAGTATTGAAAAGTAAAATATACGACTTTTGATATGTTTTTTTTAGGAAAGCTATAAAAAATATAGAAATAAGCCCTTTTTAATCATAAAAATGCGATTTCAAGGGCTTATATAACTATCGATGAAGTGTCATATATCGAAAATGGTATTAATTGAGTTTCGAAAATGCTTCACGGGTTAGGTTCCTGGGTGTCTCTGTGTGGATGACAATATTGTCTTCTATACGAATACCACCGTAGGGAAGTAGAGACTCAATTTTCTCCATGTCGCATCCGTGCTGAGGTTGTTCGGCACGCATTTTGTCCAACAGCATGGGAATAAAATACAGCCCAGGCTCGATGGTAATGACCATATTTTCTTGCAATGGGCGTGTTAGTCGAAGGAAAGGGCTTTCCTTAGGGGAGTCGACAATATCGCCTTTTGCTGAGTGTTGCTTACCGCCCACATCGTGTACCTGTAATCCCAATAAGTGCCCTAAGCCATGAGGGAAGAAGTACTGCGGGATATGTTTAATCAACTGCTCTTCCACGCTTAGGCGGCAAATACCATGTTGATTAAGGAGACGAGCGACCCCTGCCAGTGTTTGATAATGCAACTCGACAAATGAAGTCCCAGTCACCGCCTGACTGACAATATGTTGCTCCAACGTATCCATGCCTTCGACCAAGGCTGCAAAGTCATCATTTAATAAAGTTGTTGTTCGAGTGATATCACTGGCATAACCATGATGACTAGCACCTGCATCGACTAATAATGTTAATGGGCGAAATGGTCTTTGGCGTGACTTTTGTTCGTAATGCAGAACTGCCGCGTGTTCATTAATTCCAACAATATTAGGGTAAGGCGTTTCCGATGCGTCTTGTTGTGTAGCAGCCAAGTAGGCTAAATGTACTTCAAACTCACTGGCTCCCTGGCTGAAAGCTTGTTGTGCCGCATGATGTCCAAGTGTGGCAATACGCGTGGCTTCTTCGAGGCAGGCAATTTCGTAGGGCGTTTTAATCGCTCTATCGAATGCTAACCAAGTGTAGAGCGATTCATGTTGAGTGTATTCGGGTAACGAGGCTGGTCCGAGGTATGCCACCTTATTAGGCAGGCTACTGGTCCAAGCATTGCTGTCAGCTGGGGTAATCAGCCAATGATGTTGCCATTCACCTTCAGGAATAGCGTTGAGCATATGCCAGAAGTCTTGTTTAGCTGGCCAGATCAGTTCCGGTTTGTCACGTTTGATGACGACATAGCTGCCCGCAGGTAAATCAAAAGGAAACCACTGCTGAGCAAAGGAGAATGCTTTAAATGGGTGGCTATTATCGTCTTTAAAGTAATAGCTAAGTGTTCCTGCTGCGATGACGATCGCATCAAGTTTAAATTCGTCGAGGGCCACTCGATAGCGGCGTAGTAGAGTTTCTAAATGACGTGCGTATAAAGCGTTTTCCATGGTCTCTCCACTCATTCAAAAGGTTTGGCTTTTTGAGCATCGTTATTGGTTTAGACGGCAGGAAGTGATCGGGTAAATTTCAACATTGCCGTAAACTTATCTTCTGGTATTGGCGGTGAGTAATAGTATCCCTGCCCATAATGACAGCCTAAAGAGTCCAGCAGCTTAGCCTGAGCCGTATTTTCAACGCCTTCTGCAACGACTGTACAACCAAAGGCTTTGGCAAGATTTAATGCTGTTTGGACAATGGATAGGTGACTGTCGTTCTTATCCATATCGCACACAAAAGCGCGATCTATTTTGATGGTATCAACGTTTAAGCTACTAATATACGCCAGAGAGCTCATTCCTGTACCAAAGTCGTCAATGGATAACTTCACACCGATTTCTTTAAAGCCATTAAGACTCTTCGAAATGGTTTGCAGATGTAAGCTTGTGGCGGTTTCTGTCAGCTCGATTTCCAGCATTTCCGGAGCAATGTTAAAGTTCTGTAGCAATGACTCAGTAAACGAAACGATATCAGGATCCAGTAAGTTATAAGGAGAGAGGTTCACCGCAACTGGAACGGCAATCCCTTTGGTTTGCCACTGATCAATCTGTCGAATAGCGGTGCGAATTACATAACGACCGAACTCTCTCACTTTTCCGCTTTGCTCAATAAGAGATATGAACATGAGTGGAGGGACGACACCGTCTTGTGGATGGTGCCAACGAGCTAAGGCTTCAGCAGAGAGGATTTGACCTGTATTTAGGTCTACCTTAGGTTGATAGTAAAGTTTAAATTGCTGCTCCCGTAAGGCGTCAGCGAGCTCACTGCGGTAGCGTAAAGTCTGCTGGCCATCTTGCTCCAATTGCTTAGACGGATCGAATATTGACCACTCACTTCTGTGTTTACGTGCTTCATTAAGTGCGATGTCCGTTTGAATAATCAGTGATTCAATATCGTTATCATGTATTGGGGCTAAAGCAACGCCTATTGTAATACTAAGATGTATGGGTAGCTGATCGATTAAAAACGGTTCGTTAAGTGTTGCTGTAAGAGTTCCCACTAGCTCAGTCGCTTGAATCTCATCGTAGTGAGGTGCCCAAATTAAAAACTCGTCGCCGTTAGAGCGGATAAGCTGTTGTTCAGGCGCTAATGCTTGGTGAAGACGGTGGGAGAATACCACCAGCAGTTTATCGCCATTACGATGACCTAGAGTTTCGTTGACCTCTTTAAATTTATCGATATTGATAAGCAGTAATGCACCCACCAGAGGCTGCTCGGTATTCTTTTGGTCTCGTTCGATTAGATCGACTAGATAAAGGCGGTTAGGGAGCCCTGTTAAATTATCATGGGTAGCCAACTTCCTAAGCGCTTCATTTTTATCTTCTACGCGTTTTGCTATCCAAGAGGAAAGCGTTAACGCCAACCACACAGCAATCCAAAACACGATAAGAGAGCTGATGGATAAGCGCTTAATGATGTGCGCTCGTGCTTGATCAATGCTATGAGAAGACGTAATAAGAATTAAGCTGATGTCATCATTGGCCTGTTTGGTCCAAAGGAAGTAGTTGCCATCAATGCTGAGGAAGCCTGAGCGTAAAGCGCTTGTTGGTAGAGCTTCAACTTCGCTCAATACTTGCATGAGCGTTGCTTGAGGCATGAATTGATTCAATTCCCAAGCACCTGAGGCATCGCGCACATTTAGAAATAGGGCTTCAGGCTTGAGTTCGCTCGATTGCATTAGAGAAATCAGCTCGTTTACGCGTTCTTGCGCTTCGTCACCTTCTTCTTCCACTTCCGCTAATAAAAACAGTGCTCTTTTTTCAAGGTAGCGAATCTCAGTATCAACACCCAAGTCATTACTCAGACGATAGGCGACGACACCATAAATAACCGACACGACAAAGGCGACGATTAAGCAAATAAGGATCAGCTTACGTCTTAGGTGTTTATCGAGTTGCAGTTCAAAAAGTGTCGTCATCGGTTTGAAATGAAAACTTATTTGCTTCGTGTGTCTATATTGGCAATTGAATAAACTGGACACCACCCAGTGGCTAACGACACCAGATTGAGTGCACCAAAGATAAACAGCAAGATTTCGATCACCGGCTCTTCAAGGAAATCACCATTAAACAAGGCAAAGGCTATTACCACAACACCAATAATGCCTCTCAATGCACGGTCCCATGGGTGTAAGTTTGGTTTGATCATGATCCACTTCCTTAACGTTGATGCTTAAAACTTAATTTACAGGATTGGTAGGTATAAAACCGTAACAAATTGCAATGTATTGCTGGTTTCCCTTGGGGATACCTCGTAAACCTCAAGGCTAGTACGTCGGTTAGCTGGGCGCAGACCATGAATACGGCAATAGGTATGCAATGTATGCCAAGCCAACCAGAGGTGTTGATAGCTACCTTGGTATTTTAAGCTCATGTATTTGCCGACAAAAGTGAGTCGCTCAGGCTGAGCTTCGCAGGCACTCAAGCATTGAATCGGAATACCAAGTTTTCCTGTGAAATAGTGTTGGCGGATATCGGCGTCTTCATAAAGGGCAAAACTGGGACCTGCGGGACGATTTTCAGGTCCGAGGCTAATAATCAGATCCCTAAAACCTTGCTCCATTTGTACCGACATAGGGTGATCACTAACAATAAAAGGGCGAGTCACGGCATCAACATTCGGTAATTTATGACAACCGTTTTGTGTTAGCTGTACGTTAGCATCGCTCTCTGGAACCAGTTGGGCTTTCAGCCTCAGTAGCAACAAACGCATATCAGCATGAAGTGATTTTTGAAAGCGGCCGTGGACGATACGCTGCCACATGTTCAATTGGCTGCTGGCATGAAGTTGCATCATGCCTTGCTCTTCTTCCGTTGAAGTCCAAGTTATCTTGACCTGAATCGGAGCTGGATAAAAATAATCGCTGACGATTGAAAAAGACAGGCCATCCTTCAGGTCTAAACCAGTAACATGGCATGATATGGTTTTTAAATTAGGTCCTTTAAGGCGGATACTGGCTCCGATAGTCTCATTGCCTTGAGCTGGTGAGACTTGGACAGTCGTTTCATCATCGTAAAGACTCCAAGGTAGCCAACTGGACCAGAACTCAATCTCTTTAACCTTATCAATAAGGGCTTCAGGAGAATCAGAAAGCAAAAGAGAATGCTGTACGTAAACGTATTTCTGCGTAAACAGCAGGTACCCTACAGTTACGATTAGCAGGGCAAGACAAATCATTAGCCCGATGATCATGGTTTATGCTCCTTACTGTCATAACGACGGACAGAAGTGAAAGCCTTTTTAACATCACTGTCATGGATAAAAAGACGAACCTTATGGTCAGTATAGTGACAGATTGTGGTTTACATCAAAGATGGCGCGTCATAAAAGGAGAGGGAAATGGCAAACATCATGATTTGGGACTGGCCAGTTAGGCTACTCCACTGGTTGATGGTTTTATTATTTACAGGGTTAATCGTCACAGGCAAAGGTGATGGGGACTACATGGACTGGCATTTCTATATGGGCTATGGATTGTCAGCGGTGATCATTGCAAGAGTGCTGTATGGTGTGTTGGGATCTGAATATGCGCGCTTTAAACAGTTTTTATATCAGCCACAAACGGTCTTACGCTATGCAAAGGGATTATTAGTCGGTAATGCTAAACATTATTTGGGACACAATCCCGTAGGGGGGCTGATGGTCGTGGCTTTGTTGTTAGCACTGACATTACAATGGGGAAGCGGCCTATTTATCAGTGATGAAATTTTCCTATTTGGGCCTTTTTATGGCGTTATCTCCGATGATTGGACTGAGCAACTTGGTGCGATCCATCATAGTCTTCCTGATATTTTACTGATCCTAGTGGCGACTCATATCCTCGCTGTGCTGTATCACGAGATTCGCTTTAAAGAGCGCCTTGTTGCTGCGATGCTACATGGTAAGAAAGCCACCCATGAGCCAAGTGCTGCGTTGACAGTTAAAACGCCACGGATCGGTGTCATCGTATCTATGATTTTTGCTTTAGCTTGGCTAGGCTGGCTTTGGAGCATCCCTGTTTAAAGTATAACGAACTGTAGCGAAAGCGATGCCGTTAAGCGGCATCACTTTCGTTGTAGATATCGTCCTTGTTGTAATCGACATCATCGTTGGCACGATATTCTTCACTGTCATCGATGTAAGAGTTTTCATCTGGCTCTATGACCAACTCTTCTACTGATGACGCTTCCACTTCACTGGATGCTTGTGACTCGTTTTTAGAAGGAGGCGTAGCTTTTGATGTGGGTTTCTTAGCCGTTTTTTTGCGCTTGTTTCCCAATGCTTCCAATACGTCTTCTTTGTTTTCCGCTAAGAACATGGCTAGTTGGCTGATGTCATTAGCGTCGGATAGGGTACCGCTTTCTTGCAGTAGATCCTCTAGGTTTTCAGCCGTCTCCAGCAGTTTGTCATAATGGTCTGCTTCTGCTTTAGAGGAGAAGGTCATCTTTTCAACACCGTTTCGTTCAACAACATACTTAATTACGACAGGCATAAATCGCACCTCATTTAAAATACTGTATAAAAATACAGTATTTATTTTTGTCTTGTCCAGCATTTTATTTGGCTAACGCCACGGGGATTGGTAAAGTTGCGCCACTAAAATAAGGTTAAGAGTTATGTCTGATTTTGAATGGCCAGATGTCGATACGGCATTTATTACGGAGAATATTGAGTACTTTGCTACCTTGCTATGGTTGTTGAGTATTTTTGTTGTACGTCATTATGTTAAGCGTGCTTTAAGAGCAAATGAAAAGCTGGACGTGGACCGTAAACGTCGCCGTTTGAACACGGTGGATAATGTGTTCAATCTGGTCTCGTTTGTAGGTCTGATTTTGATTTGGTCAACGGAGTTGCAGAACATTGCGATCTCCATTGCCGCATTTATGGTGGCGTTGGTCATCGCCACGAAAGAGTTTATTTCATGTATTGTGGGGGCCTTTTATAAAGCCAGCACCCGTCCTTATCAGGTTGGAGATTGGGTGAAGATCGGGCATTTTGAAGGTGAAGTGACGGACAGTGACTGGCTGTCAACAACGCTGTTTGAAGTCGACTTTAAAGGTGGGAGTTATGCCTATACAGGGCGAACCACTGTGGTACCGAACAGTGTGTTACTGACTAACTCAGTGCAGAACTTAAACTACATGCGTCGTTATGTTGAACACAGTTTTTCGATTTCTAGACTGACTGATGACGTAAACCTGTTTGAAATCAAAGAGCCAATTCTGGCTAAAATACGTGAGTACAGTGAGCACTTTCACGAAGTTGCCATTCGTTATAACAGTCTGATAGAGAAACGACTCGATATCAAAATCGCAGGTCCGGAGCCCTCTGTTAGAGTGAAGACTACGGTGGAAGGCTACAATGTGTTTACGGTATCGCTATTTTGTCCGACCGATGAAGCGGCAGAGATCGAGCAAAAGGTTACGGAAGACTTTATGCGAATTTGGTATGAGAAAAAGCGTCAGCAGTAGGAGGCGCAGAAAATGTTAAAGCGTAAGTTATTAGGTTGGGTGACGATTGCATCAACGGTATTGTTAACCGGTTGTGCTGACATGAGCGTGACAGAGCAAGAGTTAAATCAGGAAGTTGCGCAAAGATTAAAGACCACTCAACCTGATGTCATTAAATTGACCCTAGAAGAGTCGACGCTCAATCTGGATCTGCTGATTAAGCAAGCCGATATCGACCTGACTGAGCGGGATGGCGGGTTAGTGATGGTGGACATGAAAACCGATATACGCGGTGTGCTGAATGTCTTTGGTCAGGAGATGACCATGAAAGCCGAGCTTGATCCATCATTTGAGTCAGGGCTACGTATTGAAGAAGATCGTATTTACTTAGTCGGCGCGAAATTGACTCAGGTAACCGTTCAGGGCTCCAGCATCAGCGATCAAATGTTGCGTAATACACTGGGATCACTGCATGATGAGTTCGAAAGTGCCTTGGCACGTTATTTCGATACGCATCCGGTCTATGTTCTGAACCACTCAGCGGTGGAAAAAGCGGCTGCTAAGATGGTGAAAAACATCGTGATCACCGACGATACCATTGAATTCATGATTTTTTAAATTTATCTTGCCGCTAATGATTCAACTGAGCGGCAGCTTTATTAATGAGGAAAACCTATGTCTATTTCAGACAACACAGTTGTGCAGTTTCACTACACTTTACGTGAAGGCGACACGTTAATCGAAACGTCTGCAGGAAGTGAGCCTTTGGCTTATTTACACGGCCACGGCAACATTATCCCAGGTTTGGAAAAGGCGATGGTTGGCAAAGCGGCTGGTGATGAGTTTGATGTAACGGTACCTTGTTCAGAAGGCTACGGTGAGCGTCAAGACGACAAAACTCAGCAGATCCCAGTAAAACATTTGCAAGGTGCTAAAAAGTGGAAGCCTGGCATGGTTGCAACGGTTCGCACCGATCAAGGCCTACGCCAAGTAACGATCGTAAAAGCAGGCTTGAAGCATGCTACAGTGGACTTAAACCATCCTCTTGCTGGCAAAGAGCTAACCTTCTCAGTACAAATTCTTGAGACGCGTGACGCAACAGAAGAAGAAATCGCACACGGCCATGCCCACGGTGTTGGTGGTCATCACCACTAAGATTTTCCCAGCTGCCGTTGCTAGACGGCAGCTGTCCCTTTCCGCTCTCTTATTTCTCTTTGTTTTCCCAGATTTAGTCTGTTCTTTTATTCCCAACAAAAGCTACTTCATCTTTACTAAAGCTTTATCCACTTCGCTATCGCGTGCCTGTACAGTGTTTCAGTATTGCCGACGATCAAGACTTGAAATTAAATGAGAATCATTACTTGACAATACTAACATCTGGTGTTTAATTGATAACTGTTATCATTTGCATCAAGAGGCTTGAGCTATGACGAATCACATTGTTCCGTTTTCGGTAATTGAGCAGACTATAAAACGTGGTGTGGCGTCAGATTCACCAAATGTTTTGTATCACTATTTAGACACCAGTGAGGCTTATGCTGAGCAGCTGGGGATCTCTGAATCTTACAATCTATACAAACGCGTCTATCAAGTTCTGCTTGAGACAGTGTGCGATGCGGCAGTACCAATGCACTGGCGTGAGCTTTGTTTAAATGCGATCAATCGCCCTTTGTTGCAGTTGAAGCGTTTTGTGATTACCGACCAAGACGCCGTTGAATACTTTCGGTTAGAACATGAATTGCGAGCATTGAGCCATTATTTCATGGCGGGGATGCCGTTTGGAGTGAAGCAATGAAAACTCGAATTGAAGCGGACAGCATGGGCCAACTAGAGGTACCAGAAGACGCTTTATACGGTGCGCAGACACAGCGCGCGATCAACAATTTCCCTATCAGTGGCCAGCCTCTGCCTGAGTCTTTTATTCGTGCCTTGATTCAATTGAAACAAGCCGCAGCGAGAGCCAATCAATCATTGGAATGTATTAGTTCAGACATGGCATCAGCCATTGATGGCGCTTGTTCAGAGTTACTTGAATCATCGGATTTGATGACGCATTTTCCTGTCGATGTATTTCAGACAGGATCAGGCACCAGCTCAAATATGAATGCCAATGAGGTCATTGCCACATTAGCGACGGCGAAATTAAATGATAAGGTTGGCGCGAACGACCATGTCAACTTTGGCCAAAGCAGCAACGATATTATCCCAAGTGCGATCCATGTCAGCGCAGCCATTGAAGTGACTAAGCGGTTGATCCCTGCTCTTGAGCACCTGACGCAAACCGTGCGCGAGAAAGGACAGTCACTACAAGGCTATACCAAAACGGGACGCACTCACTTGATGGATGCCATGCCCGTGCGTTTGGATCAAACCTTCAATGGTTGGGCGGCGCAACTGCAAGACAATATCGATAACTTGAAAGCCATCCTGCCTAAAGTGACCAAACTTGCTCAAGGTGGCACGGCGGTAGGAACGGGTATCAATGCTCACCCTGAATTTTCAGGCAAGATCTGCCAAGAGCTATCAGCCCTGACGAACGTTACCTTTGCGCCTGGTGACGACTTCTTTGCGCTGATCGGTTCCCAAGATACAGCTGTCGCGTTATCTGGGATCCTTAAAGCAACGGCAGTGACTTACATGAAGATCGCTAACGACCTACGTTGGATGAACTCAGGACCATTGGCGGGTCTAGGTGAGATCACTCTAGAGGCTCTTCAGCCAGGCTCTTCGATCATGCCAGGTAAAGTTAACCCAGTGATTCCAGAAGCTACAGCGATGGTTGCGGCACAAGTGATTGGCAACGATGCAGCCATTACCATTGGTGGTCAATCCGGAAACTTTGAGTTAAACGTAATGCTTCCTGTGATCGCTAGTAACTTGCTGAATAGCATTCAACTACTGAGCAACAGCGGTCATCTGTTGGCGGACAAAGCCATTGCCACGTTAACGGTTAATGAAGACAAGCTGAACGAAGCATTGGCGAAAAACCCAATTCTAGTGACAGCATTGAACCCGATTATTGGTTATCTAAAAGCCTCAGAGATCGCGAAAAAGGCGTACAAGGAAAAACGCCCAGTGATTGATGTGGCGGCAGAAGAAACCGACTTAACGCGTGAAGAGCTAGAAACCTTGCTGGATCCAGCCAAGCTGACCAAAGGTGGCTTATAAAAGCAGTGCAGTGAGTAAGTAAGTCCCATCAAGGAAGATGGGACTGGCTGGAGGACGCAAGCCCCTCCAGCCACCTTGCATTGGAATTGAAACTACGCCCAAACCTTACGAAGTCTAGGCATCGAAGCCAACACGAGTAAATCCAACAGTAAAATCACCACCATACCGATAGTTGCCATAGGGAAGAGCAGTGAGATGGGTAATAACATCCATACCGCATGCTTCCAGCGCTTTAGGTCTTTCGGTAACGGCGGTGCTGCCAAGGCTTTTGCTGGGCGGCGTTTCCACCACATCACAACAC
The DNA here is from genome assembly GCF_004363305.1 of Marinomonas communis. Taxonomy (GTDB): domain Bacteria; phylum Pseudomonadota; class Gammaproteobacteria; order Pseudomonadales; family Marinomonadaceae; genus Marinomonas; species Marinomonas communis. The sequence continues at coordinate 139,070 of NZ_SNZA01000004.1, read as the reverse complement.
CAGACACACACAGCAGCATCACAGCCAAACAAAATAGTGTACAAGCGACCAAGTTCCAGACACCAAACTGCCCCATATGTAAGGCAATGCCGAACGCCATCGACTTGGCAAACCAGTTGTAATCCATAAAGCCAACATCAGCGATCACTGAACCAGAATAACGATCATAATGAACGGTACGGTCGTCTAAAGCATTATTGATATCACGTCCCATAGTGCTTGCCGTTGCGGTGAAAACCCCCGTCTCGCCTTTCGGAAAATGCACTTGAAAACGAGTAAAGCCCATTGCTTTAGCGTCTGCGACTACTCGATCTAGTGTAATCGTATCTTGGCCAAAGACTGGCGCCCCCGACTCCGGTAAAGGAGCTTGCTCAAGATTCCAAGGCACCTGCTTTAAGCCTTTTACGTTTAGATCCTCGTGGGTCAACGTTGACGAGACATTCTTAGCGCTTTGCTCAACAGGAAAAGTGCTCCAAGCTTGTACCATCTTACCACCCCATACACTTGCCCAAGCCAGTCCTGAGATGCAGAAAAACAGCAAAATAACCGCGACCCAAATCCCCACAACACTGTGCAGATCGCGCCATAAACTACGGCCTTTACCATTAATACGCGTAGCAGCTTTCCATAGAGATTGGCCAGATTGAGGCCACCACATATATACACCAGTCAGTATTAACAAAATGGTAAAACTTGTCGCGATCTCGATTAGCCAGTCACCGGTTAATCCCACCATAAAGGTACCGTGCGTATCATCCGCCCAAACATACCAAGAGTCAGTAATACTGATATCGCCGCTGATTTGTCCTGCGTATTGGTCAACAAACACGGAGCGAGTGTCATCACCGACCGCTACCTGAAAGCGTGTCGCATCGGTTGCATCATCTGAGACGTATAATCGCTTAATAGTACTATCGGGGTATTGGTCAGCGACCAGCTGGTAACGCTCTTCAAAGGAAATAGGGGAGTCAGTGACTTGCGAGACTTTGTACAAATCATCGTGCAACACTCGCTCGATGATCGGGTCAAAAATCATCACCAGGCCAGTAATGGCCAACATCATTAAAAATGGAACAACATACAAGCCAGCAAAAAAGTGCCAGCGCCAAACGGAACGGTAAAAGTCCTTCGTGCCAAACATTAGAAATCCTGCAACTAATCGGGCATAAAAATAAGATGCCCCAACAGTCGTCAGGGCATCATGCTAGTTTTTGATCTTCACTGAACGCAGGATTAAATGGTGGGGCGCGAGCTTGAACGGTACGTGGGGTAGCCGCCAGCACTTCTATAGTCGGCGCGAAACTGTAATCAAACGCCTTTGAGGGAGCATGGAACGCCAACGTAGTGGTGGCGATGTCCATAAAGAAATGGGTACAAGGACAAGAATGCGAACTGCTGTGCTGGCTCGCTTTGTCGTTATCTGAAGAGTCACTGCTGTAGACGTAATAGGACTCAACGCCAAGCGTGGTACAGATCTCGATCCGCTGCGCACCCGTTTGACCAATGCCATTCACCAGCGGTACAGCAAAGTACGCTAGCCAGCATAAAATCAAAAAGAAATGAGAACGGCGTTTCACAGTCAATACGAATCGAGTTTATTAAAAGTGGCGCAACTTTACGAAAGCTGCTCTAAATGAGCAAGCAATAACTGAAAGGCACTTGCTTCAAATCAGCAGCCATCAGTCCATCTCATCAAAGCGAATTTGAACCTTAGGCTGCTTCGGCTTCGGTGTCTCGGGCAGTTTCAACGGCTCAACGATCTTCTCTAAACCATTCACCTTAACCTCCAACGCCAACTGCAACCAACGACCTAACTTACCCTCCGGCCAGCCTTTATGATTAAACCACAGCAAATACTCCTCCGGCAGATCCACAATCAACCGACCCTCATACTTACCAAACGGCATCTTCTGACGCGCAATATCCAGCAAATCCTGCTTCTCAATCATAACCAACTACCTCCCAAAACAAGCCCCGCATACTACCACACAACCGCCTCGTAGGACCTCGCTGCGCGAGGGATCAGCCTGCAAACTAGGCAATCTTTCTAGGACATCAACGAGCAGCTCTGGCTTTTGTATGAGCGGGTTGCACCCGCGACCAAACTCGCAGTGCTACGATAAATCGAAATCCCAAAGTTGTACGACCTCGCTGTGCGAGGGATCAGTCTACAAACTAGGCAATCTCTAGGATGCTATTCATCAGCTTCGGTACTTACCAACCGCGTTAACAGCTGATCAAATATCCAGTTGATTTTTGGTTTGTTCAAGACGGTGCGTGTTTTTATGATTTTAATGCTATTCAGTTTCTTGCATTGTCATAGAAGCGCCTACAAAAGTGTATTAAGATCAATAATTAAGCAATACGACAGCTAGAATAACGTGCTGTGGACAAATGATATAACGCGCATGCTCGATTTTGTGTCTTGAGTTGTTATTGGATAAATTTAAAAAGTGTTGTTAAAACAGATTGTTAGAGGGAATTATTTAGGTTCTCTGGTACTGCGTAAACGAGCATGCGCACTATTAAAATGTTAGGCATACCAATAAAATTGTTACGGATTAATAAGTGGATTTTATTAATGTAAAACCAACGGATGCAAGTGCTCTTTGGCAGTTACAACTAGAGTTACTTGCTAAAGCGGAAAATCTATTTGGTAAGCGCGACCAGTCAAAAAAGATCTATCAACCATCTTGGGACCCTGAAGGACCACATATCAGATATACACCAACTAAAGATGGTGCTTTTGCGGAGTTAGGGGATAACGCAAAAAGTAATTGGAGATTGGCTGTTTACCATCTAGCTCATGAAACTGTGCATTTGCTTGATCAGCATGGTGGGCAACAAACTGTTTTGCTAGAGGAGGGCGCCGCAGTGAGGTTCTCATTGGATATGATGCGTATGTATGGCTTTGATATCACTGACCTGCCAGATGGTACTTCGTATCAAATAGCATTACGCTTATTCGATAGCTTGGGTGATAATCCTTATCAAATAGCAAAAAATTGTCGTTTGAGCTGTGGTGGTTTTAATGCAATCAATAGCTCTGTATTAAATAGTGAAAACCCCGACTTAAGTTCAGACGTCATTTCTCAATTATTATCAAAACCCAAAATGAGATAGCTTTTGAGTAAATGCCTAACAAACGCTTCAAGAGGGACTGTCAATGCGTGGCGTTTCCAGTCCCATTAAGCCTCAGTAGTTGCGTTTGTTGTGTTTGAGTTAAGTTGTAATGCGTTGCCCGCCCCTTAAGCGGACGTTAGGCTGTATAATTCTTAACTAACATGGAGTCGTTATGATTGAAGATATAATTAAGAAAGCAACAGGAGGCCTAGACGGGATAGTTGACGAGCTTGTCAAAGCTGCAAAAGGAAAAATAAAAGAGAAAGTATCTGAAGCCTTTGCTATCCAAAAGCTCGAATTCTTTAAGAATAACGTTAGTAGAATTGGGCAGGTTAAGACGATATTGAACCCTGATTCAATCGTCGACTTGAATGAAATATTTTTTGAAGAGGCTGTGCTCTTTAATGGGGAAAAGATAGACTCCTTTGGTCAGCTTGGTGGTAAGCATATTTTAGTGGAAGGAGGCCCAGGCCAAGGTAAGTCCCTGTATCTCAGAAAATTATGTATCCGAGAAGGTTCAGGTAGTGCTTTCATCCCAATTTTTATCGAATTTAGAAACTTAAAGTATGAGAAAAAGCTCAAAGACGAGCTAATGGATGCAATTTGTGATTTAGGTGTAAAACTAGATAATGCGCTTTTTGAATTCTTGGCTGAGTCTGGAAAAATAGTTTTATTCTTAGATGGCTTTGATGAAATACCAAATAATGAAAGATACAATGCAGCGAGAGAACTGGAAACAATTGTTAGAACTTATCCTGATTTAAGAATTGTTGTTTCTTCTAGGCCAGATTCAGGAATGGGATCTTCATTCTACTTTACAAAAAGAAAAATAAGTCCGATGCACATTGATACGCAGGTGAAGTTTGTAAATCACTTATATAAATCTGTAGATCAATCAAAAAACATAATAGATATTCTAACTAATAGCCACTTTATTTCCGATGTTACTACAACCCCTTTGCTATTGACTCTCTTTACTATCACTTATAATGCAAGGCAATTTAAGCCCGACAGCCTATCTGAATTTTATAGTTTGATCTTTCCTACTATGCTTTACAGGCATGACAGGATGAAAATAGGCTTTGAGAGAGAAAGGAAAGCCGGCCTAACTGATTACCAAATGCAAAGATTGTTTGATTCATTAAGTTTTTTATCACTAAATGAAAATAATACACGTTTTCCAACATACTTGTTTCAAAACTATTTAAACAATGCAGCAAAGCTTGAAAGGTTGCCTGACAATATTGAAGACCTTTTAATAGATGATATAACTACTATAACCGCATTGATTGTTCGTGATGGGTTTAACGAATATTCATTTACGCATAAAAGTATTCAAGAATATTTTGCAGCAATTTTTATCTCAAGGCTAAGCGAAGATAGAAAGCAGGGCTTTTATGGCATGGTTATCAATGAGTTTGATGAGTTTAGAAAATGGCAAAATACCTTAGCGTTCCTAGAGACCATAGATGAAAGAAATTATATAAAGTACTTCTTAGTGCCATACAAGAAGGAAGTATTATGCTTAGATTATAACTCTAACATAAATATAAATTATCAATCGTTAATGACGTTGATTGGCAGCGATTCTAGAGTAAGGGTCGATGAAACAGGTGATCTAAAAGAGTTTTACTGGGGTGACACCTCGTCTTCGGTTTTGTATGTCCGTTATTCTGAGTTTGCAAAGAAAGCAATTGGTCGCTACCTGGTCAGCAAGAAAAAAGATATTGCCGATTTCCTGTCATACTGTGATGAAAGAGATTACGTGAACTATCAAGAGCTGGATGGTGACTTTGCTATTGTTATAGATAAATTTATTAAAAGTAATAACTTTCAAAGAGAAGTTAGCAAATATATATCGAAAGAGTTTGAGAGAAGCCCATTTAAATCAGAAGTCCTAAATATGGAGTCTGAATTGTGTCTGTCAGATCAAATAACCGACAAAATATTACCCTTTTAAATATGCCTAACAAGCGCATGTTGTCGGACTGGTTTTCCGCTGCGCTACAAACCAGCCACAAATGCGGGCGTTATGCACCACAAGGAACCCCATGCCAAAAGTAACTCTAAAAGGCTTTATTCTAGTCCCTGAATCGGAGCTTGAATTAGTACAAGCTGAATTGGTAAACCACACACGCTTCACACTCGAAGAAGCCGGCTGCATCACCTTTAGTGTTACTCAAAACCCAGACAATCCTCTTCGCTTTGACGTTTACGAAGAGTTCGCGGATAAAGAGTCTTTTGAACTACATCAAAAACGAGTCAAAGCATCACATTGGGGAAAGGTGACGGTAAACGTTGAGCGTCACTATGAAATATTGGAATAATCACAACCCCGCCCTCATGTAACAACCCGTTAATACCTCCCGCGCCACTCTAACTGTTACAACTTATCTCTGTTGGAAACACAATAAGAGGAAGCATTATGTCTAATAAAAAAATCTTAATGATCACGGGTGATTTCACGGAAGATTACGAAACTATGGTGCCGTTTCAGGCGTTGTTAAGTGTCGGCCATCAGGTGGATGCGGTGTGTCCTGATAAGAAAGTTGGTGATTCTGTTGCAACGGCGATTCACGACTTTGAAGGGGATCAGACTTACACCGAAAAGCCTGGTCATCGTTTCACGTTAAATGCGACCTTTAGTGATATCAAGGCGGAAGACTATGATGCTTTGGTGATTCCTGGCGGTCGTGCACCGGAGTATTTGCGTTTAAATAAAGACGTGATTGCCATGGTGCAGCATTTCTTTAAAGCGGATAAGCCAGTTGCGGCGATTTGTCACGGTGCTCAGTTGTTGGCGGCAGCAGGTGTGTTGGAAGGTAAGCAATGTTCCGCGTACCCAGCTTGCCAGCCAGAAGTGGAACTCGCGAATGGTGTCTACGCTGATATCCCAGTGGATCAGGCGGTGACCGATGGTAACTTAGTCACAGCGCCTGCGTGGCCAGCCCATCCTGCGTGGTTAGCGCAGTTCTATGTTTTGTTAAACCGTTAATCTGATCTTTACTCTGCGATGTCGGGGGAGTGGATAGTCACTATTGCGTAAATTAGTGCGCCATTCCTCTGACTTTCCGAAAAATTCAGCTAACCTATTTTGTCTGCGTTTGTTCTTTTGCGTTGTTAAGGGATTTTAACAGGATGATTTTATGTGCAAGCTGTTTGTGAACTCAGACCCCAGCCTATGGCAAAATGTCACGCGCTCCGTGCGTATTGATGGCATGGTCACCAGCATTCGATTGGAAAATATCTTCTGGTTTACCTTAGAGGAAATCGCTCAGCGAGATAAGCTATCGCTGGCGCAGATGATTGTGAAGCTTAACCATGAAGCATTGTCAGCGGGTCATGATTTGGAAAATTTCACCTCTTTCTTGCGCGTTTGTGCCATGCGTTATCTGCATTTACAAACCATCGGTATGTTGCCTAACTCACCTGATATCAGCCTTGCTTCATTAAATAGCGAGCGCATTTTAGAGCAGGAAAAGCGCTACTTTGAGACGCATCAGTAGCGTTAATTAGTTGTTGGGCAGGAGCTTGAGCGTGAAGGCAATTACAAGCTCAGGCCGTGTTGTTTTGTCACGTCTCTTTAAACCTATCCCAGCTTTGTTCAATAACCATGCAAAGCCTGCGTTAATCCTTTGCAGATGTCTTTTAGCAGAGTGCATGTAGCGCTTTGCTGTGCGACGTTATTTATATCACTTTAATGATAAAGGAGAATATGTAATGGAATTAACGACGATATACGGCACTGCATTTTGGGGCATGTTTGTGATTCTTGTGACTTGGATGGCGCAGTGGTTTGTCGCAGCAATTTCTAAAGCACGTAAGGAGGGAGCAGTTCCAGGTAAAGTGGACGAGTCACTTGGGCATGAATCGTTCACATTCAGGGCACATCGAACGTTTATGAACTCGATAGAAAATGTACCAATCATGCTTGGTATGATTTTGCTGGCTATCTTGATTGGTGCCGATGCCTTTTGGTTAATGATCTGTATTTGGAGCTTCGCTGTAGCGCGTATTATTCACATGCTGCTTTATTACGCAGTGGCGACTAACGAAAACCCAAGCCCACGAAGCTACTTCTTCCTAATGGGATTATTATCAAACATCGCATTACTCGCCTTGTGTGCTAAGACGTTAATCAATTTATAGTCCTGCATAAAAGATAATGATCACAAATTGGCAACAGGTAGCTATTAGGGCGCGTTAATAACGCGTCCTAATACGTCTTTTCTAAAATAGTAGCAAACTAGATTAACTCTGCTTTACGGTTTCACTGATATCGCGATCACTATCAAACAGCTCGCTATCTGTGTGTCCTAGCCATTTCGAAGTGATGGTGCCAGATGTCATGGAGCCGTTGACGTTGATAGCGGTACGGCCCATATCGATCAATGGCTCGATCGAAATCAGCAAACCAGCTAGCGCCACTGGCATGTCTAATGCAGACAATACAATCAGGGCTGCGAAGGTCGCACCGCCACCAATACCAGCAATGCCGAACGAGCTGATGGTGACAATCGCCACAAGAGAGATAATAAACGATGGGTCCAGTGGGTTAATGCCGATTGTTGGTGCGATCATCACGGCTAACATTGCTGGATACAAGCCTGCACAACCATTTTGTCCCATGGTCGCTCCAAATGAGGCTGAGAAGTTGGCTTCGCCATCACCATTACCAAGGCTTTTGGTTTGTGTCTCGATGTTCAATGGAATCGTACCTGCGCTTGAGCGAGAGGTGAAAGCGAACAGCAGTACAGGAGATACTTTTTTCAAGTAACGTAATGGAGAAATACCGTTAACAGCCAGTAATACTAAGTGCAGGACTAAAATCAGCGCTAGACCCACGTAGGAAGCAACAACGAAATTAAGCAAAGTTAAAATATCAGATACATTTGAGCCTGCGACAACTTTTGTCATCAGGGCTAAAATGCCGTAAGGGGTCAGGCTAAGTACCATGCGTACTAAAGTGCGAACAATCGACTGAGAGACATCGACGAAACGTTCGAAACTGGCACCCATTTCAGGCTGAGTTCTCGCCACGGTAACCCCCGCTATACCGATAAAGCTGGCAAAAATAACTACGGCGATAGTAGAAGTAGGGCGGCTACCTGCTAAGTCTGCAAACGGGTTGCCAGGGAAGAAAGAGCGAATCATATCGGCAAAGGAAACATTCTCAAGACCGTCCAATCGAACTTGTAAGTCTTCAGCTCGAGCCATTTCTCTGGCACCTTGAACAATACCATCTGCTGACAAACCAAATAGGTTGCTGACAAAGACACCAATCAATGCGGAGACCGCAGTGGTTGCTAGTAAAATGCCAATGACCGACCCAGACATCTTGCCCAGTGAACTGGTGTCTTTGACTTTTACTATGGCCCCGATGATGGATACCAAAATCAGAGGCATTATGATCATTTTCAACAGGCTAACGTAACCCGAACCAACAATATTGACGTATTCTAATGTGCTGGCCACAGTGGTGCTTCCTACGCCATATAGGAGTTGCAGAGTGGCACCGAACAATACGCCAAGACCTAAACCAGTAAAAACTCGTACTGATAACGATTTCTGAGCTCTGTGTTGGCCTACTAACAGTGCCAAGAGTACTGCGAAGATCGCTAAATTCATAATGGGGTAAAACATAAAACTACCTTATATATTAAATGTATAACGACACCGGGATATTGGTACTTAGAGAAACGGAGCATCGTTTGAAGCGGCGCTATCCTAACAAAAAGCTGACCGTGTGGATAAGATATATAAAAATTGTTTGTTATATCTAAATGGAATAAAAGTTTTGCTTAGCCGCTCTAGATTTTGCTGATAGGGGGAGCAATGGCCGTGATCACAAGGGGTGTGCGACTATTCATGTGATTTGATCTTTGTGTCGGTTTTGCATTGGGTGAGATTTTGGAAGTGAAAGTTCCCAAAAGCTTGCAAATTTCGGTGGGTTACGATGTTTTACTCCAACTGGCAAAAATATCTTCTTTTTCAAAGCGCTCAATCAAGTAATCGCAAACAGCTTTGAGTTTCGGTGACGGCTGTTAGGCTCACTTGTTATCTAAAAGGTATTTTGTTTAGAATAAAACTCGTTCTCATTTGTAAGGGCCGTTGATGCCGATTCAAAAGAGAATAAGCTGATCTTTACTAGGGTCTCTCCGATCCATTTAACAAGGATGTCTAATCATGAAAAATCGAAGTGGCGTGTGTGCCGTTCGCCAAGTTTTGTCATTTAAGCCTTCATTGGGGCATTTGAAGCCTAAAATCATTGCCTTATTTTGCTTTCTTCAGCTGATTGCTAATGCTTCTTACGCTGAGGTGTACGGTAATTACGATGTGAAGAAGATTTTAATCGTTACGGAAACTGAAAGCGGTCAAAAGAAAGGCGTTGATTTACGATATTTAGATTCAATCATTAATGACCTTGGGAAACATGCGAGTGTTTATCCTCCTAGGTTTGACAACGCTGCGGATTTGCAACGTGCTAAAGCTGACGCACGGTCGCTTTCAGGAGTGTTGGATATTCTTGTGGATACGCCGACAGCATCTACTGACCTTTTAAAACGCAGCAGTCTTATAAACAGTATTGGATTCATGCTAGATATCCCTGGTTCAGCGGATAAGGCGGATCGAGATTTTAGAAACCTACTTAATCAGATGCCAGATGATACCTTTGCAAATTATAGGTACGGTGTCTTCCTCGCTGATAGCAATCAAGGCAGCAAAGCATTGCCGTATCTAGAAAAATCAGCAAAAGCAGGGGTGAAACAAGCTTACTATTCGCTAGGTATGGCCTATTTATCACAGCAAAATACGGAGTTGGCTGTAAAGAATCTTGAAATCTACAAAGGCCTAACGCCCAATAATGAGCACATTGAAGATTTACTAGATGCCATCAAAAGCGGCAATGTAAAGTTTAAAAAGCATTAAAGCTTATTGGACTACACTGCTTCACTTCGACTTTCCTTGGATTTTGAGGCCTTAAATGGATGTAAAAAAGAGACAATTGAAAGCCGCTGCAAACGAGGGGATTATTTCCGCTGAGCAGTCTGAAGCATTATATGAGTTCTTGTCGCATCAGTCGCAGAGCACTCCGATATTCAACTCCACACATATCCTTTGCCACTCAGAGAGCTATTGGAGTTTAGAGAGAGCTAACAAGGCTTGTTAGCTCTGGTTCGCTTAGTATCAAAGCCGTTTACTCCAACTGGCGAAGATATCTTCTTTTTCAAAGCGCTCAATCAAGTAATCGCACACGGCTTTGAGTTTCGGTGACGGCTGTTGGGCGCGGGGATAAACCAGCCAAACACCGGTATAGGGGTACTGATATTGTGGGAGCAATGAAATCAGCCGCCCTGACGTCAAGTCTTCTTTTACATAGTAATCAGGCAATTGCGCAATACCGAGGCCACGGCGGATGGCGTCGAGTAGGGCTGGACCTGAGTTACTGCGCCAATGGCTGGAGACTTTAACTTCTTTGCGCTGGCCGTTCTGACTGAATACCCAGTGAGTTTTAGAGCCCATTAAGCATTTGTGTTTGCTCAGTTCAGCGAGAGTGTGTGGCACGCCATGCTGGTCAACGTATTCCCGAGAAGCACACAGATATTCAGCGCGGTCACACAGTCGTCTTGATAACAGGCTGGAGTCACGTAGTGCTCCCATGCGGATGGCGAGGTCATAGCCTTCTTCCACTAAGTCCACCTCGCGGTTGGTTAGATGAAAGTCTAAATCGACTTGTGGGTTTTGCATTAAAAAATCATTGAGCAAGGGCGCGAGGTAACGCTCGCCAAAGGTGGTGGCGCAGGTGATGCGCAATGTGCCCATGGGGGCTTGGGTGAGGGCGCTGACGGCTTCTTCCGCGCTGGCGAGAGCATTCGGCAGCTCACGACAATGTTGGTAAAACTTCTCGCCTGCTTCACTGAGTCGAATGCTGCGCGTGGTGCGAAATAACAGCGTGGTGTTTAAACGCTCTTCTAAATGGGTAATCAAGCGACTGATGTGTGAAGCTGAAACATTTAACCTGCTTGCGGCTTTGGAAAAGCTCCCTTGATGCACGACTTCGACAAAGGCTTCCATGGCTTCCCAGTGTTTCATGACGTTATTACTCGCTATTGTTGCTGTATGACAATAATGATTTGTCAAAATGACTATTATCGCAATAGTTTTTTGCGTCTACACTTAGCCTACTTGTTTCATTAACGGTTATGTTAGAACGGAGTTCACAATGTTGAAATGTAAAGCAGCGGTCGCTTGGGGACCAGGTCAGCCTCTTAAAATTGAAGAAGTTGAAGTACAAGATCCGCAGGCAGGTGAAGTGCTTGTGCGTATGGTTGCAACAGGTGTATGTCACACGGATGCTTTTACACTTTCTGGTGAAGACCCAGAAGGTATTTTCCCTGCGATCCTTGGTCACGAAGGTGCTGGTATCGTTGAAGCCGTTGGTGAAGGTGTCACAACACTTAAGCCTGGTGATCACGTTATCCCTCTTTACACGGCAGAATGTGGCGAGTGTAAATTCTGTAAATCTGGCAAAACGAACCTATGTCAGGCCGTTCGCGCGACGCAAGGTAAAGGTCTTATGCCAGATGGCACGAGTCGTTTTAGCATCAACGGCGAGCCTATTTTCCATTACATGGGTTGTTCTACTTTCTCTGAGTACAGTGTTGTTCCAGAAATCTCTTTGGCGAAAGTCAATGAAGAAGCCGCTATGGACAAAATCTGTCTACTTGGCTGTGGCGTAACGACGGGTATCGGTGCGGTGCTTAACACGGCAAAAGTGGAAGCGGGCGCGACGGTTGCTGTCTTCGGTCTAGGTGGTATCGGTCTTTCTTGTATCCAAGGTGCTCGTCTAGCGGGTGCTGGTCGTATCATCGCGATCGACCTAAACGAATCTAAATTCGAAATGGCGGAGCAGTTCGGTGCGACGGACTTCATCAACCCATCTAAATTCGACAAGCCAATCCAAGAAGTGATCGTTGAGATGACGGACGGCGGTGTGGATTACTCTTTCGAGTGTATCGGTAACGTTAACGTGATGCGTGCAGCGCTTGAGTGCTGTCACAAAGGTTGGGGTGAGTCGATCATCATCGGTGTAGCGGGTGCAGGTCAAGAAATCTCTACTCGTCCATTCCAGCTAGTAACGGGCCGCGTATGGCGTGGTTCTGCGTTCGGTGGCGTGAAAGGCCGTACTGAACTTCCAGGTTACGTAGAAGATTACATGAGCGGTAAGATCGAAATCGATCCATTCGTGACACACAAAATGAAGCTTGAAGACATCAACGAAGCTTTCCACCTAATGCACGAAGGTGAAAGTATCCGTACGGTTATCGAGTTCGACGCAAAATAAGCGTTAATCATCTTAAAAAGCCCATCTCTAGGATGGGCTTTTTTTACAGATACGAAGAGGGAATTATGGAACTTTTATCGAGCACGAAAGTAAGCGGCGGTTGGTTGAAACGCTACCGTCACGAAAGTTTGTCTGTAAAAGGTGACATGGTATTTGCCATCTTTTTGCCAGCACAAGCTGAAAGCGCAAATGTACCTGTGTTGTACTGGTTGTCAGGTTTGACTTGTACAGACGAGAACTTTTCACAGAAAGCTGGTGCTTTTAAAAAAGCGGCGGAGCTAGGTCTTGCGATCGTTATGCCTGACACGAGCCCACGTGGTACCGATTACCCAGCAGAGCATGAAAGCTACGACTTTGGTTCTGGTGCAGGTTTCTATGTGAACGCAACGGTGGCGCCTTACTCAAACACTTACCACATGTATGACTACGTGGTTAAAGAGCTGCCAACGCTGGTGGAAGAACACTTCCCAGTCACAGACAAGCGTTCTATCTCAGGCCACTCTATGGGCGGTCACGGCGCGCTAATTTGTGTGCTGAAGAACCCTGGCCGTTACCAATCAGTATCAGCGTTTGCACCGATCACGAACCCAATGCAATGTCCTTGGGGCGAGAAGGCATTCACAGGTTACTTAGGTGATGATCGTGAAGCATGGAAAGCGTGGGATACTTGTGAGTTGATCGCGACAGCGGAAGAGCGTCTACCGCTATTGGTTGACCAAGGTGAAGCGGATAACTTCCTAGAAGAACAGCTTAAACCTGAAGCGCTTGAGCAAGCCTGTGAAAAAGCAGGTCATGAACTGACGCTACGTCGTCAGTCTGGCTACGATCACAGTTACTTCTTTATCTCTAGTTTTATTGATGATCATCTAGCGCATCACGCCAACGCCCTAGGTCTATAATCTAGCGCGCATTGCAAATGTTGGGTGTTAAAAAGGCGAGTGACCGTTTAGGTGACTCGCCTTTTTTGTTGTGATCGCTTTAGCTAATGGCTTGGGTTAAAAGCAAAATTAGTTAAAACGGAATTGGTTGATTTGTACACGCAGGGCATCAGCCATTTTAGCGATCATTTCAGAGCCTTGTGAGACTTCGTCCGCTTCTTGTAACACGCGTTCAGATACTTCACGAATGCCCATCAAGTTGCTGTTGATCTCTTCGGCGACTTGGCCTTGTTGTTCTGCGGCAGAGGCGATTTGCACGCTACTGTCTGACACTTCATCCACTTGCTGAAGCATTTTGGCTAAGTTGTTGGCTGCATTGCGCATGCGCTCCGCACCTTTCTCAGCTTGTTCCGTGCTGGTCGCCATAGATTGTGATGCATTAGAAGATTGCTGTTGAAGTTTCTCAATGATGTTACGAATTTCAACGGTTGAGCTTTGCGTGCGGCTAGCAAGGGTACGAACCTCATCAGCCACCACGGCAAACCCTCGGCCCTGCTCCCCAGCACGTGCGGCTTCGATCGCAGCGTTTAGTGCAAGCAAGTTGGTTTGCTCTGAAATATCACCGATAACACCTAATACTGACTCAATTTCTTGGGTCTGGCTCAACAACTCAATGATAACGGTGTTGGCACCTTCAACATGATGAGTCAGCGTTTGAATGTTCTGATTAGTCTCGCTGAGATCTTTGCTAGAAGATCGAGTCGTTTCTTGTACTACTTGCGTTGCGTTGGCTGTGTCTTTGGCATTATTCGCTACATCGCGAATAGAGTAAGACATCTCATTCATGGCAGTCGCAAGTTTTTCCACTTCGTTAAATTGAGCATCCATACCGCCTTTGGTATTCGCAGTATTGGTACGCATCTGCAGTGACACGGCCTGCAATTCCTGAATAGCATTTGACACGCTACCCAAGGTGTTCCCCAGTGCTAGTGACATCTGGTTAGCAGAATCTGCGAGGATGCCCAATTCATCTTTGCGATTGAGCTCTAAATGCTGCGTCATGTCACCACTGGCGACGGTTTGCAGGTGAGCAGTGACGGCTTTTAAAGGCCTAACGATACTGCGCACCACAAAGCAGCTTACGGTGAGGGCTGCTAAAACCAATAGTGTTTCGATGATAAGTGATACTTTTACATTTGACCAAAACGCGGCCTTTACATCGGTGTAAAACACACCTGAACCAACGATCCAGTTCCAGTCTTTTAGGCCTTTAACGTAAGAGACTTTTTCTTCTGGTTTGTCGACTTGTGGGCCTTTGTATGTGTATTCCACAAAGCCTTCGCCTTGCTGTTTAACGGTTGTAACCATTGCTTGCCAGTGGTGATTGCCGCTAGCGTCGGTTTTGTTCGTAACATCTGATCCATTAAGCTGAGGCTTTAGTGGGTGCATCAAAAGAGTGTGCTGGTAATCATTGATCCAGAAATAGCCACCAGACCCATAGCGGAGTGCTGCGACGGCTTTTAGGGCTTGTTCTTTAGCCGCTTCTTCGCCAATGATCGAGGCTTGGTCGTGGTAGTACTGAATAAGAGAGTAGGCATTCTCGACCTGCTCTTTGACTTGTTGTTTTCGTGCCTCCAATGATTCGTTGTATTGTTTGTAGTAAGCGTCAAACTCAAAAATGACAAGCAAACTGACAAGAATCGCAATCAAGCCCCAAAGCTTGCGACTGACTTTTACATTGGTTAACTTCATTGGATTCCTCCTTGAATTTTAATAAGCAGGGATTATGAATGTTAGTGGCTGCCTCGGAGCTGATTCAGGTCAATTTTCAGCCATAATGAGGTAATACTTTAGCCTCAGATTGGGATGAGATTTTAAGAACTCATCTTTTTACTGTTTTGAATGGGAAACCCTATGCGTTATTCAGTTCTGATCACCGGATGTAGCAGTGGCATTGGCCTAGCTGCTGCGCTAACTCTGCAAACAAAGAACTTTCAAGTGGTGGCTAGTTGTCGTAAACCAGAAGATGTTGAACGCTTGCGAGAGTTAGGTGTTAAGCATGTCGTGCAGTTGGACTTAGCAGATCCTGAATCGATTGAGCGAGGTTTGGCGCAAACCTTGGAAATAACGGGAGGCAGTTTGTTTGCTTTGTTTAACAATGGTGCTTACGGACAGCCTGGTGCAGTAGAGGACTTACCTGTCGATGTGTTACGCAAACAGTTCGAAAGCAACGTGTTTGGTACACACGATTTGACCACGCGAGTGATTAAGCTGATGCTGGCGCAGGGGTATGGTCGTATTGTGCAAAATAGCTCGGTATTAGGTCTGGTTGCGGCACCTTTCAGAGGCGCATACAACGCCAGCAAGTTCGCCTTAGAAGGTCTAACGGATACCATGCGAATGGAGTTGAGTGATACACCAATCAAGATCAGTACGATTGAACCGGGGCCTATTGAAAGCCGTTTCCGTGCCAATGCCTTAACCGCTTTAAAAGCTCATATTGATATAGAGTCGAGCCGCCACCAGAAAGGCTATCAAGAAGCGGTTGCTCGGCTGGAAAGCGTTGGCCCTGCTTCCAGTGGTACACTCCCAGCCTCTGCGGTGATTGATAAGCTACTGCATGCATTGTCTTCAACCCGACCAAAGCCACGTTACTATGTAACTTGGCCTACTTATGCGGCTGGCTGGATGCGTCGTTTACTGCCAACCTGTTTGCTTGATCGAATAATGATTTCACGTGGCAATTAGTATGAAAAATGGCTGTTAGAGGCGTGACGCTAGCCATTGATCTATGGCGGCCAGATAGTGTTGACGTGATGGAAGGGGGGATAAGTATAGGTCATGGAATCCTCCCTCAATACGTTCGATTTGCAAATCTTTAAAGGTCTGCTGCGCCGCTAGAGTCATGCTTTCCACATCCAGTACACCATCTCCTTGCTTTATGCGCTCTGGGTCACGCTCGTGACGAGTAGTGGCGCTTGAGCAGCACATCAATGTGGGTAATGCGAGTCCCAGTTGTTTTACTTGCTTTTGTGCCAATAGAATTTGTTTGAGCCAATTAAAGGACAATGGAAAGCCTTTGGCTGGCTTCCAGTCTAGACGATATTCCCATTCACCACAGAAGTGCTTGTGCAATGTTCTTGCGTACAAGCTGATGTCTTTTTCTCTAATGGAATGAAACGGCAGTAATGACACGGTGAGCCAAATGGGCCAACTGACACGTTTGGTCACTTCTGGGGAAAAGGGTAAGGCTAGAAAAGGACTGTTCAAAATAAGCCCTGTTACCTTTGTCATATCAAGTGCTGAGTCGGCTGTGCTATTTCTGGCAAGATGGGCTAGGAAATGCGAGGCGATCAATCCACCTGTGGAATGCGCCAACAGCACCACTTCTTCGATTCCTCTCTGTTTTAATTCACAAAGCGCGATGCGCAAGTCATCATGATATTGCGCCATGTTCTCACACCAATTAGGGCGACTATTGGGGCGAATAGAGCGACCATAGCCCTGCAGATCGAGTGCGTAAAATTGCCATTCTTGTTCGGTGAAGTGTTGTGCTAGATCGGCTTGAAAGAAGTAATCGGTATAACCGTGCAGATATAAAATAGCGCGCTTTTTCGGTGTGCGAGTCTCATATTCGACCAATGTTGTGACGACTTGAGTCGCCACACCTTGAAAAGCAAACGTGTGCGCAATGAAAGGCGAACCAAGTAAATCTTCTTTACTGTGTAAATGTTGCCAAGTAAGCACACATCGCTCCTAGAAGATCTGATCGCCCATTTGATCAATGGTCATTTTGGCTTTGCGAACGGTTAATTCAATGCACTCATCACGGCTGGCAACAAGATCTGAACGAATAAAATTGTGCTGCTTTTGTGTTTCGCCTTCGCCTTTTGTGATGATGGCGCAGACACGATATTGGCCTTGATCAGACTGTGGCGTAGGGGTAATGGTGAAGCCATTGTGCTCGACTGGATCGGCTGCTGGTACACTATTATCAGTGCCTGAACCAGAAAATAGATTGGCGATGCTTGAGAAAATACCCATGACAATAAAAGTCCTTGCTAAGAATGAATAACCTTCATTGTCATGGATTTTAGCGCTGAGTCAAATTTTGCTTACAAAGCCGCACGATTGGCAATGATCACCGCGCGTTTTTGACTCGACATCAATGTAAACATGGCCAGCATGACTGCTGGAATCATCAGTAAGTTTAAAATTTCCCAACCAAAAATAGAGTGCCAGTAGCCTGAAAGCAGGCTGGCTGCTGCAGCGCTGGTGAAAACGACCAAATCATTGAGCCCCTGAACACGCGCTTTGTCTACTGGTTCGTAAGTTTTGGTCAAAAGTGCTGTGGCTCCGATAAAGGTAAAGTTCCAGCCAATACCTAACAAGACTAAAGCACTAAAGAAGTGCCAGTAAGACACACCAAATTGATTCAAGAAAATACAGCCAAGCAACATGAGGCAGCCCAGTTGAATAATTCGGTAAGTACCGAATTTCATGATCAAGCGACCGGTGAAGAAAGAGGGTAAGAACATGCCTAATACATGCCATTGGATGACAGAGGCAGTGCTACCAAAGTTAAAGCCACAGGCCTGCATAGCAAGAGGTGTGGCCGTCATAATAAGAACCATCACGGCATAACCAATAGAGCCGGCAATGACGGCACCCATCAGATCAGGCTGCTGTAACAATGCTCGATAAGGCCTAGGAGTGCCTTGGCGCTCTTCTTCGCTAGGCGGTTTTAGCGGAAGTAGTGCAATCAAAACGGTATTTGCAACATACAGGGCAATCAATGCCACAAAGGCTCCAAGGTATTGAGTGTCAGGTGCCCAATGTTCAAACCATATTGCCATGTTTGGGCCTAAGACGGCAGCGATCACACCAGCGCCCATGATCATACTGATGGCTTGAGGTGCTTTTTCTTTGGCAACGTTTTCGGTCGCCGCAAATCGGTACTGTTGGCCGATACCGATAGCCATACCTAACAAAAACGTAGCGCAGCAAAAGAGCGGAAACATGCCATGTTTCACACCATAGTAAGCAAGAAAAGCTCCAAATACGCCAATAAGGTTGCCAATTAAGAAGCCTTTTTTACGACCAAACCAGCCCATTAGTAGAGCAGCTGGTAGGGTGACTCCCATAAGACCAATAAATTGTAAGGCAACTGGAAGCGTGGCCAAGCTGAAGCTCGGCGCTAAACTTTGTCCAATTAATGCTGTCACAGAAACCAATAGAATATTGCCTGTGATCAGTAATGCTTGTCCGAGCGACAGTCCCCAAACCGTTATATTAAGCATGCTAAATCCCTTATCTAGCTTTCGTAATATGTAACGAGGCTATGGGACATCTCCGCTTCGCCAACATAGTAGTCGAGCAACTTGAACATTTATTGCATTAATATAGTGATCTCATGAACTAAGTTCAATTTGAATCGCGTAAAATAGGCAGGGTTAGACGAAAAGGAGAGATGTGTGGAGTTGTTGGTGCCAACGCGAAATGACCTGTGGTTTTTACCCTTAGGGGGCACAGGCGAGATAGGGATGAATCTGAATTTATACGGTCATGATGGGCAGTGGCTGATGGTCGATTGCGGAGTCTCGTTTAATGAGCCAATTGATGAAAATAGCGCCCGCACTCATGAGTTAGTATGCGCCGATCCCAGCTTTATCGCACAGCAGCGCCACCGTTTAGCCGGCATAGTTATTACGCATGCCCATGAAGACCACATTGGTGCATTACCTTTCCTTTGGCGTCGCTTCCAAGCACCGGTGTATACGACTCCTTTTACCGCTGAAATCTTGCGTCGAAAACTAGCGCAAGTCGGCTTATTAGGGGAGGTGGAAATTCATGAACTTAGTATGGGCAGTCAGTTTCGAGTGGGGTGTTTTGATTTACAGTGGGTAACACTGACTCACTCCATCCCTGAGCCAAGTGGATTGATGATTGAAACTCCAGCTGGCAATGTATTTCATACAGGTGATTGGAAAATTGATCACAGCCCAGTGATTGGTGAACGTTTCTCCCCAGCGGTGTTAACCACATTACGACAACGTAATGTCCAAGCATTGGTTTGTGACTCGACGAATGCGTTGAAGTTTGGTCATTCGGTGTCGGAGTATGACTGTTATAAAGCCTTATTAGAGGTGATTAAAGACGAATCAGGGCGAGTGGTCGTAGGCTGCTTTAGCAGTAATATTGCCCGCCTAGTATCGCTTGCCAACATCGCTAAAGAAACTGGACGTTACCTAGCTCTGATCGGACGCTCTTTACAAAATATGGTCAGCGCTGCGCGTGTGGCCGGTTATTGGCCTGAAGATGCGCCATTAATTGACTCGAGTCACTTGGGCTACCTGCCTGCAAATGAAGTGTTGGCAGTTGCCACAGGCAGTCAAGGCGAGCCGAGAGCTATGTTAAACCGTTTGGCTCGTGATGATTGCTTTGATTTAACCCTCGAAAAAGGCGACTTGGTGTTGTTTAGTGCCATGATTATTCCTGGCAATGAGATGGCCATTGAGCGGTTGGTGAGTGCTTTTAAAGCTCAAGGGATTCGAACGTTACAAAGTCACGATATTGATCAGCCCATTCATGTAAGTGGCCACCCTTACGCGGATGAGCTGACTGCAATGTACGACTGGGTGCGGCCACAAGTGGCTATCCCAACCCATGGTGAGCCCGAGCATATGGCCGCTAATGCCCAGATTGCTAAAGAGGCTCATGTGCCGAGACAGCTAACAGGGTTAAACGGTGATCTGTTTACCATTGCACCAGAAGTCGGTGTGCGAAAAGGCGTGGTATCGGCTCGTCGTATGGCGATTGCCAGAAATTAACTCTTTGGCATATTTCGTTGCCTATAAAAAAGCCCATGATGTCATGGGCTTTCGAGTCTGTATAGAGCGGTTGAACGTTATAGAACGACCGCCGTATCTTCTGCGCAACCAAGCATCAGGTTCAGGTTCTGAACGGCTGCACCAGAAGCGCCTTTGCCAAGGTTATCAAGCTTCGCAGATAGCACAACAGATTGGCCGTCTTCTGAAGCGAACACAGCGAGCTCTACTTGGTTCGTGTTTTCCAAGCCATGAGGTGTTAGGAAAGGTGCATGACTGTCTTTCACTTCATTGAATGGGTGAACCGTCACAAAGTCTTCTTCTTCGTAAGTTGAAGCGAGGGCCGCGTGAAGTTTCTCACCAGTCATAGCGCCTGATAAGGTCACAGGAATGCTAATCAACATGCCTTGAGCGAAATTACCAACACTTGGGATAAAGATTGGTGTGTTATCTAGTTGTGACCATTTTTGGATCTCAGGAAGATGCTTGTGCTTGAAGTTTAGGCCGTAAGTGCCGTAAGTCGCAGCATCTGGGTTACCTTCGTACTTTTCGATCAGTTGCTTACCACCACCTGTGTAACCAGAGATCGCATTCACGGTGTAGTGGCCATCTTTTGCTAGCAAACCTTGTTCAACCAGTGGCTTGAGTAGCAAGATAATGCCCGTTGGGTAGCAGCCCGGGTTAGAAACAAATTGTGCTTCTTGGATTTGCTCACGTTGGCTTGCATCGAGTTCAGCAAGACCGTATACCCAGCCTTCTGCCACACGGTGAACAGAGCTCGCATCCAGAACGCGGCAACCTTCTTCTTTCGCCAAGGCTACCGTGTCTTTAGCGGCTTCATCAGGTAAACAAAGAACCGTCACATCTGCTTCTTTCATCAGACGGCGCTTTTCTTCCACATCGCGCTTTTTGGCTTCATCAATGCTGATGACTTCAATGTCAGGATGGTTTACTAGACGTTCGCGTACCTGTAGGCCTGTGGTACCTGTTTCACCGTCGATAAATACTTTTTTCATTCGTGTCTCCAAGCAACGGCTCAACGTGATAGGGGGAGCAGCCGTTCATTCATAGTTCGGACAATCATAGCACTGGCAAATGCGAGAAAAAATAAGGCGTCCACTTAGAAAAGGAAATATTTAAGTGGGCGCCCTATTTGAAAATCAAGAAGAGATGAGGATCAAGAAGAAATCTTGTCTTCTAATACATCGTCCGGCACTTCAGCAATGGCGGACTCAAACGCTTTAAGACGTTTGTAGATGGAAAGCAGTTCAACAATGGTGGTCCAGGAGTTCACTAGGAACTGGAAAGAGCTTTCAACCTGATTAAAGGCATTGGAGATACGTTGCATCACGCCCAGTGTAAATGCCCCTGCAACAATCGATGGGCCAAGTGCAATCAGCGGCACCAGCACACCCGCCTGCAGGTAACCGTAGCGTACCACGTTAAAATATAGGTAATGGAAGTATAGGCGGAAGTAGTTTTTTCGGACGTTATCAAACAGTTCTGCCAGTTTTACTGGTTCGGCACGATCAGCGTAGTCTTCCCCGTAAACAAGCTCTTTTCGGTAAGCTGCTTCGACTTTTTGGTTTTTGAACTCAAGACCAGGCAGTTTAATCCCTGCGGTTGCAAGCAAAACGGTACCTATAATCGACCAAAGAATGGCAACAAATACTAGTGCCTGAGGTACTTCACCAATTAATGGTAGCTCAGTGACATAGCCAGACAGTCCCCACAATACCGGCAAGAATGCTAGCAAGGTCATGATCGAATCTAAGAAGCGCACACCAAGGCTTTCGACAATGCTGGCAAAGCGCATGGTATCTTCTTGAATACGCTGTGATGCGCCTTCGATATGACGTACCTTAGGCCAGATCGACGTGTAGTAGTTATTCATGGCGGTACGCCAGCGGAAAACGTAGTGACTGACAAAGAAGTTGTTAAACACTGCCACGGTGATGGCAACCAGCGCTATGGTGGCAAAGGTAACAAGCTGGCCGTAGAACTCGCCAAGAGTGATGGTGTTGGGAGCGGTGAGGGCCTTTTGAATCAAGTCATAAAAGCTACCGTACCATTCGTTGATCATGACACTGACTTGTACTTGGAACCAGGTAATGAACACAATCAGCGCCGATCCCATTACAGACCATTTTGCCCACTTTTGTCCGCCGTACACCATCCAAGCGCCGACGAACAGTGCATAGCACACGAACATGTATTGGTAGAGCCAAACGTCACTGGCAAACTCGTAGGACTCTTGATAAGCCATTTGTGCTGCTTGCTCAGCCCCTTCTGCCAATGGAGTAGGGAAATCGACGCCAAAGAATTGGCCTAGACTGAGGCTTGAGCCCAGATCCTGACCAAAGGTGTACCAGCTAATCACACAAGCAAGTGCCCAGAGGGCAAAGGTCAAAAAGAACAGTTTGGGTTTCGGGAAAAAGGATAAAAACACAGTTTATCTCTCTCTGTCAGATGTTGAGTAGATCGCAGCAGGACATTGATCTGAATGAAAAATTAGCAAAACTTTTTAGAGCTTAAACTAGCAAGGGTGCTTCGACAACGCGCTTGTCTAAAGGATCTTGCAAATAAATAGACAACCGTAATATTGCAATGGATTTGTTATTAAGTAATGAATACGCCGTTCAATAAAGGCGACGGGCATGCCAGTAATGCTTTTTCCAGTAAACATTATCGAGCCTGGAGATAATAACGCCTTTTGATGTTGAGGCGTGTAGGAAACGTCCATCCTCAATATAAATACCCACATGACGTACTTTGGAGCCGGTTTTGAAAAACACTAAGTCGCCAGCTTGAAGTTCAGAGGGTTCGATCGCATAGCCTGTTTCCGACTGCTTTAGCGTTGTTCTAGGAAGGTAAGCGTCAAATTGGTCTCTAAGTGTGATCATTACAAAACCCGAGCAGTCGACACCTTTACGGCTCATGCCTCCCCAAGCGTAAGGGGTGCCGCGCCACATGTTGTGTTGATCATAAAGTCGTTGAGCAATATCGGATGTGCTTTCACTCGCTAGCGCACTGGGTGAAAGTTGGACAGTTTGTTTCGGCACGCTGCTGCAGGCACTGAGTATGAGCGCCAGAAGGAGTGTTATAACGCGGATAATAATGGAAGAGTGCAATGCAGATCCCGCCAATTTAGTTAGAGCCTTTATCTTAAGAGCTTTACCAAGAATTGACAAAATATTGGGATCAAAAAATGTAAATAGATGAGCAAAAAAAAACCGCGCGTGTTGCGCGGTTTCTTTGTAAGAACGAACGTTCTACTTTTTCAGATCTGCTGCAGTTTTCGCTACCGCTCGCTCAAAGCGCTCGAAACCTTCTTTGATATCGGCTTCTGGAACGATTAGTGATGGCGTGAAACGGATAACATTAGGTCCTGCAACCAGAACCAATAAGCCTTCTTGAGCGGCATTTGCTAAGAAGTCTTTGGCATGGCCAGCCAATTCATCTTTCACTTCTGCACCCACTAGTAAGCCCATGCCACGAATGTCTTTGAACACATCGTACTTTTCATTGATGGCTGTTAGGGCATCAACAAATAGCTGGTGGCGCTTGTTAACACCTTCTAGCACTTCAGGTGTGTCAACGATATCGATAACCGCTTCAGCAATGGCAGCCGCCATTGGGTTACCGCCATAAGTGCTACCGTGTGTACCAAAAGCTAGGCTTTTCGCTACTTCTTCGGTTGCAATCATTGCGCCAACAGGGAAACCATTACCTAATGCTTTCGCAGTGGTTAGGATATCTGGTGTTACGCCAGTTTGCTCGTAAGCGTAAAGCGTTCCAGTACGGCCGACACCAGACTGCACTTCATCAAATACAAGCAGTGCTTTATGCTCATCACACAGTTCGCGTACCGCTTTAGCAAACACTTTGTCTGCTGGAATGATACCGCCTTCACCTTGGATTGGCTCCATAACAACGGCACATGTCTTATCAGAAATAAGCGCTTTTAATGCTTCGATGTCATTGTAAGCACAGTGCTTGATGCCACCAGGAGTTGGCTCAAAACCTTCTTTGTACTTCGCCTGTCCACCAACGGATACGGTGAACAAAGTACGGCCGTGGAACGACTGGTAGAAAGAAATGATTTCATTCTTTTCTGGACCAAAGTGATCAAACGCGTAACGGCGAGCCAATTTGAATGCCGCTTCGTTGGCTTCAGCACCACTGTTAGCAAAAAACACACGATCAGCGAATGTTTTTTGTGTCAGTTTTTGTGCCAATCGAAGTGCAGGCTCATTCGTCATGACATTGGATAGATGCCATAGTTTGCCTGCTTGCTCACGCATTGTGTCAACCAAAACTGGGTGGGAGTGCCCCAATGCAGTTACGGCAATACCGCCTGCAAAGTCGATGTACTCTTTACCTTCCTGATCCCACAAGCGAGAGCCCTCACCGCGCACAGGGATGATTGCCGCTGGTGCGTAGTTTGGAAACATTACTTCGTCAAATGTTGCTCTCGTTACTTGTTCAGTCACTTTACTAATACCTCTTAAAATGGAGCGGCCCGAGTTGGGCCGCTCGGGGTTTTATATCAGATTTCTCAACTCTCGAATAGCAACACTTACCATAGATAGGGATAGCTCAGTTTCGGCTTTAATTTCCCCGAAAGTACTGTGGTAGTGGTTGATATTGTCTTGGTTGAGTTCTTGCCAATGAGCAAGACGTTTTTCCAAATCGTTAATCTCAATACTGGATTGAATCACTTCTTGAGTAATGGTGCGCAATGCGTTGTCGACTTCATCGCCAAGACCCGCTTTGGCACGACGCTCCCACATATCGTCAGCTGGAAGCTTACGAATGCTTTGACGTAGCCAGTACAGGCCAAGATCCATTTCTAGAGCGAAGTAAGTTTGTGCAGTATCCAATACTTCTTTCTCTGTGTTAGCTGCTACGCGAATAACATCCAATCCATAGAATAGGAATGGTAGAGCGCACAACTTGTCAGCGATTTCAGCCGGTACGTTTTGCTCTTGCAACTGTTGGCTAGTTTCAGCCAAGTAGTCACTGGTTGGTTTCGTCAATACCGCATCAAGGTTGCTGCGGATGATGTCGATACCAGGCTTGTACGTATCGGTCAGTTTTTGGATAGCTAACGCTTCACGAGTGTTGCGAATCAGCCATAGCGTTGCTTTTTCAAGCAGGCTTTGGATTTGAATCAACAGCTGGTTCTGCAGACTGTTTTCAACTTTGAAATCTAACTCGTTGATGGCATCCCAAAGTGCTGGGATATCAAACATCTGTTCAGCAGCCATGTAGGCACGAAGAACGTTTAGTGCCGAGGCGCTAGTTTCTTCCTGCACGTAAGTTGTGAAGGTAGATCCCATGCGGTTGCCGACATTGTTCGTTACGTGTGCAGCAATGATTTCTTGCGCCAATGGGTGCTCGATCATGTGCTCAGAGAAGCGTTGTACCAGCGGTTTCGGGAAGTAATCTTTGATTTGCGCACGCAAATCTGGATCTTCACCAATGCCGTCATCGACTAACTGCTCAGCAAATTTGATTTTTGAGTACGCCAATAGTACAGAGATTTCTGGACGCGTTAGGCCTTGACCTTTGCTCATGCGTTTTTTCATTTGCGCATCAGTTGGCAAGAACTCGATCTCACGGTTCAAACGACCTTCACGAACCAATGACAACATTAAGCGCCAGTGATCAGCAATACGCTCAGGTGCACGAGAGTTCACTAGCGATAGCAGGTGGCTTTGACCTTCGTTGTGACGCAGTACTAGGTGTGCCACTTCATCTGTCATCTCTGCTAGTAGCTTATTACGTTGCTTCTCTGTCATGTCACCGTTTTCAACGATACGGTTCAACAGGATCTTGATGTTTACTTCGTGGTCAGAGCTGTCTACACCAGCAGAGTTATCGATGGCGTCAGTGCTCACCAAGCCGCCTTTTTGAGCGAACTCAATACGACCACGCTGTGTAAAGCCCAAGTTACCGCCTTCACCGATGATCTTACAACGAAGCTCTTTACCATTAATACGCAGTGCATTGTTGCCGTTATCGCCTACATCCGCATGCGTCTCAGACTCTGCTTTCACGTAGGTACCGATACCGCCGTTCCAAAGTAGGTCAACAGGTGCTTTCAAGATGTGTGAAATCAGCTCTGTTGGCGCTAGGGATTTCACATTGCCTTCGATGTCTAGGGCTTTGCGAATATCCGCGTTAATTGGAATAGACTTCGCACTACGGCTAAAGATACCGCCGCCTTTAGAGATCAATTCTTTGTTGTAATCTTCCCAAGATGAACGTGGTAGATTGAACAAGCGTTGGCGCTCTGCAAACGATGATGCTGCATCCGGTGTTGGGTCGATAAAGATGTGCATATGGTTAAACGCAGCCACTAGGCGAGTGTGTTTTGATAACAGCATACCGTTACCAAATACGTCGCCAGCCATGTCGCCAATGCCGACAGCAGTGAAGTCTGTTGATTGGCAATCAATGCCCATTTCTTGGAATTGACGCTTAACAGATTCCCAAGCACCGCGTGCTGTGATACCCATTTTCTTATGGTCGTAACCGTTTGAGCCACCTGACGCAAAAGCGTCTCCTAGCCAGAAGCCGTATTTCTCAGAGATGCTGTTGGCTAAGTCAGAGAAGGTAGCCGTACCTTTATCGGCTGCAACCACTAGGTACGGATCGTCTTCGTCATAACGTTTAACCGCTGTCGGCGGCACAAGCTCTTGTTTCACCAAGTTGTCGGTAATGTCTAACAAACCAGAAATGAAAGTGGTGTAACAACGAACCACTTCTGCTTGAGTTTCCTCACGAGAAGACGCTTTCTTAAGCTGCTTAGCAACGAAACCACCTTTCGCACCTGCTGGTACGATGACGGCGTTCTTAACCATTTGCGCTTTAACAAGACCCAGTACTTCAGTACGGAAGTCCTCCATACGGTCAGACCAGCGTAGACCACCACGAGCAACTTTACCGCCGCGCATGTGGACACCTTCTACCCATGGTGCGTAAACGAAAATCTCGAATTTCGGACGTGGTAGTGGTACCGCTGGAATCAGGCTTGGATCAAGCTTGAACGATACGTAATCTTTGATTTCGCCTTCTGGAGAAGGTTGGTAGAAGTTGGTACGAAGCATAGCTTGAATCACAGATAGGTAGTGTTTCAAGATTCGGTCTTCGTCCAAGTTAGCCACTTGATCCAGTGCTGCTTCGATTTTCTCAAGTAGCTTCGCCACTTTATCTTCGCGTTTTGCTTCAAGAGCTGGATCAAAACGCTGTTCGAACAATTGCACCAACAGACGAGCAATCGGAGCGTTTTTCTCCAATGTTTGCTGCATGTACTGCAATGAGAACGGTACTTGCAGTTGAACCAAGTACTTAGTAATGGCACGTAGCATAGTCACTTGACGCCACGTTAGAGAAGCATCCAATACTAATGCGTTGAAACGGTCGTTCTCGATGCGGCGCTTGAAGACCGCGTTAAACGCGTCTTGGAAGTCATCACGGTAGGCTTTCTTATCAAGGTTCACGCTTGGGTTGATGCTGATGGCAAACTCTACCACCCAAGTGTTCGCTTGGCCGTCACCGTTTTGGTCTAGCTCGTATGGACGTGCTTCAAGTACACGTAAGCCCATGCATTCAAGGATCGGCAATACATCCGACAGAACCAAGGTTGTGCCAGCACCATATACTTTGAAGAAGTAATGGTTTTTCGATTGGCCCACTTGACGGTAAAGGTGCGTGGAAATGTCACCATCGTTCGTTAGCTCGCTAAGACGTTCGATGTCCAACACGGCTGTGTTAGCAGAAAAGTCTTCGCGGTAGGCTGCTGGTAGGTATGGCGCGTATTCGTTGTAAAGCTTATTGCCGTTTTCTTCACCTTGGCTAGTGTGAAGTGCAGTCAGAAGCTTGTCGTCCCAAGATAACATCGCCTCTTGCATGCGACGTTGGATGTCGTCCATGTCGATTTGAGGGCTGTTTTCTGGGTCTGCGATTTGAATCGTGAAGTTAACACGAGCCAATACTTGCTGAGAGAACTGAACGTTGAATTCAGAGCTTGTACCGTTGCATGCTTGCATCAGAATGTCTTGCATCTTGATACGAAGCTCAGTGTTGTAACGGTCACGAGGAACGTAAACTAGAGCGCTTAAGAAACGGCCATAGATGTCTTTACGCAAGAATACGCGTAACTGACGTCGCTCTTGGATCGCAAGAATACCTTCGATGCTGTGGAACAATTCATCAACAGGCGCTTGTAGCATTTCGTCACGAGGGTAGCTGTTTAAAATGTGCTTAAGCGTTTTACCCTTATGGCTGTTCGGGTCTACGTTCATGCGGTCAACTAGAATTTCTAGCTTCTTACGCAGTAGAGGTACGTCTTGTAGGCGTGCTACGTAGGCTGCAGAAGAGTACAACCCGAAGAAGCGCCATTCACCAATGACATTGCCTTTCTTATCAAAGCGCTTGATGCCTAGGTAGTCCAAGTGAACAGGGCGGTGCACTGTTGAAATGGCGGTAGATTTCGTTAGCACCAAAGAACTGTCACGATCGTAAGCCAGTTTTGCTAGGTGATCATTAAGGATAATGTCGTACTTTTCTTTCTTGGTTTTGCGGAACGTACCCAGCGCAGAGTTCTCAACAAACTTAAGGTGCGTTTGTTCGTCTTCTTTGACAAGGTCGTATTCGCGGAAGCCAACGAAAGTGAAATGGTTGTTTTCCACCCAGCGTAGGAAAGCCAAATTCTCTTGGTGTTCATCACTGTCTTTTAGGTGAGCAACTTGCTCAGATGCTTTGATGACTTCTGCAAGTTTGGTTTTCATTGCAGGCCAGTCGCTGACACATTGCTTCACGTCTTCTAGTGTTTCTAACAATGCATTTTTGATCTCGTCCATTTTACTCAAGTCTGAGATACGGTCGATTTCAAATCGAATCAATGCTTCGTTAGCACCTTGAGGGTCGCGTTCTGCAATGTTGCTCAGTTCACCAGACTTATTGCGCTTGATTGCAATGATTGGGTGAGCAGTGAAGTGAATCGTGTGGCCTAGGCGAACCAGCGCCATGTTGAAAGACGATACGATGAATGGCATATCATCCGTAAGAACTTCAACCACGGTGTGTGTGGATTGCCAGCTGTGTTCTTCGAAGTTAGGGTTGTAAACACGCACTTTTGGTGTGTTCGCGTTACGTTGCTGGATGAAATCCCATAGGCAAATGCTCGTGCCGTAAAGATTATCGATGCTTTCTTGCTCCATATCTTCGATCAATAGATCTTGGAAGTAGATATGGGACAATTTGATGATGTCGTCGGCCGTTTTGCCGCCTACGCTATCTTTGATCTCTGCTTCAATACGAGTGATCAGTTCACTCTTTTTACTATTCGTCATGTTACTCATCCTTATGAGTGTTGGTGTCTATTGAAGATCTGCTTATAGTTTTTATTGCGCTGTCTTCTCACCGCTTATTTAATTATTAAGAAAAAATAGCGGCTAAGATAGCTGGTGACTTTTCAAAATGCGACGTATGCTTCTTGGGAAGCGATCTAGGCGTCAAAAAAAGCTTGATGTCGATCTTAAAAGCCTCTGTTATTCATTCTAAACGATATAAAAATCTTTTGAATGTGCTTATCGTAGGATAATAATTTGTACAACACCGAATATGCATCACGTGAAATCATGCAAGCCAGTAAAAAAGTTCAAAAATACGGCTTTTTGCTGATGCCAAGCTTTTCCATGCTGGCTTTTTCCTCAGCAATGGAAACGATCCATATGGCGAACTGGGTCAGTGGTAAAGACTTATACCAGTTTTGTACGCTCGGTCACAAAACGAAAGTTATACTTTCGAATTCTGGCGTCGCGACAACCACAGACTATTTAACCGACGACGTTCCTAAAGATTTGGACGCTATTATTGTTTGTGGCGCTTCCAGCGTTAATCAAGAGGATGATGTTAGTTTAGACGCTTGGTTGTTAAGTTGCTCAAAACATGGCATTTCTTTAGGCGGAATTTGCACTGGCAGCTATGTGTTAGCGCGTGCAGGGCTACTCGACGGTTATCGCTCTACGATTCATTGGGGGGATTTGGCCAGCCTAAGAGAAGCATTCCCTGCTGTGATTGTTTCAAGTCATCTGTTTGAAGTTGATCGCGATCGTTTTACTTGCAGTGGTGGCACGGCCGCGATGGATATGATGCTGTTTTTGATCGGTAAACAGCACGGCATGACATTGGCGAGTCATATCTCAGAACAATTTGTGTGTGAACGGATACGCACTAATCAAGACCCACAAAGAATTCCACTTCAAGCGCGCATCGGAACTGGGCAGCCAAAACTGATTGAGGCGGTGCAATTGATGGAAGCCAATATTCGAGAACCTCTTTCTTCTGATGATATCGCCTATCATGTCGGTGTTTCCCGTCGGCACTTAGAGCGTTTGTTTAAGCAAAACTTAGAAACTGTGCCATCACGCTATTATTTAGAGTTGCGCCTGAAACATGCTAAGCAGCTGATAACGCAAACAGATAAGAGTATTTTAGAGATTGGTCATGCGTGTGGGTTTACCTCAGCACCACACTTCAGTACCACTTATAAAGGGTATTTTGGTGTGTCTCCGCGCGAAGAACGAAAGAATTTGTCGATAAAACATAACAATCCTGTCCACGCGGATAAGAAAACACGACAACTTTGGCGAAAAAAGTTTTAGAATAGGGGGATGTAGTTGGCGTGTTTTTTGATGCGTTCTACCTGAACCTAACATTGATGCGTAATATTTGAGCTTTATCAAGTTTATCCTTTGCGCAAACAGAGTCATAAAAAAAGGTAATCAGAATGTCTAAAGACCCTGCTTTAGAGCTAAAGGATATCCATAAAACCTTTGGGGACCATGAAGTATTAAAGGGGATTTCATTAGAAGCCCACGATGGCGACGTGATCTCGATCCTTGGTTCGAGTGGCTCAGGAAAGAGCACATTTTTGCGTTGCATTAATCTACTTGAGAATCCAACCCAAGGCAGTATCTGCTTTAATGGTGAAGCGTTGCAGCTCAAACCTGGTGCGACGGACCTTGTTGCTGCGGATATGAAGCAATTGACTCGTATGCGTCAGAAAATTGGCTTTGTTTTCCAGAGCTTTAACTTATGGCCGCATATGACTATCTTGCAAAATGTCATGGAAGGGCCGCTGCATGTTTTGAAGCGACCTAAGCAAGAAGTGCTTGAGTATGCTGAGTATCTTCTAAACAAGGTAGGTATTGCAGATAAAAAGCATATGTACCCAAACCAGCTTTCGGGTGGTCAGCAGCAGCGTGTTGCCATCGCCCGTACGTTGGCGATGGACCCTCAGATTCTGTTGTTTGATGAGCCAACCTCAGCGTTAGACCCTGAATTGGTTGGTGAAGTTTTGGGTGTAATGCGAGGTTTGGCGGATGAGGGGAGAACGATGTTGATCGTAACCCACGAAATGAATTTCGCCCGTGAGGTTTCTAGTGAAGTTGTCTTCCTTCACCAAGGCCTAGTAGAAGAAAAAGGAACACCTGAGAAGGTGTTTGGCTCACCGGATTCAGAGCGTTGTAAAGCTTTCTTATCGACAGCATTTTAATCTGTTGCATAGCACAGTGATACTGGCCTACATTTGGCTGGTGTAATGCGATAAGGCGTACTATAAAAAATTATCAATCCAACAAAAGGACCGACTAATGAGTATTAAAAAATTAGCACTAAGTTCTGCTGTCATGATCACAGCTGCGGCTGCGTCTCTTTCTGTAAATGCTGCCGATACTGTTCGTATTGCAACAGAAGGTGCTTGGGCGCCATTTAACTACATCGATGACAACGGCAAGCCACAAGGCTTTGACGTGGACATCGCTTGGGCGCTATGTGAAAAAATGGAAGCAGACTGTAAAGTCGTTACCCAAGATTGGGATGGTCTAATCCCTGGTCTAAAAGTACGTAAATTTGATGCGATCATTGCATCTATGTCGATCACTGAAGAGCGTCTAAAGCAAGTCGACTTCACTAACAAATACTACTCTGGTGGTCTTCGTTTCCTTGCGCCAAAGGGTAAAGAGTTCGATCTAGAAAAACTTGATGGCAAAGTGATTGGTGCACAGCGTGCGACGTTGGCTGCACAGTACCTAGAAGATAACTTCACAGGTAAATCAACACTGAAATTCTACGACACACAAGACAGTGTATACCTAGACCTTGTTGCTGGTCGTCTGGATATCGTGCTTTCTGATGAGCTACCGACTTACGATTGGCTGAAAACATCTGATGATGGCAGCAAATTTGAGTTCAAAGGCAAGTCTTTCAAGAAAGAAGACGAAATCGGTATCGCTGTGCGTAAAGGCGATGATCTGAAAGACAAATTCAACAAAGCGTTGGATGAGATCATGGCTGATGGTACTTACCAGAAAATTAACGCTAAGTACTTCCCATTCTCCATCTACTAAGATGTCAAACCACAATACACCAGCATTTGCTGGTGTATTGTGACCACATAGACTGAGATAGCTTTATGTTAGATCTTCATGGTTTTGGTGATCAGCTTCTACAAGGGGCGAGCATCACCATTCAGTTGGCGCTGTCTTCTTTAGCCGTTGGCTTGATCCTAGGCTTGTTGGGTGCGTCAGCTAAATTATCCAATATTAAACCGTTGCAATGGATCGCAAATTTTTACACGACGATCATTCGTGGTGTCCCAGAACTTTTAACCGTATTGATTATTTATTTCGGTGCGACGACTGTTTTGATGTCGATTGCGAGTGTGTTCGGTTATGACGAGTACATCGAGATCGGACCTTTTGCCGCTGGTGTAACCGCATTAGGTTTAACATTTGGTGCGTATGCGACTGAGGTGTTTCGTGGTGCGTTACAGGCGATCCCTAAAGGTCAGCATGAAGCGGCCATTGTTTTAGGCATGCATCCCCGAAGAAAATTCTTCCGCATCATCCTACCGCAGGTATGGCGAGTTGCTTTGCCAGGTATTGGTAACTTGTTTTTGGTATTGCTTAAAGATACTGCATTGGTGTCGGTCGTTGGCCTTGAAGACATTATGCGTAAAGCCAATGTGGCGGTAAGTAATACCAAAGAGCCGTTCCTATTTTATCTCGTTGCCGCATTTATGTATTTGGCGCTGACTATTGTTTCAATGGCTGTCGTTCATTACTTAGAAAAGCGTGCAAGCCGCGGCCTAACTCGAGGATAAATACGTGGAATTAGATTTTTCTGTTGTTATTGAATACTTTCCACGTTTGCTAAGCGGCACGTGGATGACGATGAAGTTAGTGATCTTGTCGATTGTGTTGGGCGCTATTGTTGCCTTGCCGATCGCTTTGGCTCGAATTTCAAAGAACCCATTGATCAGTGGTGGGCCGTTTGCGTTCATCTTTTTCTTTCGTGGTACGCCGTTACTCGTTCAAATCTTCTTGGTTTACTATGGCGCGTCTCAGTTTGAGGTAGTGCGCGAGAGTTTTATATGGCCAGTTCTAAGAGAGCCTTTCTGGTGTGCGATTATTGCCTTTACACTGAACACTTCTGCCTATACCGCTGAAATTTTCCGTGGCGCGATTCAGGCGATTCCAGAAGGGGAAGTAGAAGCTTGTAAGGTTATGGGGATGACCAAGGTACAGATGTATCGCCGTATTTTGTTGCCGCGAGCATTTGGCATCGTATTACCCGCTTACGGGAATGAGATCATCTTGATGCTTAAAGCAAGTGCCCTGGCTAGTACGATCACTTTGCTAGACCTGACTGGGATGGCGCGTACGATCATTGCTCGTACTTATACGCCTATTGAGATTTTCTTAGCCGCTGGTGCGATTTATTTGGTCATCAGTATCGCGGTTATTTATATCTTTAGACTTGTAGAAAAGCGTCAGAATCGTTATTTGGGAACGCTATCGATCAAAGTTCCTGATAAAGGTTAGCTGCTCGTTTTAATGCTGCAAACGCTTAAAAAAAAGGCGCTCCCTCATAGAGGAAGCGCCTTTTTAGTATTTAGTTGTGCGAATTAGATGGCGTCTGCACCTGTTTCGCCAGTACGGATACGAATGACTTGTTCTAATGCGGTAACGAAAATTTTACCGTCACCAATTTTTCCAGTGTTTGCGCTTTTCTGGATGGCTTCGATGGCAACATCTACTTGATCGTCATCAATTGCTAGTTCAAGTTTTACTTTAGGTAAGAAGTCCACAACGTATTCAGCGCCACGGTACAACTCTGTATGGCCACGCTGACGGCCAAAGCCTTTTACTTCTGTAACAGTAATACCGTTAATACCGATTTCAGAAAGTGCTTCACGCACTTCATCAAGTTTAAAGGGTTTAACTATGGCTGTTACTAATTTCATAGAGTGTCTCCATTCAAGGCATTGTTTTGCTATAAATTACCACTCAAAGGCACGGCTCGCTACTAATTGCATAAATTTGTTCTATAGTTAATGGCAAATAATTAGATTCAAAAATCCGTTCTGGAGTAAGCCATGGAACAGCAAGGCATTATGGTTTTTGAGAAAGGTCTAGATGAGTTTCTATCTGACCTTAAATTGCGTTTGACGCGAAGTGAGAGTGTTCATGTCACTTCTCAATCTATGCCCCAATGTTTGCAAAGTTTAAAAGTAATAGATGAATCCCAAAGAGAGTGCTATTTGCGATTAGTGGTGATTGGCTGCAGTGACAGCATGCTACTGGCACGCTTATCTTGGTTAGACGATAGTGGAAAAGATCATGTTTGCTGTTATTTAAACGGTCAATTTGAAGCGGTACGCCGTAAGGCGAATGGGTTGTGGGTGCGAGAAAAGCTGACGCCTGAGGAAGTGTGTTTACAGAAGTGGGGGGCTCTTAGATCACCGATATAACTGCTTGAATACTTCGGTGAAAATAGCCCCCCCTGTTAAGACGCTATGACTGCTCTTCGTTTAGTGCATCAAGATCATCAAACTTTGGTTCATGATAAGGTCTACTTAACTCATGAACAGCATCAATCAAGTATTTAGGGCGTTCTGGGTCGACAAATTGGTGAATACCATGGCCAAGGTTAAACACGTGACCAGTACCATGACCAAACCCCTCAAGCACATTGGCCACTTCTCGTTCAATGACTTCTTTGCCTGCGTACAACACACAAGGATCCAAGTTACCTTGAAGTGCTACTTTATCGCCAACGCGCGCTCGCGCTTCGGCCATATCAGTCGTCCAGTCTAAGCCTAATGCATCAGGGCCTGTTGCCGCCATGTTTTCAAGCCATTGTCCGCCATTTTTGGTGAACATAATAACTGGGATTTTACGGCCTTCGTGCTCACGAATAAGGCCGTCCATAATTTGGCGCATGTACATCAATGAGAACTGCTGGTACATAGGGCCACTTAGTACACCGCCCCAAGTATCAAAGATCTGCACGGCTTGTGCTCCGGCCTTAATTTGGCCATTTAAATAGTCAGTGACCGAGATTGCCAATTTATTTAATAGGGAGTGCAATGTATCTGGGTCTGAATACATCATCCCTTTGATGTGACGGAAGTCTTTGCTAGAGCCGCCTTCGACCATGTAAGTCGCTAAAGTCCAAGGGCTACCAGAGAAACCGATTAAGGGTACGCGCCCGTTAAGTGCGTGACGTATTGTGCTGACAGCTTTCATGACGTAATCAAGATCATCTGCCTTAGCAATGGGCAAGGCTTCAACGTCAGCAGCAGAGCGAATAACATGCTTGAACTTTGGTCCTTCGCCTGTCTCAAAGTAGAGCCCTAACCCCATCGCATCAGGAACGGTCAAGATATCTGAAAAGAGAATGGCGGCGTCTAGGTCGTAACGCTCTAGAGGTTGAAGTGTTACTTCACAAGCAAACGCATCGTTTTTACAAAGGCTCAAAAAGTCGCCAGCGTGAGCACGACTTTGACGATACTCTGGAAGATAGCGGCCAGCTTGGCGCATCATCCAAACAGGAGTGGCGTCGACAGGTTGTTTCAGTAGTGCACGCAGAAAACGGTCGTTCTTGAGTTCTGGAAACATTCAATTTCTCCGAGTGTGTGTTCAAGTTGCTGGGCATTTTACCTAACTTGAGAGAAAAAAAAGATGTAATAACCAGAATTTATGACTCCGGTTAATAAAATGACAGTAAATTTGCTTTTAAAGCGCCTTTAATCACCAAGAAAACGCTTAAGGCTTCCTTCTTGAACATCCGTCGCGGCGTTATCTATGATTTTTAGATAGTAAAGGTCGTCAATAACTGCAGGTAAAGCTTGCTCAACTTCCGCTAGGCTCATACCTGCATGAAGTCTTGGTGAGTAAAGCATTTTTAATAGGATGTAATCTAAGGGGGATAAGTATATGTCTGAGCTGACATCGTTAAAGATAGACGGATAAACCTCATCTGAGTCATTGGGTAGCCCGAGAAGTTGCGTAATTTCTTCAACAATACAATCTAAAAGTCGTGCATTCTGTCTCGCATAATTCACGGGGATTAAGATAACTCCACGCTGAATTTCACCTTGTTTGCTTACGCCGAAATTACCAAGACAAATAGCTTCATCTAATGCTGCTCGAATTGTTTCAGGGTTACCAATATAGCGGCGAACTTTACTTTCTAAGTTCTCACGGCTGGTGAAAGATACAATGATATTCGCGTCACTCGGGGTAGAACTAAAGTAGATGGGAACCCCTGTAATTTGCGATAAATGTTGTGCGTGAACGCTTAATAACCGAGCTTGTAGCTTGGAGTCCCCAAGCTCACTCTCAAAGTATACTAAGATAGGCTTTGTCCAGCGAACCAGCCTTGGCTCTACAGACGTTTCATACTCTCGCTGTAAAGCGATCTTTAAAAAGCTATCGTATATATATTGACGGTCGCGCCAATGATCTGTTTCTTTAGCGTTAACTAGTGTGGCCGTCAGTGCGTAACTAAGACAAATAGTTAAGCGCAGGAAACGAATAAAAACTGATTCAATCTCAAGGAACATTGGGGTAATCCTGAAGCCTACCTTCTACAAAGTGTAGAAGAGCATCAAGTGAATCAGGTGTAAATAATCGTTGCTCTTTGTTATTGAGTATATCTTTGATATCCATTTCGATAACTTCAGCGACTTCCTTTGCCTGTAGTGTGAGTGGGCCGTGTAGTTGCTTGTCGTAATGGCAACTATATACTTTGCCCCAAATTCTAAAACCTTCCCCCTCAGTGAAAAACATGCCTTCAATATTCAAGGGCAGGATTAACCCAAGCTCTTCTTCTAGTTCCCTTTGCGCGCAAAGGTCATAGCTTTCACCTGCAGAGACCACTCCGCCCGTTGTTACACCGTAGTAGCCAGGGCAGAACGCCTTATTCTCGGTCCGCTTTTGCAGCAATAAGGTCTCTGGCCCTGTGAACACCAAAACAAAAGTGACTCTATGAATATCGTCTTCGAAATTCATTTGACGGCGGGGGACATCACCGATGACTTGGTTGTTACGATTTACAAGAGTAATGATTTCATCGGATTCGGACATTGGAGTAGTCTTAAATTACACAAAAAAAGAAGGGTAACGATTTGCCTGATATTTTTAAAGAATTAAT
The DNA here is from genome assembly GCF_004363305.1 of Marinomonas communis. Classification (GTDB taxonomy): domain Bacteria; phylum Pseudomonadota; class Gammaproteobacteria; order Pseudomonadales; family Marinomonadaceae; genus Marinomonas; species Marinomonas communis. The sequence goes on along the minus strand of NZ_SNZA01000004.1, from coordinate 101,382 downwards.
CTTATGAAAGAGAGGATTCAGTTACTTTCGTCAACGCGACATTTAGTTTTGTCCCGAAAATGTTATGCAGTGCAAAGCGCATCTAGTAATAGGAATTGCGATAGCATAACAAGGTTTTTTGATTTGGAGTGTTTTATGTCGATCCCGAATAATGATTTATTGGCTTTTACTCTAGCAAATCCTTCTTATGATAAGACTATGATGTGGTCATTTAGGGGAGGGAAGGCTTACTTAGAGTGTTCAGGAGTTTTGCGTCTTGAACCTGAGCAAGCACCCAAACACAGTGTGGTTCTTTCTGCGGGGGTCCACGGTAACGAAACGGCTCCAATTGAATTGGTAAACGCTCTGGTACAACAAATTTTAGCGGGTGAGCTGGAGCTAAATGTTCGCTTGCTGGTGATTTTGGGGCATCCCCAAGCCATGATCGAAGGTACCCGTTTCTGTGATGTAAATCTAAACCGTTTATTTTGCGGTGCTTGGCAACGTTATGAAGGTATGGAAGTAGAGCGAGCGAAGCATTTGGAGGCGTCAGTAAAGAACTTTTTTGATGTCCATCACGCAGGTGAGAAATTTCATTATGATCTTCATACGGCAATCAGAGGATCAGAATATGAAAAGTTTGCGGTACATCCTTTTACCAATGGCAAATCTTACAGCCTAGCTCAATTTGCTTTTCATGCGGCTTGTGGCATTGAAGCCGTACTGTTATCACATCAGCCTGCAACGACATTTTCTTATCACTCCTATGCAACCCATGGTGCTCATGCAGCGACGGTTGAGTTAGGCCAGGTTAAGCCTTTCGGGGAAAATGATTTAACTCGATTGAGTGCTATTCGTGATTCATTAGTGGCTTTATTAAATAAAGCTGAACTGGCGGAAAAGTCAGTAGAAGAGATGAAGTTATTTGAAGTGATTGATGTATTAACGAAAGACAGTGAGGATTATCAGTTAAATATCCCAAGTGATTTGAAGAACTTCACAGGCTTTGAGGCGGGATTTGTTTTAGCTGAATCGAGTCTAGGGCAATATGTGATCGAGCAAGAAGGGGATGCCATTGTCTTTCCTAATACTCAATTGCCAGTCGGTCAGCGTGCGGGATTGGTGGTTAGGGTAAAAGACTGGTCTGAATTTCAATAGGACTGCGAAGAATTTGTGTTGATGGGATTGAGTCTTATCTAGAAAGTTGTTACTGTTATGTTATAACATCTTTTATGGTTGGACCCGATCTCATGTTGAAGTACGCTTTACCCGCCTCTTTATTATTGTCTGTTTCTGCATTTGCTCAAACTCAAGTTGTTACCTCTATTAAGCCTGTCTCAATGATCGTTACGGCCATTGGTGGTGATGAAGTCAAGGTTGAGCAGTTAGTGAATAACCAAGCATCGCCACATGATTACGCTATGCGTCCATCGGACCTGCGTAAATTGGATCAAGCGGATTTGGTTGTTTGGGTGGGGGAGTCACTTGAAACCTTCCTTGAAAAACCTTTAGCAAATCTTTCCAGCAAAAAAGACATCGAATGGATGGCTTTGAGCGGTACCTACCTTCGTGAATTTGGTGAAGAAGGTCATGATCATGACCACGAAGAACATGACCATGAAGCTCATCATGATGAGCATGGTGATGATGGAGATCATGATCACGAAGCGTCCCATGGTGAGCATGAAGAGCACGACCACGAAGATCACGACCATGAAGGGCATGAGGATCACGATCATGATGAGCATGACCATAAAGATCATGAGCATGAAGCTCACGATGAACATGGGCATGAAGGCCATGATCACACGGGCACTGACCCACATGTTTGGTTAGATCCTGCTAATGCGAAAGTTCTAGCGCACAATGTAATGGAGCAGTTAAGCAAACTTGATCCCGAACATAAACAAGAGTTCGCTGCTAACTATCAAGCCTTTGTTAGGGCTCTAGAAACTGCGGACAATAATGTGAAAGCTACATTGGCTCCTATTAAAGATGTGCCATACTTTGTGTTCCATGAGGCATATGGCTATTTCGAAGGTCATTATGGTCTGAATAACAAAGGTGCAGTGACACTCAGCCCAGAACGCAAGCCGGGGGCAAAGACTGTTGCAAATATCCGTACAGAAATCGAAGAACACAATGTGGCTTGTATCTTCAGTGAGCCACAATTCAGCCCAGCTATCGTTGAAACCTTGATTGATGGAACAGATGTAAAAACGGCTGTTCTTGATCCACTTGGCGTATCATTGAAGCTGTCAAATGATAGCTACCCAGCTTTCCTTGAAGCGTTAGCGGGTCAATACGCGACTTGTCTTAAGTAAAACAAAATGGAACGCCTACCTTGCTTTGGTAGGCGTTCTGCTTTTGCCTCTGTATAATGGCGCCACTATTTACGAATTCGAGTTGGCCCATGAGCGAAACCCAGTCTACTTTGTCTTGTGATTCACAAACACTGATCACCAGCGCTAAAACCACTCTTACCACTCAAGCACAGGCTCTGATGGGCTTGGCCGATCGAGTGGATACGCAATTCTCCCAAGCCGTGACCATGATGCTAAACACTAAAGGTCGTGTGATCATCTGTGGTATGGGCAAGTCTGGCATCGTTGGCAAAAAGATTGCTGCGACGCTAGCTTCGACTGGTACGCCGTCTTTCTTTATGCACCCAGGTGAAGCCTTTCATGGCGATCTTGGTATGGTTCAGCAAGATGATTTACTGATTCTGATTAGCTATTCAGGTGAGACAGAAGAAGTGATTCGCCTGCTCCCATCACTGCAAAGCTTTGGTAATCAATCGATCGCGATTGTCGGCAATCCAAGTTCGACCCTAGCGCAACATTGTGATTGTGTGTTGGATATCGCCATTGACCGTGAAGTGTGCCCGAACAATTTAGCACCAACGACTTCTACAACCATGACTATTGCCATGGGGGATGCCTTAGCCGTAGCGTTAATGCAATGCCGTGATTTCCAGCCGCAAGACTTCGCTCGCTTTCACCCTGGAGGTAGCTTAGGCCGTAAGTTGCTGACGCGTGTACGTGATCTAATGCACAAGGACAACTTGCCGTTCTGTTCACCTGAAACTTCTCTACAAGATGCCATTGCGGTGATGACTCAAGGCCGTAAAGGGGTGGTGTTGATCAAAGAAGGGGAGCGCTTAGCGGGTATTTTTACGGATGGTGACTTACGTCGTGCCATGCTTAAAGATGCCGCTGGAATGCTCAGTAAAACCATGTCAGAGCTGATGACTGCCAACCCGAAAACGATTTCCCAAGATACTATGATTGTCGAAGCAGAAGAACGTATGCTGCGCGACAAAATTACTTTACTCGTAGCAGTAGACGACAACAAAAACGTAGTCGGCCTGCTTGAAATTTACGACCGTTAAGATTGATAGGACAGACACGACTATGTCAGAAACCAGCAAAATCATCCGTATTGGTAATTCTATTGAGGTGGCTAACCACCTTCCGTTTGTCTTGTTCAGTGGTGTGAACGTGCTGGAGTCACGAGACCTTGCAATGAAGGTTGCAGAAGAGCACGTGAAGGTTACTGAAAAACTGGGTATTCCTTACGTTTTCAAAGGCTCGTTTGATAAAGCCAACCGCTCTTCAATCAATTCTTTCCGTGGCCCAGGTCTTGATGGCGGCCTGAAAATCCTTCAGGAAGTGAAAGATACCTTCAACATTCCTGTGATCACGGATGTCCATGAGAATGATCAATGTGCACCGGTAGCAGAAGTCGCAGATGTGATTCAATTGCCTGCGTTCTTGTCACGTCAAACGGATCTTGTGGTAGAAATGGCAAAAACTGGCGCTGTGATCAACATCAAAAAAGCTCAGTTCTTAGCACCTCATGAAATGAAACACATCCTGACCAAATGTGAAGAAGCGGGCAACAGCAACTTAATGCTGTGTGAGCGTGGCACTATGTTTGGTTACAACAACCTAGTGGTCGACATGCTAGGTTTTGGTGAAATGAAGAAATTCGACTACCCAGTGATGTTTGATGTGACTCACGCGCTACAGCGCCCAGGTGGTCGTTCCGACTCAGCGGACGGTCGTCGTGCTCAAGTTACAGAGCTTGCTCGTGCTGGTATGTCTTTAGGCCTTTCTAGTATGTTCTTGGAAACACACCCTGATCCAAACAATGCAAAATGTGACGGGCCGTGTGCTTTGCCTTTGAACAAACTTGAGCCATTCCTAAAGCAAATTAAGCAGCTGGATGAGCTGGTGAAAACCTTTGAAACTCTAGATACGAGTGCCTAATGGACGTTGCTTTCTTAGAACACTACCGAGAGCTTGTGAACGGCAACCTTCTGATGAAGAAATTGCCGTTTTTGAAATTGGTTATCTTTGATGTGGACGGTGTACTCACCGATGGCGGCCTGTACTACGGTTCGGATGGTGAGGCGGTGAAACGTTTCAATGTCAAAGATGGCGTAGCGTTGAAGCTTCTACCAAAATGGGGAGTCGATGTAGCGGTTATCACCGCGAAAGATTCTGCACCACTACGTAAGCGCATGGAAGACCTTGGTGTGAAGCATGCCTATTACGGTTGTCGTGATAAGGCGGCGGCGTTTGATGAATTGATGCGAACCCTAACCCTAGAGCCCGAGCAAGTGGCTTATGTCGGTGATGATGTGATTGATTTACAAGTGATGCCAAAAGTCGGTATTTCACTGTGTCCTGCGGATGCTCATACTTTGTTGCTACGTCACTGTGATATCACTTTGAAACGCTCGGCAGGACAAGGTGTCGCTCGTGAAGTGGCTGATTTGGTGCTTGCTACGAGAATGCCGTTAGAAAAGGCGTATGAATTGGCTAAGCGCCCAGAATTTGAGAAGAAAGATTGATCATGAGTAACTTACCTGCGTTTCATATTGTGATTCCGGCGCGCTTTGCTTCCCAGCGTTTCCCCCAGAAAATGCTGGCCAATCTCGCTGGCAAGCCGGTGGTGCAATGGGTCTACGAATTGGCACTAAAAGCGGGGGCTGAGTCAGTCACCATCGCCACTGATCATGAAGATATTTTCAAAGCCGCAGAAGAGTTTGGTGCTGATGTGGTGATGACTCGTACAGATCATGAAAATGGTACAGAGCGTCTAGCAGAAGTGGCGACCATTAAAGGTTGGTTAGGCGATGAGATCGTGGTTAATGTGCAGGGGGATGAGCCTTTGTTACCCATTGGCTTGATTCATAACGCTGTACAAGCCTTAGCGGACGACAAAGAGTCTGAGATGGCGACCGTGGCGTGTCCGATTCATCGTGAAGAAGATATTTTTAACCCAAGTGTTGTGAAAGTAGTGTGTGACGCTAAAGGTCGTGCGCTGTACTTTAGTCGTGCCACCATGCCATGGGATCGTGATGGCTTTGCGCAAGAAGCAAAACAGATTGCTGAAGATTATCCTGCATTACGCCACGTTGGTTTGTATGTTTATCGTGTGTCTTTGTTGGGACGTTATGCGCAAATGCCCATGTCACCACTAGAGAAATGGGAAAAACTGGAGCAACTGCGCTTCCTTCACCAAGGCATTAAAGTGCAAGTGGCGCTAACCAAAGAGCTACCACCACACGGTGTCGATACGCCAGAAGACCTTGAAGCTTTGACGAAGAAGCTCTCGGTTCAGTAGAGGCTATAATGGGCCGGAAATCATACATAGGGTTAAGCGCATTTCTCATATTCGTTCTAACCCTATTATGTTTGGTCTTTTTACCGCTTCAAGTATGGTCGAAGCAGATTCAGACTGTTTTGCCAAAGGGTGTTCAAGTGCGGGAGGTGTCTGGCCATTGGTGGTCTGGTCAGGCTCTTATTGACGCTGAGGGGGTAACTGAGCCCTTACAGATTTCATGGACCATGCCTTCAATCTGCCAGCCTGTTGAGTGGTTTGTACAGCATTCCCAAGTTAAGGGACATGGGCGTATTCGCCCAAGCGTTTTTTCAGTATCCACATGGGTGGATGAGATGACTATTCACCCAAATCTCTTACGTAGCCTCTTTTTTCCTCGAGCTGAAAAAATCACTGGTAGCTTAATAGAGATTAAGTCTTGGAGTAGTCAATATTCTTTCTCAAAACAGCGCTTTACCGAGTTTAGTGGGCGGGCTGATTGGTCGTCTGGTGAGCTTTCTTATGGCTTCAATAGCAATAAGTATGTTGCAAATGTCCAGCAGTGGCGGATAGAGGGGACACTATATGAAGATCTGCCTACCATCGAACTGATATCAGTATCCGAAGGGGCATTGTTGGATGCCATGCTCCGTCCAAATCTCGATTTAGAAATCACCATCATGCCTAAACTTATCCAGCTTTTTGGCTACCATTGGCCAGGTCGGCCAGAGTATCCTGCCTTTGTAATGCTAAAGCCTTTATTTGACTCTCACTGATTTTATCCATTAAATGAGTAAGGTTTTATGAGTTAGTAATGGAATACTTTTATGGCGAGTGGTTTTTTTGAGTGATATGGATATGAATTCAGATTTGCGCAGTCAGTTTGATAGTGAACGGGTAATTTCCTGTGAAAGGTGCGGGCTTAATACAGCTATACCTCAGCTCGAAGCCAATCAATCTGCATGCTGCTCAAGGTGTGGGCATAAACTGACTTCGTTTAAACATAACTGGGTTGATAAGGTTTTGGCCCTTGGTCTGTCTAGTTTGGCTCTTCTGGCTTTATCATTGTTTTTCAATTTTCTCTCTTTTTCTACCAACGGATTACATGCCTCGATTAGTTTAACAACAGAAATTGAAACGCTAGTGCAGCAAAACCATATTGCTTTAGCGGGTATTGTACTGTTTGTCTGTATCTTATTACCTACAGCCGTTCTGTTGTTGCTTTGTCTTTGGATGGTTTCCATCAAGCTGGGGATTGGTCGTCACGCGACAAAATCCCAAATCGATATCTGCTTTAATTTTATTGTTTGGTGTATGCCTGAAGTATTTATGGTGGGTGTGCTAGTAAGTATGGTTAAGATAACGGATATGGCTGATGTGACATTCGGTCCAGGCTTCTATTTCTATGCGGGCTTTATGGTGCTTTATGTTCTCACACTTATGTACCTAGACAGGTTTCAATTAGAGTTGTTGATAGCGAAGAAAAGCAGTAAGTCGACTAGCTTAGAAAAACAACGCAAACGCACTCAGTGGACTTGGGCGCTACTAGTCACCGCGGTTTTGTTGTATATACCTGCGAATATTTTGCCAATCATGACTACACGCTTTCTGGGAGCTGATACCCCCTCAACGATTGTGGGTGGTGTCGTGACGCTTTGGGAGCATGGTTCATATTTGATTGCATCGGTTATCTTTATTGCCAGCATATTGGTTCCAATGTTCAAAATGCTGGCGATTGGCTATTTAAATTTTTCGGTACAAAGTAATAGCCGAGCTGGAATAAGACACCGATATTTTCTATATCGAATGACTGAAATGATGGGGCGCTGGTCGATGATTGATGTGTTTGTCGTAGCTGTTTTAGCAGGTTTGGTTCAGCTTGGGAGTACGATGAGTATTTTTCCAGGTGCGGCGATTATCGCTTTCTGTGCGGTGGTGATATTAACCATGTTGGCGGCGATGTCTTTCGATAGTCGAATGTTATGGGAAAGTGAGCAATAGCATGAGCGAGTCTTCAAGAGAATCACAAAAACAAGCTGTTGCTCCTGCCGTTATTAAATCTAATAGCGGTATTTCTAAAATATGGCTTATTCCATTAATTACCTTAATGGTGAGTGCATGGTTTGTGCTTCAGGAAATCAATAGCCGAGGGATCAATATTGAGATTGAGTTTGAAACAGCCTCTGGTTTAGAAGCTGGCAAAACTCAGATAAGGATCCGTGACGTAGTAATTGGGCATGTTGATAAAATTGAGTTGAATGATGATTCGACAGGAGTATTAGTAACGGCTGTTTTGGATAAAGAAGCGGAGAAGTATTTGCGCTCAGATAGCCGCTTTTGGGTGGTGTCCCCTCGTGTTTCACTTGCTGGAGTCTCTGGGCTACAAACATTGTTATCTGGTTCATATATAGATATGGCTCCAGGTATTAGTGAGCAGACAACCCGGTATTTTGTTGCACTGAATGCTCCCCCAGTAACGCCTATTGGGACCCCAGGTATTCGGTTGTTTTTGAATAGTGAGAAATCTTTTACTGCGCAAGTTGGGGATCAAGTTATTTACCGAGGCTTGGCTGTAGGTCGTATTGAAACGGTAAATTATGATTTAGAAAAACGTGTGGCTCGTTACAGTGCATTTATTGAAGCGCCTTTTGATAGATTAATCACGTCCAACACACGTTTTTGGAATTCCAGTGGTATCGAGCTGGAGTTGGGAGCTGATGGGGTAGGGGTAACGACACCGAATCTAGAGTCTCTTATTGCTGGGGGGATCACCTTTGATGACCCAGAAGGAATGCCTGCTACTCACCCATTTAATCGCGACAAAGTGTTCCAGATATATCCCTCTTTTAAAAGTGCTATGTCCCATCGCTACACTGAGAAAGTGTATTTTCTCTTACTGATTGAGAGTTCGGTTCGTGGTTTGAAGGTTGGTGCCCCAGTTGAATATCGTGGTCTTCAGATTGGTCAGGTGGAAAATATCAATGTTCGTTTAGCGGAGCATAAGCTTGAGGTGGACGAAGCTTCTTATAAAATTCCAGTGCTTATATCTGTCCAGCCAGGACGGGCGAATTTGAGTGACGATAAATCGGGGCGTGATTTTATCAATCAGCAATTCGAGCTCTGGTTAAAAAATGGTCTAAAAGCCTCTCTTAAGACCGGGAGTCTTTTAACGGGGGCGGTCTTCGTTGATCTAAGGCATGATCCAAAAGACAATAATTCGAGTGTCCAGCACATTGCTGGCTACCCTGTGATTCCGAGTATGCCAGATGAAATCGTCCAGTTTACGGATCAGCTTAGTACTACGTTAGACAAGATCAATGACTTGCCTTTACAAGGTGTTGCACAAGACTTGAGGTATTTGCTGCAGGATTTGTCAAAAAGCGCGAATGCTTTCAACCAAGCAAGCGCTTCTATTAGCTCTAAGTTAACGGAGTTTGATATGGTCCAGATGAATGAAACTCTCGGCAATTTAAATCTATTGTTGGATAGGTTCGCTACGGAAGATAGCGGTGTTTCCTCTATTAATCAGACCATGATTGAGATTCAGAATACGATGCGAGAGTTGACGCCACTGCTACAGAAAATAAATACCTCACCTAATAGCTTGATTTTTAAAAGCCAAGTTACCCCAGATATAGAGCCTCGTGGAGCAAGCCGATGAGATTGTTGTTACTGATTTTTTTGGGGTTGATGGTTGGTTGCTCTTCCTCCACATTGCAGCCGCCTAAATACTATGTCTTAAATGGAACACCTACCTATGTAATGCCAGCTGAGGCTGAGCAGAGCCATACACTTATTAATATTCGTTCTGTCGTATTATCGGATTATTTGAAAAGTTCGAACATTGTTTTGCAGGTATCGGATCATGAGCTCTTTTTCTCATCGAACAATTTATGGGCAGAGCCGCTTCAAGTGGGCATTACAAAGGTTTTAGAAAGTGACTTGCCCAGAGCTGTTGAGGCGGAAAAATCCTACCAACTGGATTTGCAAATAGACTATTTTCATATCATCGACCAGGACGCTGTCATTTTAGCGGGGAGTTATACGTTAGAAGAGTCACGAAGTGGTCGATTGTCTAAACAGCGTTTTGTTTTAAGGGAGTCTTTGGATGATTCGGGTTACGAGTACGCTGTATCTAAGATGTCTTCTGTACTGAGAAAACTCAGTGTTGATATCGCTTCTAGGGCTGAAGAAATCAGCCCTCATTAAAGCGGATGTGTTAACTTACTCACACTTAATGTAGCGGCTTGGCGTCAGCATACCGCTTAGAGGCACGTCCCATGACTCAATAGGTAAATTGTCAACTTCTTGGCAATCGTGCGCTAAGCCAATTAAGTGTGTTCGTTCAGATTTGTTCTCAAACGTACGATCGTAAAAGCCACCGCCCATACCTAGGCGTCCGCCTTGGTCATCAAAGCCAACTAACGGCATCAGCACCATGTCCATATCAGCGCCTTTTAACGGTGCAGGGTCAACAGGTTCTAAGATGTTAAAGCTGTTTTTCTGCCACTCGCAATTTTGTGTATAGCGAGCGAAAACAAGTGCTTTGCCGTCCAAAACCGGTAAATAGACATTGATGTTATTTTGCCAACACCATTCACAGATGGCGTCAGGCGAAATCTCACCATCATTGGTAAGGTAAAGGGCGAGATTGGATTCAGGTAAAAGTGCCGAAGCGAGAGCAGATTGGAATTGCTCTAGCAGTTTGATTGCTGCGTTTTGTTGTTCAATATCGGAGAGTTGTTTGCGTTTTGCGCGCAATGATTGGCGCAAGCTTTGACGATCTAAAGACATAAAAAGTGTTTCCCAAGTTGCCGTTTCGGCTATTGGCCTTGAACCCAGTGGTTCAAGGTGGAAATAGCTGAAGTTCTTTAGGCTTTCCGTCGCACGGACATGCACACCGAACTTGCAGCATCTTTCCGGGTATTTGCTCATAGGCTCAAGGGCGTTAAGCCGCTTCGAACAACCCAGGAAACACCGCCAGTATAGGGGAGAAGATGAGAAAAATCACCCTAGAAATCTTGGGGGGCATCGGGCTACTTGAAGAATTTTCGTGACTAAAACTATTGCTAAACGCCGCGAAGTCTATCTAAACAATGACTATCCAACTTTGCTTTGCTGCCCCAGAGCTGAGTCTAGCTGAGAGGTTAGCTCTCGTAGCTGCTGCTCATTTGAGCGTGCATAGCGACGGCTCGATAGCAAATCATGGGTAATGTTTAAAGCGGTAATAATGGCAATTTTTTCAAGTCCGACCGCTTTACCGCTTGCACGAAGTTCGCGCATTTGATTATTGAGATATTCTGCGGCTTCTTTTAATTCTGCCTCATGACCTTTCGGGCAGTTGATATTGAAAGACTTGCCCAGAATGTCGACAGCAACAGTTGGCTTTTCCATAGTATCTCCGACAGCTAGATAAGCGTTATGTAAGGTGAATTTCCATTATTTTCGCAACGAATAACATTTTATGCCGCAGGTAAATTCGTTACAATTGGCGATTCGTTAAATCCACATAAATTTATAGCAAATTGACGTAAAAATGGAAATTAATCCGATCATTTCGAAGATAAAAGACCTTTCCGAACGAACCCAAGTGCTTCGGGGGTATCTTTGACTACGAGTCAAAGAGTGAAAGGCTAGAAGAAGTTAACCGCGAACTAGAAGATCCAAACGTTTGGAACGACCCTGATTATGCTCAGAAATTAGGACGTGAGCGCTCTTCTCTTGAAGCGGTGGTATCGACCATTGATAACATGGAATCAGGCGTAGAAGACGCTCAGGTTCTGTTGGATATGGCGGTAGAAGAGAACGATGAAGATTCTGTAGAAGCCGTTCAGTTAGAGCTTGATGAGCTTGAAAAGCAACTGGGCGAACTTGAGTTTCGTCGCATGTTCTCGGGTGAAATGGACCCTAATTGTGCGTTCTTGGATATCCAATCTGGTTCAGGTGGTACAGAAGCTCAAGATTGGGCCAATATCCTGTTGCGTATGTACCTACGCTGGGGTGAAGACAAGGGCTTTAAAGTTGAGCTAGTCGAAGTGTCAGCGGGTGATGTGGCGGGTATTAAATCTGCGACAGTGCGTTTTGAAGGTGAATACGCTTTCGGTTGGTTGCGCACAGAAACAGGCGTTCACCGTCTTGTTCGTAAATCTCCATTTGATTCGGGTAACCGTCGCCATACGTCATTTGCGTCAGTATTTGTTTCTCCTGAAATCGATGACAACGTTGAAATCGATATCAATCCAGCAGACCTTCGCACGGATACATACCGTTCATCCGGTGCCGGTGGTCAGCACGTAAACACCACCGATTCCGCGGTACGTATTACCCACGTACCTTCTGGTATCGTGGTTCAGTGTCAAAGTCAGCGTTCACAGCACGCGAACCGTGACTTTGCCATGAAACAGTTACGTGCCAAGTTATACGAAATGGAAATGCAAAAGCGTACGGAAGCGGCTCAGGCTTTAGAAGACACTAAGTCTGATATCGGTTGGGGAAGCCAAATCCGTTCTTATGTATTGGATGCTTCTCGTATTAAGGACTTGCGTACGGGTGTGGAAAGTTCCAACACCGGCGCGGTGCTTGATGGCAACCTAGACCAATTTATTGTGGCAAGCCTTAAACAAGGCCTTTAATGCACTAAAACCTTTTGACAAGAGTAACTTACAAAATCATGTCTAACGAAACTCAAAACGAGACCAGCGTAAATTCTGACGATAACCGTTTAGTTGCAGAGCGCCGCGCTAAGTTGGATGCCATTCGTGAGCAAGGTGTTGCGTTTCCTAATACGTTCCGCCGTGATGCTTACGCAGCGGACCTACAAGAGCAATTTGGCGAGCTTGAAAAAGCTGAGCTAGAAGAGAAAAACCATGTTGTTAGCATTGCTGGTCGTATCGTGCGTAACCGCGGTGCCTTCATGTTGCTGCAAGACATGTCGGGTCAAATTCAAGCATACGTTAACCGTAAAGCGCTTGATCCAGAACTTCTTAAAGACATCAAAACTTGGGACCTAGGTGACATCATTGGTGTAACTGGCCCAGTGCATAAGTCTGGTAAAGGTGACCTTTATGTGGACATGCAGTCAGTTGAGCTACTAACGAAGTCTCTTCGTCCGCTGCCTGATAAGCACCACGGCTTGGCTGACATGGAAATGCGTTACCGTCAGCGTTACGTTGACCTAATCGTAAACCAAGAATCACGTAAGACATTCGAAATTCGCTCAAAAGTGATTTCTACGATCCGTCGTTTCCTTGAAGATCGTCGTTTTATGGAAGTGGAAACGCCAATGCTGCAAACCATTCCTGGTGGTGCATCTGCGCGTCCTTTCGTAACGCATCACAATGCGATGGATATGGACATGTTCCTACGTATCGCACCTGAGCTTTACTTGAAGCGTTTGGTAGTAGGTGGTTTTGAACGAGTTTTCGAGATCAACCGTAACTTCCGTAACGAAGGTGTATCAACGCGTCACAACCCAGAATTCACGATGATCGAATTCTACCAAGCGTACGCGGACTACAAAGATCTTATGGATCTTACCGAAGAGATGCTACGCACAGTGTCTGAGCAAGTACTTGGTACAACAAAAGTACCTTATCAAGGTGAAGAGTTTGACTTCGGCGCACCGTTTGCGCGTATGACCATGCTTGAAGCAATCTTGCACTACAATCCTGAGCTAACGGCTGAAGACCTAGATACGGTTGAGAAAGCAACGGCTGTTGCTAAGAAACTTCACATCGACGTTCAGCCTATTTGGGGCCTAGGTAAACTTTGGACTGAGATCTTTGAAGAAACTGCGGAAAGCAAGTTGATTCAACCAACGTTCATCACTGAATACCCAGCAGAAGTATCGCCACTAGCGCGTCGTAACGATGACAACGAGTTTATTACTGACCGTTTCGAATTCTTCGTCGGTGGTCGTGAGATCGCTAACGGTTTCTCGGAGCTTAACGATGCGGAAGACCAAGCGGCACGTTTCCGTCGTCAGGTTGAAGAGAAAGACGCGGGTGATGATGAAGCGATGCACTACGATGCGGATTACATCAATGCTCTAGAATACGGCCTTCCACCTACTGCGGGTCAAGGTATCGGTATCGACCGTCTAGTGATGTTGTTCACAGATTCTCCATCGATCCGTGATGTATTGCTATTCCCTCATATGCGTCCACAAGACTAATTGAGGCGTTATCGCGTATTACACGTTTGATCATGCATAAGGCCTCTTAATGAGGCCTTATTTGCGTTTGCTTGATATAAAAACAGAAAAGCTCAAGGGGTCAGAGCCCTGAGTGGAAGAAAGTAATGTTTATCCAATGTCGGCGTTACTAGGGCTCTGACCCCTTTATATGAGTAACAGCCTTTAGTAACAGAGAGAGTAATATGAGCCGTTTTTGGACTGACAAAATCGCTTCTCTTGACCCATATGTGCCAGGGGAACAACCGCAAGATAAGCAATACATTAAGCTTAACACCAACGAGAGCCCTTACAGCCCATCTCCTAAGGCGTTGGTAGCAATGCAGGAGCAGGTATGTGATAAGCTGCGTTTGTACCCAGACCCTAACTGCCAAACCTTGAAGAATGCCTTGGCGAAAAGCTATGGTGTTGATGCGAACCAAGTGTTTGTTGGCAATGGTTCAGACGAAGTGTTGGCGCTGGCATTTATGGGTTACTTTGCTGGCGGTAAGCCATTAGCTTTTGCTGACATCACTTACAGCTTCTACAAGGTATACGCAAATTTATACGGTATTGAGCCTAAGATTATTCCGTTAACGGAAAGCTTTGATATCGATCCTGTGGATTACGAAAACCTAGATGTATCAGGTGTTGTGGTAACCAATCCAAACGCACCAACGGGCAAGGCGCTACCGTTGTCAGACATCGAGAAAGTGTTAAAGGCGAATCCAGATGTAGTGGTATTAGTGGATGAGGCCTATGTCGATTTCGGTGCGCAAAGCGCTGTGTCATTGGTGAATCAATACCCGAACCTAATGGTCGTTCAAACCTTCTCTAAATCTCGCGCACTGGCGGGTATTCGTGTGGGCTATGCCATTGCACAGCCTGAGTTGATTGATGGTCTTGAGCGTTTGAAAAACTCATTTAACTCATACCCAATTGACCGCATTGCGCTAGCAGGTGCAACGGCGGCGGTAGAAGATGCGGAATACTTGCAAGAAATCTGTGACAAAACCATCGCTACACGTGAGTGGACGGTTTCAGAGCTTGAGAAACTAGGTTTTGAAGTATTGCCATCGGCGACGAACTTTGTCTTTGTTACGCACCCTAAGAAAGATGCTGAGACTTTGTATTTGAGCTTAAAAGAACAAGGTATCTTGGTACGCTATTTTGGTAAGAAGCCACGCATTGGAGAGTACCTGCGTATTACAATCGGTACCGATGCTGAAATGCAGGCATTGATTGAAGCTTTGTCTGCTTAATTATTAAGTTCACTACCTAGAAAGGGGCGGCAGCCCCTTTTTTGTCGATTTTATTACCTAGACTCCCATCTTTATAGCGTGCACAGTGTGATTATTTTCTCTTCGTAATCACATTAAATTTCCAATCTTTGTAAGAATATCACTGGATTAGATTTTAAATTTATAGTTGTGCTTTTTGGCTATTATTATAAACACTTAAATGCATTGTATTTACTCTTTTTATGAGCTTATTTTAAGCTCATAAAAAACACGTAATTCATCTAATACTTTGGTCCAGATTACGCTTCCCTTAGTAATTTTTATACTGTGCGCACTTTAATCTTTGGCGTCAGCATCTCTTATCCTATGCAGCTTTTCGTGTGCGTTCACATTAGTAACTGCTCTAAATGAGTTTAGCTGACGTTTGCCAGATAAAATTAAAATAAAGGTTCTAAGATGAGTTTAGAGAGAATAAGAAACAGTGGTTTGCATGAGAAAGTCATGTCTGCTGAACAGGCTTGTACATTTATTAAAGACGGCATGACAGTTGGTATGAGTGGTTTTACTCGGGCAGGGGAAGCCAAAGCCGTACCAAAGGCACTAGCGGAACGTTGTAAACAACACCCGATTAAAATCAACCTAATGACCGGCGCTTCGCTTGGTAATGATTTAGATAAGATTTTAACGGACTCTGGTAGTCTTGCGCGCCGTATGCCTTTTCAAGTGGATACAACGTTACGAAAAGCCATTAATAATGGTGAGGTCATGTTTATTGACCAGCATCTTTCTGAAATGGTAGAGCAACTACGCAGCCATCAATTAACACGACCTGATGTGGCGATTATTGAAGCAGTTGCGATTACGGAAGAAGGCCATATTGTGCCAACGACTTCTGTCGGTAACTCAGCAAGTTTCGCTGTATTTGCTGATAAAGTGATTGTAGAAATTAATACGTTACACAGTGAAAAGCTGGAAGGTCTACATGATATTTATATACCGACTTATCGTCCTACGCGTACCCCATTACCACTTGTTAAAGTGGATGATCGCATTGGTAGTACTGCGATTCCAATTCCAGCAGAAAAGATTGCCGGTATTGTCTTCACTAGTACGCCTGACTCTTATTCAACGGTGTCTGATCCTGATTCAGAGACTGCGTCGATTGCACGGCATCTCGTGAGCTTTTTAAAAGAAGAAGTTGCCGAAGGTCGTTTGCCAAATAACCTTGGCCCACTGCAAGCGGGGATCGGTAATATTGCCAATGCGGTGATGATGGGCTTGTTAGATTCAGACTTTGAAGATCTGACAATGTACTCAGAAGTGCTACAGGATTCGACTTTTGATTTGATCGATGCGGGTAAAATGAAATTTGCTTCAGGTTGTTCAGTCATCTTGTCTGAGCGCATGAATTCAAAGGTATTTGATAATATTGAGGCGTACAAAGACAAGTTGGTGCTGCGTCCACAAGAGATGTCTAACCATCCAGAGCTTGTGCGTCGTTTAGGTATTATTGCCGTTAACACGGCATTGGAGTTTGACCTATATGGCAATGTAAATTCAACTCACGTCTGCGGCACTAAAATGATGAACGGCATCGGTGGATCAGGCGATTTTGCCCGTAATGCCAATATGTCGATCTTTGTAACGAAATCAATTGCCAAAGATGGCGCTATCTCTAGCGTTGTGCCAATGGTGAGCCATGTAGACCACACGGAGCACGATGTAGATATTCTGGTGACTGATCAAGGTCTAGCGGATTTACGCGGCCTTGCTCCTCGAGAGCGTGCTGTGCGTGTTATTCAGAATTGTGCACACCCTGACTATCGTCATCAGTTGATGGATTACTTTGAACGAGCATGTGTACGAGGTGGTCATACACCGCACTTAATGGAAGAAGCATTTAGCTGGCATGTTGGCTTAGAGCAGAACGGAACGATGAAGTTATAAAGGCAGATCAAAGAAGAGGTTTAGCGTAGCAGAGCGAATACTTTTACAGTTTAATTCGCTCTGCCCAAGAACGGCTATTTTCACTAGTTGAAAATAGCTTCAATTGAAGCGTTACCTTGGAATAGTTCAACGACTTTTATTTTTGTTGAATCGTTTTCGACGCAGTAGCAGATGGCTTCAGCGACATCTGCTCTTGAGATCGTCGCCTCTTCAGCTGATTCAGGTCGTTGGTTGCTAAAACCGCCAGTTGGCTCATGGTTAGTGAGCTTACAAGGCCGAAGAATCGTGTAGGGTAGGCTAGTAATGGTTAAATATTCATCGGTAATGTGCTTGGCCACGATATAGGGCTTTAAGCTCGACTGAATTTCTTCAGGGTCGTCGGCGCCGTATGAGCTTAACTGGATAAAGTGCTCTACACTCGGCTCTTCCTCTGCAAAATCCATGGCACGTTTTGCTGCCCACAAATCCACTAATAAAGTTTTGTCACAGCCTGTATGGCCACCTGAACCTGCTACGAAGACAACTTTTTTCACACCTTCAAAGGCTTGGCTAAAGTCTTCTTCAAGGTCGATCTGAAAAACCTGTAGTGCTGGGTGGCGCAACTCTTCTGTGCGATGAGTGTCGCGAACAAGAGCGCGTACGGTATAGCCTTTCTGTAGTAGAGAATGACAGACTTTTTGGCCGATTTGACCGCTTGCGCCGATTACCAAAATTGTACTCATGGTTATAGGCCTTTGATTGAGAATTTACTTAATCCTATGCTACAACTTCGCAGTTAATATGAACGAATAACTGTTTTAAGTGGAGTTTGTAGAGGTTTCTGTATGTAGAAAAGGCGGTCATGTAACCGCCTTTTATATCTGAGCTTAAAGTGACAATAGTTTGCTCTCAATAGCATCAAGTATGCCTTGCTCATCAATGCCAACACGCTTTAGCATCGCTGAATGGCTAGCATGCTCTTCGTATCGGTCTGGCAGCCCTAAGTGCAAAACAGGTACGTGAATATTGTTGTCATTTAGGAATTCGCTTACTGCCGAGCCAGCACCTCCCATGACGGCGTTTTCTTCTATTGTCACTATTAGCTTGGCGTCCTTTTGAGAGAGCAGTGCTTGCTCATCTAAAGGCTTGACGAAACGCATGTCCAATAAGGTCGCATCGAGCTTTTTAGCGGCGAGCAACGCATCGTAAGTTGGACGGCCAAAACCGCAGATAACTACACCAGACTGGCCCTCGTGTAACGTACGAGATTGTCCTAATTTGATGCACTCTAGTTTATCGTTTACCGTAATGCCTCGACCTGTGCCTCTAGGGTAGCGCACGGCAGCAGGGCCGGAGTACTCGTACCCTGTATGTAGCATCTTGCGACACTCATCTTCATCAGCTGGTGCCATGATAACCATGTTAGGGACACAGCGAAGATAGCTTAGATCGTATGCTCCGGCATGAGTTGGACCGTCTTCTCCGACTAAGCCGGCTCGGTCAATGGCGAATAAAACGTCGAGGTTTTGCAGTGCTACGTCATGAATTAATTGATCGTAAGCTCGCTGTAGGAAGGTTGAGTAAATGGCGACAACTGGTTTTAAACCATCACAAGCCATGCCGGCGGCCAGTGTCACAGCATGCTGCTCTGCTATGGCTACATCGAAATAACGGTCAGGGTATTGCTCTGCAAATGCAATTAAATCTGACCCTTCTTTCATTGCGGGAGTAATAGCTACTAGGCGTTGATCCTGCTCCGCGGCATCGCATACCCAGCGACCAAAAATATTGCTGTACTTGGGCAATGACGGTTTGGAGGGTTCGGTAGCCGGCTTGTCATCAGGCTCTACTTTGTTGATGGCATGATAACCAATTGGGTCACCTTCAGCGGGTTCAAAGCCTTTGCCTTTTTTGGTGATGACATGAAGAAACTGAGGGCCTTTACGATCTTTCAGATTGCTTAGCGTTTGCGTTAACAGTTCAATATCGTGGCCGTCAATTGGGCCAATGTAGTTAAAGCCAAGCTCTTCAAAAATAGTGCCCGGAGCAACCATGCCCTTCATGTGTTCTTCTGCTTTGCGTGCAAGCTCAAGGGCTGTCGGCAAACCGGAGAATACTTTGCGGCCACCTTCTCTGATATTTTCGTATGTTTTGCTTGCCCATATGCGCGCTAAAGAACTGGAAAGGGCTCCGGCTGGCTTGGAAATAGACATTTCATTGTCATTGAGGATCACCAGCATATCGGCTTTGACATCACCTGCGTGGTTCAATGCTTCAAAGGCCATGCCGGCGGACATCGCGCCGTCACCAATGATTGCAACGGCTTTGCGTGACTTCTCAAGCTGTCGTGCCGCCAGTGCCATACCAAGTGCTGCACCAATCGATGTACTTGAGTGACCAACACCAAAGGTGTCGTAGTCGCTTTCTTCGCGCTTTGGAAAGCCTGAAATGCCTCCCTCTTGACGAATACTAAGTAAAGCGTCTCTGCGGCCAGTTAAGATTTTGTGGGGATAGGCTTGATGGCCTACATCCCATACAAGACGGTCTTCGGGAGTATTAAAAACATAATGAAGTGCCACCGTAAGCTCTATAACGCCTAAACCAGCACCGAAGTGCCCACCAGTTTGCCCCACACTATAAAGCATGTATTCACGTAACTCTCTGACGAGTAATGGAAGCTCTTTCTTCGGCAATTGGCGCAGGTCGGCTGGGCTGTCAATTGTGTCGAGTAATGGCGTCAAAGGACGCGATGTTGGAATCGTTTCGAACATGGGCACCGGATGGTCACTTATTCTGTCTTAAAATAGCGGGGCATTATATCAGTGATTACGAGCAATAATATAGTTAGCGAGCTCGACTAATGGTTCCGCTTTCGGGCCAAAAGGCTCTACTTGAGCAACGGCTTCATCGTGTAATCGTTTAGCCAGTGCTTTGGCACCTTCCAATCCTAATAACTTTGGATAGGTTGGCTTGTTGGCATCTGCGTCTGAAAATTGAGTCTTTCCAAGCGTCTCGGTATCGCTAGTGATGTCAATAATGTCATCTTGAACTTGGAATGCTAGGCCAATGGCAGAAGCGTAAGCATCTAAAGCAGCTAGGGTCTCGGTATCACTTACACCGACACTTTGTGCCCCCATTTTTACAGCGGCTCGGATCAGTGCACCGGTTTTATGGCGGTGCATTAACTCTAATTCTGCTAAGGACATGCTTTTATCCACATTGGATAAATCGATCATTTGTCCTGTGATCATTCCGTGTCTACCGCTTGCGGTATGTAGTGTTTGGATTAAGGCTAGTTGCATTGATGGTTGCGTAAAACTCGGTCGACTTAACAGTTCAAAAGCAAATGTCTGTAAGGCATCTCCCGCAAGAATAGCTGTGGCCTCATCATATTGAATGTGGCAGGTTGGTTTGCCGCGGCGTAAATCATCGTCATCCATGGCGGGTAAGTCGTCGTGGATCAATGAATAGGCGTGAATCGATTCGACTGCGGCGGCACTGGCATCGGTCAATTCATTTGCTTCAGAAAACAGCTGTGCGACAGCGTAAGTTAGCATTGGACGCACGCGCTTACCGCCATTAAATAGGCTGTAGCGCATAGCTTCTTGTAATCGGTCAGCTGGTTCATATTCTGATAAAGCGTCGTCTAAATAACGGTTTACGCGCTCACAAGCATACTGCGAAAATTGCTCTAGGTTCACTGTTCGGATTCCGGGTCAAAAGTTTCAAGGCGTTCTCCGTCATGCTTTTCAAGAAGGATTTGTACCTTTTGCTCTGCTTGAGTTAGTACAGATTGGCAGTCTTGACTAAGTTTGACACCTTTTTCAAAGGCTTTAAGGGCGTCTTCAAGAGACAGCTGATTGGATTCAAGTTGCGCAACAATCGTCTCCAGTTCGGATAGATTTTCTTCGAAGTGGCGCACGCTAGTTTTTCGAGACATAATGACTTCTCTTTTGATAACCTACAATTTGTAACAGAATTCCGCATTATTCACGAGTGATGTCACTCTAAAGTTACAAAATAGTAACGGGGAAATAAGACGCGCCGCTACTATTTGTTTAAAATGGATAATATTGAGTCGCATTATAGCTTTATTCGTAGGAGACGTGTGTGGATATCGCAACGTTATTAGGTCTAATTGGAGCCTTCGTAATCGTTCTGATGGCCATCTTATTGGGCGGTTCCGCAGGGATGTTTATCGACCCTGCCTCGGTTCTGATTGTATTGATTGGTTCTACCTTTGTTGTTCTGATGCAATACCCCTTAGGACAATTCCTTGGGGCCGGCAAATCTGCTGCGAAGGCATTTATGTTTAAAAGTGTCCCGCTAGACACTTTGATCGACGAAATCTATGGATTAGCAGACGAAGCTCGTAAGGGCGGATTGCTTTCCTTAGAAGGTAAAGAAGTGAGTCATCCTTTCTTGTCAAAGGGCATTCAAATGCTGGTGGATGGCCATGATGGTTCTGTGGTTAGAGCACAGCTCTCAAAGGATATGAACCAAGCGTTTACCCGCCACGATAACGGAGCAAAAGTATTTAAAGCCTTTGGTGACACGGGCCCCGCAATGGGGATGATCGGTACCCTAGTTGGTCTGGTGCAAATGTTGGCAAACATGGATGACCCAAAAGCCATCGGCCCTGCGATGGCGGTAGCTCTTTTGACAACTCTTTATGGTGCCATGTTAGCGAACATGGTTTGTCTACCGATTCAGGCAAAGCTTTCAAACCGCGCGAACGAAGAACTGTTGTGTCAGCAGCTAATTTTGGATGCATTGTTAGCGATTCAAGCCGGGCAGAACCCACGAGTGTTGGATGGGGCTCTGAAAACCTATATTGCGGAAGGCAAACGAACTGAGCGTGAATAACGCTTTTGTCAGTTGTAATTGGATAGTATGTCATGAGTGCTGAAGAAGACGAAAACGATTGCCCCGAATGTATAGAAGGCCTTCCGGCCTACATGGGTACCTTTGCCGACTTGATGTCGCTGCTGATGTGTTTCTTCGTATTGCTTCTGTCTTTTGCCGAAATGGATGTTTTGAAGTTTAAGCAGCTGGCGGGATCGATGCGAGAAGCATTTGGTGTGCAAAAGCAGATAGAAGCTGAGTCTATCCCAATGGGTACTTCTATCATTGCCCAAGAGTTTAGTCCTGGTCGTCCTGAGCCAACGCCTATTAATGAGGTGCGCCAAAAAGCAGACGATACTCCAGAAAATACATTGGAAGTAATGTGTAAGCCCGATTCGGCTCAATTAAATGAGCAAGATGGAGCTGGACAGCCATCCCCAAATACCACAGTTGATATGTCTCAAGCGGATATGCAGCGTGAGCAGCAGATTCAGCAAACGGAAGAAACGGCTCAACAAGTTGCCTCGGTAATGCGTGAAGAGATTTCCAAAGGTACTGTTGAAGTAGAGACTCAAGAGAATACCATCACAATACGTCTAAAAGATCGAGGATCATTTCAATCCGGTTCTGCGGAGCTTAACTACGACTTTATCCCTGTCATTGACATGGTACGCGATGTATTGGTTGGATTAGATGGTAGTATTGCGGTTGAGGGCCATACTGATAATATTCCGATTGATAGTGCTCGTTTTCGGTCGAATTGGCAGCTTTCATCTGCTCGAGCAATTGCTGTCGCAGAAGAATTGTTCTCTACTGGACAATTAGATCAAGGGCGATTTGCTGTAACGGGGTTCGCTGATGCTCGACCTTTGGTACCAAATGATACGCCTCAGAACCGTGCTACGAATAGACGTGTTGAGATTGTGATTCGTCAAAACGACTTAGCTCGTCCGAATGTGATCGAGCCAGACTTCCCACCAGGTATCAATGGCGACCCTGAGACGAATGATCTCTTTACCGAAGGTGATGGTGGATTTGATCTGAATCCAAATGAAATTTTCTAAGCCTATTTCATAGAACATCAGAATGAGCGGCCTCAAGGCCGCTTTTTTTGTTCTAATAATGCGTAAAAGAGGGAATTTTGGTATGGTTCTCAACAAACTAATTTGAGGATAAAAAATGATGCGTATAGCGGTTATTGGCGCTGCCGGTCGTATGGGCAAAAACCTTATTCAAGCGACAGTCGATGCAGAGGGTGTTGAATTGGGGGCTGCCATTGTTTCCCCAAACAGCTCATTGTTAGGCGCCGATGCAGGGGAAATAGCTGGCGTTGGAAAGCTAGGTGTAAGTTTAGTCAGCAGTTTAGCAGACTGTGTTGCAGATTTTGATGTGCTGATTGATTTTACGACACCTGCTTTAACAGTAGCGAACGCGGCTTTTTGTGCCGAGCATAATAAAGCGATCGTAATCGGTACCACAGGCCTAGACGACGAGCAGAAGTCAGCACTGACGACTGCCGCTGAGAAAACTCAGGTGGTCTTTGCCCCTAACATGAGTGTAGGTGTGAACCTAACGCTGAAACTTCTATCGTTAGCTGCGGAGATTCTTGGTGATGAATACGATGTTGAAGTGGTAGAAGCGCATCACCGTCATAAAGTTGATTCACCTTCTGGTACTGCTTTACGCATGGGGGAAGTTGTTGCTGAGGCCCTCGGCCGTGATTTGAAAGAATGCGCGGTATATGGCCGTGAAGGTCAAATTGGCCCTCGTACGCAAAAAGAAATCGGCTTTGAAACCATTCGAGCTGGCGACGTGGTAGGTGAGCACAGTGTGTGGTTTGCGACTGAAGGTGAGCGTATCGAGATCGTTCACAAGGCGAGTAGCCGTATGACGTTTGCCAAAGGTGCTGTGCGAGCGGCGGCTTGGTTGAAAGACCAGCCAGCTGGTCTATTTGATATGCAAGATGTTTTGAACCTTAAGTAGCACGGTAATTATCCAATCTTCGAGACATAAAAAAGGCTGCATCATGCAGCCTTTTTGCTTTTGGGTGACCCGTCCTGAATAAGGTTTGTATTCAAAACTAATTAATGTGCTGCCGGAGAGTTAATATCAAGCAGTGGTGCGGCGTCAATGTGCTCAGCATCCATCATTAAAGCAACGCGTTGTAATGAGGATAAAATTTGTGTCTGTTCCCAGCTTTCAAGTGAACCGAATTCAGAGATGAATTTTTCATGTAAAAGCGGCGGAGAAGTCAGCAGAACGTTGCTACCTTCCTCAGTAAGACGCGCATTGACGATACGTTTATCTTTTTGAGCGCGCACTCGTTCAACCAGTTTACGTTCTTCTAGTCGGTTCAAAATAGTTGTTACAGTGGCCTGACTTAGAGAAACGTTATCTGAAATTTTGCGTACAGTGACATCCCCTAATTCCTCAATTGCACGCAAAACCATGATTTGCGGAATAGTCAAACCACAGGCTTTAACGATGCGTTTTGATTGGAGGTCGGTAGCTCGTATAATGCGGCGTAAATGAACGAGAACGTCGTGTAAATGTTGTTGGTCTGGCATAGAAATCGCTAAAGTCTAAATGTCATTTTTGAGCGCGCATTATAGGCAGAACTCACATATTGATGAAGCCCCTATTACCTATCTGCACAAAATTTATTATTTAGACTTCAAAATAATGCCATAACTCTAAAATGTCAAACGAGTGCCTTTAAGTGGTTTGTCCTTTTAGATCATCGAACGCAGCGATGGCATACTGACGCGCTTTTTTATAGTCAATAATGGGTTCTGGATAGCCACATTGTTTTCGTTGAGACTGATTGGGATCGTGAATACTTTTCCCTGAGAGTATTTTTAGCTCTGGTACAAATCGTTTGATGAAAACGCCATCTGGGTCAAATCGCTCCGATTGCCTTGTCGGATTGAAGACTCGAAAGTAGGGGGCAGCGTCGCAACCCGTCGAGGCGCTCCATTGCCAGCCACCATTGTTGGCGGCAAACTCACCATCAATGAGATGTTCCATGAAGTAGCGCTCACCTTCACGCCAATCAACAAACAGTAATTTGGTCAAAAAGCTTGCGGTAATCATACGTAAGCGGTTATGCATCCATCCGGTCTGATTAAGCTGACGCATAGCGGCGTCTACAATAGGAAAACCGGTATTACCTTCACACCAAGCTTTAAAAGCCTTGGCGTTGTGATTCCAGACTAGGTGTTGAGTTTCAGGCTTAAATGGCAAGGACTTTGATAAGTCAGGAAAGTGCCCCATAAGCTGTTTATAAAAATCTCGCCAGGCAAGCTCTTTTAACCAAACACTCCCATGCCAATCCCGTTCATTGTTTCCCGAGGTGTGGATAATAGCCTCTAAGCATTCTCTTGGACCGATTGCCCCTAATGCTAAATAGGGTGACAGTGTGCTGGTATTTGGTTTTGCAGGAAAGTCTCGTAGTTCATCGTAGTCGGCTTCTTTGTGATGACAGAAATGCCAGAGCTTTTCTTTAATAATCTGATAGTCTGCTGGCCACAAGTCTTGGCGATAAGAGTCATCTATGTCGTAGCACTTGAACTCACTGGGTAATGACGTAGGGGGCTCTTGGTTGTTAGGGCATTCATAAGGTGGCGTAATGTTTGCGCTTAACGTGCTTAACCAGCGTTTATAAAAGGGCGTAAACACTTTAAATGGCTGCCCCTGCTGATTGAGTACAGGCTCTGAGACGATAAGGTCTGGTGCAAATCGTCGTGTTGTAACGCCAACCTTGTCGAGATGCTTTGCAGTACACTCATCCCGTTGTGCTTCGTGAACAGGTAGCTCATTTTGCCACCAAACAGTTGTATAGTGGTGTTCAAGACACAAGTCAGCAATGGCTTCAGGGCAATCAGAAAAGCGTTTTAGCTCAAGTATATGGCAAGGAATGCCTAATTTATGAGCTTGTTGTTGCAGCTCTGTGGTGAGTTCAAAGCGAAGCGCATTTTTCGCAGGAGATTCATTATGCTCCTGCCACTGCTCAGGTGTTAAGCAAACGACCAGAGCAATGTCATCATCCTGCTGTGCAAGGTTGATAGCAGGGTGATCGTTGAGACGAATGTCATTACGTAACCAAACCAACTGTGAAATAGCCATAATTAAACTGTATTCCTAATACCAAGAGCTTGCGGGTACGGGGCAAAGTAGCGTTGTTCTTTTACGTATTCGCTGCCGTACAATTTTAAATAGTGGTAAAGAAGAGTGGTCGGTGTTGTGAGGTTTACTTCACCACGACGATATTGTTCGACTACATCGAGAATATCTTGGCGTACTGATGAATCCACTTCGCGCTTGAGATAGCCCACCAGATGCATCAATACATTACAGTGATTCTTACGTTTTGCTGGTCGAGAAAGGGCTTGCATGAATTGTGTAAAGTATTCTTCGGCAAGTGAGTCTATAGGTCTTTTCTCTTGTCCAGATAACAAGCGTCCAAGCGACTTATAGAATGGTTGTGAGTGTGCCATAACCACATATTTGTAGCGGCTGTGATAGTCGATCAAATTTTTCATGGTGAGATCGTTTAAAACGGTATTTCGGAACTCATGATGAGCAAATACTCTTAATAAGAAGTTCTCACGCAGTAACGGATCGTTTAGGCGACCGTCTTCTTCAATGGGCAATTGAGGGAAGCGATCAATAAGTGATTGGGTGAATAAACCGCGCACTCGCTTCATATGCGGATGCCCATTCTCCTGATAAACCTTGATGCGCTCAAAGCCGCACGATGGAGAGTTTTTCATCACAATGTAGCCGTCAAGCTCAGGTAAGTTATCTAAATAACGCTCATTTGAGTTCACCAATTGATCAGTGATCACGACGTCACGTTTGTTTGAAAAGACCAATCTTGGTTGATCTGGATTACCCTCTAATCGCATGGTCGGTCTTGGTGTGCCAAAACCTGCGGCCATTTCAGGGCAAAACTGCTTGTAATCAAAATACTCTGATAAGGGACCTAGGCAGTAGGTTGAACGACTGTGCCCACCGTTGAAACGGACGTTTTCTCCGAGTAAACATGAACTGATGCCCACAGGTATTTTGTGAGAAATATGATTTGGGTGGCATTCATTAACGGTCATACTAACCTCCTAAACCTGATCGAACGGGTACGCTTTGCTAATGGTTTCAAAAGCATGTTTCGCACTCAACATTGCTCCTTCAGCATCCCCCTGACACAGCCAATCACCAATAACACCAATTTTACGTGTGTCATCCCAGAGATACGGTTTTGATGAGAGTGCCATGGCTTGGCGTCCTAGTAGCCAGCGATGGGGCTCCCCTGTGTTTAAAACTGCTATCCCGACTTCTTGTTCAAAAGCCTGAATCAAGTGAGCAAGAACCTCCGCCTTAGGTGTGTCGATGTTGTCTTGACTCCATTGACTGGTAGCTTGAATTACCCAAGTGTCAAATTCATCTGTGTGACGGCCAGGCTTGTCAGAATCCTTGATGATGGTTTCCAGTATAGGATGATTACAGGTCATTAGCGCAGAACTCTGAGTTTTGCTCGTGGTAACCCATAGTGCCCACTGTGGACGTGTTTGGCTGATCGCTTGATTAGCATGTTGCAGCAAGCTATTGGCATTAGGGATCGTCGCTAACAGCATAGCGGCTTGTGTCGCAGGTGCCGCAATGATGAGTGTGTCAGCTAAGCAGACAGCCTGATATCGTTCATCTCGAAGCAACCACTGATCCTGGCGACGCTCTAAATGATGAATTTTGGTGTCAGTGTAAAGTGGAATATCTTGCAATAAGAATCGTGTGATTGCTGACATTCTTGGCACGCCAACGTATGCACTTTGCCAGCGAGCAATAATGTTTTCCTGTAGCAAATGCTCGCGTAAATCACTGATAGACTCATCGCTGAAACTAATTAAGCTTGCTCCGAGATCTACGCTGCCATGTGGAAGGCGCTTGCTGCCTGCACGACCACCCGTGCCTCGGGATTTGTCCAGCACAATACATGGATGGGTTTCTAGTTGTGCATAATAGGCGAAAGTCGATCCAGCTATACCTGCGCCAATCACAGCAAACCGTGCTTGTGGGATATCACTCATTGTTCATGTCCGTCGCTGATTGATCTTTTATATTCTTATACACAAAATAACTTTGTATAAGATTATTTTTGTACATAAACTGTAATTGTACAAGTTTGAGTATTTTGAATGAGCCTTACGAACGATTTAGATCAAGTGGATTACTTCCCAATTAGAATTCTTTCAGAACAAACTGGCGTCAACTCCGTCACGCTTAGGGCATGGGAGCGGCGCTATGGTTTGCTCAAGCCTTATAGAACTGAAAAAGGGCATCGTTTGTACCAGCCTCAGGATGTTGACCGTGTCAAAAAGATACTTTATTGGGTACATCTTGGTGTACCTGTTGGAAAGGTCAAATCACTGCTTGAATCCAATCAGGATGCCGACCTGGAAGTGCAGCACGAAGATGCTTGGCAAGCTTGGCAGCAGCAATTTATGGATGCTGTTATCGATCTGCGTCAGAGCAAATGGGAGCCGATGTTTCGTGAGGCCAGCAAACAGTATCCCGCAAGTGTGCTTTTAATGAGAGGTGTTCTGCCTGTTTTAGAGCAGTTGAGAAACCAATCCTCTCGTCTAGTTTCCCGTTTAGCATTGCAAAGCGCGCTGTCAGATGTGGTGATTTCAATGACGGATTTGTCCGGCGGCAATTTGCTTCAGAGCGATGCTCTGGTGATTAATCTCGATAATTGCGCACTGATGTCTAGGTTGTTGTGTTGGCTAAAAGCGAGCAGTTCAGAGCAGTTCTTTTGTATGGATGGTGTTAGAAGTTTTGCAGATATTGTGACTCTTTATGATGCACTTACTCCTAAGCGCCTTGTTTTCGTTGCCGAGGATATGTCGCAAGTTGAGGCTGAGAAGTGGTTGCAGCAGTGGTCTAGTATTCCTTGCGATGTTTGTTTTATCGGCACAGGACTATGGCTTGCAAGTCAGGCTTCGAATGATCTAGATAAGCCCTGGCGGGTCTTTTCAGATTTGGCGGCTTATTTGAATTAGGCTTAGTCTATTAAAGTTATTGTGTTTATTGATTTTTTATAATCAATAGGTTGTTTTAATCTAAATGCATCCACAGAACGAAACAAGAGGTGCTTTACATGGTTAAGACAATAACATTTGCGGTGATGCACTTTAGCGTTGCATTTACAGTAGCTTATCTGATTTCAGGTAGTTTTTTAGTGGGTGGCTTGGTGGCGACAATTGAGCCTGCGATTAATACTGTTGCTTACTACTTCCATGAAAAACTTTGGCAAAAAGCCAGTTCAGATCGATTTTCAGCACTTTTAGAAGTTTTGAAAAGTCCCATAGAAAGTTATGCGATGAAGTCATAAACGAAAAAGCCCTGCACAGGCAGGGCTTTAAACATAGTAACTTATCTAAGAATTAAAGGTTTAAGATAAATACTACGCCAACAGCAACTGGAGCGATAAACTTCACGACAAACAACCACAGGTTGAATAAGCCTTCAGATTTAAGGTTGATCTCATCAGAAGCGTGTTTCTTCTTAACCACCCAGCCAGCGAATAGCGCGATAAAGATACCGCCAAGTGGCAACATGATGTTAGCAGTAATGTAATCAAGGAAGTCGAATACATTTTTACCAAACAGTGTCACATCGGACATGAAGTTGAATGAACCAAGACACAAAATACCCACAGCCCAAACGACAACGCCCAGTGCAATAGTGGCAGTTGAACGTTTCATACCAACGCGCTCAACAAGGTAAGCAACGGTCGGCTCTAGCAAAGAAATTGCTGAAGTCCATGCTGCAACACCAATTAATACGAAGAATAGGGTGCCAAAGAATTGACCACCAGCCATTTGGCCAAACGCGACAGGTAATGAAATAAACATTAGTCCTGGGCCAGCCGCTGGATCCATGCCGTTCGCAAAGATTATTGGGAAAATAACAAGACCTGCAACCAAAGCAACAAGAGTGTCTAGGAAGCCGATGGCAAGGACAGTCGAACCAATTGAAGCGCGCTTAGGCATGTAAGAGCCGTATGCCATGATGGTACCCATACCCAGAGACAGGGTGAAGAATGAGTGACCCACAGCAACTAAAACAGCATCCCACGAAAGCTTGCTGAAGTCGAAGTCAAACATGAAGCTCCAACCTGCACCAAAGCTATCTGTGCTCATGCCGTAACCTAGCATGACAAACAATAGCACAAATAGAGCAGGCATCATGATGCGAGTAGCACGTTCCAAACCAGCGTTAACACCGCCGATTACAACGCCTACAACCATGATAGTGAATATAGTGTGCCACAGAAGAAGAGTACCAGGATCAGCCAAAAGGCCACTAAAAATCTCACCAGCTTGTTCAGATGTCACGCCGTTTAGTGAGCCATTAGCGGTAGAAACAATGTATTGAAGTACCCAGCCAGCTACAACTGAGTAGAAGGAAAAGATTAGCACACCTGCTAATAATCCCATTACACCGATTAGGCTCCATTTGGTGCTTTTGCCAGATTCTTCCGCCAAGTCAACTAAAGCGTTGATTGGGCTTTGTCGAGCTCGACGGCCAACAAATACTTCAGCAATCATGATCGGAATACCGACTAGGGCGATACATAGAAGATACACTAGGACGAACGCGCCACCACCGTTTTCACCAGTAATGTAGGGAAATTTCCAGATGTTACCAAGACCTACAGCAGATCCTGTCGCTGCTAAGATAAATACCCAGCGGCTCGCCCAAGAGCCGTGGATGGACTTTTTCTCTTGCATAAAATTCTCTTTTTTCTAAGCAAATAACACGAACCTTTTGGGAGCGTGTTTGAGAGGTCACTGATGGGTGACGGTCCGTACTGCTATATCGGCTCTCTTGCTTCTTGTTAATGGAAGAACTGCTTTCAGAAACTAAACAGATCGACCTTCCCACAGAGGGCCGCTGTCTGTGAATGTTCAAAAACATCACAAAGTTCTCTGATTTGGCGGGCGATTCTGCAAATTTTGTTCATCTTTTTCAAGTTAATTCTGCCAATTTGGTCAAAAACAGACCATAAAACATAGGTTTAGAGGTGAGTATAAATCTTGTGAATGATTATTAAATGAGAAAGAACCCAGTGATTTAGTTGATATAAATATTTAGACATGTAATTATTTTTATAGTGAATTTGAGCATTGCAACGGATTTTATTGCTTTTTTTTAATTTTTAGTTATTAGAGATGTAAAATTTATGGTTGAAAGTAACATCAAACTTCGTAAGCCTGTGACAGAGGATGGCGTGGCCCTGTTTGATTTGGTGAAACGCTGTTCACCTTTAGACCAAAACTCTGCTTACTGCAATTTGCTGCAGTGTAGTCACTTTGCTGAGACAGGTATTGCAGCTGAGTTGGATGGAGAGCTGGTTGGTTTTGTTTCCGGCTATCGTGTTCCCGCTCAACCTGATGTGCTGTTTGTTTGGCAGGTGGCTGTAGATGCAAAAGCAAGAGGGCGTGGTCTGTCCAAAAATATGGTGTTGGAGCTGTTAAAACGTTCATCGTTGAGCGGTATTCAATACATTGAAACAACAATAACCCCAGATAATGAAGCCTCTTGGGGGCTGTTTCGCAGCCTTGCAAAAGCATTGAGCGCTCCATTTGAATCATCGATTCATTTTGATGAAGCAGAACATTTCCATGGCCGACATAAGACCGAGCACCTAGTCAAAATAGGTCCGTTCTAGCCACTGACGTTGTCTGCGATCCGCACAGAATTATTTATAAAGATAAGAGGAATTATTTATGAAAATTTTTGAAGAAATTGAATCTGAAGTTCAGTCCTATGCCCGCTCATTTCCGCGTATTTTTAACAAAGCTCAAGGTTGCTATCTGTTCGATGAAGAGGGCAATAAGTACCTAGATTTTTTAGCCGGTGCAGGCACACTTAATTACGGTCATAACCATCCAATCCTCAAAAAGAAACTCGTCGAATACATTATGGAAGATGGTATTACCCATGGACTTGACCTTCACACTAAAGCGAAGGGGGAGTTCATGGAGACGTTCAAAGAGCACATCCTTGAGCCTCGCGAACTTGAATATGTGATGCAGTTTACAGGGCCTACAGGCACCAACGCTATTGAAGCGGCTATGAAACTTGCGCGTAACGTCACTGGTCGCGAGAACATTATTACATTCACCAACGGCTTTCATGGCTGTAGTTTAGGTGCATTGTCTGCAACAGGTAACTCGCATCATCGCGGAGTAGCGGGCACGTCATTAGGTGGTGTAAGTCGAGTGCCATACGATGGCTACCTTGGTGATGGTATTGAAACCACGGAATACCTAGACAAAGTTCTGGCTGATTCATCAAGTGGTATTGACCATCCAGCGGCGGTATTGGTTGAGACAGTACAAGGTGAGGGCGGTATTAATGCTGCAAGCCTAGATTGGCTCAAGAATTTAGATGCTGTTTGTAAGAAACACGATGTATTGCTGATCGTGGATGATATCCAGGCTGGTTGTGGTCGAACAGGCACTTTCTTTAGTTTTGAGCCTGCGGGTATAAAGCCGGATATTGTGACACTTTCTAAATCAATCTCTGGCTATGGTTTGCCATTTGCGATCGTACTGTTTAAACCTGAGCTCGATCAATGGAAACCTGGTGAGCATAACGGTACTTTCCGAGGCAATAACTTAGCCTTTGTTACTGCAAAAGCAGCCATTGAAACCTTCTGGAAAGACGATGCCTTTGCCAAAGAGGTGCGACGTAAAGGGCAATATATTGAGGACCGCTTGCAAGCGATCGTTGATGAACTCGGTGAAGGCAATTTCACGGTACGCGGTCGTGGCATGATGCGTGGCATTAACTGTGTGAGTGGCGAGCTGGCAAGCAAAATTACTAAGGCGTGTTTCAAGCAAAATCTAATGATTGAAACATCTGGCGCTGACGATCAAGTAGTCAAGTTCCTATGTCCATTGATTATCACAGATGAGCAGCTTAAGCATGGCTTGGATATTGTTGAGCAGTCCATCCGAGAAGTCTGCGCGAAGACGGATGAAATGCCTGAAGAGAAAAGCTACTTCGACGAAAACTACGACATCGCCGTATAAGTTATCTGACTACTCGTTGGGCGCTCGTGCGCCCTTTTTTAACACGTTTAACTGAATAGGATTTCCAATGATTGTTAGAGATTTACACGAATGTGAACAAACGGAACGTAAAGTTGTATCACCTGATGGCAAATGGCAAAGCGTTCGCATGCTTTTAAAGGGCGACAATATGGGTTACTCGTTCCATATTACGACTATCTTTGCTGGTGAAGAGTGTCAATTTCATTATCAGAACCACTTTGAGTCCGTGTTCTGTATAGAAGGTGAAGGGGAAATTGAAAGCCGAGAAGACGGCAAAGTGTACCCAATTAAACCTGGTACCTTGTACAACCTAAATGAGCATGACCGACACACATTGAGAGCCTTTAAAGAATTGAAGCTTGCATGTGTCTTTAATCCGCCAGTAACAGGTCAAGAAGTTCACAATAAAGAAGGTGCTTACGAACTAGTTGATTAATTCAAAAAGAGGGAGATAAAAGGTTATGGCAGAGTTACAGACTTTACAATATGACACTGAAGATATGTATCCTTCACGCTTATATGCAAAGCCTGTCAGTATTCCTCGCCAGGATCCTGTTGTTTACTCTAAGGCAACTGATCATGCGCCGCTGACTGCGGCGCAAATTGCAGAGTATGAAAAAAAAGGCTTCTTGTTTCTTGATGATATTTTTACTCAGTATGAACTAGATGAAATGATCTCCGAGATGCATCGGATGCGCGAAGATTCGTCTATCAAGCAAAGAGAGGAAAGTATCACAGAGCAAGAGAGCGGCGCAGTTCGTTCAATTTTTTCATTGCATACACTAAGTGATGTGTTTGCAAAATTGGCTCAGGACCCTCGTCTTGTCGCTATTGCAGAATACCTTTTAGGTGAGCGTGTCTACATACACCAAAGTCGGCTTAATTATAAACCAGGATTCAGTGGTAAAGAATTCTATTGGCACTCTGACTTTGAGACATGGCATACAGAAGATGGGATGCCACGGATGAGAGCACTCAGTATGTCGATCGCATTGACTAAGAATGAGTCTCAAAATGGACCACTTATGTTAATTCCAGGGTCTCATAAGCGATATGTTTCATGTGTTGGCGCAACACCTAAAAATCACTACCTATTCTCCCTAAAAAAACAAGAGTTCGGAGTACCTGATGAACAGTCATTAACTCAGATGGTAAGGGAAGGCGGCATTGAAACAGCGACTGGACCATTAGGTCGAATTACCCTGTTCGATTGCAATACTATGCACGGTTCCAATGGCAATATTACGCCTTATCCAAGATCCAACCTATTTTTCGTATTTAATGGTCTTAGCAACCGTGTTGTTGAGCCATTTTCGAGTACAGAAACTCGACCAGAATACATTTCCGCTAGGGATAGTATAAAGCCCCTTGAAACAGTCATATTTAATTAAGATTTGTGTAATTCATGCTTAATATTTGAGCTTCCTTATGACACACTACGCGCGGCGCTCACAAATAGGTTGAGGTTCCCTTACCCCTACAAGAAATTCGGAAAGAAAATGGGACTACATACAGTTGATAAAATCGGCGGAACGTCCATGAGTGACTACCGTTCGGTAAGAGATAATATAATTTTTAAACCAGCAGGCACAGAAGACCTGTATCAGCGAATTTTCGTGGTATCAGCTTACGGTGGTATTACCGATAAGCTGCTTGAACATAAGAAAACCGGTGATGCGGGTATTTATGCTCACTTTGCCAAAGATCGTAATCAAAATGGCTGGCGCGAAGCCTTTGATGAAGTTCGCAAAACCATGTTGGGAATCAACCGTGATCTATTTGGTGAGAGCGAACTGCTGGATGAAGCGAATACATTTTTAAGTGCTCGTCTTGACCAGGCTCAAGAAGCCCTCGAAGACCTCAGTCGCCTTTGTTCCCATGGTCATTTTGCGATCGGCGAACACCTTGCAACAGTTCGTGAAATGTTGGCTAGCTTAGGTGAGGCGCACAGTGCATGGAACATGGCGAGCTTGCTACAACGTGACGGCGTCAATGCTGTTTTTGTTGACTTAACAGGCTGGAATGCAAGCACTCATATGTCTCTAGATGAACGTATTGTGGAATCGTTCAAGGATATTGATCTAGCGACGCAACTGCCAATAGCAACAGGCTATGCTCACAGTGAAACAGGTCTAATGACAACGTTTGATCGTGGTTATTCTGAGATGACATTTAGTCGTATCGCGGTTTTAACTCAGTCTCGTGAAGCCATCATTCATAAAGAGTTCCACTTAAGTAGTGCGGATCCTCGTTTAGTTGGAGAAGACAAAGCGGTACCAATTGGTCGAACTAATTATGATGTTGCCGATCAGCTTGCTAATTTGGGCATGGAAGCGATTCACCCGAAAGCAGCTAAAGGCCTTCGCCAAAGTCGAATTGCGTTGCGCGTAAAGAATACTTTTGAACCCGAGCACAGCGGCACGCTCATCACAGGTGACTATGTATCAGATGCACCATGTGTTGAAATCATTGCTGGCAGCCGTGGTGTATATGCTGTTGAGCTATTCGACCAAGAGATGGCGGGTGAAATTGACTCCTTTGATATGGGAGTTTTGAAGATCCTAAACCAATTAGGCGCGCATATCATTGCCAAAGACATTAACGCTAACAGCATTACACACTATCTTGCGGCGAACTTAAAAACCTTAAAACGTGTGATTCGCGTGCTAGGCGAAGAGTTCCCAGAAGCCGAGATTACACAGCGCAAAGTTGCCATCGTCTCTGCAATTGGCTCTGATATGAAGACAACAGGTATGTTGGCTAGTGCGGTAAAAGCGATTTCAGAGCAGAATATCAACGTCATTGCTATGCACCAGTCAATGCGCCAAGTAGATATGCAGTTTGTTGTCGATGAAGAAGACTACGAAGTGGCGATTCGAAGCTTGCACAAAGAGCTTGTAGAGTCTCACAACCACGGTCGAGCTATTTGCTTAGCATCTTAAAAACTGTCGGTTGCTCTTTAAAAAAGCCAGCTTCATGAAGCTGGCTTTTTTGTCTGCCGAAAAAGGTATTGTTAGGCGTCCAATAAGTCATTGAGAGTGATGGATTCTGGGAAGTCATTAAATTGCTCTTGAGGAATCGGGCGGCTGATAAAATAGCCTTGGCCCAAATCACAATGAAACTCCCTTAACATGTTCAGTTGAGCATTGCTTTCCACACCTTCCGCAATCACCATGATGTCTAGCTTATGAGCCATTGCAATGATAGCTTCAACAATCATACGATCATCTTTATCACGTTCTAAATCCCACACAAAACTACGATCAATTTTTAGCAAATCAACGGGAAGGTTCTTCAGTTGTCCCAATGAAGAGAAGCCTGTTCCAAAATCATC
Organism: Marinomonas communis; assembly: GCF_004363305.1. Taxonomy (GTDB): domain Bacteria; phylum Pseudomonadota; class Gammaproteobacteria; order Pseudomonadales; family Marinomonadaceae; genus Marinomonas; species Marinomonas communis. The sequence continues at coordinate 65,157 of NZ_SNZA01000004.1, read as the reverse complement.
AATAGCAATACAGATGCCCAGGGACTTTAACTCCTCTAGGGTCTCTTTGGCGTGATTAATATCTGTAAGTAATGTTGTCTCAGTGATTTCAAAACCAATGTAGTGACCAGGTATGTTGTACGTTTGTACCATGCTTTTAACAAAGGGCACTAAATTGGGGTCGTTTAGTTGTAGAGAGGACAGGTTAATATGAAGTAGGATTGGATAAAGTCCAAGAGCTTCCCGATACGCTAAATATTCGAAACTCTTTTCAATGACTCGATTGCCGAGTGCCAAAATCTGTCCAGATTGTTCCGCTAATGGGATAAAACTATCTGGGTATACGAGACCTTTATCTGGGTGCTTCCAGCGGACGAGTGCCTCTGCACCCACTATCTTATTTAGGCTTAGGTCAAACTGTGGTTGAAAGTGGAGAACGAGCTCATCTCGCTCTAATGCTCTGGCTAAAGCCATTTCTTCATTGTGAGTGTCAACCGACTGTTTGTGCATGGAGTCATCGAAAATCACATACTGATTCTTTCCTCGACGTTTGGCTTCATATAACGCCACATCCGCGTATTGCATTAATTCAAGTACTTGGGTGCCGTGATCAGGAATAAGGGTAATACCCAGTGAAGTGCTTTGTTTAAAATCCCGATGACGAATGCTAAGGCTCTGTTGCGTGTTATGCAAAATGGCCTCGGCTTTTCTTTTCAGCTCTTCATGAGAGACAAGACTTGGAACGATGATGGCGAACTCGTCGCCACCAAGACGTAGAACGATATCATCATGATCTTTATTGCGCTCTAGACGATCGGCTATGGAGGCTAGCATCTGATCTCCGACATCGTGCCCTATGGTGTCATTGATGGATTTAAAGTTGTCTAGGTCAAAATAGATAAATGCCCCTAAGGATTTATTGGCCACAATTTCTTTGATGATGTTCGGAAAATGATCGTTTAGGAAACGTCGATTCGGGAGGCCTGTTAGTGGGTCTCTGAAAGCTAACTCTTTTAGTTCAAGCGTTTTTGCATTGACCTCTTTCTGGAGTCGAATTGGGCGAATTAAGATGTTGTATAGGCTTAATGAGCATATGCTGCTAAGCAATAAGGCCACGAATAACATATTCAGAGTTCTTGTATGAAGAACGCTAGTGATGTTATGAGAGAGAGTGAGAGTCCAAGCACCTGTAGGCAAGGTTATATCTGCTTCGACTGCAGCATTTTTGTCCAGTTCAGTGGGAGATTGATAAAAGTCGAAAGTTTGTTTTGAGTCCGTATGACGGCGCTGAATTTGGATTGTATAGCCTTCTTCTTCCAGCTGATGAATGCCAGTCTTCTCGAGTAGAGGGGTTAGCATGATTAATGCGGATGCAAATCCCCAGAATTGCTCATTGCCATTCGATGTCTTGGTGAAAATGGGGGTTCTACTGATTACAGCGATATCGCCTTGAACTAGCTTCACGGGACCAATGACGATCATTCTTCTTTCTGCGATAGCGAGTTGTGCCGCTTCGCCATATTTAGGATGATTTAGAATATCTAGCCCAAGAGCAGATTCATTGCCTTGAAGAGGGTAGATGTAACGAATAATGCCTTCTGGTGCCAGTTGAATGCTGCTAATACCTTCAAAGGATTGCATGATGGTCTGTGCATAACTTTCGAAATGATTGACTTTCTCATAATCAATACTGATTTGATGCGCCAAGATCTGCGTAGACGTTAATGATAAGCTTAAATTTCGCTCTATTTCAGCGGCTTGAGAGCGTGCCATGCCACTTAACAATAAGCGCTGGTTTTGCTTAAAGTTTGTGTTGGAGAGGCTAATGAAATAGAGGCAAGCACAAAATATCGTGATAAAAATGCCAACGGAAACCAGCAAGGGGCGATGTTTTTTAATCCGCAGATCCAGCATTTAAAGAGACTCCATACATCACTAAAGACAAATGTGCTCGTTGTCAGAACGGGTTTAACATAAATGTATCAAGTTAAAATGGTTTAGGCAGCTGTATATTTGAGGACAAATAAAAGTCTAAGTAGATATTTGATTTAAGTCTCTATACCTTAAAATAATCTTTAAGGTCGTACTCAAAGTAACTTACGATTGCGATCCATCTCTATAAAGCCAAAGTGAAATATAGCATATTTGGCAGCTATGCTGTTGAAAGAAGAATAATTTCTTACTTCAGTGTTTTATCAATAATGAGCAGCTACACTGCAACAAGAGGCTGGCTAGATCTTCGAAATGTGAATGATAAGATTGTTTATGATGTATATTTAAGTCAGAGCAAAAATAAGAGTGCAAAACCTAATGATTGGGTGACCAAGGAATGTTCGTTAGATTCGTATGTGCAATTTGTATTTGTTTTTCATCCTATTCTTTTGCGGATAAAACTAGCCTTTCTCTTGCAATACTTTCGTACAACCCTGATGTGAATACGGTTGTATTGTATCAATCCATCTTAAATGAAATGTCTGAGCAACTTGACGATTATGAGTTCAAGCTAACTGTACTTGATTCAGAAAATTTGACAAAAAAGGGAGCTTATCAAAACTTTGATTTCTTTTTGCTGGACCCTGTTAGCTTCTTAACCCTTCGTAGCCTTGGCGTGGTTGGCGGGACTCTTGGAACGTTAAGCCGCGGGAACGGTTCTTTGACAACAAATTTGATGGGAGGAGTGCTTCTGATGCAACAGGGCCTGCCAACTATCCCACTGAAAGATATCTACAAATATAATGTTGCTGTCAGTTCCCCCCACTATTTAGAGAACTATATTGCTCAAGTCTTTGAGCTTGAAGCATTGGGTTACCTTAAACCTACACCAGAAAAGGTATCGGTGTATGAGTCACCAGAAGCAGTTGTCGAATCAGTTGTATCTGGAGAGCAAGAAATTGGCTTTGTTCGAACCGGAGTGATCGAAAGGTTAGTTAAACAAAATCGGTTGCAAGCGGGTGATGTGCAGATACTGAATGCGCAGCATCTAGCTGGCTATCCGTTTAGGGTCTCAACCCGACTTTATCCAGAGTGGGTGTTTGTTGCAAACGCAAAGATTTCTTCAGAAGTGACGCGCTCTGTTGCATCAGCGTTGTTGGCATTAAAAGTCGGTGGCGAAAGTTCCTATCAATATGGGGTGCACGGATTTGCTCCTCCATTGAGTTACATGCCCGTTGAAGAAGTTTTAAAAGCACTTGATATCCCGCCTTATGATGAAGCGCCATTAAGTTGGTGGCGAGTATTCTCTCAATATATTTGGTATTTCGGTTTAGTAACCGCTGCTGTTTGTGCATTAGTGTATTTGTCGTTAAACACATATCGTAAAAATCGGCACTTAACTGTCTTAGTTAGCCAAGAGAAAGAAGCTCAAGCGTTACTTAGTAAAAGCCATCAGCAGCTGGACGAGTTGCTGGGAAGTAGTCCAGCAGTGATCTACTCTCTTGACCCAGAGCACTATCGACCTACATTTGTCAGCAGTAATTGTTTTCAGCTCTATCATAAAAGTGCTGAAGAGGTGAAAAACACCCCGAACTGGTGGAAGTCATCAGTTCACCCAGAAGACTTGGAGGAAACTCTTAAGTTATTTCAACAATGGCAGCATAGCCATTATCGTGACACCTTAGTCCTTACCTATCGACTTGCTTGCGGTGACCACTGGGTTTGGGTTGAAGATCGCCTTCAAGCAATACGCAATGAAGACGATGAGGTAACCCTGCTGGTGGGCGCGCATTCAGATATAACAGATCGACACTTGAGTGAGGAGCAGCTTGAGCTTTGGGCAAGTGTGTTCGCTAACGCACGAGAGGGGATTGCGATTACCAATCCTCATGGCAGCATTTTAGACGTTAATGCAGCTTTTTCTCGTATTACTGGTTATTCGCGAGCGGAAATATTGGGCCAAAATCCTCGAATTCTGAACTCTGGTCGACAGAGTAAAGAATTTTACCAACAGATGTGGGAGCAAATCCTGACTGCTGGTTTTTGGGAAGGGGAGATATGGAATAGAAGAAAAGACGGTAATATCTATGCTCAGAATTTGACGGTCGTTGCTGTTAATGATTCAGAGGGAGAGGTTAGTCATTACATTTCTTTATTTTCAGACATTACCCGTCAAAAGCGCAATGAAGAGCAGTTAGAACATATTGCTTATTTTGATGCATTAACTGGGTTGCCTAATCGAACTAACTTAACCAATACATTGGATATTAAAATCCAAAATGCGTCAGTTTATGGAACGCACTTTGCGCTTTCTTTCTTGGACTTAGATGGCTTTAAGGAAGTGAACGATACGTTTGGTCATGAGACGGGAGACCTGCTGCTAGTCAGTGTTGCTCAACGCATGAAGGCAACCTTAAGTGAGGATTCTGTTGTAGCAAGATTTGGAGGTGATGAGTTTGTCCTAATTCTCCCCATTTCAGGTGAGCGAATAGAAGTCGACTCTCGACTGGAGGCTCTCTTGGTCGCTTTAGCAGAACCTTTTAAAGTATCTGGTGTAACGCTTCATATAAGTGCCAGTATTGGTGTGACGTATTATCCGCAAAAGCGCGTAGTAGAGGCTGATCAACTGATTCGACAGGCAGATCAGGCTATGTACCAGGCGAAAATAAGCGGTCGAAATCGACTTAAAGCTTTCGATTTAAGCCAAGAAGATATTTTAGTTGAGCAGCACCGCTTCTATGATGAACTGCAAACTGCTTTCGACCAAGATCAATTTCGTTTGTACTATCAGCCGAAAGTGAATATGCGCACTCGAGAAGTGATCGGTTATGAAGCATTAATACGTTGGCTACATCCCGACCAAGGGGTATTGCCTCCCGCTGCGTTTCTGCCAGCCATGACAAATCAGGCGCTCGAATTAAAAGTAGGTTTCTGGGTTATCCAAACGGCATTAGAACAGATGCAGGCTTGGGGCTCATTAGACATTTGCCCATGCGTTAGTGTAAATATTGCGGGTTATCAATTACAGCAGGCGTCTTTTATTCCTGAATTGCGCGCACTGTTGAAGCAATTCCCGAAAGAAACCGTGATGCGACTAGAGCTGGAGATTTTAGAAACCAGTGCCATTGAAGATCTAGCTAAAGTGTCTGCTGTGATTGAGGCTTGTAAAATACTGGGCATTCGTGTGTCGCTGGATGATTTTGGTACGGGGTACTCAACTTTGAGTCATTTGAAAGAGTTGCCGGTTGATGTGCTGAAGATCGATCATGGCTTTGTCAGAGATATGCTAGAAGATAAGAGCGATTTAGCCATCATTAAAGGAGTAATAGGCTTTGCAGAGGCTTTTTCTTTAGATGTGATTGCAGAAGGGGTAGAGACATATGAGCACATGGAGCAACTGATTCATTTAGGCTGCGAGCTTGGTCAAGGGTATTATATTTCTCGACCAATGCCTGCAGAGCAAGTGCCGCAATGGTATGATCAATGGATCGAAGCCAACACTGAGACCGTATAATGTTAACCCTTGATACGTTAGAACAGGCCTGCAAAGTCTATTTAGTTGATGAGATGGAACAGGATAGCGCTCATGATCTGGAACATCTGGGGCGAGTGGTGCATCAGAGCAAAAAGCTTGCGTTACAAGAAGGGGCGGATGTTCTCATTGTTGCGGCGGCTGCATGGCTACACGACCTGGTCAATTATCCAAAGGATGACCCTAAAAGAGCGCAAGCATCGTTTGACTCAGCAACAAAAGCAGAGCCGTTCCTAAAAAGGCTGGGGTTTGATAGCGCTGATATTTGTGCCATTCAACACGCCATTGTTACCCACAGCTATAGTGCACAAGTTACCCCTCGAACGCTTGAAGCAAAGGTGGTACAAGATGCTGATCGCTTGGATGCTCTCGGTGCGATCGGGATCGCTAGATGTATGATGGTGGGTGGACGGCTTGACCGTAGTCTCTACGAAGCATTGGATCCATTTTGCCGAGAGCGTGAGCCGAATGATCTTCTTTATACAGTCGATCACTTTTACAAAAAGCTTTTGAGTTTAGACAGTTCGTTTCAAACTTTTAGCGGCCGTAAAGAGGCGCAGCGCCGCTCCCAATTTATGCGAACTTTTCTCGATCAATTGGCCTCTGAGATCAGTGAGTAGATTTTTGGTATAGGCTTAAGTTCTCACTCATAATGTTAGCAATGTCTAAGAAGTGCTGAAGTTGCTCGTCAGTTAAGCCATGAGTCATGGCTTCTAATGCATCGATATCATAACGTTCTAACGTTCCAAAGCAGGTTTTGCCTTGTTCTGTTAAACGAAGGAAAAAGCTGCGTTTGTCTTCGGGGTTTGGGAATCGTTCTACCATGGACTGCGACTCTAGCTCTTTGACCAAACGAGTGACTTGCCCTTTATCTCGTCCACAGCGATGAGCAATGAGCATGGGTGTGCAGTTAGGGCAATCATGAATCATCTTGAGAATAATAAAATACAAAGGCGACAGGGGAATGTCGCTGTCGTTCATCGCATATCTCATCGCATGCTTTAAGCCGGAAATGATACCAATTAATGCTGTTTGTATATCGCGTTCAAATTTTGCCATGGTTCTATTTATTGTTTTGTCTATTAAGTGTGTTGAATCGGAGCGTTTAAAGGACTCTTAATGCTCTGACCTTGATAAAAAGAGATCATCGTCTTGCCAAATAAATTGGTATCGTTCGAGTTTGTGGCCCAAGCATGGTCCTGAAACACAGGCGCCAGATGAAGGCAAAAACTGTGCGCCATGTAATGGACATTCAACGAGAGAAAAGGTTTCATCAAAACAATGCGACTGATCAGTGAGTAGTTTCTTGTTTTGATGCGGGCAGCGGTTGCGAAAGGCAAACCGTTGGCCATGAAGGTTAAATACAACCAGTTTCTGAGAGGCTACCTCCATGGCAATGCATTCGTGATCTTTAAGCGCATTGATGGTATCCGACTGTAACTGACTTAATTTCCACAAAGTGGTAGCCCTTTTTCATATTTATAACGTTAAAGTGTATCGATTTTGAAAATAAAGTCATAGGTTAGTCTCCTTGAATTGCTGATAGCGTTGATGCTCTTTATACTCCGCCCTATGACTAAAAAAGCCTCCTCAAAAACTTCCAAAAGCGCCTCTACTCAACGTAAAAACAAAGGGAAAAAGCCCTCGTTTCTAAAGCGGTTGAGTAAATGGCTATTGCTACTAGTGATATTAGCGAGTATCCCTTTCGCCGTTTGGATTTGGTGGTTAGATAAACAAGTTGTGGCGCGCTTTGAAGGGCAGAAATGGCAAGTACCTTCTGAAGTGTACAGTGCTCCGCTGGTGTTGTTAGACGGAGCCCCGTGGCGCAAACAAGATCTTGAACAAGTATTGATGGATTATGGTTATCGCTTCGGAAAGAACAGCCAGAAAATAGGTTGGGCAGCTAGAAGTCAAACCAAGGTCAGCGCTCATCTTCGTGATTATATGGACCATACGGGGTATCACCCAGCCTCAAGGCGTATATTCTCCTTTGCTAATGGCACACTACAGATTCAAGATGTTTCAGGTAAACGCTATCGTACCGCCACACTTGAGCCGCAAAAGGTCGGTTACTTGTACGGCGGTAACACTGAAAACCGGGACATACTGGTGTTTGAAGAGATCCCGAAAAGTCTGATTGATATTTTGACCATTACTGAAGACCGAGAGTTTTTTTCTCATTTTGGCATCTCTTTTACCGGTATTGCGCGGGCGGCCTGGGTCAACCTGAGCTCTGGGAGTCGGCGTCAAGGCGGTTCAACGCTAACGCAACAGTTGATCAAGAATATGTTTCTGACGTCAGACAGGACCTATTCCAGAAAAATTACAGAAGTATTTATGGCGTTGCTACTTGAGTACCGTTATAGCAAAGAAGACATCATCACTGCTTACATTAATGAGGTGTATTTGGCTCAAGAGGGCAGTAGTGCATTGCACGGCTTTGCCGCAGCCAGTGAGTATTTTTATGGGCGACCGCTAGGAGAGCTAAACCTTGCTGAGCAAGCATTGCTAGTGGGAATGGTGAAAGGTCCTTCGATTTATAATCCACGTCGACATCCCGAAAGAGCTAAGCAGCGACGAAATGTGGTGCTTGATTTGTTGTATGAACAAGGACGATTAACGCAAGGCAATGCAAACGCGCTAAAACAGCTGCCATTGCGAGTGACCAAAGAAGGCAAACGCCGTTCGGTCTTTGGTGACTACTTGGATTTGGTGTCCATGCAGTTAGAGCGAGATTTTGACGCTTCAGCGTTGGCGACTGAGAATTTAAAAATTTATACCGGCCTTGATATTCGAGCACAAAAAAATGCGCTGGCAGCCATGCAAGGACGCGTTAGTGCTTTAGAACAGCAGAAGACCGAGCTACGTGGCCTACAAGGGGCAATGGTGGTGACGGATCGCTTGTCGGGGCAGGTTCGTGCGGTGGTAGGGTCTTCCGATAAACTCTACAGCGGCTTTAATCGCGCTTTGGGAGCGGTTCGACCCATTGGCTCATTGGTGAAGCCTTCAATATATTTAACGGCGATTGCAACAGGTCGCTTCACATGGTGGGATCGATTGGAGGATGCACCGCAGCAGTTCAAGGTAGGGAGCACTTTATGGCAGCCGCAAAACTACAGCCGCACAAGTCATGGTGAAGTGCCTATGTATGAAGCGTTGGCCAAATCCTACAACTTGGCAACGATTGATCTAGCGAGTCAGCTTGGCTTTGACCGAGTGGCGCAAACACTTAAAGACTTAGGTGTGAAAAGGCCATTTACCATGTATCCGTCTGTTGCGCTAGGTTCACTAGAGCTATCCCCATTTGAGGTGGCAAGACTGTATCAACCGTTAGCCTCAACAGGCCAAAGCGCGGAGTTAGGGGTGGTTTTATCTGTGATGGACCAAAGTGGTAAGGTGCTGAAGCGTTTTGATCAATCCAGCTCTGTTCCGTTTACCAAAGAAGCTTTGGCGGTCACTTTAGCTGGGATGACTAAGTCCCCTGAAATTGGCACAGCGAGGGCCGCTCAAGCTCAGCTTCCGGGGCTTCGATTCGCGGCCAAAACGGGAACGACGAATGACCAGAGGGATAGTTGGTTTGTCGCTATTACGGGGGATTATTTAAGTACCGTATGGCTTGGGCAAGACGATAATGCCCCAATGAATATTACTGGCAGCTCCGGGGCGCAATGGGTTTGGATTGATTTCGCTAAAGCCCTTCCGCAGCAGTCATTGCCTAAAGCATTGCCTTCTGGTGCGGCTTACTACCAAGTAACAAAAGATGAGTTTGAAATCGCAGCAGACCGATGTGATGAAAAAGTTGAGCTGGCATTTATAGAGGGGACTCAGCCTAGATCGAGCACTTCATGTATCTGGCCATTTTAAAGTTGAACACTTGGATCGAATTCAGATTTGTAATTCGCTGATATATATGGTTTTCTGTGTGCATTGCGCCACGCTTTAGAAGAGTGGTGGCGTAGCTTTAAAATGACTAGCGAAGTAGTGAAGTGCTTACAATGACTCGATTTTTAACTATAAAAGGCACTATAACAAAAAGTTTGGCACCAGCGTTGGTGTTAGGAGCTCTGTTTGGCTCTCATGCTTTCGCCGCAACGGAAGATAGCGCAAGTTGCACTTCCCTTAGGGCAACCGGTAATCCTGAATACCCACCTTTTCTCTGGCAGGTGGAGAATAGCTCATTGCTACATGGCGCTGTGGCCAATCTCATGTCCGAGTTAAGTAAGAAAATACAGATACCTATTGAGACGGTTTATGTTGGGCCTTGGTCTCGCTCCCAGCAAGAAGTGCGAAGTGGTCGAGTTGATTTGATGGCAGGGGCTTTTTATACCTCTGAGCGCGCAGATTATATGGAGTATTTTTCTCCTGCCATGATGTTTACAAAAAGCGTTGTGTGGCAGTCAGCAGTGGCAAAATTTCACTACAGTTCTTGGCCGGATTTAAAGGGGCGCTGGGGAGTCACCGTCATTAATAATAGCTTTGGTCAAGAGTTCGATGCTTATGCCAAGCAGAATTTGAATTTGTTAACCGTGGCTAGCCTAGAGCAAGCCTTGTCAATGCTAGGAGCAGGTCGTGCGGACTTTGTGCTGTACGAGAAAAACCCTGGCGCTGCCTATGTTCAAAAAATGGGACTTGAGAATGTTGTATCGGCGGTTGAGCCAGCCATTAGCAGTGAAGGGTTATTTTTAACTATCTCTAAAGAATCTCCATGCAATACGCCTGAATTGAAGAGCAAGATAGCCATTGCACTGCGTGAGTTAGTCGATGAAAGTGTACCTCAGGATGTGCTGATGGATGCACTAACGGAGTGGCGCGAAGGACCAAGCAAACTTTAAGTGATTTTCGATTATTTAGATCATGTTTTAAGGCCGCTATCCGTATAGCGGCCTTTTTCATTTTAGGCGTTTAATAGCGATTGGTATAGGTTAATCCAAGTCGCTGTGGCGCGATCCCAGCTATGATCTTGTGACATGGCTTGAATCTGTTTAATGCGCCATCCTTCAAGGTCATTGAAAGCGACTAGTGAGCGTTCAATAGCAGATTTCAAATCTTCGGTGTTGGCATGTTGAAATACAAACCCATTCGCATGCTGGCCTTCCTCAAATACAGTGTCAGCAAGTCCGCCGGTGCTGCGAACAATTGGCAGGGTTCCATATTTTAAAGCGTACAGCTGGGTGAGTCCGCAGGGTTCAAATCGAGACGGAATCAACAGCATGTCGATACCAGCCTGGAGTCGATGAGAATAGGCTTCATCGTAGCCAATTCTTATGCTGACTTGATCAGGGTATCGTTCTTGTAAAGCTAAATACTGTTGTTCTAGTACTTTGTCACCAGAACCAAGCAAAATGAACATTGCACCCTTTTCTAGAGCAGACTCAATAGCATCGGGAATGAGGTCTAATCCTTTTTGCTCGGTTAGACGGCTTACCACGCCAAATACCGGAGCCTCAGGGCTCTCAGGAAGGCCGTTTTCACGTTGCAGCGCTAGTTTGTTGTAAAGCTTTTGGTCAATGCTGTGAAGGTCATAGTGAGTATGAATGTATGGATCAATGCTAGGAGACCATTCGTTATAATCCACGCCATTTAACACGCCGAAGAGTTTGTGTCGAACTGCTTTAAGTGTGCCATCTAAGCCATCGCCATAAGTAGGAGTTAGGATTTCATTGGCATAAGTCGGACTGACTGTTGTGATGGCGTCGGCATATACGAGGCCGGCTTTCAAGGCAGAGTAGCGCCCATAAAACTCCATACCATGTAGGTTCAATAAATCATGTGGCAGTCGAACACGATCAAACTGTTCAATCGGAAAGCTGCCGTTGTAGCGAAGGTTATGGACGGTGGTTACGACAGGAGGGTGTTCTAGGCGCCAAGCAGCAAGGTAGGCTGCAGCAAAACCTGTTTGCCAATCGTTCAAGTGCAGAATGTCAGGTTGCCAGTCGATCAAGTGTCCATACTGAGTGATCATCGCGCACACCCAAGAGAATGCAGCAAAGCGGATGTCATTATCAGCAAAATCGTTGCCGTGAGAGTCGAGGTAGGGGCCTCCTTCACGCTCAAATAAGCTTTGGCATTGAACGAGATAAATAGGAGTGTCGCTATCTGGTAAATGGGTTTCTAAAAGAATTAAATCACCAACCGAAAATGGGTTGCCTAAATTGCGGCGGCTTTGTACAGGTGGTAACTTTTCTAAAATGCCACTGTAAGCTGGCATGATCAGCTTAACATCGATGTTTTTTGCTCTTAAAGCAATTGGAAGTGCACCTGCAACATCTGCAAGTCCGCCAGTTTTAATTAAAGGGTGAATCTCAGATGAAGCAAATAGGACTTTCATAATTTAGTTTTCGTATTGATTTAGTAATATGACCAGAGTATACCTAATAAATGCCTAATATAGTGTGAGGCTTGGATAAAAAAAGTAAGGGTGATATATGGATTTGAATGCCGCGCGTATGAGTACTCTCTCGCTTATTTTAGCGGGAGGTCGGGGGTCACGACTGAAACATCTCACTAACCACCGTTCGAAGCCAGCTGTTCCTATTGCTGGTAAGTATAAAATAATCGATTTTCCGCTTTCCAATTGCATCAACTCAGGGATGAGAAAAATTGCGGTCCTCACGCAATACCGATCTCACACTTTGAATCAACATGTTCAGCGCGGCTGGAACTTTTTGCGCTCTGATTTCAATGAATTCATAGAGTTATGGCCTGCACAACAGCAAACAGGAGAAGACTGGTATCGTGGTACGGCTGATGCTGTCTATCAGAATTTTAAAATGATCGATGAGCTAAACAGCGAGTACATATTAATTTTAGCGGGTGACCACGTTTACCGTCAGGATTACAGTGTGATGCTCAAGGAACACATTGAAAATCAAGCGGATGTGACGGTGGCTTGCATTGAAGTACCGGTCAAAGAAGCGGACCAATTTGGCATAATGCATGTCGATGAAAATGATAATATCATTGCCTTCGAAGAAAAGCCTTCCAATCCACCGACCATGCCCGGCAATCCAAACGTCTCTCTTGCGAGCATGGGGATCTACATTTTTAGCACGAAGTTCTTGAGAGAAAACCTCATGAACGATGCACAAGATTGTGATTCAAGTCATGACTTTGGTAAAGACCTTATTCCTATGTTTGTTGGGCGCTCAAAGATAAAAGCCCACCATTTTGCTAACAGTTGTATCCCTAATGATAGTTACCCCGATAAACCTTATTGGCGTGATGTGGGGACTTTGACTGCGTACTGGGAGTCCAATATGGACTTAACCAAACTGGTACCAGAATTAGACTTATACGATGAGTCTTGGCCTATTCGTACGACGCATTATCAGCGCCCTGCGGCGAAATTTAACTACAACTATGAAGAGCGTATTGGTACGGCTTTAAATTCGGTTGTGTCGGCTGGTTGCATTGTCTCAGGCTCAACGGTTGAGCAATCTATTTTGTTTAATAATGTCCGAGTGAACTCGTATTCTCATGTTAAAAAGTGCGTCATTTTGCCACGATGCGATATTGGCAGACATTGCCAGCTGACGAACGTTGTTGTGGACTCTGATACGAAAATTCCGCCTAATACTATTATCGGTGAAGATCCTGTTGCGGATGCAAAGCGTTTCTATCGAAATGATGATGGGATTGTTTTGGTTACCCAAGAAATGGTTGACAAGCTGGAGCACACTACTAGCGCTTGATCCATTGTTTTATATCAGCCGTTTTCTAATAAAAGCTCTTTGATAGGGCTTTTATTGTTTTTGTAGGTTTTTGTCTTGAAACATTGGCCTTGGGTAAAAGCCTTTTTGCTCAAGCTCTTTGATGATGCTTTTCGGGCCGCTTAGGTGTAAAGCACCGACTACAACAAAGGTTGTTTGAGAGCGGTTAGGTGATTGCCCAAGGTATATACTGATAACATCCGCCATGCGTTGATTGCGATGGTCAAGCAGGGCTTCCATCATGGGCTTTAGTTTTGGGTTGTCGAGTACGTCTTGATAGACAAATTGATATAGACCATCTGGATCAGCCTGACGCCAATACTCGGTCATTTTAGCCATGTAATCTTCATCGTCCATTTGATCTAGGCTGGTTTCTAGCATGGTAAGCTGTGCTTGAAATGGCGTATCTGCAATTGCACTGATTTGTTGAGAAAGGGTTTCTATCTCCAAAACAGGAAGTCCCTTCTGCTTTGCTAGTTTCAAAAAGTGTAGATCAATGCCGTACTCGGCTTGATAGTCTGAATCTTTCAGTTGAACTTGGGTCAACTGCTCCACTAGCATCCAAGGTCTTATATGTAACATGCGTTCGTAGTCAGACTGGTTGGCTTTCGCGAATTGTTGTAATGCAGTCAGTCTTTTGTCATCTAGGTAGCGGTCGATGGTGACACCTTTTGGTAGCCACATTTTTGATTGAACTAAGCGGGCAGATTGGTTGGGATCCAGTTGTTCTGGGTCTAATTCAACGGCTAATCGATCGGCGCTTTGGAAGGCTTTTTCGTAAGCTGCTGGCAAAGGGTAGAAGTCGGGTGTCAGGGCGTGAATAGATCCTACTAAATAAACTGTCGCGCCTTGATTTTGCACTTGCCACATGAAAGGTTGATAAGTACTGGTCGTAGCCTGAGCTTTAGCTACAACTAAAACAGAGACCAATATAAACTTGAAGAACAACGCTTGTGGACGCATAAACTTGTCTACTATATGTCGCATGAAAAAGAGGCTTATCCCCGATGCTTGTGGATAACCCATGTAGAGGTGGTGTGATAACTCTCTCAATGCCTTGATATATAGGCGTTGAGGCGGTTTAGTATATTAATTCTTCAATCCTCAAGCCGAACGCTGTTGTAGCATGTCTACAACCTAATTAAAGAACAGATAGAGGACCGAAAATGTTTACTGGCATAGTCCAAGGTATGGCGGAAGTTGTTTCCTGTCAAGAGAATGGTCGAAACCTCATTCTAGAAGTGAAGTTTCCTCAAGGTATGATGCTGCAGCAGCAACTGGGTGCAAGTGTTGCGATTAACGGTGTATGTCTGACTGTTGCGAAAATAGAAGGGGATATCTTAACGTTTGATGTCATTGATACGACTTTAAATCTGACCAATATTGGTCGCTTAAAGCCGGGCGTTAAAGTCAACTTCGAGCGAGCAGCTAGAATGGGCGATGAGGTAGGTGGTCATGTTATGTCTGGTCACATTATGACGACGGTGACAGTGCGTCATATTGAACGCATCGATGAAAGTTTTCATATTCGTTTTGCTGTGGACCTTGAAAACCCTGACGTTGACGCTCGACGTTACTTGTTTGATAAAGGCTACGTAGGACTCAATGGAGCAAGCTTAACTATCAGTGCCATTGGTGATGATTGGATCGAAGTATCCCTGATTCCTGAAACCTTGCGTTTGACGACGTTTGGTATTCTGCAGTCTGGTGATTTGGTCAACCTAGAAATTGATGCCCATACACAAGCAACTGTCGATACGGTTGAACGTGTTCTAAAGCAGCGTGGGATTGTGTTGCCCTAACGTAAAAATCGAGGATATGGTGCGCGACAACGGAAATAAATGGAGTCTATCCCCTAATTTCGGTAGAATGCGCGCCATATTTTACCCTGAGGTTCTGTTTATAAGTCATTTATTACTTGGTTTGAGCGCTGAATCAGACTTGAGCTCTGCCTGCCCCGTAGTGGACTTATCAACAGTTACTTAATATCAAATCGCTTTTTAAGTGTGAGTTTATAGTGTCGAACAATCTTAAGCACATCCGAAATTTTAGTATTATCGCGCACATTGACCATGGTAAGTCGACCTTGGCGGACCGTTTTATTCAAAAATGTGAAGGTCTGTCTGAGCGTGAAATGGCCAACCAAGTGTTGGATTCGATGGATATCGAGCGTGAGCGCGGTATCACTATCAAAGCACAAAGTGTGACGCTTGATTTCCATTCCGAGGACGGTAATACCTACCAACTTAACTTCATCGATACACCTGGACACGTAGACTTCTCTTACGAAGTGTCACGTTCTCTTGCGGCTTGTGAAGGTGCATTGTTGGTAGTTGACGCCGCGCAGGGTGTGGAAGCTCAGTCCGTAGCGAACTGTTATACAGCGATCGAACAGGGCCTTGAGGTTATGCCGGTTTTGAACAAAATCGACTTACCTCAAGCTGAGCCAACTCGTGTTGCAGCAGAAATCGAAGAAATCATTGGTATTGATGCCACGGATGCGGTGACTTGTTCAGCGAAAACAGGTTTGGGTGTAGAAGATGTGCTAGAGCGTCTTGTTGCTACGATCCCACCACCAGAGGGCGATACTGAAGCGCCTTTACAAGCATTGATCATCGACTCTTGGTTTGACAACTACCTAGGCGTTGTCTCTCTAGTGCGTATTAAACAGGGCACACTTCGCAAGAAAGATAAGATTTTCATCAAGTCGACTAAGCAAACCTACCCAGTAGATAACATTGGTATCTTTACGCCTAAGCGCAAAGAAACCGGTGTCTTAAAGGCGGGTGAAGTAGGTTATGTCATTGCGGGTATCAAAGATATCCACGGTGCGCCGGTGGGTGACACGATTACGCACATCGCAACCCCTGATGTGCCGCAGTTATCTGGTTTCCAAAAAGTAAAACCACAGGTTTACGCAGGGTTATTCCCAGTGAGCTCTGATGACTACGAAGATTTCCGTGAAGCGTTAGATAAACTAACGCTTAACGATGCTTCGTTATTCTTCGAGCCAGAAACATCTGACGCCCTTGGTTTTGGTTTCCGTTGTGGTTTCCTAGGGATGCTTCACATGGAAATCATCCAAGAGCGTTTGGAACGTGAATACGACCTTGATCTGATTACCACAGCGCCAACGGTAGTTTACGAAGTGGAACTAAATAGCGGTGATGTGATCAACGTTGATAGCCCATCGAAGATGCCAGACCCAGGTACGGTTCGTGAAATGCGTGAGCCAATCGTAGAGGCAAATATTCTTGTGCCGCAGGATTACCTTGGTAACGTCATTTCTCTGTGTGTTGAGAAACGTGGTATCCAAAAAGACATGCAATACGTTGGTAGCCAAGTTCAGCTTCGTTACCACTTGCCGATGAATGAGGTGGTATTGGACTTCTTCGATCGTCTTAAGTCTTGTAGCCGCGGTTTTGCTTCGTTGGATTACTCTTTCCATCACTTTGAAGCCGCGCCATTGGTTCGCTTGGATATCTTGATCAACAGTGAGCGAGTGGATGCGTTGGCTCTGATCATGCACCGTGACAACGTGCAAACCAAAGGTCGTGCATTGTGTGAGAAGATGAAAGACCTGATTCCGCGTCAGATGTTTGATGTGGCTATCCAAGGTGCCGTGGGTGCCAAAGTGATTGCTCGTACTACCGTAAAAGCATTGCGTAAAAACGTAACAGCGAAATGTTACGGTGGTGACGTGAGTCGTAAGAAGAAACTGCTGCAGAAGCAGAAAGAAGGTAAAAAGCGCATGAAGCAAGTCGGTAACGTCGAAGTGCCTCAAAGTGCATTCTTAGCTGTACTTAAAGTCGATAGCTAAGCCGGAAAGATAGGGCCGCATCCAGTGCGGCTCTTTTACTTGGAGAGTAAGTATGGATTTTGATTTCGAGTTAATCCTAGCGATTGCCTTTTTGATTACCCTAGCGGCTTGGTTAGTGGATAGATTGGTTTATGCGCCAAAGCGTAAATTCATTTTGTCGCAAATGGCGCCAGAGGCAGTAGCAGCCCTTGATAAAAACGTTAAGCAGAATCTTGCAGATACGCCGAAATGGTTGCTAGAGGTCAAATCTTACTTCGTTATCATCGCAGTAATCTTTGGTTTGCGTTCATTTGTTGCGGAGCCGTTTCAGATTCCATCTGGATCTATGTTGCCGACTCTTGAGATTGGTGACTTCATTTTAGTGAATAAAATGGATTATGGCATTCGTCTCCCAGTTTTGAACTCGACCATAATCCCGACGACGGAGCCTAAGCGTGGGGATGTCGTTGTCTTTAAATACCCTGAAAACCCAAGTTTGAACTATATTAAACGCATGATTGGTTTGCCTGGTGATGTTATTAGCTACCATAACAAGCGACTTATGATTAATGGGGAGTTGATGGATGAGTCGCTATTGGCTGAGCTACCTGTTTCTCTAAATCCAAGCCGTGAACCAGTAGCGGTATTTCAAGAAGAGTTAGATGGTGTATCACATGAAGTTTACAAAAGTTACCGACGTAACCCTCTTGAAGGGGATTGGGTGGTACCTGAAGGTCAATATTTTGTGATGGGCGATAACCGCGATAATAGTGCGGATAGCCGAGTCTGGGGCTTTGTTCCGGAAGAAAACTTAAAAGGCCGAGCATTCTATGTATGGCTGCATTGGGATGAGTTCTTTAGTCTCCCGAGCTTTAAGAATAACGGTTTAATTGAATAATATTTTGGAGAAATTTTGAGCTCTCTTTATGACAAATTGTGTCGGCGTATAGGGTACTTCTTCGCCGACCTTGGGTTGCTTGAGTTAGCGTTGACACACCGTAGTTATGGTGGAAAAAACAACGAACGATTGGAGTTTTTAGGCGATTCGATCTTAAATTATGTGATCGCTGAGGACTTGTTTCACCGTTTTCCTAAAGCGAAAGAAGGCGAGTTAAGTCGACTGCGCGCGTCCCTTGTGAAAGGTGACACCTTGGCCGAGTTAGCTCGTGAATTCCAATTGGGGGATTTCCTTAAGCTTGGGGCTGGTGAGCTTAAAAGCGGTGGGTTTCGTCGTGATTCTATTCTGGCTGATGCTGTTGAAGGGATCATCGGAGCGATTTACCTCGATGCAGGTATGGATGTTTGCCGACAGCATATTCTGGAGTGGTACAAAGAGCGTTTAAATGCGACGTCTCTAAAAGTGGTAACGAAAGACGCTAAGACGCGACTGCAAGAGTTTCTGCAAGCACGTAAGCATTCGCTTCCCCAATATGAAGTGGTGGATATCGTTGGTGAACCGCATGCTCAGACATTTTTTGTACACTGCCAAATTGAATTATTCGATGCGCCAATCGAAGGCAAAGGGAGTAGCCGGAGAATTGCCGAGCAAAATGCTGCTGCCAAAGCACTTAAACAGTTGGAAAAAAACTAAATGCATCACGAAGAAGATTACCAAGAAATTACCCATTGTGGCTTTGTTGCCATTGTTGGTCGACCTAACGTTGGTAAATCAACGTTAATGAACCACATTCTTGGTCAAAAACTGTCTATTACATCGCGTAAGCCGCAAACGACACGCGATCAAATCTTAGGTGTGCAAACCAAAGGTCATATGCAAACCATTTATGTGGACACACCTGGGCTGCATAAAGGGCAAGATAAAGCCATCAACCGTTATATGAACCGAACGGCTAACCAAGCGCTAAAAGATGTTGATGTAGTCCTGTTTGTGATCGATGCGGAGCGTTGGACCGAAGAAGACGATAATGTGTTAGCAAAGGTTCGTCATGCAGAGTGTCCTGTAGTTTTGGTGGTAAATAAGGTCGATAAACTGGAAGAGAAGGATGAGTTGCTACCACGCATGATGTCACTTTCAGAGAAAATGGATTTCTCACAGATTGTACCGATCTCTGCGTTGCGTAATAAGAACTTAGACCGTTTAGAAGCGCTAGTTGAAAGCTACATCCCTGAAGGTGTCCAGTATTACCCTGAAGATCAAATCACCAATCGTAGCTCGCGCTTTTTGGCTGCTGAAATTGTGCGTGAGAAGATTACGCGTCAGCTGGGCCAAGAAGTGCCTTATGAAGTTGCTGTGCAAATCGAAGAGTTTGTTTTTGAAGGTAGCACTATTCACATCAGTGCTTTGATCTTAGTCGAACGTGACGGCCAAAAACGCATCATCATTGGTGATAAAGGTGCCAAGATTAAACTGATCGGAAAAGAATCTCGCATTGATATGGAGAACTTGTTCCAGCAGAAGGTAATGTTGAATTTATGGGTTAAGGTGCGTTCTGGCTGGTCTGATGATGAGCGAGCGTTGGCCAGTTTAGGTTATCAAGACGATTAATTCGTGCGCGTTCAAGGCTACGTAATACATACTCGTCCCTTTCAAGATGACAAAGTCTTAGTGGACATTTTGACTCGTGAAGCGGGCTTAATACGAGGGGTATGGCGTAAAAAAACGAAAGAGGCTCGGGTATCCCCCGGGTCTTTTTTGTTGCTAGAATTTGAGTTATCTGGTCGTTCGGAATTGAAAACGATTCGCTCTGCCGAGGCGCTTGGGGCATCGATACAACTTACAGGCACTGCTTTGTACAGTGCTTTCTATGTGCATGAGTTGATTGAACGATTGTTGCCCGTGAATTTGCCGTTTGAACCACTGTTTATTTTATACCAATGGCTGATTTCCCATTTAGGTGGGGATGTGCCGATTGCACCCTTGTTAAGGCGCTTTGAGCTTGGACTGTTCGAGGAGCTTGGGGTGCAAGTGAATATGGCCGCCACCAGTCGAGGTGAGGTGTTGGAGCCAAATCAGCTTTATCAATTGCATCATAAGTTTGGTCTTCGCCCCTACTATGGTGAACAGCCTAAGGTAAAGCCAATTGTGTTTCTGGACGGCGCTGCAGCGATGGCTTATGCCAGCGGGAGTTGGAACAATAAATACGTACTGACTCTAGCCAAGGAGCTACATCGGGCATGGCTGGATTTAGCGCTTGGTGAAAAACCATTAAAATCACGATCTCTTCTGCCTGCAAGTCCCTATGATGGCGAGCGTTTATGGCAGGTGCCTATTTTCAAACTTTCGGATAAGGTCTAGTTACGTTACATGATTAAAGGTATTGGAACGGATATTGTTGAGATCAATAGAATTGCGAACTCAATTGAGCGCACGGGAGAGCGTTTCATCAACCGTATCTTAACCCCCCATGAGCGCCAACAGCTCGATCAGCTCAATCCTGAGAAGCACGCATCGTTTGTTGCTAAGCGTTTTGCAGCAAAAGAGGCTGCAGTAAAAGCCTTGGGAACAGGGATTGGCTCAGGGGTTAGCTTTCAGCATTTCACAGTTGTAAACCTTGCAAGTGGAAAGCCGACTCTAGAAGTCGATGCGGCCATCAGTCAGAGGCTGGAGTTTGACGCTAACTGGCACCTTAGTCTGTCGGATGAGCGAGATTTTGCTCTGGCGTTTGTGACGCTTGAGGCCAAGGAATAAGAGATTGTAGGTTTTTAAGGCGCTCTAGCGCTGCCATAAAATCCTCAAACACCTCTTCTACCTCATCAAATCCTAATTCTTTTAGGTGGGTTTCTAGAAAGTTGGCGTGTTTAGTTAACTCAATCGTTCCAGAGTACTTACTTGCACCATGGATGCGGTGCACTGTGGCAATTAGCTTTTCTAAATCTTGATTAGCAAAGTGGTGGTTCAAGAGGCGCTGGTCTTCATGTAGAGACTGCATAAGCATTTCAAAGAGGTCTTTGGCTGCTTGTGGGCGGTTTCCTGCCATGTTTAATGCTTTGTTTACATCAAATACTTCCGCTAACTGCTCATCCACTTGTTGGCTCAAGTTAACCTTTGTAGCACACCATTTTGTTAAGGTGTTCAGTAGTGTCTCTTCATTGATTGGCTTGGTTAGGTATGCATTCATGCCGCTGGCTAAAATAGATTGCTGTTCTTCAGCAAGTGCGTGTGCTGTCAAAGCGATAATCGGAGTCTCTTCATAGCCAGCCTGTTTGCGAAGTTGTTGAGTGGTCTGCATGCCGTCCATTTCGGGCATTTGAATGTCCATTAGGATCAGATCATAAGTGTTCTGCTCAGCCATCTTAATAGCTTCGGCACCTGAGTAGGCCAAACTCAGTTGTATGGCATGGGGGTCTAGCCAATGGCCTAGTAGTTGTAAGTTAATTGGGGTGTCATCTACGGCAAGCACATGTAACCCCTTTAGATGATTATAGTCAGGGCTCGTTTCATGGTGCTGAGAAGGTTTGGTTTGTAGTGTTTGCTCTGTTTGGTTACTAAGCGCCGTGTACAGTGAAGCTTTCGATACAGGCTTTTGAATGATGTCATTTTCTAGATCAAAACGCTGAGCATATTGGGCAAGATAGCTCAGCGGCTTGCATAAAATGAAGTAAGGCAGTGCAAAGCGTGTTGAGACGTACTTAGCTAATTCCGCTGCATCTTTGGCAGACTCTTGGTCATCTCCAATAGACAGAATCACGCCGAAGTATTCTGATTCATGATCATGTAGCTCCGCCATAAATTGTTCCACAGTACTGCTAAAGGCTGAGTGAGGAGCAATCTGAGCGAACAGGCTTTCGAGGTGACTTCGATAACGCGTATTAGGTTCTAGAACCAGCCATCTCTCTTCCAAAAGGGGGAGAGTCTCGGTTTTCTTTAAAGAAGGTTCTAGTTTTATATGGAAGAAAAAATTAGAGCCTCGGCCTAGTTCACTGTTTACGCTAATGCTGCCGCCCATTTGCTCGATGAGTTTTTTTGTGATCACTAGACCTAAACCTGTCCCAGCATAACTACGTGTATGGCTCGAGTCTACTTGGGAAAATGGCTTAAAGAGTTGTCCTAGTTTGTCGTTGGCAATGCCGCAGCCGGTGTCAACGACTTCTACATGAATTTCTAGTTCATGCTGCGTTATTGCTTTGCATTGTACGTTTACCCGGATAGTGCCCTGTTGTGTAAACTTGATAGCATTGCCAACTAAGTTATTCAGGATTTGCCTAAGTCGAGTCTTATCACCTTTGACCCAGTCTGGCAGTTCTTCAGAGAAGTTTGGGATGAGGTCGATATCTTTTGTGTCGCTCGTCAGAGTAGACGACAGTGAATGTAGGACATCGTCTATAGTATCTTTTAGGCTGAAATCCTCAGATTCAAGTACAACAGTTTTTCCAGCTTCGATTTTAGAGAAATCCAGTATGTTGCCGATGGTGGTTAGCAAATCATTAGTTGACTGAGCAATGGTTTCCACATAGCCCTTTTGCTGAGGATGTAGCTCATCTTTTTTTAGTAGGTTTGTATAACCTAGGATTGCATTTAGAGGTGTTCGAACTTCATGAGAAATATTGGCTAAAAACTGTGTCTTTAGGCGATTGGACTCCATTGCCTCACGGTTAGCTATGTGCAGTTGAGCGCTTTTTTCCTCAAGCAGAATGGCGTTTTCACGAGTTTCTTTTGTGATTTGATTGATTTCGTTTTCTAGTTCTGTTCGATAGTTTCTTAATCGCTCAGTGATATGTTCTAGGGCGCTATTTGTTGCTTGCATATGCTCTGGTAAGTCAAGACTGTCAGCCTTTTCAAACTCGCCTTTTTGAATTAGATGCAGTCGTTCTGAAATGGTTAGCCAAGGAGTGGCAAGGCGTTTTGTGTAGTACCAGCAGGCTATAACAGAAAGCAACGATAAAACGGTAAAATAGCCAATGCTGGCGACGGCTATTTTGATGTTCTCAAGCTGCAGTCGTTGGGTGCTTGAACTGACTTGAATCCAGCCGAGTAGCTCTTTTTTAGGTGGGGTAGATAAGCCAATAGCATCCGCTAAAATGGTGCTATTTGGTTCGCTGAAAGGTGTGTCATTGAAATTATTGGACTGATTGGTGTTCGAATAATAAATCGGCGCTGTTGAGAGGTAGTAGTCACTCGCCTGAGTGTAATGGTGAGAGGCGAGTGTAGGTAATGGCAGCGATAGGTCAGGAGGAAGGCCAACATTATCAATGATATTGCCTTGATTGTTGAAGTAGGTAACACCAACAATATCTGTCTGACGAAGCAGGCTTTGTATATTATTGCGAATTAAATTGCGATCGTTAAATAAAAGCGCATATTCACTGGCATCAGCAATTTGTTCGGTTTGGTACTGGCTAAGATGCTCGAATTGATGCCTTCTATCTATGATTTCACTTAGATAAATTAGTAAGCAAGTAATGCCAATAACAAACAGTACAGGAAGAAAAATGGCTTTCCACAAAGACGCTTGCAGAGGTGAGCTAACGGAATTGAGCATTTTTCATTTCCTATTTCTCTACAAGAACTTTAGTAGCAAGCTATGTTACCTTTGCCTTTACGGCGCTCGCATTCGCGCTCATAGTTTTCACATGCTAGAACCTTAGTACGTGATGGGTTGCTGATGGTTTTACACTCGCGCCATTTCTTACGCAGTTCAGCATCAGGGATGTCCGCAGCAGGACCACCAAACATGTCACAGCCCGAAAGAGTTACGGCTGCGAGCATTACGCTAAGTAAAAGAGGTTTATGCATAGTCTGTCACTCCTAGTGCAACAATATGGCTTAAATTTATAACTAGTTTGTATTTTATTATCTATCTGATGTGCATTCTAATACGATCTGGTAAAAAAGCGTAAACCATTAATTTATATAATATCTCAAGTGCCTGAGCTTTATGATCGAATACCCAACTATTGAATCTATTATAGGCAATACGCCGATTGTTAAATTGCAGCGTATCAATCCTAACCCTAGTAATACAATATTATTGAAACTAGAGGGGCAGAATCCAGCTGGCTCCGTTAAAGATCGTCCGGCTCTGAACATGATTGCTCAGGCTGAAGCTCGTGGCGATATACAGCCTGGGGACAGTTTAATTGAAGCCACTAGTGGTAATACAGGGATCGCGTTAGCAATGGCTGCCGCCATTAAAGGTTACGAAATGCACCTGATTATGCCTGATAACATGAGCCAAGAAAGAAAGTCAGCGATGACGGCGTATGGCGCCATCCTTCATCTGGTAAGTAAAGAGGAAGGTATGGAGCGCGCTCGCGATCTTGCGCAAGAGATGCAAGCTGCAGGCAAAGGAAAGGTGCTCAATCAATTTGGTAACCAAGATAACCCTAGCGCCCACTATGTATCAACCGGACCTGAAATTTGGCAGCAAACACAGGGGCAGGTGACTCATTTTGTAAGCTCTATGGGGACGACGGGGACTATTATGGGGATTTCTCGTTTTTTGAAAGAGCAGAATCCAGGGGTCGAAATCATCGGTTTACAACCTTCTGAAGGGAGCAGTATTCCTGGTATACGCCGTTGGCCCCAAGAATATTTGCCCACTATCTTCGATGCTTCTCGTGTAGATCGAGTGATGGATGTTGATCAACAGGATGCGGAAGTTGTTATGCGTCGCCTAGCCAAAGAGGAGGGGGTCTTTTGTGGGGTTTCCTCTGGTGGTGCTGTCAGTGCTGCCTTAGCTTTGTCGGAACAGGTTGAAGGTGCAACGATTGTAGTGATCATTTGTGATCGTGGTGATCGATACTTATCTACCGGCGTGTTCAACTAGTTCTATTTGTTTGCTTGCCCTAGGTCGGATTGCTCAGATAAGGTATTATTTGAGCTCTATACCATGAATAGAGATGTTATCTTGAAAAACCGATCGAATCGCCGCCCTAAAGCGCATCAGGGCAAGCCTATCTCTTCTCCTATTCGAACCTTTACCATCGAAAGCATGACCCATGAAGGTCATGGCGTGGTTAGGGATCAAGGTAAAGTAACCTTCGTTGAAGGTGCGATGACTGGTGAGCAAGTGGAAGCACGACTTACCAAAGAAGGTCGCCAGTTTAATCAAGCAACCACCTTGAAACGTATTCATACCAGTCCTTCCAGAAGAACGCCTAGCTGTAAACACTTTGAGCAATGCGGTGGCTGCCAACTGCAACATATGGATATAGACGCTCAGCGTGATTTAAAAACAGAATGGTTACGTAATCAGTTCCGCAAATTAGAACTGCCAGAGCAAATCACAAGGTTACAAGGCGAAGAGTTTGGCTATCGACGTCGGGCTCGTCTTTCGGTGTTTGCCAAAAATCAGCAAGTGAGCATGGGCTTTCGAGCCAAGGCCTCTAATGCCATTGTTGATATTGAGCAGTGCCAGGTTTTGGTGCCAGCGCTACAGAAAGCCTATGCGGATCTGAGGTCTTACATATTGCAAGGCTCTCTGGTTGCTAAGCTTGGTCATGTTGAGCTTTTGCTGGATAATGCAGGCGTAGCTTGTGTGCTGCGCCAAACCCGAGATGTTCCTGAAGCAGATAAAGCGCAACTTGTGGAATGGGCAAACTCCAATGGCATAGAGGTGTATTGGCAGTTGCCAGACCAATCCAAAGTGCAAGTGGATGCGCCGCGTCATTATTTAGTTGATGGGTTAAAAGTGAACTTTCACCCACAAGACTTTATCCAAGTGAATGCGCAAATCAATGATGCGATGGTTGAGCAAGCAATGGCGTGGCTCAATGTAACGCAGGATGATGTTGTGCTTGACCTATTCTGTGGCGCTGGAAACTTTTCTCTTCCATTAGGCAAAAGAGCGGGACAAGTGCTTGCTGTTGAAGCGATTGAGAGTATGGTGGAAATGGGGCAGGCGAACGCCGCGGCGGCTGGGTTGGGTAATACTAGCTTTCTGGCTGCGGACTTAACATTGCCGCCACCGAATCACTTAAAAAAAGCCAAAATAACGAAAGCGTTGTTAGATCCACCACGAGCGGGTGCTTTGGAGTTCTTACCGACCTTGGTAAGGCTTAAGCCAAAGCAAATCTTGTATGTTTCTTGCAATGCTTCTACGTTAGCAAGGGATGCGCAGTATTTGGTTGAAAATGGATATCGTGTCATGAATGTCTGTATGATGGATATGTTCCCACAGACTTCACACGTAGAAGCAATGATGTTGTTGCAGAAGTAAGATGTACCAGAAGGGTAGTTAAGATGGTTACAGTAAGAAAGGATCACCCTGTATTAGCTGACGGCTCGGTGGATATTGATGCTTGGATGTCTCAGTTTGCTGACAAGATAGATGAAGCAAGTCGAGTGCCATTAAGGATGGCCTGCGAGTTAGCTAGGCAGGCAGAAGCAGCGTCGGGTAGACCTTCTTATTGGGGGCCGCAAGCGAGTACTTTTCGGGCAGGCCTCGAAATGGTGGAAATCTTAGCGGGATTTCGTGCCGATCAAGACTCTCTATTAGCGGCTGCTTTGTATCGCGTGGTTCGTGAAGACCAATTGGTTTTGTCAAAAGTCAGTGACATGTTTGGTCGTAAAGTCGCGTCTTTGATCGAAGGCGTTATTCGTATGGGCGAGGTTTCTAAGAACTTGTCCAAAGATTCGACTGCTGAAGTATTAGGAAGTCATGAAAATCAGCTAGAGTCTTTACGTAAAATGCTGGTTTCCATCATTGATGATGTGCGTGTTGTGCTGATTAAACTAGCAGAGCGTGCGTGTGCCATTAAAGAAGCCAAGCATCAAAGTGATGAACGTAAAGAGGCGGTAGCCCTTGAAGTACAAAGCGTTTATGCACCACTGTCACACCGATTAGGAATTGGCCACATTAAGTGGGAGCTTGAAGATCTCTCCTTCCGATATTTGTACCCAAGTGAATATAAACGTATTGCCAAGCTATTGGATGAAAAGCGCCTGGACCGTCAACAGTTCATCGATGATGTGATTTCTGTGTTGAAAGAACGTATGGAAGCGATTGATATTCATGCCGATGTGATGGGGCGCGCAAAACACATTTACAGTATTTGGCGTAAAATGCGCCGTAAGAACATTGCTTTTGATGAGGTGTATGATGTTCGAGCGGTTCGCATTTTGGTTGACGAACCAATGCAATGTTATGGCGTGCTTGGCATTGTTCATAACCTCTGGAAGCCTATCCCACAAGAATTTGATGATTATATTAGTAACCCTAAATCAAATGGCTATCAGTCCTTGCATACTGCCGTAGTGGGACCGCAGGGGCGTGTCTTAGAGATCCAAATCCGAACTCATAAAATGCATGAAGATGCTGAGTTAGGCGTCTGTGCTCACTGGAAGTACAAAGGGACTGACCTGAGTTCCAACAGCTCAAGTTACGAAGAGAAGTTACAGTGGTTGCGTACGATCTTGGACTTCCACGAAGTGCAAGGTGACTTAGAGTCACTGAGTGAGCAGGTCATGAATGACATTGAGCAGGACCGAATCTATGTGTTCACGCCTGACGGCCATGTAGTCGACTTGCCTGTCAATGCAACACCAGTAGATTTTGCTTACCGAGTGCACACGGAAATTGGGCATCGTTGCCGAGGCGCCAAAGTAAATGGCAAGATCATTTCTTTGGTGACGCACCTTAAAACTGGCGATAAGGTTGAGATCCTCACCACCAAAGACGGTGGCCCAAGCCGTGACTGGTTGCACCCGACCCTAGGCTACGTCAATACCAACCGTGCTCGTGCCAAGATTCAAAGTTGGTTCAGAAGAGAGGATCGTGAGAAGAACCTAGAGGCGGGTCGTACGGTATTAGACAAGCAGCTGAAACGCTTAGGAATTGAAGAAAACAAGTTAGATTTCTCTACGATCGCCGAGCGCTTTAACTTTTCAAATGGTGACGATGTATATGTGTCCCTGGGTGCTGGTGATATTCAGCTGTCCCGTGTGTTACGAGTCATTGATGATATTCATGGCTTAGACGGTGAACCTGTTGCACGACCCATTCGTCTTAAAAAGAGCCGTCATAAAACCTCGGATAATGACATACAGATTCAAGGTGTAGGCAAATTGCTCACGCAAATGGCGAAGTGTTGCTCTCCTATTCCTGGTGACGACATTATTGGCTATATCACTCAAGGTCGTGGTGTTTCTATCCACCGCCAAGATTGTATTAACGCGGCGCAATTACAGCTGGAAGAACCAGAGCGTATGGTCCAGGTGAGCTGGGGCGAGGAAGTCGACAACCTGTATCCAGTTAATATTCGAGTTCAGGCTTATGATCGTACCGGCCTTTTAAACGACATCACGTCGTTGTTAGCGAATGAAAAAGTAAACCTTTTGTCCATGAATACAATCTCGGCAAAAGCTGATCACACTGCGTCAATACGTTTTACTATTGAGGTTAGCGAAATCAGTTCTCTGTCTCGTCTACTTCACCGGATTAACCAGTTGCCTAACGTATTAGATGTCTTTAGGGAGCGAGATAATTGAAATACACCTTAAACGACTTATTAGCGTTGATGACCATGTTGCGTGACAAGCAATATGGTTGTCCTTGGGATCAGAAACAAAGCTTTGCCACGATTGCGCCGTATACCTTGGAAGAAGCTTATGAGGTAATGGACGCGATTGTTCGTGGCAATCGGGATGATCTGAAAGATGAATTAGGTGATCTTTTGTTTCAGGTGGTTTTTCATGCCCAGATGGCCAGCGAAGAAAATGCCTTTAACTTCTCTGATGTGATTCAAACGATCGTGGAGAAAATGCTTCGACGACATCCCCATGTCTTTCCTGATGGTACATTCGACAGTTATGCGAGCCCTAATCGCTTAACCGAAGAGGAAATTAATGCGCAGTGGCAAGTTATCAAAGCACAAGAAAAGCAGGCGAAGGGCGAGCATCATCAAGGTTTATTGGACAGCGTATCGAACAGTGTGCCAGTGTTGACCCAAGCAGTGAAGTTGCAGAAAAAAGCAGCCACAGTGGGTTTTGATTGGTCTGATACTGCACCAGTCTTCAATAAAATACGAGAAGAATTAGATGAATTAGAAGAGGCTATCCAGCATCTTTCTAAGGCTGAAGCCGAGGCTGAGCTTGGTGATGTGCTGTTTGCCGTGTCAAATCTGGCACGCCATCTGTCTATCGCACCAGAGCAGGCCTTAATGCAAACCAATGTGAAATTTCGCCGCCGCTTTGCTTACATCGAAAACCAGTTACGCGAACGAGAGGTTTGCTTGACTGACTGTACTTTAAAAGAGTTGGATCAATTATGGGATGACGCTAAAGCCTCTGGTTTATAGCGCCAAGCTCGTTCATCGAGTGCACACATTATAAGGAGACGTATGGTGACTGATCGTCAGGCTTCATTACGAGAAAACGTGCGTTTGTTAGGGGATTGCTTAGGGGAAACCATGAGCAATCATTTAGGGGAAGACTTTTTAGAGACGGTAGAAACCATTCGCCGTCTATCTAAAGACGGTCGTCAAAGTGGCGATTCCAGTGCCTTAATCCAAGCGTTAGAAGCGCTTGATGATGGTGACATTGTTCCAGTCGCCCGTGCGTTTAACCAGTTTTTAAACCTATCTAATATTGCAGAGCAGTATCACCGCGTCCATCGTCGTCGCTCTAATGAAAGTAAAGGAATATACAAGAACCCTGTAGGGGATCTTTTACTACGTCTCAAAGAGCAAAACTTTACCGCTGATCAAATGGTCGAGGCGTTGCGAGATCAAGCAATCGACCTTGTTTTAACAGCGCATCCCACTGAAGTGGTGCGTCGTTCTTTAATTCGAAAATACGACAACATCTCTAACGAACTCGAAGCGCTTGATAAAGACAATATTCTTCCGCTTGAGCAAGAAAAGCATGTGCGTCGATTGAATGAAATCATTACTCAAGCATGGCATACGGACGAGATTCGTGATCAACGACCGACGCCTGTGGACGAGGCTAAATGGGGATTTGCAGTCATAGAGCAATCTTTGTGGCAAGCGGTGCCGATGTTCTTCCGTCACTTAGACGAGCAATTTAAACAATACACTGCTGAAGAGCGTTTGCCTTTGGATTTGGCGCCTATACGTTTTGCCACGTGGATGGGGGGAGATCGCGACGGCAACCCGAACGTTACCCATCAAGTCACAGAAGAAGTTGTACTGCTAGCGCGTTGGATGGCGGCCGACTTATATCTGAAGGACTTAGTAGAGCTTCGAGCAGAGTTCTCGATGACAGAATGCAATGCCGCGTTACGTGAACGAGTTGGAGATAGTACGCAACCTTATCGCGAAGTGATCCGCAGTCTTGAACGAAAAATGGAAGCCACAAAAGCATGGGCTCGAGCCCGTTTAGAGAGGCAATCCGTCTCAGATCAAGGTGTGCTGCTCGATAACACTGAATTGATGGCGGATTTGATGCTCTGTTATCAGTCGCTATTGGACTGCGGCATGAAGGTGATCGCGAATGGTTCGGTATTGGACTTAATTCGTCGTGTTGCCACCTTTGGTATGACACTGGTTCGTTTGGATGTTCGTCAAGATGCGTCGAAACATATTGAAGCATTATCGGCGATCACGCGTTTTTACGGCTTAGGTGATTACGCTGAGTGGGATGAAGCGTCGAGACAAGCCTTTCTGTTGGCGGAATTAAATTCAAAACGTCCTTTGTTGCCATATGAGTGGTCGCCTGAGCCAATGGTTGAAGAGGTCCTATCAACATTTCGAACCATCGCCAGTGGTTACCAGAATTCATTTGGCTCTTATGTCATTTCCATGGCCAGCGCGCCTTCAGATGTTCTCGCTGTTGCCTTATTACTGAAAGAGTCTGGAGTGCGCTTCAATATGCGCATCGTACCTTTGTTTGAAACCTTGGCAGACTTAGATAATGCAGAACCAGTCATTGAGCAGCTATTCTCAATGCCGTGGTATAAGTCTTACATCGCGGGTCATCAAGAAGTCATGATTGGCTACTCAGACTCGGCGAAAGATGCGGGTCAGATAGCGGCGACTTGGGGGCAGTATCGCGCACAAGAAGCACTGACGCGTCTGTGTAAAAAACACGGTGTGAGATTAACGTTGTTCCATGGCCGTGGAGGTACAGTGGGACGAGGTGGTGGCCCAGCTCATGTTGCCATTCTTTCTCAGCCGCCAGGTTCTGTACAAGGTGCCATTAGAGTGACCGAACAAGGGGAAATGATCCGCTTTAAATTTGGTATTCCGGATATTGCTGTGCGTTCACTGGAGCTTTATTGTTCCGCTGTGATGGAAGCCTCTTTAATTCCAGCGCAAGCACCGAAGGAAGAGTGGCGAGCTTTGATGGATGAAATGGCGGAAGAAGGAATGAATCAATACCGTTCCATCGTTCGAGGTCATGAGGATTTTGTACCGTATTTTCGTACCATTACTCCAGAGCAAGAGCTAGCGAAGTTGCCACTTGGCTCTCGACCTGCACGACGTCGCTCAGACGGTGGCGTTGAAAGCTTGAGGGCGATTCCCTGGATATTTGCTTGGATGCAAATCCGCTTGATGCTACCTGCATGGCTTGGCGCTGAGAGCGCACTACAACAAAGTGTTGATTCTGGGAACTTAGACCGATTGCGTGAAATGCACAAGCAGTGGCCATTCTTTGGTGCTTATCTGGATATGTTAGATATGGTGCTAGCTAAAGCGGAACCAGATATCGCTGAGTACTACGAGAAACGGTTGGTGCCAGAGGAGCTTCGAGGCTTAGGGTATTTGTTGCGTCGTAAACTTTCTCAAGTTAGAGAGCTGGTCAAGCAAGTGAAGCAGCAGGAGCGTCTGATCGAAGATAACAAAACGATTCGCCAATCCATTGATGTTCGCAACCCTTATATTGACCCATTACATTATCTACAAGCTGAATTATTGCACCGTAGTCGACTCGATGATGAAAATGCAGCGGTCAATAAGGCATTGATGATCACGATGGCAGGCATTGCCAGTGGCATGCAAAATACGGGCTAACTGGAAAAAATATCAAAAATACGTAATATAGCCTGCCTTAAAACCACAAAACGACAAGTTCGTTTGCAAATTTTGTGTAGGCTTCGGTATTCTAGCGACCTCAAAATTATAATTAGCGGGTAATTGCGTGAGAGGTCGCTTTCTGTTTTTACGCTTGCCAGTGCTATAAATAGCCTTGGTTTATTACTCGCCGTGCCGACTTTACGCAGACTATTGGAGATATATTATGCGAGTTATTTTGTTAGGAGCGCCAGGCGCAGGTAAGGGCACTCAGGCTCAGTTCATTACTGAAGAGTTTGGTATTCCACAAATTTCAACTGGCGACATGCTTCGTGCAGCAGTAAAAGCAGGTACTGAGCTTGGCTTGAAAGCAAAAGCCGTAATGGATGCAGGTCAGCTTGTATCTGATGACATCATTATTGGCCTAGTGAAAGAGCGTCTTCAAGAAGCAGACTGTGAAAACGGCGCGCTATTTGATGGTTTCCCACGCACAATTCCTCAAGCAGATGCATTGAAAGAAGCAGGCGTTGCGATTGACTATGTTGTTGAAATCGATGTTGCGGATGAAGAGATCGTTCAGCGTATGAGTGGCCGTCGTGTTCATGAAGCATCAGGTCGTACTTACCACGTGGTTTACAACCCACCTAAAGTGGAAGGCAAAGACGACGAAACAGGTGAAGATCTGATTCAACGTGCTGATGACACAGAAGAGACAGTACGTAAGCGTTTGTCTATCTACCACGATCAAACAGCACCTTTGATTGGCTACTACCAAGCTTGGCAACAAGAAGATGCCGCAACAGCACCTAAGTTCGTAAAAGTGAACGGTGTTGGCGATCTAAACGAAATCAAACAAGGTTTGCTAGCAGCACTTAAGGCTTAATCTCGTAATGAGCGCAATTCTTGCTTTGGATACTTCAACGCCAGCTTGTTCCGTGGCGTTGATTCAAAATGGTGCTGTGCTGGAAGATTTCCGCATGGCTCCACGTCAACATAATGATTTGATCCTACCTATGGTGGATCAGCTGTTGTCACAAGCTGGCTTAACACTGTCTCAGCTGGACGCTATTGCATTTGGTCGTGGTCCTGGTTCTTTTACCGGTTTGCGTATCAGTGCTGGTGTCGTACAGGGTCTTGCCTATGGCGCAGATTTGCCTGTCGTGCCAGTTTCTACTTTGGCTGCGATGGCACTTGAAGCACATAAATCCACTTATCATGATGACTGGCTAGCAGCATTAGATGCGCGAATGGGCGAAATCTATGTTGGTGGTTATCATATTGAGAAACAAAATGACTTTTGGGTGGCTCAAGAAACGTTTGCTGAACGTGTGATTGCTCCAGACAACTTAACTGCGATTGAGCAGGCATACCAAGGCGTTGGTTCTGGTTGGTTATATCAAGAGCGCCTAAACGAAGTGCTGCCAACGCCTGTAAAGGAAGTGTTGGTTGACATCGCACCACGTGCTGCATGCATTGCAGAACTTGCTGCTTATGATTTCGCGCAAGGACGAGTGGTGACAGCGGAGCAGGCTTTGCCTGTTTACTTACGTGATGAAATTACTTGGGAAAAACAACCAGCACGCATAGGGAAACGATAAGTTGCTGTGGTATCACATTGTGTTTCTTGCCCTGATTCAAGGGGTTACTGAATTTCTTCCTGTGTCGAGTTCAGCGCATTTGATTCTACCGTCTCAAGTTCTGGGGTGGCCTGATCAAGGCTTAGCGTTTGATGTAGCGGTACATGTGGGGACTCTTGTGGCAGTTATTGGCTACTTTTGGCGTGATATTTTTTCTATTCTCAGTGGTTGGTGCCACTCATTGAGAACAGGAGAAAAAAGTGATAACAGCCGTCTAGGGTGGTGGGTCATAATTGCGACTATTCCAGCGGTTTTGTTCGGGCTAGTTTTTAATCATTATATTGAAGACAACCTTCGTACTATTAATGTAATTGCCTTTACTACGATAGTTTTTGGTGTATTACTTTGGTTGTCAGATAGGTACTTTTCAAGTTCCAAGAAGCTCAATGAATTAAGGCTTCCTAGCGTTGTTGTAATTGGTATTGCTCAGGCGATGGCTTTGATACCTGGCACATCGCGATCCGGAGTGACGATGACTGCTGCTCGTTTTATGGGATTTACCCGGGATGCAGCAGCAAGATTTTCATTTCTACTTTCTATACCGATCATTCTTGCTGCAGGCTCTTTAAAGATTTTTGAGCTTGTTACAGTATACAAGCTTGTAAACGTTGACTGGCATTCAATGTTGTGGGGTATCGTATTATCAGGTGTTAGCGCTTTTGCCTGTATACATCTATTCTTAAAGTGGTTGAATAAGGTCGGTTTTTTACCTTTCATGTTGTATCGATTGGTTTTAGGTGGTTTTTTAATTTTCTTGGTTAATATGGGTTAACAAATGAAAATTGGCGGCAACTTTCCAGCTATTCCTCAAAGTGGAGTAAATTATACATCTCGTTCTAAGGTGCCTGCGGTCGTTGAACAAGAAAGTAGTAGCCAATCATCCATAACCGAGCCAAGTACCATGCAAAGCTTCGAGCGTGCCAACAGAGCAGAATCTGCTAACTTTTTTAAAGTGGATAGCTTGAGCGCTTTTGCACAGCAAGCCATCAATGCTTATCAATCAACCGAAGCGTTATCTCCCAGCAACCCACGTCATCAATTAATAGGTATCGATGTTTACGCCTAGTACCCTTGCGGTAGCCTACCGTAATGCAGACACCCATGTTCGCGCGTTAGCAGAACAACTTCAATTACCAACTTATCGGATCTCAAGTGAACTCAAGTTTATAACAAGTTACGATTATCTATTAATACACCAAGACGATGCCCTTGCGATTGCTAAAACGGGTAAAGCGGCTCCGAAGCCTGTAGCGGTGGAATTAGCAAGTGGAGCGGTAGACCATCGACGAAAGTTTGGTGGTGGTAAAGGTCAGGATATTGCTAAAGCTTGTGGGCTCACAAAGCGAAATAATCTAAGTATCTTTGATGCCACTGCAGGACTTGGTAGGGATGCATTTGTGTTGGCTTCCCTTGGTTGTGATGTAACATTATTTGAGCGTGTTGGGTTTGTTCGGGCACTTTTGCATGACGGTATCGAACGAGCCAATATGGTCGCAGATATTGCCGACATAATGGCAAGAATGCGACTCGCGAAAGGCACTATTTTTGATGTCTCTGATGCTGAATGCGTAGATGTAGTGTATTTAGATCCAATGTTCCCTCACAATGATAAATCTTCAGCGGCAGTGAAAAAAGAAATGGCATTCTTTAGGGATCTAGTAGGGCACGATGAGGATGCGGATGCGTTATTGCCTCAAGCCATGCATTTGGCACGCTATCGAGTTGTGGTTAAGCGTCCGAAAGGCGCTCCATACCTGAGCGACCAAGAGCCTTCTTATCGTATTGATGGCAAGTCTGGTCGCTTTGATGTGTATGTTAAGCGCTCTTTGGATCATGTTACTGACTAGTATTGTTAGTAGTGAGGCGGCTTTTCTATGGTGTTACTGATGCCTGAATCAGTATTCTGGCGCTGATCTTCTAGGCGTTTGGCAAGCAATCTGACTTGCTCTTTCAGGAGTAAAATATCCTGTTGTTGATGAGTGAGTGCATGATTCAATTGATCGATGGTCTCTTCTTGAAATTGGCTTTTAATTTCAAGTTCGTCAATCCGGTTTAACAAGTCTGAGGTATTCATAGGTGGCTGCTATATGGTAGTCTTCTAATGTGCTAAGTACTTAATATCTATGCCATGCTTAAGCTATAAGGCATTAGAGTTAAGTGATTTGGCGTGCTTTTTGCTGACGTAAATACGCTTAGTTAATGTTGTTTATTGTGGCGATTCCTTAAGATTTCAATGGTTGACGACGTTCTTTGATGGTCGAATTCTCACTGGAATGGATAAGGGGAACCCAGTTACACTAGGCTTGTATTCATTTAGGAATTTATAACAAAAAATC
This sequence comes from Marinomonas communis, assembly GCF_004363305.1. Taxonomy (GTDB): domain Bacteria; phylum Pseudomonadota; class Gammaproteobacteria; order Pseudomonadales; family Marinomonadaceae; genus Marinomonas; species Marinomonas communis. The sequence continues at coordinate 29,359 of NZ_SNZA01000004.1, read as the reverse complement.
AGTAAACATATTCAAGGAACTACCATGTTTTTATCAATACGTGTTTTATTAGTCAGTCTTATTTTTGCTCTTGTCACACCTTTGGTTATTGCGCCTTTAGTCAAAGCCGAAATAGGTGAGTATTACCTAGTATATTTCTTAGTTACTTTTGTAACAGTCTACTTAGGCGCTGTTTTGTCTAATGTGAACGTCAAAGAAACTTCCTCTAATGATGTAGAAAGTGAGGAAGAAAATGATGATCGTGAATTAGGTACGGTTAAGTGGTTTAATTCATCAAAGGGTTTTGGTTTCCTTACGATGGACAACGGTGATGATGTGTTTGTACATTATCGCGCTATTCGTGGACGCGGACGTCGATTCCTGATTGAAGGTCAAAAAGTTCGCTTTACTGTTACTGAAGGCGAAAAAGGCAAACAAGCAGAAAACGTTTCAATTGTTAAAAGCTAAATTCATGATGCAGTAAACCGCATCTTATTATGAGAGGACATTATGGCAACGGTAACTTTACAAGGTAACCCACTAGAAACAATTGGTGAACTACCAGCAGTAGGCTCGAAAGCTCCATCTTTTGAGCTAGTTAAAACAGATTTATCCGCTACTTCATTGTCGGATTTCGCAGGCAAGAAACTTGTACTTAATATTTTTCCATCTGTCGATACCGGTGTTTGTGCAACGTCTGTTCGTAAGTTCAACGAGGCGCTATCAAGTCTGGAGAACACGGTAGTGCTATGTGTTTCTGCTGACCTTCCATTCGCTGCTGCGCGTTTTTGTGGTGCAGAGGGCTTAGATAACGTTGAGTCGGGTTCAAGCTTCCGCTCTACGTTCGGTAAAGATTATGGTGTTGAGTTTACAACAGGCCCTTTGACAGGTTTGCTTTCTCGTTCTGTAGTTGTTATCAATGAGCAAGGTGAAGTGGTTTACACAGAGCAAGTTCCTGAAACAGCTCAAGAGCCTGATTACGAAGCAGCACTGGCTGCAGCTAAGTAAAGCTTAGTGCTTTATATACCCAATAAAAAAGGTCGCTTCGTGCGACCTTTTTCGTTTCTGAAATAGTTGGTGATTAGTCAACTTGAACAGGGATCGTATTCGCTGTTCGCTCAACCGTATTGTCTTTGTTGCAGTAGACTAGTTTTGGTTTAAAGTTGTTTGCTTCTGCTTCATCCATTTGAGCATAGGCTGCGATAATGACTCGATCACCAACTTGTACTCGACGAGCAGCAGCACCATTCATAGAAATTGTACCTGAGCCTGCTTCTGCTAGTATGACGTAGGTATGAAAGCGTTCGCCGTTATCAACATTATAGATGTCAATCTTTTCAAATTCGCGCAGACCAGCCAGTTTGACTAGGTCGCTGTCGATTGCGCATGAGCCGTCGTACCATAGTTCGGCTTGAGTGACGGATGCCATGTGGAGTTTGCCTTTCAGCATATTAATTTGCATATAACTTCTCTTATTCTGGATGTGTTACGAGACTGGGTTAGCGCCAAATGTAAGGACCTTCCCCATTGTCGTTGATTCGCCACCAAAGATCTGGATCGTCTTGGTTATCTTCCTGCCATCCTTGGTAGTTGCATCGCACTTCACAATTCAATTTTTCAAAGGCATGCCTTGCACAATCCATGTCACTCTCCCAAGGGGTCTGATCTGAATCAAACCATACTGAGGTGAAGCGCTTTCCTGCTGCTTTTTCAAGAATTGTGACCGGAATTGTATTTCCATTAAAGGTAAGTGTTACTTTGATGGAAGCGTCACTAGAAGTACGCACCTCATTGACAGAGAAGTCTTGTTCCAGCCAACGTATGATTTGTTCCGTTGGGCAGGACAGCAGATAGATTTCGATATCAGGCTGCATCGGATTAATCCTTCTTATTTAACATGTGATAGATGCGTAAAACACTCATGGATAGATAGCCAACCAATGACCAAAGTACACCAGCGGCAGCTAATGTCAGCCCGACTAGGGCGATGATTTCACGTTGAATGGAGTCCACTACGAGATTATTAGCGACGAAAATCATGAGAACACCGAATGCAAACAACAAGCCTCCTTGAATCAGCTTAATAAGCGCTAGCTTAGGGTTTTTTCCAAGCCTCATAGCTAGAGAGTGAAAGAAGGAGGTTGCTTTGCTCACGATGGGCCTATTTTGCCATCAAGTTCGTTAAAATGCGCTGATAAATTAGGGAAAGTTGATTCAAACTTTCTGCGTCAACACATTCGTTTATTTGGTGAATGGTTGCATTGATAGGACCTAATTCTACAACTTGTGTACCCATTTTTGCGATAAAGCGGCCATCTGATGTGCCTCCAGACGTTGAAAGCTCTGGCGTGATGTCTACCGTTTTTTGAACGGCGTCTACAATCGCGTCCACTAACTCACCTGGTTTGGTTAAGAACGGTAGTCCGTTGTAAGTCCAATCAATATCGTATTCAAGCTCATGCTTCTCAAGAATGTCTATAACTCTTTCTTTTAAATCGTCGAAGGTGAGTTCTGAGGAAAAGCGGAAGTTGAACTGAGCGTTTAGCTTACCCGGTACGACGTTGGTTGCACCTGTACCAGCTTGAATGTTAGAGACTTGAAAGCTGGTCGGTGGGAAGAAATCATTGCCATCATCCCATTTTGTGCTGGCAAACTCGGCTAAGGCTGGTGCAGCTAAATGTATGGGGTTTTTTGCAAGGTGTGGGTAAGCCACATGGCCTTGTTTGCCGTAAACTGTTAGATCCCCACTGAATGAGCCACGGCGACCATTTTTAATAATGTCACCAAGGGTTTTGGTGCTGGAAGGTTCGCCAACAATGCACCAATCCACTTTTTCTTCGCGTGCCATGAGTGCATCTACAACACGTGTTGTGCCATCAACAAATGGGCCTTCTTCATCGCTGGTAATCAGGAAGGAAATTTGGCCATTGTGATCAGGGTGCTCCGCAACGAAGTTTTCTACCGCTGTAACCATGGCAGCAAGGCTGCCTTTCATGTCAGCAGCGCCGCGACCATACAGCATGCCGTCAATGATTTCTGGTTTAAATGGTGATACTTTCCATTCTGATTCAGGACCAGTTGGTACCACGTCAGTGTGGCCAGCAAAACAAAGATTAGGGCCTTCAGAGCCACGTTTGGCATAAAAGTTTTTTACATCGCCAAATGGCATGCGCTCGACCGAGAAGCCAATTTTTTCTAGGCGTTCGATCATTAGATCTTGGCAGCCTGCGTCCTCTGGTGTAACAGAAGGGCGTGAAATTAAGTCTAGAGCTAGTTCAAGTGTCGGTGAAAGTTGCGTCATTCTTTACCTTTGTGTTCTGTTTGGTTACCTTACCAGTAGTTAGTGAAAGATTGATAAGGATGATGTAATGAAATTCAGCTTGGTTGGCTTGCTGGCATATTTTATGACTGGCTGTGCATTACTCAGTGGCTCGTCGTCACAACCTCAACAAACATATTATGCTCCGATGATCCTCTCAGATCGACCATCCTATGTCTTGCCAAACGTACACCCTGTATATCGCTCAGATAGATTAAGCGGATCTGTTCAAGGAGCCTACCGCCCCGTTATTGCTGATTGATCACTGTTTAGCAAAGATATTGCTGTAGCTGTCTTCTTTAAAGCCCAGTGTAAGGGATTGCGCGTGATCCAACAATGGACGCTTGATCATCGCGGGTTGCTCAAGTAGCACTTCTAATGCCGTTTGGTCGTTCATGGCAGCTTGCGTTTCCGGTGTTAGCTTGCGCCAAGTGGTTCCACGCTTATTTACAACCGCTTCCCAGCCGAGCTGTTCGATCCAGCTAGCTAATAGTTCACGATCTAAACCGTCTTTGCGGTAATCATGAAAAGTGTACTCAATATTGTGTTCATCGAGCCAGCGAAATGCTTTTTTCATGGTGTCGCAGTTTTTGATGCCGTAAATAGTGGTCATGTTCCTCTCCTATTCTTCGCCACGCTAATCTTTAGTCAAAAGAATGCCGAAGCCCTAGTTAGGGTTTCGGCATTGGTATGAACTAATGGTATTAGTTGTGTGCGTGCAGAGCTTCGTTTAGTGCAATTGCTGTTTTGTTTGTCTTACATTCGATCGCACCTGTTTCTGAGTTGCGACGGAATAGAAGGTCCGACTGACCAGAAAGCTCACGAGCTTTGACAACAGAAACTACTTCATTGTTTTCATCTAGGACAGCAACTTTAGAGCCTGCTGTGATGTATAAACCTGATTCCACAGTACAGCGATCGCCAAGACCGATACCGATACCAGCGTTTGCACCAATTAGACATTCTTCACCCACAGCGATCACGATGTTGCCGCCACCAGAAAGTGTGCCCATTGTTGAACAGCCACCGCCAAGGTCAGATCCGTTACCCACAACAACGCCCGCAGAAATACGACCTTCAACCATGCTAGTACCTAGAGTACCTGCGTTGAAGTTTACGAAGCCTTCGTGCATAACTGTTGTGCCTTCACCCAGGTGAGCACCAAGGCGAATGCGAGCTGCATCACCGATACGAACACCTGTAGGTACAACGAAGTTCGCCATTTTAGGGAACTTGTCTACACTGAATACCTCGATAGTACGGCCTTCCATGCGAGCGCTTAGCTGACGATCAGCCAGTTCACGGACATCGATAGGACCTTCGCTGGTCCATGCAGTGTTCACTAGTAGGCCAAACATGCCATCAAGTTTTGTGTTGTGCGGTTGAACTTGGCGATGAGAGATTAGTTGTAGTTTCAAGTACACTTCAGCAGGGTTAGCTGGCGCTTCATCTGCTTCTAATACACAAAGAACTACTGGTTGTGCAGAAGGCTTAAGGCGTGATGCACGTTCTGCTAATTCAATGTGGCCAGCTTGAAGCAAAGCAAGGTGTAGACGGTTTAGATCGCTTTCGTCTAGTACCAGTGTCGCGTTGCCACCTTCGTAGTTAGTGCTTTCTTTCACTGCAGCAATGATGCTTTGCTCTGGAGAAACAAGTGGCGATGGGTAGAAAACTTCTAACCAAGTACCTTCTTTGTTCTGTGTGCCAATACCAAGGCCAATTGCAAAAGTAGAGTCGCTCATTAGAGTAAGTGCTCCTAAAAAATAGATATTAAAGGTTTTGGTGTTTTTTCATAAAACGTGCAATGCGCTGAGCAGCTTCAACGCATTCAGATTCTTCTGCGACAAGTGCCATGCGGACATGGTTTTGCCCAGGGTTTTGGCCGTTTACTTCGCGACCAAGGTAACTACCAGGAAGAACTAAAACAGATTCTTCTTGATAAAGTTTGATGCAGAAATCCTCATCGCTCATTGGCAGTTTGGGCCACAGATAAAAACCAGCTTCTGGCTTCTCGACCGTCATGACAGGTGAGAGAATTTCTAATACTTGATCAAATTTACGGCCATAAATTTCGCGGTTATTGGCAACATGCTCCTCATCGTTCCATGCTGTGATGGAAGCCATTTGATGATGAAGAGGCATCGCGCAGCCATGGTAAGTACGATATTGCAAAAATGGCTTAAGCAATTTTGCGTCTCCAGCGACAAACCCTGAACGAAGTCCTGGTAGGTTTGAGCGCTTGGATAGGGACTGGAAGATTAGGCAATTATCGTAATCGTCATTGCCAAGTTGCACGCAGGCGTCCAGTAGACCAAGTGGTTTCTCTTCAAAATAAATCTCTGAGTAACACTCATCGGCAATGATGGCAAAATTGAATTGCTTGGCCTTCTCAAGTAGGAAGCGGTATTCGTCTAGTGTCGTGACTGAGCCTGCTGGGTTGTTAGGGGAGCATACGAATAGGACTTCGCAGCGTGCCCAAACGTCGTCAGAAACAGCTTGATAGTCGATTTTGTATTGGTTTTCTGCATCGCATGGTAAGTAATGCAGCTCAGCGCCAGCAAGAATTCCAGCACCCTCATAAATTTGGTAGAACGGATTCGGACTCACCACTAGAGGGCTTTGCTTCTCACCGACTAGGGCCTGAGTAATGGCAAACAGTGCTTCCCTTGTGCCGGTTACAGGCAGTACTTGCGTATCTGCGTTTAGCTCGTGCAAGTTGAAGCGTTTGATGGCCCAATTGGAGATGGCTTCACGAAGGCTGCTTTCCCCTTTCGTCAGCGGGTACTTTGATACACCATCCAATGCATTTTTAAGGGTTTCCAGTACGATGCTTGGGGCATCGTGTTGAGGTTCACCAATGGTTAACTTAATTAATGGTAGGTCAGCATTGGGAGTGACAGAAGCAAGCAGGTCTGCAAGCTTCTGAAATGGATATGGATGTAAAGAATGAATCAGGGGGTTCATGTAGTTTAGTGTTCCGTAGCTTGAGAAAAACGGTCAATACTGTTTTTTAGGGCATCACAAATGTGTGTCATTCGTGTGCTGTCTGCGATCAAGTCGCCATTCTCTTCAGTGATGTAGAAGGTATCTTCGACACGCTCGCCCAGCGTAGCAATTTTAGCTTTATGTAGCATTAAATCGTGCTCCATAAAGAATTGACCTATGAGTGCCAGCAGGCCAGGGCGGTCTGGGGCTGTGACCTCTAATGCAGACCATACTTCTTCTGGCTGGCTAACAAACTGGACTGTCGAGGGGGCGTTAAATATTTTTAAGTGTCTTGGTGTAAAACGCTTGATAACACTCTCATATAGTGAAGGTGAGTCCAGCTGTTCAATCAGTGTCTTTTTCATGAGCTCTATACGCTCATGATCAAGGTGCAGATTAATGTCATGGCATTCAGCACTCTCCATGACAACAAATGTGTCAAGGCTGTAATTATCTGATGTGGTGCTGATTTTCGCGTCGAGGATGGTTAGTCCCATTTGCTCAAATAAAGCGGCAGTCACGGCAAACAAGTGGCTCGCAATAGGGGTGTAAATAAAGACTTTGCTGGCGCCAGAGAAGTTGCGTCCACCCAGGGGGCTAATGGCAACCAATGGTTTGGTGCTTGGACGGTGCTGTAAAATGGCTTCTGTATTCCAGGCAATCTCATCACCGTTTGAACGAATAAAGTACTCGTCTTCGATGTCATCCCAAATTTTTTCAGCTTCGATAATGTCCGCATTGCGCTCAATTAGGATTTCTAAAGCACGTTGCTTATGTTCGTCACTTTGCATATCTGCATCAATTGGAGAGTCTAAGCCACGACGTAAGGCGCGCTTAGTCTCCAAGTATAGCTGACGCATTAATGATGCTCTCCAGCTGTTCCACATCGTCGGGTTGGTCGCGTTGATGTCCGCTACCGTCAGCAGGAACAGATAGTCCAGGCGCTCTTGGTTTTTAACGATGCTGGCAAACTCCCAGATCACCTCTGGGTCTGAGATGTCCTTACGTTGTGCGGTGACAGACATTAACAAGTGGTGTCGTACCAGCCATTCAATAAGCTCAGTTTCTGGTTTGGTTAACCCGTGGCGCTCACAGAACTCTCTGGCATCAACGCAGCCAAGCTCGGAGTGGTCGCCACCGCGTCCTTTGGCAATGTCGTGGTAGAGTCCGGCAATATACAGTAGCTCTACCTTGGCGATATGGCGGATTGCCTGAGAAGAGATCGGAAAATTTGAGCGACTTTCTGGGAGAAGAAAGCGGCGTAAATTCTCAACCAATTGCAGCGTGTGAGCATCTACGGTGTAGATGTGGAATAAATCGTGCTGCATTTGGCCTATGATTGCACCAAACTCAGGTAAATATCGCCCTAATAAGCCAATGTGCTTCATTGAGCGAAGGACGGTTGTCATGCGGTAGCGGCTGGCAATGATGTCGAGGAAGAGTGCGGTGTTAACAGGATCAACTCGATAGGACTCATCAACCATATCTAGGTTGTCGCGTAGGGCGCGCATTGTGTTGGCGCGAATGCCTGTAATCTCACCTCGATCTCCCATGATCTTATACATCTCTAGCATGGCAGATGGGGTTTGCGTGAAAACGTCCGCAGAACGGATTTCAAGTTGACCATTAGTTACTTGAAAGCGCTCGTTGATGACTTCAATGGCCGGGTTTGGTTCAAGGCTAAGAAAGGATTCCTCGAAATGCTGTAGCAGTAAATCGTTAAGTTGTTGAATTGCTGCAACACTTTGATAATAACCTTGCATAAAACGTTCGACATTACGTTTCAAGTCTTCATCGTCGAAACCAAACTCTTTAGCAAGTGTGCGCTGATGGTCAAAAAGCAGGCGATCTTCTTTTCGACCAACAATCGTATGCAATGCCCAGCGTATACGCCATAGATGGGAAACAGCGCCTTTTATTTGCGTATACTCATCTTCAGAGAGGAATTTTTTGTCAATTAGAGCGCTCAGTCGATGGGTGTGCAGATGTCGCTTTGCTACCCAATCAATCACTTGCATGTCGCGAAGGCCGCCAGGACACTCTTTCAAGTTAGGCTCTAGGTTGTATGCCGTATTTTGATACTTTGCGTGACGCTCTTTTTGTTCGGCTAGTTTCGCTCGATAAAAAGACTGACCATCCCACATGTGGTTTACATCAACCTTTAATTTAAGATTTGCTAGTAACTCTTCGTCGCCGAACAGGGTGCGAGATTCAATTAGATTAGTGATGACTGTGATATCGTTTGCAGCCAATTCTGCGCACTCAGTAATGGTGCGAACTGCATGACCGACATCCAGTTTTAGGTCCCATAGAAATGTAATAAACGCTTCTATTTCCTGTGCAGGAGGTACGCAGTCATCTTTTAATAAGATAAGTAGGTCAATATCTGATTTTGGGTGGAGCTCACTACGTCCATAGCCACCTACCGCAATCATTGCAACGGATGGGATTTTATCAAGACCTGAGCGCATCCACGCGGCCCGCATGACTTCGTCGTAAAGGCCTGATAGGCCCTTAACTAGCTTTTCGATAGGGTACAGATCATGAAAAAGATCATTGTATGCCTTTGTCTTTTCGCTGATGAGTTCACGAAAGCGTTTGGCATCGGTTTGTGTGGATGCCAGTGTTTCTTTCTCATCTGCGCTAAACAAAGGTGGAGCATCTGGAAAAGCTGGGAAGTCCATATCAGGCCTCTTAGTTTGAAAACTTGCGTTACAGAGTGATGGTATCGTCTGGGCGTAAAGTAAGTATTTCGACTCCGTCAGCGGTAACTAACAGTGTGTGCTCGTATTGAGCAGATAGACGCCCATCTTTCGTTTTAGCAATCCAGTTATCAGGACCTGAGTGTTTAACTTGTTTTTTGCCTGCGTTTATCATTGGTTCGATGGTAAAGGTCATGCCTTCTTCAAGAATAACGCCTGTGCCAGGGCGGCCGTAATGGGCGACTTGAGGTTCTCCATGGAATGTCGTACCAATGCCATGACCGCAGTACTCTTCAACAACCGAGTAATGGTTTTTGTGGGCAAAGTCAGCGATGGCTGCACCGATGTCACCTAGGCGCGCGCCTGGTTTAACCATTTTGATGGCTAGGTAGAGGCTTTCTTGGGTGATTTTGCAAAGGCGCTCAGCATGTGGCGCTACATTGCCAACGAAAAACATCTTGCTGGTGTCGCCGTAGTAGCCGTTTTTAATAATGGTAATGTCAATGTTGACGACATCACCTTTCTTTAATGCTTTGTCGTTTGGGATACCGTGGCAGATGACATCATTGACAGATGTGCAGCAAGATTTCGGAAAGCCGTGGTAGTTCAATGGGGCTGGGATGGCGCCTTGTTCGCTCACGATGTAGTTGTGGGCGATGATATCAAGCTCTTCAGTAGTCACGCCTGGGACAACGAATTCTTCAAGCATGGTGAGCACTTCACCCGCTAACTTGCCAGCAACACGCATCCCTTCAATATCGTTTATGTCTGTGAAACGTGTTGCTGCAGTAAGAGGTGTCCATTGAGGGACGTCAACGCGTCCGTTCTCAGTGAGTTCTTTAACTTTTTGTAAAATGTCGTTGCTCATAATAAAACTGTCTTAAAACTTTACTAGTCTGAAATTGGCAACATTCTACATGTTTTGTAATGGTTATTCGCCCTGACTTAAGAAAAAAACTTGAACAATGGGTGTTGTGTAACGGATTAACTGCTTTTGCAGGGGCGGGTTTTGTGGTATAAAACGCCCGCTTACGCTTCTTTGGAGATGTAAGCATAATTGAAAATAATCTAACGACCTTGCCGCCGATAGAAAATAATGACTCTGGGGTGCCTGAAATTGCTTTAAATTTCAAAAGGCTGAGTGGTTATGGTTGGCAAGATAATCTAACCCAAAATAGAAAGGATAGTAAAATGCCTACAGTTTCTATGCGCGACCTACTTCAGGTTGGTTCACACTTTGGTCACCAAACTCGTTACTGGAACCCAAAAATGAAGCCATTCATTTTTGGTGCTCGTAACAAGATCCATATCATCAACCTTGAGCACACTGTGCCAGCTATTAACGAAGCTCTTGAGCTAGTTAAAAAAATGGCTGAGAACAAAAACAAAGTTTTGTTCGTAGGTACTAAACGCGCTGCATCTAAAACAGTTGCTGAGCAAGCGTCTCGCGCTGGTATGCCATACGTAAACCACCGTTGGTTAGGTGGTATGTTGACTAACTACAAAACGATCCGCGCTTCTATCAAGCGTCTACGTGATCTTGAAGGTCAGCAAAACGATGGTACTTTCGAAAAGCTAACTAAGAAAGAAGCGCTAATGCGTACTCGTGAACTTGAAAAGCTAGAGCGTTCTCTAGGCGGTATCAAGGACATGGGTGGTCTTCCTGATGTTCTTTTCGTAATTGACGTTGATCACGAGCGTATTGCGATTAAAGAAGCTAACAAACTAGGTATTCCTGTTATCGGTATCGTTGATACTAACAGTGATCCAGATGGTGTTGATTACGTAATTCCTGCAAACGACGACGCAATCCGTGCAGTTCAGTTGTACGTTTCTGCATTCGCTGACGCATCTCTAGAAGGTCGTGCGGCAGCAGCTGGTAGTGCTGACGAGTTTGTTGAAGTAAGCGAAGCTACTGAAGCGTAATAGACGGCTCTAACGAGTTTGTTTTTATAAAAGGGAGAGAGTGAACTCTCTCCTTTTTTTTAAATTTTGTTATCGTACAAGGGGAATTGACATGGCCGCAGTATCTGCAGCAATGGTAAAAGAACTACGTGAACGTACTGGCCTAGGCATGATGGAGTGTAAAAAAGCTCTGACTGCAGCTGGTGGCGACATCGAAGTAGCTATCGAAGAGCTACGTAAATCAAGTGGTATGAAAGCAGCTAAGAAAGCTGGTCGTACTGCTGCCGAAGGTACTATCATCATGAAAGTTGCTGATGATAACTCTTACGGTGTATTGGTTGAAGTTAACTCTGAAACTGACTTTGCAGCACGTGACGAAGGCTTCCTAGCTTTCGCTAACAAAGTTGCTGATGCTGTTTTTGCTTCAAAAGAAACTGACATGGCTGCTGTGATTTCTGGTGAAATGCTAGAAGCTCGTGAAGCGCTTGTACAGAAGATTGGCGAAAACATCACTCCGCGTCGCGCAGTAGTTGTTGAAGGTGGTTTGGTTGCTGGTTACCTACACAGCAACGGTCAAATTGCTTCTCTAGTTCAACTAGAAGGTGGCAGCGAAGAACTTGCTAAAGACGTTGCGATGCACGTTACAGCTGTTAACCCACGTGTTGTTCGTGGCGAAGACATGCCTGCTGAAGTTTTAGCTAAAGAAGAAGAGATCATCCGCGCTCAACCAGACATGGCTGGTAAGCCTGCTGAGATCGTTGACAAGATGATCGGTGGTCGTATTAAGAAATTCTTGGCTGAAAACAGCCTAAATGACCAGCCATTTGTTAAGAACCCAGAAGTTAAAGTTGGTCAGCTAGCTAAAGAAGCTGGTGCAACAGTTACTTCTTTCGTTCGTATCGAAGTTGGTGAAGGTATCGAAGTTGAAGAAACAGACTTCGCTGCTGAGGTTGCTGCTCAACTTAAAGGCTAATTGCCAAATTAAGTTTTGAGTATGATAAGGGGCAGCTTGACTGCCCCTTTTTATGAATAGCCTATTGGGGTGGCTTGAAACCTCAATATTTACTTCTCACCATTACCGGAGGTCTTAAATGCCTAAAGAAACCAATTCAAAATACAAACGCATTTTGTTGAAATTAAGTGGCGAAGCGCTACAAGGCGATGAAACCTTTGGTATTGATCCAAAAGTGTTGAGTCGAATTGCACTGGAGATCGGTCAGTTGCGCGGTATCGGTGTAGAGGTTGGTATCGTTATTGGTGGTGGCAATTTATTTCGCGGGCAGGCATTGAGTCAAGCTGGTATGGATCGTGTGACAGGTGATCACATGGGGATGCTGGCGACCGTAATGAATGCATTGGCGATGCGTGATGCATTAGAGCAAGCGAATATTTCTACTCGTGTTATGTCTGCAATCACTATGACGGGCATTGTTGAGCCTTACGATCGCCGTCGTGCGATGCGTCATCTTAAAGATGGTGATGTAGTGATTTTTTCTGCTGGTACAGGTAATCCGTTCTTTACAACTGACTCTGCTGCGTGTTTGCGTGGTATTGAGATTGACGCGGATGTGGTTTTAAAAGCGACAAAAGTCGATGGCGTGTATTCTGCTGATCCAATGAAGGATCAAAATGCAGTGAAATATGTTACATTAAGCTACGATGAAGTTTTGGAAAAACAGTTAGGTGTCATGGATTTAACAGCTATCTGTCTAACTCGTGACCACCAAATGCCAGTTCGAGTGTTTAACATGAACAAGCCAGGTGCTCTGATTAACATCATGACAGGTGGCGACGAAGGTACCGTTATTAAGTGAGGAAATAATGATTAACGAAATTTTAAAAGATGCGGAAGAGCGCATGGGAAAAGCGGTTGTAGCCGTAGATAACTCCTTTAAGAAAATTCGTACAGGTCGTGCGCATCCAAGTCTTTTAGATCCTATTAAAGTGAACTACTACGGCAGTGAAACGCCTCTTAGTCAAGTGGCTAACATTACCGTTGAAGATGCTCGCACATTAGGTATTTCTCCTTGGGAAGGTAACATGGTGCCAGAGATTGAGAAGGCAATCCTTAAGTCTGATCTAGGCTTAAACCCTTCTACAACTGGTAATCTGATTCGTATCCCTCTCCCTGCGCTTACCGAAGAGACTCGCGGAAACTACTTTAAGCAAGCGAAGTCTGAAGCGGAAAATGGCCGAATTGCAATTCGTAATATCCGTCGAGATGCAAACAATAGTCTTAAAGACCTGGTTAAAGAAAAAGAAATTTCCGAAGACGATGAACGTCGTGGTCAAGATCAAGTTCAAAAAGTAACAGATAAATACATTGCTCAAATTGAAGAGCGTTTGTCTGCGAAAGAAAAAGATCTGATGGAAATTTAATAAAAAGGCAGGTGCTTGCACCTGCCTTTTTTCTGACTAGGTAGTTCTATGTCTAATCAAATATTGACCAATGATGGTCGATCCCTTCCTGCCCATGTGGCCATTATCATGGATGGCAATAACCGTTGGGCAAAAAAGAAGTTTTTACCCAGTATTGCCGGACATAGAGCTGGTGCTTTGGCTGTCCGTAAAACCGTGGAGTCAGCAGCTAAATGTGGCGTGAAAGTGCTCACCCTTTTTGCTTTTTCCAGTGAAAACTGGAAACGACCTCAGGCTGAGGTAGATGGTTTGATGGGGTTGTTTATGCGCTCTCTAAAAAAAGAGACTAAGCGACTCAATGAGCATTCTATTAGGTTGATAGTAGTTGGCGATAAAAGTGGGTTCAGCAAAGGGCTTCAGGATCAGATAGAAAGAGTTGAGCAAGTAACGGCTCAAAATACTGGTATGGTACTGGCTATTGCTGCTAATTATGGTGGTCGTTGGGACATTGCTCAGGCAGCAAAAAAAATGGCAGAGCAGGTTGCCGCTGGTGAAATTGAACCAGATCAAGTGACTGAAGAGACTCTTGGTCAGCATGTGTGCCTTGCAGGGTTACCCGAACTGGATTTGATTATTCGTACTTCTGGCGAAGAGCGCGTCAGTAATTTTCTATTATGGCAGCTCGCATATGCCGAGTTTGTCTTTATGCCTGTGCTATGGCCAGACTTTACTGGTGATCATTTTGAAGAGGCCTTGGCGGTGTACCAGCAACGCCAGCGTCGATATGGTGGACGATAGCCGTTATGCTTTTACCTCGAATTATTAGCGCCATCGTGATGGCGTTGTTGTTTATTTACGCTGTCTTTATGCTGGAAGCAGGAGGCTTTCAGATTGCGATAGGTGTGGTTGTGTTGCTGGCTGGATGGGAGTGGGCGCGCCTGTCTGGCATTACTCGTCAGCTGGGCCGGGTTGCCTTTGCTGGATTGGTTGGAACATTATGTTTTGGTGCCGCAATTTTTGATTTGCAGCGAGAGCTATTGTGGTTGGCGCCAGTGTTGTGGTTGATGGCGCTTTCTTGGGTGATTCGCTACCCGGCTGAAAAGCTGTGGCAATCACGTTTTGCTCGTATTGTTTTCGGATTAATTGTTCTTGTTACGACGTGGTCGGCTATGGTCGTATTGAGAGATTCCAGCGAGTTTTTGATTTGGTTGTTCGTTCTTATGGGGCTGATCTGGGGGGCGGATTCAGGTGCGTATTTCTCAGGCAAAGCATTTGGTAAAAGAAAATTAGCGCCGAAGGTATCCCCAGGTAAATCTTGGGAGGGCGTGCTTGGTGGCTTGGTAGTTACTCAAGTTGGTATAGCTTTTTTTGCCTACTTTAGTGGCTTTTCGGTTTGGGGATGGTTCTTGCTTGCGGTTATCGCAGTAGTAACTGTCTTAACCTCTGTTTTGGGTGACTTAACAGAGAGTTTGTTTAAGCGACATGAGTCTTTGAAAGACTCAAGTCAATTGATCCCAGGGCATGGTGGCGTGATGGATCGCGTTGATAGTCTTACTTCTGCAGCGCCAATTTATGTTTTGCTGCTTAGTTTTGTAGGTTGGGTGTAATGCAAAAGATTTGTTTGCTTGGGGCAACGGGTTCCATAGGTCGAAGTACTTTGGATGTTATTGCTCAATACCCCGATCAGTTTGAACTTGTCAGTGTGGCTGCTAACGCTAGTGTTGAGCGTATGGCTGAGATTTGTCATCAGTTTCAGCCAAAGCGAGCGGTGATGGGGTCTAAGGCAGCACGTGATCAGTTGGCATCTCTATGTGCTGGTTTACCAACCCAGTTTGAATATGGCAGTGAGTCCATGGAGAGTATTGCCAGCGATGATTGCGATCAGGTAATGGCGGCGATCATGGGCTTTGCGGGTCTTCGTCCTACTCTGGCGGGAATACGTGCAGGCAAACGCGTATTGCTTGCAAATAAAGAGAGTTTGGTGACAGCAGGGCGTTTGTTTATGGATGAGGTTACCAAGCACAAGGTGACCCTAATGCCTATTGATAGTGAACATAATGCGATCTATCAGTGTCTTCCGCAATCGGATTCTGGGGTAACGAAGCGTGATGTTGACAAAGTATTGCTGACGGCTTCTGGTGGTCCGTTTCGGACGTACTCATACGATCAAATGAAGACGGTAACCCCTGCGCAGGCATGCGCGCATCCGAATTGGTCAATGGGACAAAAAATCTCAGTAGACTCGGCTAGCTTGATGAATAAAGGCTTGGAGCTTATTGAGGCGTGTTGGTTGTTTGATGTGACTCCTGCCGATGTTCAAGTGGTTGTTCACCCTGAAAGTATTATTCATTCCATGGTTTCCTACAAAGATGGCTCTGTTATTGCTCAAATGGGTAATCCAGATATGAAGATACCGATAGCATATGGAATGACTTGGCCTGCACGCATTGAAACTGGGGTTGAGGCACTTGATTTGTTTCAGGTATCTCAACTTAACTTTGAAGCGCCTGACCTTGAGCGTTTCCCAAATTTAAAGCTGGCTAGTGAAGCATGGTATTTAGGTGGCACAGCTATGGCCTGTTTAAATGCGGCTAACGAAGAGGCGGTTGCAGCTTTCTTAAAAGGGCAGCTCTCTTTTCTTGATATCGCTCGCTTAAATCAGCAGGTTCTTGAACGCTCTGATATTAAAGTTGTCAATGATCTGGAAGTAGTGTTTGAGGCGGATGAACAGTCTCGAGTGCTTGCGCAACAGTTGATCGCTTCGGAGTTTTCATAACATGATTCAAAATGCCTTATCCATTATTGTCGCACTGGGTGTATTGATTACTTTTCATGAGTTTGGTCATTACATAGTGGCACGTCTATGTGGTGTTAAGGTGCTACGCTTCTCTGTGGGCTTTGGTAAACCTCTTTACAAGTACACAGCAAAATCTGGTACAGAGTTCACTTTAGCGATGATTCCGCTGGGTGGATATGTGCGCATGTTAGATGGTCGTGAAGGTAATGTGCCAGAAGCGTTAAAAGATCAGGCATTCAATTATAAGAATGTATGGCAACGCATTGCGATCGTTGCGGCTGGCCCTATTGCCAATTTCATTCTAGCAATCGCGATTTATGCTTTGGTTGCAGGGTTGGGGATTCAGACTATTGCACCAAAAGTAGGTGTATTGACACCGTCTTCGCCCATTGCGCAAACCAATATCGAAGTGGGGGCAGAGATCACCCAAGTGAATGGGAAGGTGACTCATTCATGGGAAGATGTAAATTTAGTGTTAGCAGACTTGATTGGTCAAAGTGGGAGTTATAGTGTTCGTTATCTTCCTCCTGGTTCGACCGTCGAAGAAGAAGACCGATTTACCCTAGAGCGATGGTTGGTTGGAGAAGAACCCAGTAATCTGATCTCTGCAATTGGTATTGTGCCTTGGCGACCTCAAGTGGTGCCGACAATTGCTGAAGTTGTAGCTGGAGGCGCTGCAGAGAGAGCAGGTTTTCTGAAAGGGGATACGGTACAAACGATTAACGGTGAGCCGGTCTCTGATTGGCAGAGTTTTGTCGTTTGGGTTCAGAAAAGCCCAAATGCAAAGCTGATGGTAGATGTGTTGCGCGATGGCGAGTTAAAAACACTCACATTAATACCAGCAGCAAGAGAAGTATCTGGTGTTGCAGTCGGCTTGGCGGGGCTTGCCGTTGAACCCCCTGTTCTGAGTGATGCGGATATTAGAGAAAGGGAGTTTGATGTATTTGGTTCACTTGGTTATGGTGTGCATCAAACTTGGCAAATGACTGCATTAACCGTGTCTTCTATCGGTAAAATGTTGCAAGGTTTGATATCTCTCGATAACTTATCGGGTCCTATTACTATTGCGAAAGTTGCTAGTGCTTCGGCTGAATCAGGATTGCAGTCGTTTTTGAAGTTTATGGCTTACTTAAGTGTGAGTCTTGGTGTCTTAAATTTGTTGCCCATTCCAATGCTGGATGGTGGGCATTTGTTATTTTTTGGTATAGAAGCTGTGCGCCGCAAGCCTGTTTCAGAGAGAATTCAAGGGCTTGCTTACCGCTTCGGAGCATCTTTGCTGTTCGCAATGATGGCCGTTGCTCTATTTAATGATATTGCCCGCTTGTAGAGAGGTATATGTGAAAGTCTTTGTAGCATCAGTGTTAGCGATTTGTAGTGCTCAAAGTTATGCGAAGACAGTTGCGGATGTGCGTGTTGATGGGTTGTTGCAAATGTCACCTGCGCGCGCATTCGAAACCATCGGTTTTCAGCAGGGACAAGGATACGACTCTTCTCGTGTTCATGAGGCAGTTAATAGTCTTTTTGCGACGGGGTACTTTAGTGACATTGAAGTATTCGAAGAAGATGATGTTGTTATCTTTAAAGTAGTAGAGCGTCCGACGATAGGGCGAATAGAGATTGATGGTAACGACATGATTTCTACTGAAGACCTTCAGAGAGGTCTTCGCTTATCCGGTTTAGAAGAAGGTGAGCTTTACAAGCCAGAAACCTTAAACCAAATCCAACAAGAGTTACAGCGTCAGTACTACGCTCTTGGGCGCTATAGTGCTCAGGTTAAGATGGATGTAGAAGCACTTCCACGAAATCGTGTTGCTCTCAATATTAATATCGAAGAAGGTGTTACTGCGAAAATCGTCCATATTAATATTGTCGGCAATAAGAATTTTTCTGATGAGGAGCTAACTGATAAGTTCCAATCTGCTGAGACGGGATACTTTAACCCATTTAGTTCTGCGGATGAGTACTCAAAACAGAAAATTCAAGGTGACTTGGAAACGCTACGTAGTTTTTATCTCGATCGTGGTTACTTAGATTATGAGCTGATCTCAAACCAAGTTAGCGTTTCGGCGGATAAGCGCGAAGTATACGTGGTCGTGAATATCAATGAGGGGCTACCGTACTCAATCAATGATGTTTCTCTAAGTGGTTCATTGCCAATTTCAGAGGATCGTATTTGGAAACATATTGATCAAAAAGCAGGTGATGTTTTCTCGCGCAAACAGACTACTGAAATCATGGAGTCGGTATCCAGTGAGCTTGGTGATGATGGTTACCTGTTTACGAATGTAAATATTATTCCGAATAAGCTACCAGGCCATAAAGTGGACCTGACTTACCATATTACGCCAGGACCACAAGTGTATGTGCGTCGTATCAACTTTAGCGGTAACTCAGAAACTAAAGATGAAGTGTTGCGACGTGAGATGACTCAGTTTGAAGGCACGTTAGCGACTCACACTAAGATACAATCATCGAAACGAGCGATTGAACGTTTAGGCTTCTTCTCCAAAGTGGATCTAAAAACTCGCCCTGTTCCGGGGACCGTCGATCAGGTAGATCTTGATGTGTCGGTGGAAGAGCAACCTTCTGGAAGTATTCAGGCAAGTATTGGTTACTCTCAGTCAGATGGTACTGTTTTAGGCTTTGGTGTCTCGAAGCGCAATTTCATGGGGTCTGGCAATAAGCTCGCGTTTAATATGAGCCGAACAAACCAAACTCAAGATTACACGCTTTCTTATGATAATCCATACTTCACTGTTGATGGCGTTAGCCGCGGCTATAGCTTGTTTTACCAAGTAAGTGATCACGATGATGATGATGTTGAAGACTACGATCTAGATAGAATTGGTGCATCGGTAAACTTTGGTTACCCTATCACAGATACACAGCGCTTAAGTTTTGGTGTTACTGTTAAGAACACAGGTGTGGACCTTGGCTCCAACCCGTCTTTGGAGACCCAGGCGTATTTAGATGAGTATGGTGACTCTTTCGATGATGTCATTGCGAATATTGTTTGGACTGATAATGATATCGTTGGTGGTCTTTTGCCAACGGGCGGGGTTAGTCATAGGGTAACTCTGGATGTTGCTACGCCAGTCGGTGATCAAACCTATGCCAAAATTGGTGCACTTTCTCAAGCATACTGGAATCTAAGTGACGATAATTTGTGGCTATTTCATTTGAAGGGCCGAGCAGGTTATGGTTTCGGTTATGGTGATACAGATCGTTTACCATTCTTTGAAAACTATTATGCAGGTGGTGTTTACACAGTTCGAGGATTTAGTGCTTCATCATTAGGTCCACGCAACACTTACAGTGACGACACTGAAACCGATTCTATAGGCGGTAATATGTTGGTTGCAGCTACTGCAGAAGTGATTTTCCCAATGCCAATGGTTGAGGATCACAGCTCTGTACGTACATCGATCTTTTTAGATGCTGGTAACGTGTTTACAGACTACTGTTATTCAGGCAGTACCAGCTGTGAAGAAGGCTTTGATGCCGGTGAGATTCGATACAGTGTTGGTTTCAACTGGACTTGGATTACACCAATTGCGCCATTGTCATTCAATATCGCTAAAACACTAAATGATAAAGAAGGTGATGACACCGATGTGTTCCAATTCCAGCTTGGTACAACCTTCTAATGGTTAAGGACTTTTTATGAATAAAATGATTTCTTTTTTCTTGGTTGCCCTTTTTAGTGCGCAAGCCATGGCGTCTGAAGTTGCTGTTTTGGATTTCAGAGCGGCGTTGCTACAAAGTAAGGCAGGCCAAGAGGCTGCCCAAGGTCCACGCCAGCAAGTGGATCAAATGAAGGCACGTTTAGATCAAGAAAATAAAGCACTAAAGGATATGGTGGAATCTCTTAAGCGTGATGAGTTAACGCTTTCCGCTGAAGATTTGAAAAAGCGTCGTGCTGAAGTAAACCAAAAACAGGCTCAGTTGCGTCAAATGGTGGCTGCAATGCAGCAACAAGCGCAACAGATGGAGCAGCAGCTTATTCAACAATTGACCCCTCAGGGTGAGGTAGCACTGAAAGAGTTGATTAAAGAGAAAAAGTTGGACGCTGTGATTTCGCGACAAGCAGCGATCTACACAAATGAATCGGTTGATATTACAGCTGAGTTGATTGAAAAATTAAATAAAGAGAAGTAGTGAATGGGTTACACCCTTTCTGAAATCGCCGCCGCGGTAGGCGGCGAACTATTTGGTGATCCTGAGTATACCGTTTCTGCATTGGGTAGCTTAGAGCATGCCACAGCGGAGCAGTTGAGTTTTCTTTCAAACCCTAAATTTTCTAATTTGCTGGGGTGCTCTGAAGCTGGAGCGGTGTTGATACGTAATGTGCAAGACGCTGAGCAAGTTAGAAACGCCATAGTAGTTCGTAATCCTTATCTAGCCTTCGCTAAAGTGAGCGCCCTTTTTGCTTCGCCTGGACAGGGATGGGGGAAGGTTATTCACCCAAGTGCTGTTATTCATAGTGATGCAAAAGTTGGCATGAATGTCACTATCGCACCGAATGTTTCGATCGGGGCACATGCTGAGATTGCTGACGGGTGTACCATTGGTGCAGGGACTGTTATCGGTGAACAGGTGCAGATTGGCGAGAAAACTCGTTTAGCTGCAAACGTCACTTTGTATGATGGGGTACGTCTAGGAGCTCGATGTATTGTCCATAGCGGAGCAGTTATTGGTGCGGATGGTTTTGGTTTTGCTCCTAATGATGGCGTTTGGGTGAAGATTCATCAGTTAGGAAGTGTTTGTATTGGTGAAGATGTGGAAATCGGTGCGAATACAACGATTGATTGTGGGGCAATCGATGACACTATTATTGGTAATGGTGTTAAAATAGATAATCTCGTTCAAATTGCTCATAACGTCGTAATCGGTGATAATAGCGCGATTGCGGGTTGTGTTGGGATCGCGGGAAGCACAGTGATTGGCAAAAACTGTACAATCGCTGGTGGTGTTGGTTTGGCTGGTCATATTACATTAGTTGATAATGTGCATATTACGGCGATGAGTTTAGTGACTCGCTCAATTGACACCCCAGGCTCTTACTCTTCTGGGACAGCTCTTGATTCTACTCAAAAGTGGCGCAAATCTGCTGCTCGTCTTCGACGAATCGAAAGTATGGCTGCCCATATTTCTAAATTGGAAAAACAAGTTAATACGCTTTTAACAAAAGGTTAATGCATAAATGATGGATGTGAATGAAATTCGCCGTTACCTACCTCACCGTTACCCATTCTTACTTGTGGATCGTGTTGTCGAGTTAACACGTGGTGAATCAATTGTTGCGTACAAGAATGTGACGGTAAACGAACCGTTTTTTAACGGGCACTTCCCAGATCATCCAGTAATGCCTGGTGTTTTAATTATTGAGGCGATGGCTCAAGCAGCCGGTATTCTTGGTTTTAAAACCATGGATAAAACACCACAAGATGGCTCTATTTATTACTTTGTTGGTGCTGATAACACCCGTTTTAAACGTCCAGTTGTGCCTGGTGACCGCCTTCAGTTAGAGGCTAAGATTTTGACCGAGCGTCGTGGTATCTGGAAGTTTGAAGTAAAAGCAACGGTTGAAGGCGAGCTAGTTTGTTCTTCTACAATTCTTTGTGCAGACAGGAAACTTTAAGTGTTGATACATCCAACTGCGATAGTTGATCCAAAAGCTGAACTAGACAGTGATGTTGAAATTGGTCCTTTTTGTATTGTCGGTCCAGACGTGCGAATTGGCGCAGGTACAGTGTTGAAGTCTCATGTTGTTGTGAATGGACATACAACCATTGGCAAGGCTAATGAGATTTATCAGTTTGCCTCCGTTGGCGAAGCAAACCAAGATAAAAAATATAAAGGTGAGCCTACTCAGCTTATCATTGGCGATGACAATGTGATCCGTGAAAATGCCACGATTCATCGAGGCACGGTTCAGGATCAAGGTGTCACTAAAATTGGCTCCGGTAATCTGTTTATGGCAAGCACTCATGTCGGACACGACTGTGTTGTCGGTGATAACAATATTTTAGCGAATTACGCTGCTTTGGCTGGCCACGTTAAAGTGGGCGATTCTGTTATTTTAGGTGGTTACACAGGTATTCATCAGTTCTGCCAAGTGAACTCGTATAGTATGTGTGGCATGGGATCCATGGTAACTAAAGATGTACCGCGTTATGTAATGGTATCCGGTGATCCAGCGAAAGCTCATGGTATGAATTTCGAAGGAATGCGCCGACGTGGTATGCCTGCAGAAGTGATCAAAGCACTGCGTTCTGCCTATAAAATGGTTTACATTAAAGGTATGCCACTTGAGCAGGCATTAAGCGAGATTGAGTCGAGCGATATTGTAAAGGTTCAAGAAGTTGCTGATTTCGTGCGCTCAATACGCCAGTCGAATCGAGGCATTGTTCGCTAGCAAATAAGCTGAGTTTCGAAGAAACCCCGATTCTGTCGGGGTTTTTTTATGAAGGTTAACTATTAATTATGAAAAACCGATTTGTAATTGTCGCGGGTGAGGCCTCGGGAGATATCCTAGGCTCAAACTTGATTGAGCATTTGAAAACACGCTTTCCTGATGCTGTCTTTGAGGGGATTGGCGGGCCGTTAATGATTGAAAAAGGATTTAACAGCCTGTTTCCTATGGAGCGTCTTTCTGTCATGGGACTTGTAGAAGTGCTTGGGCGATTGCGTGAGCTGTTAGGTATCCGAAAGACGATTTTGAATCACTGTCTCGAATGTGATGTTACCGCATTTATTGGTATTGACTCGCCTGACTTTAATTTACCTCTGGCTCGTAAACTACGTTCGAATGGCATCAAAACGATTCATTATGTTAGTCCTTCGGTATGGGCTTGGCGCCAAAAGCGTATTTTTAAAATCAAAGAGTCCGTTGACCTGATGTTGACTCTTTTCCCGTTTGAATTAGATATTTATAAAACACACAACATACCCGCTGTATGTGTTGGGCATACCTTGGCTGATGAAGTGGCTTTTCATAGTAATAAGGAAGAAGCTCGTGAGCGATTAGGCCTTGCGATATCAGGCGACTGGTTTGCTGTCTTACCTGGGTCTAGAGGTGGAGAAGTTAGTCGATTAATGCCTGTTTTTGCTGAAACAATGAAGGTCATACAGCAGCAGGTGAGTACGGCTCAATTTATTATTCCGGCTGCGAACTCAGAGCGCCGAGCCCAGATTGAAGCGATTCTTGCCGATGTAAATGTACAAGCTACTATTGTAGATGGTCAGTCTCGTGATGTGATGGCGGCGGGTGAGGCCATTCTATTAGCGTCTGGTACAGCCGCTTTAGAAGCGATGTTGGTTAAGCGCCCGATGGTCGTAGCCTATCGGTTTACAAAATTAACCTATGCCATCATGAAGCGTATGATTAAAGTGCCCTATGTTTCCTTACCAAACCTACTTGCTAAAAAGTCTCTGGTGCCTGAGCTGATTCAGGATGAGGCTTCTCCTGAAAAGTTAGCGAAGGCCTTATTGCACGAGTGGAAGCGTTTTGAAGAAGAGCCGCAGATAGAAAATACCTTTATGGATCTACATGAAATGCTGCGTAAGAATGCGGGTGAAGCCGCGGCCAGTGCAATAGCGCAGGAGATCCAGAATGCCTGAATTGGAACCATTTGTAAGCCTACAATATGAGGGTGTACTCGTAGCGGGTGCTGACGAAGCTGGGCGAGGGCCTTTGGCAGGTGATGTCGTCGCTGCAGCAGTTATATTGGATCCAGAGAATCCTATTGCAGGGCTAAACGATTCAAAAAAATTATCAGAAAAAAAGCGTGAAGCCCTATTTGTAGAAATTCAAAACAAAGCACTAGCGTATAGTGTTGCTCGTGCATCCGTTGCTGAAATTGATGAGATTAATATTCTCCATGCTAGTATGTTGGCGATGAAGCGGGCAATTGATTCATTACCTATTGCTGCTGAGCATGCACTTATTGATGGTAACCGGATACCTAAAGAATTGCCTTGTCCAGCGGAAGCGGTGGTCAAAGGTGATGCACGACATGCTGCAATCGCAGCAGCCTCAATCCTTGCTAAAGTGACAAGAGACAGAGAAATCGTTGCTTTAGATGAACAATATCCTGAATACGGCTTTGCAAAACACAAGGGATATCCAACGGCGGTGCACTTAACTGCTATCCAAGAGCATGGTGTGTGTGATATCCATCGTCGAAGCTTCGGTCCAGTAAAACGAATTATAGAAGGTTAATGTCATGTCTTCCTTTATCCACTTGAGGGTCCATACGGAGTTCTCTCTAGTTGACGGTCTAGTAAAGGTCAAAGGCTTGGTGTCTCAGGCTGAGAAGATGCAAATGCCAGCGGTCGCAATGTCGGACGAGAATAACTTGTGTGGCTTTGTACGTTTCTATAAAGGCGCCATGGACAAGGGCATTAAGCCAATCTGTGGTGCAGATATAATTTTAGAAGCCGAAGGCTTGCTTGAGCAGCGTACCCGTATGACGCTTTTGGCAATGTCGAACCAAGGCTATAAAAATATCATTGAAGTCATCTCTAAGGGTTATCAGCTGGGGCAAGTAGAAGGTCGACCAATCATCAAACGAGAGTGGGTGGCAGAGCACAATGAAGACGTCATTGCTCTTTCCGGTGGTGTGAATGGTGATGTGGGTGTGTTATTGGCTAAAGGGCATGAGGCTGAGGCGCGAGACTACTTAAAACGTTGGATGGATACTTTTCCAGGACGTTATTACGCTGAGGTTGTTCGAACCTTTAGAGCGGGCGAAGAGGACTATATTCATGCAATTGTTCCAATTGCAGCAGAATTTGATTGTCCTGTGGTTGCGACGAATGATGTACGTTTTATCAATCGAGCGGATTTTGAGGCCCATGAGGCTCGTGTTTGCATATACGATGGCGTTACTCTAGAAGACCCTCGTCGCGAACACAAATACACAGAAGAGCAGTACTTTAAGTCTTCCGAAGAAATGGAAGAGTTGTTTTCTGATCTGCCGGAAGCGATTGAGAATACTGTTGAAATAGCCAAACGTTGTAACGTTGATGTCTTGTTAGGAAAATACTTCCTGCCGGACTTCCCTGTTCCTGAAGGTATGACCATGGAAGAATACTTCCGTGAAATATCACATAAAGGGCTGGAAGAGCGTTTTGGAATTCTCGTTAAAAAATATGGGGAGCGCATACTTACCCGACGCCAAGAATACATTGATCGTCTAAATTTCGAGCTTGATATTATTAACCAGATGGGGTTTCCAGGTTATTTCTTGATCGTAATGGACTTTATTCAATGGTCTAAAGACAATGATATTCCTGTGGGCCCTGGGCGGGGGTCTGGTGCGGGCTCATTAGTGGCTTATGCCTTGAAAATCACAGATCTCGATCCACTTGAGTACGACCTCCTTTTCGAACGTTTCTTGAACCCTGAGCGTGTTTCCATGCCGGATTTCGATATCGACTTCTGCATGGATAATCGTGACCGCGTGATCGATTATGTTGCTCGTCGCTACGGTCGTAACGCTGTATCTCAGATCATTACTTTTGGTCAGATGGCGGCTAAGGCGGTAGTGCGTGATGTGGCACGAGTACAAGGTAAATCCTATAGCTTAGGTGACAAGCTATCGAAACTGATTCCATTTGAAATCGGTATGACTCTCAAAAAAGCGCTTGAAGTTGAGCCTGCTTTGGTTGAGTTTATTGAAGGTGACGAGGCGGCTGCCGAAGTAATGGACATGGCGTTCTCGTTAGAAGGTACAGTTCGTAACTTCGGTAAACACGCAGGTGGTGTAGTAATAGCGCCAACAAAGCTAACGGACTTTGCCCCGCTATATTGTGAAGAAGATGGAACGGGTCTTGTCACGCAATATGATAAAAATGATGTAGAGGAAGCTGGCCTAGTAAAGTTTGACTTCTTGGGTTTGAAAACTCTCACAGTCGTTGATTGGGCGCTAAAAACCATTAATGAGATTCATGCGCGAGAGGGTAAAGAGCCTCTTGATATTGCTCTGATTGATTTGGAAGACAAAGCGACCTACGACCTGCTTCAGCGAGCAGAGACGACAGCGGTATTCCAGCTGGAATCCCGTGGTATGAAAGAGCTGATTAAGAAGTTATTGCCGTCGCGTTTCGAGGATATCATCGCTTTGGTTGCACTTTATCGTCCGGGCCCATTAGGTTCAGGCATGGTGGATGACTTTATTAACCGTAAGCACGGTCGCGCAGAGCTTGCTTTCCCGCATCCAGATTACCAACACGAAGACCTTATTCCTGTACTGGAACCGACTTACGGTATCATCTTGTACCAAGAGCAGGTAATGCAAATCGCTCAGGTATTGGCAAAATTTTCTCTCGGTGGTGCCGACTTGCTTCGTCGTGCCATGGGTAAGAAAAAGCCTGAGGTTATGCAAGAGCAGCGCTTGATTTTCATGGAGGGGGCTGCGAAGAATAATATTGATAAGGATCTATCGGGCAATATCTTCGATCTGATGGAGAAGTTTGCGGGTTACGGTTTCAACAAATCCCACTCTGCCGCGTACGCTTTAGTTTCTTATCAAACGGCTTGGCTGAAGCATCACTATCCAGCACCATTTATGGCTGCAGTGCTGTCAGCCGATATGCAGAATACCGATAAGATCGTTATTTTTGTAGAAGAATGTCGTGCTATGAACCTCACCGTTGATCTGCCGAATGTTAATGAGTCAGTCTACAAGTTTGCGGTTAACCAAAAAGGCGCCATTGTGTATGGCCTGGGTGCGATTAAAGGCGTGGGTGAGGGGCCGATTGAAGCCATTGTTGAGGCGCGTAAAGAAGGACCCTTTAAGCATATATTTGATTTCTGTGAACGTGTTGGTCGTAAGGTCAATAAGCGTGTCATGGAGGCTTTGGTTCGTTCTGGTGCTTTTGATACGGTTGGTCCAAATCGTGCGACTTTGTTTGCCTGCATTGATGAGGCACTTAAACGTGCAGACCAAAATGCTAAGAATGAAGACGCAGGGATGATGGACTTGTTTGGTATTGCGGTCGAGGAATCGACTGAGAATGCATACGATGAAATTGGTATCGTACCTGAGTGGCATGGTCGTAAGCGTCTTGATGGTGAGAAAGATACCTTAGGCCTGTATGTAACAGGTCACCCAATTGACGACTACGAAAAAGAGATTCGCCGCTTTGCTCGTCAGCGGATTGTTGATTTACAGCCTAAGCGTGAAACTCAAGTGATGGCTGGCCTGATCGTTGAAATGCGGATTACTAAAAGTAAGCGTGGCGGTAATATTGCTTTTATTACCTTGGACGATCGCTCCGCTCGAATCGAAGTGGCGGTTTTCTCTGATACATTTGAGAACGTGAAGCAATACTTGGTGAAAGATCAAGTAGTAGTGGTCGAGGGGGAAATCAGTATTGATGAATTCCGTGGCGGACAAAAAGTATCTGCTCGTAATGTTCTCGATATGGCTACTGCTCGCATTCGCTATGTTGAAGCACTACGTATTGATTGGTTAGAAGAAGAAGTCACCCAACAAAACATCGATGCATTGGCTAGCCATATAGCGCCTTATCGAGGTGACGGTTGCGATGTGGTGATTGGATTTGAGACAAATCAAGCCACTGGAGATGTTAAGCTTGGGTCACAGTGGAAAATTCGACCGGATGACGAATTAATTCATGAACTTCAAAAACAATACGGTAAACAAAAGGTGCAGTTAGTGTATACTTAGCGCCATTTTATCATTCTTACACTCGCGTATCGTCAATGGAACGGCGCGATGGGATGTTCGAAGCTAGAACTTTCTGTAGAATAATCAGGCAACTTAATAGCAGCGTGTAAAAAATGAATCTAGATTACTTACCTTTTGAGCAGCCAATTGCTGAGCTCGAACAAAAAATTGAAGAGTTACGTCTTGTTGGCAACGATAATGATCTGAATATCAGTGAAGAGATTAGCCGACTTGAAGAGAAGAAGATTACTCTGACGCAAAGCCTATTCAGCAACTTAGGTGCGTGGGAAGTTTCTCAATTGGCGCGTCATCCAAAACGCCCATACACACTGGATTACATTAATCACGTATTTACT
This sequence comes from Marinomonas communis, assembly GCF_004363305.1. Taxonomy (GTDB): domain Bacteria; phylum Pseudomonadota; class Gammaproteobacteria; order Pseudomonadales; family Marinomonadaceae; genus Marinomonas; species Marinomonas communis. The sequence goes on along the minus strand of NZ_SNZA01000004.1, from coordinate 1,259 downwards.
GACTTTGAAGAAATGCACGGCGATCGTCATTATGCGGATGATCGTGCCATTGTTGGTGGTGTAGCACGCCTTGATGGTCGTCCTGTGATGGTTATTGGTCACCAAAAAGGTCGTGAAGTTAAAGAGAAAGTTCTGCGTAACTTCGGTATGCCTCGCCCAGAGGGCTATCGTAAAGCGTTACGCTTAATGGAAACTGCTGAACGTTTCAACATGCCTATTGTGACTTTAATTGACACACCTGGGGCGTATCCTGGTATTGGTGCTGAAGAACGTGGCCAAAGTGAAGCGATTGCTTACAACCTTGCGGTAATGTCTCGCCTTAAAACGCCGATCATCTCAACTGTAATCGGTGAAGGTGGTTCTGGTGGTGCATTAGCAATTGGTGTTTGCGATGAGCTGATGATGCTTCAATACGGCACTTACTCAGTAATTTCCCCAGAAGGCTGTGCGTCAATTCTTTGGAAGAGTGCTGAGCGTGCATCTGATGCAGCAAAAGCGATGGGCATTACTGCTGATCGTCTAAAAGAGCTTGGTTTTGTAGATACTATTCTTGAAGAGCCGCTAGGCGGCGCGCACACTAACCACAACCTTATGGCTGAACGCTATAAAGAAGGTGTGTTAGAAGTGCTTGATCGTTTAGAGGCGCTTTCTACAGATGAGCTTCTAGAGCGACGTTACAATCGATTAATGTCTTACGGCCTATAATCGAACTATATAGATTGGTATTCAAAAGCCCGCTACTTAACTAAGTAGCGGGCTTTTTGCTTTCAGTGCCTTGGTTTTATTGGGTGGCGGTTTGTATTGCAAAGGGTTTGGTTGTTTATTGATCGACTGGTGCGTGTTTCTGGTTGATAAATAAACAGATTCGAGCTTTTTTCGTCATAAACAGAACTTTTTTAAAATTAATTGAAAAAGAGCTTGCGCTGAAAATTCTGATGCGTATTATACGCACCCACTGACACGGCAGACCACCACGGACTGCACAGCGAACTGGAAACGGTAAGCGATTAACCCTAATGGTTAAGAGGATGTGTCAACGCTCTTTAAAATAGATAGTCAGATAATTTGTGTGGGCGCTCGCTGGAGACTTCTCAAAAAACTTTGAAGTCTTGAATGAGTGACCATGTCAATTCGCTTTACGTTCTTTAGTCTTCGGATTGAAGGATATAGTTAAAGTCAGACGTGATTCATGAGTTTGAGCAAGCTTTTTTAAACTGAAGAGTTTGATCATGGCTCAGATTGAACGCTGGCGGCAGGCT
>NZ_SNZA01000003.1 GCF_004363305.1 Marinomonas communis | reverse complement strand
TGGTCACTCATTTAAGACTTCTAAAGTTTTGAGAAGTCTCCAGCGAGCGCCCACACAAATTATCTGATTATCTATTTTAAAGAGCGTTGACACATCCTCTTAACCCTTAAGGTTAATCGCTTACTGTTTCCAGTTCGCTGTGCAGTCCGTGCTGGCCTGCCGTGTCAGTGGGTGCGTATAATACGCATCAGAATTTTCAGCGCAAGCTCTTTTTGAATTAATTTTAAAAAAGTTCCCTTTATGACGAAAAAAGCTCGAATCTGTTTATTTATCAACCAGAAACACACACCAGTCGATCAATAAACAACCAAACCCTTTGCAATACAAACCGCCACCCAATAAAACCAAGGCCCTGAAAGCAAAAAGCCCACTACTTAAATAAGTAGCAGGCTTTGAATCTCAAACAGTTTTGTTATCGAAGTTGCTTGATAAAAATCCCTAGCAATCCCCATAAACCATAGGCACAGAATACGCCTGCGAGAACAAGCGCTGGCTCAAGTGCAATTAGAACTAATACAAGCACAGCAATTAGTAGAACAACAAAAGGAACACGTCCTTTAATGTTCAAATCCTTGAAGCTACGGTATTTAACATTACTCACCATTAATAGACCCGTTACAGGGACTAGTAATGCCATAATGCTTGCCACTTGGTCTCCTGTCACCCCTGCACTTTCACAAGCCCAAATAACCCCTGCAACTATCGCTGCAGCCGAAGGGCTCGGCAAGCCGGTAAAGTAACGCTTGTCTTGACTACCAATCATGGTATTGAAGCGAGCTAAGCGAAGCGCCGCTCCGACTGCATAAATAAAAGCCGCAATCCACCCCACCTTACCCAAAGGCGCAAGCGCCCAAGTAAACGCAATTAATGCAGGAGCAATACCAAACGAAACCATATCGGCTAGCGAATCATATTCGGCACCAAAAGCACTTTGAGTACGAGTTAAACGAGCAATTCGACCATCCAAACCATCAAGCACCATAGAAATAAAGATCGCTACCGATGCTTGAATAAAATTACCATTCATGGCTGCAATAATGGCATAGAAGCCAGAAAATAAAGCCGCGGTGGTAAACAAATTTGGCAACAAGTAAACGCCTCTACGCGGTCGTTTTTCTGTTGCGGTTGCACTGCCTTCGTCCACTCCATCCTTAGGAAGGTCTTTTTCAGTTTCTTCGACAGGCATATCATCCACCTTCATTAAGGTTCTCCAATGATTAAACTAATTTCGCTAGCGCGCGCTTTGCCGCAGCAACAGTGTAGGCAATGTCTTCATCGCTATGAGCCTGTGATGTAAAACCAGCCTCAAATGCAGACGGAGCAAGGTACACCCCCTCTTCTAGAAGGTGATGGAAGAATACCTTAAATTTCTCCGTGTCACACTTTTGCACATCTGCAAATGTAGTTACACGCTCTTGCTCAGTGAAGAATAGACCAAACATACCGCCCCCTGCACAAACCGTAACAAGCGGCACGTTTAACTCATCTGCAGCAGCTTGAATACCTTCCATCAGCGCTACGGTTTTTGCTTCCAACGACTTATGAAACTCTGGCTCACTGATCTTATTCAAAACAGCAAGGCCTGCCACCATCGCTACAGGATTACCTGACAACGTACCGGCTTGATAAACAGGGCCAAGCGGCGCAATGTATTCCATAATCTCACGCTTACCACCAAAGGCACCTACTGGCATACCAGCACCAATGACTTTACCCAATGTCGTTAGGTCAGGCTTAATGTTGAACTTCTCTTGTGCACCACCCAAGGCAACGCGAAAACCTGTCATCACCTCATCAAAAATAAGCACTGCGCCAGATTGATCACAAACTTCTCGCAACGTTTCTAAGAAGCCTGCAACGGGAGGAATACAGTTCATATTGCCGGCAACAGGCTCAACGATGATACAAGCAATCTGATCACCAATGTCTGCAAAGCAGGCTTTTACTTCTTCAATATCGTTAAACTGCAACGTGATTGTATGCTGAGCAAGATCCGCTGGTACGCCAGGAGAGTTCGGTACGCCAAGAGTCAAAGCACCTGAGCCTGCTTTTACCAACAAAGAATCTGAGTGACCGTGGTAACAGCCTTCAAACTTAACGATCTTATCTCGGCCGGTATAACCTCGAGCTAGACGAATCGCACTCATCGTTGCTTCGGTGCCAGAGTTCACCATGCGTACCATGTCCATCGATGGCACAAGCTCGCATACTTTATCAGCCATAGTGATTTCTACTTCCGTAGGGGCACCAAAACTCAAGCCATAATCCAATTGTTTACGCACAGCACTCATAACATCTGGGTGCGAGTGCCCCAAAATCATTGGCCCCCATGAACCAACATAATCGATGTAGCGCTTGCCATCTTCATCGTATACATAAGCCCCCTCTCCTTTTTGAAAGAAAACAGGCGATCCCCCCACACCATTAAATGCTCGAACTGGTGAGTTAACGCCACCAGGAATGTGTTTTTGGGCACGAGAATATAATTCTTCTGAACGACTCATAATGTGATCCATAAATTCGGTAAATTAAAATGGTCTAACTACGACGAGAATACAAACGCCGATGAGAATTAGAACGGGAAATTCGTTAAACCAACGGTAAAACTTGTGACTACGTGTATTTTGATCATTTGCAAACTTTTTAAGCATACTACCGCAGGCATGGTGATAGCCTAGCAGCAAAGCAACGAGCAGCATTTTTGCATGAAACCAACCGGAACTAAAATAGTACTCAGTATTGTAAGAAACCACCCAAAAGCCTAATACAACGGTCGCGATCGCAGATGGTGTCATGATGCCACGATAGAGCTTACGCTCCATAATTTTAAAACGCTCTATGCTTTCATGATCTTTTGCATCAGCATGGTAAACAAACAAACGTGGCAAATAAAACAGTGCTGCAAACCAACAAACCACTGCAATAATGTGAAATGCTTTAACCCAAAGCATGCTTACCCCTTTAATAACATTTGATCGAGTTGTTGTGATGTTACCAACCAAAGCTCTTCTTGCTGCGAGAAATTAACCAACACTTGATGCTGCTCATTCTGATGCAGCCAACTTAACAACTCAGCCAAAGAGAGTGATGAGTCCAATGCGTGAAGTTGTGTGCTGTTAACAGCCTGCAGTACAGACATAGCAATACGATTTTGATCTTCAATTAACCAAGGCTGAGGGCCAAAATCCAACGTCTGTACAGCTTCTACTAACGAAGTCACTGACACAACAAAGTAACGCCCACCTTTTTCGATGGCAACATAGTCTATCATACCTGACGCTAAGTCTCGGACTCGTTCAAAATGCAGCAATTCAGGAAAGATATCGACTTTGGTCGCGACACTACGCACATCATGTTGTCTAAGTAGACGTTGCACAGGACTCCATTCAGAAACCATACCCAGTGAATGCATCCTCTCAACGAAAATAGAATCCTGCTTAAACACCAAACGGACGGTGATACAAGATAAGACAATGACAAAGATAGCGGGAGGAATGGCAACAGAGGTATGAGTCATTTCAACCATGGCAACAATGGCCGTCAGAGGTGCTTGGAACACTGTGCCCATCATAGCCGCCATTCCGAGTAACACAAATAGCCCCAGTTCCTCTGATATTGGAATTGGTGTATCAAACCAAAAGGCAATCTGGGCTCCCAACAACCCGCCAATAACAAACGTTGGCCCAATCATACCGCCAGGAATACCTAAGCCAATCGACATAGATGTTAATAATACTTTAGCCAAGATCAGACCAAATAAAGAGACCGCAAGCACTTCACCCGTGAGAAGAAGGTCTAGCGTGTCATAACCACTGCCTAGCACTTGAGGATAGAACAGACCAACCACCCCAGTTAACACACCTACTGCAAGAAAACGTGCCCATACTGGAATGTAGGCAACACTCCATAAAATACGCTGAACTTGATAGAAGAGCCCAGCGGCTAGAATGACACCAATAGACAGCACAGCATAAGCCGCGAGCATCTCTAAATCGTACAGAGGCATGAAAACTGCCTGCAATTCAAAGATTTCAATACGTCCCAATATCCATTGACTAATAGCCGTTGCCACGATGGCTGACAATAAAACAGGCAATACAAGGCGCAACCGGTATTCGTGAAAGATTACTTCGTAAGCAAACAAGACACCTGCTAGAGGAGTCTGAAAAGCGGCTGCAATAGCACCTGCCACACCACAAGCAACCAACGTATCCACACCAATGTAAGACAGTCGAAAGCGCTGAGCAAGACGACTACCAAAAGTCGCACCAATGTGGACAGCTGGCCCCTCCTTGCCAATTGAGAGACCACCAAAGAGACCAATAAATGCGCCGAAGAATTGCACAAAAGCATTTAACCAGCGCAAATTTCCTTGATGATAATTCAATCGTTCTACGACGTAAGGAATCCCAACCTTTAAACCTCTCTCTGGCACTAAATACCAAAACACCGTCAAAACAAGACATGCGGCAACCGGTAGGATAAAACGAAAATTGGGCGATAAGTCTTCATAGTTTTCACTATGGGATGGCAATACAGCAGATGACAACCAATACAGGAGCTCGATCATACCGGTCATTGTTAAGCTACTTAAGACTCCACATCCAATAGCCAGCAAAGATAACAACAGTAAATCGTCCGCTGCGATATCTCGATTACGCCAACGTGTGATGAAGTCTAAGCCTTTCAGAACAGCACTCTCCCTGACATATAGATGATTGTGTTTACATAAATACTAAAACAAGTAGACACAAGCCAATTAAGCTAAGCGCAACCAGTGTACTACAAACGATCCAGTCGTGTAGCCAAACACATATGCGTCATGACCTTATCGATATTTGGCCAACTGTCCATTTCCAATCGTATTTCATGCAAACGCTTCATAGACGGTACTTGCACTAGAATCATCAGATCAATATCACCGCTAATAGAATGCGCCAGCTTTACTTCTGGAATTTTGTCGATATATGGCTGCACTTGTTCGCAAGATAAGGGCCTAAAGGTTAACGCTAAATAAGCGGAAATAAGATCTTGGTCCATTTTTGACACATGGGCATGATAGCCTGTAATCATCCCCCCTTCCTCTAATCGCTTTATACGTTCAGAGACAGCAGAGCGAGAAAGATTCACCTGGCGGCTAATATCGGATACAGACAAACGAGCATCTTGCACCAGTAATGCAAGCACCTTTTCGTCATAGCGATCTAGAGTCATCTAACAACCTTATTGTTATCACCGTCACTTTGCTGGCAAAACCGACACATTGTCAGCAAATGGGCGCAAAGTGACTCAAGCATTCTTACCGCACTCATTTTATCCTGTACAAGATAAATTCAAAGCACTTTCATTAGGAATGAAGCATGCAATACCAACGTACTCTAGGCCCAATACAAGGCATCGCAATGACCGTGACCACATTCGTCGGTACCGGGTTGATGATTTTACCTGCTATGTCTGTTGCACAAGCAGGAAGCTTTGCATTTTATGCTTGGCTTGTAACGGCGTTAGTCATTGTCCCCGTGGCATTTGTTTTTTCCTTATTAGGGAGCCGTTTCCCTTCCGCTGGCGGTGCTTCTCACTATATTGGCAAGGTACTTGGGCAAAAAGCAGAAAGAGCCGTTGGTTGGCTATTCTTAAGCATCTTGATAGTTGGCCCAGCTGTTGCGATTAAAGTGGCTGCCGCATACCTTGCAATCGTACTAGATGTTTCCGAAAGCAGCCTTTTCCTATTAAGTAGTATTACTTTGGTAGGAATGCTGCTGTTCTCCATAGCTGGCATGAAAAACTCGGCTAACTTTCAAACGGGAGTGGTCATCTGTCTCATTGGTACAGTGTTAGGACTTTTTATCCTAAGCGATGTATCCATCAGTCACCTGACAGTCCAGCAACCTACGAATTGGGGAGAATGGGAAAGCACCTTGCTCGCAACTGGGACGATCTTTTGGTGCTTCCTCGGTATCGAGGTCATGGCCCACATGGGTTCAGAGTTTAAAAACCCGAGCCGAGACTTTCCAATTGCGCTACTGGGCGGAATTGCATTAGTTGTACTGCTCTACTTAGCCACTGTATTAATGATTGCTCACTATCAAGTCTACGGTGATGAACTGACCAACAGCCAATCCCTTGCTCTGTTAGTCGGAGCCTTACTCGGTGAAGAGGCTCGCAGATGGTTTGCCTTAGGCGCCTATGTTATTGCGTTTTCTAATGTTGGGGCTTACATCTTGGGTTTTGCAAGGATGGTTCAATCTATGGCCAGTCAACAAGCACTGCCAAGCTACTTTGCTTCCCTATCAAAGCAAGGTACACCAATACGAGCCGTTACCTTTGTTGGAGTGATGTGTTTACTATCCTTGCTGTACATTGAGTTCTTCAGCGCTCAAATGGAATGGCTCATAGAAATGACCAACGGCGCATTTTTACTTATCTACTTACTAACCTGTGCAACTGCGTTGAAATCACTTGGTCAAAAGCGCCGATGGCTCTCTGCCTTGGCGACGATCAGTTGCCTGATCATGGCATTATTTGTAGGTCAAAATATGTGGTTTGCTGGTTTTGTCTTCGCTCTTGCACTGGCATGGGAACATGTAAAAACTCGCAATCCCCCCATGATGGAAGACAAAATTCATGTACAATAGCGGACATAAACAATCACCTCGCCCGCTGCTTGGCGAGAGCATAGGAGAGAATTCAAATGCCACTATTAGACAGCTTTCGCGTAGATCACACTCGTATGTATGCGCCTGCCGTGCGCGTTGCAAAAACTATGGAAACCCCAAAGGGTGACACCATCACGGTATTTGATTTGCGCTTTTGCATCCCGAATGAAGAAATCCTTTCTGAGAAAGGCATTCATACTCTAGAGCATCTGTTTGCAGGCTTTATGCGTGACCACTTAAACGGTGACAGCGTTGAAATTATTGACATCTCGCCAATGGGTTGCCGAACTGGCTTTTACATGAGCATTATCGGCACGCCAAGTGAAGAAACCGTTGCTCAAAGCTGGAAAGATGCTATGGAAGATGTGCTGAACGTTGCTGCTAAGGAAGATATCCCTGAGCTAAACGAATACCAGTGTGGCACTTACACTATGCATTCTTTAGAAGAAGCTAAGCAAATCGCGAAGAACATTCTAAGTCGTGACGTAAAAGTAAACAGCAATCAAGAGCTGTACTTGTCTGAAGAGTTTCTTGCAGAACACTCTTAATGAATCTGCCTTGATAGCAAAGAGGGAGCCATTGGCTCCCTCTTTTCGTTTTAACTGCTTTAACTTCGCCTCTACACTCTAGAAGCCGTTGCTAAAAAGGCACTGGCCAGAACAAATATCCCACCCATTCCTCTATTTAGATTGGTCATGCCTTTAGGGCTACGAATCAATCGACGCAACTGACGTCCACCTAACGCATAGAAAAACGCTGCAATAAACTCTGTCGCCATAAACGTTACGCCCATCACCAAAAACTGCTGAGTAACAGGCTCCGAAAGATCCAGCATTTGAGGGAAAATGGCAGTGAAAATCAAGATGGCTTTTGGGTTACTGATCGCAATCATAAACTCTTGGCGCATACGGCTCATGTGAGAGCTAGGTACAACTACGCCCCCTTCTTCCATGTCTGACAAGCTATTGGAAGCATTTACCCAAGCTTTAACACCAATATAAAACAAATAGATCACACCCAGCCATTTCACGACATTAAACCAAAATGCCGAAGAAACAATGACCGCGCCTAGTCCTAATGCTGAAACCAGCATCAACAGACCAAAGGCAATATTTCTGCCTACAACCGCTACTACAGCAGAACCCGCACCAACACGAATACCGTTATACATTGCTGTAAAGTTATTGGGACCAGGCCCAAAAGAAAGTAGTAATAAAATAGGCGCTACCGCTAGCCAAAGTTCAAGTGCCATCTATTGTTTCTTTTACCTCTTATATTGATGCTTTCGTTTTCAAAGCAAACACTGTTAAAAAACTTGTAAAGGTAGGGAATGAGCTTTGTTTTCGAAGGTTTCATACTGTTTCGAATATCTCAAACCACCTTAAAATGGACGGCAACTTTACTCATAAAAGAAGAGGCTGTCATGTCTATTTCGCACTTATTTTTATGGCTTACCGCCTGTATTTGGGGATTTGCATTTGTTGCACAAAGTACCGCTATGGATGTCATTGGTCCACATACTTTTAATGCCGTTCGATTCCTACTCGCCACCCTCTCTTTAATCCCACTCCTATTTGTTTTTAAGGTAAAAACACCTTACTCCAAATCAGCTTTATTTAAAGGAAGCGCAGCAGCTGGCACCTTGCTGTTCTTTGGCTTTACATTTCAACAAACCGGACTGCTCTACACCACTGCAGGTAACGCTGGCTTCATTACTAGTATGTATATTGTGATGGTGCCATTGGTGGGACTGCTATTTAAGCATGCGGTAGACCGTCTGACCTGGGCTGGTCTCGCTGTGGCACTGGTTGGCTTTTACATTCTCACCATCGGACCAAACCTTAGTATTAACAAAGGCGATGCACTTGAGTTTGCTGGCACATTATTTTGGACCGGACATGTACTCTTAATAAGTTACTTATCTCGTTTTCTTCCGGCACTACCATTGTCAATTATGCAATTCGCTGTCGCCACAGTCTGGGCGACACTAACGGCTTTTACCTTAGAAAACCCAACTCTTAGCTCTATCGAACTGGCTTGGTGGCCACTGGTTTATGCAGGGGTTGCGTCATCAGGTATCGCATTCACACTGCAGACACTTGGGCAACGTAATGTCAGCCCAAGCAGTACAGCTTTAATCCTATCTATGGAAGCGGTCTTTGCCGTATTGGGTGGCTGGCTATTGATGGGAGAAGTTTTAAGTGATCGAGCGCTGTTTGGCTGCGCCTTAATATTCGCAGGAATGATTGTGAGCCAGTGGCCACGCAAAACCGTTAAGTTGGAACCCACTAAGGAAGTGAGCTTGTAACGCTTTCAATATTGAGCGGCATCTCACGATCAATAGGCTGTGACATAATCATCATAGTTTTGGTGTCGCTCAAATCAATCAACCGCTCCAGTAAAACATCTAAACGAGACATGGAAGATACCGCAACACGCAGGATAAAGGCCGATGGTCCAGTGATGTTGTAGCAATCCACCACTTCATCAAGGCTGAGCACTAACTCTTTAAAGGCTCGTTCTTGCGTACGGTAAACCTCGCATTCAACCAATGCAGTGATGGGAATACCCGCTTTTTCAAGATTAATGGTTGCCCGATAGCCTGTAATAACACCCTGCTCTTCCAGTTTTTTAATGCGTTCAGCAACAGCAGGAGCAGACAAATGAACTAACTTAGCGAGCTCAGAATAACTCAAGCGAGCATTCTCTTCTAAAGCCTTCAACAACTTCCAATTAATCTTATCCACTTGTCAGCCTTAATTTTTTTTGAAACTCACAGCACGATAGCATGAAAAAGCCTTTCTACAAAAGCGCTACCCTTCAATGCAAAATGGCCACCTAAAAGGTGGCCATTCAAAACATAAAACACTCGCTGCATTACGACTCATTTAGTCCTAATTTATCTTTTAATGCCGCGACTGAGTCTTGATAAGTATCGGTAATTTCTTCCATCGTTTCGTCGTACGTTTCTTCTGCTTCAGCTAGTGCCTTATCCGTTTCAGCTTTATCTTTAGCTTCTTCATAGACATCTTTAGCATTATCTACTTGTTCCTCGAACTCATCATGAAGGTCTGCCATACCTTCTTGGAAGTCACTCTTAATTTCTTCCCAGTTTTCATCTGTGTCGTTAGAGGTTATGTGTTTATCAATAAAGCACTCAGTTTTGGCAGCGGCTAGCTCTGCTTGCGTCGTAAAAATTTCGCTCCAATCTTCTTGCGCTTTCGCGATCTCAACAGCGGCTTCATTCCCTGCAACCCGAGCACAGGCAAGATCGTCTGCATAGGCAGAAGTCCCAACTAAAGTGGTTGCCGCAATCGCCGTTGCAAGAGCGCCTTTTTTAACCATTGATGCTGTGTTTTTAAGTGCTGTTGAAGTGTTCATAGTATCGTCCTGTTTCAATGAATGTGTATTTCATTGTGGCTACTTCTCGAAAAAAATAAACCAAGGAACAGACGGTTACGCTTTTACTCCTAGTAAGCACTGAATATTGTCAGACCTGACAATTCACTGAACAATTGTCAGCACTATGCCAAGAGATATCAGTAATGCGTTGGAACTCTGGGCAAAAATAGGACGCATAAAAAAACGCGCCATTGGCGCGTTTTTAAAAAGGTAATTACAGGTAAACCTTACAGAGACAAGGTTTTCTCACCGCGGGCGATACCAGAAACACCAGTACGAACGACCTCTAAAATGTGCATACCGCCAAGCGCTTGCAAGAAACCGTCAAGCTTATCCGACTCACCAATAATCTGCATTGTGTAGATTGAAGGTGTCATATCAATGATATTGCCGCGGAAAATATCCACTGTACGCTTCACTTCCGCACGTTGCGCCCCCGAAGCGCGCACCTTAACCAGCATCAACTCACGCTCGATGTGTTGACCTTCCGTCAAGTCCACTAACTTAACTACGTCAATCAGCTTATTAAGCTGTTTAGTAATCTGCTCAACCACTTGATCAGAACCAAATGTTGTTAGCGTTAGTCGAGACAATGTTGGGTCATCTGTCGGCGCTACGTTCAATGATTCGATGTTGAAGTTACGCTGAGAGAACAGGCCAACAACACGCGACAAAGCACCCGGTTCGTTTTCCATTAAAACTGAGATAATGTGTCGCATATTAAGTTCGCTCCGTTTTGCTTAGGAACATATCACGCATAGAACCGCGTGGTACTTGCATTGGGTATACGTGTTCCTCAGGGTCTACATAACAGTTGATGAATACAAGCTGATCTTTCATCGCGAACGCTTCTTCCATCTTCGCATCTAGCTCGTCTTTCGTACGAATTTCTACGTACTTGTGACGATAAGCGTCCATCAGTGTCTTAAATTCAGGCAATGAATCTAAGTACGAGTTTGAGTGACGGCCTTCGTAGTTCATGTCTTGCCATTGGCGAACCATGCCTAGGTAACCATTGTTCAAACAAAGAATTTTCACTGGTAAGCCGTATTGCAGACAGGTTGATAGCTCCTGGATATTCATCTGGATACTACCTTCACCTGTCACACACACTACAGTCTCTTCAGGGAAGTTCATCTTAACGCCCATTGCAGCTGGTAGACCGAAGCCCATCGTGCCTAGACCACCAGAGTTAATCCAACGGTATGGCTTAGCGAACTTGTAGTACTGCGCTGTGAACATTTGGTGCTGACCAACGTCTGACGCAACAAACGCATCTCCATTGGTTGCTCTCCAACAAGCTTCAACGGCTGCTTGAGGCTTAATCTTGTCACTGGACGTATCGTAGCGGCCACCGTGAACTTGACGCCATTCATTGATCTGCTTCCACCAGTTATTGATCGCTTCTTTATTAGAACGCGCTGGTGCGTCATCAATTAACGACAACATCTCTTCAAGTACCTGAATGACAGGACCAACAATCGGCACATCCGCACGGATCGTTTTCGAAATAGAAGCTGGATCAATATCAATATGAATGATTTTCGCACTTGGACAGAACTTGTCAGGATCGTTGGTTACACGGTCATCAAAACGTGCACCGATCGCAAGAATCAAATCACTGTGATGCATTGCTTGGTTGGCTTCATAAGAACCATGCATCCCCAACATACCTACAAACTGCTTATCGGTACCTGGGTAACCACCTAATCCCATTAGAGTATTCGTCACTGGATACTCAAGCTGTTGCGCTAGCTTTTTCAACAAATCAGCGCCACCACCCATGATCACGCCCCCACCGGCATAAATCATTGGTCGTTTCGCGGCTAGTAACAGGTCAACGGCTTTTTTAATTTGCCCACTATGGCCTTTTGCTGGCGGAGTGTAAGAACGAAGCGATACAGACTCTGGGTAGTTGTATTCAAACTTCTCATTCGGCATGGTCATGTCTTTTGGAATATCAACAACCACTGGACCAGGGCGACCGGAACTCGCAATGTAGAAAGCTTTCTTCAATACACCTGGAATTTCAGACGGGTGCTTTACGCTAAAGCTATGCTTTACGATTGGACGAGAAACACCAATCATGTCCGTTTCTTGGAACGCATCTTCACCAATCAAGTAGCTCATTACCTGACCACAGATGACCACCATAGGGATGGAGTCCATGAATGCTGTCGCAATACCTGTCACAGTATTGGTTGCGCCAGGACCAGAGGTGACGAGGACGACCCCAGGTTTACCAGTCGCACGTGCGTAACCGTCAGCCATGTGTGTCGCAGCTTGCTCGTGACGGACAAGGACATGCTTGACATCAGATTGGCGATGCAATGCATCATAAATGTGCAGGGCTGCACCACCTGGATAACCATATATGTATTCTACTCCCTCATCTTTGAGAAAGCGGGCGATCATTTCACCACCGGATAATAACTCCACCTTGTTAACCTCTATAGTGTTCATCAATCTGCTATTTTGGTGCAGCTATTGTAACCGCATACCAAGCTCAGATAAAAGTTGATAAAACGAAGTTTGCAAAACAAATGAGATGCCTGAAATCAAGGAACACTCAAACGCAAGAAATCGCAGTTTTGACACTGCCCGCGTTTTTTCGCGAGGGAAGCGCTGCTTGTAAAAATTCTACTCACAACACTTTGTGTAACGACTATACTCTAGTCGTATAGAAAGGGGCTGTTGGCCACCATCAGAAGAGAGGTCAGCGGGGTATTGCTGACGTATTTTCTTATTCTGTCAGGCGCACCATAATGTGTCAACGAAAAAGCACCACAAAACGCCATTCTTCTTGCTCTACAGCGGCTTTCATGGTGTCATACTTACATTGTAAATTAAGGAGTTACCACTATGGCTTCACAACTGAATCAACAACGTATTATTGATGAGTTTCTACGTTGCTTCCGTAAAATTCTTATGGAACCAGAATTGGCAGGAGAATTGGTTCGTATTGCCAAAGAGCACATTAATGAACCTAATGCTTACCAAGTCATCGCGGAAGCGGTTTCAAGCCAGACAACACTGAAAATCCCTGAAGAACATTCAGACGCCGATCGTTTATTCATTAAACTACTGATGGATACGGTTAAGAGCGATAGCAATCTTTACTAAGTACTCCAGTTTGCAGGGGCTCGCCCCTGCCCAGCTTCACACCATCGCACTATTTTTGTGCAAAATCGACATCCAATAAATCGTGTCTTCTCTCTCAGAACTTGAATTACAACAACTCGCTCAAGACATTAAATCATGGGCTTTGGAATTCGGCTTTAGCGAATGTCGTATCGTCGACCCCGAACTTGAGCAATATCGCGAAGGTTTTCAAGCTTGGCTCGATAAAGGTTATCACGGAGAGATGGAGTATCTCGCCAACCACAGTGATTTACGCTTCTCACCTGCCAGCTTGCATAGTGGCACACAACGTGTCATCAGCTTAAACATGGCTTACTTGCCTGAGTCTGTTGAAACGGTAAAACGCCTACAAACTAAAGACAAAGGTTATGTTGCACGCTACGCACTAGGCCGCGATTATCACAAATTGATTCGTAAACGCCTAACCCAATTGGCTAAGAAAATTGAGCTAGCGGTAGGAGAACATGGGTACAGAGCATTTGTTGACAGCGCGCCTATTTTAGAACGCCAAATAGCAGAACAGGCTGGCATGGGCTGGATCGGTAAAAACACCTTATTACTGTCACCCAAAGCTGGTAGCTGGTTCTTACTGGGAGAGGTGTTCACCAACCTCCCACTTCCTGTTGATAAACCGACTGCAAAACGTCACTGCGGTAGTTGTAGCGCTTGTCTTGATAAATGTCCTACCAATGCATTTGTTGAACCTTGGGTTCTGGATGCTAGCAAATGCATTTCATACCTAACCATTGAATACGATGGGATCATTCCCGAAGAATTGCGTTCAAAGATGGGCAACCGCATTTTTGGCTGCGATGACTGTCAGCTGGTTTGTCCGTGGACAAAGTTTGCTAAACACACTCAAGAGCAAGATTTCCAACCTCGACACAACTTAGATAACGAAGACCTACTCACATTGTTCAAATGGGATGAGGATACCTTTCTTAAAAACACGGAAGGCTCGCCCATCAGACGAACAGGTTATGAAAACTGGCGTAGGAATATTGCTGTTGCGCTAGGAAACGCCCCCACACGGATCGATATTATTGAAGCATTAGAAGATGCTAAGTCGACAGCTTCTGAGAAGCTTCGGATTCATCTGGATTGGGCTCTGTCTCAACATCAAACACCTCAACAAACTCCCCCTCTTTGAGCTCATTGATTTCAAGTTGAGTGTGGCTGTTTTCTAAATAAGCAATGATAACTCGATTACGACCACTGCCTTTCGCATCATATAACGCATCATCAGCACGTTTAAGCAACTGGGCAGCGGTTTCTTGTTGGCTCAACTGTGCAACCCCAATGCTCGCTGTGACTTGAATAGACTGCGCCTCAAAGTGTGTGGCTGCCATCACCGAACGCAACTGTTCGGCTTTGTCCTCAGCCATAGTGATATCGAAGTAAGGTAGCAACACCGCGAACTCCTCCCCTCCCCAGCGAGCCACGATACCCTCTTCAGAAACAACCTCTTGAATGATCCGAGCGGCATGCTTTAGCACATGGTCCCCCACCTGATGGCCATAGCAATCATTCACTTTTTTAAAGTCATCTAAGTCGACCAATAAAAGCGCCAAAGGTGTGTTACGCCTACTGGCAACTGCAACATGCTCACTGAATAATGTATCAAAGCGAGTTCGATTGTAGACCTGAGTGAGCGCATCCGTGTTAGCAATAACAGACAACTGTTTATTGAGTTCAATCAGCTCCAGGTTTCTCTCCTCAAGTGCAGCCGTTTTAGAATGAATACGAGACTCCAACACTTGGTTAATATCCGACAGTTCTTCACGAGACTTTGCCAACGATAGAATTACACGATTCACTCCAGCAAGCATCTGCCGATATTCAGCAAACTGGCCTAAAAATGCATCCGCTTGTAATGGTTCGGGATGGCGTAAATTAATCAGGCTTAACTCCCTCATAAAACCACTAAAGACACCGTCTAAACTTCGGCTTATAAGGATCTTTAACGTCAGTAACAAAAGCGCTAGTTGAAATGATAAAAGCCCAATGATAGGGAAGAAGTGATGGACTACAAATCCATATAAGGAAGCATCAGAGAACCTTACTAATAGCTGGTAAATTTCGCCTGAAGCAGATTGGAAAGTATAGGAAGGCTGATTCGACTCTTCTAAGACTACATTATTAGGCCAATGAATCAGCTCCTTGCCCCTTGCATCAAATAACGAAACAGACTCAATCGGAACGCCATTTTCCTTCGAAAACTGCAACCCCAATGCAAGGCTTTTCGTTACCTCACTGAGATCCTTATCGGATTGCTCAATGATGTCCATAAAACCGTTCTGAAGTTGCTCAATAGCCGTTTGATGTTGCAGATCTAGCTGCTGGTGTGACCATAAAAAAAAGCCAGCCAAGGCAATGCCTGCCACAAAAAGGTAACAGGCAAATAGCTTGCTTAGAACAAAATGCGAGACATTTCTTCGAGGTACCACGCTAAACCCTTCTATATCCTTATGAGAGCGAGAAGCCTTACCACTTTATAGACTTGTCGATATATTTATTTTAATTAAATAAACAATCGATCAAAATTAACATAATCACAACACTCTATATAGAATTATTACACTTTGTAACAATTTATTTCTGCATCAGTCGAATCAAGCCTTCTTGTGCAGTTGAAGCAACAAGATTACCTTCTCTGTCAAAGATTTTCCCACGTACAAAGCCGCGCGCTCCAGATGCAGATGGACTGTCGGCCACATATAACAACCAGTCATCTAGTCGAAATGGTCGGTGAAACCAAATGGAGTGATCCAAACTCGCAATTTGAAGGCCCGGGTTGCCAATGGAAATTCCATGGGGCTGAAGTGCGGTCTCCAAAAAGCCATAATCCGTGGTATAAGCCAGCATCGACTGATGCACTAGCTCGTTATCAGGTAATGGCGACACACTTCGAATCCACATATGCCGTGCAGGTAAGCCTGGGCGCGGGCGAAATGGGTTTTGATTTTCGACAATACGGTATTCGATTGGTCTTTCCGCCGTTAATAGGCTTCGGATACGTTCAGGGATTTCCTCAGCATGCCTTTGGAAAAGGCTCAACTCTGACTTAAAGTTTTCAGGCCCCGGGACATTCGGCATGGCTTCTTGATGTGATAAACCATCTTCAAACTTTTGAAAGGAAGCAGTCATAACTAGGATCGTGTCACCATTCTGACGTGCAATCACACGTCGAACACTGAAACTGCCCCCATCACGAACGGTTTCTACGTCATAATCAATCGTTTGCTTTGCGTCGCCTGGACGAATAAAGTAACTATGTAATGAGTGAGGGAAGCGATCTTCAGGAACAGTTTGTGCTGCGGCACTTAGCGACTGCCCCACAACCTGACCTCCAAACACCTTGGGAAAGCCTAAATCTTGACTCTTACCGACAAATTGTGTGTCAGACACACGATTCAAAGTGAGTAACTCAATCAAATTATGTATAACACTATGCACTGCGATTCCCCTATTTCAGTAATTGGCGTTAATGAGCGATGCATGGCACGCTATGCGCATCACGTCAGCCGCAGTTAGGACAGAGAACTTTGCCTCTGTGAACAAATTTTGCTTCTATTAGAAAGTTGTAGCGAGGCTAATTCAAGTGTCAGATTCCATGCTTATAGATCCATTCGGTCGAAATATCGACTATTTGCGCATATCGGTGACCGATCGATGTGACTTTCGTTGTACCTATTGCATGGATGAGAATGCAACATTTCTACCTCGCAAGGACATATTATCGCTTGAGGAAATTGTTCAAGTCGCTAAGGCTTTTGTTGCATTAGGCACACGAAAAATTCGCATTACCGGCGGCGAGCCTTTGGTGAGAAAAGATATCTTATGGGCCTTAGAGCAAATTGCCGTGCTACCAGGTTTAGAGGAGCTGACAATCACCACCAATGGCTCTCAACTTGAAAAAATGGGTCAGCAGTTATTCGACTTAGGCGTATCGCGCATTAATATCAGTTTAGATACGCTTAAACGTGATCGCTTTGAAAAACTCACACGAAGAGACAAATTAGAGCAAGTCTTACGTGGCATAGATACTGTAACAGCCCTTCCCTTTAAGCAGCTAAAACTCAACGCTGTGATTCTTGGCGGTCATAACGATGACGAAGTAGAGACATTGGTTGATTACGCCCTACAACGCAATATGGACATCAGTTTCATCGAAGAGATGCCTCTTGGCGCTATATCAGATCATGATCGTGCTGAAGTTTATGTCTCTAGTGACACCATATTCAAGCGACTACAGACTCGCTGGCAACTCACTCCTAGTCAACATCAAACTGGCGGTCCATCGCGTTATTTTCAAATCGCTGGAGAGCGTTCTAAAATTGGCTTTATTTCTCCACATAGCCATAACTTTTGCAGCACCTGCAACCGTGTACGTATGACGGTTGAAGGTCGTTTACTGTTATGTCTTGGTAATGAGCATTCCAAAGATTTAAAAAGTGTTCTCAGAGCACACCCCAATGACCTAAAGCCATTGCAGGATCAAATCGTGAAAGCGTTGGCTCTAAAACCTGAAAAACACCATTTTAACTTAGATGAAGAGCCGCAGATCCTTCGCTTTATGAGTGCAACTGGCGGCTAAATATAAGGATGTCACCATGGCTAAAGTGCCTTCTCCATTTCGTCCCTTAAATATAAATGTACTAACAGTATCCGATACACGCTCTTTAGCAGAAGATACTTCAGGCGATGCGTTAATCCATGCGTTAACCGAAGCAGGCCATACCCTTGGCGAGCGGACCATTGTCAAAGATGATATTTATGCGATGCGTGCCGTCGTATCGCAATGGATCGCAGATAACTCAGTGAACGTTGTATTAATTACAGGCGGTACAGGGTTTTACTCTCGCGACAGCACCCCTGAGGCCATCACACCGCTCCTCGATAAGCAGGTAGATGGTTTTGGCGAATTATTTAGACAGATCTCCTACGATGAAATCGGCACATCTACGATTCAATCTCGTGCTCTAGCGGGGCTTGCCAATAACACCCTTATCTTTTGTTTACCTGGTTCAACAGGGGCCTGTAAAACGGCTTGGCATGGCATTATCAAAGAGCAGCTTGATGCACGCCACAAGCCATGTAACTTTGTCACTATGCTGCTAGGCCCTTACCAGCCACCAGTGCATGAGGTATAACAATGTCATCTCTTATGCCTCTGCAAGAAGCACTCGAACACATTACACATACGTTAGATGTGATCACGCCTACTGAAATCATTCCATTACTGGAAGCACTGGGGCGTGTTCTTGCTTGTGACATAGAATCACCAATAAATGTTCCTCCAGCGGCCAACAGCGCCATGGACGGTTATGCCGTTCGCTGTAGCGATCTAGCATCACAATCAGATCTAATCGTTTCTCAGCGCATTGCTGCTGGGCAACCCCCTTCCCCTTTAGCAGAAAATTCCTGTGCACGCATTTTTACTGGAGCTGAAATACCAGCCGGTGCGGATGCCGTTGTGATGCAGGAAAATACAGAGATTCAGGGAGATCGAATCCACTTTCTTGAGACGGTCGAAACACACCAAAACATTCGTCCCGCAGGGCAAGATATCGCCAAAGGCATGAAAGTTCTGAGCCAAGGCAAACGTCTCAATGCCATTGATATTGGTGTATTAGCTAGTATTGGTGTAGCTGATGTTAGGGTTTATTGTCCCTTGAAGGTAGGTATTTTAACCACCGGCGATGAGCTTCAATCGCCTGGTGCCGCACTGCAACCGGGGCAGATTTATAACTCCAATGGCCCGCTCATGACATCTCTTGTGCAAAGCGCTGGCCACCAAGCTGTCAAAGTTATGCACGCCAATGATTCAGTAGCCGATACAGAACAAGCATTGCAAATGCTAAGCGAACAATGTGACATTATTTTATCCTCTGGTGGTGTGTCGGTTGGTGAAGAAGATCACGTCAAACATACCATTGAGCGCAATGGCACCCTGCACCTTTGGAAAATCGCCATCAAACCCGGTAAACCATTAGTGTTTGCGAACGTGTTTAATACACCGTTTATTGGCCTTCCTGGCAATCCAAGCTCTACTCTTGTCACGTTTCATCTATTCGCTCGTCTAGCGCTTGCAAAAGCGGCAGGAGAGCAGTTGGCTCTTCCTACCCCCTATCCAGTGAAGTGTCACTTTTCTCGCAAAGGTAATCAGTCACGAGATGAGTTTTTAAGAGTGCACGTACAAAATGGTATTGCCACTCCTCATGTACAACAAAGCTCGGGAGCCTTGTTGGCAGCCAGCCAAACGGATGGCTATCTGCACGTGCCAGCAAAACATGACGTAACACCGGATAGTGAGTTCAACTTTTACCCATTTGCCTGCTTCTAAACTACACTAAAGAAAAATTCTTGTTGTAACTAGGAGTTAGGCAGTGAGAGATAAAGCTTGGGAACAATCGTTGTACGAACATCAGCATGCCATGATCAAACGCTTAGATGTTCACCGAAAAAAAGAGCGCAGTACGCCATTAACCACTGACGAAGTAATGGCTGTCGAGCATACCTTCCAATTGCTGGTTGCTTCAATGCTCGACTTAGCTATCTATCTTTTACGCCATCACTATGAAGTGGACGTCGAGAGCCGTGATCAAGTATTGGAAGCCCTTCTAGAACACAAGGACGTTACTTACGAACAGGGGGAGCAGATACGAGTATTGATTGAGCTAAGGCAAAAGATTTTATTTGATTATCTAGATGAAAACTTTGAAGAGCTGTCATCCGCTCTATCACTAAGACGATATGGGCTCGTGGAAATTCTTACCAAAGAATGGACCGCTCGACTGGACAGCACTATGTAAAATTCATAAAAACTATGGCATCGGAGTTCGCCAGCCTCGATGCCATATATTTCATTAACCTACAATCGTGGTTATTTCATCCGAGCTTAGGCCAAGCAAATACAGAATACCGTTTAGCCCAGTATGACTCAGCGGACAGGGTGCTTGTTGACGAACAATCGGTTTAGCGTGCAGTGCTACACCTAGTGCCGCATCATTCAACATAAGAAGATCGTTCGCGCCATCACCACAAGCAATGGTTTGCGCAAAAGGAACCTCGTACTTCTCACTCAACTCTTTCAGCAAGAGCTGCTTACGTTTAGCGTCAACAATAGGACCAAGATGCTTGCCTGTTAAGGTGCCACTTTCGATTTCTAGGGCATTCGCATGGACTTCAGTGAAGTCATAATCCTGCTGCACACGTTCCGCAAAATATGTAAAACCACCAGACAAAATGGCTGTTTTCCAACCAAAATGATTCAATACCTTCATGAGTACTGCGATACCATCCATCGGCTGAATTCGCTGATATACGGAATCCATCACATCACTACTCAGGCCATTAAGCAAAGATAATCGCTGAACAAAACTCTGTGTAAAATCAATTTCGCCACGCATGGCGCTGGCTGTCACGGCAGATATTTGTTCGCCTATCCCCATTTCAACAGCCAACTCATCCATTACTTCAGCCTTGATAAGAGTCGAATCCATATCAAATACAGCCAAACCAGGCTGAGACAAAAGCGGTTGAGAGGTTTGCAGAATATGATCAATCTTAGTGTCATCAGCCAATGCCAAAAGCGCCAAACGCAAGCTGTCATATTTACCATCTTCTATGGGAGTGCTAAGGTCATAGCGCCACACATCGAAGGTATCTTGCTGGTTTGAAAGAACAGTATGTGTAGCATCCAATGCTTGTGTTGTTAGCCAAGCTTGGAAATTCGGTTGATATTGAGCAAGATTGTCGCCAATAAGTGTGATCGAAGCAGTCATGTTAACTCCTGATTATGGGGACGCTAACTATATCAAATCCCTGACCTGACGCTAACTGTCAAGCAGAACTAAAGAATACGTTATTTGAACCGAAAACACTGGTAGGCCATATCGAATTTTCGGTTAAATCAATAAGATACCCGTTTCTCAAATATACTAGGACGTCGATGGACATCGTGAAAAAACTCTCATCTGGGTACCATAGTTTATTAAAAAAGTGTTCTTCCGCGAGCCTTTTACTCACAACATACCTAGGGCTTATCCTAGTAACACTCTTTGTGATTTGGTTTTCAGTAACCTCTGCCGTCGATAGACACCTTAATCAACAGACGGATGTTTTAGGCAGTAGTCTAGCAACACAAGCGGCTTTTAATGCCACACAATCCATTTTGACCAATGACTTACTAAGCTTAAACGTACTCCTCAATCGTCTCGTCGCAAGCGATAGCATTTTAAGTGCCAGAGTCTACAACAAAAAGGACGAGCTACTTGCAGAAGCCAGTCGTAATGGCAGCCAAGGTAATAATGAGCGAGAAATACGCCCAACGGATACACACCTAGTGTTTAGTTCACCTATTCGTTTTCGTGATGACGTTGTTGGCCATGTGATGATTACTTTAGATAAAAGCTCAGCACAAAGCACTCTTACTCATATCAGCAACTTAATGATTGGCTTAGGAATTTTTCTTGCGGCGATCACCAGTGTGTTTTTGCTCCTAATCGTTAGACGAATGTTTATGCCCATCGCAAGAGTAACAGATGCCATTGAAGCGTTTACTAATGGAACCAATAACGCCCCCATGCCTGAGCACTCTTACAAAGAAGCCCATGAACTGATGAGCCACGTTCGCCAGTTGCAACAGCTTGAATTAGTTGAGCCTGTTAAACCCGAAATTGAAATGCGAGACAGTGAAGCAGAACCTATCGATGAGGAAGGGCAGTTCGAAATCAACTTCGAGCAAATCATCAAAGAAAGCGAGCGCGAAACCTGTGCATTAGTCATTCAGTTTAAGCATATCTCTGAATGGCGGGATGAACTTCCTCCCTTACAAGTGGCTAACTTACTAACACCACTTTATCGCACCATCTTTCTGGCCAGCGAGTACTATAACGGGCAAGTTCATCAGTATGATAAAGACAGTGTTCTGATGCTTTTTCAGGCAAAAAACTGCGATGAAAACCTGTACATGAACGCAGCCTGCTGCGCACAATTGATCCAGCAGCTACTTGAGCAACTGATGGCCACAGACTTGTATGCAGATGTGCCGAATGTGAGTTACCACATGGGGCTACACAAAGGCTTCGACGCACTATCAAAGATGTATGAAGCCAATAAAATTGACTCAAATGAGCTTGCTGAGCTTATTAATGCCGCTGACGCTTTATCGCTATCCGAGGCAAGCAACACACTAGTACTGAGTGAAGATGTTATTACCGTCCCCGGTATACAGAATAGAATAATTTTAAGTCTTCCTGAAATCATTGAACGAGACGATGATGAAGAAGTGCTTGCATACACCGTGAAAGGCCTATCGGATAAATACCGAGCAAAAATCCAAGAGCAACTTGAATCATTAGATTTCTCCTCAGCAGAGCCTTAATAAAAAAAGCTCTAGCAACCACTAGAGCTTTTTCTTTAATTTACTGCTAGATAATTAGTGATCCATATCGATTACATCGGCCAATGACAATCCTCGGCTTTGCAACATAACTCTAAGCTTACGCAATGCCTCAACTTGAATCTGACGCACTCGCTCTCGAGTCAAGCCGATTTCAGCACCGACATCTTCAAGAGTACTAGGCTCATAGCCTCGAAGGCCAAAGCGGCGAGCGATCACTTCCCGTTGCTTATCATTTAGTTCATCTAATAGCTGCTCGATATTCTGGTGCACATCGCCAACTTGACGGTCATCCTCTGGACCAGTGTGCTGCGTATCTGCCAGCACTTCTACTAGACTTTTATCGTTGTCCATACCACCGACAGGTGAGTCAATTGAACTGACACGCTCGTTGAGACTCAACATCTTCTGCACATCTTCAACTGGACGATCGAGCATTTTAGCAATTTCTTCCGGCGTTGGCTCATGATCCAATTTCTGTGTTAATTCACGTGCCGCACGGAGATAAACGTTCAACTCCTTAACCACGTGAATCGGCAGACGAATTGTACGAGTTTGATTCATGATCGCTCTTTCGATGGTTTGTCGTATCCACCAAGTCGCGTAGGTTGAAAAACGGAAGCCACGCTCTGGGTCAAACTTTTCAACCGCTCGAATCAAACCAAGATTGCCTTCTTCGATAAGATCCAACAACGTCAAACCTCTGTTTAGGTAACGTCGTGAAATTTTAACGACTAATCGAAGGTTACTCTCGATCATTCGTTTGCGGGCAGCTTCATCCCCTTTCAGGGAAAGTCGAGCAAAGTAAACTTCTTCTTCAGCACTTAATAATGGCGAATATCCTATCTCGCTTAAATAAAGCTGTGTTACGTCTAGAGATTTGGTATCACTGTCAGCGTAGCGTGCATTGACAGCGGACTCAAACTCTTCGTCCGTGTCATCAACCTCCTCATCTATATTTTCGAAATCAAAATCATCAGTGTTGCGAATTAATTCTTCGCCTGACTTGTCCATCTCTACCGATTTCATATAGCCCTCCTCAATTCCCAAATTATGATTATTATTGTTTGGGTAAAACTTTTAGTGGATCAATTGGCTGGCCATCCCGCCTTACTTCAAAATGTAGTAAAGGCCTTTCAGAACCTTTACCACCAATGATGGCAAGGGAATCACCTGCTCGAACACTTTGTTTTTCCTTGACTAGGATACGATCATTGTATGCATAAGCACTTAAATAAACATCGTTGTGTTTCACAATAACCAAATTGCCATATCCAATTAAGCCATTGCCTGCATACACTACAACACCATCTGCCGCTGCTTTAACATGTTCAGAATCCTTCCCTCTTATGTCTATACCTTTACTACTTACGCCTGCATTTGAAAAGCTTTTTGTGACAGATCCAGCAATTGGCCAGCGCCAAACAGACACTTTTTGATCGGGTATATTTACAGTCGACACGGATCTTGAAGAAGAGTTCACTTTTTCTGTGGAGTTTTTTGTTACTGACTCATCGGGTGTCGATACAGTCTTAGTTCCCCTCGTAGTGGTAACCTTTCTCACACTCTTAGGGCCCCCTCTTAGACGTATTTTCTGATTTGGGTAAATGACGTATGGTGAATCAATACCATTAATATTTGCCACATTTCGATAGTCCAAGCCATAAGAAAACGCTATAGAAAACAACGTATCTCCAGATTGCACCCGATGAATTCCTGAGCTTGGAATGGATTTCGTTTTAGGGGAGGATGATGTACTTCGAGTATTTCCTATGCTGCCATAATGAAAACTGTCAGACGCACAACCAGTGACAAGCAGGCAAACCGAAATGACGACAATGAATCGCTGTGTCATCGTAAAAAACTTGTTGATAAAAGTTCTCAGCACTTTGGCTTCCTGCATGAAACACATCACTTTTTACACATCTACGACGGTTTTGTGTAAGTGTTAGTTTTTTGTAAGGAGATGTAATGCACTCCATAAACCAACACTGCCCCCAAAACCATCAAAGCGATTGGGATAAGCATTGTATCCACGAAATTGAATGACGGCATGTGCCAGGGCAATAGTAATTGCTCTTCACTTGGTACACGCTTACTGCCTACCTCAATGAAGGCTGTCACTTGCTTCCACGGCCAAACCTTCACCAAGGCCCCTAACATGATGCCAGTCAGTAACGCTAGGGTCATAGATTTTGCATTTTCTAACAACCAATTAAGAACCTTTGAAAAACTCAGCAGCCCTAATAAAGCACCGAGCGCAAAAATACTAATCACCATTAGATCCAATTGCTTAATGGCGGTCATCACAAACCCATACATACCTAGCATTAATAGAATAAAACTACCTGAAATGCCTGGAAGAATCATCGCACATATTGCAATCATGCCAGACAAGAAAATCATTAGAGGGTTAATATCTATTTGAGTTGGAACCAACAATGAAAGAGAAGCTCCCACAACAATACCAATCACCATGACCAAAAAATGTCGTCTTGAAAAGCTAGGCATCTCATGTAGTAGCACATACGCTGAGGCAATAATCAAACCAAAGAAGAAGCTCCACAGCCACACTGGATAAGAGGCTAACAACGAAGTAATCACACTGGCAATGCCAAAAATACTGGTTGCAACTCCGAGCAAAAGTACCAATAAAAAACCACCATCAAAATGACGCCATATCCCTTTAAAGTCGCCTTTAAATAACAGCGCAATACTAGCCTTATTTACGCCACTTAAGGCATGTATTAAGCGATCATAAATCCCTACAATAAAAGCTATGGTGCCACCCGACACACCAGGGACCACATCAGCGGCCCCCATTAATACACCACTTAAATACGTTTTAAGCCATTTAGGCATCCACTTTCCCTTCTAGTAATGGAACAAATTGTGCTGGGGTTGATTCTAAACGTTTCCACTTATACCCAACACGCTGCCAGCAACCAATGCTGGGGACTTCGTCTGCGATGGGCATGATTAAAATACCATCTTCTTTTAACATATCCGTTAAGGCTACCGGTACCTTGCTGGCCATTGCCGTAACAATGATGGCATCCATTTGAACTTTCTGAGGCCATCCTAAATGACCATCCCCATGTAAAAATTCAACGTTATTAAAACCCATGCTTCGAATACGAGTTTGGGCTTGGAGATAAAGACTTTTTTGTCTTTCAATGGTGTGCACTTTGTTGAAAAAGTGCGCTAATAAACATGTTTGATAGCCTGAGCCAGTTCCCACTTCTAAAACACGACCTAAACGTGCATAGGTCAACAGCCACAACGTCATTTTAGCAACGGTCAATGGCTGGCTAATCGTCTGACTACGACCAATCGGAAGCGGTGTTGGACTGTATGCTAAATGAGAAAAAGCAGGTTCAACAAACTCATGGCGAGGTAAACGCCCCATAAGCTCTAGCAATTCAGCGTGTTCTACCCCTTCACCCATTAAGTGCTCTAGCATTTGACTAGATCGAGGTTGAGACCTTTTTAACAACTCATCCAATGCTGTGCTCATGGTGCTAAATCATTCACCCATTTACGCAATTGATTGATTGAAGAGTGGCAAGTCATGTCTGTATGAATAGGTGTTATAGAGACATAGCCATTCGAAACAGCATAGAAATCCGTGTCATCCGCGGCATCATTGGGTTCTGCCAACATACCAATCCAATAGCACTCGATGCCCTTAGGGTGATTCGCTGGGATGGCTGGATGTGCTTGATGACGATAACCTAAGCGCGTCACTCTGATCCCTTTCAACTCCTCATAAGGAACATCTGGCACGTTTATATTGAGCAGTACTTTTGGAGGTAATGCCAGTGCGTGTGTGTCCTGCAAAAGCGTATCAATGACTTTAGCTGCGGTATCAAAATGATGTTTCCCAACCAACGAAACGGCAATTGCTGGCCGCCCGAGGTGACGGGCTTCCATCGCAGCGGCGACAGTTCCCGAATAAAGCACATCATCTCCTAGGTTTGGTCCGTGGTTAATGCCTGAAATCACGGCATCAAAACGTCCATCAATCACTTCAGAGATCGCCAAATTAACACAATCCGTCGGCGTACCATCCACTTTATATTGGTTTGCACGAACACAGGTTGGTCGTAATGGACGAGTCAGTGTCAATGAATTGCTAGCGCCACTCCGGTCTCGATCAGGCGCTACTAGAGTGACGTCATAACGATTTTGAAGCTGTTTTGCTAAGGTTTGAATACCCAGAGCATCCAACCCATCATCATTCGAAAGAAGTAGTCTCATTATGTTTTTCTTGAGATCGATCGTTAATAGTAAAAAGTTCTCTTAGAACACTCGTTGCAAAAGCGCCTTTTGGAAGCTCAAATTGCAACACCAGTTGATCTGGTTCCTTTCCGTTAGATAGCAATTCCCAGGCCATATTGGTTGGGACAATTCGTGTCGCACGGCTATCTCTAGAAAAATCGAAGCTGATCAATCCCTCTAATAACTCACTCTGTTCAGCATATAGTTCAGTCATTGCCTTAGCTCGCTCTAGGTTGGTTCCCATTGGCCAACCATCACTGATCAAAGGTAGGACCGGCGAGATTTCACCATTACGATGACGCAACAAATTATCTAAAGAGTGCTCTTTGATACGAAATGACTGCGCACCATCACGTGGTTGAGCAATATCACCTACACTCAGCGTATCCCAACTACCCCGCTCAACAAATTGCGATAACGCTTCATTGAAAAACCATGAGCGTATAGCGGATAGCCAAAATGACTGAGTTTTGTTCAGTTTATGAGTCCCTTTTCGTCCTGGCATAACGAGCTTGTAACCATTGACTAGGTTATTACCTTGAATACCAAAACGCTGTTCACCGTAGTAGTTCGGGACACCAAAGCGTTCAATTAGACTTAAACGCTGTTCAATCTCTGAACGCTCTCCCTGTATATTGCGTAAGCGTAATACAAAGCGATTCCCTTGAAGGCCACCTGTTTTTAGCTTCTTCGAGTGACGTGTTTGCGATAGCACACGAACCATTTCGGGCTCACGAAACACTTGCTCGATTTCGCTAAGATCCGGCGCGTGCCCAGTCATGTGCAAACAAAACCACTGACGCGTACAAGCGTGTCGATCTTTAACCCCCGCATACGTCACTCTATTAGGAGAAATATCGGCAGCTTGTGCTAAGCGTTTGGCTAAGTAATCAGTGTTAACACCCTGCTTCTCAACCCATAAATAAACGAACTCGCCTTTGCCTTCTGGTTCAAACCCTAGGATTTCTTCAACAAGGAAGTCGCTGGCAAAGGTTTTTAAATCTGCGCGCGCATGGGGTGCTGTCCACGCGTAATGCCAATCTGTGTTCATGAATTCTCTCGGTACAATAAAGCCACGGCTTCGACAGCAATACCTTCTTTACGCCCAGTGAATCCCAACTTCTCCGTTGTCGTTGCTTTGACATTCGTGGCCGACATGTCGATTTGAAGGTCCGCGGCTATGTTGGCACGCATGTCATCAATATGTGGTCGCATTTTAGGTGCTTGTGCAATGATGGTTACATCAACGTTAGCAACAGACCAGCCGAGCTTTTGAATCTCTGAATAAGCCTGACGCAATAACACTCTGCTATCAGCACCTTCAAATTCAGCGTCCGTATCAGGAAAGTGTTTACCAATGTCCCCTAATGCTGCCGCGCCAAGCAAAGCGTCCGTCAAAGCATGCAGTGCAACATCACCGTCAGAGTGCGCTATCAGTCCCTGATCATAAGGAATGGAGACACCACCGATAATAATATGGTCACCTTCTCCAAATTTATGGACATCAAAGCCGTGACCAATACGAAATGGAAACATGTTGTTCTCCTATTATTTAGCGGTTTGCTGGATGCTAAGCAAAGCTTGGGCAATCACAAGATCTTCCGGCACAGTAATTTTAAGATTACTAGATTCACCTTCTACCAAATCAGGCTGCCAGCCAATCAACTCCATTGCCGAGCTTTCGTCTGTAATCGCAACCCCCTCTTCCAGCGCAGATGCAAGGCCCTGATACAAAGCCATTAGCGGGAATTTTTGTGGGGTTTGTGCTTGCCAGATCACACTACGGTCTACCGTCGCAGTAGAACGCTGCTCTTCGGCTAATTTCAACGTGTCTTTGCACGGTATCGCTAACAACGCACCTTGATCACCTGTATGTGCCATGATGCGAGTTAAGGCCGCTTCGGTTACTAACGGGCGCGCAGCATCATGCACTAAGACAGATTCGTCATCCGACACACCGATTGCCATTAATACTTGTAAACCATTCAGTACGGTTTCAGACCGTTCTTGACCACCATCGAAGCGAACCACTTGCGGATTACCGGCCCATTCCGATTGTTGCCAATATTCGTCATCTGGACTGACACCGACAGCAATACCTGTAATCTGCGGATGCTCTAAAAACTTTTCTATTGTGGTATCCAGAATGGTTTTGCCATTCAGCATTAAATATTGCTTAGGCTGTGTACTAGCCATACGTTTGCCAACGCCAGCCGCTGGAATAATCACCCAAAACTGTGTCATTACTTTTCTACTATTCGATAAAAGACTTCACCGTCTTTAATATATTGAAGTTCGGTACGAACATGCTCTTCGATCGCATCTTCTCCGCGTTTGAGGTCACCAATCTGAGCCCGCAGAGCATCGTTCCTGACTTTTAAGCGTTTATTGATCTGTTCTTGGTATTCGATCTGTTTAGCAAGTTCTTCATCGCGTTTAACTCCTTGCTCTCCCCAATAAATTTGAAAAGCAAAGTATGAAGAAGCTGATAGAAAGATGACTAAAAAAATGCGCAACATCATGTTGAATGATTCAGGCTCTGGACAAATGAATGCCCATTATTTCGCGAATTGAGTGAAAAAAAAATAAAAAAGGGAGAACGAATGTTCTCCCTTTGATAAAAAGACCGTAAATTATGCTTGGCCTTTGATCTCAGAGCGACCTTTGTAAGGTGCTTTACCGCCCAATTGCTCTTCAATACGTAGCAATTGGTTGTACTTAGACACACGGTCAGAACGACATAGAGAGCCTGTTTTGATCTGGCCAGCGGCTGTACCCACTGCTAGGTCAGCGATAGTCGCATCTTCTGTTTCACCTGAACGGTGAGAGATCACGGCAGTGTAGCCAGCGTCTTTCGCCATCTTGATTGCTTCAAGTGTTTCAGTTAGAGAACCGATTTGGTTGAACTTGATCAAGATAGAGTTAGCGATACCTTCATCGATACCACGCTTCAGGATCTTAGTATTGGTTACGAACAAGTCATCACCAACAAGCTGGATCTTGTCACCAAGGATCTTAGTTTGGTAAGCGAAACCTTCCCAGTCAGATTCGTCTTGACCATCTTCGATCGAAACGATTGGGTACTCTTCACATAGCTCAGCTAGGTAATCAGAGAACTCTTCTGACGTGAAGACTTTACCTTCACCTTTCATGTTGTACTTGCCATCTTCGTAGAATTCTGAAGAAGCACAGTCCATCGCTAGTGTGATGTCTTTGCCTAGCTCGTAACCAGCCGCTGCAACCGCTTCTTTGATTACCGCAAGTGCTTCAGCATTGGAAGCAAGGTCAGGTGCGAAACCACCTTCATCACCTACAGCAGTATTCAAACCACGTGCACTAAGAACTTTCTTCAATGCGTGGAAAATTTCGGCACCGTAACGTAGCGCTTCACGGAAGTTAGGCGCGCCAACTGGCTGAATCATGAACTCTTGGATATCAACGTTGTTATCCGCGTGCTCACCACCGTTGATGATGTTCATCATCGGAACTGGCATTGAGTAAACGCCTGGAGTACCGTTGATGTCAGCAATGTGTGCGTACAGAGGCACCTTCTTAGAAACAGCCGCTGCTTTCGCTGCAGCCAAAGAAACCGCTAGGATAGCGTTCGCACCAAATTGAGATTTGTTCTCTGTACCATCAAGATCGATCATGATCTTATCTAGCTCAGCTTGCGCTGTTGCGTCTTTACCTAGTAGCGCTTCACGGATTGGACCGTTTACCGCTGCGACAGCCTTCAATACACCTTTACCTAGGTAACGGCTCTTGTCACCATCACGTAGTTCCAAAGCTTCACGAGAACCGGTAGAGGCACCAGAAGGTGCACACGCTGTACCAAACGAGCCATCCGCTAGGATTACGTCAGCTTCCACAGTTGGGTTACCACGTGAATCCAGAACTTCTCTGGCTTTGATATCAACGATTTGACTCATAACAAACCCCTTTTAGTAGATGAAAAATTCACAAACATCTGTCTGCTAAAATTATTTTTCTTTTCCTGCATTTTTCAGTGCCGCGTGAACGAATGCACTGAACAGGCCGTGACCATATCGAGGCGTTGAAGTAAATTCAGGGTGGAATTGACACGCAACAAACCAAGGATGGTCAGCGATTTCCACCATTTCTACTAAAGAGTTATCAGCTGACAAGCCAGAGATAGTTAGGCCTGCTTCTTTAAGCGCTGGAACATAGTAGTTGTTTACTTCATAACGGTGACGATGACGTTCACTGATCACATTTTGACCGTACGCAGCATGGGCTTTCGTACCTTCAATCAGGTTACAGTTCTGAGCGCCAAGGCGCATCGTTCCACCAAGATCGGATTCCTCTGACCGGATTTCTTTGGAACCTTCAGAGTTGACCCATTCAGTGATGAGGCCAACCACAGGATTCTCTGTTTTTAAGTTAAACTCAGTGCTGTGCGCACCGGTTAGATTTGCTACGTTACGAGCAAATTCGATGACCGCTACTTGCATACCTAGACAGATACCCAAGTAAGGGATTTTGTTTTCACGAGCGTATTGCGCTGTACGAATTTTACCTTCTACACCACGCTCACCGAAGCCGCCAGGTACTAGGATTGCATCCATACCCTCCAGCACTGATGTGCCTTCTTCTTCGATTTTCTCAGAGTCAATGTAATGCAGTTTTACTTTGGTACGTGCGTGGATACCAGCGTGATCCATCGCTTCGATCAAAGACTTGTAGGCATCCAACAACTCCATGTACTTACCAACCATGGCGATGTTCACTTGTTTCTCTGGGTTTAGTTTCGCTTGCGCTACTTTGTTCCAGATTTCCAAGTCCGCAATGTTGCAGTCTAAGTTAAAGCGTTGAACGATCAAGCTATCAAGACCTTGATCTGCTAGCATCTGTGGAATTTTGTAGATAGTGTCTGCGTCTGGTAGAGAAATAACCGCGCGCTCATCAACGTTTGTGAACAAAGCAATTTTCTTACGCTCAGGCGCTTCAATCGACACTTCAGAACGACATACAAGGATATCTGGTTGAATACCGATAGAACGAAGCTCTTTCACAGAGTGTTGTGTCGGTTTTGTTTTCGTTTCACCTGCTGTACGGATGTAAGGAACCAGTGTCAGGTGCATGAACAATGCACGGTGTGAGCCAAGCTCAACTTTCAACTGACGTACCGCTTCTAGGAATGGTTGTGATTCGATATCACCAACCGTGCCACCGATCTCAACTAGAGCAACATCAGCGCCTTCAGCACCTTTAAGTACACGGCGTTTGATTTCATCGGTGATATGCGGGATTACCTGAACTGTGCCACCTAGGTAGTCACCACGACGCTCTTTTTGTAGAACGTGCTGGTATACGCGGCCAGAAGTGAAGTTGTTAAGCTTAGTCATCTTAGTATCGATGAAACGCTCGTAGTGACCTAGATCTAGGTCAGTCTCAGCACCGTCTTCAGTGACATAAACTTCACCGTGCTGAAATGGGCTCATTGTGCCTGGATCAACGTTAATGTATGGATCCAGTTTAAGCATGGTGACTTTTAGACCACGGGATTCTAGGATCGCCGCAAGAGATGCTGAAGCCAATCCTTTACCAAGTGATGAAACCACGCCGCCTGTGACGAAAATATATCGTGTCGCCATGAGTGTTAAGCCCGCCTTAAATTTGTATGATCGAAATGAGAAAAGGCACTTAAAAAAGCACCTTTAGGACGGGAGCAAATAATAGCATCAGAGCGGGATTCACTCAACGTAAAAGCTTAGAAGTTTTGCGTCTTTTATGAACAAACAGCACTAGGTAGTACCTAGATCGAAACATTTCCTAGATATCGAGAACGAGGACATCACTGCGAGAACGAGAACAACACGGCATTATCAAGCTATTTTGAGTGTGCTCCTGCGGGGATAAAAACGTATCTCTGTGGTCAGGTACCCCATCAATCACTCGAGTCATACATGTGCCGCACCAGCCTTCTTCACAGGAGATTGGAATATCAATACCATTCATCTCTAGTGCTTCCGTAATACTCACACCTGGAGGCACATCAATCATTTGCCCAGAGCTGGCAAGTTTGACCTGAAACATCTCGCGCGGAGTCTGATCTATCAAAGGGGATTTTGCCCCTGTAAAGAACTCTTTATGTAGCCTCTCTTCTGGCCAGCCAAACACTTTCGCGCAGTTCATTATTTCTTCTATGTACTGCCTAGGCCCACATACATACAAATCCGGATGGCTAACCAAGCTTTTCAAAAGCGATTCTATGTTTAACCGTGAATTTGCATCACTAAAATGCCAATGCACTTTATCAGCAAACTCAGACTTATTAAGCTGATCATAAAATGCTGCAGATGCTGGCGACTTTGCTGAGTAATGCAAAGCAAAATCAACACCTGTCTTGGCAAGCATTTGTGCCATAGGTATCAGTGGTGTAATGCCAATCCCTGCACCCAGTAAAATAGCTGTTTTACGTGGATTTTTTAGCAAAAAGTGATTTTGAGGGTAGCTGGCCTGGAGACGGTCTCCAACCTTCATTTGATGCAATAACATGGACCCGCCTCGGGAATTAGGGTCTTTTAACACCGCTATTTCATAAGACATTCCCGTCGTAGGCAAGCGGCACAACGAATATTGCCGCATTAACCCATTAGGCAGTTTCAACTCAACATGAGCACCAGCTTGATAAAGCGGCAAGGTGCTACCATTTTGTGAAACCAACTCAATTCGAATAACACGACTGGTCTCTTTTACAATACGACTAATTTTTAAATCCAGTACTGCTTTCACAACCTAACCCTACTGCTTGTTCATCATTACTGAATATAGACAACCGCTCGCATATATGTAGTCAAATGAAGATGTATTTATTTAAATGGGTCGCCAATTGGTACTTCTAAAATATTCCCTTGACCTATAGGCTGGCCGACCATCTCATCGTAAGCGCTTTGATGGCACAGTACCATGGTTCCTACATTCTTATCGCTGAATAAAGATTGCAAATCCAGCTTGTTATGGCTCGTTAAAAAGCCCCCTTTTGAATCTTGTATGTAATGTTCCTCACCTGAAACAACCACCGAAAGTTGATACAGATTAGACTCTAAGGAATGGATACACACTTTATCGATCATAGAAATTTTAGCTAGCTCAGTAACGGTCATTTCGATACCCTCTTTTTATTGCTCACCCCATACATACGACGTAATGATTAACTTGGATGAACCCAATGAATTCCGACCTGTACCGTAAACTTGACCAATTACAGACTTATCAAGATGCCTTATTGAGAGTGCAACA
This sequence comes from Marinomonas communis, assembly GCF_004363305.1. Taxonomy (GTDB): domain Bacteria; phylum Pseudomonadota; class Gammaproteobacteria; order Pseudomonadales; family Marinomonadaceae; genus Marinomonas; species Marinomonas communis. Next base: position 503,682 of record NZ_SNZA01000003.1, on the reverse strand, counting down.
TCGACTAGACACAGGTCATTCTCGTTACATTATCGGCATTGCTGGCCTCCCTGGTTCTGGCAAATCAACCCTCGGGGACTACATCGCATTGAGACTAAACCAAACTCATCCAAATCAAGTGATCAGCGTGAGTATGGACGGCTTTCATCTGAGCAAAGCGCAACTTGGCACCTTCCCCGATGTTGAGGCAGCCTTTGCCCGACGAGGAGCGCCTTGGACATTTGATAGTCAGCGTTTTTATCAACATCTAGTCGATTTTAAACAGCCAGATCAAAAGCCCTTAACATGGCCGAGCTTTGATCACACACAAGGGGACCCTGTCGAGGGCAGCATCAACATACCTAGTGAAGCTCAAATTCTGATTGTCGAAGGTCTATACGTACTTCATAACCAACATGGGTTTGAGCATGTTCAGAAGCTTCTCGATGAGAAATGGTTTATCGACCTACCTATCGAAGCCGCTATGAAGCAACTTACCATGAGGCACCAACAGGCTTGGGGCATTAGCTTAGATGAAGCACAACAAAGAATTGCATCAAACGATGCCTTAAATGCACAGATAGTAGAACAAACAAAAAACCGTGCAGACTATTTTTTGTCTGTAAAATGAACGAAAATGACACCAATTACGCAACAAAATTACATGGAAACTATCAATAGATGGGACTATGTTCTATTTAGCAATATAAACTGTGGCGTGGGGCGCCAAAGTTCATAGTCTGTCCAATAATAAAAAAAGGAAACCTAATTTATGAACGTGTCTTTCCCGTACAAACGAACGCTGATCGCATCAGCCCTTGCTCTTTCTGCTGTGCACATCCACGCTGCAGGATTTCAGTTAAATGCTCAGTCTGCAACAGGCCTTGGTCGAGCTTTCGCCGGTGACGCAGTCATTGGCGATAACGCATCTGTCATCGCCCGTAACCCAGCGGCAATGTCTCTGTTTGACCGTCCAGCTCTTTCTGTTGGTTTCGAAACCATTACAACTGATATCGAAGTCAAAAATGGATCCTACACCAATAACTTAACCTCGAGCAGTTCTGATGCCAACTCTGACAGTATAGGAAGTACATCTATTGCTCCTAACTTTTATTACATACGTCCGGTTAATGATAAATTTGCTTGGGGTGTCAACGCTTACTCTAATTTCGGTACTAAAACTGAATTCGAAGATGACTACGCAGGTTACGAATATGGTGGAAAGACTGATGTGGTAAGCGCTAATTTTGGTCTTGTTGGATCCTACAAGGCAACCGATCAATTGACTTTGGGGGCGGGCATCGATGCCGTTTACGGTAAAGGAACATTCACGCGTCCAGCCAACCCAACCGCTTCTGCTCTGCTTAGTATTGATAATTTGCTAGAGGTTGAAGCTGATGGTTGGGGATTTGGTTATAATCTAGGGTTAATGTTTGAACTTGATCAGAATAATCGTTTTGGGTTTGACTACCACTTTAGTCCAGATATCGAAGCTGATGGTGAAGTTTATCGTTATGGCTCTACAACTGCTAAACAATCGGATACAGTTATCATGCCACTGCCTGATATTGCAGAATTTTCAGGCTACCATCGTATTGCTCCAGAATACGCAGTTCATTACAGCATTCAATTTATCCGCTGGTCTGAATTTAAAACATTAGAAGCTAAAAATGCTGGAACAATTAATACCTACAACTGGCAAGACGCTATGCATTACTCAATTGGTGGCACCTACTACATGAATGATGCTTGGGAGTTAAGAGCAGGCTACATGTATGATACCAGCGCTCAGGACCAAAAGCGTTCTATATCTGTGCCTGATTCAGATCGCCAATGGTTTTCAGCAGGTGTTACCTACAAACCTGATGACGTGAGCAGCATTGATTTTGGAGCCACTTATCTTCTTGGAGAGGATGTTGATGTTGCAGAAAATAATGCTCTTTCAAGCATCACAGGCACAACCCATGCTAATGCTATCTTGCTAGGTTTGCAGTACAGTCGCTCGTTCTAATATCACTTTAAGAACGTTAGATAACCAAATGCCCAGCAAATTGCTGGGCATTTTTTATGATTGGCTAGGCCACAACAACTTCCCATTAGGCTCCCATTTCACATTCCCTTGCCAGTAAGGCGCTTGCCATAAGTCTGCGATCGCGACGAGTTCATCATCAACATAAATATAGGGGATCTGCTCGCGCCACCAATTTGGTATATTTTTATCTTGTAACCATTTCTTTAGCGGTCGTGTCTTACCATTTTTTAAATGCAGCAACACATTATCAGGACGAGGCTTGATCACAACTTCTTGATCGCAGTAGACTTGATCAAATGCTCGAATTAGCCGCTGCCCTGCCGCTATATTTTGCTCAACAACAGGCAAAGCTTTTGGCAGCACATGCAGTACATTTTTATAACGGACAATACGATGCCTACGGTGCAGAAATTCAGGCTGGTTCTGATGATGACTATAAAACATTTCCACCAGAGCCATTTGTTGTTGCTGAGTAATCGAAATACCTCGATCACTCAAATACGATGACAACCAAAAGCCTCTTTCCTGCTCAGGTAGCATGTTTAATTGCAAACCATCATTTTGATCAATAAAACGCTCTAGCGCTTCCCCTAAAAGCCGCTTAATCACACGCCCTTCCGCTTGAATTCGATCCACACTTTGGGCGATATGTTTGGCGATATTTGGTTGCCCCTCTTGCCAAGGTGTTAGCACTTTGTGACGTAAAAAGTTGCGGCGATAACGCGTATCATCATTAGACTCATCTTCCACCCAAGAAAGCTGTTGTCGAGCAGCATATTCTTCTATGTCAACACGAGGCGTTTTTAGCAATGGTCGGTAAATATTAGCCACTCCAAGGGAGCGCTCCTCGGGAATACCTTGTATACCACGCCAACCACAACCACGTTCTAGACGAAACAAAATGGTCTCAGCCTGGTCGTTTGCATGATGGGCCTGAAGCAAGACATCACCGTCCCGCAAAACCTTGTCAAACGCACGATAACGCTCTTTGCGCGCTTGCTCTTCAATAGACCCCTTACCCTCTACAGTGACTCTTTCAAAACAAAAATCCACTTCGAGGTTAGAACATAGCGTCTTGCAAAACTCTAGCCAAGTGTCAGCGTTTTCGCTCAAACCATGATGGACATGAATCGCCGCCACACGGTCACGAAGCTCTGATGGAGCATCCCTAACTAAGAGGTGCAACAAAACAACAGAGTCCACACCGCCACTCAGAGCAAGCCAAATCCTGCCTTGCTCACCAAGCAATGTTTGGAGTCTCAGCCAGTCAATAGTGATCATTCTCTCCGTCTCTTAAATCATGCTATGACACAAACAGAAAAGGCGCCGAAGCGCCTTTAGAAGAATAAACCGAATGCTTTACAGAGCAAACAAGTGGTGTTTTTTCTTACCTAGCTTCACTAGGAAATACTTACCGTAGTAACCATTCTCTGCTTTAAAGATATCTGCTGCCGCCATGTTATCTTCCATGCCTTTTGCAACACCGTTCACAAAGACAGAGTTACGCTGAAGTGCATCTTTTACTTGCTTACCACTTGCAGCAAGACCCGCGTCTGCTAACAGTGAAGTCAGTGGTGTTTCAGCAAGGTTGATACCTTCTAGAGAGCTGCTTGGTAATCCATCTAATTGAATTTGCTCAAGGTCTTGCTCACTTAGTTTGTCTGTTTCACCGCTGAACAACGCTTGCGTGATACGTTCTGCAGCCGCTAGACCTTCTTCACCGTGCACTAAGCGCGTTGCTTCACGAGCAAGAATGGCTTGCGCTTGTGGCTTGCCACCGTTTTCTTGGTCCGCTTTTTCAATCGCTTCAATTTCTTCGATAGACAGGAACGTGAAGTACTTAAGGAACTTGTACACATCCGCGTCTGCAGTACCCAACCAGAATTGGTAGAAAGAGTACTGACTGGTTTTCTTAGGATCCAACCATACCGCACCGGATTCTGTTTTACCGAATTTAGTACCGTCAGATTTCGTGACTAGAGGAACGGTTAGACCAAATACTTGCGCTTGGTTCTGGCGACGAGAAAGGTCAATACCACCAACAATGTTACCCCATTGATCACTACCACCTACTTGAAGCGTACAATCGTACAGGCGGTTAAGTTCCGCGAAGTCCATACCTTGCAGTAAAGCGTATGAGAACTCAGTGAATGAGATACCAGAGCCTTCACGGTTTAGACGCTGCTGCACAGATTCTTTATTGATCATGGCATTAACAGAGAAGTGCTTACCGATTTCACGCAAGAAATCGATCACATTCATGTTGCCTGTCCAATCTAAGTTGTTTACCACGCGCGCAGGGTTATCAACACCTTCGAAAGAAATAAATTGGCTCACTTGGCCTTTGATCTTGTCTGCCCAGCTTGCTACCACATCAGATGTGTTCAACGAGCGTTCTGCTGCTTTGAAGCTTGGATCGCCGATCATACCTGTAGCACCACCCACTAAGGCAATTGGATTGTGGCCGGCGTCTTGGCAACGCTTAAGCACTAGCAGAGGCACAAGGTGACCTAGGTGAAGGCTGTCCGCGGTTGGATCGAAGCCACAATACAAAGTACGACGACCAGATGACAAGTGAGCACGAAGCTCCTCTTCTGCTGTCATTTGAGCGATAAGCCCACGAGCTTGTAAGTCCGCTAATAGGTCGGTGTTTTGCTGTGTCATTTTACGATCCAAATCCTAATTGAGTGATATTTAATTGGCGTTCAATTATAGCCACTTAGTTGGTAGGATGACATGGCTTTCTATGGAAAAATGGAACACAAACTTGGACAAATCATTGCTTACCAAAAGTCTTATCGGCGTTTCTTCAATTCTTTTAATTGCGGGCGCAGCGACGCTTTATTGGGCTTTTAACAGCTCCCCCCACCAAGCGACACAAAGTAATGAGTCGCGACCACGACATTCAGCAGGCCCAGTGCCTGAAAAAGCAATGATTGCCTCCCCTCTCGATCAGGTGAAAGCAGAGAAAACCCTTGAGACAACAAAGGTGATTTTAAAAGCAGGCGACTCCCTTTCTCGTACACTCAATCGACTTGGTATTACAGATAGGCAAATCGCACAGCTACTTCAAGCCGATTCATCAAAGGTACTCACTTCCCTACAGCCTGGGCAAAAGTTAACAATCCAACGATGGCTTCCCAAACAACAGTTAGAAAGCTTAACGCTTTCCTCCACCCCAGAAAAAGCCTATGTGTTCCAGCATAACCCAGAGCAAAACCTTTTTTCGTTTACGGAACAAGTAGCACCTATAGAAACGCGCTTGCGCTACCAAGAGGTCATGATTGATAACTCTCTTTTTCTAGATGGATCCCGTGCTGGGTTGAATGACAAACTACTGTTGGCGCTAACAGACATCTTTCGTTGGGATATAGATTTTGCTTTGGACATCCGTCCAGGTGATCGCTTTGCAGTATTATTTGAGGAGCGCTTCATCAATGGAGACCGACTCGACTCAGGCAATATCATTGCCGCGCAGTTTATTAACAATGGGCGAATTTATGAGGCAATTCGCTATCAAATAAACAATGGCGCGAACTACTTTACTCGCGACGGCTTATCACTAAGAAAAGCCTTCATCCGATCTCCGGTGGACTTTACTCATGTCTCATCACAATTTAACCCCAATCGTTTACACCCAATTTTTAAAACGACGCGACCTCATCAAGGGGTTGATTATGCGGCACCGGAAGGCACCCCAGTCTATAGCTCAGGGCATGGCACGATTTCATTTGTAGGAGAAATGAAAGGGTATGGCAACACTGTTATTATTGACCACGGCAAGGGCTACAGCACGCTTTATGCGCACTTAAGCGAGTTTCAAGAGGGCCTTTATATAGGGCAAGAGATACAGCAAGGTAATGAAATTGCCAAGGTTGGTCAGACAGGATGGGCAACAGGACCACACCTTCATTACGAATTTCGCATTCAAGGGCAGCATAAAAACCCTGAAACCGTCGACATTCCTTATGACAGTCCAATGAGTAAAGATGAATTAGTGAATTTCTTACCTTACGCTCAGCAGGTCATTACGCGCTTACAACAATCACAGTCCAGTGATTATTCACAATATCTCAGCCAACTCTCTAGAAGATAAAACGAAAAAAGGCTGCACAAGCAGCCTTTTAGAAAACGTGTTAGCAGGCGATTATAGCGCGCCTTCAACGAACTCAATTAGTTGAGATTTTGAAACAGCGCCCACTTTCGTTGCCGCCACTTCACCGCCTTTGATAACTAGCAGTGTTGGGATACCACGAACGTTGTACTTAGGTGCAGTTTCTGTGTTGTCATCAACGTTGATTTTGACAACTTTAACGCGACCTGCGTATTCGTTAGCAACATCTTCTAAAACTGGCGCAATCATTTTACAAGGACCACACCATGGCGCCCAGAAGTCAACAATAACAGGAAGATCCGCTTTTAAAACTTCTTCTTCGAATTGAGCATCCGTTACGTTAAAAATATTTTCGCTCATTACAAATTCCTTAAATCGGTTAGTGATTAATGAGGCTAGTGTACCACTATTAAAGCTCAGGCAAAATCAGATTACTTAACTGAGATGATAGCAAATCGCTATAAGTTCATATTCTCAATTAAGGTCACCAGTTCAGACAATGAGTGAACCTCAAACTCAGGCGTTACAAGCCACTCATCTCGCCAACGCCTTGCTCCGTGACGATTAAACCAGACCGCTCGAGCGCCAGCATTAATGGCGCCTTGCACATCGTCAATCGGGTGATCACCAACATGGATAATTCGTTCCATAGGTGTGTTTGAGCGTTCCGCCAATCGCTCAAAAATCTCAACATCAGGCTTTGCGATCCCCTCTTTGTCCGCGCGGATCACAGTGCCAAAGTACTGAGCTAAATCGATGTGTGGGTGAAAGACATCAGCATTTCCATTGGTCAGAGCAGCTAATGAAAACCGATTGGATAAGGACGTTAAAGCATTTAACGCATCCGGGTATAAATCCACCCGCTGACGCCAGTCATAAAAGACATTAAATGCCTGGGTTGCTCGCTGTTCGGCTTCTTCTCGAGGTAATCCATAACGCTGTAAAGCAGTGCGATACTGGGCTAAACGAACCTTGGTAACATCGTGCTTAATTTCTGGATACAGCTCATAGATTTCATGCTTAAGCGGGTCCATATTCGGCACAAAAAACTGATCTGCAAAGCCAGGAAAGTTGTCTTCAAACCATTTTTCCATGGCGTGTTCCGCCCGCACCAAAGTCGGATCCACATCCCATAAGGTGTTATCTAGATCGAAAGAAACGAGAATACTCATGGCAACAGCCTTAATAGCAGTGCACTCAACAAGTCAGAAAGGTAATCTAAAAACAAAGCCCCTTTCTCTTTGTCAAAATGATTTAGCCTGCTTGACCCAAGAGCGAGCACACCGTGGTACACCACCTTCCCGCCCTCTAAGGACACCAGCGGCAAAATCGCAGACGACATCACAGCGTCACTTTGGCCTTCAAATAGAAACTCAGACTCTGCGACCGACAACACACCGCAATAGCAGCCAGATTGAACCAGCATTTCTTTTAAGATCGGTTCAGCAGCTTCCCAAGAAGCAGTACGTATCGAGGTATCGAGTGCTTGATCAGCAAACAACACCATCGATTGATACTGAATGGAAAAGTCTTCACGCATGACCTCTTCTACAATGCCTGCAAAGTCATCGAGGGATTCACAGCTTAGACATTTCAATATCAAACGTCGGCTCTTTTTCATGATAGCTTCGTTTTCACGAGCGATTGCAACCAAACGCTCAAACTCGCCACGATAATCCGACGTCGATTTACGTAACAAAGCGACTTGTCGCTCTAATAGAGAAATTGCCCCTCCATGAACCGGATGAGGGATTGTTAATGTTTCTAATAACGCTGGGTGGCGTTCAAAAAATCCCGGCGTCTCTTGCAGATACTGAACAACGTCCTCTTCCGTCATGGATACTTCACCTATAGATAAATTTGACCTTCAAAGACCTTTTCCGCAGGGCCAGTCATTTGAATAGAATGCCCTGGACCTTGCCAAGCAATACGTAAATCACCACCAGGCAAGTGCACTAATACTTCTGGCGCTAACCAGCCTTGCTTGATACCAGCTACCACCGCCGCGCAAGCTCCCGTACCGCAAGCTTGTGTTTCGCCCACACCACGTTCATACACTCGCAAATTCACTTCATCTGATGACAGCACTTGCATAAAGCCGACATTGACGTTGTTGGGGAAACGTTCGTGATCCTCAACCAATGGTCCAACATGCTCAACCATGGCATCGCTTAATTCTTCTACACGAATCACAGCATGAGGGTTACCAACTGATACTGGGGTCAACTCAAAAATGTCGCCCGCAACGTCAATGGGGTAAAGGTCCGCAAGTCCGTCCGCGACAAACGGCAAATCCGCTGGCACAAAACTTGGCTCACCCATATCCACACACACTTGACCATCGTCCTGCACTCTTAGCTGGATTTGGCCACGCTTGGTTTCTACGTCAATCACACGTTTATGGGTCAACTCACGGTCGAGCACAAACTTCGCAAAACAGCGCGCACCATTACCACAATGCTCCACTTCTGAACCATCACAGTTATAGATGCGGTAGCGAAAATCCATATCAGGGTTGGATGGCGGTTCAACCACTAATAACTGGTCGAAGCCAATACCACGGTTACGATCACCAAGGCGCTCAATCTGAGCCTTGTTAAAGTACACTTTACGTGACACCGCATCGACAACGACAAAGTCGTTGCCAAGGCCATGCATCTTAGTAAATTTTAACAGCATGACATTCTCCTTAAGCGGGTAGTAATTGCTCACCAGCTAGCTGATGATCAATGTCTTCACGCTCACGGATCAAATAGGCTTTATCGCCATCCACCATCACTTCTGCGGCACGACCACGGCTGTTGTAGTTCGACGCCATAGTAAAGCCATAAGCACCAGCTGAACGAAGTGCCAACAAATCGCCTGGCTGAATATCTAGCTCACGCTCTTTACCTAGGAAATCACCTGTTTCGCAGATCGGTCCAACTAGGTCATATACACGCTTACCTTCTGGCGTCGGCTCTAAATTAACAGGCACGATATCCATCCAAGCACCGTATAGAGATGGACGAATCATATCGTTCATGGCACCGTCAATGATGGCAAAGTTCTTATGCGCAGTGCATTTTAGGAACTCAACTTTGGTCATTAATACACCGGCGTTAGCGGCAATTGAACGACCTGGCTCAAATGCTAAAGACAAGTTACGGCCTTTGACTTTTTCTAAAACAAGTGCAGCGTAATCTTTCGGCTCAGGCGGCACTTCATCACGGTAACGAACCCCTAGACCACCACCTAAATCAAGGTGTTTAATCTCAATGCCTTGTTCAGCAAGCTTATCAATGAGGTCTGTTAGGCGGTCAAATGTGTCCAAGAAAGGTTGCAGCTCGGTTAATTGCGAACCGATATGGCAATCAACTCCCATGACATTCAGATTCTCAAGAGAGTGCGCAACACCATAGATACGTACCGCATCCTTGATATCAATACCGAACTTGTTGTCTTTTAACCCCGTGGAAATGTATGGGTGTGTTTTAGCATCCACGTCTGGGTTAACGCGTAGAGAAACAGGTGCAACTTTGCCCATCTCGCCAGCTACTTTGTTTAAGCGGTGAAGTTCCGACTCTGATTCCACGTTGAAGCAATGAATACCAACTTCAAGTGCACGGCGCATCTCATGCTCTTGTTTCGCCACACCAGAGAACATGACTTTACTTGGATCGCCACCTGCGCGAAGAACACGCTCTAGTTCACCAATCGAAACGATGTCAAAACCAGAGCCAAGACGTGCAAGCACGTTCAGAATAGCAATGTTTGAACACGCCTTAACGGCATAACAAATCAAGGTAGGGTGAGAAGCAAACGCATCTGCATACGCTTTGTAATGACGCTCAAATGTCGCACGCGAGTAGACATACGTTGGCGTGCCATGTTGTGCAGCAATATCTGCTAGCGCCACATTTTCAGCGTGCAGCTGATGATTTGAGTAATTAAAAAAGTCCAAGGGGGTATTCCTCAATCTTTGACAGTTGTGGTGACCATATCGTTAGGCAAAGCTTGTTGAGGCAAGTACAAGGCACCTTTGTTGCCACACCCAGTTAAAATCAGTGTGGTAATCAACAACAAAATAGGCTTAGACACAGTTACAACCATCCATTAATACAATTTGTTGACAGTATACTGATCCCCTATTTTATTCACACCCCCACTGACTATTTTGCTGGAAAATCTTTACTTTTCAGATGTGTTCAAAACCAAGCGATTTGCTATAGTTACGCCTTGGAAAACACATTGTTTTCAAAGGTTAATGTCGACCAAAGCTTTGGACCAAATAATGAAACGCCTGCTCAAACCATGGGTATTTGCATTGCTTGCAGCATTAAGTTTGCATGCGATTGTGTTTGTTTGGTTAGAAGATGAACCTTGGCATCAAGCTCTGCCGAAGTTAACACCAGCTCATTACCTAGAAGTTTCTTTGTTGCCATCGGATAAATCCGCCCCTCCTCCTTTTGAGACAGACTCAGACGAGCAAGTGGCTGCGCCTCAAGAAGCCACACAAATCCAAACTAACGCTCCCATTAAGCCCGCAGAAGAGATACAAGCTGCAACCGATAAGATCGAGCAACCAAGCACGGCAGTATCACCTACTGAGGTGGGTATTGATAACACTCAGGATATCTCTAGTGCAGAGCAAGAACGCCCTATCGCAGCACAGCCGATTACGCTTAAAGATATCTATGACGTCACTGAATCGGAGCGTTACTCTGAACAAAACTGGAAAAACAAAAGTCTTCTCGATATCGGCCCTTTAGAGGCCAGTCGCCCTAAAGTCGACCCTAGCAAAGACGCTTTCTCGCCAAAGTTTCGACAAGCCGTTCGCCAAGCTAAACGCGTACAAGAGGAATACTCAAAAGGTATCGTCGAAGAAACAGAGTATCCGATCACAGAAGATGCAGACGGTACTAAATACGTCAATATAAAGGGGCTATGCTGGAAAATGCCTGAACCTGGTAGCATGGACGCATGGCAGATTGTGCTATCGGGGTGTTCGGGACAGAAAGAGGTCTTTCGATTTGAGCTCAACATCACGACAGACATTCTGCGCAGTGATGTGTTTCAAGGCCTACCCTTTGGCCCTGCTGAGTAACCTCCCACTTATATTAAGAGCTAATAAAAAAGCCCCTGAGCATTGCTAGGGGCTTTCGAAGCATTACAAACGGCTGATTATTATTTCAATCTCTCAGCCAGTTCTGCTTTGGCACGTTCAATCGCTGCTTTTACTTGTGCTGGCGCTGTACCGCCAATGTGATCACGGGCTGCTACCGAACCTTCCAGTGTTAGCACTTCAAACACATCTTGTTCGATCATATCACCGAAGCCCTGTAACTCTTCTAAAGTCATTTCAGACAAATCACGGCCTTCCTTCACACCAAAACCAACGGCTTTACCCACAATTTCATGAGCATCACGGAAGGCAACACCTTTACGCACAAGGTAGTCCGCCAAGTCAGTTGCAGTACTAAAACCACGACGCGCCGCTTCGTACATGTATTCGCCTCGAGCTTCAATCGCAGGAATCATGTCTGCAAAAGAGCGCAGAGAACCACGCAGCGTGTCCACCGTATCAAACAGCGGCTCTTTGTCTTCTTGGTTGTCTTTGTTGTAAGCCAAACATTGAGACTTCATCAGGGTCAGAAGGCCCATTAGGTGACCGTATACACGACCTGTTTTACCACGCACTAGTTCTGGTACGTCTGGGTTTTTCTTCTGCGGCATAATCGAAGAGCCAGTACAGAAGCGATCAGGTAGGAAAATGAAGTTAAATTGCGCCGAAGCCCACATGACTAGTTCTTCTGCCCAACGAGACAAGTGCATCATGGTGATCGATGCCGCTGATGTGAATTCAATCGCGAAGTCACGGTCACTTACAGAGTCTAAAGAGTTGTAAGTTGGACGCTCAAAACCTAGTAGGTCCGCGGTCATGTTACGGTCAATCGGGTAAGTCGTACCGGCTAACGCCGCAGCACCTAGTGGTAGGATGTTCACACGTTTACGGCAGTCAGCAAGACGCTCGTAGTCACGTTGCGCCATTTCGTACCACGCCATTAAGTGATGACCGAACGTCACTGGCTGAGCCGTTTGCAGGTGAGTAAAGCCCGGCATAATGGTGTCTGTGTTGCGTTCAGCAAGAGACAAGATACCTTGTTGTAGGCGTGTCACTTCTTCTAACAAGAAGTCGATTTCGTCACGCATGTACAGACGAATGTCTGTTGCCACTTGGTCATTACGAGAACGACCTGTGTGCAGTTTCTTACCTGTGATACCAATCTTTTGCGTTAGACGTGCTTCGATGTTCATGTGCACATCTTCTAGCTCAACTGACCATTCAAACTCACCACGAGCGATCTCTTGCTCGATTTCCGTTAAGCCTTGGATGATCTGGTCGCGTTCTTCGTCTGTCAATACGCCCACTTTCGCAAGCATCGTTGCGTGTGCGATCGAACCTTGAATATCCTGTTTCGCCATACGCTGGTCAAATTCAACCGATGCGGTAAAACGTGCGACAAACGCATCAACAGGCTCAGAAAAACGGCCACCCCATTGCTGGTTAGTGGTTTTGTTGGTATCAGTCATTTCTTCATTTCCCAGTGTGAGATCAATGTTGCGGCAAGATTACCTGATGACGCGCCCTTTATAAAGGGCTCTGGGATGACGCTTAACAGGCAAGGGAGTATGATATAGCGAAATTTTATCGTTATTTTTGTGTTTGATGTCACTCTAGGAGAGAATGTGAGAAACAAAATCGTCATTGCAACCCGTGAAAGCCAACTGGCCCTTTGGCAAGCCAACAATGTAAAAGCCTCACTGGAAGCGCTCTACCCTGAGATCAACGTTGAGCTATTGGGCATGACCACAAAAGGCGATCAAATTCTCGACTCCCCCCTTTCTAAAATTGGCGGCAAAGGCCTGTTCGTTAAAGAGCTTGAAAAAGCACTGCTAGACGGTGAAGCAGACATTGCAGTTCACTCAATGAAAGACGTGCCAATGGAGTTTCCTGAAGGTCTAGGATTGAGCGTTATCTGTAAACGTGAAGACCCAACCGATGCTTTTGTTTCCAATACCTACAACAGTATCGAAGAACTGCCACAAGGTGCGGTAGTCGGCACATCCAGCCTACGTCGCTCTTGCCAGCTGCAAATGCACCGCCCAGACCTAGTGATTAAAAACCTGCGCGGCAACGTGAATACACGTTTACGTAAACTGGACGAGGGTGAATACGACGCCATTATCCTTGCGACCGCAGGCCTTGTTCGTCTTGAGATGGCCGATCGTATTAAAACTCGTATCAGTGATACCTTCTCACTTCCAGCCGGCGGCCAAGGCGCTATGGGCATCGAGTGCCGAAGCGATGATGCAGAGTTAATCAAACTACTTGCGCCATTACAGCACCAAGAAACGGCTTACCGTGTGATCGCGGAGCGAGCGGTAAACAAGCGCCTTAACGGCGGTTGCCAAGCACCGATCGCTTGTTTCGCCCTACTGGAAGGCGATGAGCTCTTTATTCGAGGCTTAGTTGGTAGCACCGATGGTAAACGTATGGTACGTGGTGAGATTCGTGGTGATAAAGCCAACGCGGAAGCATTAGGCATTCAATTAGCTGAACAGCTACTTGCTGATGGTGCGCAGGCGTTGCTAGACGAAGTATACCAACCTAACGTTTAAGCTAATTGGGTGACTCCATTATGCAAGGTATTAAAGTCTTGGTCACTCGACCAGAACCAGAAAACACTCAAACCTGCCAAGCGCTTTCCGCGCTTGGTGCCACGCCAATCTCTTTGCCAATGCTAGAGATTCGACCTCTTTCTAGCGATGCAGAACTGTCCGCATTGCGCTCGCAGCTTTATAACCTCGACCTATATCAGTTCGTGATATTCGTTAGCAAAAATGCAGCAAGATTGGCAGCAGAGTTGATTGATGAATGCTGGCCTATGTTACCTGTCGGCATGCATTGGCTGGGTATTGGGCAAGGCACCACACAGACACTCAAAGATCTGAACATTCCAGCCTTGAGTAACCCAGGCAACAATACCGAAGCTATGCTCGAATGGTTAAAGCCTGCGAAAATGCGTGATCAACGGGTTTTAATAGTAAGAGGCACCGGCGGTAGGCCGGACTTGGCCAAAGGGCTAGAGGAGCGTGGCGCCATAGTCGACCACCTAGAACTCTATAAGCGACATACGCCAGAATATACCGCACAAACTTTTTTATTCTTAGATCATCCTGACGTAATATGGGCAACAAGCGGTGAAGGTTTGGCAAACCTAAATAACCATGTAGAAAGGTTTGCACCAGAATTAAAAGAGATAGCGTTATTTGTGCCAAGTAAACGTGTTTTAGAACAAGCAAGAGCGCTAGGTTGGCAACAAGCGATTTATGCAACAGGTGCGGACGACCAAAGTTTAATGGCCGCCACGATACAGCATTTAGGACGATAATATGACTGATAAAAACGAGAAGGCGTTAACGGAGAACACGGATAACAGTGCAGATGAATCCTCTTTGAATTCACCCAAAGAGGACACTTCAAACGCTACCCAACCCGCTCCTCAAAATGAGAGCAAAGCCTCTAACACCTTGCCGGCCGCTGCGTTATTCGTCGGTGTCATCGCGATTGGTCTAAGTGGTTGGCAGTATTATCAAAGTCACATTGTAAATAACCACCAAAGCACCATCACTGCAACGGAAAACAAAGTTGTTGCCCTAGAGCAGCAACTTAGCCGCATTGACCGCAATGTGGAAAACACCACTCAACTTACCCGTCGCATTTCAGACATTAACGATACCGTCACAGCGACTCAAGCAGAAGCCAAAGCACTTCAATCTCATACAGAACAAGCTTTGATTGACATCTCTAGCAAGATCAACAAACTTAGCAATGCCGATAAAAATGACTGGTTACTCGCAGAAGCTGAATATTTAATTCGTCTAGCCAATCAGCGTCTTTTGCTTGATAAAGACACCCGCAGCGCAATTTCTTTGCTCAGTAACGCAGACACGATTTTAGCGAGCCTTGAAGACCCTCTTATGTTCGCTACTCGTAAAGCGGTTGCACAAGATATTCAAGCCTTAAAATCAGTGACTTCATTTGATATAGAAGGCCGCTACCTGCAACTGTCTGCTTTATACGATCAAGTCGCTACATTACCTCAGCGTGAACCATCAAAAGCTTGGTTAGCTCAGCAAGCTAGTGCTGAAGCTGCTCCAGACCAAACAAGCAGCTCAGCAATAAAACAGCTACTTCAAGAAGCATGGCAGGGCATCAAATCCCTTGTGGTCATCAACTACGATCAAAAGCCAATTAAGCCACTACTTCCACCAGCAGAGTATCAAGAACTAGTGACAGGCATTCAGTTGCAACTAGACGTTGCTCAAGTTGCGCTATTAAAAGGTGAACCGGTGATCTATGAAAAGTCTTTGGAGCGCATCGCTAAAGCAGTAAACCAACACTTTGACACCTCGGCTCAATCTACCATTGCTTTCATGACCACATTAACGTCGCTGCAACAGGTGAACCCTAATCCAGATGTGCCTATGCCACGCGCGTCGCTACAGGCCATGAAATCCTTAATGCAAAACTGGCAGCGTTCAGATAATGAGCCCACCACTCCCGCTACTCAAGATCAAGAAGATAAAACCTCAGATGCGGTAGCAACTAGTGCAACAGAGGATGCTTCATTATGAGAAAAGCACTGATTTCAATCATCATTGTTCTACTCATTGGTGGCACGCTAGGGTTGATCATGAAACAAGACCCCGGCTACGTCATGATTTCCTTTAAAAGTGTCACCATTGAAATGAGCCTATGGATTATGCTCCTGTTGATCATTCTCGGTTACTTTGCCCTTATGATGACAGCAAAATTCATATGGATATTACTTCACCCGAACTCATCTATTTCAAAGCTCACCGGGTCCTTGTCTCATAAGCGGGCTCTAAAATCCACGATCAAGGGAATGCTAGAGCTTGCCGGTGGTAACTGGGGAAAAGCCGAAAAACTGCTAACGACTTCTGCCAACAAAGTGTCATATCCACTTTTAAACTACATTGGTGCGGCCTATGCGGCCAGTGAGCAAGAGGAACACGAACGCTCGAAAGAGCTTCTACGTAAAGCACATCTAACGTCACCTGATGCAGAATTCGCTATTAGTTTTGTACAGAGCCAATTACTGCTAAAACAAGGACACTATGAGGGCGCACTGGCTTCCCTTAAGCGTCTACACAACATGAAACCAAAACATCGTCAAACTCTTAAGATGTTGGTATCTGTGTACACTAAACTTAAGGATTGGGAAGCCCTGCAGGAGCTAACGCCTATCCTGAAGAAGCAAGGCATCTTTGACGAATCCAATTTAAGAGAGCTTGAGGTGAACGCCTTTTTAGCACAACTTGAAAAACTGCGCTTTCGCCAAAAAATGGGGCAAGATCCTCATGCTCTGCTGGATGAATTACAAAGCATCTGGAAAAAACTTGATAGTGTTGCCAAAGATGAGCCTATGCAAGTTCTATACGCCACAACCTTAATTGAGTTTGGCGATGAAACGAAAGCTGAGAGCTTTATCAGAACTTCCCTAAACAATCACTGGTCTGATGCATTAGCTGCCGTTTATGGCCAACTCACTAATGTATCGATGCAAAAGTCTCTCGCTAATGCTGAAACCTGGATACGACGTCACCCAGAAAGCGCGCCGCTCTACCTGGCTACTGGTCGTATTTGTCAGCGCCTGCAACTATGGGGGAAAGCCCGTGATTACTACGAAAAGGCCTTACAGTATGATGCTTCCTCAGAAGCTCTTATCGAGCTAAGCGCTCTGCTAGAAGCTATGGGAGACGTGGACATCGCCCAGTCACTGATTATAAAACGCATCCAAAATGATAGTTTATCGGTGAAAGCTTTGCCTTTACCCAAGTAAGAAGCGATCGCTTTAAACGAAAAGAGGGCATATCCATGCCCTCTTTTCGTTTGTATCAATTCTTACTTAAACCGCACAACCAGCTCGTGCATGTCCGAAGCGACGCCACGTAGTGTTACCATACTTTGCATTGCTTCTTCAGCCTCATCTTTACTCGCCGCAGCTAAATTAGAAATTCGGACAAGCTGTTGATTTATATCTTCGGAGACATGAGCCTGCTCTTCTACCGCTGCCGCCATTTGCGTGGCCATATCCGATATATTGGCGACCGATGACACAATCGTTGTTAACGATTGCTGCGCCTCAGACATTTTCAGAAGCCCTTGGTTAGCACTTTCACGGCCATCACTTGCTACACTCACAGCATCTTGAGCCCCGCTTCGTAAGCGCTCAATGATGACATGTATTTCTTTTGTAGAACCCTGCGTCCGCTGCGCCAATTGACGAACCTCATCAGCCACAACTGCAAAGCCTCGACCATGTTCACCAGCTCGGGCCGCCTCAATTGCAGCATTGAGAGCCAATAAGTTCGTTTGCTCAGCAATCTGATCAATCATTACCGCGACATCTGCAATGCTTTCAGATTGCTTAGATAAATGGCTCACTGACGAACTAATTTGCTCAACCAAATCTGCCAACGATTGAATGGCTTGCGTTGTTTCTCCAATGGTTTGATTTCCTTGCATTGCCAATTTTTTCGTCGACTCAGCACTGTCAGCGGTTTCTTGTACATGCTGTGAAACATCAGACACCGTGGTCGTCATTTCTTGCATGGCCGCAGCAACCTCTTGGGTTTCATGCTGTTGCCGTTCTATCTTCTCGGTCGCACTTTGCGTTTGCTTTAAACCATGTTCTGACTTATTAAATACAGACTCAGACTCTGTTTCGATACGCGTTAAAACAGTATCCAAGTGCATCATCTGGCTCTTCACCGCGACCTCTAACTTAGCAAGGTCAGCATTGTGATCAGAGTATGTTTGCGCCGCAAGTGGATGAGAAAATGCATTACTGAGAGATTTTTCAAGACTTTTACGCATATGGCGCTGCTGACCGCTACAGTAGATCACCATAACGATTGATGACAACAAAGCCGGAAATTCTGCGTAAGGATTACTCATAAAAAACATAACAATGGAGACTATCCACGCCATGATAACCGTAGCTGTGACAATCCCCCCCGTTGGTACCGACATTGTTTTACGCCCAGCACGTATGTTCGCATAAAGCTTTTCAGCTCTGGCTACCGCTTTCCTATCCGGCGTAGAACGAACAGATTCATACCCGATGACCTGACCATTTTCAGTAATCGGCGTCACATAAGCATCCACCCAATAGTAGTCACCATTCTTGCTTCGGTTTTTAACCAACCCCATCCATGGTTTACCAGCTTTCAAATGTGACCACATCACCTCAAAGGCTTGCGGGGGCATATCAGGATGACGTACTAGGTTATGTGGAGAACCAAGTAATTCTGAATATTCAAAACCACTAATTTCCACAAAAGCATCGTTACAGTAGGTAATCTTTCCCTTTAAATCTGTTGTCGAAATTAGGCGAACACCTTCAGGAACAAGCCTTTCAACATCGGTAACAGGTAGATTCTTTCTCATAATTCCCTCATGCACATCCAAAGCTTTAATTACCTTAATGCTTGAAACTCACTTCAAAATTCTATTTTGTACACTTTCCAATAAAAGCGTAGCCAAAGGTTAGATGTTTTGCATGTAAGCACTTAAATTATTAACGGGAATTTAGATATTTTGCCAGGCGCCTAGTGATAACAGGCAAAAGATAAGTTGGTACCTGCATCGCCCCTGCTAAAGGCAGAAAAGCGGGCCCCAACAACATCCCAGCAATGGAGTAGGTTAGCAATACATTTCGATTGCCCGATGTAATTGCCGCGGTTAGAGATATATCGACCCCTAGGTGTCGGTAGCAGAAAAAAGTAACAACAAAGAAGAAGGAGACAAGCCCTACTGCTATCCCCAAAAACATCAATGCTTCACTAATGTTTTGATCCCAAAGCAGGCGATAACTTCCAACCAGTCCAAATGGAAAGGCAAAGACCAATAGAATGGTGTATGGCGATATTTTAAGTAGCAGACGCTGCAGCTTCTCTTGCGGCAAACAACGATGTAATAGATAAGAAATCAGGATCGGCCCTGCGATAAATACCAACAACCTAATTCCGTAGGTCACAAAGTCCAAACTTCCTGAAGCGTACGGAAAGAAATGTATCGGAATAAACAGAGCCAGTGGCAGCAGCAATGTTGTAGCAATTGTCATTGCCATGGCTTCAAGGGCATCAAAGCCCAACGCGCGGACAATAGCTGGGGTGGCAAACAAAGAGCCCGTCGCCCCCACACCAAGCACTGCCAGCGTCAGCTCCTTTGAAGCACCAAGCAACCAACATAGAGCAAAAAATACCGCCATATAAAAAGCACTGTGGAGCAGCGCATACAGCCATATCCCTGTTTGGCATAAACGTTGAATCAGTCGAGACATTGGCATACCCGCCAGCGTCAACAACATCAAAGTGAACAATACATAGGGAAGGAATGGAAACAAGCCATTAGATAAATCGGGAAGAAGAAAACCCAACAGTGCGCAGGCAAACATGCCCACTAAAGAATGCCTTACCAGAAAAGCCAACACAGCTTCGTCCTTGATCTATTATTATTTTTACTTACGAGCGAGCGCGCACTTACGATTTTGTTCAGGTAACTCGGAAAGCTCAAGAGGCCACTGTTTCCTTGCTTCATCAAATGCATTCCGCAGAGCATCTAATTGCTGTTCTGACGTGTTTCGAACATCTGTCTCCTTAGTGCATTCTTCAGAATTCACTAACTTAGGAAACGGAATAATATTGTTCTTCATACACTGTCTCTATCAAGTCGATTAGTGGATATGTCCCTACACTCTATGGATAATCTCATGAAAACGCAATGACATGCCAAGGTAAGATTATGAAATATTTAATATCACCAGCCAAAACACTGGACTTAGATAGCGCTCTACCTACGACTAATAAAACAGAGCCAACATTTTTAGATCAAGCACAAACGCTTATTGAAACCATTCGCCCTTATTCACCAGCGGACATTGCTTCTTTGATGAAACTTAGCGACAAGCTTGCCACACTCAACGTTGAACGCTACCAAGCTTGGCAGAAGAGCCATAATGCAGAAAATAGCAGACCGGCCATGTTTACCTTTATGGGAGATGTTTATACGGGGCTAGACGCATACTCTTTGAGCTCTGAGCAAATTGACTATGCACAATCTCACTTGCGCATTCTGAGTGGGCTGTATGGACTACTTAAACCACTCGACTTAATGCAACCTTATCGTTTAGAAATGGGCACCAAATTATCAAACCCTGAAGGCGATAATTTGTACCACTTTTGGAAAGACACGATCGCACCAGCCCTCAATGCAGAACTTGAAGAAGGTGAGTTACTGGTGAACTTAGCTTCCACAGAATATTTCAAAGCGGTGGATAAAAAAGCGATCAAGAATACGATTGTCACTCCGAACTTCTTAGATGAGAAAAACGGTCAGTATAAAGTGATCAGTTTCTACGCGAAGAAAGCGCGTGGCTTGATGGTACGCTACTTAATTGAAAGCGGTGCTGAATCCATTGATGACATCAAAGGATTTAACTTGGCTGGCTACCGCTACGACGCGGATCGCTCTAAGCCTCTAGAGCCTGTTTTCATCCGCCCCGAGAGTGCTCAGTAACGCCCTGCTCAGCCAAGCGACCTATTGTCACGCGATCGTTGCCACCCAAGTCTTGATGGGTGGCAACCTCCACGAAACCATGCTCATTAAACAACTTTCTGACCGACTCACCTTGGTCGTAGCCATGCTCAAACATCAGCCAACCTAAAGGGGAAAGATAGAAAACAGCCTGCTTAATGATATGTCGGATATCTGCTAAGCCATGATCCTCTGCAATCAAAGCGGTTAATGGCTCAAAACGCACATCCCCTTGGGAAAGATGCTCATCCTCAGGATCGATGTATGGAGGGTTTGAAACAATCAGATCAAATGGCGCTTCATCAATTAATGCAGAGAACCAATCACTTTGTCGAAACTCCGCATTGCTAATCGAATTTCGCTGAGCATTGCGTTCAGCCAATTGTACGGCTTCCACTTGATAATCCACACCAATGACTTGAGACGCTGGCCACTCTTTCGCAAGCGCTAAAGCAATCGCACCGGTCCCAGTGCCTAAGTCGACGATTCTACTTGCGCCAGAGGGCAACTGCTCCAGTGCCACTTCAACCAAGCGCTCTGTATCAGCACGCGGAATCAAAGTACTCGGCGAGGTTTCAAGTGACAAACTCCAGAAATCTTGCTCACCCAAAATGTAGGCAATTGGCTCCCCCTTTTCACGACGCTTTAATAGGTCTTCAAACGCCTGACGAGACGCTTCACAGACCTCTTTTTCAGGCCAAGTAAAAAAGTAAGTGGTGGATACACCCAATGTATGCGCCAACAGCAGCTGGGCATCCAGCTGTGCGGTTTCAGATAGGCCAGACAACCGTCCATAAGCCTGTTTTAATAGCGTTTCGATGGTCATGAACGATGTCTATTATGCAGAAAACAAGAAAAGCTTAGTTATCGCCACTTAGTGCTGCAAGCTGCTCAGCTTGGTACTCGTTAACAAGTGGGTTGATCAATACATCAAGATCGCCCTGTACAATCTCATCTAGCTTGTACAAAGTTAGGTTGATGCGGTGATCTGTCACACGCCCTTGTGGGTAGTTATAAGTACGAATACGCTCAGAGCGGTCACCACTACCCACCAAAGAGCGGCGTGCTTCAGATTGCTCAGAAGCTGCTTTTTCTTCTTCTGCTGCTTGCAGTCGAGACGCCAATAGTGCCATTGCTTTAGCACGGTTCTTATGCTGCGAACGCTCGTCCTGACACTCAACGACTACACCTGTTGGAATATGTAAGATACGGATTGCTGAGTCGGTTTTGTTGACGTGCTGACCACCTGCACCCGATGCACGGAACGTATCGATACGAAGATCCGCTTTATTGATATTCACCGCTTCAACTTCGTCCATTTCTGGAAGAATTGCTACGGTACAAGCAGACGTGTGGATACGGCCTTGAGATTCTGTCGCTGGCACACGCTGAACACGGTGCGCACCAGATTCGAATTTCAATTTAGAGTAAGCGCCATCGCCAACGATACGAGCGATAACCTCTTTGTAGCCCCCATGTTCACCTTCACTGGCGCTGACGATTTCAACTTTCCAACGCTGGGTTTCAGCGTAACGAGAGTACATACGGAATAAATCACCAGAGAAAATAGAGGCTTCATCGCCACCAGTACCGGCACGCACTTCTAAGAATACATTCTTAGAGTCATTTGGGTCTTTTGGTAGCAATAGCTTTTGCAGATCAAGCAACAGCTCTTCTTTCTGTTCATTGCCGGCTTTCAGCTCTTCTTGACCCATTTCTTTAATATCTGGATCAGAGTCACTGAGCATCAATTCTGCTTCTTCAATGTTCTCAAGTACTTGCTGGTACTCTTCGAAACATTTCACAACGGGTTCAAGCTCAGCGTATTCTTTACTGTAATTACGGAACAAATCTTGATCCATAATGACATCCGCATCACTTAATAGTGCCGCAAGCTCTTCATAGCGCTCAGCTAAGCTTTCTAACTTAAATTTAATCGATTCTTTCATTCTACTGTTCTTTCGTATCGGTTATGCCCAACACTTCAGCCGCCTGCTGTAGCGCTGCTTGGTCTGCTTCTGAACCCGCTTGGCGCAAATACTGTGTTGGGGAATGGATTAACTTATTCATTAACCCATGTGCTAATTTTGCCACCACCTGCTCGGGCGATTGACCGGATTCGAGACTTTTGAGCGCTCGCTCTAGCTCGGACTGCTTAACTTCTTCAGCTTGGGCGCGGTAGCTTACAATTAGATCAGCAACTTTGCGAGACTCTTGTTTACGTTTGAACTCTTCAATGCCCAGTTCGATGATCTTTTCAGCCGCTTCAGCCGCTTCTTGGCGAGCGCGCACATTCTCCTCAATAACAGAGTGAAGATCATCCACTGTGTAGAGGTAGGCATCCTCCACTTCTTGCACTTCTGGCTCAATATCCCGTGGAACAGCAATGTCTACCAATAGCATTGGCTTGTGACGTCTTTTGTTCGTGGCACGCTCAACCATTCCTTTACCGATAATCGGTAATTGACTGGCGGTAGATGAAATAACGATATCCGCCTCATGCAAATAATCCGTAATATCACCCAATAAAATTGCCTCTGCGCCCAGCTCATTTGCCAGTATCTGGGCACGCTCTAACGTTCGGTTCGCGACAATAATGCGCTTAATGCCTGCTTCTTTTAAATGTCTTGCCACCAGTTCAATAGTTTGGCCGGCACCGATCAACAATGCCGTACTACGCTTGACGTCGGCAAAGATTCGCTGCGCCAAGCTAACGGCTGCAAAAGCAATCGAAACAGGGTTCTCACCAATAGCAGTATCTGTACGAACCTTTTTGGCAACCGAGAAAGTCTGTTGGAACAAGCTTTGTAGCTCAGAACCAATACACTTTCCTTCTTGAGACACAGCATAAGCCGACTTAACTTGTCCCAAAATCTGTGGTTCACCAAGGATGAGAGAGTCTAACCCTGCCGCAACACGCATCACATGTCGTACACTGTCGTCGCCTTTATGGGCATAGCAAAAGCGCTCAAGCTCTTCTGCTGATACCTGATGGTATTCACCAAGCCATTGAATAATATGCTTTTCGCCAACTTCCTCAGCGACAGCACAGTACAACTCGGTGCGGTTACAAGTCGAGACGATAACGGCTTCTGACGCCTGAGCGCCAGACACAAGGGAATTAAGCGCCTCAACCATTTTCTCAGGAGCGAACGAAATTTTTTCTCGAATAGATACTGGTGCAGTTTTGTGGTTTACGCCCACAGCAATTAGCGGCATTCAGGAACTCTTCTCACGACTTGAGATCGAACAGTTGGTTTTAGAAACACATCTGCTTGGCAGATACAGCATTAAATACCCCTATTATAAGTGGAATTTTTAGCTCTTCGCACCCCACTAAATCAATAAATGTACTGTTTCCTTACAGTCACCCACGGTTTATAAGGCTGACAAGACAGTAAACTCAAGGCTAACATAATAGGTGGGACATACATTTGGTCACCCTAGGCAGGTCTTTATGCAATCTATGCACTACCGAGTTTCGCTAAAAAATACATTAATCATTTTGGCTCTTGCATCCATTACCAGTGCTTGTTCGACCCGACAAACTTCTAAGCCGTTGAGTATTGATCCAACATGGGCTCCCATTGCGAACTCTTCCCACAGTGCCCAACTCACTCAACTGTTAACAGCAGAGTTCACTTTGCAACGTCAGGGCAGCGAGTTTGCCAGCCCCTTGTATCTAGAGGCTGCACAACAAAGTGACCAAGCCGCTGTTGCAAAGCGTGCCACGTCCTCAGCCATTATGAGTGATGACAACGATGCAGTACTCAAAGCGAGTGCTCGATGGCTAGAGCTTGATCCTAATGACGCCAATATTTACCCAATACGATTGCAAGCACTTTTAGTTGAGGGAGATACCAATAGTGCCGCAGAGCTACTTCAGCAAGCACTCGACAGCCAAGTATCACTCGCTTTTCTACCCAACTTCGTAGATCAAAATATTAGGCAGACTGACATTACCGAACAGCTTGAAGCTGTCCTTAGTCAAGAAGCATTGCGCCAGAGCATCTATGTTGAAATCGCTCAATACCATTTGCTGTTTATCAAAGGCGGCTATCCATTCATTGTCGAAAACATTAATGGCCTAATGTCTCGATCCCCAATGACAGAACTAGAAGGCTTAATCATCATCAAAGCCTTTAGTGAGGAGCAGCTAGGCTTTTCGAAAAAAGCTCTGCGCACCCTAGAAAAAGGGTTAGCACAATTCCCAGAGAGTCAACGCATCACAGCAAACCTGTTGGAAACACTGATAAAGACCGACCAATACAAACGCGCTTTAGAAGCCTTCTACACAGCCGATTTTTCTCCCTTTACGGCTCAACAAGTGGGCCTTGCCATGGGGCAACTGCTGCTGCAAAAAGGGCAGACACTTTCAGCCATCGAACTATTAAGCTCACTACCTAAGCAAGGGGCATTGAAAGACCAGCTACTGTTCATCTTGGCCAATGCACAATATCAAGCAGGCCAAACAGACAGTGCCATCAGCAACCTTTTACATGTTTATGGACAACTTAGCTGGAATGCATCGGAACTGTTAGTCACTTGGCTATACGATAAAAAGCAAGAGAAGCTAATCAACCCACTGATTTTACAACGCGCACAGCAAGATCAAGAAGCCGGACATGTATCAGGCGTGGCGGACCTCCACCTTGAGCGCAACCAACCAGAGCTTGCCATAGATTTACTTTCTCGCTCCATAAAAGTGTTTCCCGAGATTGATGGTTTACGCTACAAACGTGCCATCACTTATGACACTCTCGAACAGTGGCCTCAAGCCTTAGCGGACTTAAAATGGTTGCTGAATAAACACCCAGACGACTCTGCTTACATGAACGCCTTGGGTTATACTATGTTGGTTCGATCACCAAAAGATTTTAATCAAGCCTTCACATTAATTAAGCAAGCTTACCAGTTAGACAGCGATGACCCCGCTATCCTTGACAGTATGGGGTGGGCCTATTTTAAAAAAGGGAATCTAGATGAAGCTGTCGATTTTTTACAGCAAGCGTGGACACAAATGCAGGACGCCGAAATTGGTGCTCATTATGGTGAAGTACTTTGGCAATTAGCCAACTCAGACAAAGCAATAGAAATCTGGCAAGAAGCCCTGCAAGACAATCCCAATTTGCCCATATTACGCAAGACTATTAAGCAATATGCTCCAGAACTACTGGCTGAGCATAAGGAAAATACATGAACATTAAACACATCATTGCCGGTGTCGTCACATCAGCGATCTTGGCTGGTTGTAGCATGACCCCCAAAATGCCTACAGCCCCAACTCCAGACTCCGTTGAAGACATTCAAGCATGGCAAACCGAAGGTCGTGTTGGCATTCGCACAGACTCAGATGCAATCTCAGGCAATTTTAATTGGTCGCATACTAAAGAATTTTATGAGCTCAATATTTATGGCCCTTTTGGACAAGGTGCCACACGCTTGGAGGGTACACCTGGCAGCGAGGCAACACTTAGCTACGAGGATAAAGTTCAAGTTGGCCCCAGTGCCGAAGCACTTCTTTACCATGAGCTTGGTTGGCATTTTCCAGTCACTAACGTTCAGTATTGGATACGTGGTCTAGCTGCCCCAAACACTGCAGCTGAAATCGAATATCGAGAGGACGGTACGCCAGAGCAAATCATTCAAGATGGTTGGACGATCAGCTATAAAGAGTTCACCAATGTGGATACGTTAAAACTGCCACAACGGATGCAAGTCACGCATACGCCATACCGTGTTAACCTAATTATCACAGATTGGGCGGTACAATGACGTCGCTAGCCTTACCCTCCCCAGCAAAACTGAACTTATTTTTGCACATCACAGGGCAAAGAGAGGATGGTTATCACGAATTGCAGACGGTGTTTCAGTTCATTGATGTGGCTGATCACATGCACTTTTCTGTGACAGACAGCGATAGCTTAATCAGTTTATCCCCTGAAATTCCTGGCGTACCTTTTGAACACAATCTAATTGTTAAGGCAGCTCGTCTACTCGAACCTTATCGCTCAAATAACACCGGCATTCACATCGAAATCGACAAATGCCTTCCTATGGGAGGTGGTATTGGCGGTGGTAGTAGCAACGCTGCCACAACACTACTTGCCTTGAACCAGCTGTGGCAATGCCACTTACCTTTAGAGACACTCGCCGCATTGGGTAAGCAACTTGGCGCGGACGTTCCTATCTTTGTTTTTGGGCATTCAGCATTCGCAGAAGGGATCGGTGAGAAGCTCTCTAAAGTTGAGCCTGAGACCCCGTTTTACCTGCTGTTAAAGCCAAATTGCGAAGTACCAACTGGTCAAATTTTTACCGATAAATATTTGACAAGAGACACCCCTGCCATCAGAATATCGCACGCCTTGAAACTGGAGGGGCATAACGATTGCCTCGAAGTCGTTAGAAGACTTTATTCTGAAGTGGATGAAGCGTTTCTTTGGCTACAACAATTTGGCGACGCAAAGCTAACTGGCACAGGTGCTTGTTTGTTTTTAGCGTTCGACTCAATTGATGAAGCGAACCGAGTGAAAGCCGCTGTACCAGATAAATGGCAGGCTTGGGTTTGTCGAGGTTGTAACACCTCGCCCACTCACAACGCACTGAACCAGTGGATTGCATCTCAGCATACTGAGTGCTGAATAAACGCCAGTCTCTTTTTCATCGCTATAAATACAAAGGGTATACACAGTGTCCAAGTTGATGGTTTTTACCGGTAATGCCAACCCGGAACTTGCTCGTCGAGTTGTTCGCCGTCTAGGTCTTCCTATCGGCAACGCAACGGTTGGGAAATTCAGTGACGGTGAGATCACAGTTGAAATCAACGAAAACGTTCGTGGTAAAGACGTTTTCATCATCCAATCAACCTGTGCTCCAAGCAACGACAACCTAATGGAACTGATTGTAATGGCTGATGCGCTGCGTCGTGCGTCGGCTACCCGAGTTACAGCGGTGATTCCGTACTTTGGTTATGCACGCCAAGACCGTCGTGTACGTTCGGCTCGTGTACCGATTACTGCAAAAGTAGTGGCGGATATGATTTCTGCTGTAGGCATCAACCGTGTGCTCACCGTTGACCTGCATGCTGACCAGATCCAAGGTTTTTTTGATATTCCAGTAGACAACGTTTACGCGACACCATTGTTGCTAGACGATCTACAACGCCAAGGCCATGAGAACATTACCGTTGTATCACCTGATGTAGGTGGTGTGGTTCGTGCTCGCGCCTTTGCAAAGTTATTAGATGATGCTGACCTAGCGATCATCGATAAGCGTCGTCCACGCGCTAACGAAGCACAAATCATGCACCTAATCGGTGATGTTGAAGGTAAAACTTGTGTGCTGGTAGATGATATGTGTGACACAGGCGGTACCTTATGTGCTGCCGCGAAAGCACTAAAAGAACACGGTGCATCGAAAGTTTTGGCTTACTGTACTCACCCAGTACTGTCTGGCAAAGCGATTGAGAATATTAGCAATTCTGTACTGGATGAATTGGTAGTGACGGATACGATTCCGTTATCACAAGCCGCACAGAATTGCCCACAAATCCGCCAACTGTCAATGTCTGACATTATGGCTGAGGCTGTTCGTCGCGTATGCAACGAAGAGTCAATTAGTGCCATGTTTGGGGCCTAAGCCAAACATTAACGCTCGGAACGGGTCGCAGTTCTGGGCAAAACTTAATTTATTTTAGGATATTCAAAATGTCTCTAGTACTAAACGCTTCTGTACGTAACGAAGAAGGTAAAGGTGCGAGCCGCCGCCTTCGTCACGCGGGTCTTGTTCCAGCTGTAGTATACGGTGGCAACACTGACGCGGTTTCTGTAACGTTCAAAAGCAACGAAGTTGCGAAAGCAGTTGAAAGCACAGCTTTTCTAACTAGCGTAGTTAAAGTTTCTATCGATGGCGCAGAGCAAGAAGTAATCGTTAAGTCTCTACAACGTCACCCAGCGTCTGGCGATGTAATGCACATCGATTTCCAACGCGTTGATTCTGCTGCGAAACTAGTAACTCGCGTTCCTCTAAACTTCGTAAACGCTGCGAAGTCTGAAGGTGTTAAATCTCAAGGTGGTCGTCTACAAGTTGAAGCGAAACTTGCTGAAGTTCGTTGTCTTCCAAAAGACCTACCAGCTGCACTAGAAGTTGACGTTATCAAAGGTCAACTAGGTGACATCTTCCACCTTTCTGACGCTCAACTACCAGAAGGCGTTGAATTGGTTGCTCTTCTTAAAGGCGAAGACCACAACCAACCTATCGCTCGTATCGGTAAAGCTAAGCGTTAATCATTGAGGCAAGTCTGTGGCAGGTTTTAGATTACTCGTTGGCCTGGGTAACCCAGGTTCTGAATATGAAAACACCCGCCACAATGCTGGCGCACAATGGATAGAAGCACTGGCTCGTATGAGCCAGTGTTCTCTTCGAACTGAAAAGAAATTTTTCGGTCAATTCGGAAAAGTTTTTATAGGTGGGCAGGAATGTTATCTGCTGATTCCTACGACCTATATGAATTTAAGTGGCAAAGCCGTTCAGGCCGTTTGCCAATTCTATAAGATCTCTCCCCAAGAAGTTCTAGTCGTCCACGATGAGCTGGATATCGCACCAGGCACAGTAAAGCTTAAGAAAAGCGGTGGCCACGGCGGCCATAATGGTCTAAAAGATATCATCAGCAAACTCGGTAATAACCGAGACTTCGGTCGTGTACGCATTGGTATTGGTCATCCAGGGCATGCGAGCCAAGTGGCAAGCTACGTACTAAAAAAAGCCCCAAGCGATGAATACCAAAAAATCGAACAAACCATTGATGAGTCATTGCGCTATCACGAAGACATTGTCGCGGACAATTGGAATAGTGTCATGAACCATCTTCATAGTTTCAAAGCATAAAACTACCAGCTTTAGGAAATCTTTATGGGCTTTAATTGCGGTATCGTCGGCTTACCAAACGTCGGCAAATCAACTCTGTTCAATGCGCTAACCAAAGCCGGTATCGGCGCTGAAAACTTCCCTTTCTGTACTATTGAGCCAAACGCTGGTGTAGTGGCTATGCCTGACCCTCGTCTAGACGCTCTAGCAGAAATCGTAAAACCAGAACGCGTATTAGCAACGACGATGGAATTCGTTGATATCGCAGGTCTTGTTGAAGGCGCATCGAAAGGTGAAGGCCTAGGAAACAAATTCCTAGCTAATATCCGTGAAACAGATGCGATTGCACACGTTGTACGTTGTTTCGAAGATGACAATGTTATCCACGTTGCCAACCAAGTAAACCCAAAAGCAGACATCGAGGTCATCAACCTTGAGCTGATCTTTGCAGACATCGAATCCATTGATAAGCAGATTCTGCGTACTGCCAAGAACGCTAAGAGCGGCAATAAAGAAGCCATTGCACATAAAGAGTTTCTAGAAAGCATCAAAGCACATCTAGAAGATGGCCTTCCAGTTCGCTCAATGGACCTAACAGACGATCAGAAGAAAGCGGTTAAGCAGCTTCACTTGTTAACCACTAAGCCAACCATGTACATCGCAAACGTTTCAGAAGACGGTTTCGAGAACAATCCTCACCTGGACGTTGTACGTGAGATCGCTGAAGCCGAAGGCGCTATGGTGGTACCGATCTGTAACCAGCTAGAAGCTGAAATTTCCGAGCTTGATGCCGAAGAAATGAAAGAATTCCTAGACGAGATGGGCATGGAAGAGCCAGGCCTTGATCGCGTGATTCGCGCAGGCTACGAGCTACTAGGTCTTCAGACTTACTTCACCGCAGGCGTTAAAGAAGTCCGTGCATGGACAGTTAAACAAGGCGCTACAGGCCCTCAAGCCGCTGGCGTGATCCATACAGACTTTGAAAAAGGTTTTATCCGTGCCGAAGTCGTTGCCTACAACGATTTTATTCAATACAAAGGAGAGAACGGTGCAAAAGAAGCGGGCAAATGGCGCCTAGAAGGTAAGGACTACATCGTGAAAGATGGCGATGTTATGCACTTCCGTTTTAATGTTTAACTTTTTTCAAAAAAAACCTTGACCCATGAATGGGTTATATGAATAATATCGCGCCACAGACACAGCGAAGCATTGTTTCAAAACTGTCTGTGTTGCGAGATTGTTGGGGTATAGCCAAGCGGTAAGGCAACGGGTTTTGATCCCGTCATGCGTTGGTTCGAATCCAGCTACCCCAGCCACTCTCTTGCAAAGGCTATGTAGCTCAGTTGGTTAGAGCACATCACTCATAATGATGGGGTCACTAGTTCGAATCTAGTCATAGCCACCAATTTTGATGAATTGGGGTATAGCCAAGCGGTAAGGCAACGGGTTTTGATCCCGTCATGCGTTGGTTCGAATCCAGCTACCCCAGCCATCAAAATACACTTCAGCACAAGGCTATGTAGCTCAGTTGGTTAGAGCACATCACTCATAATGATGGGGTCACTAGTTCGAATCTAGTCATAGCCACCAGCTTTTTGATAAGTTGGGGTATAGCCAAGCGGTAAGGCAACGGGTTTTGATCCCGTCATGCGTTGGTTCGAATCCAGCTACCCCAGCCATCAAAAATATTATAACTTTCTTTCCTCTTCCCTTAGTTTTTAATTCACACTTAGTTATAATCCGTGAAAATCAAACTCACTATAGGGACTACTTTCATGAAGAAAGCTTTGATTGCCTCTACTCTACTTCTTGCAGGCGCTGCACAAGCAGATGTTCTTGGTCTTACTGCTGAGGTAGGACAATTCTCTCCTGACGCCTCGTTTGATGGCCGTATCGACAACACCACGCGTAACGTTGATTTCGATGGCGAAGACAACACTTACTACGGTATCGCTTTCGAACATCCAGTACCATTAATCCCTAATGTACGTCTACAAGGCTCGACACTGGAAGGTTATAGCGCTGATGCTGATATCAAAATCGACAGCACTGACTACACCCTTTATTACGAGATCCTTGATGGCCTTGCATGGCTTGATCTTGATGTAGGTATCTCTCTACGTGATCTAGACATCGATGCTCGCGTAGGCTCTTCTAGAGCATCTGAAAGTGCTGTAATACCAACTGGTTACCTATCAGCCTACTTTACGATTCCCACCCTACCACTACAGGTTGGCGGTGAGATCAAAACTCTAGATGTGGGCGACTCCAGCATCAACGACACAACCTTTAAAATTAAATACCAATCTCCGTTTGTTGTTGGCGTAGAAGGCGGTTACCGCACAGCTAACTTCGACATCGATGAAGGCAGCATTGACTCCGAGATCGAGTTTGATGGCTTTTTCATCGGTGTTTTTGCTGACTTCTAAATAAGACAGCCAAGCAGACACAAAAAAGCCTGCTTAATAAGCAGGCTTTTTTACTTCTAGCAGTTGGACTTTCAAATCAATTACTTACGATGCTTGCAAAGTTTCCTGCAACGCTTCAAAGGTCATCCCTTCTTCGTTGACGTCCACTTTGATCAAGTCCCCTGCAACAAACTTACCGCCTAGCAGCTCGTTCGCTAATGGGTTTTCAATCCATTGCTGAATCGCACGCTTTAATGGACGCGCACCATAAATTGGGTCATAACCCACTTCAGCTAAGCGCTCCATGGCCGCATCACTCAAACTCATCGACATCCCCATTTCAGCCAAACGATCATTAAGATGCGCCAACTGAATCTTAGCAATGCCTTTAATCTGCGATTGCATCAATGGGTGGAACACCACCGTTTCGTCGATACGGTTAATAAACTCTGGACGGAAATGCGTCCCTACCACTTCCATCACCTTGTTCTTAATGGCTTCGTATTCGTCGTTGCTACGATATTCTTGAATCATGTCAGAACCTAGGTTAGAGGTCATCACCACAACCGTGTTGCGGAAGTCGACCGTACGCCCCTGACCATCCGTTAAACGACCATCATCCAACACCTGTAATAAGATATTGAAGACATCTGGATGCGCTTTCTCCACTTCATCCAGTAGCAACACTGAATATGGACGACGACGCACCGCCTCTGTTAAGTAACCACCTTCTTCGTAACCAACATAACCTGGAGGCGCACCAATCAAACGTGCAACAGAGTGCTTCTCCATAAACTCAGACATATCGACACGCACCATTGCCTGCTCGGTATCAAACAAGAACTTCGCCAACGATTTACACAACTCAGTCTTACCTACACCGGTCGGACCTAAGAATAAGAAAGAACCATTGGGGCGATTTGGATCTGCCAAACCTGAGCGCGAGCGACGCACCGCATTGGAAACCGCGTTCACCGCTTCATCTTGTCCAATCACCGATTCATGCAAGGCATCTTCCATACGCAGCAGTTTATCGCGCTCACCTTCGAGCATTTTATCGACTGGAATACCGGTCCAGCGAGACACAACAGTGGCAATCTCTTCTTCTGTCACGCGGTTTTTCAGCAGCTGAGTTTCCGCCTCGTGTTCTTCTGCCTGAGCCGCTTTTTCGATTTCTGCCTCTAACATTGGAATGACACCGTATTGCAACTCAGACATTTTTGCCAAGTTACCTTGTCGACGCGCCTCCTCCATTTCTTGGCGCACACCTTCCAACTCTTCTTTAAGTTTTTGTGCACCTTGAACGGCTGCCTTCTCAGCATTCCAAATTTCTTCCAGATCTGAGAATTGCTTTTCCAAACCATCAATATCATCTTCAAGCTCAGCTAAACGCTGTTTTGAGGCTTTATCTTTTTCTTTCTTAAGGGCTTCTTGTTCAATCTTAAGCTGAATCAAACGACGCTCTAGACGATCCATCTCCTCTGGTTTAGAGTCCATTTCCATGCGAATGCGACTGGCCGCTTCATCAATCAGGTCAATTGCCTTATCTGGCAGTTGGCGATCCGTGATATAACGCTGAGACAGCTTTGCAGCAGCAATGATTGCCGAGTCAGTAATATCAACACCGTGGTGTACTTCGTAGCGTTCTTTTAAGCCACGCAAAATAGCGATGGAGTCCAGCACATTTGGCTCTTCTACCAACACCTTCTGGAAACGACGCTCAAGCGCTGCATCTTTCTCAATAAACTGGCGATACTCATCCAATGTGGTTGCCCCCACACAATGAAGCTCACCACGAGCTAGAGCAGGCTTTAACATGTTGCCTGCATCCATAGAGCCTTCTGATTTACCAGCTCCTACCATGGTATGGATTTCATCAATAAACAGAATGATCTGGCCCTCTTGCTTCGCCAATTCATTCAAAACGCCTTTCAAACGCTCTTCAAATTCACCACGGTATTTTGCACCCGCGATCAAGGCCCCCATGTCTAGGGACAAGACACGCTTATTCTTGAGACCTTCGGGCACCTCTCCATTAATGATGCGCTGCGCCAAACCCTCAACAATGGCAGTTTTACCCACCCCGGGCTCACCAATCAGTACAGGGTTGTTTTTGCGACGACGCTGCAATACTTGGATCGTACGACGGATCTCATCGTCACGACCAATCACAGGATCTAAACGACCTTCTGAAGCGCGAGCAGTTAAGTCCACAGTAAACTTGTCTAACGACTGACGGTTCTCTTCAGCATTAGGGTCGTTGACTGCATCACCACCACGAATGGAATCGATGACCGAAGCGATATCGGCTTTGGTAACGCCCGTTGCTTTGAGCGCCTTAGCCACATCATCTTTACCATCAAACATTGCCAGTAGGATCAGTTCTGATGAAATGTATTGATCCTTACGCTTTTGCGCTTCTTTATCGGCTAAGTTAAGCAATCTCCCCAATTCTGGTGACATTTGTACGTTGCCATCATGATTAGAGACTTTCGGCATACGCTCTAGAATCTTATTTAACTCTTCACGAAACTTCGTTATCTGCACGCCAGACTGCTGCAGAATAGGTCGTACGCCACCGCCCTGCTGATCAAGCAACGCTATCAACAAATGCACGGCTTCAATGTAATTGTGATCCTGCCCTAGCGCCACAGACTGAGCATCTGATAGAGCAATTTGCAACTTACTGGTTAATCGATCAATTCGCATAATGACCTCCGAAATCGATAACAAAACTGTCTTCTACTAGCTTTATAAGATCACTATTTTGCTTTTCAATGGATGAGTGTCATTTTTTTGACAGTCATCATTTTTCTATCCAAATAAGTGTCGCCATTCGACCGGTTACTCCATCACGACGGTAGGAGTAAAAGCGTTCTTTGTCCGTCACAGTACACAAGTCACCACCAAACACTTGCTGACAACCTAATTTGGCCAAGCGCTGCTTAGCGATTAGATACAAATCACCAAGCCACTTACCTTGATTGGACGAAGGCTTAAAAGCGCTTTCAGCCTCAGGATCCACATCCATAAATGCTTGACGCACCTCTGCTCCTACCTCAAAGCAATCTGGACCGATAGCTGGCCCGAGCCAAACCAACACGTCACTAGGCTCATTAAATTGCTTAAGAGTCGATTCCAACACACCATCACACAACCCACGCCACCCAGCGTGCGCTGCTGCCACTTGCGTACCTTCTTTATTGGTGAAGATTGCCGGCAAACAATCTGCCGTTAAGACCGCACAGACTGTATTATCCTGCTTAGTAAAAGACGCATCGGCCGTTCGCTCATCAGCCTCCGTTGGCAACTCGATGGCGATATCTGAGTGCACTTGGTTAAGCCATTGAATCGTATTAGGGTAATTCGTAAGGCGCTTCAATTCAGCTCGGTTTGCTTCAACTAGGTCTGGAGCATCGCCAACATGAGCCCCTAAGTTCATCCCCTGATAGACCCCCTTACTCATTCCTCCCAATCGTGTTGAAACACAGGCCTTTACCATACGAGGAGCAGGCCACTCAGGCACAACTAGCTCTTTCATTTTATCCATTTCAATCACCATCAAATTCACAGGCAAATAAAAAGGCAGCCTCAGCTGCCTTTTTGAAACATATCACATTATATATATTGGTTTTGTCCGCCGTTATCCAAATCCGTCTCAAGAATTTGAATCAACTCCAACATATCTTCTGGTAAATCCACTTCCCACTCCATCCACTCACCTGTAGCAGGGTGAGAAAGCTCTAACTTCTTCGCATGCAACGCTTGGCGACGGAAGCCACGCAAACCCTCTTGAAGCTCTGGAGAGCATCCCTTCGGCATTTTTAAACGACCTGCGTATTGCGGATCACCAACCAGTGGATACTGAATATGTGCCATGTGCACACGAATCTGGTGCGTACGCCCCGTTTCCAACTTTAGGCGAATGTGGGTGTGGTTATTGTAACGCTTAATCAATCGATAATGAGTAATCGCTTCTTTTCCGTGTATAGGCTCAACAGCCATTTTCTGACGGTTGTGTGGGTGACGACCAATTGGCTCATCCACTACGCCGCCACCGGTCATTGCACCGATGGCAATAGCCTCATATTCACGCCCCATACTGCGATCTTGAAGTTGAGCAACCAGATCCGTCTGCGCTTGCAGCGTCTTAGCCACCACCATTAGACCAGTCGTTTCTTTATCCAAACGATGCACAATGCCAGCTCGCGGCACCATGGCTGTTTCAGGAGCATGATGCAAAATAGCATTAAGCAAAGTCCCATCACTGTGTCCAGCCGCTGGATGAACGACTAAGCCTGCAGGCTTGTTGATAACTAAAATGTCTTCATCTTCGTAGACAATCTCAAGCGGTATCTCTTGAGCATCATGGACGGCCTGCTCTTCTAACTCAACATCTAAGGTAATCGTCTCACCACCAAACAACTTTTCTTTTGGTTTTGTTTGCTTACCATCAACAAGCAAGACACCTTCTTTGATCCAGCTTTGGATTCTTGAACGTGAATAATCTGAAAATAATTCGGTAGCAATTTGATCAAATCGCTGACCAGAGAAATCCAACGTAACTTGGGCTTCTTTTACTATGCGCTCTGCCATACAATAAACTTTCTATGCTCGATGCTGCGTCCTCTCGACGCGAAATATGCTAACCGCATAGCCATGATTGTAGGCTATGCCTCGTTTACTAGGGTTGTATTATACATGGGATTTAATAAGACATTGTCACGATTTCTGACAATTGCGAGCTTTTACGCTGTTTTGACGGCCTGCTCTAGCAATCAACCAACTGTTGAACCAGATCTTCCAGAGAAAGAATATTTCCGTCTTGCTCAAGAAGCACTAGACAACAATCTTCCTACGACCGCGGCAGAGCAACTGAAGCAACTTGAAACTCGCTACCCATTTGGCGAATATTCCATTCCAGCTCGCTTAGACCTAATCTACGCTCAATTTGAGGCCGGCAACTATGCCGCCGCGCATGCAACAGCAGAACGCTTCATTAAAAACTACCCAGATAATAACGCACTGGATTACGCATACTATATGCGTGGCCTTTCTACTTACAAAGGCGCAGAAACCTTCTTAGGACGTTATTTAGATCTTAATCCAGCAGAAAGAGATACCAGCGAATTTGATAAGGCATTCAGTGAATTTGCAGACTTCCTACGCCGCTTCCCTAGCAGCGAATATGCACCTGATGCAAAATCGAGAATGGTATACTTGCGCAACTTGATTGCAGAACAAGAGCTGGCCATTGCACATTATTACTTCAAGCGTAAAGCACCACTGTCGGCTCTGCGTAGAGGTCAAGAAGTCATCCAGCACTACCCTTCAACCCCTTCTGTTGAAGAAGCGCTAGCTGTCACAATTCAAGCATATATGGACTTAGGGTTATACGAAGAAGCGAAACAGAACTTGAGCATCTTAGTAGACAGCTTCCCGAAAAGCCGATACTTAAATGAAGACCAGAAGTTCATTCCATTCGAATTACCACGTGAAGCGGATCCAGATCTGCTTTACTGGGTAAGCCTAGGAATGATCGAGTAATGAGATAAACAGACACAAAAAAGCCAAGCAAATTGCTTGGCTTTTTACTTTCTATGCCAGATCAAACAATCGTGACATTCTCAGCTTGAGGACCTTTTTGACCTTGAGTTACCTCAAACGTCACTTTTTGACCTTCTTGCAAAGTACGGCGACCAGTACCGTTGATTGCGCGGTAATGAACAAACACGTCTGAACCACCATCACGCTCAATAAAACCAAATCCTTTCTCGTCGTTAAACCATTTAACGATACCGGATACCAATTGATCTGACATAACAACCTCTTTTACGCTTACTACCCTCATCGGTAGCTTGTTAAACTGTTCATCCCGCCAATCCAGCGAGATAGTGTTCCTTTGTGCTGCCTAAATCCCTTTTACATTTGAGTTATTTTTAAACAGCTACCAATCGATAATATGTCGACTAAAAAAAAATAGAAACCCCAAAATTACACAAAGGGTGCACAGTACATTCTATTTATTGTCAGACAGCATATCCTCTTCAAGTATAAGCCTCCAAAGTGACACTTTATTGACAACCTAAGCCAAAAGCACCAAGACAAATCACTCAATAGCACTAAAAACAAACACAGGCACCAAAAAAGAACAAAAAAGGCACATTTATTGCTTATTCAGACTCACGCCGAGGAATGGACACCTCACTCACACGCTTTATGAATCAAAAAAAAGCATAAAGACAATAACAATCACCAAAACGGTGCAAAAACACCTTAATAGGAGAAGATGTGGATCACATTAATAGTGCAGTTGAGACATTAGTCTCAAGCTCAAATACCTTATTTATTCTACTCGGCGCGATAATGGTCTTCGCTATGCATGCAGGGTTTGCATTCTTGGAAGTCGGCACCGTTCGACACAAGAACCAAGTCAACGCCCTGGTAAAAATCATGACAGACTTCGCAGTCTCGGCGCTCGTATATTTTTTCGTCGGTTATCAAATCGCCTACGGCGTTACTTTCTTTGATAGTGCTGAGGTGCTATCTGCGAATAACGGCTATGAGCTGGTGAAGTTTTTCTTCCTGATGACTTTTGCCGCGGCGATCCCTGCCATTATTTCTGGTGGTGTTGCAGAACGTGCGAAATTTTATCCTATGCTCATCTCAGCAGCTGTTATCGTTGGTTTAGTTTACCCATTTTTTGAAGGTATTATTTGGAATGGTAATTATGGCTTCCAAAACTGGCTAGAGGCGAACTACGGCGCAAGCTTCCACGACTTTGCTGGATCAGTTGTCGTGCATGGTGTTGGCGGCTGGGTTGCCTTGGCAGCCATTCTTTTACTTGGCACTCGTAACGGCCGCTTTCGTCAAGGCAAACTGGTTGCTTTTGCTCCCTCTAACATTCCATTCCTAGCGCTGGGTGCGTGGATCCTTTGTATTGGCTGGTTTGGCTTTAACGTTATGTCAGCGCAAACACTTGATGGTGTCAGCGGCCTTGTTGCTGTCAACTCTTTGATGGCCATGGTGGGCGGCGTATTGACCGCCATGCTGATTGGTAAAAACGACCCAGGCTTTATTCATAATGGCCCCTTAGCAGGTTTAGTCGCGGTCTGTGCAGGATCTGATGTCATGCATCCAATCGGCGCATTAATCACTGGTGGGATTGCAGGCATATTATTCACCGTACTATTCACATGGATCCAACAAAAATTGCACTCTGTTGATGATGTGCTAGGCGTTTGGCCACTTCACGGCATTTGTGGTGCTTGGGGTGGTATTGCTGCAGGCATTTTCGGCAGCTCATCTCTAGGTGGACTTGGCGGCGTAAGCTTTACTGCCCAACTAATTGGCACACTTGCAGGGGTTGGCGTTGCATTATTAGGTGGCTTTATCGTTTATGGCGCTGTCAAAGCCATTTCTGGACTACGCCTAACGGAAGAAGAAGAGTTTAACGGTGCAGATTTAAGCATCCACAAAATCGGTTCTATCGGTAAAGAGTAGCCTTTTAGAAAAGTGGAGAGGACACTAAACCATCCCCTCCACTTTTTGCTATGATGAACTTATACTCATCACCAAACTGCGTTACAGAACTTCCTCATGCATATCTGGCTACTGACTCACTCCGAAGAGCTAAAAAAACCTAACGGCACAGGCCAAATCGTTAAAGCTCAACTCCCTCAAGCATGCACTGTCGTTGTATGGAAAAGAACAGAGCCCGACAAGCAACTCGCAAGCTTGCCGTTAGACAAAACATTGCTCATTTACCCAACAGCAGAGCCTGAGCATTTTGATGCACTCTCAGAACCTTTAACGGTTAGCCAAGCCGAGCATGTCATCCTTCTAGATAGTACTTGGCAACAAGCACGCAAAATATATAACAGGACAGAGTATTTAAAGAGGTTCCAGCACTACTCAATCCCTAACCAACAATCGAGCTTTCAAAGACGTCGCAACCAACTCGATGGTGGTTTGTGTACTGCTGAAACTGCGGCCTATCTGCTCCATGAAAAAGGACTCACTAAACAGGCAGAATCACTTAATACTGCATTTCTAGCCTTCAACAACCTACAAAGCTGATTTTAGCGTACTTGGACCACAATCTTGCCAACACCTTCCACGGAGGCTTCCATTATATCCCCCGCTTGAACTGCTCCTACGTTCTCAGGGGTACCTGTCATAATAAGATCTCCCGGGCGTAATTCAAATTGCTCAGATAGCTTCACAACCACCTCAGCCAAATCCCAGGTTAAATGAGTGAGATTGCTGTGCTGCATAAGCTTTCCGTTCACACTTAGCGCAATATCACCTTGATTAAGTATTGCTTCGCCATTTCTAGGAACAATCGATGACATAGGAGCACTGTGATCGAAAGCTTTTCCAGACTCCCAAGGTCGCCCTTTCTGCTTAGCTTGAGACTGTAAATCTCGACGAGTCATATCAAGACCAACACTGTAGCCCCAAATCGCCTCATCAGCCTCAGCTAACTTTAGATTCTTCCCCCCTTTTGTTAACGCAACAACTAGTTCAACTTCATATTCAAGCTGCTTTGTTGCCTGTGGATAGGGTATAAAATTATCCTCACCAGGAGCTACCCACTGTACACAGGTCTTGTCTTTACAAAAGAAAAATGGCAAATCTCTGGAAGGGTCATCGCCCATCTCACGAGCATGAGCAGCGTAGTTTCGCCCCACACAATAAACGCGACGCACAGGGAATCTTTCTGTCATCCCTTCGATAGGTAAAGAGACTTCTGCTTCAGGGGAGATAATATACTGGCTCATAATGTTCCTTGCTTAAAAATGACCTTGCTTTACCCACAAGATGCTTTGTTCTGAGATAGAGAATGTATGCCAGTCTAGCACGGGTAAACGCAACCAACTTAGCGACGGATATGAATGTTCGCCATAACGGACAGAGCCACTTACCACCAGCAATTCAACAGCACCATCATCAATCGGCAGCGAGGATTTAAATGCTCGCTCATCCCCTACATCCAGCCGAATAAAACCGACCCTTTCCGTTTCATATTCGTGTAGAGCAACATAGTGACGGAGCGGCAGTTCATGAAACGCCTGAGCCTTAGAAACCACTTGCTGAGTATCTAAAGGCTGAAATTGATGTAGTTTGACAAATAATATACACCCCTTTGGACTGAAAGGAGCATGGCTTGACCCTGGAGGGTTTCGAAAATAGGTTCCCTGCGGAAAGCAGCCCGCCTCATCACAAAATTCTCCCGACAGCACCAAAATCTCTTCTCCAAGAGGATGAGGGTGAGGACGAAAGATAGAGCCAGGGGCGTAGCGAACAATACTGGTTGCATGACCACGCTCCATGTCTTCTCTAGCTAGAGGTTTTCTGTCCACTCCAGGCATCGGGCTAGGCACCCAATCCAACTGCCCTGCATTCAAGAGTACAGGTACTGAGAAATTCATATTTAACATGAACGGCAACCTGATCAAATAATAGACGACTAAGTCTATTAATATTTGAAAGTAATAGGCAACAATTCATATAAAAAAAGGCACTAGGTCAACGACCTAATGCCTAAATGTTCCAGTCAGTCTATCTCCGAACGAAAAAGGACGTATGGAACCTTGAATGATCACATTTAACATAAGGCTCCCAATTGGGAGCCTTAGAGTAAACATAATCCACTTAAAGGTAAGGGATTAGAATAGGTATGTAGCACCTGCTGCAGTAACTTTATCTTCAGTAGAACCAGTTTGACCGTATTCAGCATATACATACATGTTAGATGCTAGGTTGTAAGTAGCACCGATGCCGTACATATCGTAGTCAGTTGCAGAGCCTTCTTGATCAACGGTTTGAATTGTACCGTATAGATCACCTGAACCGTAGTTGAAGCGAGCGCCTAGACCAAATGTTTCAGCTACATCAGTTTCGTCTTCATACTGGAAAGAAACAGAAAGTGCTGGGTTTACTTGGAAACCAACATTTAGACCGTAAGTGCTTGTATCTTCTTTGCCGATAACGTTTGCAAGGTTGTCATAACCAAGAGCAACTGTTAGCGCGTCAACAGAGTACTTAAGAACCATTTGGCTAGCCGTACCGTCATCAGATTGGTTTACAGCACCAGCATCAGTAGAAGAATCGTTAGAGCCTTTTACTTGAATCGCTGTTTGGAATTCAAAACCGTAGATGTTTGGTGAGTAGAACGCGATAGTATCACCTTCACTAGTAAGAGACGCTGTGTGAGCACCAAGGTACTCAAACTGATCTAAAGAGTCTTGGATCGCGTTGTTGTAAGGCGTATCGAAAGAACCTACTTGTACTTTACCAAATGAACCTTGAAGACCTACGTAAGCCTGATCAAGATCTACACCGAATGAGTCATCTCCGTTACGAGTTTTGTCGTCCGCATCTAGTTCAAGTTCGTACTTGAAGAAGCCTGTTAGGTCATCACTAATGGCTGTGCTACCTTGGAAGCCAAAAGTAGAGCCGTTGTCAGCAATTTCAGAGTCGTCGTCTTTAGAATCAGCGTATACAAGCTGAATGTTACCGTAAACGTCGAAATTAACTGTGTCGTCTGCTGCAAACGCAGATACTGAAGTTAATGCGGCACTTGAAACTGCGATAGCAACAAGAGTCTTTTTCATAAATCGGTTTCCTTTCTGTTGATTCACTTATTATGTACAGCGCTCGAACTGTGCAAGCCACTTACTGACACTGTAATATTCGTCCACATTTAATCAATACTGCGCAACTTATTTGCACCCTCAATTCACTCTAGATACATTATTCGTACTTAATTTAAATATGGTAATATCATAAAATCTAACGAATTATTATTTTTATATAAAATTCATAGACTTAAGAAAATAATTTTCCTTAACTCACCTTCAGAAAGATATAAATCACATGTTTCATTGGGGACAACAAGGAAAATTAAGCACAGATATTTCATATTTTCCAATTTAGTGAACATCGTGTGCACATGATTACTTTTTTTTTGCAATTTTAACCGTCGATCCACCTGGCTATCCTCTTTTGTTTTTGCATGCTTATTAAGCTGCATGCGATACTCCGCCCGATTTGAAAAACAAATATAAAAATATGAGGGAAGCATTTTGGAATTAACTGCAACGTATATTGCACTTTTAATCGGCACAGGTTTTTTGGCTGGTATTATTAATACCCTAGCTGGAGGCGGTTCAAACTTAACGCTTCCAGCTTTAATGGTCATGGGTATGCCTGCTGACATTGCTAATGCCACAAACCGAGTAGCTGTATTCATGCAAGGCGTGGTCGGCGTAAAAGGCTTTCATAAAGCAGGAAAAGTAAAACGCTCAGATATTATTCCCGTACTTGCCCCTACTCTTCTTGGAGGGCTTATCGGTGGCATTATGGCCTCTTATTCCCCCGAAGCTTATCTTAAGCCCCTGCTGTTAATTGCCATGATCAGTATGACCCTCATTATGCTAATTAAGCCAAGTGTGGTAATTGTTCCAGAAGGCACTCAACCTTATAGCGTCTCAGAGAAACCAAGCGCATGGTATGCGTTATTTCTCGCTGGGGTTTATGGTGGCTTCGTACAAGCTGGTGTCGGCTTCGTGCTGATTGCAGCGCTTGCCGGAACGTTGCGTTATGACCTTGTCACAACGAATGCTTTAAAAATGGTATGCACCCTATCCTTCACGCTCTTAGCACTGATTGTATTTATCTGGAACGACCAAGTGTGGTGGCAGCAGGGGCTTATTCTTGCGATAGGCACGATGATAGGTTCAATGGTTGCAGTTCGCTTTGCCATTAATGCCAATCCAGCCCACTTAAAATGGTTTTTATTCGTTATGACGCTAGCAGGCAGTGCTGCTGCAATATTTTCGTAGACCTAAGCGAGACTCAAAAACACGAAAGAGGGAAATAAAAGAGAACGAGGAAACAACAAAAAAGGCAGCTGAATCAGCTGCCTTTCGAGAAACGATACCGTCTAAAATTATAGAGGTTTAACGTTTTGAGCTTCTGGGCCTTTTTTACCTT
This sequence comes from Marinomonas communis, assembly GCF_004363305.1. Taxonomy (GTDB): domain Bacteria; phylum Pseudomonadota; class Gammaproteobacteria; order Pseudomonadales; family Marinomonadaceae; genus Marinomonas; species Marinomonas communis. The sequence continues at coordinate 459,616 of NZ_SNZA01000003.1, read as the reverse complement.
GAGCTACTTGGAACTCAACTTTTTGACCTTCTGCAAGAGTTTTGAAGCCAGCAACGTCGATCGCAGAGAAGTGAACGAATACGTCTGGACCAGACTCTTGAGTGATGAAACCAAAACCTTTAGTTTCGTTGAAAAATTTAACTGTACCAGTAACTACGTCTGACATAATGATATTCCTGTTTGAAATAAGTTTTATTAATGCTGCATTGCTACAGCGGGCATTGCTTAAAGAACTCGGTATTACTTATGACAAAACAGGACAATCCGTATTTGGCCGCAAGGGACACTGTACATAAATAGCGCCAATTATTTAAACATCTCGATTGTAAGATTGTTTTACCGACCAGGTCAACGACTTCACAGCTTTTTTTGTAACTTTATAAAATTAGAACTTATGGAGACATAAGTGCACTGTTTGAGGTAAGTCAACAAGCAGATCATTACAACTCACCATGTGTGATTTTGCACTCTATATTACAAACAACACATGCTCCTAGGAGGGCCTTATGAAAGTTGCTGTTTTCTCCTGTAAACCTTACGACAAACGCACCCTAGAGGCCGCAACGAAAGATGCGACAGATCTAGAGCTTGTGTTTTTTGAAAGCCGCCTAAGTACCGAAACAGTGTCCCTCGTACAGGGATACGATGCGGTATCCTGCTTTGTGAATGATGATTTAAGTCGAGAAGTGCTAGAACAGTTATCGGCTAAAGGTATCAAGGCCATCGCGTTACGCTGCGCAGGCTACAATAACGTTGATTTGTACTGCGCCAAGGCGTTATCCATGCCCGTATTCCATGTCCCAGACTACAGCCCTACCTCTGTTGCGGAACATGCCGTCGCGCTTATTTTGACGCTAAACCGTAAAATTCATCGCGCTTACCATAGAGTAAAAGAAGGCAATTTTGCTCTTGAGGGATTAATGGGCTTCAACCTAGAAGGAAAAACCGTCGGTTGCATAGGAACTGGACGCATTGGTGAGGCGTTCTGCCGAATTATGATGGGGTTTGGCTGTCGCGTCATTTGCTACGATTTAACACAAAACCAACGGCTCCTAGAGCTTGGCGCAGAATACTTAGACCTAGAATCACTCTATGCACAAAGCGATATCATCAGCCTTCATTGCCCTTTAAATGCGTCAACACACCATTTAATCAACAAAAGCAGCCTTGAGAAAATGAAAGATGGCGTGATGATCATTAATACCAGTCGGGGCGCTTTAGTGAATGCACAAGAAGCCATTGATGGGCTCTACAGTGGAAAAATAGGATTTCTAGGGCTTGATGTTTATGAGCAAGAAGGCAAGTTCTTCTTCGAAGACATGTCCGACCACATTATTTATGACAGCGTATTCCAGCTCCTTCTTACTTTCCCAAATGTCGTTGTTACTGGTCATCAAGGCTATTTCACTGACATTGCACTTCGACACATCGCAGACACCACACTGGAAAACTTGAGGCAATTACAGTCCCCAGTCGGTACATTCCAACGAGAACTCACAATAAAACAGTAATTCACAAGCCTCGCTCTCTTTCATCATCTATTGAGCGAGGCGCATTTTGCATTCTTACTTTCAACAAGCAAAAAGCTTGTACTTTCCTTTCGGAGCAATACAATTATTCTCATCTAGTTATTACGCTTATAGCGCACATAAGAAGCATGAATATAAATAAGATCGACCTCAATTTGCTCATTTACTTGGATGTATTACTTCGAGAGTGCAACGTAACTCGTTCTGCAAACAAGTTAAATATTACTCAACCCGCCATGAGTAATGGCTTAAAAAGACTAAGAGACCTTCTGAACGATCCATTGCTAGTGCGTACAAGCGAAGGTATGAAGCCAACAGAAAAGGCCATACGCTTACAACCGATTGTCAGAAAGGTACTACTAGAGCTCGAAGAAGCTCTCCAGCCTGAAGCTGACTTTAATGAGAAAACATCTACCAGAGTTTTTCGAATCATGGCGAGTGACTATGCCGCATCCACGGTCATACCAAGGCTACTTAACCGATTACGAGAAAACGCTCCAGGCATTACCATCGATATCATGACGCCAAGCGATGTCACCTTCCATGACGTGGAAGCAGGCAAGATTGATATGGCGATTAACCGCTTCGAAGAGTTACCACAATCCTTTCATGAAAAAAGCGTTTGGCTAGATACATTTGTCTGCATGATGGCGGCCGATAATCCCATTGCTCAAAACTTTACTTTAGAAACGTACCTTGAAGCGCAACATATTTGGGTAAGTAAAACAGGTTTTGGGGTAGGGGTTGGCATGGATCCAACGGATGTTCAGAAACTAGGATGGGTTGACGAGGCTCTGCAAAGACAGGGACGCAAGCGCAGCATTCGTGTGTTTACCCGTAGCTACCATACGGCCATGCACTTAGCTCTTGAACAAGATCTGATTGCGACGCTGCCGAGAAAAGTTGCCTTGATCAACCGTAACAACCCAGATTTCGTTATCTTAGATCCACCATTTGCTATTCCACCTATTGAGCTAAAAATGATCTGGAGCCCTTTGTTGCATCATGATGCCAGCCACATCTGGTTCAGAAAGCAAGTCATCGAACTTGCCAATGAACTAAAAACCCAAAGCTATGGACAATAGAAACGATGAGTTTTTCGGTTAGTGGTGTGCACCATATTGCAATCATTTGCTCTGATTATCAGCGTTCGAAAACCTTCTACCATCAGCTGCTGGGTTTTAAGGTGCTTCACGAAACTTATCGAAAGGAGCGTGATTCGTACAAATTAGACTTGGCCGTTGATGACCACACACAAATTGAACTGTTTTCGTTTCCAGGCGCTCCTGAAAGACCTTCTTTCCCTGAAGCCCAAGGACTTAGGCACCTTGCTTTTAAAACATCAAAGTTGGATGAAACTGTTGATTATTTAAAGAAACAGAGCATCCCTGTTGAAGCTATTCGCCTAGATGAAATAACGGGCAAGCGCTTCACATTTTTCCAAGACCCCGACGGCCTACCCTTAGAACTTTACGAAGAATGAAAATAAAAATACCTCATGAAGAAGACTTCATGAGGTATTTTATTAAACCCGAAGCGTGCTCAGTATAAACCAAGCAAGAATGCTTACTCGCCTTCTTGCTCTCCAGCAGCTTCAGTAATCAATGTTTGTAGCTCGCCATTTTGAGCCATCTCAACGACAATATCACATCCGCCAATCAACTCGCCTTTCACCCAAAGTTGTGGAAAGGTTGGCCAGTTAGCGTATTTAGGTAACTCAGCACGGATATCTGGGTTTTCTAAAATGTTTACGAAAGCAAAACGTTCGCCACAAGCCATCAGCGCTTGAACAGTTTGCGCAGAAAAGCCACACTGAGGCATACGTGGTGTGCCTTTCATGTAAAGCAAAATAGGGTTGTTATTAATCTGTTCTTTGATTGTATCAATAGTGTTGCTCACGATCGGTAAACCTCATAATTCGGTCGCTCGTCAAAGAACGACGTGAAGGGTGTATTTTTAGAGAAGTATGGGGATGTTAATTTTTTTTACAACCCTCCCCTTATCAAAACACATGATGAATGCCTGTGTTTCACCCAAAGCTTCTTTAATACAGGCGACCTCCTCTTTACTACAGGCGACCTGTGTATTAAATTGGCTGATTCTTTATATTATTGGTTGAATTTTGACAGGAGCAATATCGTGTCGCCGAGACATTTTTTGACTCTGAAAGACCTATCGTCTGACGAGCTAAAGCAACTACTTTCACGTGCCACTGAACTTAAAAAAATGCACCGTGAAGGCACGCTATACGAACCAATGAAGAACAAAGTTCTTGCGATGATTTTCGAGAAGTCATCCACACGAACCCGAGTATCTTTTGAAGCAGGTATGGCGCAATTTGGTGGACACGCTCTATTCCTATCACCTCGTGACACACAACTAGGTCGTGGTGAACCTGTTGAAGACAGCGCTCGCGTCATTTCAAGCATGGTGGATGCCGTCATGATACGTACCTTTGATCATGCCATGGTAGAAACGTTTGCGGCCAACTCCAGTGTTCCGGTCATTAACGCATTAACGGATGATTATCATCCATGCCAATTGCTTGCAGACATGCAAACTTACCTAGAGCACCGCGGATCGATTGAAGGCAAAAAAGTCGTTTGGGTTGGTGATGGCAACAACATGTGCCACTCATACATGAATGCAGCAGACATGCTTGGCTTCAACCTTGTGGTTGCTTGCCCGAAAGGCTATGAGCCAAATGAGCAGATCCTTTCAGAGAACCAGCACTGCGTGACAGTAACGCACAACGTCCAAGAAGCCGTCACAGGGGCAAATCTTGTGGTAACGGATGTGTTCGCTTCTATGGGGCAAGAAGACGAGCAAGAGCAGCGTCTACGTGACTTCGACGGTTTCCAAGTAAACCAAAAGTTGATGGCGCTTGCGGCAGCTGACGCTTTATTTATGCACTGCTTACCAGCACACCGCGGCGAAGAAGTGACCAGTGAAGTCATCGACCATCCTGACTCTGTTGTCTGGGACGAAGCGGAAAACCGTTTGCACGCTCAAAAAGCTTTACTTGAATTTTTGATCTGTAACTAAGACAATCTCGTAAGGCTCGTAGTTAGAGGTATCTGGCACGAGCCTTTTTTATACGTTATGAGCTGAATAAAACTCAAAAACTCGAGATTATTATGAGCATTATTGAAGTTAGGCATCTTAAGACCCTTACCGCACTGAGAGACACAGGAAGCCTAGTTGAGGCGGCTGAGCGAGTACATCTAACCCAGTCTGCACTGTCACACCAACTTAAAGACCTAGAAGAAAAGCTAGGTTGCCCTCTTTTCATTCGAAAAACGAAACCCGTTCGCTTCACCAGCGCAGGTCTGCGCTTACTGCAACTTGCTGATGATGTTTTAATGGCGTTTCGTTCAGCACAGCGAGATATTCAGCGCTATGCAGAAGGTGAAAGTGGCCGCCTACACATTGCGATAGAGTGCCACAGTTGCTTTGAGTGGCTCATGCCAACTATTGATCATTTCCGAGAGCATTGGCCTGATGTCGAACTCGACCTATCCACCGCATTTAGCTTTATGCCATTACCCGCATTGGCGCGCGGCGATTTGGATCTAGTGGTCACCTCTGACCCTCAAGATTTACCAAATATCGAGTACATACCGCTATTTCAATACGAGTCGCAGGTGGCCTTATCGCGACACCATCCGCTCGCTAAAAAGGACTATCTCGTTCCTGAAGACTTCAAGAATGAGACCCTCATCACCTATCCAGTTGAATCAGAGCGCTTGGACATTTTCAAACACTTCTTAAGTCCTGCTGGTATCGCCCCTGCAAAAATACGCCACAGCGAGCTGACGCTAATGATGATGCAACTAGTTGCCAGTGGTCGAGGAATTTGTTGTCTGCCGAATTGGGCTTTAACAGAGTACACCAATCGCCAATACGCGATCACAAAATCACTGGGCGAAGAAGGTGTATGGTGTAAATTGTATTTGGCAATTCGCAAGGATCAGCGTGAAAACGCCTACATGGATGATCTGATCAGCACCGCCTCCAAAACATGCTTTAAGAACCTGCGTGGCATACTGTCTCCAGATCTCTAGCACCGTTTTATGCCAGCACCACACACCTAACCTAGGCTGTTTTGGTGCTGGCTTCGAGACCAAATAAAGCTAAACTTAGCTCCACCAAGCTCACTCCCCTCGATCAACACCGCACCACCATGCCAAAAAGCGATACGTTGAACAATGGCCAAGCCTAAGCCGTAACCACCTGACGCTCGAGTGCGGGAATTATCCAATCTCTGAAACGGTATAAACACCTTATCTCGATCTTCTTCAGGGATACCACGACCATCGTCTTCTATGTCAACCTGCCAACGCTCTTCGTCTTCGGTGAAGGTAATCGCTATGGTTGAATTTGCATACTTCGAAGCATTCAAAATAAGATTCTGCAGCGCTCTATGCAGGTGATGAGCATCAGCGTTCACCCACTCATCGCCATTTACGGTGACTTGCACATCGTATTTTTGAAGTAAGGCGTGATTGTGCTCAACAATCCCTTCTAAAATTTGTCGAATACTCGCTCGCTCGAAATTTAACGCTAGGGTGCCTTCTTCTAACTTGCCATAAGTGAGAACTTCGTCGACCAGTGTATTCAGCTCTTCCACATCGTATTCAAGTGCTGAAATAGAATGCTCAAGCTCTTCTGTGACATCATCCTTTAATACTTCAAGTCCAAACCGTAAGCGCGCAATAGGAGTTCTAAGTTCGTGAGAGATGGCGTTAATCATTTCACGCTGCACTTTGAGCAAACGCTGGATATGAGTTGACATAGAATCAAATGAATAGGCCAGCTCTTTCAATGTGCCAGAGCTGTCTACCACACCTTGCGGCAAAGTCCCTCTACCACGAGCAATTTGACGTGTGACTGTTTCAAAATGAAGGCGTTTGCGATCAAGCCCTAAGAATTCAATCCAGACTAAGACTAGCAATGCTGAAATCGATAGTACAATGAACAGTAAGACCGTCACACCAATAGAGAGGGATGATTTTTGTAGCACTTCTACTCGCCAAGCCTTGTCCGAAGCATCAGGCTGCCAGATAAACGCAGCATCTTGATCAGGTGCTTGAGAATAGCTAACTTCCCCTGCCCGCCATACAGGCGCTTGAATTTGCGTAACAACGATATTTGAAAGCCCATTCAATAACTGTAACTTTTCAGCAAGCGCTAAGTCAGATAACAAAAACCGCTGTAGTAACGGCTGAACACTTTGCAACCTCTGCCATTGAAGCTCACCAGCTAAAATTAAAGAGTCACCATCATAAACCGAAGCATAACCAGCCCCCTCCTCTAATGTTTGCTCAAATCTAAGATCAGGGCTATCGGAGACAGAACCAAGTGGCTTCCAAGTGTAAAATGATGCAGTGCTTAGGGTAGGTAAAACCGAGTTGTTCATCCGATACAACTGGGCCGTAAGTTCGACATCAGCAAGTAGTTGCTGAGAAAGATGACGTTGATGGTAGTTTTTCTGCAGCCATTCTATGACGGCAAAGCACACAAGCGATATGAGCACGCCCCCAATCAAAACATGCCGATAGAGGCGCCACATATCACTTCGCATGGAGACTATACCTCTTTTACAAACAGGTAGCCTTTACTACGAATCGTCTTGATTCGGCGAGGATGGATCGGATCATCGCCAATTTTTGAACGAATTCTAGAAATACGTACGTCAACCGAGCGGTCTTGACCATCGTATTCAATACCACGCAGTTCACTAAAAATCTCTTCACGGCTAAGGATTCGGCCAGAGTTGCTAGCGAGTAACCACAGTAGATCAAACTCTGCACTGGTTAGCTCGATCTCTTCTCCCTCACGCCATGCTTCACGGCGAGAGTTATCGATCACTAAGCTACCAAATTCAAGGTTTTGCTCTGCTTCTGCTGGAGCAGCCGCCAGATCAATATCTTGCGTACTGCGGCGCAATAGCGATTGGACTCTCGCTAGTAAAACGCGTGGTTTAGCGGGTTTGGACACATAATCGTCAGCACCAATTTCTAAACCAAGAATCTGATCGACATCGTCGCTGCGTGCAGTAAGCATTAGAATCGGTCCATGGTAGTCATTACGTACACTACGACATACCGTAAAACCATCCGCACCTGGCAGCATCAAATCAAGAATAACCAATGACGGCTGCTCTTCAACAATACGAGAAATCGCATTACGACCGTCCGGTTCAATATCAACATTGAAGCCATTTTTTTGTAAGTATTCTTGGGTCAACGTGGCGAGGCGCTCATCGTCTTCAACAATCAAAATTGATTGGGGTTCATTCGCGCTCATATTCTATCCTCGTCCATTTGATAATTAAGAAAGCCTTCAGGATCAATCTACTAGAAGATCTCGAATTTGTCTAACACGTTCTCGGTTGACATCAAGATCATCATAACCAACCCTAGAAGCAGATCGCACGTGCATCACACTGTCCGCTTCAGGGAAGTAAATTTCTAAGTCGTCTTTAAAACCGAAGAAGTCACTAGAAATCTCGAAGTGCGTATATCCTAAGCGACTACTGATAATCCGAGCATTACCAGCGTTTAGCAATGCCTGTTCAACATTTAACTGCGCCTGTTTGACACTGGTTCGGTAAATGATCGGTTCTACGAAATGCTGTTCATCTTCGGGTAAAGCTTGAGAAGATACACAATTAGGCATATCAGGGCACGGTGCCAACAGTCCGTCATTCACACCTAGGTGATCTGGCACCCCATTATTCATGTCTACATAGACAAAAAATCCAATTAGCATTGCAATGACAACTACTAATATCCATCGCACCATGCTCATAGCCTAAAATCCTCTTCTATCTAAATGAACGACGTCCTGGACGGCGTGGTTTGAATTCTTGCTGTTTTTCAGAAGCCTGCCAATCAAACCCTTTGTCGCGTCGTTTTGTTTTTGCCACACTGCCAGATACTCGGGCACCACTTTGGCGACGTCGATCGTGTTTCTCTTGCTGACTCTTTGGACCCGATACTTTATGTTCCAATCCGACAACTTCACACAAGGACTGCACATCCGTATCGTCCATTTCTACCCAGCGACCAACCTTAGCTTTCGAAGGTAAGAACACTGGACCAAAACGAACACGTTTCAAGCGGTTTACTTTAACCCCTTGGGATTCCCACAGTCGACGCACCTCACGGTTACGGCCTTCCATCAGACACACGTAGAACCAATGGTTGATACCTTCACCACCACCATCAACAATGTCTGTGAACTGAGCCATGCCATCTTCTAACAGCACGCCTTTCTTTAAGTTCTCAACATGCTCTTCCGTTACATTACCCATGACACGAACCAGATACTCTCGATCTATCTCTGTAGATGGGTGCATTAAACGGTTTGCTAGCTCACCATCAGTGGTGAACAACAACAGACCGGAAGTATTAATATCCAAACGGCCAACGGCAATCCAACGGCTGCCTCTAAGTTTTGGTAAACGATCAAAAACGGTTGGTCGACCCTCTGGGTCTTTACGAGTACAGACTTCACCTTCAGGCTTGTTGTAAATAATCACTCGACGCTCAACTTCACTAGAAGCTGTGGTTTTTACTTCAATACCATCAAGTTCGATCAGATCATCCGGGCGCACTCGATCGCCAAGCGTAGCAACGTTACCATTAACTACTACACGACCTTCACGAATACGGTTTTCCATCTCACGACGAGATCCCACACCTGCTCTCGCCAACACTTTCTGTAATTTTTCGTCCATTACGACCTCTTTCGGGAATGCTTCGCAGCAACCCAGTTATGTTAAATATCTAAATTAAACCCAGATACGCTAACCTGGTTAACTGTGCCGCATTATAGTCGGATCATAAACCAGTTGATAGCATACCTTACGCAGTTTTTACTCGAAGGGACTTGGGTCACCCGCGCCAACACGAAGTACTTCAATGGACTCTGAATCCATCGCAATAACGGTCGTTGGCTGCATACCACAAAAACCACCATCAATAACTAAATCCAATTGATGCTGCAACGTATCACGAATATCGTAAGGGTCCATCATAGGGTCCGTTTCACCCGGCAAAATCAATGAAGAACTCATGATTGGTTCACCCAATTCTTCGAGCAAGGCCTGCACGATTTTATTATCTGGAATGCGAATTCCAATGGTTTTACGCTTAGGGTGCATCAATCGACGCGGTACCTCTGATGTACCATTAAAAATGAAGGTATAAGGCCCAGGTGTATGATGTTTCAGCAAGCGATAAATCGCATTATCATAACGCGCGTAGGTTGAAATCTCAGACAGATCTCGACACACCAACGTAAAGTTATGCTTATCGTCTAAACGACGAATAGTACGTATTTTTTCCAATGCCGCTTTATCACCAATGTGACACCCTAGCGAATAACCACAATCCGTAGGGTAAGCAATCACAGCACCTTCACGAATCATTTGTGCTGCCTGCTTAATTAAGCGTGCTTGGGGGTTTTCCGGATGTATCTGAAAAAACTGGCTCAAACTTTTCTCTCCATAGCACCTCCAAAGGAGGTGAATTCATCAAACTCACGGCGGCTCTGGCTAAACCTGCCATTGATACCAAATGGGGGAAATCTCTTGTTCATGTACTTGAGTAAAGCGCCCAACTTGCGTCCACGGTCCAAAGGGCCCATGAAAGTCACTGCCTGCAGAGGCTTTGAATTCGAAGTCCCGAGATAATCGCTCTAAAAAGCGAACATAATCCGGCCTTTCGTTCCCTGAAGCCACTTCGATAGCATCGCCGCCTAGCGCTTTGAAATCTTGCATGATCGCTTTAAGTTTAGTCACTGTCAGCGGATATCGCTTGGGATGCGCTAAAACAAGCTCACAATTCGTGGCCGCAAGCTCTGGCATAATCTCTTCTAATTGAGGCCAAACATCACGAATTTGTCCCAATTTTTTATTGCCAAGGTAATGATCGAAAGCCTTGTTCATATCTTTTACGATCCCTTCAAGTATCATTACTTTTGCAAAATGAGGGCGACCTAGCTGACTTTCACCAGCTTCTTCCACAGCTTTATCAAACAAATCGGGTAGCCCTTTCTTCTTTAGCAAGTCTGCTATCTGACGGCCTCTTTCAAGCCTAACGGTTTGATTATGCTGGGTCCATTTCGCCATAATCGAGCAGTCGTCATCAAAACCTAACGCTACCATGTGTAAGGGAATTTTCTTCCATGCGACCGATAACTCACATCCATTCACAAGAGTCATGCCTAAAGACGTAGCCACACCTTTAGCCTCACTTAGACCTGCTGTCGTGTCATGATCAGTCAGAGCAAGCATTTGTACTTCTTGTTGATGTGCCAACTGGACAAGTTCAGTGGGAGATAACTTACCATCAGAGGCCGTTGAGTGGGTGTGTAAATCGATTCGCTGGTATCGGGTATCAGACATCAAAGGGGTATTTTTTCCGGCTATTGCTAGGTATGATCTTTCGAGCATACATAAACTGGCTTAACTATGAAATTACTATTCGACTTTTTACCCATTCTTGTATTTTTCTTGGTCTACAAAACAACTGGCGACATCATTATCGCAACGGCAGTTCTGATACCTGCCACCCTTCTACAAGTAGGCTACACATGGCTTAAATTCCGAGCTATTGAAAAGATGCATATTGTATCGCTCGCACTGGTTGTATTACTGGGTGGCGCCACGGTTCTGATGGGCGACGGCGACTTTATCAAATGGAAGCCAACCATTGTTAACTGGCTATTTGCCGTTGCATTCTTTGGCAGTCAGTTCATTGGCCATAAAAACATCATCGAACGCATGATGGGAGATAAAATTGAGTTGCCCCATAACACATGGCGAACCCTCAACCTTGCCTGGGTTGGCTTTTTTATTTTATCAGGGGCGGTCAACTTATACGTAGCGTTTAACTTCAGCGAAGACGTATGGGTAGACTTCAAACTGTTTGGTCTATTGGGCATGACCATTGTATTTATTATCCTGCAAGGCATTTACTTGTCTTCGCAAATGCAAAACAAGGACTAAAACAATGCTTTATTCAATTGTTGGACAAGACGTAGAAAATAGCTTGGCAGATCGATTAGCTGCGCGACCAGCTCATCTTGAGCGTCTGCAAGCCTTACGTGATCAGGGACGCCTTGTCTTAGCCGGCCCTAACCCAGCTATCGACTCCAATGATCCTGGCGAAGCTGGATTTACTGGCAGCGTAGTCATTGCAGAGTTCAACTCCCTTGAAGATGCTAAAGCTTGGGCAGAGGCCGACCCGTATGTGGCAGCGGGTGTCTATGCCAAAGTTGACGTCAAACCATTCAAACAAGTCTTTTAAATCGTCCTACTGAGCACGAAGCATTAGACACATACAAATAAGCGGCTACCTTAAGCCGCTTATTTGTTTAGCAGAAGCAAATACTATTCAGAAGTCTTAACATCTGAGTGGCCTAAATCTCGTTCAGGATCGATGACATCACGCATGCGTTGTTTTAGAACTTTCGCTTCAGGAAAGCCTCCTTCCGACTTACGGCACCAAATCTCTTCGCCATTAACTCGAACTTTAAAAATCCCACCTTGGGTTGGGATCAAGGTGACACTTTTAATATCGTCATCAAATGTCATCAGCAGTTCTTGAGATAACCAAGCCGCTCGCAGCATCCAACGACATAATGTGCAATATTCAATTTCAACCACTGCGGTTCTCATGTTTAGACCTCTTAAATCAATTTCATCTTGGCGTTCTTTAATGAACCTCCTAATATTATGGGCGCATTGCCAATAAGGAAAACTCTAATGAAAAAAAGTTTACTCACTTGTCTAGTGCTGTCAGCACTGAGCCTGCCAAGCTTCGCGACAGAGGTCGATATTCAAACAAGTTTAGGTAACATTCGTGTCGACCTAAATGAGCAAGCAGCTCCAAACACAGTTAAGAATTTCCTCCAATATGTTGATGAGGGCTTCTATGAAGGGGTTATTTTCCATCGCGTCATTCGTGGTTTCATGGTTCAAGGCGGTGGTTTTACAAAAGATCTAGGTCGCAAACAGACCCACAAAGCGATTGCGTACGAAGGCAACAATGGCCTCTACAATCTACGCGGCACTCTAGCTATGGCTCGTACCAGTGATCCTAACAGTGCCACCTCGCAGTTCTTTATCAACCAAGTGGATAACGGATTTTTGAACCATGGTGCTCGTGGTGGTGCGGGGTACACCGTTTTCGGACGTGTTGTATCAGGCATGAATGTAGTCGACCAAATTGCTAATGTCCCAACACGCACAATGGGCCCTTATCAAAATGTTCCAAGCACACCGATTACCATCGAGAAAATCACCCGTGTTAACTAGTTATCAACTTGAGTTGCCCGCTCTGGATTTTGGTGACGATGGTGTGCCAAGATCCAGTGCATTCGATGATGTCTATTTTGATAAAGACGCTGGCTTAGATGAAACACGCTATGTGTTTTTAGAACATAACCAGCTCGCTGATCGCTTTTCAAGTCTACGCCCGAATGAGCGCTTCACCATTGCCGAAACAGGCTTCGGTACAGGATTGAATTTCTTGTGTGCTTGGCAACTGTTCTTAGACAAGGCCCCATCTGACAGTTGGCTACATTTTGTCTCAGTGGAAAAATTTCCCCTTAATAAGGAAAAGCTGACCCAGTCACTCGCGATGTGGCCATCTCTTGCGGAGCTCGCTAAGCCTCTTATTGAGAGCTACCCTACTTTATGTCATGGCCTGCACACGCTTTTCTTACCTCAGCATAGAACCACACTAACTCTGTGGTTTGGCGAAGCCAGCGACGGCTTTAAGGCACTAGATGGAAGCGTAGACGCTTGGTTTTTAGATGGCTTTGCCCCAAGTAAAAACCCTGAAATGTGGAGTGAAGAACTGTTTCAGAACATTCAACGCTTGAGCGATCACACCACGACCTTTGCAACATTCACTGCAGCAGGCATCGTTCGTAGAGGCTTACAGGCCCACGGTTTTGATGTGCAGAAGGTCAAAGGGTTTGGCCATAAACGTGAAATGATGGTTGGTACGTTCACAAGTCACCAAGAAAGCGACCAGCACCCTACCCCAATCCAAACATCTAGGCTGCCATGGTTCCGAGCGAAACAGCCCAAAGCAGTCACCAAAGTACTGGTTGTTGGCAGTGGCATTGCCGGCGCAACCACTGCCCAAGCGCTGGCTAATAAAGGTGTTGAGGTAGAAGTATGGGAACAAGGAAACCAAATTGCAGGCGGCGCCTCAGGTAACGCGCAAGGTATGCTCTATCCCAAACTCGGCGCATCAGATACGCCGATAAACCGCTTCTATTTGAGTACTTATCTATTCGCAAATCGCTTTTATCAGTCCCTGCCTTTAGATCAAAAGCTGTGGCAACAATGTGGTTTGTTGCAATTTCCAAAAGATGATAATGAGCAAGCAAAGTTTGCGAAAACTCTCGCCAGCCAGCTCTATCCAGATAGCATTGTTAAAGCCCACCCCAAAGGGCTGGAATTGCCACTCTCTGGTTGGATCAAACCGCAAGCGGTATGTGAGCACTTACTTAGACACGAAAACATACAGGTTTCACTGAACACGTCGCTGACTCGCCTAGAACAACAAGGCGACAATTGGTTGGCGTTCAATCAGAACGAAAGCCTCTCGTACTCACATATTGTACTTTGTACCGCTAATGAACAATCAGCTCTTAAAGAGTGGCAAGATTGGCCAACCAAGCCCATACGAGGCCAGGTGACGCAGATCGCTACTAGACACCTAACGGCGGCTGACCAGCAACAAATTAGCGAGGTGAAAAGTGTATTGTGTGCTGAAGGCTATCTCTCCCCTGAACTAGAGGGGCATATTAACTTCGGCGCCACTTACGACTTAGGCAATCATAGCCTAGCCGTTTCAGAGCAAAGTCATATCGATAACTTAGAAAAGCTACAAGGCTTGTTAACAATTGATAAAGAGGCCATTTCTTTAGCTGACTGCAAGGGGCGAGTCGCTCTGCGCTGCACCGTTGCAGATTACGCTCCCATTGTCGGTCCTCTAAGTAATAAGGACACGCTCATTGATCGATACGCGCCGCTTAGACAAAATGCCAAATGGCAAACTTTGGATGACTGTGAGCTGCTCCCTGGACTGTACGTCAATCTAGGTCATGGTTCTCGCGGCCTAGTTAGCGCCCCGTTAAGTGGGTTCTATTTGAGCAGCTTGATTCTAGATGAGCTAGCACCATTTGAACAAAGCGTTATCGAGGCTTTACACCCTAACCGCTTTACTATTCGACAACTAAAGAGAGGGGAGGTTTAACCTCTCCTCTCTAGCCTGTGACTTAGATTTCAAATAAGTCGCAAGCACTCGGAATCAAATCGTCGAGTCGTCTAAATGTTTTAGGACGATACACAATGCTGGCCATTTGTGGATGCATCGCTCGAAGCTTATCACTTAATTGAGCCACTCCTGGGTTAATTGGCTCATAAGGATAAATATGGTCTTGCATGCTAAGTTTATGCAATTCATCTAATTCATCCTGTAACATCGACTTCATTGAGAAAAATAAATCTTTGTTGTTAATGTCATTTGTTTCCCAATATGCATCAGACAAAGCGCTATTAAGCTCGTAAAATATATGTAACGCATCAGATACGGTTTTTTGACTCATAGTGTCTCCATAAAGCGAGCATTCTGTTTACATTCAACCTTGTATTGATAGATGCTACCCCCATAACCACACTCTAGCCACGAAAACATGTAGGTAAATTGATTTTGAGTAACACAATCCAATCTGACGTGACCTTTGACAACTTGTGGCCATCGTTACAAGCTGAAGCTGAAAAACTAGCACAAGATGAACCCATTTTGGCAAGTTATTTCAATACAACCATTCTTCGACATGACTCACTAAGCTCAGCCCTGAGCTTCTTATTAGCCAGTAAACTGGACAGCATTTCCATTCCAGCCATGGTGCTAAGAGAAGTGTTTCAAGAAGCTATGGCGGACCCTAAATCGAAGATTGTCGAATGTATGGCACAGGATATTTTATCCATCAAAGAGCGTGACGCGGCCTGCGATTGCCTGACAACACCATTACTATTCTTCAAAGGCTTCCACGCCTTACAAACCTACCGTGTGGCGAACTGGCTGTGGAAAGAGGGACGTGAAAGCTTAGCCCTTTATTTGCAGGGCCAAATGTCAATGACCTTTGGTGTCGACATCCACCCAGCAGCAAAAATTGGCTGCGGTGTGATGCTGGACCATGCATCAGGACTCGTTGTCGGTGAGACCTGTGTGATTGAAGACAATGTTTCTATCCTTCAATCCGTGACCTTAGGGGGTACAGGTAAAGAAACCGGTGATCGCCACCCTAAAATTCGCTCAGGTGTACTAATCGGTGCCGGGGCCAAAATTCTTGGCAATATTGAAGTTGGCGAAGGCGCTAAAGTCGGCGCAAACAGTGTTGTACTAGAGCCTGTCGCGCCGCATACTACTGTCGCTGGTGTACCAGCCAAAGTGGTTGGTCGCAACAAAGAAATGGAGCCATCACGAGAGATGGATCACACCATCCGAAGCTGCATCCGAGAGTGATTACTTACTACGCTGGTTATTAAAACAAAAATGGGCTCCCTAGAAGCCCATTTTTATTAGCGGTCTAACATGTCTTAATCGTAACGTTGCTGCAGCGCACTTTTAGACACCAACTGTATAGTTTCACTTTCCGTATCAAACAGTAGCACCGCATCGCCAGACTTTAAGGCTCGTAGTGCCTGTTCTCGTTTCTGATCAAGGGACAGATCGTAATCGCCATAATCAGTACCATCCCGCGAAACAATGTCACTTAACACATTGTCTAGGGTTTCTGGTGCTAACGACTCAAAAGGAATAAGAGTGTCCAAATTATACTGCCCCCAAATCTAGCAACATTTGATGCAGCGCTTCTTCATCCATAACAGGCACATTAAGAGACTGTGCTTTTGCCAGCTTAGATCCCGCTTTTTCACCGGCGACAAGGCAATCCGTTTTCCCTGAAACCGAGCCACTCACTTTAGCACCAAGTTTGATCAGTGTATCTTTCACCTCATCCCGTGAATATCGGCTGAGAGTGCCGGTTACAACATAGGTTTTTCCTGCAAGCGGTTGCTCATCTGCATCGGCTTTTTGCGCCACTTGCCAAGTGATACCTTGCGCAAGTAAACCTTCGACGGTGGCAACGTTATCTTCTTGATCGAAGAACATACGAATATGCTGGGCTACAATCGGCCCCACATCTTCTACTTCAATCAAATCCGCTTCCGTCGCGGCCATCAACTTGTCCAATTCACCGAAGTATTGCGTCAAAGTACGTGCCGTCGCTTCCCCGACTTCACGAATACCCAAC
The DNA here is from genome assembly GCF_004363305.1 of Marinomonas communis. Classification (GTDB taxonomy): domain Bacteria; phylum Pseudomonadota; class Gammaproteobacteria; order Pseudomonadales; family Marinomonadaceae; genus Marinomonas; species Marinomonas communis. The sequence goes on along the minus strand of NZ_SNZA01000003.1, from coordinate 442,736 downwards.
GCGTATACGAAACGGTTAAACAAGGTTTGCTTAGACTGCTCAATGGCATTCAGCAATTTCTCAACAGACTTGTCGCCCATTCGCTCCATCGCAAGCAAACGCGCTGGTTTGTCTTTCAATAGGTAGATATCGACTGGCGTCGTGACCAGCTTGGCATCCACCAGTTGTTCAATCAACTTATCCCCAAGACCATCAATATCCATCGCTTTACGCGACACGAAGTGCTTCAGACGTTCTTTTAATTGAGCACCACATACTAGGCCCCCCGTACAACGCTGCACAGCTTCTCCCTCTACACGCTCAACATCAGAGTCACAAACAGGACATTGGGTTGGGAAGGATACTTCTTGAGCATCGTCTGGACGGCGCTCTTCGAGGACTTGTACTACCTGTGGGATAACATCTCCGGCACGACGAATCACGACCCAGTCATTAATCTTGACTCCTAAACGCTCGATTTCATCCTGATTATGGAGCGTTGCATTAGAGACGGTAACACCACCTACGAAGGTAGGCTGCAAACGTGCGACCGGTGTTATAGCCCCCGTTCGACCAACTTGAAAGTCTACTCCCAAGATTTGCGTCACTTCTTCTTGTGCTGGAAATTTACGAGCAATGGCCCAGCGAGGCGCTCGCGCCACGAATCCAAGCTGTTTCTGCTGTGCAATACTGTCGACTTTATACACAATACCATCAATATCGTAACTTAGCTCATCTCTCTGCGAGGCCAACTTAGTGTAGTAATCAAGGCAACCTTGCACGCCCTCCACTCGAGCCATAAGACTGTTAGTCTTAAAGCCCCATTCGGCCAGTTGCAACAAACCGTCATAATGGCTTTCAGGTTGCTGCCAACCTTCCGCATAACCAATACTGTAGGCACATAACACCAATGGTCGAGAAGCGGTAACTTTAGGGTCTAGCTGACGCAAGCTGCCTGCAGCCGCATTACGTGGGTTTACAAAGGTCTTCTCGCCTTTTTCCGCGGCATTCTGGTTGAGCTTTTCAAAACCTGCTTTGGGCATGTAGATTTCGCCACGCACTTCAAGTACTGGCGGAGGATTATCGGTTCGCAGCTTAAGCGGCACAGAGTAAATGGTTTTTATGTTCGAAGTAATGTCTTCTCCGGTCAAACCATCGCCTCGCGTCACACCTCTGACCAGTTGACCATCTTCGTATCGAATACTAATCGCTAGACCGTCCAATTTTGGTTCGCAACAGTAAGTGATCTGAGCAGCGTTAGCCAACTTACGCACTCGTTCATCGAAGTCCACCATACTGTCGTCATCAAAGGCATTATCAAGTGACAACATTGGTACAGTGTGCTCCACGGAAGCAAAGCCATTGTCAGGCTTTTCACCGACACGTTGTGTTGGCGAATCCTGTTGCACCCATTCAGGATGAAGCGCTTCCATTTTTTGCAATTCTCGATAACAACGATCGTACTCAGCATCAGGCACCATAGGTGCATCTTGAACATGGTAGGCGTAACTGTAATCGTTTAGTGTTTTGGTTAACGCTTGAATGTCTTCCAAGGTGAAGGCTTGCTTGTCGCTCATAGTGCTCTCGAACAAATACAGATAAAAGAATCAAGGCTCCCAAAGGAGCCTTGTCTAGAAGATAGGTTAGGATTGACGTGCTTTTTTAGTGAGCTGTCTACGCTCGAAATCTTTGATACGCTGACGACAATGTGCAATGGTTTGCTCAGTCATCGGAGCTCGGCGTTCATCACGGAGCTCGCCACCTAAGTTACGAACCAACGCTTGGGCTGTTTCCAGCATGAAATCAAACGCCTTCATGCTGTTCTTAGGTCCCGGTAACCCCATGAAGAAGCTGACTCCAGGACAATCTGTTTCACCCATAGTATCCAGATCAAAAGTGCCTGGTTCGATAGCGTTCGCCATGGAGAATTGAATTTTGCCCTTATCAAAACCTTCCTCATGACGATGAAAAATATCCATCTCGCCATAGCGCATACCGCAATTTAGCACTAACTGCAGCAACTCCATGCCCGCAAAGGAATGATCTTGAGGCGCAAAAACGTTAATCACAATCACCTCTTCAATTTCCGCTTCCTCATCCTCAGTGACAGTTTCCTCTGAGATCGGGTTTAATTGAGAGGCTTGATCTAAATCGACACTTGAATAACTACGTTCTAAATCGATTTCATCCAATTCTTGTGCGGCGCTAGAAGAACTGTGGCTTTCATGGCCGACATCTAAGTCGTCATAGCCACTGTAAAGCACATCACCGTAGTCTTTATCCATTTGCGTAGAAGTAGCCTCTTCTCGGCTATCAAAACGCTCTGGAACAAGGGACTCTAACTCATCGAGTTCGAACTGATCATTGCGATCCAATTCAGGTCCGGCATCCACTTTATGAGGTAAATCCGTTAATGGGCCTCGCGCTGTTTTTCGAGCATTTTCAAAGGCATTCATGACCGGATCAGCAGGCTCAGCGGAGCGACTTACCGGACGAGCACCACCATTAGGCAGTTCACGTCTCAACATCGCTTCACGCTGACGCTCTTCAGGGTCATCGTATTCTTCATCATCACTTACCATCGCCACAGCCTGGGTTTTACGGTAACGACGATACCCATCCACTAAAATGCCAATGATAATGATGACGCCAATTAAAATTAGCCACTCACGCAAGCTAAAATCCATTATTAAAAGTCCGCTTTAGATCAATACATTACCCGTATTATCAGCCGAAGCGAGACTGGTTTCAATTATAAGGACACTTTGACCTTAAAAATCTTATCACTACGGCTAGGAACGGACAGCAATTGACCAACTATTTCACCTTGGCTTAAGTCTTGAGCCGACTTAGAAGCACGCTTAACGACGATATCCACACTGGGAACATCAGCAAGCGTCTTACCTGGCATTAAATTATCAATATTGGTTAACACTAACGGTGCATCAAATTCTTGAGCCGAGATGCGTTGAATAGCAACAGGCATCGCTTGGCCTTGAGTTCTAGCGTAAACCAGATAGACATCTTCAGGGCTTACTGCACCTTGAACAACGTCTAATTTCAACTGTAACCGATGAGAGATTAGAGCTGGAACCTGCTCCTCAGTAATTCCACCTTGTTTACGGGCTGCCGCTATTCCTGACAATAAATCGAAACGTTCCTGTCGATCCGTGCCAAGCTGTATCGCTTTTTGCCAAGTCAGGATAGCATCACGGTAATGCCCTCCATCGAAATCAATAATGCCCTGTAAGCCCAAGGCTTTCACATTATTAGGAGCGCTGACTAACACCTCTGCCACCACTTCTCGCATCGGTTGAGAGACCGTATTATGATTGGCATAGAACATAGCCTGAGCCAGTTCCACCTGGACATTAATACGATCGGCTGAGGCCTCATCTAACTTTTGCAGAACCATTCTGTAAGAAGCTATCGCGGCGGGATAATCTTGAGCCAACACTTGCTCACTGGCTAAATAATACCAATCCTCAGCTCGGTCATAACGCTCTACTCGATAGTTTAGAAATGTAGAGATATCCTCATCGTTAGCACTTTGATCCAGCATTTTTTGAGTAAAGCGTACATCAGGAGCAAATCCCAAACGCTCGTACAGGGTAAAAGCGCCCACGACAATAATCGCAACCATGGCAGCCAGCAGTACACGCGCCCAATGCACTTTTCTATTCAAAGCTAGCGCGCCATGTTCTTGGATGTATTCCGCTTCACTTATTACATCTTGCTGAAGCTGAGCTGCTTCATGGGCGGTCAAGCGTCCAGAAGCTAGCTCTTCGTCGACCTCTTGTTGACGAATTTTTAAGAAACTCTGCCCTGCATCGTCTTTCGGATCATCTTGACGCTGACGCAAAATTGTACGAAAAACATAGAGTAAGCACAGTACAGTGACTGCGATCATTATGATCCAAGCAGGCGTCATAATTAAGAATCCTTATTAATTCGACGTTGGTTTTTCACCATCACTAACACAAAAATAACAGCTCCAATCAACAGCAACGCAAATGGGCCATACCATAAAATCGCAGTACTTTGATCATGTACTGGGCGATAGAGAACAAATTCACCGTACCGAGCCACCATGTAGTCAACGATCTCTTCGCTGGTTTGACCCTCATTGATCATGGTGTAAATCTGATTTCTCAGGTCAATAGCAATACCAGCATTGGAATCTTCCAAGTTTTGATTTTGACACTTAGGACAACGTAGCTCTTCGGTTAACAGACGAAACCGCTGCTGATCTTCTGTGGATTTAAATTCCAATACTTCCATCGCGTAGGATGTGCTGACACACAGTCCTATCAAGGTTATGAGTCCCAGCCAAAAACATCGTGTCATTGCATGTACTCTTTTAAGGTCTGCCAAACTTCAGGATCAACAACACCTTGGTGTCGATATAAAACAGTGCCTTCTGCACTGACGACAAATGTTTCAGGAGCACCAGTGATCCCCATATCCACACCAAAATGCCCCATTTCATCCAGCAATACTAAGGAGTATGGGTTTCCTTTTTCAGCCAACCATTTCTTAGCCGCAGGAGTCTCGTCTTTGTAATCTACTCCAACAATATTGACACCTTGCTGGGCAAGTTCCCCTAGATAAGCGTGCTCAGCACTGCATGAAGGACACCATGTTGCCCAGAAATTCAATAAATAAGATTCATTTGGCATTGCTGTATTATCCACAACAGCGTCCGTGTCCATATTGATCAGCTTAAATTCCGGCATTGGCTTACCAATCAAAGCTGAGGGCATGTACTGCGTGTCTTTTCCCAACTGTTGGTAAAACACGACACCTAAGGCGACAAAGGCAATAAATGGAATAAAAAAAAGTAGTTTCTTCACGTTAATCTCCTGTCTTGCGGCGGTAACGTTTGTCCCAAGCGGCTAACAAGCCACCGGCCATCATCAGTAGACCACCTAGCCAAATCCAGCGAACAAAGGATTTGACGTAAATTCGAACTCCCCAAGCACCGTCTTCTAATCGCTCACCGAGAGAAATATAGAGATCACGAGTAAAGCCTGGGTTCAGTGCTGCTTCTGTCATCATCTGCTGACGAGCTTGGTATAAGCGTTTCTGGGGCAGCATTTGTGCTATGTTTTTTCCATCCTTAAAGACGTTGATCACTCCCGTATCAGCCGTATAGTTGGGACCTTCGACATGGCGCGTCCCTAAAAATTCAAAATCGTAGTCAGCGACTGTCACCCGATCACCTGGCGCCATACGGACAATCGTTTCAGTACTATTCATGCTGACAAAGATGACTCCAATAAGACTGACAGCAACACCAATGTGGGCAAGCTGCATACCGTAATAGTGTCGCGGCAGTTTACATGCCCGTTGCCATAATGATTGGCGATCAGTGATCACTTTGTCTAACCAATCTCTTACACACATCAATACTAGCCATAATGCAATGGCAAAGCTGAGCCACAAAAAGGCATCAAACTCATGGAACGTAAACACCAAAGCGGATAAAGCAATCGCTAATAATGCAGGCAGCCAAGCCATACGCCATAACAAAGCCCCCTTTGTGTTATGCCATTTCGATAGTGGTGCAATCCCCATAAATACAATCAACAACAATGCAATCGGACTAAACACGGCATTGAAATATGGTGCGCCGACAGAAATTCTCCCAAGATTAAAAGCATCGAAGATAAGTGGGTATAGCGTTCCTAATAGAACCGTTAGCGTTAAAATAGTGAGCAATATGTTATTGATCAAAAGCCATGATTCACGACCAGTCACGCCAAAGCTCACTTTTGACTTCACTTGAGAGGCTCTTAAGGCGTACAGGAATAAACTACTCCCGATAATGACCACCAACAGAGCAAGGATAAAAACACCGCGAGTTGGGTCTGAGGCAAACGCATGCACCGATGTTAGAACACCAGAACGAACAAGGAATGTGCCCAGCAACGATAAACTAAAAGTGAAAATAGCCAAAAGCACGGTCCAGCTCTTGAACACACCGCGCTTTTCAGTCACCGCTAAAGAGTGGATCAATGCGGTGCCAGCTAGCCATGGCATCAAAGATGCGTTTTCTACTGGGTCCCAAAACCACCAACCGCCCCAACCAAGCTCGTAATATGCCCACCAACTGCCCAGAGCAATACCGAGGGTTAAGAAAGCCCATGATACATTCGTCCAAGGACGTGCCCAGCGAGCCCAAGAAGCATTCAAATTACCCGTAATCAACGCGGCAATTGCAAATGCAAACGCAACCGAAAAACCAACGTAGCCCATATAAAGCATCGGCGGATGGATAATCAGACCGATATCTTGCAGTAAGGGATTTAGATCGACACCATCCATTGGCTGATCAGGCAGTAATCGAATAAAAGGTGAGGAAGTAAACAAAATAAAGGCCAAGAACCCCGTTGCCACAATCCCCAGTACGCTCAGCACCACAGGTCCTGTGCTATTAGGCAGAGAGTCACTTTTTACGGCCAGCCAAGAGGCCCACAAAGTCAAAATGGTTATCCAAAGTAATAGAGAGCCTTCGTGGCCGCCCCATACTGCGCTAATTTTATACCAAACTGGCAATAGACTGTTCGAGTGCTGACTGACGTATAAAACCGAAAAATCATCTTGAGCAAAGGCGATCGCCAAGATCACAAAACTGGCACAGGTCAGAGCGGTCATCACATACGTCAGAGGCTTGGCGCTCGCAAGTAAAATCGCATTGCGCAGAGCGTAGCCCGACATCGGCAAAACAGCTAAGCCTAACGCAAACATCATGGCAAGAATCAAAAAGTAATGCCCAATTTCAGGAAGCATGATCATAGTGAATCCTTACTCTGCTTTGGCTTTTTCTAGGGCATCGGTCACTTCGGGAGGCATGTATTCCTCGTCGTGTTTTGCCAAGACTTCACTCGCAATTAAAACGCCACGCTCATCTAATTTACCTTGCGCAACGATTCCCTGCCCCTCACGGAATAAGTCAGGCAGAATGCCCGTGTATTCAATCAGCACACTGTGCTTGTAATCCGTCACCATAAAGGCAACGTCCAAGCTTGCGCTATCGCGCTTAACACTGCCGTCGACCACCATACCGCCAGCACGGATCGTGACATTGAGAGGTGCTTCTCCTGCTGCAATCTGCGAAGGTGAATAAAATAAATTGATATTCTGAGACAAAGCGTACATGACTAAGCCAATCGCAGCAGACAATACCACTAAGATGACAGATATAGTAATCACGCGCTTTTTTCGAACTGGATGCATTTAACGGCTCTGCTCCCTTTGAATTCTTTTCTTTAATTGCTTACGTAGCTGCTTCCTATGGAGGCGAGTTGTCACCAGCAACCCGACTAACAAAAGCATACTGATGCCGTACGTAGACCAGACATAAAGTCCATGTTTGCCCATTTCCCAAAAGTCAGACCAAGACTCAAACGCCATGATTCAACACCTCTTTCTTCACCCAGTTCGCTTTTCGCTCTCGAAGCAACACTTCATTTTGCATGCGCCACATAGCCACGCCCGCAGCAAAAAGATAGAGGCCTAATGCCGAGAACAAGAGTGGTAGCCACATTTCCATTGGCATAGAAGGTTTTTCCGTCAACTTAAAGGTGGCTGGCTGATGCAATGTATTCCACCACTCTACTGAATACTTGATGATCGGGAGGTTGATGACCCCCACCAAGCTCACTACAGCAACCGCTTTATCTGCAAAAATAGGATCATCTAATGCGTTCTGAATGGCGATGACTCCCATATACAACAAAAACAAAACCAGAACAGAGGTCAAGCGCGCGTCCCACACCCACCAAGTCCCCCACGTAGGTTTGCCCCAAATAGCACCAGATAATAAAGCGATAAACGCCATCACCGCCCCAACGGGTGCGACAGCCTTAATGAACACTGGAGCCAGCTTCATTTGCCACACCAATGCCACAAATCCCGCTATGCCCATTCCCAGGTAGCAACTTTGCGCCAAAACTGCGACTGGGACATGAATGTAAATAATTCTAAAACTGTTGCCTTGCTGGTAATCAGCCGGAGCAAACATTAGCCCCCAAATGATACCTATGGCCATAAGGGCAAGCCCAAGGTATACGCAGCGCCCTCCCCAATTTGATGCCCATTGGTAAAACCATTTAGGTGAGCCAAGCTTATGAAACCATGTCCAATTCATTAATTAACACTCGCTCTAATTGAAATCGCTGCCATGATGGGTGACAGTGCCAACGCAACCAGTGATATGGCCGCAAGAATGGCTAATTGACCGCTGTAATTCATATCTAACTGAGCAGCACGAACCGCTCCTGTTGCAAAAATAATGACCGGAATATAAAGCGGCAATATCAGCAACAACATCAAAACAGCACCACGGCGTAAAGAAACGGTTAAGGCTGCGCCAATAGAACCAATAAAAAATAACGCTGGCGTACCTAATAGTATTGACGTCATCACCACCCACAACGCGCTGAAAGGCAAGAACAGCATTTGCGCCAGCAAGGGTAAAACAATCAATAAAGGCACAATGACCATTAACCATTGCACTAACACTTTTAAGAACACTAAATAGGTAATAGAAAGACCACTGGTTAACCATTGCTCTAACGAGCCATCGTTAAAGTCCTCTTTGTACATGCCTTCTACTGCCATCAATACAGATAATGCCGTTGCGCACCAAATAATGCCGCCAGCGGCTGGCGCTAAAAACTCGGAACTTGGATCGACGCCCAAAGGAAACAAAATAATCACCATGACAAAAAACAGTAAGGCATTGAGCGTATCCTGCTTCCGTCGTAATAATGACAGCCACTCGGCTTTAAAAAACGATCGGTAATTCATAGTGTTAACTCAACCGTCTTCGGTGATAGATGCAGCAATGGCTGATGAGTGGTGATGACAATTGCACCACCATTTTTTAAATGTGCTCCCATACACAGCTCTAATGCTTCCACCCCTTTCACATCTAAGGCGGTAAAAGGTTCATCGAGAAACCACAACGCTTTATCGGTTAGCCAAAGTCTGGCTAAGGCAATCCGTCGTTTCTGCCCAGCAGAGAGCTGCGCGGCGGGCGTATCTGCAAACGCCTGCAACTGAACATGAGCAAGTGCTTGCTCTAATGCCACCTCACTCGCCTCTGGGCAGTACAGCTTTAAATTCTCTAATGCTGTAAACACTGACTTAATGCCCGGAGTATGACCTAGGTAAAGCTGGTTCTGTAACAATACATCTCTATGCAAAGTTACATCTTCACCATTAAACTCTAACTCCCCCTCTTCGAGCCTAACCCAACCAAGAATCGCTTTAATCAAAGAACTTTTGCCAGTGCCATTCTCTCCAGCAATACGCACTAACTCGCCGCTTCGGACTGAAAAAGACAAATCACGACATAGGTCTCGCTCACCACGCTCGATCCAGAGATTAGTCACTTGCAAATTCACTGATTTCTGCAAAAGAAATACTCGCATTGGCCGTTAAAAGAGTTAGAGCAAGGCTCTAAATTGGCGCCTATTATAAAATATATTTCTAGCTTTTCAGAAAGAAAGGGTGGTGAAAGCATGATCACGGACATAAATTCGCTTGTTTCTGGTCAAGGAAAAGCCTCATCGGCACAATCTTCCTCGACGGCAAGCCTTGGCAACTTGGCAAAACTGAGTAGCGAATTAAAGTTGATTAATGGCTTAAACTCGATTCAAATCACGTCCGTACGTAATGCACAAACGCCAAATGGCACACAGCAACTTATTGGGGTTTCTAGTCCAAACAACCAACAACAGTTCACCCTTGTTAACAACCAACCAAGCCCTGCGTTTCAAGCGGGTGACAAAGGCACATTGTCGGTATCGGCCAACCAAGCCACTCTCACCGTAACAACACCGCAATCATCTACTTCAACGTCAGCACAAACAGTTAGCAATAATCGTGTTGGCTATAACACTGGTCAACAAACGACTCCGAGCTTAAATCAAAGCTCAACCCAAACAGCACAGACTTCCTCTGCTAACGTTCATTCGAGTAACACAACACTGATAAGTTCCAGTAGCACTCAAGCAACAACCAACAACGCTTCTTCAGCCAGCCAAGGAGCTGTGAGTCAAAATACATCAGTACAGCAAGCTCAAACCATTGCACAAGTGGCTATAGCAAGTCGTCCGATTACACTAACGGTGATTAGTAGTGACGCCATCACTCTGTCACAACAGGGCACTTCCAATAACAATACGGCTTCGGCTTCGGCTTCGGCTTCGGCTTCGGCTTCGGCTTCGGCTTCGGCTTCGGCTTCGGCTTCGGCTTCGGCTTCGGCTTCGGCTTCGGCTTCGGCTTCGGCTTCGGCTTCGGCTTCGGCTTCGGCTTCGGCTTCGGCTTCGGCTTCGGCTAAAACGATTAATGTTCCATCTTCAATTAGTCAACCAGTCGCTACCGCAAACACTACTGTGGCACCATCTCGACAAGATGGGGCTAGTAACACTCAACAAAGCAATGTACAGCCAACGCCTTCCGTCGCCGCTACAAAACCAAATACACTAAACAATTTACCCAACGCATCAGTCATACCAGCCACTCCGTCAAATACGACTAATAACGCTATCACGGCGCCAACGGCACAACCCGCAGCGGCAAACTTTAGTGCCATTGTTTCTGATGGAAATGAACAATTTAAGTTAACAACTCAACACCCCTTAACACCGGGGGAAAAGCTGACAGTTGTGGTTGATAAGCAAGGGCAAATGCAATTTCTTCCTCCTGAGAAAACAAACGCTCCCCCTGTTACGCTTAGCGATGGTTTGAGGCAAAGCATGCCGAAACAAATTACGGCACAGGAGTTGGTTTCGATGGTGCGACAACTGCACACACTTTCCCAGAGCGGTGCCGCGCTACCTGAGAAAGTGGCGACAGCCCTTGATCAACTCGTAAAGCAGCTGCCGAATTTACAAACACTGACTCAGACAAGTGAAGGCGTTAAGCAAGCTATTCTAAGCTCTGGTCTATTTAGTGAGAGCAACCTAGCGAAAAGCACGAATCTCACAACGGACTTCAAGTTAAATTTATCTCGCTTAGAAGGTGCGTCGGTAGAGGCCTCCAAGCAAGCTGCTCCCTCAGTCGGGACAACAACCAGTTCACAACAAGCCATGCAACTGGTAACAGGAGCTATTGAGAGAATCACGACAAGTCAGGTCCGCCATCTAATTGAGAACGCCCAACAAGATGGCTCAGTACTTCCATTAAGTGTTGAAATACCAATTAAAGACGGGCGCACTACCTCTATTGTGAATTTAAAAATCGATCAAGATAAATCAGATAAAGACAACAATATTGAGCCACACAAAAGACGCTGGCTTGTGCAATTAAAGTTTGATTTTGAAGAAACAGGGCGCTTCGAGGCAAGAGCCAGTGTACAAGATAAAAAAGTAGGTGTTATTTTCGCAGTAGAAGACCCAAGTACTGAAAAAATCATTCGTGAGCGGCTTGACGAATTGCGCACTAACCTTAGAAATAAACATGTCGAAATCGAAACCCTCGACTGCTTCCGCGCAACATTACAGGATAAACCAAACCAGTATAAAGAAGACAAGCCTCAGCGCTTAATTGATGTGAGAACTTAAATGACCAAACCTTCAACACAAAAGGCTGTTGCCTTGAAATACGACTTTCAGAGCGCGCCAAAAGTAACGGCCAAAGGTACTGGGTATTTGGCCGAACAAATCATGCGTGTTGCCGAAGAAAACGATGTTTTATTACACAAGAGTCCAGAATTGGTTGAAGTACTCTCTACCTTGGAACTCGGAGATGAAATTCCAGAAACCTTGTATTTGGCAGTTGCCGAAATTATTGCCTTTTCACATTCGCTAAAAGGCAATAATGACCTGACACCACCTTAATAAGGCTGACTGGAATTAGGGTTTCGACGGGACTCTTTTTTCAGCAAGCTGATTAATTCAGCCTCAGCACGGATCAGACCACACTTTGACACCAAGTCATCGACGGTCGCTCCCATCTCAAGCAACTCCATTGCTCGATTGTAGGAAACACTGCTTCCTTCTTTAGAAATCAACTCAGACTGGCGCTCAACGGCGATATTCAATCGCTTCTCAATCGCTACCAAGCGACGCCCCATGCCAATGGAGCCTGAGGCCAATACCTGAACTTGCTTCTTCTGAGCTTGTTCAGCTTCATGAGCAGCGCGTTCAAAATTTTTCAACTTCCTCGAAAGACGAAATGCCCAAAACGCTAGTGCTAACAGTAATACAAACTGCAGCACTAACAACAAATTAAATACCCACTGAGATTCCATCAATCGCCTTTTGAAATGTTATCGAGTTCTATAGAGAAGCGATCTCGCTCCACTCATCTTCAGACAACATTTTATCTAAATCCACTAGAATCAACAAAGTATCATTCTTATGGCAAACACCTTGAATAAACTTAGAGGACTCATCATTCCCAACACTTGGCGATACTTCAATTTCAGACTGTCTTAAGTACACGACTTCTGATACGGCATCCACCAAAATACCAATGACATGTCCTTCTACTTCAACGATCATAATACGTGTCGCATCAGTAATTTCACCAGACATCAGACCAAAGCGCTGGCATGTATCAATTACGGTTACAACAGTTCCACGAAGATGAATAATGCCCAATACAAACGTTGGCGCACCAGGTACTGGCGCAATTTCAGAATAACGTAACACTTCTTTTACTTGCATAACGTTGATGCCGTAGATTTCATTCTCTAGGCGGAACGTTACCCACTGTAGCATTGGATCATCGTTTTCTTTTACTTCTTTCTTCAAAGCAACACTTGTCGACATCACAACCTCCGCAAGCTCAATCTTTTAAATGTTTACGAAAACCATTTTCAGGATCTTCGAGTAATTCAATAAATCCCTGTACATCTAATATAGCGCACATATGATCAATTACCGTACCCGCAAGCCATGGTCGTCGACTGCGGTCAGAGCGCCATTTAACTTGAGAAGGCTCTAGAGTAATCGCTTCCGCCACTTTTTCACAGGCAAGGCCCCAGTCAGAGCGATCTAACTGGATAACAAATTTGAAATGGTCTTTAAGTTCACCTTCATAGTGGTCTGGCATAACCCATCTAGCTGTATCTACAGTACGAAGATTCCCCTCTCCGACGTTAGCCATCCCCATAAACCACTTTGGTTGGCCAAAAATTTCAGTCAACTTATCTTCATGTGATTGATAGATCCCACCTAACTCAACTAACGGAACCGCCATTTTTAAGCCCCCCACGTAGAAAAGAAGACATTCAAAACGGCTTTTAGCCCATGGCAATGGCTCTGTCTTAGGAACATATTTCGAGGGCTGAGGCTCCTCTGCAGCTGTCACAAGAGCACTACCTGTTAGTTCTGACTCTGGTTCTGGTTCTGGTTCTGGTTCTGGTTCTGGTTCTGGTTCTGGTTCTGGTTCTGGTTCTGGTTCTGGTTCTGGTTCTGGTTCTGGTTCTGGTTCAGCTAAGGCTATCTCCTCTGAATCAATTAGAGAAGCCTCACTCACCTTACTATCCTGTTCTGCCTGAGCTTCATGCTCTGCTACTTCGGCAAAGGCCTTTTCAAGGTCAAATTCTTCCTCAGTCTCAGTCTCAGTCTCAGTCTCAGTGGATTCTGGCTGTTCTTCTATCGACGCAAGATTTGCTTCAATGTCCCAGGTATTTAAAGTCGGTGAAGACGCTACAGTTGGTTCATACTCAGCCTGAAGTGTTTGAATGGCTGTTTCAAAATCAGCGAAGGAAGCATCCAACGCAGAATAGTCCAACTCATCATTAGTCGTTGCCTCGATGTTGTAGGACGTCTCATCAAAAGCCTCACTAGAAGTTAATGGTTGTTCTACTAACTCTTCTTGGTTGCCTTCATCAACAGCATCAATATTGAGAGTTTCAGCCTCAATTCCTAGCTCAGCATCTGCTACTTCAGTCTTTTCTATACTTGCAGCTTCAAGCTCAGCACTCTCCTGTTCAGCATCTACAGCCGAGGAAGACTCTGTGGGAAATGTAGTCTCCTGAAGGAGCTCATTCAGATAACTTTGAAGAGCCTGCTGAGGTCCATTCAATGTCTGGTCTTTGGTTTTCGTATCTTTCATCATGATTAACCGGATGGATTTAGCAATGTATCCATCAAACTGGAGTACGCCTTAACACCACGTGCATTAGAATCGAGAGCAGAAGGAGCCACTCCGGCTGTACTTGCATCGCGAAGTTTGGTGTCCACAGGAATCACTGAATGCCACACAGCCTCTTCATACAGTTCCTTCAAACTCCGTAAACTCTTATTCGATGCTTGAGTTCGACGATCATATAACGTCGGTACAATCGTATAAGGAACAGGTCGCTTACGAGCTCTGTTAATCATAGTCAGAGTTCTAATCATTCGCTCCAAACCTTTGATAGCAAGAAACTCCGTTTGCACGGGTATCACAAGCTGCTGACAAGCCGCCAGAGCATTAATCATTAACACACCTAGTACTGGCGGGCTATCGATCAAAACATAATCGTAGTCGTCCCAAAGAATAGCCAAGGTTTTTGAGATAACTAACCCCATACCACCTTGGGCCTGCGCGTGTCTCTCAAGCGTAGCGAGTGCTGTTGAAGCAGGCATAAGTGAAAGGTTTGGATGGCCGGTCTCTAGGATTAAAGAGCGCGGCAACTCTTCAGGGATTTTCCCCGTGACTTGGAATAGATCGTAAGCACTGTGTTCAATGGAGTCAGGATCAAAACGAAAATAACTCGTCAAAGACCCATGCGGGTCCAAGTCGATCATCAATACACGATGGCCGGCATCTGCTAGCAGTCCAGATAAACTCACCACGGTTGTGGTTTTACCCACCCCACCTTTTTGATTTGCGACCGCCCAAATATGCACACCGACCCCTTAGTTGCCATGCAAGAAATTTACTTATTTATCTAAGCTTTAATCATATACATTTACAGACTAGTTAAACAAGTAATCGTACAGGTTATCATCTCTGCGTTTACTGATTTTTAACGTTACGCGACGATTTTGTGCTCTTGCAAATTCGTTAGTGTTTCTAACCTGAGGGTTTTCACTAGAAAATCCTATTGGCGCCAACAACTTAGGATTAATACCACGGTAAACCAATTCATCCACTACAGAGGAAGCTCGTAGGCTAGATAAGTGCCAGTTTGATGGAATCCGAGTCGAGTTGGTTGGTAAATCATCGGTATTGCCAAGCACCATTATTGGGGCTGGGTAAGACTGTAAAATATTGGATATCACTATCATTAAAGCAACGGCTTCATTGGTCAACTCATAGTCGCCTTGATCAAACACCAAAGCAGCTTTCATATCGAGCGTAATCCAATTGGCATCCTCTGTTATGGATACCTGTCCATCAGACTGCAACGTTGGGAATTGAGAATTTATTGATTCGCTTAGCGCATCATATAAGGGACTTCTGCCCTCTATTTCACCTGGTGGGTTATCCGCCTCGACTTCGTCTTTTGGCACCACTTCCAAAAGTCGCTCACTCTCAGGTTGCCCTGATACAGGCTCCCCAACATTAATGGGCTTAATAGACTTTTGAACGGCATCAAACACACCGCTCAATGTATTACTCAATTCTTTTTCATCTCCCGCCTGCTTCAACGTAATGGAGTACAACGCCACGAAAAAAGCAAACAGAAGGGTAATGAAGTCCGCGTAAGACAGTATCCAGCGATCATGATGAGGTGCTTCTTGGTCCTTGTTTCGCTTGGACCGACGTCTGCGCGCCCCATCACTCATAACCGCTTAGCTCCAAATCTAAACGCTGAGGGTGCTTGCCAGTAGCAATACCGTAGATACCATCAATGAACATCTGGTTATTCAGCAATTCTTGGTCAGCATAACGATATAGTTTTCGACATATTGGAAAGACCACTAAATTAGCAAAGCCTTGACCATAAAGAGTAGACACAAACGCCACTGCAATGCCATGTCCAAGGGCTTCAGGGCTATCTAGATTCGCCATTGCTTGTATCAAACCAAGCACGGACCCCATGATCCCCAAAGTCGGTGCATAGCCTCCAATCGATTCTAAGAAGCCAATGCAGTGACCACGTTTTTCACGAATACGTTCCGCTTCGTCATGAAGTCGCTCAGAGAGAAGCTCAGGATCGGCACCATCTACCGCCATTTGCATTGCTCGAATGGCAAAGTCATTGTTCAACGCTTTAATGTCATTCTCTAATGCAATGATCGAAAAGCGTCTTGCTTTGTGAGCAAGCAGATTAATAGTTCTGCGGTTACCAGAAAGATCAAACGCGGGAGGGAATAAAGACCAGCTCAGCATTCTCAACGCTGCAACAGACTCGCTCAAAGTACTTTGAGCGAGTGCAGCACCGAGACTACCAACAATAACAATAATCGCTGAAGGTAGATTAAGTAGTAGTACAACTTCACCACCGCCGAGCCAATTGGCAAGAAATACTGAGGCAAAGGCAATAATCAAGCCCGCCAGTGTCAGCAAATCCACTAGCCAACCTCTTTTACGATACGCTCACCGATGTGATCTAAATGAATCACATCATCAGCCAAATCCGCTTTTTCTACCGCTTGTGGCATACCGTAAATAACACAAGAGTCTTCGCTTTGAATCCAAACTCGTGAACCAGAGTTTTTCAGCATTCGGGCACCTTCACGGCCATCGGCCCCCATACCCGTCATGACTATTGATAAAACTTTACCTGGGTAACATTTCGATGCAGAACCAAACGTTACATCCACCGACGGCTTATAATTTAAGCGTTCGTCACCCTGTAAAATACGAACACAACCGCCATTACGGGGGTCAACCATCATTTGTTTTCCACCTGGAGCCAGTAAAGCAACACCAGGGGTAAGCTTATCGCCATCCTCGGCCTCTTTGACCTTAATCTGACAAATGTTATTTAGTCGATCCGCAAAAGCGTGCGTAAAAGCTGCCGGCATATGTTGCACCAGCACTAATGGTACAGGGAAATCTTTAGGTAGCTTTGTTAAGACTGCTTGCAAGGCCATTGGCCCCCCAGTTGAGGTACCAATAGCAACAAGACTCACTTTTTTACGAGCCCTAGGAATAATGACACCACGATCATTGTCCACTACGATAGGTCTCGGAGCGACCTTTGTTGCTGCACGGGCGACTGGTTTAGCACTGCCTCCTAATCGAGTACGTGCAACCGTAAGTACTCTATCGACCAATGCATGCTTTACCACCGCAGAATCACGAGAGATGTCCTCAAAATTCTTCGGCATAAAGTCAACAGCACCTGCTTCTAGAGCATCTAACGTAACTCTGGCACCTTCATGCGTTAAGGAAGAGAACATCAAAACAGGCGTAGGCTTACGCTTCATGATTTCTGATACAGCTGAAATACCATCAAGCACTGGCATTTCATAATCCATAGTCACAACATCAGGTGACAACGCAGCGACCTTATCGACCGCTTCTTTGCCATTGTTCGCAGTACCAACTACTTGTAAGCGCGGATCAGCACTAAAGATTTCTACCAAGCGTCGACGAAAGAAACCTGAATCGTCAACAACCAGCACCTTCACTGGCATAATACAGCTCCTGTAACCATTCTAGCGCGATGCATAAGACTTAAGCATACTCGGCACATCAAGAATAATCGCAATGCGTCCGTCACCGGTAATCGTCGCCCCAGCCATACCCGGAGTACCTTGCAGCATCCGACCCAGCGGCTTGATTACCACCTCTTCTTGACCCACAAGCTGATCAACGACAAAACCGACTTCATTCATGCCAACCTGGACCACGACAACATGGGCTTCAGTAGGCTTCTCATCAAATGCTGCCCCTTTGATCAACCAGTTCTTAAGATGGAATATCGGTAAAGTCTTACCACGTATCACTACCACTTGCTGCCCATCGACCACATTTGTTTTCTTCAGATTTAAGTGGAAGATTTCGTTCACGCTGACTAATGGGAAAGCAAATGCTTGATCATTCAACATAACCATCAGTGTAGGCATAATGGCAAGCGTTAGCGGTACTTTGATACTAAAACGCGAGCCTTGCCCTAATACTGATTTGATATCAAGGGTCCCGTTGAGTTGTGAAATTTTAGTTTTCACAACGTCCATACCTACACCACGACCTGAAACATCGGTAATTTCTACTTTAGTAGAGAAGCCTGGTGCAAATATGAGATTAAACGCTTCGTCATCCGATAAGCGCTCAGCGGTATCCGTATCCATGAGGCCTTTCTCAACGGCCTTACGACGCAAGACATCAGCGTCCATACCAGCGCCATCGTCATCAATAGACAATAGGATATGGTCGCCTTCTTGCTCAGCAGATAGTATGACGTGCCCCATACGCGGTTTGCCTTTGGCCTCACGCACGTCTGGTGCTTCAATACCATGATCAACAGAATTTCGCACCAAGTGGACTAATGGGTCCGCAAGTGCTTCAACCAAGTTCTTGTCTAAGTCGGTATCTTCACCACGAAGTTCGAGGTTCACTTCTTTCTTCAGGTTACGAGCAAGATCTCGTACAACGCGAGGGAAACGACCAAATACCTTTTTGATTGGCTGCATACGCGTCTTCATAACGGCGTTCTGCAAATCCCCCGTCACAACATCCAAGTTTGCGACAGCTTTACTCATTGACTCGTCGTCGCTTTGCAAGCCAAGGCGAACCAATCTATTTCTAACCAGTACCAGTTCACCCACCATATTCATGATGTCATCGAGTCGTTTCGTGTCAACACGAACAGTGGCTTCTTGTACTACAGGTGCATTCTGAGACTTTTCTTTGCCTTCCGATTCTGAATCAGATTTAGGCTTCGGTGCTGGCGCAGCTGGCTTTTTAGGTGCTGGCTTTGATTTCGGCTTAGCAGCTTTTTTCTCCGGCTGCTCAGCTTTCGCAGCAGGTTCTGGCTTAGCTTGCTCTTTTGCAGGCTCTTGCTCCTCATTTGCGTTGTTAGGCCCTTGGCCTTTACCGTGCAAACTATCAAGCAGTTGCTCAAACTCATCTTCTGTAATTAAGTCAGACTCTGATGAGTTTGAATCTTGAGGTGTCTCAACTTTGTCATCAGATTTTATGGATTCATCTTGAGCTATCTTCTCACCATCAACACCAGGCGCACTGCCACCATGAAGCTGATCAAGCAAAGCTTCAAACTCGTCTTCAGTAATTTCATCTGACTCACCCTCGGCCGAAGGCGCGTCAGTAGATTGGTCATTATTCGATGAATTTGCTTCCATACCTGGGGCACTACTGCCGTGAAGCTGGTCTAACAAAGCGTCGAACTCATCCTCAGTAATGTCATCCGAATCAGGTTCAGAACTATTAGCTTCAGCCTCTTTGTCTGCGCCATCAGAGGAACCTAATGCACTTAGGAGCGATTCAAACTCATCATCTGAAATGTCGTCATGTGATTCTGAAGCATTTTCTGGAGATGTCTGAGTTTCTATCTCAGGCTCGTCTGATACAACAGTTTCATCTTCAATAGACTCTTGCTCAGTCTCATCTTCTTCATCATACTCTTCGTCACCCTCTTCCTCATCATCGGAAGGTGGCTTAGCGTAATAACTAAGAGATTCAATAATTTGCGGATCAGCTGGCTCGGGTTCACCACCAGCACGAACAGTTTCGAACATCTCGTTCACAGCATCTAGTGCTTGTAGCACGACATCCATTAACTCAGAGTCAACTTTACGCTGGTGGTTACGCAAAACATCAAAAACGTTTTCCGCGTAGTGACAGCAATTAACTAAGGCCGTCAATTGAAGAAAACCAGCTCCACCTTTAACAGTGTGGAAGCCACGGAAGATAGCATTAAGCAATGCTGTATCTTCAGGGTTTTGCTCCAAATCTACCAATTGCTCTGAGAGCTGTTCCAGGATTTCCCCAGCTTCTACTAAAAAATCCTGTAGAATTTCTTCATCGACTTCGAAACTCATCCGCCGCAGCTCCTCTTAAAAACCAAGACTCGATAGAAGGTCATCAACCTCGTCTTGGTTATTCAGTACTTCAGGGTTGTCATTTTTATTGATTGCCGGCCCGTGACCACGGTCATCATCACGCTCTTTAGTTTCTGATTCGTGTTCCATACCAGAAATACTGTCTACGCGACCTGCTACTGATACAAGATGAACCAAACGTTCTTCTACGTCACGTATCAGTTCGTTAACTCGTGTAATGACTTGTCCAGTTAGGTCTTGATAACCCTGTTCAAGTAAAATTGTGTTGAGATTAGTATGTAATGTTGTTGCACTTTCATCTGTGTATTTCAAAAACGCATCGATGCGCTTGTACAAATCACGAAACTCTTGAGGCGTCAGATCACGTTGTATTAGGCGATTCCAATCTTTATGTAGCTCTTTTGCTTGCATCTGCAGTTCACTGGCGACAGGAACACTGCTATCAACCATATCCATGGTCTTATTAGCCGCTGAACTAGTCATTTCAATAACATAGTTCAATCGATCAGAAGCGTCGGTAATTCTTGAACCAGCATCGACTTCTGAAGCACCACCCTGGATCATCATATCCATGGAGTCGATCTGAAAGTCTCTAATCGCATCATGTAAACTGCGTGTCAAATTACCTACTTCGTTGTAAAAGCTTTTATGGCGAGCCTCACTTAATTCTTGGATGATTTTTATTGCACCACTAAAATCCCCAACTTCGAGCTTGTTTAGTAGATCAACAGCACCGTCTTTGACAACTGTTTCGAACTCACCCATTTTTGACTCGTTTTCAATAGACATTTACAACCTCTACTTCGCGGAATCAATTCGTTCGAAGATCTTCTCGATTTTTTCCTTTAGTGCAACAGCAGTGAATGGTTTTACTACGTAACCATTCACACCTGCTTGCGCTGCGGCGATAATCTGATCACGCTTCGCCTCAGCTGTCACCATCAATACAGGAATCGTTTTTAGCTTCTCATCTGCTCGAACAGCACGAAGCAACTCAATTCCGGTCATCCCAGGCATATTCCAATCCGTCACCAAGAAGTCGATCGTGCCAGTTTGTAATATAGGCAGGGCAGTTGTTCCGTCATCTGCTTCGACTGTATTGGTAAACCCTAAATCCCTAAGCAGATTTTTGATGATTCGTCTCATTGTCGAGAAATCATCAACAATCAGGATTTTCATATTTTTATCCAATGCAACCTCCACAACCCTTAGGTAAAATCATTTTTATCATACTAAATTAACTCTGCCAGTCATTTAAACGAGACCTTAATCGCATCGCCGCTTGACTGTGTATTTGACTGACTCGAGATTCACTAACACCTAATACGGCACCAATTTCTTTTAAGTTTAGTTCGTCATTGTAATAGAGGGAAAGCACAAGTTTTTCGCGTTCAGGCAGTGTTTCAATCTCTTTCGCTAACTGCACCTGAAAACCAGCCTCTTCAACCATAAGATCAGGCTGACCACTCTCGCCTTCTACTTTAATATCTAGTTCGTGGCTACCATGCTCACTTTCTAACATTTCTTCATAGCTAAACAACTGGGTAGACATCGATGAATGAAGGATCTCATGATATTCGTCAATACTTATACCCATATGAGCAGCCACTTCTATATCTGTTGCTTCACGGCCACTTTCTGCTTCCACTTCTCTAATAGCAGAGGTCACAGCTCTACTGTTTCTTCTTACTGAGCGAGGTGCCCAATCGCTTTTGCGCACCTCATCCATCATAGCGCCTCGAATTCTAATCCCAGCATACGTTTCAAAAGAAGCGCCTTTGGTTGATTCAAAACGTTTATAAGCTTCGATTAACCCCATCATCCCAGCTTGAATCAAATCATCGACATCAACACTACTAGGTAATCGAGCTAATAAATGATAAGCGATTTTTTTGACTAAAAAGTCATATTTTAAAACAATCGCATCTATCGATAACGTCGCCTTTTTTGTGTACATGCTACATCCATCTATGCGTTGCAATACGCTAAATCAATAACCTGTTACCAGTAAGAGCTTAAATATAAATGTACTATATAGTTTCGCTAAGTGCTCTGCCAAATAACATAATTTTACTAACTCCCGTACTTTAGCGCTCCATAAAGCTGACCATACTGCTCAGCTGTGTAAACAGCCCTACTAATAAGGTTATGCGCCCGGGCAGGTTCGATATCATCTGGAATACGTTGTCCATCCGCTACATACATAACAGGAAGACCCTCTTCTATGACAACGCTGATTGCCTCACCTAAGGAAGCTGACTCATCCAGTTTACTCAAAACACAACCATCTAACTGAACTTGGGAGTAAACATCGACCACTGTTTTCAGTACTTGTCTTTGGCTTGTGCAAGGAAGCACTAGTAGCTTTTTAAGGTAGCCACGAGCTCGCTTCATCATAGCTAACTGCCGCTCTAGATTTCGGTCTCGCGGATTCATGCCTGCTGTATCCACTAACACAAGTGAAAAGTCAGCATATTTATCTAGCACTTCGTTTAGATCAGTAAACTCATTTACTACTTCAACTGGAACATTCAAAATACGTCCAAATGTTCTAAGCTGTTCGTGCGCTGCAATTCGATAGGTATCGGTGGTCACTAGCACTACACTGTTCGCACCATATTTAAGAACATATTGCGCAGCGATCTTACCTATCGTAGTTGTTTTGCCAACACCTGTTGGCCCCATAAATGCGATACACCCTCTAAAAGCTTCAGAGGAGGCTCGTATTGGTATACTGTCAGCTAGGTGAGAAAGTGCTTTTTTCCAATCATCTTCTCTACCAGTTAAAGACAAATCCGCGATAATTTTATCAATAACTTTTTCAGACAACCCTAAAGTTGAAAGCTGCTCTTGTAAACGTTGATTATAAGACGTTTTTTTTGCACTTGCTGAATTAGATACCTGCTCGCCTTGAGACTGTTCAAGTAGCCTACGCATCTGCTCTAATTCTTTCTCCATTGCCCGGAGCTTTTCTTCATCTGGTGAAGGGCGTGACTCCACATGCGGACGAATCGACAAATGCTCATCAATAGCAGATTCCGTGAGCTCTGACGGCTTATCCCCCATTTCCATGTAAGGATTACGCGGAGCAGGCTTAGGCTCTTCAAAAACTTCGTAAGCCTCACCCTTTTTAGGCTGCGAACCTGCACTTAAATTGCGAGCTAAATCAAGTCGCTCTTGATAGGAATCACTGGGCTTTGAGGACTCTTGACGGGATGAAAAAGAGGTCTCTTTAGGTTTGGCCGGCTGGCCCAAGGGAGTAGTTCCATCATAATCAATGGCAATAACAATCTCAACTTCCCCACTAGGAAGTCGTTTATTAGACATAATGACAGCATCAGGCCCAACGGCGTCACGTATCTTACGTATCGCTTTTTGCATGTCAGGAGCTCGAAACCGCCTATACTGCATTGAATACCAGTCCTTTAAGTCTATTTATGCATACAAATCCATAGCTTACCCGAAAGGTTTTGATAAATATAGCGCGAAAATCAAGAGCTTTCCTTTTTTACTGACCAATTACGGCCACGACCGTCACTCGCTTATTATCCGGCACTTCCTGATAGGAGAGCACTGACATCCCTACCCCACCATAACGCATAAATCGAGCTAACATTGGACGAATGGGCGCTGAAACAATAAGGATCGGCGCATTCCCCATAGCTTCCTGTTGTTCCGCATGTTCACGAAACGATTTTTGCAACTGTTCAGCCATTTGCGGCTCTAGGATTAAAGCTTCTTCGTTCTTGATGCCTGACTGCTGACTTTGCTGAACGGTCTGCATCAGCATCTTTTCTAACTGAGGGTCCAAGGTCATCACTGGCACTTCGTCCACCCCTTCCGCTAGAGACTGCATAATCATCCTAGATAATGAGCTACGCACAGCCGTTGTTAGGATCATTGGGTCTTGGGACTTTGGCTGCACCCCCATGATCGCCTCGGCGATGGTTCTCATATCTCGCAAAGGAACATTTTCTTGCAAAAGGTTCTGTAGCACTTTTAGCAGCACACTAAGTGGAACCGTGTTAGGGACCAACTCCTCTGCAAGCTTTGGATTATGCTGTTTCAACAAGCCAAGCAGCTGTTGCACCTCATCATGCCCAATCAACTCATAAGCATGCTTTTGCATCACTTGGTTAATATGCGTGGCAACGACCGTACTCACATCAACCACGGTATAGCCGTAGGTCTGCGCCTGATCTCGTTTCTTAACATCAATCCAAATGGCGTCTAGTCCAAATGAAGGGTCTTTACCTGGAATGCCATCAATTTTGCCAAACACTTGACCGGGATCGATGGCCAACTCCTTATCAGGATGCACCTCAGCCTCTGCTAAGCTCACCCCCATCAACGTAATCCGATACGCATTAGGCATGAGATCCAAGTTATCTCTTATGTGCACACTTGGCACGAGAAAACCCAATTCCTGGGAAAGCTTACGCCGCACCCCTTTAATACGCGCCAACAACTCCCCACCTTGGCTTTTATCCACCAGTGGAATTAAGCGGTAACCAACCTCTAACCCCAACATATCAACTGGAGCCACATCATCCCAACTGAGATCCTTGCTTTCCGCTGGAGGCTGAGCCGCGCTCTGATCACCCTTTTTAGCCCCTTTTGCGGCAGTTTTAGCTTTAGCCTGATTCTTCTTACGATATTCAAGGAAATATGCCAAACCAGCAATCGCTGCTGCTAAAGAAAGGAACGAGAAGTGCGGCATACCAGGAACAATACCCATAACCGTAAGAATGGCTGCAGCAATATATAAAGCTTTACTGGAGCCAAACATTTGACCGTAAATCTGCTGCCCCATATCACCTGACTCATTTACTCGAGTCACCATGATGGCAGCGGCGGTCGACAACATAAGTGATGGGATTTGAGCAACCAAGCCATCACCAATGGTTAACAATGAGTAAACTTGTACAGCCTCAACAAATGACAAACCATGTTGAGCCATACCAATGGCAAGACCACCAATGATGTTAATGCCAAGAATCATAAGCCCGGCAATGGCATCACCTTTCACAAATTTGGATGCACCATCCATAGAGCCATAGAACTCAGCCTCTGCAGCAATCTCTTCACGTCGCTGCTTAGCTTGGTCCGCATCAATCATCCCTGCATTCAAGTCTGCGTCGATGGCCATTTGTTTACCTGGCATTGCATCCAAAGTAAATCGAGCACTCACTTCAGAGATACGACCCGCACCTTTCGTTACAACAGCGAAGTTGATGATCATTAAGATGGCAAAGACAACAAAACCTACAACATAATCGCCACCAATCACCACTTCACCGAAGGCTTGAATCACCTTACCGGCGGCGTCACCACCTTCATGGCCATTGAGCAATACAACACGGGTTGAAGCAACGTTCAGCGCCAAACGCATTAAGGTTGAGATCAATAGAATGGTTGGAAATACGGCAAAATCCAACGGACGCATGGAGTAAACAGCCACCAAAAGAACCACGATGGCCAAGGCAATGTTGAACGTAAACAGGACATCCAACAAAAAAGCAGGGAGCGGCAACACCATCATGGCTAATAGAGCCAATAGGATAAATGGCACACCTAGATTGCCACTTAGTATTCCTCTGGTTTGACCAAGTATTCTCTGACGATCAAATTCCACTTATACCTCGACACATTCGAGAATCATTCTCCGTTCCATTGAAACTCTTCAGGCACATCAAAAACAGGCATTTGCTCTGGCGGTTTCTGCCCTGTTCGAGCTAAGCGCAACTGATACACATAAGCGAGCAATTGCGCAATTACTTTAAACAAACCTTCGGGGACTTCTTCGCCAATCTCCGTATGCTTATAAACCGCCCTTGTTAGTGACGGGGATTGTATCACAGGGATATCATAGTAATTGCCAATCTCTCGTATCTTTAGAGCAATGAAGTCACTGCCTTTCGCTACCATAATTGGCGCTTTACCTTTTTCTTGATCGTATTTTAAGGCTACAGAGAAGTGAGTCGGGTTAGTGATAATAACGTCCGCTTGTGGTACATCTGACATCATTCGCCGCATGGCCGCCTGACGTTGTAACTGACGAATACGGCCTTTCACCTGAGGATCACCTTCAGATTGTTTGAATTCATCTTTTACTTCTTGCTTAGTCATCTTTAATTTATCTTTGTGCTGCCAGGCCTGAAAAGGCACATCAATCGCAGCAATAATAATCAAAGACGAGGACACCAATATAAATGCCCATATCAGGATTTCTAACGTGTGCTTAAGGGCTGTGCCAGTAGTCTCAAACGTTAATCCAGTTAAACTCGGCAAGTAATTCATCAATACAGCAGTGGCAGCAGCTCCGACCAACGCCACCTTCAGAATAGACTTCAACAACTCCACCAAAGACTGCATTGAAAACATTCTCTTCAATCCAGCAATGGGGTTCATTTTTGAAAGTTTGGGAGCAACCGCCTGCCAAGAGAAGTTAAAACCACCTAAGGCAACACTTCCGACAATGCCTGCGATCGAGACAATCGTCATAAATACTGTCAACGAGTCAACCATTGCCATCACCGAAACATATAAATGGTGAATCATTAGGGCAATATCAAAAAGATCTTCACGTGCGATGGCAAAGTTAAACGCATACAAACGCATCAAATCTTCGACGATAAGCATGCCGACCATATACATCGCAACGGCTGCAACCACAAGTAAAACTGCGCTACTCAAGTCACGAGATCTGGGAACATTACCTTTCTCACGCGCCTCTTGTAGCTTTTTGGTACTGGCGTCTTCGGTTTTTTCTGTACCGTCTTCGTTCTCAGCCATCCGCCCGAATCCCCCACGTGTCCTGAAGCCAAGTGGTCATTTCTTGGAAAAATAAGCGATAAATATCCAGAAAGTCTTGCAGCATAATCCAGATAAAAAGGAGCGAGAAAAGCATTATGATCGGGAAACCTAGAGCAAAAACGTTTAACTGAGCGGAAGCCTTTGCTACCACGCCAAACGATAGGTTCATAATCAAAGTCGCAACCGCCAGCGGTAACACCACCAGCAATGCCTTCTCAAATAGCCAACCACCTAACTGCAATATATCCCAATAGCGCTGACTATCAAACCCACTTCCTATTGGCCAATATTCAAAGCTTTCCGCAAGATATTCAATCATGACCAAATGCCCATTCGTACCGAGAAAGGCAATCCCAGCCATGGTCATATAGTATTGACCGATTGTTGCCACTGAAACACCATTAGCTGGGTCATTCGACATCGCAAAACCAAGACCCGCCTTCATTGCCGCAAGCTGACCAGCCAGAGAAAAGATTTGAAACAGCACTGTCACCACAAACCCTAGCACAATACCGATAATCAACTGCTCTGCGATCAGGAGCACAAAAGCCGGCGAAAACGGATCATACTGTGGCATAGGCACTAAGGGAGTGATGATAATGGCAAGCACAAATGCAAACAGCAGCCGCACTCTTGTACTGACCAACTGACTTCCAAAAAGCGGTAGAGCCATCAGAAAGGCACCAATTCTAAAGAAAGGAAGCAGGAAGCTTATCGTCAGAGCCATCAGCTCGTCCGTATTAAAAGCTAACATTAGCCAATCAACATCGGGATATCGACGAACAGTTGATTAAAGAAGTCCGTCAGAGTTGTAAGAAGCCAAGGGCCTAAGTGCATTATGGCAAAGATAGTAACGATTAAACGCGGCAAAAAAGACAGCGTCTGCTCGTTAATTTGCGTGGCAGCTTGAAAGATACTGACAATCAAACCAACCACAAGACTTGGGACCATCACGGCGGACACCATCACAACGATCAAGTAAAAGCCTTGCCCATATAAACCAAGAACTACTTGAGGGTCCATTATTAAATCCCGAAACTAGCAGCTAATGTCCCCATGATCATAGACCAACCGTCCACCATCACAAACAACATTATTTTGAAAGGTAATGAAATGATAATAGGAGAAAGCATCATCATACCCATTGCCATTAAGACACTGGCCACCACCATATCCACAATTAGGAAGGGTATAAACAGCATAAAACCGATTTGAAATGCGGTTTTCAATTCACTGGTAACAAATGCAGGCATTAAAATTGTGAATGGCAACGTTTCCAGTGAATCGATTTGACCTTCTTTTCCAGCCAGCTTTACATATAAAGCCACATCGTCTTCACGAGTCTGAGCCAACATAAACTCTCTAACCGGTTGTGCCGCTGCTTCAACAGCCTGCAGAGAGGTCATTTCATTATTAAGATAAGGTTGTAACGCCAGTTCATTTACCTTATCAAGAGTTGGCGTCATGATAAAAAGTGTTAGAAACAAAGCCATACCAAGCAGAATCTGATTGGAAGGGGATTGCTGCAAACCAATTGCTTGGCGCAGTATCGACAACACGATAATAATACGTGTGAACGATGTCATCATGATGAGTGCCGCTGGGAGCAGCGTCAACGCCGTCATCATGAAGAGAATCTGTAACGTCACCGTGTATTCCTGACTGCCATCAGGATTTGTTGTCACAGTCACTGCAGGCAAACCAGGCTCAGCATTTACAATGGCTGGCAAGCAACTAAATATCAGAAAAAAGAAAGAAAAAATTAGACGCTTATTTATCATCGGATAACTGTTCACTCATCAATTCCGCGAATTGATCGCCTCGATTATCAAACTCTCTTAAACAAGTAATCGAGTTCGATGTTGCGCCTATCAATAAACGCTTTCCTTGCACTTCAATTAACAACAATCGTTCTTTAGTTCCGATGGATTGAGAAGCAATAACTTGAATTTCGGACTTAGAAAATTTGTGCTGTAGCCCTTGCAGTCTTTTAAGACCAAATATAACCAAGGGAATCAGCACAATCAGAAATGCCAAAGCAAAGAACAAACGCCAGATTGATGAAGCATCTGCCATTTGCAAGCCGCCCTCATAGGGAGATGCGGCACTGTGCAATGAAATAATACTGCCGCTGATCAGGAGAAATAATTGAAGCATCGCTCTCTCTATTTCAAGCGCTTTATACGTTCACTAGGGCTAACCACATCGGTTAAACGAATACCGTATTTATCGTTTACGACAACCACCTCACCATGAGCGATCAAGGTGCCATTTACAAGCACATCAAGTGGCTCACCAGCAAAACGGTCCAGCTCAACTACAGACCCTTGTGTCAGCTGCAAAAGGTTACGAATAGCGATTTCTGTATTACCAAGCTCCATGGATAAAGTCACTGGTATATCCATGATCAAGTCCATATCTGAACTCAAAACACCACCTGTAGAGGAGCCCAACTGGTCTAATTCAACAGGCTTAACGTCCTGCTCAGACATAGCAGCCGCCCACTCGTCATCTAATCCTTCACCAGACTCTCCAGACTCGCTTTCCCCCGCTTCGGACATGGCTGCAGCCCACTCGTCCGCTAAATCTTCATCCATGCCTTCTGCATCTGGATTTGTTTCTTCTGCCATACTTCTGACCTAACTCTTCGTAGTTTTACAACTTTCTATCATTTCAACCGCATACCGGCCATTGCTGACCCCCAACTTGCCCTTAAATGTTGGCACATTGTTAGCCCTTACTGTCACCAGTTCAGGCATTTCAATAGGTAAAATATCACCAGCCTTGAACTTCATAACATCACCAAGGCGCACTTTCTTATTCAGTACATTGACTTGCAGCTTTACGTCTAATTCACGGACATCCTGCTCTAGAGATTTGCCCCAACGCTCATCCTTCTCGTCCACATCACTTTGCACACCCGCATCGAGCAACTCTCGCACAGGCTCGATCATAGAATATGGCAAGGTAATATGAAGCTCTCCACCGCCACCATCTAGTTCAATGTGGAATGTCGACACCACTACAACTTCGCTAGGGCTTACGATGTTAGCCATCGCAGGGTTTACTTCAGAGCTGATGTACTCCAAATCGACTTTAAGCACAGGTGCCCAAGCTTCTGTTAAGTCGACGAAGACTTGCTCAAGCATCAACTGAACTATACGAATTTCTGTAGGTGTAAATTCACGCCCCTCAATCTTGGCGTGACGACCGTCACCACCAAAGAAGTTATCCACCAACTTAAATACTAATTTCGCATCCAGAATAAACAAAGCAGTGCTTCGCAAAGGACGAAATTTGACTAAGTTAAGGCTGGTTGGAACATATAAGGTATGAACGTACTCCCCGAATTTCATTATCTGAAGTCCGCCGGAGGAAACATCTGCGGTACGTCGCAGCAAATTAAAGAGACTAATACGTGTATAACGAGCAAAACGCTCATTAATCATTTCCAACGTGGGCATTCGCCCACGCACAATCCTTTCTTGGCTGGTAATATCATACGAGGAAATGCCGCCTGCGTCGGCATTATCGTCCGCATCAGGCTTATCATCGGCACCATGCAAGAGTGCATCAATTTCGTCCTGAGATAAGAGATCTTGTGCAGCCATATGAACAACCTTTTACTGCATCACAAAGTTAGTAAACAACACATCTTCAATGCCACCTAACCCTGTTTCTTGAGTTAATATATTGTTCACCGTCTCAACTGCTGCAAGCTTCAGAGCCTGTTTACCTTCAATCGTCTGCAATTCATCAAAAGATTGGCTTGAGAACAAAAGAACTAGGCTATTACGAATCAAAGGCATATGAATTTTCACTGCGTCAATTTGCCCTTGATCACGAGACTTCAGTGTCATATTTAATTGCAAATAGCGCTGCTTACCAGACACCATAAAATCTACGACAAATGCTTGGTCTAAATCTAGGTAAATAGCAGGACCTTCCGTTTGCACCATTTCTTCAACAGCAACCTCTTCACCCTCTGCAGCTTCAGAGTCATCACCGCCCATTAAAAAGAAGAAAGCCGCTGCACCACCACCGCCCAGTACTAACAATGCAACCACAATGATGATGATAAGTTTTTTCTTGCCGCCTTTTTTCCCTTCTTCAGCGCCAACATCTAATTCATCGTCTGCCATATACAACCCTTGTTCATGCAAATTAAACCAATCACATTCATAAAATGTGTGAATCACACTATTCTACAAAGATTATAGTGAATCACCATGGTTTTCTATGCGTAATAATCAATACCTTGCTCAGCAGGCGCAACATACGTCACATTATCAAGATCCTCATCGAGGCCATCCGAATCGGAAACAAGGCCCGAATCGGATTGGGTTCCACCTGATTCATGATCGGAATTGTTAGAACCAAATGCTTGCCCATTACCTTGCGATACCTCAACATCAACTGAGTCCAGTTCCAGACCTTGCTGCTGTAACATATCCCTCAGCCTCTGCATTTGACCTTCGAGAGCATCTTTCGCTTGCGCTGAGCTAGCAACGAAGCTTACGTGAGTATTAGAATCCTGATCTACAGACACCTTGACAGCTAAACTCCCCAGTTCAGGCGGGTCCAATTGTATATGAGCCACTTTAAACCCTTCTTTTGCCACCCAAGCAACCTTTGTTGCCATCTCATTTGGAAAAGCTTGCGCATCTGGCATCGACTGCATTGTTAATTGAGCCGCTAGCGAATCATTTCTTGCTGCTGTAGTACTAGCTACCGTAGAGAAAAGGCTGGAATTTAGTTGCCCTTGCTGAGACACGCTACCAAGGCTGGACAAGATCTGTTCGAAGCTTTTTTTATCTCCCAGCAAATTATCTATATTTTTGCTAATCAAGCCATCCTCTGTATCGACTTGAATAAGCTCACCCTCAACCTGAACAAGAGCTCCGCTTTCAAGCTTAGCATCCGATGATAATGACTGAGAAAGGGGTGCATTGGTATTCGTGCTTGCAGCAGCCCCTTGTTTAGACATTTGCTCCATCATCAGACGTAGATTTTCGGTTGCTCGCTCAAGGCCTGAGGCACTTGCGTCACGGGCAGTGGTATTTGAGCTGGGCACACTAGGGGCAGCGCTCAAATCACTTTCTTTAGTCACATTGGTGACGGTACTCCCAGCAACCACATTCGCAATTGATGTATCCTTTTGCCCGGCCGTAATGGCGGAATCAATATCATCCTTTACAACAACCGAATGATCATGTTGACCCGCTATAACTTGAGCCTGACCCTCTTCCCCTTTTTGAATGCTAACGCTCTCTCCGCCCGTTACAGCACTAGCTTCTGCTGAAGCGTCACCTTTTTGTTGAGTATTCAAGGAAGTAGACTCTACTTCAGATAGCGGCTTGCCACTTTCTTTTAGTTGCCCTTGTTCTGTGAATTCAGATAAGGTATCTACTTTCTCAACCTTATCGGCATCCATATTTTCGGAGTCACCAGCAGCGATTTGCTCATCGCTGTCATCAGAGAATGGTAGGCTTTGCTTATCGGGTTCCTCAGCAGATTCTAGTGAAGAAGTTTCCTCCACTTTTTCCACATCCAATTCATTCTCAACGGGTCTAGATTGCCCTGAATCACTTTGAGTTTTTACACCAGCTTGACTCGCCAATTCGGACTGCTCAACACGATCATCATCAACAGTCATCTGATCTAGACTGTTCAGCACTTTTTCATTTTCTGCTTGATTTAAGTTAGCGGCGGGTTCGACATCCTCTAAACTCTGTTCTTTCGAAAGGTTCTCCCCTGCAAGGTCTTGCCTATCCAACTGCTCAACATTGCCGCCAGACACCTCTTCATCGTCAGTGACTACATCTTTTTCAGATTCCCCCTTAATATACTCAGAAGCTGTTTGAGGTGATGTCGGAGCACTTTCACTCGCTTCACTATCTGCTACAGCATCAACAGCAGCAACAGCTTCCACCAGCTCATCTCCTTCAGCTGGCAATGACTCAGATTGATTAGATGATTGATTGGATTGAGTTTTCTCAGATGGTGCGGAGGCTGCAGTCGACTTGGCTTCTTGCTGGTCTTCGTAAACAGTTTTTTGAAATGTAGAAGCAAAGCTACCTTCGCTCTCATTAGAAGAACCAGCCAAAGGTTTGGATTGTTTCACAGATGCCGTGACCGGCGACATTAAGTGTGAGCTAGTAATCATAGGCAATCTCCAATCGTGCTAATTAGAATTAGCAAATTAGAGGCCAAGTCTACCAACAATACTGTACGGAAATTTTTGAACCATTTTCAGACAGTTCAACGCTCTTGCACATCTGATGGATCAAACTCAGACCTCTATTGAAGGGACGCTCATGATCAAAATCATCAAAGTCAATTACAGAGATATCATAGCCATCACCACTGTCTGACATGGTAAGACATAAACAACCTCCTTGATTCATCGCACTAACTTTGACGTCGATTTTTAACCACCCTTCTGTTAACTGCTGCAGTTTGGATTCTCTAGACGAGTAATACTCAGCAAAACCTTCAACGGTCGTTTTAAGTTTCGAGTCTAGCTTTAAGATTCCGTGCTCTAAGGCATTAGAATACATTTCAGAGAGAATCATAAAAACTTCACTTGAGCGCTTACTCAACTCAGGCACGGTCGTTAAGATCTGTAATAGGTAAGGCAAAGGATCCGTATTCTTTAACGACTCAGCATTTAACTCATAACTAAAAGCAAAATCTGCGGGGGCATCAAGCCTCTTTTCCAAATTCGCTGATTTGGACTGCAGACTACCATCTTGCGCGAGTGATAAATTGATCCCTAAAACCGAAATATCATCATGAGGGTTCTTGAGTATTCCCTCATCATGCAGCATTTTCTCCAACCACTCGAACTGCTGCGTTGACACCTCACCCGCATACAAAGGATCTAAAGCACTGTTGTATTGAATTTTGTTTTCTTTGGTACGAGCCTCATAGACACCATCCGTGAATGCCACAAGATAATCCCCACTTTCATAGGTCAATAACTCAATATTCGCTTCAAACTCATGTTCATTCAAAATCCCTAACGGCAGTGAGTCAGAGCGGATCATTCGTGGAAGTTTCTCATCAGCAGAAAAATAGAGTAAGTCAGGTAATCCTGCATTCCATACAGCGATGGTTCTGTTGTGGGCATTTATGTCTATAAAAGCCGCGGCACAAAACATATTTGGGGGCAAAATGTTGTGAAGGCGCTTATTAATTTCAGGAAGGATCTGTCGCATAACAAACCCTTTTTCGGTCCATTCGAAGAAAATATCTGCCAGTGGTAACGCTCCAATCGCGGCTGACAAACCATGTCCAGTAAAGTCCCCCAATAATACGTGCATACCGCCATTTGGCTTGTAGGCAGCCAAAATCACATCGCCATTAAAAATATGGCTACCATGGTGTAATGTTCTCAGGGCGGGATCAGACAAACAGTTTGAATGGGTAATTCTCTCATAAACCAATTTAGCTACTTCTTGGTCATGCACCATTTGCTGATTAAGCAGAGACAGTTCATCACGCTGCTCTGACAGCATATTCTGCATCACTAATAAACGCGCGATGGCATTCAGCTTTGCTGATACGAGAGTGGGGTTGTAGGGTTTTGAGATAAAGTCGGTTGCTCCGACTTCGAGACATTTTTGCAGAACTTCAGGATCAGAAACTCCAGACAAAAAGACAATGGGAATCATCTTTTCTTGGGCAATGTTTTGAATCTCTAAGGCTGCTTCCCAACCATCCTTACGTGGCATCTTGATATCAAGACAAACGAGCTGAATGGTGTTGGGATCGAACTTGTCTACAGCATCCTGACCATCCACTGCTGTCGCCACTAGATGACCTAACTGACCCAGCATCGTTTCAAGCAACATTCTGTCAGAAGGATTATCGTCCGCCACTAAGATTTTGAGTTTTTGATCCTTCATTGCCGAGTCCTAATATATTTAGTGGAAAGTAAACAAGCGCTCGAATCGTGCCATTTTCAGCGCACTACTAACAAAGTCTGAGGCTCCTTGTATAGTTACCTTACCGCCATCACCACCTGCATGATCCCTGAGCAAGAGCAACATACCTAGCGCAGAGCTATCAATATAGCTGACTTCTGTGAGATCTATTACAAACTCGGTTCCTTTGGAGTATTGTCCGAAACATTCACGAAACTCCTGCTGACAGGAGTAATCAAAACGACCTTTAATGGTTAACATTGCAATCGATTTGGCGTCGTCAAACTGGTTGATGATCATAACGCTAGCCTCACTACCCTAGTGGTTCTCAATTAAAGCTATAACGACTTATGAGTTAGAGGAAGGCCCTCGT
Source organism: Marinomonas communis (assembly GCF_004363305.1). Classification (GTDB taxonomy): domain Bacteria; phylum Pseudomonadota; class Gammaproteobacteria; order Pseudomonadales; family Marinomonadaceae; genus Marinomonas; species Marinomonas communis. The sequence goes on along the minus strand of NZ_SNZA01000003.1, from coordinate 407,712 downwards.
TAATCGTAGAAGACAAAAGATCAAGCTTAGTCTGAACATGGTTTAAGTGACGCATTAAGTCCGACTCGCTGCTTTTGATATGCTCTAACCTCAGTTCTTTCGGCAGAGGTTTGGACTCAACAATCGAAACAAGAACCGTATCAATATCATGCGCCAGATCTATCACACTATGTTCAACCACACTGACATCTGTTGATTCTGTATGGACAATACTTAGCAAATTGAGCACTGCTTCTTTGGTGTCTTGTAAGCCACCATTTACCGTCGCAACCCAAGTACCCTGTGCCGCCTGCCATTCAAGCAGCTGCTGTAAATAAGCCTCATACAGCTCAAAGCGGTATTCAATTTGCTCTCTAACTTTTAGGAAGTCGTTCTTACTATTCTCTACATCAGATCGAAGTTTCTGCTGATAAATCTCAACAGTGTCAGATTCGATCGAGGTAGATTTTAGGTTAGCATTCAACCACTCTAACAACTGTTGCAGTTTAGTAACCTTGAGATATTGTTTGTCATCGTCTTGCACTAATTGGCTTGCAGCGTCCAAAAATGCCGCTACATCTTGACGAATTTTCTCCAATTTACCTGAGAAACTATAGTAAGGAGAGGCGTCATCAAGGATGCGTATGGGGGCGTCCCAGACATCCTGAGCCATCAGACTCAAAGAAGCTTCTAGAATTTTCAGCTCTGTTCGAGGCACAACTTTTGTCAGCTCTAATAAAAAGCCAACCACCTCACCGTCTAGTGTTATTTCAGAACCGCGGACTTCATAAGCATCTTTACCCAGTAATATTGGCGAACTTTCTTGACTACCAATGAAGGCATCAGAAATCACTTCTCCATCCAAAGAGGACAAATACTCATCAACACCTAAGATTTCAGAGAGAGTAGCAGGTTCTAGAACCCATAATTCAGAAAAGCCCGCACTCGTTGCAATCACTTCATTTGACGAGTTCAGCACCAGCTTGTGCGATAGAGATTCACTGAGTGCAAGCTTATAAATCTGGCCAAGACGATCCCCCTCACGCCTTTCGGTTTGTGATAAATGAATATACGCATTCAAATATCGAGCAAATTCTCCAAATTCATCATTGCGCACAACGGGGACAGGGATTTTGTTACCAACTTGAGCTTTATCTATTTGAGCATGAAAAAACTGGATAGCCTCTCTGCGGTCAGAAAGCACCCTTCTCCATCCCCAAATCAAGTACCCCATCAGTAACAGAAAAGCAGCACTAAAAGCAGTCAACATAGGAGTAGAGATCATCATCCCCGCATCTAAATGAGAACTTCGCTCACGCGCTACAGCCCTAACTTGAGAGAGTCGACTGCTGGCTAACTGGGCTTGCTCCTCTAAGCTATAACGTGAAATCGTCACCGGAGCATAAGGCAGATTATCTAATGTTGGGAGCAGATCTTTTAGCCGCTGGGCTAACTCTGCTTCCCGCAGTATGAGATTGGAAATTTCATCTCGACTACTCTGTTTCCTGTCCACCACTAGCGACTGCCAGCCCAACTCAATTTCATAACTAGAAAGCGCCACATCATTGAGCTGATGCACCAGCTTAACATTCATTGCTTGTTGTTGATTTAAGAAGTAGTAACTACCAAACAGTAAACCAGCGAACAATAGGACAAAGACAATGGCATACTGCATTACCCAATCAGAAAATCGAATCCGTCGTTTATCAAAAGCAGTATGAACTGAATGAGAAGTCTGCATGCTACGTTAATATCTCTAATAGCTGAGTTTGAAGTATATAAGTATGCCTTTGATCAAGCAAAAACCACCCCTGCTTAATGAAGTCTATCGTAATACTTTGCGTTCCTTCGACACTAGACAAGGTAAATTGATCTCCTTCAACTAGAGTATGAAGCTCATTTTGATTCAAACTATAACGCCCACGAAAAGCAAAAAACACGCCCTTAGAAGACACAATAATCACCATATCATCAGCTCTGCGAGCACTTTCAGGGGGTTCAATAAGAGGCACTGTATGACCACTGTGATAGATAAAGCAATCCATCAATCTTGTTAATGACTGAACAGGTACAAGCCCAACCACCATGTCCGAATACAGTTCCACACCACAAGAAGGCATTAACTCGAAATACACTGGCTTGCGGCTTTTCGTTTGATGAAATAACGAAGAATAAGTATGACGCTGAACACCACTTACATGAACGTTTGAGGATGGCCTTGCTGGCTCAACTAGGAACTCACCACGAATATTCCATACGTTCTGTATTCCCGATGGTAAACAGCTTGAGCGCAATACCACCGCATACTCTCTCACCATTTCATCATACAGTATCGGGGTCAACTCTTGGCTATTTGCCCCTCGTAACAACACATAACTGACGGTCTCCTGATCTAGTGGCTGGCTATTCCACCCACCCTGCTCATACCACCAACCAAGAGCTGAACCCGGGGCTAATTGTCCATCGGTTTCCACTTTGAAGATCGGCACCACATATTGCTGGTCTCTGTATGACAAGCGATACACAGGAATAACCGACTCAGATAACAACAGCACTTTTTGTACTGCCCCAACTTGATCGTGTAGGAAGACACGCCCACCATACAAGTCAAAACCAACCACAGAGGAAGGCGGCTCGGAATTCAGTAAGACATTTAAATGTGTTGCACTGGCAGGCTCACACAAGTTATCCAAAGATTGAGAGAACTGACTCCGCACCTGCTCTTGTAAAGACTTATAAAACCGCAAAAAAGAAGTGCTTTTGCGCCATACCTCTCTTTCTGACGCCAACAAGTGTAACCAATCAATCCAATAGTTTTCGCTGTTTGCAGGCAGAGACAAAGAGCCTTGCTCGTTCTCTTGGGCACTTTCCCAACCAAAGCTTGGTAAACGCGCCTGCAAATCACTAAGTGATAAACCTGTTTCCAGACTCACTCGCAGGTGCAAGGTATCTTGGTGAGCACGGGAGTCAACATGATTGTCAGCACGATCAATGACCCAATAGCCAAGGTCTGATAACTGGGTCAAATACTGAAACCCATCGGAGATTGCTCCCTGGTAAAAACCGTAGAACGATTGAACCGTTTGCTCTTGGCTCTTTTCTTGGCGAATTAACTCCGCATGAATTCTTTGTAATAACCCTAAATCTTCACTTTCCTGGAAGCCTTGGATTCGTATCCACTGGGAGCGCAGTTCCGTTGTCCAAGCCAGTAATAGACTGCGTTGAGTAGGCTCTAAAAAACGCCCTTGCTCAAGCAACCGATCCATTAAGTGACAGACTTCTTCAATATAACGAGACATGTCCCTGTCTGATACTTGACCAAGCAAAGCTTTAAGCAAAGTTTCCAGCGTTCTGTGCGCTTTAAGAGGGTAACTTTGTAACGCCAATATCGCGCCTTCAATCTCAAAAAGCGTTCCGTTAGCAGTACTTGAAGGCAACATTGAGCTCTGCATTACGAACGCATCCTCTCAAAAAAAGCTCTATTAGCAAACTCATCAATTTGCTTCTGCTCTTGTTTGCTTTCGATATTAAGCTCTTCACGAACACTTTTGTCTTTAAGCCAATCCATTCCTTTGGTTTTAGCTCGAGCGTTCTGCCAACGTTTCATTGACATCGTAACTTGCTGCTGGGAACGCTTAACTTGCTGATCTTGCTGCTGAATAGCCTGCTGAAGACGGTTAACGAAATGCTGATAGTTAGTCGTTAGGTAAGGGGAGAGACCGAGCAAATTGCGTTCTTGATCATATTGGGCCGCATAATCCTTAAGCTCCTGAAGCTTTTGCTGGTCATGCTGTAAACGAGCTTGATCCTTCGCCAATGCCTTGGCAACTTCATCTTCTTTGCGTTGGGAAAGATTAACCAATACTTGCATGCGCTCAGATTTTTTCATGCGAATCCCTCAGAGTTCACTTGATATTAGCGGCTTAACAATAGACCGTCTACTTTGCCGGCACTGAAGTCATTGCCTTTACTAGCGCTTCAAGACTTTGATCAAGGGTAAAACTTTCTGTTAAAGACTGGCGCAAGAAATCATTGATTGCAGGAATCAGCGTAATGGCTTGATCCAACTCAGGGTCAGTACCTTTGGTGTAGGCACCCACAGCAATCAGGTCTCTATTTTGCTGGTAGCGAGAATAAAGCTGCTTAACGCGCATCGCACCCTGTAAATGCGGCTCCGTTACTATGTGTGGCATAGCCCTAGAAATAGAGGCTTCGACATCAATCGCAGGATAATGCCCCTCTTCGGCTAATCGCCTCGAGAGAACAATATGACCATCGAGGATGGCACGAGAAGCGTCTGCAATGGGATCTTGCTGGTCATCCCCCTCTGTTAACACCGTATAAAACGCTGTCACAGAGCCCCCTCCTTCCTTACCATTACCAGCGCGTTCCACGAGCCAAGGTAACTTAGAGAATACTGAAGGCGGATAACCTTTCGTAGCTGGTGGCTCACCAACCGACAGGGCTATCTCACGTTGGGCTTGAGCATATCGCGTTAAAGAATCCATTAGCAGCAACACGTTCTTACCTTGGTCACGATAGTATTCCGCAATTCGCGACGTTAATACCGCGGCACGCAGACGCATTAAAGCTGAGTCATCAGCCGGTGACGCAACAACTACCGAGCGAGCTAGACCTTCCTCGCCTAAAATTTGCTCAATAAACTCTTTTACCTCTCGTCCCCGCTCACCAATCAGGCCGACAATAGTAATGTCTGCTTCAGTAAAGCGAGTCATCATCCCCAGCAGCATACTCTTGCCGACACCACTACCAGCAAACAAGCCTAGTCGCTGTCCTTTACCGACGGTTAATAAAGCATTAATAGCCTTAATACCAACATCCAATGTTTCACTGATTGGTTTGCGCTGCAGAGGGTTAATAATATCCCCCTGAAGGCTGACGGATTCCTCTGCTTTAATTGGCCCTTTACCATCAAGCGGTCTGCCTAAGCCATTTACAACACGACCTAGTAAGCCTGGACCAACTGGCATTTGACTGTCTTCTTTGAGTGGGCGGACTCGTGCGCCAGGTGAAATACCATCAATGGCTTCGGTTGGCATTAGATAAGTCAAATCGCCTGTAAAACCAACTACTTCGGATTCTACCCAACGGTTTTTGCCCACCTGCACCGCACAACGGTCTCCTAGCGCTGCCACACAACCTACAGCCTCCATCGTTAGACCCACCATACGCGTCACCTTACCCTCAATATTTATAGAGTATTGTGGCAAAGGCTGACTTTGAAGGCGGCTCAGACGATCTAAAAGAGTTGGCATAACAGCACTTTATTAGGAAGGATCTAGTGATTTAAGCACATCAGTCAAGCGTGACTCAATGGTGCCATCAACGTAAAATGCGTGGGAATCTAAGATAAAGCCACCCTCTATAAGAGAAGAGTCGGGCTTTATTTTTAAGGTTAATCTCTGATCTAGCGCAAGCGCTTGTGCTGCTTCAACGCTGTCAGGATGCACTTTCAATACTGCTCTACCCTCTTGTTCACCAAGGGTATTTAATACTTTCTCAAGCTCACTTGTCAGCAAGGCATCACTGGATTCGCTAAGCTCTCGCTTAATAACATGTTCAACAATGCGTTTCGTAGCGGACTGCAGCAAATACTCAAGCTGATCTCTTGAACTTTCTAGGGGCCGTTCAAATTCATTTAGAGCACTGGTAAGGAGTTGCTCTATATCACCCAATCGAGACTCAGCTAACGCGATGCCTTCTTGTAAGGCTTTCTCGGTTCCTTCCGCTACTCCCTGATCTAACCCTTGCTGAAAACCCTCCTCATACCCTTTAAGCGAGCCCTCTTCATGACCAGCCTTTAGACCCTCTTCATGTCCTTGGGCATAACCTTCTTCGTAAGCAGCCGAGCGTATCTCTTCTAGCTGCTGCGCAGTTAGAGGCTCGTAGACTAGAGAGTCTTCATCAATTTCTTCACTGACTTCAACAGCATCATCAGTTTTAACCGCAAGCGCTTGAGAGCTTTGCTTCGCATTTGCAGCAGCTTCTAGCTGAGGCAGCTCCCAGCGCTCATAGGCAGTAAGCTTTTTTTCATTATCAGACATTTACTAAACCATTGCCTCACCGCCACCACCGAGAACAATTTCACCGTTATCAGCCAAGCGACGAGCAATAGCCAAGATTTCTTTCTGAGCAACTTCCACTTCACTGACCCTAACAGGCCCTTTTGCCTCAAGGTCATCTTTCAACATATCAGCCGCACGTGAAGACATATTCTTGTAGACCTTCTCCTGCATGTCTGGATCCGCCCCTTTGAGAGCAAGAATAAGCGTCTCAGACTCCACCTCTCGAAGAATCGCCTGAATGCCACGGTCATCCACTTCTAACAAGTTATCGAAGACGAACATCAAGTCTTGAATACTGCTAGCTAGATCTTCGTCCACATCACGAATAGATTCCATCAACTCCGCTTCCACTGAACTATCAATAAAGTTCATGATATTCGCAGCTGTACGAACACCACCAATAGAAGTAGATTTCGTTGAGTTATTTCCAGAGAATTGACGCTCAAGGATGTTATTCAATTCTTGCAAAGCGGCTGGCTGAACCGTTTCAAGTGATGCCACACGCAATACGATATCTAAGCGTACACGCTCATCAAAGTTAGCCAAGATATCAGCAGCCTGATCGGGGTCAAGATAAGAAATAACGATTGCTTGTATCTGCGGGTGCTCATAGCGGATAACATCCGCCACAGCACGTGGTTCCATCCATTTCAGTGTGTCCAAGCCTGTGGTATTACCACCTAGTAGAATTCGATCAATTAGGCTACCAGCTTTCTCTTCACCTAGCGCCTCTTTAAGCATATTACGGATATAACCGTCAGCACCTAAACCAAGTCCAGTTTGATCGCCTACTAAAATCAGGAACTCATCCAAGACCTTTTCAACTTGATGACGCTGAACGTTGGCCAATTGCGCCATCGCTTGACCAATGCGCTGAACTTCTTTCGGTCCCATGTGCTTTAGAATTTGAGCGGCATCGGACTCGCCTAAAGACATAAGCAAAACCGCTGCTTTTTGTATGGAGCTCATGTCCCCAGCTGCTGCTTCACTCATCTTAACCTTCCATTACCCATTGTTTAACAACTTGAGCCACACGTTCTGGCTCTTCTGCAATCAGGCCTCTAATAGCATTAAGCTGGCGCTCAATTTTTTCAGGTGAGCCAGGTACCATAACATCCTCAGCACTCACCAAAGAAACTTGGTCATCTGAAATCTCATCCGTTTCATCGGCAAAAATAGCAGCTTCGGTGTCCTCTGCCACAGCAATTTTGTTCTGCTCACCCAACGTTTTAAGAATTGGCCTAACAACCATTAATAGCAGCAGTAGAATAAACATACCAACTAACACTGGCTGCAAAAGATCTAAGAACCAACTTTGTTGGTAGAACGGTACAGGTTCTATTTCTTCCGGTGGTTCGGGTACTGCAAACGGTGAGTTAATAACACTCACGCTATCGCCTCGCGATGGGTCGTAGCCTACCGCATCACGAACCAGCAGCGTTAAACGGCTGAGTTCTTCATCACTCCAAGGGGTTCTTACTATGGCAGCAGACTCAGGATCAATAGAAGCGATATCATCCACCACAACCGCTACCGATAAGCGTCTAACCGTTCCTTGCTGACGTTTGGTATAACTAATACTTCTATCTAATTCAAAATTTCGAGTGGTCTCTTCTCTTGATTGGCCATTATTTCCATTGGCATTGTTGCTGCCAATGGGTGCACCATTCTCATCGACCGCTTCGGGAATTGTCACCGCACCAGGAGGTTGATTGGTCAAAGAACCAGGAACGCCACTATTGGCTGCGTTCGCTGAACGGCGCTCACGAAGAGTTTGCTCACTTCTTAGGGCAAGTAAATCTGGATTATATTGCTCATCGGTTTGTTCAACCGCGGTGAAATCAATATCCGCAGAGACCTCTGCTTTAAATCGCCCACCACCAACAACAGGAGACAATATATTGTTAACGCGACTTAGCAGAACATCTTCAACACGTCTTGTGTACTCAAACTGCTTACCGGCAATCGATAGTTCAGAGTTCGTGTCTTTTTCGGTTAACAAAGTGCCACGCTGATCAACAACGGTTACATCTTTATCACTTAGCTGAGAAATACTGGATGCCACAAGGTTCACGATGGCATCAACTTGGCTTCGATCCAGCCTACGACCAGGGTACAACTCCAAAAACACCGACGCACTCGGCTTTCGAGTATCCCTGACAAATACAGATTCTTTAGGAATAGCTAAATGAACTCGAGCAGACTTCACACTCTGTAAACTGGTGATGGTGCGGCTTAGCTCACCTTCTAAACCGCGACGGTATCGGGTCGTTTCGACAAATTGAGAAGTACCAAGAGACTGATCCTGATCCATGATCTCAAGCCCAACAATATTATCAGAAACGATACCGGAGCCAGCAAGCTTAAGACGGGCTTGATGATAAAACTCCCCCTCAACCAATAGAGCGCCAGTATTTTCATCCAATTTAAATGGAATATTGTTTACACTTAGAATTTCAACAATCTGATCTGCGTTGTAGTCCGTGATACTACTCAATACAGGCTTGTACTCAGGACCCGATGTCCATAGAACTGCTGCAAGAGCAATTGCTATAGACGCAGCAAGACCGACCATCAACGCAAGCTGACGAATCACCGTCAACTTATTGAAGCCAGTCAATAACTCCATATAAAGCTTTTGCTCTGATCTTTCTGCTGGGACATTATCCATTCAGTACTGCCGTGTCTAACCTATCTTAGATAGGCATATTCATAATTTTCTCGTAAGCGTCCACCAGCTTGTTACGCACTTGGGTCATCGCTTCAAAAGACACACTGGACTTTTGTAATCCAATCATCACTTGTGGCAAATCTACACCTTCTTCGCCACGCTCATAGGCTTGAGCAAGAGAAGTGGCTTCTTTTTGCACGGAATTGACGTTATCGACAGCAGTTTTCAGCATATCGGCGAAATCAGGGCGCTCTGCTTCTTGAGTGGCTTGCATGCCATTCTGAGCCAAACCTGATGAGGCATTGGCACTGGGCGTTTGAATCTGACTCCGCAAGTCACGCATTTGAGAAAGCACCTGATTGATATCAGGTCTATCAGTTACCATTTTACTCGCACCCAAAAAAACATTAGTTCATAGTAGCTTAGCACACTGCTATTAAAAACTAGACTTAATAATCAATCAACTTCTATGCCACATTCTCGCATTTTTGCGATCTTATAGCGTAATGTTCGTGGACTGATACCTAGTTTTTCTGCTACTTCTTTACGTTTGCCTTTGGCGTCGATAAGTGCTTGAGCAATAATTCTAAACTCATGTTGCTGTACACCTCGCCCCAGAATGGAAGCCGCTTCCATTGCATCTTCTTCCTGCGACTCGTCCACTTTAGGGGCTGAGACCATATCAAAAACGATGTGATCCTCAACAATCCTTCCCTGTCCGCACAATATTAAAGCGCGCTGTATGACGTTTTCTAGCTCACGTACGTTTCCAGGCCAACCATGGGCTTCCAATTTACTAAGGGCCGATGGTGATAACTGTGCCGAGTCGATACGCATTTTCTGAGCATGCTTTAACAATAATGCTTCCGCCAAAGGTTGTATATCGCCTTTACGCTCACGGATCGGCGTCCAACGTAGAGGAAAAACATTTAAGCGATAGTACAAATCTTCTCGGAAACCACCTTCTCGCACATATTCAGACAAGTCTCGGTTCGTGGTTGCAATGATCCTAACATCTAGCTTGATGGCCTTCTTACCACCTAAGCGCTCCACTTCTTGCTCTTGCAGAACACGCAGCAACTTAGCCTGCAAGCCCACATCCATCTCGGTGACTTCATCTAACAACAGAGTGCCACCGTTCGCCTGCTCAAACTTACCTGCCTGCGATGCCACAGCGCCAGTGTAGGCCCCTTTCTCATAACCAAACAACATGGCTTCCAGCATGTTTTCAGGAATCGCAGCGCAGTTAATCGCCACAAACGGCTGACTAGACCGGTTCGATACTGAGTGAATGTATTGTGCCAATACTTCCTTACCAGTACCGCTCTCACCACAAATTAAAACAGTTGAATCCGTGACAGCCACCCGTTTTGCCAATTCAAGCAAAGCAACACTTGAAGGGTCCTTGGCGATCGGTGCATTACTCTTTACTTTTGCCACTCGTGAGGTGTGTTTTGCAATGACATCTAATAGTTCATCTTCTTTAAATGGCTTCAGTAAATAATCCACCGCACCATTACGCATCGCTTCAACAGCATGACTGATATCACCATAGGCAGTCATCAACATGATGGGCAGCTCAGGAAACTGCTCAACAACATGCTGCAGTAAACCATAGCCGTCCATGCCTGGCAGGTTTACATCTGAGACGACCATATCAAAGTTCTGACGCTTTAACGCTAAAATTGCCTCCTCAGAACTCTCAACCATGGCGCACTGGTAACCAGCCAACAGTAAAGTATCTTCCAGCGCCTCCGCCAGCCCTCGATCGTCTTCAACGACTAACAAACTCACATCAGACATGTTAACTCCCTAAAATTGGCAATTTGATCGTCGCCTTTGTACCAACACCAGGCTGGCTTTCAATATTAAACGTTCCATGGTGGGCTCTCATAATGGCTTTCACCACCATCAATCCGAGACCTGTGCCATGTTGCTTAGTGGTCACAAAGCCTTCTTGTACTTTGCGTAGCTGTTCTTCATCCATCCCTCGACCACTGTCTTTGATTGCAATACTCAAAAGAGCATCTTGAGACAACGCGACAATTTCTACTGAAGCACCTCGTTCAGACGCCTCGATGGCATTATTGATTAAATTTAACACAGCACCAATGAGCACTTCTTGATGACACTGAATTAACCCGCTATCGGTGACAAATAAGTCTTGCTTCAAAGTCGCATGGTGTTGATCTGCTTGTTCTTGCGCTCGCTCTGCTATTTTATTGAGCAACTCGCTCACTGACACTTTTTCATCCAATTTAATATCAGACTTTGAAAAAATCAGCATGTCACGAATCTGCCGTTCAATATTATTTAATCGATCCGATAATTTACCCGAAAATCGCTGCCTCATATCCTCAGACAACGATTCTTTCTGCAAGTGTCCAGCATATAACATCGCAGATGATAGTGGGGTTCGTATCTGATGGGCTAACGCTGCCACCATTTTTCCCATGGTAGACAACCGCTCATGGTGCGCCAATTGCCGCTGCAGGGAGTGCGTTTCAGTCAAATCTACCAAAATGATAAGTTGCCCCGGAACATCCCCCAGAGATGAGGTTTCGACCCGAACCCGCCTTCCCGTTACCATGGTAATTTCATGGCCATCATCTTTTTGTGGTCGAAAGCTCTTAGGAACAATATCGGCCCATTGACCACCTAAAATGGATTCACCAAACAAGCGATCGACGATCGGGTTTGTCATCACAACTCGGCCTTCTGGATTCAGTAACATCACGCCAACTGGCATAGACTGAAACAACTGCTGAAACTGTTTCAGAAGTACTTTATTCTTTGATTCTTCTTCCCGCTTCGCCTGTTCAGCCCGCTCGAGCTTGGCAGTTAGCTGTCGAACCTGCATTTGCAAATCGTCATAAGAAGCTTGTAATGAACGGGAAGTTTCTTCAAAAAGCACGAACGCTTCTTTTAAGCGGGCGATTTCCTGATCTTTATCCACTTAAAACTCCGACTTATCAATGCGATAACGGCGCATTTTTTCAATCAATGTTGTACGTTGAATCTGCAATAAGCTCGCAGCCTTTGATACCACGCCATTTGTAGACGTTAATGCATGACGTATTAGCAGAGATTCTAAGTGCCTTACGTAAACATTTAAATTGACAGCCTGGGTACGTGGCATATTTGCTGAGTCAGCAAGGCGACTGAGAAACGGCGTTATGTGCTCTTGGCGCCATGGCACTGGACTACTGATAACGCCCTGATCAAGGACTTCCTCAGAGCGTCGCAACCAAATAGCAGGTAGGGGAAGAGAGAGCTTAGTAATTTCGAGCAGACTGCCCACCACAAAAAAGTCCACCAACTCTCCCTGCTCTAGATCCTGTACGATATCGATATCTAGGAAGTGCAAAACAGGAGCAACTGCTTGCAACTCTTCTTGGCTAACACCAATTAAACAGGCTTTCATCATCTTCAATCACCAACCTAATTGATTCTAAACTTTAGCACAGAGTCAACCAAGACACAGGCTACCAGAGCAAGAAAATGAGAATAATTTCTTTATAGGGCAATAAGTTAACTATTTAGATTAGAAAATAGTTGATCAAATTCCTGTTCCGCAGTGAGATCATCCTGATGCCAAGACAAACTACCTAACAGCGGTGCAGAAATCATATTGTTTAGTGTGGCTAAATTTTCCTCATAAAACGGCATGTCGTGCTGCCCACCATTTGCGATCCATCCCGCAATCGGTAAGCCATCACGTCGAATCGCTTCCATCGTTAAAAACGCATGATTCAGACACCCTAAGCGCATATTCACCACAACGATAACCGGTAATTCTAGACGCTTCGCCAAATCTGATAGCAACTCTCGATCATTCAAAGGAACACGCCAGCCACCCGCTCCCTCTACGATAGAAAAATCATGGGGAGTAAGTAAAGTACCGCGCACAAATCCCTCTAATCGAGAAACAGTCACCAGTTTGTTTTCTTTCGCTGCTGCAATATGAGGTGCGATCGCCGGCTCAAACACAATGGGATTCACCTGCTCATATCGAAGCGCCACCGAGCCTGCCGCTTGAATTTGCAGAGCATCATCGTTACAGAGTTTGCCATCTACCATCTCAGCACCTGCTGAAATCGGCTTAACCCCCATTGTGCGCAACCCTTGTCGCGCCGCTGCCTTAAGCATTCCTACACTGACGTAGGTTTTACCTGCATCGGTATCCGTTCCAGTAATAAAAAACCGCTGTTTAGCCATGATCAACCTTTGTTAATTGAATAAATGCCACTTCATAGGAAAGGGGAATACCACGATCGGTTGCCTGCTGCTGGTAAGCAGACTCAAACGCTTTCCATCTTGAGGGAGACACCACATCTGTGCTTTCTGTTACTAAGGAGGCACCCACTTTTTTCAAGGAGTACACCGCCTCCTTTACACTATCAAAATACGCAGTGAGCGTTTTTTGCTCCGCACCAGCCACTTTAAAGCCAGCATCACTACAATGATTAAGAAGGGTTTCTAACTCAGGATATTGGTTGTGGTGTAAGCGACCATCGACCAACTGCCATGCTTTACCGAGCTCAGGCATTGAGCCTGAGACCAAGGTGGACACCAACACTTGGCCATGATCATTCAGTACTCTGAACCACTCTTTGAATAAGTGATCGGGATGTAGACACCATTGAATCGCTAGGCTAGATAAAATGCCATCAAATGCGGCGCTTTTAAAAGGCAGTGATTCTGCATCTGCACACACCAAACTTACGCCGACCGCACGTTGCTGTGCTTGACACAACATCTCAAAAGACAGATCCAGAGCAACACAGGAAAGTTGCGGCTGCACAGACTGCATCGCCTCTAAAGCTCGCCCCGTCCCTGTGCCAATATCCACCCAAGAATCATTAGGGTTAGGCGCAAACCGAGTCATTAGCTCAGATAGTACCAATTCTTGAAACACAGCATATTGATCGTAGCTTTCAGCGGCACGGGAGAAGCGCATAGCGACTTTCTGTTTGTAACTGGTAATCGCTTCAGTGGAACGTATTGTCATGAATGTATTGGGTAATTAACGCCACAAATTGGGACGGGTCTTCTAGAAATGGCTGATGAGCTAGCTCCGGCAGAGTCAGCACGGTTTGCAAAGGGTTACTCGGAAATGCTTGTACAACATTTGGCGTTTCGACAAGCGCATCTTGAGCACCAAACACATGCAAGTTTGGTCGGTCTAGTAAGGCAATCTCACGGCGCACATCCAAGGTTTCTAGTAATGCCAAACCTCGCACTAATGCCTCAGGGTCAATCAGCTCTTTAGGCTGCAATTCAAGCAAATGCTTCGCTAAACCTTTGGGGTCTTTGGCACCTTGAGCTTGCAACGATAGAAAACGACGAAAACCTTTCTCTGGAAATGCCTTCACTAAGCCAAAAAACTGACTATACGCGTCTTCGGACATTCCCATTGGCCAATCCTCTGAAGCAACAAACTTTGGCGCACTCGCCACACTAATCACACCATTAGCGCAACTTGAGCGGCGGGCTGCGATGTAATTTGCCACCATTCCACCAAGTGACCAGCCAAGCCACCAACAAGGTTTAGGCGCCGCTCTAATCAACTGTTCTGCCAACGCATCAATATCGTAATTAGGCCCAAAACGGTTGCGTTTATGCCAATTCGGATCAACCGAGACACCCGGCAAATTCGCCAGTACAACGTAAAAGTTTTCACTAAGTAAACGCGCCACGCCATGAAAGACTTCTTTCGGCATGGCCCAACCAGGGACCATAAAAATCGCAGGAGATGTTGGATCACCGAAGGCTTCTGTTTCAATAGGAGTACGCATAATTCATCACTTAGAGTCATCGTTAAAGATGCTATCTAGAGTATCACACAAATACTCAACATCCTTATGACTATGGTCGGCACTCAAGGTCAATCGCAAGCGAGCCGTATTAGGAGGAACGGTTGGCGGTCGAATCGCCTTACAAAGAATGCCCCGCCGCATCAACTCATCACTGATGGCTAGGGCTGTTTCACTTGAGCCAATCAACAAAGGCTGAATAGCACTGTCAGAGTCCATTATTTCATAAGGCCAAGACTCAGCTCGCTGACGCAAGTACTGCACATGACTGAATAGCGTTTGACGCCTTTGCTGACCTTCCTCTGAGCGAATCAAACCAAGGCTTGCCAACACGGTTGCTGCAACCGCTGGCGGCATCGCAGTGGTATAAATATAAGGGCGAGCAAACTGAGTTAAGTAGTCGGCCATATCATTGGAGCAAGCAACAAAGGCTCCTGCCACACCAAATGCCTTACCAAAGGTCCCCATTAGAAAAGGCACCTGCTCTGCAGTTAAGCCATCTAACTCTAGACAACCTTTACCATGCTGACCTAAGCAACCTAGCCCATGGGCATCGTCCACCACCAGCAACCAATCTTGCTGCTGAGCCAAACCTACCAGTTCTACAAGAGGGGCCTTATCGCCATCCATGCTAAAGATGCCATCGGTGGCTAACACACCCGGCATCTCAAGACGTTGCATATGCTTTTTCGCACTATCAGTGTCGTTATGCAGATAGCGCTTAAAAACAGCCTCACTAAGGCGTGCACCATCAATCAGGGAGGCATGATTGAGCTTATCCATCAGGACCGGCCGCTGTTTACTGGCCAACGCTGAGATCACAGCTAAGTTGGCCATGTAACCGGTGCTAAATAGCAATACACGCTCATAGCCTAGCCACTCACACAGCTCATGCTCTAGGGCATCGTGAATATCTAAATGACCACAAACCAAATGCGAAGCACCACTGCCGACGCCATATTCTAGCGCCGCATCAGACATGGTTTGCTTAAGCACAGGGTGATTCGCTAGCCCTAAATAATCATTGGAGCAAAATGCCAAATATTCTTGACCATTTTGCTTTAGACGGGTTGTTTGCGGGCTGGCAACCACATGTGTTGAGCGAAACAAATGCTGCTCACGGCGCTCAGCTAGCGCAGCGAGCATCCACTCAGGTGCTTTAAACCGTGGCATCGTAGAAGAACTTAGCTTCTTCTTGGGCCTGCGCTTGCGCGGCAATCGCTTCCTCGACCGCCTCATCTGACACATCGTGACGCTGCTCAGGCATGATGCCCAACTTATTAAATAGCATGCGGTCTTTATCGGCCTCTGGGTTACCTGTTGTCAGAAGCTTCTCTCCATAGAAAATGGAATTAGCACCCGCCATAAAGCACAATGCTTGCGTTTGCTCACTCATACCTTGACGACCAGCAGACAAACGTACATGGGAGGTTGGCATGAGGATACGCGCTACTGCAATGGTGCGGATAAATTCGAATTCGTCTAAATCGTCGACATTCTCAAGAGGTGTACCTTCTACTTTCACTAGCATATTAATTGGCACACTTTCTGGATGTGGCGTCATTTGAGACAGCTGACGCAATAAACCAACGCGATCTTTCTGCTCTTCGCCCAAGCCCATAATGCCGCCACAGCAAAGTTTCACACCGTTATCACGCACACGTGACAGTGTGTCCAAGCGCTCTTGGTAGGAGCGGGTTGTAATGATGCTGTCGTAGAATTCAGGAGACGTATCTAGGTTGTGGTTGTAGTAATCCAAACCTACCTCAGCAAGCTGCTTCGCTTGATCGTCGTTCAACGTCCCGAGCGTTACACAGGATTCAAGGCCAAGTTGCTTAACGCCTTTAATCATTTCCAACACATAGGGGAAATCTTTTTGCGAAGGATGTTTCCAGGCCGCGCCCATGCAAAAGCGAGTGGCACCTTTTTCCTTCGCCAGTTGCGCTTCTTGCAACACTTTTTGGACTTCCATCAGCTTTTCTTTTTCCAGCTCTGTATTGTAGTGCCCACTTTGCGGACAATACTTACAGTCTTCTGGACAGGCACCTGTTTTGATCGACAGCAGTGTACTGACTTGAACTTGATTTGGTGCGAAATTAGCACGGTGAATGGTTTGCGCATGGAAGAGCAAATCCATAAAAGGCATATCGAACAGTGCTTGGACTTCCTGGCTAGTCCAATCGTATCGAGGTTGAGTCGCAATATTCACCGTAAGGCTCCATTATTTTATTGTTGCAAGGAACGCAATACTAATGACACTCAAAAATCTGTCAACTAGATTAACCACACTGGTTTACAAGCGAATACTAAAGAACCAATGCTGTGTTTGTGAAATCACTGACGAAGGCTCTCTGTGTAAGACTTGCCGCCAACTATTAGCCAACAATCAATACCACTGCCAGCGCTGCGCACGACCAGCGCAAACAATGCTAACCCTCTGTGGCGAATGTCAAACGTCTACGATACACCTAGATCGTATAATCGCCCCACTAAGATATGAAGGCTTATGCCGTGGCCTTATTCGAAAAGCTAAATTTGAGCAGCAGCCTCACCTTCTCTATCCATTGATTGAATTGCTTGCCGAACACATCTTACAACAAGATATTGAGCTACCCACAGATTGGTGTCTCATTCCCACCAGTGATGAATCCTTGAAAACACGAGGATTTTGTCAAACCACTCTGATTTATCGACAGTTGAAACGACAACTCGCCGAACACATGACCTCACCGATTAAACTATTCCCACTGGTTCGAACCAGCTCAATCTCAGCACAACATACGCGTTCAAAACAGGAGCGTCACAAGTTATCACATCGCCATTTCAGTACAAATAACACTGCTATGCCAAAACACATCGTGTTAATCGACGACATCGTAACCACAGGCAGCACCCTTAATGCCTGCGCTGAAACGCTACTGCGCTCAGGCGCAGAACGAGTGACGGCACTCACTTTGGCTCGAACACCAGAATAATCATCGGTCAATTTGGACACGTGACATCCTACTTGTTTATTCGTTAGTATCTCGGCTCTTTAGCCAATTGACCGTCAGGGCATAGCGATATGAACCAAGAAGAACGCGACGTTCTCACCGAACTCGATAAACAACTTTTATGGCATCCATACACGTCCATGAGCCATCCAACACCTCACTTTTTGGTGGAGAAAGCATCAGGCTGTCAAATACAGCTCGCTGATGGACGCAGCCTTATTGATGGCATGTCCTCTTGGTGGAGTGTGATCCATGGCTATAATCACCCAGCCATCAATCAAGCCCTACACACCCAGATCGATCAATTTTCTCATGTGATGTTTGGCGGCTTAACTCACCAGCCCGCGATCAGCTTGGGGCAGAAACTGGTCGAGATGAGCCCACCAACACTGACTAGAGTTTTCTTTTCTGACTCGGGCTCGGTTTCTGTTGAAGTTGCACTTAAGATGGCGATCCAATATTGGAACACTCAAGGGCACCCCGAAAAGCAGCACTTTATTACCCCGCGTTCTGGCTATCATGGCGACACTTTCGCAGCCATGTCAGTATGTGATCCGGTTAATGGAATGCACGGTTTATTTCAGAAAGCACTGACGCCACAGTTCTTTGTACCGCCGCCTCCAATAGGGCTTACTCAACCCATTGACGCTGACTACTTAGCGGATGTTCGCGCTACCTTTGAGCAATACCATGAACAACTCGCAGGCTTTATCATTGAGCCAGTTGTACAGAATGCTGGTGGCATGCGCTTTTACAATCCCGCCTACCTTGATGCTTTCAAAGCTCTTTGTGATGAATTTAAGGTACTGTTGATTTTTGATGAGATTGCTACAGGGTTTGGCCGGACAGGTAAGCTGTTTGCCGCAGAGCATTGTGCAATCGAACCTGACATTATGTGTGTCGGCAAGGCTCTCACAGGCGGCTACATAACACTTGCCGCCACACTTACCAGCGACAAGGTTGCACTGGGTATTAGCCAAGAAGGTGGCGTCTTTATGCATGGCCCAACATTTATGGGCAACGCGCTGGCGTGTAGTGCAGCCAATGCCAGTTTAGAACTCATTCAACAGAGTAATATAGAAGAAACAGTAACCAATATAGAGCAATGGCTTACAGCTGCCCTTGCCCCATGTGAATCTCTTGATATGGTTCAAAATGTTCGCTGCTTAGGCGCTATTGGCGTAGTCGAGCTTAAGCAAGCGGTAGACCTTCATCAGATTCAACCACTGTTTGTTGAGCAAGGGGTTTGGATTCGCCCATTTGGCAAATTAATTTACCTCATGCCACCGTACATCATCCAAGAGGATGAAGTTAAAAAACTTGGACACGCGATCTATACCGTTATCAATCAGCATTTCCAGTAAACCTGCCGGTCGACAGCACAATAAAAAAGACCGAGCTAAGCTCGGTCTTTTTTAACTCAGTTCCAATCCTACTGTTTCATCCGCTCAGCAAGGTTGCCTTGTTCGTAAGCTTCTTCTTCGATGTGAGCAATGTTCGTCACAATATGCTCAGCCCTCTCGATACTCTCAATACTCAACTGATCTACATCCATCATTTGCTGATTCAACGAGTTCGCAACGTCAGCCTGCTCCGCCGTCGCAAGGTTGATTTGCGCGGTCATATCAACAATGTGTCGAATCGCTTCTTCAATCGCATTCATACTATCGGCAACTTCCGTTACCCCCTGAACGCCTTCATTTGCAACCGAAGCCCCTTTATCAATGGCTTCTAACACCGCTTGAGTATTTCGCTTCAACTCTTCAGTTGTTTCATGGATGCTTTGCGTTGCATCTTGGGTCCTGATGGCTAGGGCACGCACCTCATCTGCTACAACCGCAAAACCACGTCCCGCTTCACCTGCTCGGGCTGACTCAATGGCAGCATTCAAGGCAAGCAAGTTCGTCTGCTCGGCGATATCACTGATGGAGTTAACGAGATGGTTAATTTGATCGCTTTGTTTCGCCAGATCAACCACCACATCTTTCGCAGCATTCACTTCCGCGTACACTCTCTGCATAGTGTCCCCAGTGTGCTTAGCCATGTCACGGCTTGCTTTAGCCTTCTCTTCAACCGATGCCGTATCTTCTGCAGCAACACGCACATTGTCCGCTATTTGGTTAACACTGGCCTGAAGTTGGGTGCTGGCTGACACAACTGTTCTGAAACTATCTCGCTGTTTATTGAAATTCGCCAAGTTCGAAGTGACGCTTTCTTTAGCTAGCTCTGCTCGCTGCTGCAGTTGTTTTGAGCCCACCATCAAACGATATCTAAACGTAAATGCCGCCGCAGTTTTATGCAGTTGAGAAAAACTCAAAGCAACATTAGGACCGACCGCCTTAAAGTACAAATACTGACCTATTGTGTTGTGTGCTTCTTGAGGAAGCTTGGCAATGGTTGAACGTAGAGCATGACGCTGCGTGAGGTTAAACGTCGCCCCAAGAACCGCTAAAATGGGGGATAGAATCTGCCACCATAACCAAGGGGAAAATAACCCCATGATTCCAAACACAACAAAAAAGATGGCATTTAGCCATGTCTGTCGCCACATCCAGCCTTTTAAGCGCGGCATATTTGGCACGGGATGCTTGCCACTGTTAACGCGTTCATACACCATTTGTGCATGAGCTTTTTGCTCATTAGTCACCTTTTGGCGCACCGACTCGTAACCAATGACTTTACCATTATCAATCAATGGGCTTACATGAGCGCTAACCCAGTAATGATCGCCGCTTTTACATCGGTTTTTTACAATCCCCATCCAGCTACGACCAGCTTTTAAGTTTTCCCACATATCGGCAAACACAGCTGATGGCACATCAGGATGGCGAATTAGATTGTGAGGTTGGCCTATTAGCTCTTCACGCTCATAGCCTGCCACTTTGCAAAAATCATCGTTTACAAAAGTTATACGCCCCTTAACGTCAGTACTGGAAACAAGGGTATAGTGCGCAGGAAAATCATTTTCCCTGTTTGTGACAGACATTTTACGCATAGTTTCTCTCGATAAATCTAATTAATTGTTTATTCTAACCTTAAGATTTACGTACACTTTTCGCAACCAAAAGGCTGAAAAAATATTACTCGTCGTCAAAGTCACGGTAGGCATCAGGCGCTAAATCTTCAAAACGAGTGAACTTACCAATAAAGGCTAAACGACAGGTACCAATGGGGCCATTACGTTGCTTACCTATGATAATTTCGGCAATACCTTTATGTGGGGTATCCTCATGGTATACCTCGTCACGGTATACAAAAGAAATAACGTCAGCATCCTGCTCAATCGCCCCTGACTCACGCAAATCCGAGTTTACCGGACGCTTATTAGGGCGCTGCTCCAAGCTTCGGTTAAGCTGGGAAAGTGCAATCACAGGACAATTCATCTCTTTCGCAATGGCTTTCAAGGATCGAGAAATTTCCGAGATTTCGTTAGTACGCCCCTCGCTGTATCCCGGGATTTGCATTAACTGCAAATAGTCGACCATGATAAGGGCGACACCACCGTGCTCTCGAGCAATTTTACGGGTACGAGAGCGCATTTCTGTTGGGCTAATGCCCGCCGTATCATCGATAAATAGCTTACGGTCTTTCAGCATTTTGACCGCAGACATCAGTTTATCCCAATCTTCCTGAATAAGCTGTCCTGAACGCATGCGTGTCTGGTCAATTCGACCCAAAGACGACAACATACGCATCATTAGCTGCTCGGCAGGCATCTCCAAACTGAAAACAATCACGGGCAATTCACTGATCATGGTGGCATTCTCCACCAAGTTCATTGCAAACGTCGTTTTACCCATGGATGGACGACCAGCCACAATGATTAAATCTGACGGCTGAAGACCTGATGTCATACCGTCTAGATCGGTAAAACCGGTACTCAAACCAGTGATGGATCCTTCCTGATGATATAACTCATCAATTTTATCCACAGTCTTACTCAGAATGTCTGCAACCGCTCGTGGGCCACCTTTCTTTTCACCATCGCCGTTTAACTGAAAGATACGACGCTCAGCCTCTTCTAAAATATCTGAGGCAGACATCCCTTCTGGGTGGTAAGCACGATGATTAATATCATTGGCTGTACTAATCAGGCGGCGCAATATGGCACGCTCACGCACAATCTCAGCGTACGAAGCAATGTTTGAGGCACTCGGCGTGGCTTCCACCACCTCAATAAGATAAGCAATACCACCAATTTCTTCTAACTCACCACGCTTATCTAAACGCTCACTGATGGTAACAACATCTGCCGGCTCCGTGTCGTCAGCCAGCCGAGCGATTACAGCAAAGATTGCTCTGTGTTCAGGGCGATAAAAATCATCAGCGACCACCAACTCAGAAATCTTTTCCCAAGCCTCAGGATCTAGCATCAAACCACCGATTACAGAACGCTCTGCTTCGATGGAATATGGGGGCAATTTAATGGAGGATACTTCTGAATCTTCTACTTGCACGTAACACTCTCACGTAGACGGGGATTGAAAAAGGCTTTAAAGCTTATCACTCTGCTTTAAAAACACCAGACTGATTCACTAAAAATCTAGACACAAAAAAAGGCACTCCGCCAAAGCGGAATGCCTCTCTTTGAAGCAATAATTTCGTTAGAAATTACTGAGCTACAACGTCTAGAGTAACTGCAACAGTTACTTCAGAGTGTAGTTGAACGTCAACTTCGTAAGTACCTACGTTACGTAGAGCACCTTCTGGAAGACGTACTTCAGATTTAGCAACTTCAACGCCACCTGCAACGATCGCATCAGCGATGTCACGAGTACCGATAGAGCCGAATAGCTTACCTTCATCACCAGCGTTAGCTGTGATAGTGAACGTTTTGCCTTCTAGGGTTGCTGCACGAGCTTGTGCTGCTGCAACGCGCTCAGCTGCTTGAGCTTCTAGCTCAGCACGACGCTCTTCGAAAGAAGCCAAGTTCGCTTTGTTAGCCATTACAGCTTTTTTGTTTGGAATCAAAAAGTTACGCGCAAAACCTGGTTTAACAGTAACTACGTCACCGATACCGCCTAGTTTGCCTACTTTGTCGAGTAGAATCACATTCATCTCGATCACCTCTAAAATAAATTAACTAGCTTTTAATTGATGTCGGAAGGGGTTGATTGCAAGCGCCCTCGAATGTCTACAAAGCTATCGACCACCGCAAGGAAGATCAGAATATTCGCAAAATACACACTCAGAACTAACAAACCAATCAGATAAAAAAGTACCAATCCGACCATCCCAATTTTTTTCAATGCCAGAATACCATGCACCAAGGCCAAACCAGGGATCACAAGGGCAGGGATAGCAGCTCGAGACAACACCTCAAAACCACCACCTAGGCTTTCACCAATCAGCACCATTGCGCCGAGAATCAATGCCACGACAAGCGGCAATCTAAATTGGTGAAATTCTTTCTTCAAACCGCCAGGGTTGTATAACTTCGCTTGCCAACGACGCGCTAAAAATAGCACCGCCACAGCAATGTAAGCTTGTACAACTGACATAGCGATCACCGCTTGCTGAATGATGACTTCCTTGGAAGGAAGATCGCCATCCACCTCACTGCTTAATATGTGCTGGATCAGTTCTGCAACCATATCCAACAAACTTGCCATGAGTAGCGGCTGAATCAGGGATGATAGAACAGCCAGTATACTGGCTCCTAACATCACCCAAGCCCACGACACTTTCTCTCTTAGCACATAGGCTAAAATGAATGTGTCAATCAGCACCATCAGTGCTGTTGCATCTCCTTGAATCGCCCACAGCACAATGGCTGGTAGTCCGCCCCAAGCGATGACAGGTATTCCGTCTTTTACACCTTTTCGAAGTACCACCAGTCCGAGGACTGCTGCGCCCAGCCAGAACATCATTGGTATGATGCTAGACAATGCAACCACGAGGATGGCATTGCTGCGTTTAATCATTACCCAGTTAGCTAAACCGCCCATTGCAATACTTCTTCTGTCACCTATTAGTTAAAGTGACCGTCAGTGTAAGGAAGCAAAGCAATGTAGCGAGCGCGTTTGATAGCAGTCGCTAGCTGACGCTGGTAACGTGCACGTGTGCCAGTGATACGGCTTGGTACAATTTTACCAGTTTCAGTGATGTAACCTTTTAGAGTGTCTAGATCTTTGTAATCGATCTCTTTAACGCCTTCTGCGCTGAAACGACAGAATTTACGACGACGGAAAAAACGAGCCATAGTGTATCTCCTAATTAATCAATTATTCAGCAGAGTCGTCTGCAGCTTTGTCAGCAGCAGCTTCTGTTGGTTTTTGCTCTTCACGCTGTGGAGCAGAACGACGCTCTTCACGGCTTTCAGCAGCTTTGATTGGAGACACTTCAGTTACCGCTTCTTTACGACGGATAACTAGGTTACGGATGATCGCATCGTTGTAACGGAAAGTGTCATTTAGCTCAGCCATCACACCTTCAGACGCTTCAATGTTCATAAGAACGTAGTGCGCTTTGTGGATTTTGTTGATTGGGTAAGCTAGTTGACGACGGCCCCAGTCTTCAAGACGGTGTACTTGACCGCCATCTTCAGTGATCAAGTTAGTGTAACGCTCGACCATTGCTGGAACTTGTTCGCTTTGATCTGGGTGTACCAGAAACACGATTTCATAATGACGCATGATTGCTCCTTATGGGTTCTTAGTCTCCACGCTTCCCCCGTTAAAAAGCTGTGAGACAAGGAGTAGTGATTTACGGGGACGCGAATTATATACCGACCAAGCAAATTTAAAAAGACTTTATGAGCATAATTTAACCGCCACGACACATGCTGTCTGCACAGACAATCTAAGTGACTTAATCATTGAAATCTCGACATCGAAACGTTAACTCGTTATGTTGAGCATCGGCTGTCTTTCGTAACACAGACACGCCCCTTTAAAATTGATGTTTGAAAGGATTCATGATGCCTGCTTTTGTCTATTTATTACTGCCAATCCTATTTTGGTCTGGAAATTATGTTCTAGGGCGACTAACCGTATCTGGCGGCATTGATCCTTACACCATTTCGTTCTTTCGCTGGAGCTTTGCTTGTTTACTCATTCTGCCGATCGCTTACGGAAGAATCCGCCAAGATTGGCCCCTTGTAAAACAGCATTGGGCAATGCTGGTTTTCTTTGCATGGCTGGGTATCTGTAACTACAACCTATTTCTCTATATAGGCTTAACATCGACCACCGTCACCAACGCCGTACTGCTTAATTCCATCATGCCAGTCATGATCTTAATTACCGCAAGAATATTGCTCGGCAATAAAACCAACTTCTTACAAAATGCGGGGATTTTAATATCCACTCTGGGAGCAATTGTCATCGTCAGTCGCGGTAGCCTCGATACATTTCTCCATCTGACCGTGTCAAAAGGTGACCTGTGGATAGTGACTGCGGCGGTGAGCTGGGCCATTTACTCGGTATTGCTCATTAAACGCCCTCCGATGCATTTACTGAGCTTTTTTGCGGTGACGGCCATCATTGGGACCGCCATACAGTTCCCCATTTATTTATTCTTCTCAAGCACCAACATTGCTACGCTCACAACAGCCCATTGGGGGGCCATTGTTTACATGGCAATTTTTGCCTCCATTGGTGCATTTATTTGCTGGAATACCGGCATCCAAAGACTCGGAGCCGCGACTGCAGGTCACTTCATCCACCTACTACCAGTGTTTAGCATTTTCTTATCCGTATTGTTTTTGAATGAGGCCATTCAAGGCTTTCACGGCATCGGCATCTGTTTGATCTTTTCAGGCATAGCCATCGCTACCATTGTTAATCAACGCCTTCAACGCAAGGCTGTTAACGCTTAAGCTTTCTTTTTACTTAAGCGAGCACTGAGCAAAATACTCACGAAGATCAACATTGTCCCGGAAATGGCCAGCCAATCTGGGACATGCCCCCAGATGGCCCATCCCCAAAACCCGGCAAAGACAATACCAATATAACTCACTGGAGAAACCACACTGGCAGGGGCGTAAGTATAAGCTTTCGTATAAAGGAACATTCCCACATACAAAGTGACCGACACCAACAACACCCACAGCCAGGTATCAGCAGGCAGCGCCAGACTCTCCCCTTGAACCAAGGCTAGTGGCAATGACAAGAGCGCCGAAAAACCAAAGTAGACAATCATGTTTTCCTGACCAGAAACATGACTACTGAGCAACCGCGTGGTCACCATCGAGAACGCCAAACCAACGGCGGATAAAAAGCCAATAATATGCCATGGATTGAAATGATCAGGTGTGGGGTTAATAACCAAGGCCACACCGATAAAACCAATAAACAAAGGCAACCATCGCGCTTTAGGAATCATAACTCGATGCATTGCCAACACCACAAATGGCACACATAAAGGAGCACAAGAACGTAACAAAGACGCTTCCACCAGTGGGATATGATTTAGCGCCCAATAATAGAAAAGGAAACCAGAGAAGCCACCAAGGCTGCGTAAGAAATGCGCTTTCACCACATGCAGCGGACGGCGCTCCCACTTCCCCCACATCTGTGGCAAGAGCACCAGCACACAAAACAAGCTCTGCCAAAACACCAACACCGGAACCGCGATCTGTGTTTGCACTTGCTTCGCGGCCACAGCAGTGATGGACATAATAAATGCATAAGCAACCGTTGCATAAATGCCTTTCTTAACTAAGTAGACATCACTCAATTTAGCGTCCTTAACTGGATTTAAGCTGGATGAAGGGAGAGCATCTATGATGAACGGATTAAGGCGCTGATGAAATACTTAAATAGTCGCAAAATGGTGATTCTGGAGCAGAGTCGTACAATTTTTTCGCATCAGCTTGTGCAACAATTTGACCATTCTCGATGAGCAATATTTGCCCACCTAACAACACAGCATCCGCAGGGCTGTGTGTCACCATCACAGTGGTCCACTGATACGTTTGCGTTAATCGACCAATTAACGCCAACATATCCGAGCGCAACTTGGGATCCAGCGCACTAAAGGGCTCATCCAGCAGCAAAATAGGCTTATCTCTCACCAACACACGAGCAATGGCCACTCGCTGCGCCTGCCCCCCTGACAACTGATCTGGGTATTTGGCATGACAGTCAGAGAGCTGGACTTGCTCTAGAGCCCAGGTGACTTTCTCTTTCTGCGCGCTGGATAGTGAGCGAGAAGCACACATACCAATCGCGACATTATCCCAGACAGAAAGTTGCGGAAATAAGTTATCACTCTGAAAAAGAGTGGTAATAGGACGCTCAAACGGGGGTTCCAGTGACAGATCTTGACCAGCAAAGTCAATACTTCCTTGTCCCACAACGTAACCACCTAAAAGAGACAACAGAGTGCTTTTTCCACAACCACTCGCCCCCAAAATAGAGGTCACACCAACGGCCAGCTGCCCCTGATAATGCGCCTCAAAGCTTTGCCACTGATATTGCACATCAAACGACAGCACGACGACCTCCTAGCAGACGTGTAATTCCATAAAAAAGCACCAAACACAAACCGATCAACACGACCGCCACACACGCCCCTTGCTCAACTCGATATGAACCGATCAGTTGATAAAGATACATAGGCAGGGTTTCCAACCCTTTCGAGCCAAACAACGCAACTACGCCCAGATCACCTAAGCTCAGTAACACCGCATAAGCCAAGCCTTGAGCCAAAGCTGAACGAATCGCCTGCCATTCAAGACGCAATCGAGACCAGCCAACGATATTCATTTGCCAGTACAACTGACGAAAGCGCTTCTCTTGCTGGTACATCACCGGCATGATCGACCTCAACACAAAAGGGAGAGCCATCACCGCATTGACCCAGACAACAATCCAATAAGCATGTTTAATACTCACCCCTAAATGGCGAAACAGCAAAAACAACCCCGTTGCTAACACAAGGCTTGGCACCATCAAAACAAGATTACCTGACTGCTCCAGTCGAACAGCCCAACGATTTCGACGTGGGTGCCAGCGCCACGCTCGTGCAATGGCCGCAATACTCAAGCCCATTAACAGCGCCAGCACGCCAGAAGGTAAAGCAATGCGTACTGAGTGCCAAAGCCCCCACCATAACTGAGAGTCCAATAAACTCAGCCAAAATAACTCACTAAAAATGGGTGACAGAATAGCAACAAACGGCGGCAGCACCCAAAGCAACACCAGCGTGAGGACACCATAATCTAGGCAACTTGCCCATTTACTGGAACGCAAAGGCAAACGTACCCCTTGGTACAAACTCACATCTTGACGAACTGGCGGTGCGAATCGGTACACCGCCACAGCCACCACAGAACAAATCACCACCTGAAGCAAAGACAGATAGCTGGCTTTGTTCAAATCAAACTCAAAACGCAGCGCCTGATAAATGGCCACCTCTAAGGTGCTTGAGCGAGGCCCTCCGCCAAGACTCAACACTACAGCAAAGCCTGAAAAGCACAGCATAAAAATTAGCAAAAACAACCCAGGAAGGTTTTTCTTCAGGTAATGCCATTCCACTAACTGAAACACTCGCCAGCGCGAAAACCCCAACTGACTGGCGAGACGCCATTGAGCATCAGGAATCAGGTCATAAGCCTGTAAAATAACTCGAACCGCCAACGGCATATTAAAGAAAACATGCGCGATTAAAATGCCACCCAATCCATACAAAGGAAAAGGCTGACCAAACAAAGCGGTAAACCAGCCATTACGGCCATAAACAACCACAATACCGAGAATGGCCACAATCGTCGGCACAACCATGGAGATCGCAAACAGAGAAAGCAGAGTTTGTCGCCCCCAAAAGCGTCGATGAAATAAGCAAGACGCCATCGGGATGGCCAACAATATGCTCAGTAAGGCACTGAGACTGGCCTGCATAAACGAAAAGCGCACCACACGCCATGTATAAGGGTCAGAAAAGAAACCTCCCCAAGAACTTGGCGAAGCGTAACTGAGCAGCGCCATCAGCGCTGCCAGAGCAATCACAGAATATAATGAAACGCCCAGCCAGGCTGGGCGTAAATGCACATTAGAAAACAATGTTTAACGAGTCGTCGCTTCCAACCACTCAATCACCCAAGCCTGACGATTTTGCGCCACTTGCTCAGCGTCTAACGTTAGAACTTTGGTTGGCTGCGGTTGTGATGTAAACGCTTCTGGCAGAGGGTCAACATTCTCCATCACTGGATACATCCAGTTACCAGTCGCCACCACATTTTGGAAGCCTGGCTCAAGGATAAACTGCATAAACTGCTCAGCTAGCTCCTTGTTTGGAGCGCTTTCTAACATCGCCGCCACTTCGATCTGAGGATAAAAGCCTTCGCTTGCTTCGGCCGCTTTGTACTTATGCTCCCCTTCAGCAACAATGTGGTAAGCAGGAGAAGTGGTATAACTTAGCACCACATCTGCTTCACCTTTTAAGAATAAGCTATAACCGTCGTACCAGCCCTTAGTAACCGTCACGGTGTGATCTGCAAGTTTCGCCCAAGCATCCGCCGCTTGATCACCGTAGACCGACTTCATCCAAAGCAGCAAACCTAATCCCGGTGTTGACGTACGTGGGTCTTGGTAAATCACTGTTAGGTCTTGGTTTTCAACCACGTCTTTAAGGGACGCTGGTGGGGTTACCAGTTTTTCACTGTCATAAATAAAAGCAAAATAGCCTTGATCGAATGGCACAAAGTACGAATCATCCCAGCCGCCAGGCGTGGTCACTGCCGAAGTGTCAACGCTGTGCTTAGCCAATAAACCTGACTTTTTCGCCGCCTCCATAACATTGAGATCAAGCCCTAGTAAAACATCGGCTTCAGACGCGCCACCTTCAAGCTGCACACGGGACAAAATACCGACCGATGAGTCCAACGTGACAAAGTTCAGCTCACAGCCACACTCTGCTTCAAAGTTGGCTTTGATCTTCGGGCCTGGCCCCCACTCAGAGGCAAAAGAATCGTAGGTGTAAACATTCAACGTTTGTGCTGATATCAAGCTACAAGACAACAAAGCTGTCGCAGAAAGCGCAAAAGATTTAAAAGACATAGTCGCTCCATAAATGAGCGGCGTATAACTGGATTGGCAAGATGTGAAGGGCTTGCTATCTCAATTCCTACGCCAGCATGATCTGGTTCAGGTTCAATGGGTTAGCCATCAATGGCTTCTCAGCGGCAAACGCCACACCCCATGAGATACAGGTGTTTTAAAACGGGTCTATTCTAGCAGACCCATAAAAGAAATCTAAAGACTGACATTCATAATTGGCTACATTCACTAGCACTCTTAAACGGAGCTCAAGCTCAACAACACTCGCTCTAGAGCCCCTTGATTGGCTTCTGCGTTCGCCAAAGCATTAGCGCCCATTGTTTTTCGGTCAGCCTTATTTTGCAGTCGAAGCAGTTCAGTCACGAGTTCAGAAACACTGTGAACGCGAGTTGCACCTTGATCATGAATCAAAGACTCAGTGATATCAGCAAAATTAAACGTATGTGCACCGACAATCACAGGTTTGGATAAGATCGCGGGTTCAATGGGGTTGTGCCCTCCGCGCTCGATCATACTGCCGGCAACAAAGGCAACATCAGACACGGCAAAGTAACGCATCATTTCACCCATGCTATCACCGAGCAACACCTCAGCCTGCGACCAAGTATCTAGTACATCTTCTGAGCGTCGAACGGTGTGAAAACCTTGCTGTTGGCAGAGTTCATAGACAGCATCAAAGCGCTCAGGATGGCGAGGAACAAGGATCAATTTTGCTTGCGGAACTTGTTTTCTAAGAGCTTGGTGCGCCTCCAAGAGTTGCGCATCTTCTCCTTCATGAGTACTGGCGGCAATCCAAACAAATTCATCATTGGGTGCGAACGCTTCACGCCAAATAGGCGCTTCAGTGTCATCTGGTGCAGTAATATCAAATTTAATATTACCCACAACTGAAACGTCTTTTGCGCCCAAAGATTGAAAGCGTTTTGCATCGGCTTCAGCATGAGCCAAGAAACGATCCGGCAGAGCCATCAGAGGTTTTGAAAAACAGCCAAACTTTTCGTATCGCTTGGCTGAGCGCTCACTCAAACGGGCATTAATAATCTGTATGATCATGCCCTTTGCTTTCGCCGTTTGAAGCAAATTGGGCCAAAGCTCGGTTTCAATAATAGCGAGTTTAGGGCAGTGGAGGTCAGCTAAAGCACGCTGCACACAAACCTTATGATCTAAAGGCAAATAACGGTGCTGAACACGGCCTGCGAACCACTTTTGCACTTGTTCTTCACCAGTTGGGGTCACTGTGGTGATCAGCAGTTGCTTGCCAGGGTTCACTTCAAGCCATCGAGCAATCAATGGTTTGGCGGCTAACACCTCGCCAACGGACGCGCAGTGTAACCAAAGATCGGCTTGCACAGTCCCCCAATGACCGAGCGTTTCTTGCACTCGATAATTAGCGTAGCGTTTATGAAAGCGCCAAATACGTCGCGCAATAAATGGCGACGCTAAGGCCAGCAGCACACGATAGAGCCACATAAATCTGAGTTACTCTTCGTTAAATTGTTTTTGGTGAAGTTGAGCGTAGGCGCCATTTTGCGCCAATAACTCATGATGGGAACCGACTTCAATGATTGAACCATGATCCACCACCGCAATGATGTCTGCATTTTCAATGGTCGAAAGTCGGTGGGCAATGGCAATGGTAGTGCGGTTTTTCATCAGACTATCTAGTGCCTGTTGAATTGCCCGTTCCGACTCAGTATCCAAGGCAGATGTCGCTTCATCCAAAATCAAAATAGGCGCGTTTTTCAAAATTGCACGAGCGATGGCAATACGTTGACGTTGGCCACCAGAGAGCAACACACCATTCTCACCGACCATGGTATCTAGGCCTTGGTCTAAGCCTTGAATAAACTCCCAAGCATTCGCTGCTTTCGCCGCTGCAATGACTTCTTCTTCGGAGGCACCACGCAAATAACCATAGGCAATGTTCTCGCGAATAGAGCCATTGAACAGCACCACATTCTGATTCACCAACGCGATCTGACTACGCAAGCTCTTTAGGCTGTACTCACGACTGTCTAAGCCATCAATATACAACCCTCCATCAGCAACGTCGTATAGACGTGGCACGAGATTTGCCAAAGTAGATTTACCACCACCAGAGCGACCAACCAGCGCCAAGGTTTTACCTGCTGGCAAAGTCAAATTGATATTGTCTAATGTCAGACGGTCACTACTCGGGTATTGAAAGCTTAAGTTACGCCACTCAATATCACCTTTGGCTTTCCCTAATTGCTTAGCGCCCTTGTCCTCTTCTTCTTCCATATCAATGAAGTCAAAGATGCTCTGTGCTGCGGCAATCCCCTTTTGCAGAGTACTGTTCACATCTGTCAGTTGGCGAGCAGGCTTACTTAGCATGCCCGCCGCAGTGATAAAGGAAACAAAATCACCCGCTGACATGTGCTGACTAAGATTTGGATCTAAGGCTAACCAGATAAGAATTGCCAAAGAAATCGCTACTAAAAACTGTACAACAGGGATATTCAGCGCTTTGGTTAATTCCATCTTTAACTGGGAGCGTTTGTTATCCCCCGCAGCTTGGCGAAAGCGATCTCGCTCGTATTCGAAGCCACCAAAAATCTTAACGACTTCATGGCCTTTGATCGATTCAGAGGCGACATCGGACACCCCACCCATCGCGTTTTGAATACGCTTACTTAGTTTTCGAAAACGCTTGGAGGCATAAGACACCACATAACCGATGATAGGAATAATCAACAAGAAAAGAATCGACAGTTTCCAGTTTACATACAGCATGTAACCCAGTAGGCCCACAACCGTTAAACCTTCACGCAGCAAAGTTTTCACAGCAGAAGTTACCGCACCAATCACCTGTTCGGTGTCATAGGTCAATTTAGACAACAAACGACCTGATGGCATTTCACTGTAATAACTAGTCGGCAATAAACCTAATTTATCGAACATAGTGGTGCGCAGGTCATAAACTACTTTGTTGGCGATTATCGCCATAAAGTAGCTACCAAAAAACGTACCGATACCACGCAAGAAAATAATCGCCAAAATGGTGGCAGGAATCAGTAAACGGTTCTCTTCAATGGAACCACTTGAGACCACATCAACAATGTATTTTAGCTGCGCCGCTAGTGCGGGCTCCATTGCACCATAGAGCATGTACCCCATGACACTGACTAAAAACACTAACCACTGAGACCTAATGTAGCCCAGTAGGCGCAAGTAGATCTTAACCCCTGACTTTTTTGCCGGAGCTTGTTGATCTGAAGCCGTCATTAGCTATTCGCCTTTTCAATAATTTTGGTCGTAGAGTATCCGTCTACAAATGTCAGCACTTTTACTTCACCGCCATTATCCAGGACATGATCCGCACCAACGATTGACTCTATGGTGTAGTCACCACCTTTAACTAAGACGTCTGGGGTCAACTGCTGAATAACCTCTAATGGTGTGTCTTCATCGAACCAAGTCACCCAATCAATCGCACCAATGCCTTCTAATACCGCCATGCGATGAGTTAGATCGTTAATAGGACGCGATTCACCTTTTAAACGCTTAACCGAAGCGTCGGTATTCACTGCCACCACTAAACGGTCGCCCAGTGCTTTAGCTTGTTTAATGTAAGTCACATGGCCTGGGTGAAGGATGTCAAAGCAGCCGTTGGTGAAGACAATCTTTTCGCCGTTCAGTTGCGCCAGTTTAATTTGCTCTTTCAGCTCTTCAGGAGACAACACACCGAAATTAGTCGAGTGCGAACGAGCAAACATAATGGCTTCTAGCGTTTCAGCGGCAATTGACGCCGTACCTAGTTTGCCTACCACATAACCAGCCGCTTGGTTGGCGTAATCCACCGCGTCTGCAAAACGCTTGCTCGTTGTAAAGACCGCCGTCAAAACAGCTACTACAGTGTCGCCAGCGCCCGTCACATCAAACACTTCTT
This sequence comes from Marinomonas communis, assembly GCF_004363305.1. Taxonomy (GTDB): domain Bacteria; phylum Pseudomonadota; class Gammaproteobacteria; order Pseudomonadales; family Marinomonadaceae; genus Marinomonas; species Marinomonas communis. Next base: position 374,255 of record NZ_SNZA01000003.1, on the reverse strand, counting down.
TGGCAGCTGTTGCGAGAGAGAAAGAAGGTTTGCCATCTTCTAATAGCACCAATCCATCTTCGCCACGTGTCACCAACAACGCTTTCCAGCCAAAGCGCTGACGTAACTCTAAGCCCTTTTTCTCGATCTCCTTCAGGTCCGCACATTTACCAACAATGGCTTCAAATTCGACCAAGTTAGGTTTAACTAAAGTTGCGCCTTGATAAATGGAGAAATCGTCTCCTTTCGGATCAATAAAACTTGGCACGTTGGCAGCATTCGATAACTGGATCAGTGTTTGCACGTCCGCCAAACACCCTTTGGCATAGTCTGAGAAAATGACTGCGCTAGAATCAGGTAACAGACTTGCCACTTTATCAGCAACAGCTTGGTTCTGACTAAGTGAGTCTTCACGCTCTTCAAAATCAAGACGAATAAGCTGCTGATGACGACTAATCACACGCAATTTGGTAATAGTAGGAAGGTTATCAGCCGTTACAAAATGACACTCTACGCCTTGCTCAGTTAGAGTGTTTTCCAATGCCGTTGCGTTCTCATCATTCCCTACGACACCCACTAAGGATACTCGTACGCCAAGCTTCGCAAGCCCCAATGCTACGTTCGCAGCGCCACCTGGGCGATCTTCAACATTGGAGACTTTGACAACCTGAACCGGAGCTTCTGGCGAAATTCGGGAAGTGCCGCCATGCCAGTAGCGATCTAGCATTACGTCACCAACAACAAGGATATGTTTGTTCTTAAAGTTTAAATGTGAGGATATCATGGCGCTTTTCATCGATTTTTGAAGTCGAACATTTTATCATAAGCAACTTTCAATTTGGACTCATGTGAAATTGATCAACATGGAAATACCTCAAACCTTGCACAAACGCATAGAGAGTTGTGCAGATCATGTTTTCCAAGGACTGATCCCAAACTGGGTCAACCACGGTTTTACAGAAACTGGTTATAGCCTTGAAAGCCTAACTCTCGACTGGCAACCCAACCCTGTGGGACGCGTGCGTCTACTGACTCAATGTCGCCAACTATATTCTCTAAGCCATGCAACAAAGCTTGGGGTGATATCCGGTTATGACGCACAAATTTCAAAATTATTTAATGCCATTATCGAGCTGTATTTTGTCGATGATCGTTGGATTTTCTCACGCAACGACGACATGAACATTCTTGATACGCAAAGTGATGCCTACGCACTTGCTTTCGTGATGCTGTCGTTCAGTCATTACTTTATGTTAACCCAAGATGAACGAGCATTAACCTTTATTGAGCGAACCGATCAGTTTTTAGATCAAAAGATGCGCCACCCAAATGGCGGCTTTTATGAGGCTTTTCCGTTAAATGAGCAAACAGTGCGTCGTCAAAACCCGCATATGCACTTATTAGAAGGATTTGTTGCGGCGTTTGAAGCAACCCAAGCGGAAAAGTATGCGGCACGAATTATTGAAATCTGTTCGCTAGCAGAAAAATATTTTGTTGACCCGAAAACTTATACATTACGGGAGTTCTTTAATGCAGACTTATCCCTTGATGCAAAAACAGGTCATCTCGTAGAACCTGGCCATCATTTTGAGTGGGTGTGGTTATTACATCAGACTTATCGCATCACTGGCCGTAAACAGGATCTAGAGCTTGCCAAGCAGCTATGGCAAGTCGCTACAAAATACGGTATGAGCGCGAACGGCGGCATTGCCAACAGCATCGATGGTAACACTTTTCAAGTCGTTGATGCTGATAAGCGTATTTGGCCAATCACCGAATATTTAAAAGCTTGCTGTGTTGTAAAACTGGATGAGCAGGAGCGATGCGACCGTTTAGAAGACGCATTAGAATTTTTACTAACTTATTACTTTATTGACCGTGGCCGCTGGATTGAATACCTAGACGCAAACAATCAAAGTAAAGGTTTCCCCTTACCAGGCACCACGGGATATCACATCTTCCTAGGTTTAGCAGAAGTGCTAAAATGGCGAGATTCTTAAAGATTACAGGACTTAGACTATGTACATTGTAACTGGCGGCGCCGGCTTTATCGGCAGCAACATCATCAAGGCACTGAACGATCGCGGCATCCGTGACATTCTCCTAGTCGACGACCTAACAGATGGCAAGAAATGTCTAAACCTATCTGACCTAGACATTGCCGACTACATGGATATGTACGACTTCCTTGAGGCGATTAAAACCGACTCACTGAACATTCAAGCTAAAGCAGTGTTCCATGAAGGGGCATGCTCTGCGACTACTGAGTGGAACGGTAAATACGTCATGGACGTTAACTACCAGTACTCAAAAGCGGTATTGAAATGGTGTCTCGACCATAAAGTGGCTTTCTCATACGCATCTTCAGCTTCAGTTTATGGTCCTGGCCCCGTTTTCCAAGAGTCTCGTGAAAACGAAAACCCGCTAAATATGTATGCGTTTTCGAAGTTCCAATTCGATCAATATGTGCGTGAGATTTTACCAACCGCATCTTCTCAGATCGTTGGCTTTCGCTACTTTAACGTATACGGCCCACGCGAAAATCACAAAGGCAGTATGGCCAGTGTGGCATTCCACCTACGCAATCAAGTATTAGCCGGTGAAAACCCGAAATTGTTCGGTGCTTATGACGGCTATGAAGCAGGTGGACAGAGCCGTGATTTCATTTATGTGGAAGACCTAGTAAACACCAAACTTTGGTTCTTAGATAACCCTGAAAAAGCAGGTATCTTCAACTTGGGTACAGGCAATGCTGAGCCGTTCAAGACTATCGCTGAAACGGTTATCGAGCATTACGGTAAAGGGGAAATTGAGTTCATTCCATTCCCAGAACATCTGAAAGGTGCTTACCAGAGCTTTACTCAGGCAGACATCACTAAACTCCGTGAAGCTGGCTACGAAGGTTCTTTCCGTGGCCTTGCTCAAGGCGTGAAAGATTATATGGTGTGGCTAGATAACCGTGGCTAAATATTTGATTGTTGGGCCTTCTTGGGTCGGCGATATGGTGATGGCACAAGGACTGTTTACATCCATTAAACAGCAAGACCCTGATGCCATTATTGATGTCATTGGCCCAGCTTGGTCTAGCCCGATTCTAGAAAGAATGTCCGAAGTTCGTCATGCTATCACTCTCAAAACAGGGCATGGCGAATGGGGAATCAGTACCCGTAGAAAGCTAGGCATTGCATTGCGCGAAGAAAAATATGACGAAGCAATCGTGCTGCCACGATCCTGGAAATCAGCGCTTGTGCCTTTCTTTGCGAAGATACCTAAGCGGGTCGGCTTTCACGGTGAACAGCGCTATATCCTACTTACCGAACGCCGAAAGCTTGATAAGAAAGTTCTAAATCAAACCGTTAAGCGCTTTGTATCATTGGGACTCGCGGCACAAGAAGCCTACCCACCAAAAGTGCTCCCCCAACCTAAGTTGAGCACAGATATTGGTAATCAAAAAAGCTTATATCAACAGCACAACTTAGATGCTGAGCGCCCAGCTGTGGCCATGATGGCGGGGGCAGAATATGGCCCCGCCAAACAATGGCCCCTCAAACACTTTAGAACCTTGGCAGAAGAGCTAATACAAAAAGGTTACCAAGTTTGGATCCTTGGTGGACCAAAAGATATCGAGGACGGAGATGTGATCACTCAAGATCTTGGCCCTCACGCGCATAACCTTTGTGGAAAAACACAGCTGGTGGATGCAATTGATCTATTAGCGGCCGCAGAAGTTGCCATCAGCAATGACTCGGGATTAATGCATGTGGCCGCAGCCGTTGGCACTAAAGTACATGGTATCTATGGCTCGACCAGTGAAGCGTTTACACCACCACTGACCGACAATAAAGTGATCCATAATTTACATCTCGATTGCTCCCCTTGCTTTAAACGCCAATGCCCACTTGGGCATACTGATTGTTTAAATAACCTGGAACCGAGCCAGATCATCCAGACCATTTCGCCTTCACACTAGGATTTTTCATGTCACAAGCAAGCCAACGAGCGACCGTTACCGCCGCTTTGATTGTTAAAAATGAGGAAAAGAACCTTAAAGCCTGTTTGGAGAGCCTAGCAAGTTGGGCTGACGAAATTGTTTTGCTGGACTCTGGCAGTAGTGATGCGACAGAAGAGATCGCACGCCAATATACATCCCATTTTTATACTAAAGACAATTGGGAAGGATTTGGTTTACAGCGACAAGCGGCTCAAGCATATGTTAATACTGACTATGTATTCTGGATTGATGCTGATGAAGTGGTCACTCCCGAACTCAAAAGCAGCATTATAGAAGCCTTAACGACACAAGCTCCGAAGACAGCATACAGTGTTAACCGAAAAAGCTGGGTATTTGGCCGCTTTATTACCCATTCAGGCTGGTACCCAGACAGAGTAACTCGCTTATATCGTGTTGATGAAGGCGGCTATTCGGATGACCTTGTCCATGAAAAAGTGATATTAAAAGAAGATGTAGCCACTTTGCCACTATCTGGTGACATGACGCATTACACCTATGATAATTTGCATCACTACCTAGTTAAATCAGCATCCTATGCAAAGCTGTCAGCGGACCAAAAGCAAAAGCGAGGAAAAACCACCTCCCTTAGCTCTGCAAGCCTGCATGCCTTTGCTTGTTTTGTGAAAATGTACCTTGTAAAACGTGGCTTCCTAGATGGTAAACAAGGCTTTTTGTTAGCAGTTTTGTCTGCTCATTCAACATTTGTTAAATACGCTGATTTATGGGTACGCCAGCAAGCTGATCGCCCGGATTCGAATTAACTTTTAAGTAAAGGATGCCCTATGACATTGTTACAGCAATTGAAGCTTAAACTCTTTAATACTTTAAGAGTACGCAACAACAATAGCTTGGATATTCACCCTCATAGCAAGGTTAAAAGCTGCCGTATTAGCATCAAAGGCAATAACAATCGATTAGAGATTGCTCAAGGTTGTAATTTGCGAGGCGTTCATATTGAAATAAATGGTGAGGACTGCCTGATCAAAATCGAACGAGATACCATCATTGGTGAGGACAGCTACCTCTCCTCCCGGGAGAGAGGCACACAACTTATCATCGGAGCCGATTGCATGTTTTCCCGAAACGTAAAAATCATGACCAGTGATGGCCATGACATTTTACGCGAAAAACAACGCATCAATCCCGCTCAGTCTATTCAGATCGGCAATCACGTTTGGTTGGCAGATAACGTAACCATTCTAAAAGGCGTAAACATCGGAGATGGCTCAGTGGTTGGCATCAACTCAACTCTGACCAAAAGCATCGAAGAACAACAAATTGCTGTTGGATCGCCAGCCAAAGTCGTCGCCAGTGATATTTCTTGGCGAGACGAGCTAACTTTTTAACAGCTAACCTCGTCTCACCTCTCCCCGTCATCGTGCTTATATGAACTAGAGCATTTGATAAATACTCAACAGTTTCCGCACATGCACTTTCTGGTCAAATTGTTGCTCGGCTCGTTCACGAGCCGCTTTAGCTAATGCCTCTCGCCTTGCTTGATCCAAACTTAAATCGCTCATCGCAGCGGCTAGCGCCTCGACATTCAGCGGATCAACAAGTACACCAGTATTATCAATAATCTCTGGGATAGCACCTGTATTTGCCCCAATGATCGCCTTACCTTGCGCCATCGCTTCTATCACGGTCAAACCAAAGGCTTCAAGATGTGAGGGAATTGCCACCACATCCATTCCAGACAACTGCTTTTCCGGTGTCGATGAGAAACCATAGAAGGTCACTTTTGAAGCTATCTCATGGTCAGCAACATAGGTCTTCAGTTTTGCGATATAGGGGTCATCCCCGCCCTGCTTTGCATTCAATCCACCAACCACGACCAAATGAAAGCGCTCATCTAAATGCGTCATTGCTTGAAGCAACTCAAAGTGCCCTTTACCCGGCGATAAACGCCCGACAATGCCAATCATGAAGGTTTCTGGCGCCAGCTTTAACTCAGCCTTAAGATCAGCCTTTTCTGTCGGCAGCTCCGAAATATCCGTGCCAAGCCATAATGCCTGAATACACTCATCTTTCACTGGGAGAGCTTTTTTATTATGCGCTAAGGTAAATTGGCTGATAGAAAGCAGCTGATCCACGTTACGGTAAATAAAACGGTGAAAAATATCTTTTTTCGGTTTCTTCACCCCCATGTGGTCCGTGTAAATTAATTTAAAACCACACAGTTTTTTTAGTAATACAGCGAGCAACAAATCTGAGGACTTGTGACAATGAACATACTGAATTTGATGTTGCTTAATCCAATCTGCTAGCTTGAATAGCTGCTTATAGCCATTACCACGTGTTTCCAATTCCCAGCTGGCGTCAAATTCCCTTTGCATCACTTCAGCAATTTCAGAACCCTGAAAAGTTAGACCGAAGACTTGATGCCCTAACGCCTTCATTTCCTTCCCCACTCGCAGGGGGTACATTTCTAATCCACCAAATCCATGAGAAAGGCATATATGTAATATATTCATCGGTAAAACTACTTCTCTAGTGATAAACACCAATTCTTAATCTCTGGCAAATGCGGCTCAACCTCAAACTGAGTGAGATCTTCTTGCTGTTCATTCGGGTGAAAAGGCAACCATTTACCTGGGCTATTCAGCGTTTGCCAACGTAACGGAGTAGAAGATCGTTTTTTAGGATAAAACCCGATAGTAGGCACATCCAGCGCACCAGCAATGTGTAGCGGCCCCGTCGAACCAGCTATGAACACGTCAGCCACAGCAATTGAGCGCATGAAATCTTCTAAACCATCATTCTTATCATACAGTACGACCGAGTCTATTTGACCTGCTAAGGCATCAACAAGCGCTCCAGATACCTCGCTCTCACCAGGACCTGCTGTGATGACAAATTGAGTGGGGGTAAGTTGATCTAAGAATGTGATCAACTTGCACCATTGAGATTGCGTAAGCGTATTCGAAGATCCCCCTGTGACGGGATGTACAAAACACACTCTTCGGTCAAAAGATATGTTCAGCTGATGGGCCAATTTTGCTCTTTGCATTTGCTTAAGTTCATCAGAGTAATGCAATACCTGGTGCGGTGACACAGGCTCAACAGCCCCCTTAAGCACCGTTATAAAATAATTAGCCAACTCTAAGTTATATTGAAATTCAGGTTTTTCAGATCTAGAGCGTTTTTGCTTTAAAGTATGCGTATATAAAAATTGCACCCACTTTGTCGCAGGGGCAATCCGGATCGGTATTCGGGCTTTACGTACAAGCTTGGCGTTGTACGTGTTGGAAAACAAACAGATTGACGCATCAAACTTTTCTGCTTCAAGTGCTTGAGCAAACTCTTTCAGTGAATCGGGCTTGCCAGGATCTATAATGACGTCATCAATCCACTCACAAGCCCTAGCGATATCTACGGTATAAGCTGGCACTAATGCAACGACGTTAGCGCTAGGAAACGCCTGTTTGATGGCTTTGAAAGCTGGTAACGCTAAAACAAAGTCACCAATTTTGTCATTACGTACGACTAATATTTTCATGCACAAACCATATCACGATCAGAATAAATACAAGCCGTGTAGTTTAAAGCTTATTAGGGCTTAAGTAGATAGCAGCCCCACATAAATCCATTAGATAGATCAAAGAGTTCTGAAAGCTAAGCATCCCCGCCAAATAAATCACGGGTATACACTTTGCTTTGTACATCTGTTAGCTCTTCATGAAGGCGATTAGCAATTATGACGTCGGCCTTATGTTTAAATAAGGCCAAATCAGTCTCTACCACAGAATTAAAAAAGTGAGCTTGCTCTAAAACTGGCTCGTAAACAATTACCTCAATACCTTTCGCCTTAATTCGTTTCATCACTCCCTGTATGGCTGACGCTCGAAAGTTATCAGATCCAGCTTTCATAACAAGACGGTATATTCCTACGACTTTAGGCCTCTGCTTTAAGACCTCTTCAGCGATGAAGTCCTTACGAGTGGCATTTGCATCCACAATCGCACGAATCAAATTGTTTGGTACTTGATCGTAGTTTGCCAGCAATTGCTTAGTATCTTTTGGCAAGCAGTAACCACCATAACCAAACGAAGGGTTATTATAGTGCTTGCCTATTCGAGGGTCAGAGCAGACACCTTCAATGATATTTTTTGTATTCAAGCCATGAATCGAAGCATAAGAATCAAGCTCATTAAAATACGCGACCCGCATAGCTAAATAAGTGTTCGCAAAGAGCTTAATAGCTTCAGCCTCAGTTGATCCCGTCAATAAGATATCGACTTCTTCTTTCTCTGCCCCCTCGGCTAGCAACTCGGCAAAAGCTTGAGCTCGTTCTGACTTTTCTCCGACAATGATTCGAGATGGGTATAGGTTGTCATAAAGCGCTTTCCCCTCACGTAAAAATTCAGGGGAGAAGATAAGATTAGTGGTACCAAATTTAGCTCTTGCTTCACGGGTAAACCCTACTGGCACAGTCGATTTTACCACCATGATGGCATGAGGATTAATCGCCATAACACCCTGGATAACGGACTCTACATGAGCTGTATTAAAGTAGTTGGTCTCAGGGTCGTAGTCAGTCGGTGTTGCAATGATGACATAACGGGCGCCGTCATACGCTTCAGCAGGCTCTAATGTTGCCCGTAAATCTAGGGAAGTATTCGCTAAGCAATATTCAGCTTCACTGTCCTGGATAGGGCATTGCCTTTGATTTAATAAAGCTACTTTTTCGGGATCAATATCCAACGCTATCACTTGGTTATTCTTGGCAAGCAATAGCGCGTTTGATATGCCAACATACCCCGTACCCACCACAGCAATTTTCATATGCAAGTCCTCTAAGCAATGTGTTCATTGCTATCATCTTGCATCTAGAAAGTAACAACTCTGTGACAGCTTAGATGGAGTGCTCTTGCATCATTCTCTGCATACGCTTTGCCCATTGACTCCAGGAGCCAACGTAGACGTGCTTAGCTTCTAATCCAGCATAGTTCATCGCTAGAACATTGTGACATGCCGTCACACCGGAGCCGCAATAGTAAACAATTGGTTTTTCAATGTGCTGCAACAGCGCCCCCCACTCTGTCTGCAACCGCTCTGGCGATTTCATCAATCCTTCAGCATTAAGGTTGTTCATAAACGGGCGGTTAATCGCACCAGGTATATGGCCTGCGACTGGATCCATGGTTTCATTCATACCATTAAAACGATCTTCAGCCCGAGCATCTAGCAATTGAAAACGATCAGCTTCAAAGTTAGCTACTACATCCTCTTCAGTGACTAACCATGGATAGCTTACCTTGATACGAAACTCAGTAGGCGCAGGCTGGTTAACCCCCATTTCAATAGGCAACCCTTGCTTTTGCCAAGCACCAAAACCACCATTTAAGACATACACTTCAATGCCTTGCTGAACTAACATCCACCAGGCCCTTGCGGCCATCGCGCCCCCCATATCATCGTATACCACGACCTGAGAATTATTATTGATGCCTAAGCTTGCTAACGTCTGCGCTAACGCATCTGGCTCTGGTAATGGATGACGCCCAGTAAATGCCGTTTCCGTTCCCGCCAATTGATGGTGAAGATCGACAAAAAGCGCTCCAGGAATATGTCCTTGCTGATAGACTTTGCGACCTTTCTCCAAGTCGTTCAGATAAAAGCGACTATCAAGCAACACTAGATCATCTTGTTCTAATAAAGTATGCAATTGTGCGGTAGAAACCATCGTTGGCAAAGCCATTGAAGCGCCTCCTAAATCGGCAAAATGACGAATAATGGACAATAGCCTACTGCGATTCATTTGCTTTTGCTATGATGCGCCCGCACTGAATTAAGAAATCAAGATCATGAAACGTATCGACCAATTACTCACCGAAAAGCAACTTTGTAAATCTCGCTCTCAAGCGCAAACCTTTATTAGCCAAGGCAAAGTATTTATCTTTGATAAAGGTTTGTGGGTAGCGGTTGCAAAGCCAAGCCTTAAAGTTAGTGAAGACATTGAGATCAAGCTGGAGTTGGATGAAGACGATCGCTACGTTTCACGTGGTGCTTTGAAGTTAGCTGGAGCCTTGTCAGCCTCTAACCTAAATATTCAAGGTTACACAGTACTTGATGTAGGGCAGTCTACAGGTGGCTTCACCGACTGTGCTCTACAACATGGCGCTGCCAAAGTAGTGGGAGTTGAAGTTGGGCATGATCAACTCGACCGCCGTTTGCGTGAACGAGACGACGTAGTGTGTTTAGAGGGGCTAAATGCTCGTCACCTAAGTAAACAGGATCTAGGTGAGCACTACCCAGAAAAGGGGTTTGATGCGGCCGTAATGGACGTTTCCTTTATTTCTCAAACTAAAATACTGCCACAGCTGCCTAGCTTAATTTGTTCAGGCGGCTATTTAATCACTCTCGTCAAACCACAATTTGAGTTAGGTAAAGAAGCCATTGGCAAGGGTGGCATTGTCAAAGACCAGCATAAAGTCCAGCAGCTTGAAGCGGACATGAAGCAGTTAATTCAACAGCTAGGCTTTAGCGTCATCAGCTATGAAAAAAGTGTGATCAAAGGCGGGGATGGCAACCAAGAGTTCGTCTTGTTTGCCCAGCGAACATAACTAGCTATTAGGGCAGATATCCTGCTGTATCGACGCATCAGATTGAAAAGTCATCACTTCTCGTCGTTCTAACTCATGCAAGTAACGGCGAGCCATCACAAAACCGATACAGCCAAAGATGACCGACCCAATTGCTTGCCCAAAGATAATACCCTCAGCCCCCATCAGCCAGCCAAAGAAAGCGATCAGCGGCAAAGTACCTAACGTCGCTCGTCCAAAGTTTAACAAAGTGCTGTTTAGTGGTTTTCCTAAATTGTTAAACACTGCTATAGCAATGAACAATAAACTCTGAAAAAAGAAACTAAAGGAACCGTATGTAGCAAAGAAATGAATCAAACGAGCCGTATCGTCGGACGCATTGAAAATAGACACTAAAAAGTCTTGGGCAAGATACAAGGCTGAACATAGCACTAGGCAGTACCCTAACGCATATACCACGGCGCTGGTGATTGCGTTATGCATTCTATGGAAATGCCGAGCACCATAATTCTGAGCCAGAATCGGCCCAACAGCCCCCGATAAAGCAAACAGCCCACCGAATACAACCGGTATGACTCGCCCAACAATGGCAATCCCCGCAACAGCATGATCCCCAAACCCAGCCGCGAACTCCATGACAATGGCATTCGCAAGCGGTGATGACATATTCGTTAGCATGGCAGGTATGGCAATGACAGCGATGGGCTTCAAGTCTTTAAAACTTTCAACCAAATCAAATTCTCCGAGCATTCGGTGAATCGACACCACGCCATAATAACTTACGGCCACCATGGATAGCCGTGCCAACAATGAAGCAATCGCAGCTCCTTCAATCCCTAGACCAAATAGGAAAATAAGAATCGGGTCGAGTACAGCATTGACGATACTACAGGCTAACGTCGCATACATTGCTCGTCGAGCATCCCCCAACGCACGCATAATACCTGATGCAATCATCCCAATCATGACCGCAGGCATACCCAGCATAAGAATCTGCAGGTAACTGGTCGCCATGTCTAAGGTTTTGAAATTAGCACCCAAAAACACCAACATATCGGGAATACGTGGCCATAAGAACCAGACCACCATACTCGAAAAAATAACCCCCATGCCTAATACATTGGTAGCACGGCGCTTAGCTAGCTCAAAGTTGCCTTCACCGATCGCCCTAGCGACAAGGGCTGTCGCAGAAATAGAGACCGCAATACTAATCGATACGGTAAAGAACATGATGGTGCTGGCGAATCCTACCGCCGCGACGGCTTCTCGTTCATCAAGCATCGATAGGAAAAGCATATCGACCAAGTCCACCAAAAACATTGCCATCAAACCTAATGCACCGGTAAATGACATAATGGAGACGTGTTTAAAGGTTGAACCTTTTGTCAATGTTGCCTGTTTCGGCATGCCTACCCTCGAAAAAGTACATCGCGCTCTGCGCAGATAAGAAAAAGCCGAACCCAAATAGGATTCGGCAAAATCATTATCTCACCTTTTAATAGGCGATAGAACGAAGGAATGTGGAGTTTTTAGTGAATACCGCGGTCCGATTTCGCAAAAACGACCTTTTCCACATCAGCAAAGCGCTCAGCAAAATGTACGGTCATGTCCGCTTTAACCGACTCAGGTAGCTCCTCAAAGTCACGTCGGTTGGCTTCTGGCAAAATCACTTCATTTACTTTACTACGCTTCGCAGCAATGATCTTTTCACGAATTCCTCCCACAGGAAGCACCTGTCCTGTCAGAGTTAACTCACCAGTCATGGCCAGTGGCCGTTGTACAGGTTCGCCTTTGGCCAACGACATCAATGCTGTCGCCATGGTAATGCCTGCACTAGGTCCATCTTTTGGTGTAGCACCTTCTGGCACATGTAAATGAATCATGCACTTATCGAAGAATTCCGCATTCTTCTGATAACTCTTGGTATGAGACAAGACGTATGAATAAGCGATCTCAGCCGACTCTTTCATGACTTCGCCCAGCTTACCTGTCAGCTTCAAACCACGGCTAAGCTCATGAACCTTATTCGCTTCCACAGGAAGTGTCGCTCCCCCCATTGAAGTCCAAGCAAGCCCCGTCACAACGCCGACACCACGTAAGGTTTTCTCATTGCGGAAATATGGCATACCAAGGAAGGTTTCCACGTCCTTAACACCGACATTGATACTGTCTTTCTCTCCGGTCATCAGCTGCACAACACATTTACGTAAAATCTTCTGCAGCAGTTTATCCAGTCCACGAACACCAGCTTCACGAGCATAGGATTCGATAATGTACTTCAACGCTGCATCAGTAATGTTTAACTGCTTTTTCAAAAGCTTGTTTTTCTTCAGCAACTTAGGCCATAGGTGCTGTTTTGCAATGGCCAATTTTTCTTCCGCGATATAGCCTGATAATCGAATCACATCCATACGGTCCAGCAATGGCGCTGGAATGGTATCCAACTGATTGGCAGTACAAACAAATAAGGCTTTTGAAAGATCCACTCGCATGTCTAAGTAGTGGTCTAGAAATTCTACATTTTGCTCAGGGTCCAACGCTTCAAGCAACGCTGAGGCTGGATCCCCTTGGAAAGAAGAGCCAATCTTGTCGATTTCATCCAGCATAATGACAGGGTTTTCAACTTCTACATCTTTTAAAGCTTGAACAAATTTACCCGGCAAGGCGCCAATGTAAGTACGACGGTGGCCTTTAATCTCAGACTCGTCGCGCATCCCGCCCAAACTAAAACGGTAAAATTGACGATCCAACGCTTCGGCAATAGATTTACCAATAGATGTTTTACCCACTCCAGGAGGGCCAACCAATAGCATAATGGAACCGCCCATTTCTTGGCGGTGAGCACCTAAGGCCAAAAACTCAACAATGCGGTCTTTAACATCCCCAAGGCCCGCGTGATGCTGCTCTAACACCTCGCGAGCTTTGTTAATATCAAGGTTATCTTTTGAATGAACACCCCATGGAATAGACGTCGCCCAATCAAGGTAATTACGCGTCACCCCGTATTCAGGTGAGCCCGATTCAAGAATGCTTAATTTATGCAGCTCTTCTTCAATCTTTTTCATGGCCGCTTCGGGCACCGTTTTATTTAATAGGCGCTCTTCAAACATCTCTACATCAGATGTTCGATCATCTTTAGAGATACCCAGCTCTTTTTGAATGACTTTTAGCTGCTCTTTTAAGAAGAACTCGCGCTGATGTTTGCTTATCTTTTGATTTACTTCTTCGCTGATTTCATTTTGTAATCGCGCAATCTCTAGCTCTTTACGAAGTAAAGTCAGAGACGCATGCAAACGCGGAGTAATCGGCAGTGTAGCAAGAATTTCGTATAACTCTTGAGGCTCTGCAGAAGTAATGGAAGCCGCAAAATCTGCCAGCAAACCAGGTTCATTAAATGAAAAACGCCCCAAGTACTGACGTAGATCTTCACTGAAAAGCGGGTTTAATCGAATCAGCTCTTTGATCGCATCAAGAATCGCAATGGAGTACGCTTTTGACTCATCATCACGTATTTTAGAGTCGCTGATATAGCGTACTCGCGCTAAATATGGCGCTTCGGTATTGAGCCACTCAACCACTTCTATACGCTTAATGCCTTGCGCTAGGAAGGTAATTTTGTCATCTGTTTTTTCTGCTCTGTGCGTTCGCGCTACACAGCCGATCTCAGAAAAAGTTTCTACTTTGGGGGCACCTGCACCAGTTCTTTCAGCATAAACAAGCCCAACCACCGATTGCGGCTGCTCAGCAATGTGCTCAAGAGTGTCTTCCCAAGGTTCAGCATCCACCATAACAGGCTGCACTTGAGCTGGGAAAAAAGGTCTGCTGGAGACAGGCAGGATGTACAGCGTGTCAGGTAACACATCATCCGGTAAAGCGAGTGAGCGTGGGTCACTTATGGACACCTCATCCGTTTCAACAACATCGCCTTCAGATGGATCTAAATACTTTTCGTCGTCACTCATAAGTCTCTTTCTCTATAAACGCTGATTCTAAAAATCAGTTTAGGAACAATAAAACTTATGTAGTGACGTTTGTGAAAAATACAATCCGATATAAGTTTCTGCGCAATTCATCCATAAATATTGCAGTCTTAAGGTTTAGCCTCGTAACGCTAAAAACGCACCAGCTCCCGCCATAATGCCACCCGCACCTTGATTCACACGCTTCATCGCTCGTTCGGATTTCATTAGTCGGCGTGCTTGGGAAGCTGAGTACGAGATAAGAGTGAGGCCTAACATGAGTGCGGAAAATGCTAAGACAGAGGCTAGGACGATATCTCCACCATCAAGCACCGTCACATCCATAAACGTTGGTAAAAATGCGATATAAAACAACACCACTTTAGGGTTTGAAGAGGAAATAAGAAAACCTTGCAGTGCCGCAGACCAGCCATTTTTTCTAGCGCTAATACTTGAATTATCAACATCTAAATCAATCGGCGACGTCCACATTTTCCAACCTAAGTAGAGAAGGTATGCCGCCCCCACGTAACGGATCACTAGAAATAGCACTTCCCATTGCTGAGCAATGGCCGCTAAACCAAAACATGCCATAACAAGATAAAGAATATCACCGCACACCATCCCAGCAGATAGAGGCAATGTCTTGATGACACCTTGCGTTAGGCTTTTTGCTAAAATCGCAAAGACACCAGGCCCGGGAGTGATACTAAAAATAAAAATGGCGACAAAAAACGTCATTGCACTTTCTAAACTCATTTTAAACTTCCTCTATGCCACAACTGAGTAATATCATTCGCGTAATAAACTGTTTAGCGTCATCAAAATCCGACTCTTCAAGCTGCTCTTTTTGCAACAAAACCTTTACCTGCCCATCAAAATCCGCATACGTCTGGGTCATTGCCCAAATAGTGATGAACAAATGCTCAACTGGAACCGGCTTCATTAACCCTTGTTCCACCCAACGATCCAATGTTTGCTTCTCTTTTTGCAGTTCGTCCACAAAGAATCGGCGTAAGAACTCCAACACAAAGGGCTCTTCGCCAATGAGCGCCATAGCGAATACTTTAGAGGCACTTGGATTAAGGCGTGATTGGTCGAGCTTCTCACTAATATAACGCGTCAAGTTATGACGAGGCCCAAGCTCCTCTGAAAACTGACTCACAGAGTCTAGCCATAACTGCAGAATACGCTCAAGCACGGCTTCTAACAGATCTTTTTTAGAGCGATAGTAATAATGAATATTAGCCTTGGGTAAGCCAGCTTCGTCTGCAATCATCTGTGTCGTGGTTTTGGCTAACCCTTGACGCGCAAAAATGCGCTCAGCCGTTTCGAGAATGAGTGCTTGATTCTGAGCACGGATATGAGTTTTCAGCTGGTTTTTCGAACGTTTGGGAGATTCAGACACAGTTGCCTCAGTCATTTGGCTAATTACAGACAGGTGTGTGAATTATAAAGGGAATCAGGCGAGATAACATTAAAAATGGGGAGCAAAGCTCCCCGTTCCCCTCACAACAGTTCGGTGTTAGGCGTACACCTTTAGTGCTGTTGTACCACGTTGGCTCAGTTTACAACTTACCAATATTGGCTTGTTAGTAATCTGGACTTGCTACACGAGATGCAGCAAAACTTGAACATCCGGTCAGAATACAGACACAAAAAAAGAAGTGCAAGAAAAATCTGACCATTTGTTTAAGTTTTTAATCCGCGGCAACCATCAAGCGGTTTCTCCCTTTACGCTTAGCTTGATAAAGCGCCTGATCCGCACGCTTAATCACATCGCCAGGCGCCTCTCCAGTAGTCGAATAGGCCAATCCTAAGCTAGCAGTCACAGATATTTCTTTTGTTTTAGCATCCGTCGAGACATCCAACCGTTGGGCTTGGATCTCTTCCCTGACCTGTTCGAGTGTTTCTTCTGCTTGCTCAACATTTCGCCCCTTAAACAGAAGCGTGAACTCTTCACCACCGTAGCGAAAAACGGATGCAGATCCGCCATAACGCAGCATGACCCGCCCTACTATGCGCAACACATCATCTCCTTTGTCGTGGCCATAGGAGTCGTTAAACTTTTTAAAATGATCAACATCTAACATGGCGATTGCATAATGTCTCGGTAACGCCAGCATCGCCTCATTCAAGGCCCTACGACTTGGTAATTGAGTTAATTCATCTCGGTACGCCATACGATGACTTTCCGCAATAACAAACCAAACCCAAACCAGAATTTGCGCACTGCGAATTGCCGCATCTTGATTGACAGAAAAATTCTGACATTCGATCAACAATAAAGTTGCTAGGCTTACCAGCACGGCGGTAGAGAAACCATCAGCTTTTCGCCACCAGTACGACAAACTTAATAAACTGGTGATCGCAATCGCAGCCCAACACAACAAGCTCGACAGCGTCACATCTAATAGCGGAACATTAATTGCCAGAAAGTCGAAATTAATCGTGCCTTTTTCATAAGCCACACT
This sequence comes from Marinomonas communis, assembly GCF_004363305.1. Classification (GTDB taxonomy): domain Bacteria; phylum Pseudomonadota; class Gammaproteobacteria; order Pseudomonadales; family Marinomonadaceae; genus Marinomonas; species Marinomonas communis. The sequence goes on along the minus strand of NZ_SNZA01000003.1, from coordinate 357,286 downwards.
CCATGCCAGCAACATAGCAAGAAATAAAATACGATTAAAAACAAAACGATTGAAGAAGCCTCGCTCTCGCAATACAAGCAACAAGCCTAGCCCTATCGCCGCTACAGTAGTTGAACTACTTGGAAAACTTTCAGTAGCTATGTAGGGGTAAAAAGCAGGCAAAAGAATCAGCCCGCCCGCCAGCAACACCTTGCCTCGATTAAAGTGCCAAGCTAAAAAGACCATCACACTCGCCAGCACATAGGGCAACCAAGGTAACAACTCAAGCGCCAACTCGGGCAAAATTTGAATATAAGCACTGGCAAATAAACCAGCTAATAGAATAAAAAGAGGCACTAACAGAGAGCCAGTTCTTTGCGGCATGAAGCAACCTATCGAACCAATCGATCAAAACAAATCAATATCTTGCCCCGAAAACGTAACGATTTCATTAATAATTAGATAAAACAACGAGCAAGAGAATGTTATGGGATTACTAATAGACGGCAAATGGCACGATCAGTGGTATGACACAAAAGCGACTCAGGGCAAGTTTGTACGCTCTCAGTCACAATTTCGAAACTGGCTGGTGTCGCCAGATGACTTCGATGCTAACGATGCGACACACTTTTTAGCCGAGTCAGGGCGTTATCATCTATATGTTTCCTTGGCCTGCCCATGGGCTCATCGCACACTAATCTTTCGACATCTAAAGCAATTGGAGGATCACATTAGTGTTAGCTGTGTGCACCCTCATATGCTTGAGCATGGTTGGACTTTTGCCGAAGACACAAACTTTAACGATCACCATGTTCCTTTAGGGGATCCTCTCCATGAGTTTCAATTTGCCCATCAGCTGTACACTCATGCTCAACCTGAGTACTCGGGACGAGTCACTGTTCCCATTCTTTGGGACAAACATACGCACACCATTGTCTCGAATGAATCTGCTGACATCATTAGAATGTTTAACGCCGCATTCAATCATCTTACCAATAATCATGACGACTATTACCCTGATGAGCTTCAGCACAACATCGACCAGATCAACTCGACAGTCTATGACACGGTCAACAATGGGGTTTACAAGACAGGGTTCGCAACCACTCAAGCAGCCTATGAAGACGCGTTATTTCCGTTGTTTGATACCTTGCGACACCTAGAAGAAACGTTAGGCCAGCAGCCTTATTTATGTGGCACTCAAGTCACTGAAGCGGATTGGCGCTTATTTACGACATTAATTCGTTTCGACGCGGTTTACTATGGCCACTTCAAGTGCAACCTCCAACGCATTATCGATTTACCGAATTTAAACCGATATTTAGAAGGCTTGTATCGCACTCAAAACGTCGCTGATACCGTGAATTTTGACCACATCAAACAACATTATTACTACAGCCACGACACTATCAATCCAACCCGAGTCGTCCCGAAAGGCCCTGAAAAAATTTTTCGTTCCGAATTTTAAGGACAAATTTAGAGAAAGTTGCGCACTTTTTGACAATATTCAAACTATCAGCTATCAAATTATTGGTTTTTTTCGGATAATGTGCTGCTCATATATTGAACTTTCAAAACGAGCAACAGGCTAACCTGCTGCTCGTTTTGTATATTAACGCTCTAATTAATGATGGTTGGATATGGAACGTAAGTTACTTTGGGTAATCTCGAGTATCGTTATTTTGATTTTGTGGTTAAAAATAGAGCCACAAGGTACTCAGCAAACTGGATCAAAAACGGTCACAACAGAACAACCCGCGCCTAAAAGCGTCCCGGAGCAACCGAAACGTGAGAACTCACGGGAAGCCTCAGTCACGGAAGAAGAGCAAGAATATTTCAAAAGCCACCCTATTGAAGACAACAAACCTAACTTTGCCGACATTCAAGATGTGCAAAAGCGTAAAGAGGCGTTCTTCGATTTCTTATTACCGTTCGTACAAGAAAAAAATGCTTTATTGCTAGAAGATAGAGCTCGCATTGAAGCTATCCTAAACAATTCCGAGCCTCCATCACGCGAAGATAAGACATGGATTGCAGCGCTACGTAAGATCCACAAACTTCGTAAACTAGGGGTCTACACACATGAAGATATCGCAGCACTATTGAAGTACGTTGATATCATTCCAGCATCACTGGTGTTAGCACAGGCGGCAAATGAATCAGCTTGGGGAACATCTCGCTTTGCGGTCGAAGGTAATAACTACTTCGGTCAGTGGTGTTTCTCACGGGGCTGCGGTTTAGTCCCCAATGCACGTGGAGAAGACCAAGATCACGAAGTTAGGAAATTTACTGACGCCCGTGAATCTGTATTCGCCTACATTGATAACTTGAACAGCAATTCTGCTTACAAAGAGCTACGCAGTATTCGTGCTGAGCTTCGCAAGAATAAAGAAACCATTACTGGCCTTGCCTTGGTTCATGGGCTAGAAAAATACTCTCAACGCGGACAAGACTATATTGACGAGATAGAGAGCCTGATCGATTACAATGAACTTTGGCGCTTCAATGTTCATACCGATGAAGCTCTTTATAATAACGAGTAACCATTTAATGAGAGGAATTTGCTTAATTCCCAGTGTATTCCTCTCTTTTTACAATAAAATTCGCTGCATCTAGGGTGGCGGCGAATCGCCCCCATCCTTTACAATACCGCTAGTTAATACCGAAAATTATAAATCGAGGACATTCCTTTGGCCCGTTTACCTGTTATTGTTGGCTTTGGCGGAATCAATTCGGCTGGACGCACATCCTTCCATCAAGCGTATCGTCGAATCATTCTTGACTTACTTCCCCAAGCCATTCAGCAGGAAGTCCTGCTCGATCTTGCGACAATCACGAATATTGCAGAATACCAAAATGGCGCTTGGCTCACTCATGATGGTGAAGCCCTTGACTCAGAAACGCTCATCGATACATTTGGTGAAGAGATTCTAGCGCGCACCTTGATTCGTCGCATTCATCCAAGTCTCTTTGACGTTGATAACGTTGTTATTCACAAAAGCTCGGCTCTAGCACCTGTTGCAGAAGGTGAGAAGCTTAGTTTTAGCGTTAAAACACGCTCTCTTCCGGATAACATCCCGGCCAATTGGCAAGTAAAAGAGCTGTCCAAAACCCATAGCGAAATCACTGTAGACGGCACATTAGAAACCTTTATTAAAGACTCTAAGTCTCTCAGTGTAAAAGCGGCTGGTCAGCTTCCTACAGGGTTCGACCCTTCAAAACTGTATCAGAGCCGCAACCATCCCCGTGGTCTTCAGATGACCGTTTATGGAGCTTCTGATGCAATCCTTAGTAGTGGCTTAGATTGGGATAAAGTTCGAAATGTTGTCGCGCCAGATCAAGTGGCGGTTTATGCAGCTAACTCGATCGGTCAAATGGATGATCTTGGCTTTGGCGGCATGCTGAAATCAGCCTTAATGGGCAAGCGCACAACATCTAAGCACTTACCTCTTGGCTACGCGCAAATGCCAGCGGATTTCGTTAACGCCTATATTTTAGGGTCTGTTGGTAACGTTGGTACTTCAATCGGCGCCTGTGCTACCTACTTCTTTAATCTAGAGCGTGCTGTTGAGCAAATCAAAGCCGGTAAAGTTCGTGTCGCAATGGTTGGTGGCAGCGATGCCCCAATTACCCCTGAGATCATCGAAGGTTTCAGAACCATGGGCGCATTGGCAGAAGACACCGCACTACTTGCCTTAGACCAACTGGAAAACCAGAAAGAGCCAGATCACACTCGCAGCTGCCGCCCATTCGCTCAGAACTGTGGCTTTACCATTGGTGAGTCAAGCCAGTGGACTCTGTTGATGGATGATGAGTTAGCCATTGAATTGGGCGCAACCATTCATGGTGCAATTCCTGCGGTGTACGCTTATGCCGATGGTTACAAGAAGTCGATTTCCGCACCAGGCGTTGGTAACTATTTAACCCTTAGTAAAGCCATGGCTTACTTGAAGAATATCATTGGTGTCGACGGTCTAACGGATCGAACATTTATCCAAGCCCATGGCACTAGCACTCCGCAAAACCGTGTTACTGAGTCCCATGTACTTAGCCAAGCAGCGACCAGCTTCGGCGCAACAAGCATGCCCGTGACAGCCATGAAAGCCTACCTTGGTCACTCTCAAGGTACTGCAGGCGGTGACCAACTACACCTATCATTAGGCGTTTGGGAGCATGGTATTCTTCCAGGTATTATCACATCAAATGCAGTCGCTGATGATGTTTATACCGACGGCCTTAAATTCCAATTGAAGCACGAAGAATACGGCAAAGATCATTTTGAGGCGGCTTTGCTTAACTCCAAAGGTTTCGGTGGCAATAATGCTACGGCAGTACTTTTATCACCAAATAGAGCTATGTCGATGCTTCGCAAGCGCTACAGTGATGAGCAGTTGGCTACTTACCAAGATAAGAACAAAGCCGTACAAGAAGCTGCCCAAGCGTACAACCAAGCCATGATTCGAGGCGAAATTGAACCTATCTACCGCTTTGGCTTTAATGTGCTCGGTGGTGAAGAATTAGACATAACAGATAAGAAAATCCAATTACCTGGCTACCAAATGCCAGTCGATCTAAACGTAGAGAATGAGTTCGACGATCTCGTTTAATAGGATCATACTGTGCAGGTACTAAAGTGCCTGCACAGTATCCAGCCAACACTTTGTTACTGCAGCTTTTCCATTAAGAAATCTATCAAAAGCCGAACCTTTTTAGGTTGCAGCTTTCTCTCTGCATACACAGCGTAAAACTGCCCTGTAAATGTCTCATATTCATCAAATAGTGAAACCAGCTTGCCATTTGCAATGTAATCGTCGACCAGGAAGTCGGGCTGCATGATGACACCAGCTCCAGCAACCGCTAAACGAGTCAATGCACCGCCATTATTGCCCATTAAATTGCCATTAACCTGCACATAAAAAGTGTCCTTTGACTCTTTCTTGAAGGACCAGCGTCCAGCATACGGCGCATTAGTATAAACCAAGCAATTATGATTCATTAATTCATTCGGATGACTTGGCTTACCAAACTTCTCTAAATAGTCAGGCGACGCGCACACATACCCTCTCATAGAGCACAAAGGCCTTGCGATGAATTGATCGCCGCCTAGATCACCACCACGAACAGCCAGATCAACACCCGATTCTGTTAAATCGACACGCTTATCACTGAAGTCTATTTCAAGGGTGATATCTGGATACAGAGCCGAAAACTCACTCAAGATAGGCACCATATGTGATAAACCAAAATCCATTGGAACGCTGACACGGATACGGCCTTTAGGCTGGTGTGTTAAGTCCGTAAGCTCTCCTTCCGCTTCATCAATAGCCTCCAGAATCGTCACACAATGTTGATAGTATTGATGTCCTGCATGGGTCACACTAATATTACGTGTATTACGGTGCAGCAGCTTGGCCCCTAGGGACTCTTCAAGAGCATTAATATAGCGTGTCACCATCGGTCGTGAGATATCCAATGACTCACTCGCCACTTTGAAGCTCTCTGCTTCATAGACGCGACAGAACACTTTCATGGCCTGTAATTTATCCATCTGGATTCTCCCTTAGAGAAAAAGTTCCATCAAAATTATTTCATTTAAAGAAACAGTGAATTGTATTGTCGTGTAATTATGTATTCTTAGAACATGATTATACTAGCACTATATTCAATAAACACTCTTGGAGAGAGCCATGAAAACCCTATTAGCAGCAACCGCAGCACTACTAACCACATCAGCTTTTGCAGCAGACTACCAAGTCGATGCTGCACACTCGTTCGTGACATTTGAAGTAGGTCATTTAGGTGTAAGTACAACGGTTGGTCGATTCAACGAACTTGAAGGTTCTTTCACTCTTGATGACAGTGGTAAATCAGGTAGTGCCGAGCTGACTATTCAATCTGCAAGTGTCGATACCAACCACGAAGCACGTGACAAGCACTTACGCAGCCCTGATTTCTTAGACGTTAAACAATTCCCAACCATCATATTTAAGAGCACCTCTTTCGATGGTGAAACACTGACTGGTGATCTAACCATCCATGGTGTTACTAAAGCAGTCAGCTTCGACGTTGAAAAAGTAGGTGAAGGCAAAGATCCATGGGGCGGTTACCGTGCAGGCTTTGAAGCAAGCACAACCATTCAGCGTAGTGACTTCGGTGTCTCTTACTTCATCCCTGGCGTGACCGATGAAACGGAACTTGAAGTATTCATCGAAGGCATTCGCCAGTAATTAGGAGCCATCATGTACGAGGAAGCAGGTAACTCAAACCTTCTTATGTTACTCAATACTGCTGTCTACCCTTTTCTAGCGGCCGCTATTATTACTCTTTTAGGAAAAGTTAAGCCAAACCTAAGCCTATTTGGTTTAGGTGCGGGCTTCCTCGTTGCTTTAAGCCTGATCCACTCGGGCTTAAATTTCCCTCCGAGCAAAGCCCTAGATTTCTTAGTAACAGCGGTAATTTTTGGATGGCTGGCGACTTTAATCAGTCAGTTGAAAATCAGCAAAAATGCTCAACTAGCGGTTCAATTAGCCCTATTTGGACTTGGCTTTTACTGGTTACTCAATCCTGTATTGCAGCATCAATCCCAAGCTACCAGTCTAATCTGGGCAATCGTGAGCGCTGCCGCAGTGGTATTGAGCACTCAGCTACAATTGCTTACGTCTTCAAAGGAACACTCTCATGCCCCCATGGCCTCACTGGCTATTGCGGCAGGCGCCACAGCTCCAGTTGTCGCTATCGGCGGCAGTCTTTTGATTGGACAATTGTTAGGTGGGTTTGCAGCCAGCGTCGTTGGTTTCATACTGGTTCAGCGCTTTGTCATCAAATCCAGTAGCATTAATGGGTTACTACTCGGCAACATGATATTGGCAGGCTTGCTTGCACAAGCTCACGTATTAGCAGATTTGCCTATATGGACAATGCTTATTGCCTTCCTAGCCGTTCAAGCGACCAGCTTTAGTCAAAAAGCTTTCATCGAAGATGGTACAGTCATACGCACTGTTATTGCTCTAATCCCTCAAGTGATGATCAGTGCTTTAATTGCAGGCCTATCTTTATGGAGCGTATGGCCAGAAAGCAGCCTATACTAACCCCACCAAACCACAGATATTCAAAGGCTGAATTCAGCCTTTGAATATTGATCTGCTCGCTCTCCAAAACGGTAATATTAACGCCGAAATCAAACAGCTTATAAAGCCAAATGACAGCAAGTACCCAACGCTCATATGGCTGAAATCAACAAACAAACCCATAAAGAAAATATTTGGTAATACTGTGAATAACCAAATACTGAGGGTCAGCAACAAACGCTCAAAGCTTGAACGCAAATTGGTTTTCGCCAACAACCAACTAGTAAAATAAGTGTACAAAAATAAAGCGATACAGAATCCAAAAAGGCTCGCAGTTGTCATACCATCCAGGGCATTACCTTCTACTTGTTGCGTTACATTTGCTGGCGCTGCGGAATACCAAATCACCCCAGCAAGCAACTGTAAAACATACACTATAACTATTGCTTTATAATTCACCTTTTAACCGCCTTACTTATTTACTCCCACGTTAAGTGGCTGGAATTTGATAAATATCTTTGATGAGTGTTCTCAATACAGGTCGCCATGAGCGTTGCTTAATTCCGTAATGACCAAATATCTTACGGCAGGATAATGATTGACGCTTAATATCCGTCGCCATTTCAAGAGCATTTGCCGTATCACCCATATTCTCCAAAACCGACTGGGCTTTTTGATCAAACTGACTTGCCGTCGTTAACACCGCCTCCACCAGCCCCATCCAACTGATTTCTTCTGAGCAACAGTAATGATAAACACCTGTGTTTGTCGCACCATAATGTCTCTGCTTCACTACGGAAAGCAAGACTCGCGCCACGTCAGAAACAGGAGTTGGGCAACCTATCGCTGTGTCATGAAACTCAAGTGATGCACCAGCTTTGACAAGGTTAATCGTATTGGCAATAAAATCATCTTGAGCACCACTAAACAACCAACCCGTTCTCAGCACAATGTGACGTTCACAGGTCAATACTTTGGACTCAGCCATCATTAACCGTTTGGCGAAACGGCTACGCGCATCAGGCTCATCGGTTTCTAAGTAGGAAGCTTCCTTCTCCCCAAGGAATACCTGAACACCGCTTAGCATATAAAACAGTGGACAAGTTGGCTTACTCAATAGCTGATCCAGCGCTTCTAGATAGTACTCATAATCATTTTGTAGCGCACTTCGTAAAGAAAAAGCATCGATAACCGCGTCGCAATACTTCTGATCTAGTACAGATGACGAGACTTTATCTAATACATTCTGACAAGGGACTTCCAACCAGTCAAAGTCGAAATCGTTATCATAATATTGTCGAATGGCACGCCCCAGTTCCGTGTCACTGCCAAGTAAAACAACACGCATGGGAGCGTTTATATTCATTTGAACTGTCAATTCTTTATACCCTATGCCAATTTGGTAACACTCTTTTTAAGTTCGCACTTGTATACTGCGCTACAAGGCCAACAGGCTGCTCTCTTAATATTGAAACCTGTTGAGCAACATCTCGCACTCGTAAAGGCGAGTTTGGCTGCCCTTGATGGCCGCATAAAGGCATATCCGGTGCATCCGTCTCCAAAACAAAATCCTGGTCCGTTAATGACTTAAGCACACGCCTAGCCTTCTGTGCTCTGGGATAAGTGATCGTACCCCCAATCCCCAAAACAAAACCTTGATCTATAAAACGCTTTGCCTGTTCATAGCTGCCATTAAACGCATGAACCACACCGCCATACTCAAAGTTCACTATTCGAAGTGCTTTAAGCAAATCATCCTCACTCTTTCGAGAATGAAAAATAACAGGAAGCTTCCATTTTTTAGCCAACTTTAGCTGCTCAATTAATACTTCATACTGTAGTGAGTAGTTGGGCATGCCAGACCACTTATCCAACCCAATCTCACCCACAGCAACAGTGGGAACCTCCATCAGATGACATTCAAGTTGCTCAAGACATGAATCGAGCGATAATTTGTCATCTAAAAAATACGGATGTAAGCCTAACGCAATCCGAATCTGCGGATGCAGCTTCGCCATCTGAATAATTCGATGCCAGCTTTCTTCCGTAGTGCCAGGCACCAGAAAGTCTGTTACACCAACTCCTAGACAAGAGTCTATCAAGCGAGGCAAATTCTCAAACTGTGGAAAATCAAGGTGGCAATGGCTATCGATAAACATGTGTCAAGATTACATGAAGCGGCCATAAGTCTCTAGCGGACAACAAGGTAGGAACGTAAAAAAGCCGCACATATAGCGCGGCCTTTTTGTAAAGCTTGTTCGAAGCGATATTACAGCTTCGGACCCGCCTTAATAATGTCTTCTGATACGGTTTCGAACTTCTTAAAGTTTTCAACAAACTGAGCGATCAGGCCTTTCGCTTGCTCATCGTAAGCAGCCTTATCCTCCCAAGTATCACGAGGGTTCAGCAATACTGAATCAACGCCTTCTACTTGGGTAGGAACATCAACGTTCAGTTGATCAAGATGAACCGTTTCAGCATCAACCAATGCACCAGATTGAATCGCTGCAATCACAGCACGAGTTGTTGGGATGCTGAAGCGCTTACCGCCTTTACCGTGTGCACCACCAGTCCAGCCAGTGTTAACAAGGTAAACTTTGCTACCAAACTCTTCAATACGCTTCATAAGCAGGTCAGCGTAAACGTCCGCAGAACGAGGGAAGAACGGAGCACCGAAACAAGTAGAGAAAGTAGACTTGATACCGCTGCCTGCACCCATTTCAGTAGAGCCTACCAGTGCAGTGTAACCACTTAGGAAGTGGTAAGCCGCAGCTTCTTTGCTAAGGATAGATACTGGAGGTAATACACCCGTCAAATCACAAGTCAAAAAGATAACTGCTTTTGGTTCACCTGCACGGTTTTCTTCAGCGCGCTTGTCGATATGAAGACGAGGGTAACCAGCACGACCATTCTGAGTAAGAGACGTGTCTGTGTAGTCTGCTGTACGAGCATCATCTAGTACAACGTTCTCAAGAATGGTTCCGAATTTGATCGCTTTCCAAATAACTGGCTCATTTTTCTCAGAAAGATCGATTGTTTTCGCATAACAACCACCTTCGATATTGAATACAGTGCCTTTACCCCAACCGTGCTCATCATCACCGATTAGGAAACGAGACTCGTCCGCAGACAATGTCGTTTTACCTGTGCCAGATAGACCGAAGAACAAGGTGACATCACCCTCAGAGCCTACGTTAGCTGCACAGTGCATTGGCAACACGTCATATGCAGGCAATAGGTAGTTCTGTACAGAGAACATAGCTTTCTTCATTTCGCCTGCGTAACGCATACCAGCAATCAGTACTTTACGCTCTTTGAAGTTAAGAATGACGCAACCGTCAGAGTTGGTGCCATCACGCTCAGGCTGACACTCGAACGTTGGCACATTCAGGATCTTCCACTCATCTTTTGCAGATGGGTTGTACTGCTCAGGGTTAATAAACAGGTTGCGGCCAAACAAGTGCTGCCAAGCTGTTTCCGTACGCATCTGAACAGGGATGTAATAATCGTCGCCAGCACCAACATGAACATCTGATAGATACGATTTCTTTGCATCCAAGTAGGCTTCTACACGATCCCACAATGGCGCAAATTTTTCCTCAGGGAAAGGACGGTTAACCGGTCCCCAGTGGATTGTGTCTTTTGTTGTATCTTCTTCAACGATGAAACGATCCATCGGAGAACGACCTGTACGGGCACCAGTCTCTACGACTAGAGCGCCGGTATCTGCCAGAACACCCTCACCATCAACCAGCGCATTTTCAACTAACTGGGCGGTATTCAAGTTTCGCAGAATGATTTGGTCATCAGTTCTGTTGCTCATGTTGCTTTAGTCCTCTGAACAAAACGGTTACAAAAATGTTTTGATGTTTTTATTTGGGGGAAACCTATAGTAACAAATCAATCTAAAAAAAAATATTGATATAACAAAGTGTTATTTTATTTCATAAAAACAATGCACCGCAAAAACGTAAGCATTTGACTTAGTTAACTTTTTTAAAAATAAACCATTGATACTTCACTCTTGGTGATTCGTAGTAAACCTGCATTACTGAAATAAAACTACAAAACAGTACTAATATTACAATTCCATATACAAAACCGTTATATAAATAAGCAATTAACTATTTTTTAGAACTATTCACTATTTCATGAATATTGCTCGAAATTGGTCTTATTCTCGACTAAAATCCCACCTGAATTTATGAACTTCCACAATAATTCAACTTTTAACCTGCCCTTAAGCCAGGCTTGAAAGCCCAAGTTCATGGTAGGATTCTTTCTAACCTTCCCCCGTTCGAAACAAAGGTAGACCTAACGCTATGCAAAATCTGAATCAGAGCTGCAACATTGGATTTGTAGGACTAGGAGTCATGGGTAAAAACCTGGCCCTTAACCTGGCCGATCACGGTTATCGTGTTGCAGGTTTTGATCTCGACAAAGAAAAAGTACAGGACGTTTTAGATACAGAAGCAAAAGAGCGCCCTGATACAGTTGATCAAGCGAGAATCATTGGTTGCGATGACATGAAGCAAATGCTGGATATGTTGGTAAGTCCACGCGTCATCGTCGTGTTGGTACCAGCAGGTAACCCAGTAGATGCCGTTTGCCAAAGCTTAATTGAAGCAGGGTTGGACTCCCAAGACATCGTTGTTGATTGCGGCAACAGCCAATGGACGGACACTATTCGCCGAGAAAGCGAGTACAAAGAGAAGTTTAAATTCTTTGGTACAGCCGTATCGGGTGGGGAAGTAGGTGCTCGCTTTGGTCCATCCTTGATGCCAGGCGGCGACGCAGATTCTTGGAAATACTTACAACCAATGTGGGAAGCCGTTGCAGCGAAAGTAGATGCGGACGGAAAACCAATCGAAACACGTACACCTGGTCAACCAGTTAAAGAAGGTGAACCTTGTACCGCTTATCTTGGCCCTAACGGTGCTGGCCACTACGTTAAGATGGTACATAATGGTATCGAATACGCTGACATGCAGCTTATTTGTGAAGCTTACCACCTACTACGCTCACTACTTGGCTACGAGCCTGCTGAAATTGGTAAACTGTTTGAAAAATGGAACCAAGGCGTTCTGAACAGCTACCTAGTAGAAATCTCTGCTGACATTCTCCAGCAGTACGATGAAAAAACTGGTGCACCATTAGTGGATATGATCCTAGACAGTGCTGGTCAAAAAGGCACTGGTCGCTGGACATCTATCAGCGCAACGCAAATGGGCGTTCCTGCAGGTATTATCAGTGAATCCGTGTACGCTCGTGCTTTGTCGACCTTGACGGCTGAGCGTGAAAAAGCATCGGCCTTCCTAGTAGGAGATGTTGAAGTTTCTGAGATCGACGCCGAAGCCGTTGAACAAGCCATCGAGAATGCACTTTACTGTGCGAAAATCTGTGCTTACGCTCAGGGCTTCCAAATCATGCGCGCTGCACAAAAAGAGTACGACTGGGAATTGAATTTCATCGGTATCGCTAAGATCTGGCGTGGCGGATGTATCATTCGAGCATCCTTCCTACAGAAAATTGCTGACGCGTTTGAAAACAATCACGATCTAGAGAACCTACTGCTAGATGAGTACTTCGCGAACGCAATGGCAGAAAAACAGAAAGGTCTTCGTGATGCCGTGGTACTGGCTGCCCAATCTGGTATCCCAACACCGTCTTTCTACTCTGCTCTTGCGTACTTCGACGGCTACCGTTCAGAAGTTCTGCCAGCAAACCTGCTGCAAGCGCAACGTGATTACTTCGGTGCACACACTTACGAGCGTGTTGATGCAGAACCTGGTGAGAAATTCCACACGCATTGGCAAGAAGCTGGTCGTCCAGAAACAAAAGTAAAATAAACTTTTGTACCGTGATGCTTTTACTAAAAAGCCCGTTTAGAGCGATCTAAACGGGCTTTTTGTTAGCACAAAAATAATCGTTAGATCATTAGTCTTTCGGTTGTTGCTTTTCAATAGCTGTTAACATACCACGCAGCATTCCGACTTCTTGCTGATCCAATTGCGAGCGCTGGAACAATCGACGGAAGCGGGTCATAACTTGGCGCGGTGCTTTCGGGTCCAGGAACTCGATATCACCCAACACTTTCTCTAAGTGACCTAGCATGTAATCTAGTTGCTCAGATGTCGCGGCAGGCACGTCCCACTTACTTTTCACAATCGGGCCGTCTTGCAAGCTTAGCTCTTGCATGCGCAGCTCGTAAGCAATCACCTGAACAGCCGCGGCAAGGTTCAAAGAACTAAAGCCTTCCACTGATGGGATATGAACATGGTAATGACAACGCTGCAGTTCTTCATTAGTCAAACCACGGTCTTCGCGACCAAATACAAACGCTGTTTTTAACTGCTCTTTGAAAACCAAATCCGCCGCTTGGCGAGGGTCAACCAATGGCCATGGAATATGGCGCTCACGAGCACTGGTGCCGATCGTCAATTGGCAGTCAGCTATCGCCTCTTCGAGGGTCGCGACAATTTTGGCATTGTCCAGAATATCCGTCGCTCCAGACGCTCGGCTAACAGCTTCATCATGGGGAAAGAGCTTTGGATCAACCAATACTAATTCACTTAATCCCATGTTTTTCATCGCGCGTGCTGCGCCACCAATATTGCCGGGATGAGAGGTATTCACCAGCACGATTTTAATGTTTTGTTGCATATAGAAACTCATACCAAATGTCTGTGAAGCATTACAAGAACCATGGTATCAGAGAATTGAGAATAACCTAGCTTTTGAACAGAATTTAACCAATTTTAAGCTAGATTAGTTTAGGCTTTTGGGCTAGAATTCGCGCCCACTATATTGATACATAGAAGGTCGATGCCTTTACTGCTTTATCGCGTCGACAACGCTCTTTAACACTTTAACCGCAACGTACTGTCCAAAAGACAGTAGCTGCCCTATTGATTCAAAAATGGTATCCCATGCAACCACGAATTAATGTCGCTATGAAAGCGGCTCGCGCTGCCGCAGACTTCATCATCCACGCGCAAGAAAAAATGCTGTTTGATAAAGAAGCAGGTCAAAATGCCGCTGAAGTTTATCAAAACGTATGCACTGGCGCTGAACGCAGTATCGTTTACAGCCTAGAAAAAGCTTACCCTGCAGATAAAATCACAACACGCCTACAAGGTACTGTTCAAGAAGGTTCTGAAGGCGAATGGATCATCGATGCCATCCAAGGTCAGCATTTGTTTACACGTGGTCTATCTGGTTTCGCGATCACAATTAGCTACCTCGTTGCGGGTAAAGTAGAACACGCCCTATTGGTAAACCCATCTACTCGTGATGAGTTTTACGCAAGCAAAGGTCGTGGCGCATACCTAAACAACTCTCGCATCCGCACTGGCGGCGCTCGTTCTCTAGAGAACACAACCCTTGCTACACAATTTCCTGGTACAGAAGACACCATCGCTTACGCATCTGGCCAATTCAAAGTACTAGAAGAAGTTGCTAACAAAGGCGCACGCGTTGTCATGCAAGATGCACCAGCTGTAATGCTTGCAAACGTTGCTGCGGGCCGTCTAGACGCTGCATGGGGTCTAGAGCTTCGTGAATGGGAAGTGCAAGCTCCTCTATTTATCGCAAAAGAAGCAGGCTGCCTATTTGCTGGTTTTGACGGTGCACCGAACTATCAAACAGGTAACGTTCTATGTGCTAACCCTCGCCTATTCAAATACCTACTGCCAACATTAAACAAGCAGCTTGGTGCATAAGCGAGTCTTAAAAAGCTTGTCATAAAAAATCCCAGCACAGGTAACTGAGCTGGGATTTTTTTCTATACCTTGAAAGCAAAACCTAAAAAGCAATTAGCTTTTGTAGATGTTCTCGTAGCAGTAATTGGTTGCTTCGACGAAGCCATCCACACTACCACAGTCAAAGCGACGGCCTTTAAATTTGTATGCAATAACGCAACCTTCTTGGGCTTGACGTAAGATAGCATCGGTAATCTGAACTTCACCGTTTGCCCCTGGCGGCGTCTCACGAATCTTTTCAAAAATATCCGGCGTCAAAATGTAACGACCGATGATAGCCAAGTTTGATGGTGCATCTTCTTTCTTAGGCTTCTCAACCATGTTCGTGACACGGAAGATGTCATCACTGATCGACTCTCCTGCAATCACACCATATTTATGTACTTCGTCTTCAGGAACTTCTTGAATGGCAACAATAGTACAGCGGAATTGCTTAAACAGCTTAACCATCTGCGCCATAACACCATCGTATTCACCACCGATACAAAGGTCGTCGGCCAATACCACGCCGAACGCTTCATCACCGATCAAGGGCTCGCCCGTCAAAATCGCATGACCAAGACCCTTCATCTCATGTTGACGCGTAAACGAAAAGTTCACTTTATCGATAATACTACGAATACCTGTGAGATATTCCTCTTTCGCTGTGCCAGCAATCTGGTGTTCCAGCTCATAGCTAATATCAAAATGATCGGCAATCGCACGCTTACCACGTCCTGTTACGAAGGTAATGTTATTAAGGCCCGCTTCTACTGCCTCTTCTACGCCGTATTGAACGAGCGGCTTATTCACAACTGGCAACATCTCTTTTGGCATCGACTTAGTCGCAGGCAAGAAACGTGTACCATAGCCGGCAACGGGAAATAAACATTTACGTATCATAATCATTCCTTATTAAAAACGAAGGCAGCCAACATATCTCCGGCATCCCTTATCAACACACCTAATTTGAAAAACAGTCGCACAAATCCTAACTCTTCGAAACCTTATCGTTCCTCGTATTCATCTTCATGGATTCTATGCACCTCAAATTAAGGCGAACTAAACATCTCTTTTTAAAATATTTGTACACTAAGTATCAAGCATAGAGTATGCCAATTAAAACACTGTTAACTCTATCGGCAACCATTCTAGCAAACATTCGTGACAACTATTTTCTATTTCGACATTAATCATCTTATACAAATCATCACTCAGTAACAGCGCTCTCTAACAAGCTTCCTTGAGTTTTACAACAGATTGACTTAAGTGACCAATAGAGCCTTATAGCTTGATTTCCACTTCATGGTTATCACTGGCACTCGGTGTATTAGGGTCCGCTTCTGCTAACATCTCAGCAGCAACAACTGGGGTGACCGTCAAACCAACGTGTACGTGATCCCCTTGCTCTTCCACCACCATTGGCGCTTTCACACGCATACGATGAATAGCGAACACCGCAACAGATAGGTTCATTAGAGCAATAAAGATAAACAGAGCATTGATATGCACTAAGTCCATAACCACCGATGCTACAAGCGGTCCAATGACACCACCTGCACCATTTAAAAGGATCAACCCACTACTGGCAGACAAAACTTGCTCAGGTCGTAACTGATCATTCATATGTGAAGAAGACAAAGCGTACATCGGGAAGGTAAATGCCCCGAGCAGGAACATTCCAAACATCATGATAGAGATATTCGAAACGCTATGACCAAATGGCACCACCAATGCCGTCACGGCCCCCACTAACCCAACTAATAAAATGGTTAAACGTCGATCCTGACGATCTGATAATTTGCCAATAGGCCACTGCAACACCATGCCACCTAAGTAGCTGGCACCAATAAACACTGAGATCTCAACAACGTCTAAACCGATGGTTTTAGCGTACAGAGCACCAAGACCCAAGATCGCACCAGATGTAATACCCGCGACAAACGCACCGGTAGCGCCAAGCGGGGCTGTCTTAATAAGCCCCATAATATTAAGCTTTTCAGGAACCTCAATGGTCGGTGAGGGCGTTCTAACCAGCAGTAAAGGCACCACTGCCATCGAAATCAACACGGACGTTAAAATGAACAAGTCGTAACCACTTGGAGACGCTGCGTTCAACAAGAACTGCCCTAACGTTTGGCTTGCCCAAATCTCGATTATATAAATGGAAAACAATCGACCTCGAGTATTATTGGTGGCGATAGCGTTTAGCCAACTTTCCGTGACAATAAACAAGCCCGCGTAACACAACCCTGTGCCCATACGCATCAGCATCCAGAACCACGGATCTACGATCACCGACTGCATCAAAATGGTAACTGATGCCAATGATGCGACGGCAGCAAACACTCGAATATGGCCAACATTCTTAACCCATACTGGCACTAAAAGTGAGCCTAGGATGAAGCCAATGTAGTAGGACGACATGATTAAACCGGTTGCGGTCGTATTGAACGACTCAATCGATGCACGAATACCGATCAAAGAGCTCTGCAAGGCGCTGGCCATCGTAATAATTGCCACGCCAAATAAAAGACTCCAAATTGGTAATAAGGTCTGCTTAAACATGAATCACCACTCCAAGGATTCAAGAAAGTTTCTAACGACTCGTCTCTCTAAGGTTGAACTGGCAACCAGTATAGGGCAAAGCAAAGCCACGCTTAAATAGATGAGCGATATTAAAAGTAGTATGGGAGCGTGTAATCTTGATTACACAATGAACAAAACAGGATGTTTTTCAGGGCGCCATGATGGCGTAAAAGACAGGGAAATGCATCAAAAAAATGGCTTCAACGAAGCCATTTTTTGTGGAAATAATGATCAAGCTTAAATGGTCAAACAGAATTACTTTTGCTCTGCTTTTTCGTGATGACGACGCTTACCATCTTTGCCTTTCTTTTTCGCTTTGCAGTCATCACCTGCAGTTTTCTGAAGCTCTAAAAACTGCTCTTTTTGAGCGGCAGTCAATACACTGAACATTTCATGTTCCGCTTCCATTTTCATAACATTTCGCTCAGCACGTTTACTTGCCATGCCCCCTGCAAACTGTTTTGCTGCAGCAGTATCAAACTTATCCGCCATTACAATTTTCTGCATAGTCGCGTGAGCTTGTGCACGGTCTGCTCGTTTTTGTTCAATATCTTTTTCAGCATTAGCCTTGGCTTGTGCATGGCGTACAGAGCGCAACTCTTTTAACTGTTCTTTTTGCGCGTCACTTAAGTCAAGTTTGTAAATCAGCCCTGCAGTGCCTGAGCACACTTGATGTTCACCGTGTCCACGACCGCCTTTTCCGCCACGCTCATGCTGATCCCCTGCTGCAAATGACGATGCTGTGCCAAATGCTAGTGGAAGAGCCAACGTTACCATCATTAGTTTTTTGCTTAGATTCATAATCTCAACCTCATTGTTGATAGAAAAACATGTTCGAAAGCTGTGTCACAGCGCTTGGAGATAGAATAAAAGCTGCAAGGTAAAGTGGCGTTTGGGGTGAGTAAAGTATCGTAAAGACATGACGATGACGTTCATTTGTCAGTAAACTACCCACATATAAAGCAACACAACTTAATGAAAGAGTCTGTCCATGGCCCACATTCTTCTTATTGATGACGATACTGAATTAACTGAATTACTGTGCGAACTACTGAAGTTTGAGAACTTTACTGTATCAGTGGCTCATGATGGAGAGGCTGGACTCAATATGATGAGCCCTGATGTAGACATGATCCTACTCGATGTCATGATGCCCAAGCTCAATGGCATCGAAACGCTAAGACGTTTACGCGAGAATTCAGATACCCCTGTCCTGATGCTCACCGCCAAAGGGGAAGAAATTGACAGAGTGGTTGGCCTAGAACTGGGAGCTGATGACTACTTAGCGAAACCATTTAGCGAGCGCGAATTGCTGGCCCGCATTCGAGCAATCCTACGACGCGCTCAAACCCGCCAACAAGAGCCTCAAAGCGACTGTCTTGAGTACTTTGATATCAAACTCTATCCTGGCAAATTAGAAGCCTACTGCAGTAGTGCGTTACTGGAGCTGACCAGCACCGAGTTTGCTCTGTTACAACATTTCCTATCTCACCCAGGGCACGTCGTCACAAAAGAGACGCTAAGCTTAGATGTACTGGGTAAACGCTTAGCACCTTTTGACCGAGCCATAGACATGCATGTTTCTAACTTGCGTAAGAAACTGCCTGATTGGGAGAACGGCAAACCACGAATTAAAACCCTTCGTGGCCGTGGATACTTACTCACTCAAGGGGATGAGTAAGCATGCGTTTTCCCAAAATTACCAGTCTCTATGGTCGTATTTTTGCGATCTTCTGGTTCACCATGTTTTTGGTATTGATGGCCGTTCTGTCATTGCAATACTTTGATCCGCGCAAAGTGAGCGATGTCCCTGAACCTCATTATGATCGTTTACTATCAGCGCGAGATAAGATTCAAAGCCACTTTGCAGGACATACGGACATTCAATCTATCATTGCCGATTTATATCGTAGCGCCAGCTTTCAAGAGCGAAGGGGCGATCATCGAGGTGGAGATAATGATTTTGAAATCTTTATCACAGACCAAGATGGCAACCTGATTACGGCACACGACAAGCGCTATTCAAACGTCAGGGCTTTAAGGAATTTCGTTACTAATATCGACAACACCGACACCCCGAAACAGCGGCTATACGGCAAGTTCATGTTTGCTGGGCCTGTGCCTATTCGCCTTGCTGGCAATGACTATCTATTTTACTTGAGTGTTAAATGGAACCGGCCTCCCAGCTTTTTGATACAACTATTCGATCACCCTTTTCAGCTACTGCTTGCCACTATGTTGATCAGTACACCATTACTGTTATGGCTAGCCTGGGCCCTCAGCCAACCCGCTCGACGTCTTGAAAAAGCAGCACAACGGGTAGCTCGTGGTGAGTTCTCAATTGATCCGGAACTGGAAAAAGGAACCAGTGAATTTAGCCAAGCCGGTGCGAGCTTTAACCAGATGGTAGAGGCTGTAAACCAAATGATTCTGCGTCAGCAGCGCTTACTGTCCGATATCTCTCACGAACTGCGCTCACCATTGACACGTTTAGGTATGGCAAACTCCCTAGCGCAACGTAAACAAGGCAAAAGTCCGGAGCTTACTCGTATAGAAACCGAAACTCAGCGCCTAGAAGCCATGATTAGCAACTTGTTAGATTTGTCTCGCATGCAGGTAGACAGCCACAACAAACGTGAAATACAGCCTTTGCAAAGCCTCTGGGAAACCTTATTACAGGACACACAATACGAAGCTGAACAAGTAGGCAAACAACTGTCTTTTTCGGATATTCCTAATCGTTCGCTGTCTTGCTACCCGCCACTACTAATGAGTGCATTGGAAAACATTGTTCGCAATGCCATCTATTACGGTCATTCACGCATCGAAGTTTCTATGAAAGAGATAGCAGACCAAATCAGTATTCGAGTAGAAGATGATGGTGAAGGAGTACCGGAAGACGAACTGGAAGCCATCTTCCGCCCGTTTTATCGTGTCTCAACAGCACGAGATTCTCACAGCGGCGGCACTGGACTAGGATTATCCATCACCGAAAGCGCAATTCGCCAACACAGCGGCACTATCCGCGCTGGCAAAAGCTCTCTTGGAGGACTGCTGCTTGAAATTCACCTTCCACTTCAAGCAAAGAGCTAAAAGTGGGCAAGCCTAGGTTAAATATGATGCGTCAACGCTCTATGATGGGGCGTTGGCGAGGACTTTAATCAAAACAGCCTGTCCTGTCAGCCAGCTAAGATCGAAGTTCTCAGAGCTATCCAACTTAAGCATGACGCCCGCCTCAAGAGTTTGTTCGGCATTGGTCATCAAGCAGCGGAACGTGCATTGACTCACCGTATAAATACCAACATAGGTAGTGTTCTCTGAAGCCTGCCAGTGATGTTCGCTTAAAGGCAACAGTGCACTGACTTCCGCAAGAAAATCATCTTCACGAACCATGATATTTAAGTCTTCAATGGCACCGTGATGAAGCTTGGCTTGAGTCACCTCACCACCGGAAAACTTGGCCATATCTAATAGGCGAACAAGTTCATGTTGCTCGCTATCAGAGTGCGTCAATGTCATCCCCGCACCCGATATCAATATCAGAGTTCGATGTAAACCAGAGAAGTCCGAGAACTCGCCGTCCTCAACAACGGCCGCTTGGCTGATGCGAAAGGCCAAGCCTTTTGCATCATCAAAACGCTCAATCTCTAATGTCTCCCCTAAGCCATTTTTCCATGGCATGCGCTTGAACGTATCGGAGGACTTCATCTGTGTAAATCGATTCATCTTAACCCTATTTTACTTGGTCATATACAATTTCATAATACATCATGAAATTGTATATACAACCAAACAAACTGGTTTCAAACGAACTCATAACTTTAAAATAATTTCACCTGAATTAACCAAACATTGTATTTGGTAAAATTAAGACAATTTGGGGAAAAGCTAACAATAAAGCCACCGCAAGAACCATCATTAACCAAAACGGTAATACTCCACGGAAAATGTCGCCTAATTCAACCTTAGGGGCAACCGACTTAACAATAAATACGTTTATTCCCACTGGAGGAGAAATCAGCCCCATTTCAAGAGTCAAAACAGTCAGAACACCAAACCATATCGGGTCGATACCTAGCTGCATAATGATCGGAAAGAAGATAGGCAAAGTCAGCACTAACATTGCAAAACCTTCCAAGAAACAACCAAGCACTAGATAAATCATTAGGATTAAGATTAGCGTTCCTATCACACCAAGATCCAGCATGGATAGGAACTCGCCCACAGCGGTAGGAATGTGACTAAGAGCCATAAACGGATTTATCATATGAGCAGCTATTAGAATTAGCATCACTGTTGCCGTTGTTACCACAGCTTCACGCGCAGCTTGCCATAGCATTCTGAGTGACAGCGTTCGCCCCGCGAAACCGACTAGTATGACAAAGCCTGCGCCTACTGCCGCTGCTTCAACAGGTGAGAATAATCCTCCATAAATCCCACCAATTGTTAACAGGATAACCATTACAATAGGTCCCGCACCCAGTATTGCTTTGCTCTTCTCTCGTAGATTCGTTTTTGGCCCTGCTGGGCCAAAATCAGGCTTGAAGTAGCAAATCACCATAATCATCACAATAAACAAAAGCAGCAGCATGATACCTGGTAAAACACCTGCTAAAAATAAACGCCCTATGCTTTGCTCAGTCAAAATGGCATAAATAACAAAGCCTGTCGAAGGTGGAATCAAGATCCCTAAAGTTCCTCCTGCAGCAACCACACCAGTAGATAGTCGTTTACTGTAATTAAACCGATCCATCTGTCCGAGCGCTACTTTCCCCATAGTCAACGCTGATGCAACAGAAGAACCAGACAAGGCAGCAAAACCGCCACAACCAATGACTGTTGCAGAGGCTAACCCTCCTCGAAATTGCCCAATGATTGCATAAGCAGCATCGTAAAGTCGTTGGCTCATACCTGTCGCCGATGCGACATTCCCCATCAATATAAACAACGGAATGACCACTAGCTCTGGTGAAGACGCCAAGGTAAAACTTTCTGATGCAAGTAAACTAAACGCTGAACGGCTACTGTCTAAAATGGTAATTCCAGCAAAGCCTACCGCAAACATAGCAAACGCGACTGGTACCCGAAGTACCAGTAATATAAACATGATCAAAATACCGAGCATGCCAATCATTGAAGCACTCATGCTACATCTCCTTTTTTACGTACATCTCGTCCCGAAAAAATCAGTTCTAATGCTCGTAGCAGCATGCCAATAGCAGTTAATAGTGCAAACAATGACAAACCATTTTGAAACCAAACTTTAGGTAAACGCAGTAGGTTGGTCGATAGGTTTAACATAGCTGAAAGCTTGGCGCTCTCGTTTACCGCATAGGCAATAGCGACAAAAATCACAGCTCCAAGTATTGCAGAAACAATGTCAATCAGACGATTAAGAAGGCTAGGATAAACTCGCTCAAATAGATCTACAGCAATATGCCCACCAGAGCGATCACAAATAGCCATTGCTCCAAATACCACAATGGTCATAGACATAGTAATGATGTCTTGAGAGCCGTACATGGGCGAGCCGAAAGCTCGCCCAATCACGTCTGCTAGAAGCACCAGCATAATAAAAATCAAACCGAGAGCGCCAACTGCAGCGGACAAAGAAATCACTCTATCCGCCAGTTTTCTAATAGTGGTTAACATAGCCTATTTGCCTTGCATCGCAGCTAAAGCATCTTCACCATCGACACTTTTCACATAGCTTTTCACGACACCAGAAACAGCTTTGATAAAGGCATCTTTCTCATCATCACTAAGCTCTACAATGGTATTAGCGGAGTCCGCTTTGGCTTCTGCCATAGCTTTATTAGCGGTTTCGAGCCAAGCATCTTCAGCACTTTGAGAAAGCCCTTCACCACTTACATTGTCTAAGGCGGTACGCTGTTCAACACTTAAATTATTATATACTTGAGCATTCAATACAGTAAAAAATGCCAACCGTCCCAATGGCGCGCCGAGCGTTAGAGCGTCTGCTACTTCATCCAGTTTAAAGTCTTTTAGTGTAGAAGCTCCGGTGATTACGCCATCAATCAAACCTGTTTGCATCCCGTTGTAAACTTGGCTAATTGGCATTTGAACAGGCGTCGCCCCCAAAGCTTTAGCCACTTCAGCAGCGGTGGCACCAGCTACACGAACTTTGAGCCCTTTTAAATCTTGTGGCGAACGAATGATCTTATTTCGCATGATGAAAATATTTGGCTCAGAGGTCCAAAGAGCCAATGGCTTAGTGCCAGGAAATTCTTGGCTAAGATTATCAGCATAAGCACGCCAAAGAGCTTGGTAACCAGGCATATCTTCTGGTATGGCCCCAGGCAATTCAGCAATCATCGTTTTACCAAATTGAGAGGAAGTATAACCTGGCAATCCCCACGCCATATCTGCTGCTCCCTGTAGAACACGAATATATTGTTCCGCAGGACCTGAGCCTAACTCGCCTCCATGATAGCCACGAACGGTCAGTGAGCCATTAGTCGCAGCAGATAGATCAGTGTTGAGTTTTTCAATCACTGAGGCATTTATGGTATGGAAAGGTGGAGTGAAGTTGGCAAACTTCAATTCCTCAGCAGTTACTTGGCTAGATAGTGCAACCACTGCCGTACTGGCAGCAAGCAGTTTACTGATGTTCATATGTATACTCCCATATTGATCTTAGTGCCCATTAAGGACGTTTTTTATTTTTGACCTGGGACGAGCCGAACCTACGGTACGCCCTATTTTTAATTCATATACAACAAGCTTTTTAGACTATTCCGGATCAGCTCCCTTTGTAATTTAGCTCAATTGATCCTTGTCTCTTTGCTATTCTCCATTCGCCATCAACATACTTTAAATCATCAATAAAGCGCCCAATAAAAACACTCTCTTTTGCTGTTACAGCAGTTTCTAGATCGGATGCTTTTTGATCACCAGAGAAAAGCACTACACGAGATACCACTCTAGCAGCAAATAGGCTTTGTAATTGCACCTCCATGTTACTTAGGATATGGCAGGTTTCTTTTGATGGGCGTTCAGTAAAGGATTCTAAAATTGCTTTACGGCCAACAATCTTCACCTTTGGTGCGCTAGGCCGATATAAAACCGCATCTTCGGTATAACAATTGGCAAGTTCTTCCCAACGCCTCTCATCTAACAAATTTACAGTGCGCTTTACCAGCTTCAAACATTGCCACTCAATAAGCATGCTTTCTAAATTTTCTGAATTCACTATGCTCGGCTCCTTTCACTCAACCAATGCCGCATTGCAGCGGCAACCTCTACCGGGGCTTCAACAGGTGCCATGTGGCCTACATCGTTAATCACCACTAATTCGCTTCTTTCTACTTTTTTCTGCATAGCTTCATGCTGTGATACTGGGCTCCAACTATCCTCTGTACCTGATAATAATAGAGTCGGCACCGTTACCGATGACAAAACAGCTTCGGCGTTAGGTCTATTCAGTAATGCGTTGATTTGCTTTGAGAAGTCATCAAACGAGTAGGCACTGACCATCCTCTCAAGCTTTTCTATTAGTACATTATTTTTCAGGCTTTGGTGCGACATCATTGGGTGTAGCCAATCTTTTGCAAGCGCCTTAGTTCCGTGCTCTTGTGCAAGTTCTAGTAAGCGCATTCGCCCAGGCACCTCCTTGTCCGATCTAGGGTGGACTCCAGTATTGAGTAGCGCTAAATGCGTTATCCGATTTGGTTCTAGATGGTAAACCTCCAGCGCAACACGCGCTCCCATCGAATGTCCAGCTAATGCAAACTCACCTTCTACCTGTTTAAGAACATGTTGTGCCATGACCGTTAGGTCATCAAACCCAGCAAAACTAATAACTTCAACATCCGCTATTGATTGAAGCTGCTCAGCGACTTCCTGCCAAACAAAACGATCACACAGCAGGCCAGTCAAGCAGACTAATTTCGGCTTCATGGCAACTCCTCTTCTTCAAAAATAATGTGACCAAGTGCTGTGTTCGATACTGGAACGTGATAGTGGCGATGAACTTCTTTAACTCGATTCAAGGCCCCCCGCATAATCAGCCACATTACCATTTCACTGCCTTCTGTTCCTGACTCGCGAATGTATTGCTCCTGAGAAATCTTTGCCAATTCAGTAGCGTTATCTTTGAGACGATCCATAAATGAAATATCCCACGGCTGATTAATTAACCCTGCACGCTCACCTAATAGCTGGTGACTCATTCCACCCGTTCCCCAAACTTGAACATTTAATTCTGCTGGAAATTGCTCAATTGCTTTACGCAATGCTTTTCCCAAAGCCAAACAGCGCTCGCCTGTTGGCGCGGGATAAACCACCGTATTTACAGCAAGAGGAATCACTCGGCATGGCCACTTCTCAACTTGACCAAATACCATGGACAAAGGCACCGTAAGACCATGATCCACATCCATCTCGTTTACTACTGTCATGTCAAAGCCATTTAGAATCAACTGCTCAGTAAGATGCCAAGCTAACTCTGGTGCACCTTTTACGATCGGTACAGGTCGCGCACCATAACCCTCATCTGCTGGTTTAAATTCCTCGGCACAGCCAATAGCAAAGGTTGGAATAAACTTCATATCAAAAGTAGTTGCATGGTCGTTGTAAACCAAAATAATCACATCTGGGGCTTGCTTCTGGATCCACTGCTTTGTGAATTCAAAACCTGAAAAAACTGGTGTCCAGTCAGGCTTTGCACTATCACCAATATCAATGATGCGACCTAACAGTGGAATATGTGAAGTGCCAAGACCCGCATGGATGTTAGCCATTACTGTTGCTCCTTAGGATAACGATTACCTTCAGGAGGACGTCCTCCTTGGCGCATCATATCGAGGTATTCTTCGGTTGAGAGGTTCGTCATAGTCGAGACAGCTGCCGCGACACTTAAACCATCGGCTGAGCTGATTTTGACGAGATAATAGATATTGCCACCCAGAG
Source organism: Marinomonas communis (assembly GCF_004363305.1). Lineage (GTDB taxonomy): Bacteria > Pseudomonadota > Gammaproteobacteria > Pseudomonadales > Marinomonadaceae > Marinomonas > Marinomonas communis. The sequence continues at coordinate 330,981 of NZ_SNZA01000003.1, read as the reverse complement.
CAATTAACTGAGTAAAGTTCCGGTCTAGTACCGCTTGCTTTTGCTCTTCGCTCATCGGGTATTGGTCAAGATAAGCACGCTCATTTTGTTTGAACGCTTCACGATTAACCGCTTTCATCAAGGACATGCAAAATTGATTAAGATGAAAGCCTTTGCGGGCCATTTCACCATCAAATACGGTTGTCCCAGGAATGTCATGATAGCTTTTATTATTAGAGTTCATAATCTTCCAACGCATTAAAAGGTGGATTATTAGTTTTGATTAAAGCTACATAGCAAAATCGAATTTGTCCTATGCACTATTAACAACATCATCTAAAATTTGGTTATATCTTAAATTCAATATAGCTCTCTGGATCAAAATGACCTTTTGTAATCACGATTTTCTAAGTTTGAAACAATGTCGAGTGATCAATGAGATTATGAGAAAAGGCTCAGAGAAAAGCGCTAGTGATTCATTGAATTTAAGCCAACCTAGTGTGTCACGATCACTTACTCAAGCGGAACAAACGCTGCAGGTAAAAATTTTTACGCGAGGTTGGAGCGGAGCGGAGCTGACGACTGATGGTGAAATTATTATTTCCATCTGCCATCGGATTTTAAATGCAATTAGCGAAGCTAATGATCGTCTTCAAGTGGGGGCAAATAAGGCCTTAACCCTCACAAGCTATCTGGAATGGCGTCATCTGATAATTGTCGAAGCCGTAAATCGATTAGGCAGCGCTTCAGGTGCCGCAAAAATACTAGGTATCACGCAGCCAGCAGTCAGCAGTCAGCAAGACCTTAAAAGAGTTGGAAAATATGATCAGGCAACCACTATTTCACCGTGCACGCCATGGCTTGATTCCAAAGAGTGTTGCAAAGGTATTGGCCTCTCTGTATCTACGTATCCTGCCAATTGCTCAATCATTAAAACCAGCGTTGGAATCACGTTCACATGAGTTAAATGGCCGCCTTTCCGTCGGAATGCTGTCCTTTTCTTGCCAGGATATTGTACCTATTGCTTTCGCCTCAATTTTTAAACAACATCCACGTGTTCGTCTCCAAGCTATGCAAGGCCCTTACCATATGCTGGCAAACGCATTAGTACAAGGAGAGATCGACTGTTTTTTGGGGCTATTAAGAAGTGGACCAATTCATCCGGATCTGATTGAAATTCCATTATTAAAGGCGAGTTATGCCTTGATTGCTCGAGTAGATCATCCGATACATGAGAAAGTTAAAAGCCTTAAAGATCTAACGGATGAGCGCTGGATCGTAGCAAGACACGGGACACCTATTAGAGAATACTTTGAAAAGCTGTTCCATAGTATTGATGACAAACCGCCCATTCAAGCACTAGAAATGCTGACATTTGCTTCTTCGGAAGAACTGGTCATTCATAGTGATGCTATAGCCCTACTGTTTTATGATGAATGGAACATTCAAACGTTAAACCCAAACCTTAAGAAGCTTGCAATCAACTTGCCTGAGGATGGCTGCATAATAGGCATCACATTACACCGAGAGCATCAATCAATGATCACGGATTGTTTTATTCGTGAGCTAAAATTGACCATTGAAAATAAAATGATGTCGACAAGCAAACCGTAATTTAGAAAGATATATAAAGCATAGTGACATAAAAAAGCCCCTAACAAATCCATGCTAGAGGCTTTTATAGCAGAAATGCTATTTTGCTTAGGAAGCGCGACTGAAGTGCTTACCAAGCAAGGCATGATAAAAATCGTGGTCCGATAACACGCCAACACACTTGCCGTTTTCTTCTAACAGAATCGACAACTTCGTCTGATAGCGAATTTCCACTGCATCACGCATGGAAATGTCCACTGGAGCCACAACGACAGAGTCTTCCGGTAAATCAGCGATGTCCATGCCGTGTTCCCAACGAGCAATCGCTACAGGCTCGCCATATAGCTTGGCACTTTCTAATTTACCATCTTGTAGGTCCGCCCAAAGATGATCTGTCAGCTTGTACAGGTTATCCATTTTGCCCAATTGAGCCACAGGGGTCATCAAAGCATTACCACGTAATACGTTAAGCGGATTCGTATGTGCAACAAACTTTTCCACGTATTCTGTGGCTGGGTTCAAAACGATCTGCTCTGGCACGTCCTCTTGGATAATGCGTGCAGACTCCATGATGGCAATTTTAGAGCCGATCTTGAGTGCTTCATCCAAGTCATGACTTACGAACACAATTGTTTTCTTCAAAGACTTTTGCAGTTCAATCAGTTCATCCTGTAACTGAGAACGAATCAAAGGGTCCAACGCAGAGAAAGGCTCATCCATTAGCAGAATATCTGAGTCCATCACGAACGCACGAGCAAGACCCACACGTTGACGCATACCACCAGACAGCTCGTCTGGTTTTTTGTCACGCCAATCGTACAGACCAACCATCTTAAGTTGTTTCAGTGCACGCTCTTCACGCTCTTTCTTACCTACACCCTGCATCTCAAGACCAAAGGCAACGTTCTCAAGCACCGTCATCCATGGCATTAGAGCAAAGCTTTGAAATACCATTGAAACTCGGTTGGTTCTCATATGGCGTAGCGTATCTTCGTCACACTTCGCCATGTCTACCATGCGGTCGCCATCTTTGACTAGACAGCGTCCTCGGGCAACTTTGTTGAGTCCATTGATAGCACGAAGCAGTGTCGACTTACCTGAGCCTGACAACCCCATCAGGACACAGATTTCGCCTTCTTCAATAGAGATGGTGGCATCTTGGACACCCACAACATCACCTGTGCGTGCCAGAATCTCTGGACGGCTCATGCCTTTATCCAATAAACGCAATGACTCCAGCTTTTGGTTACCAAAGACAATGTCTAGATTTTCAATTTGAACCATTGGCATGGATTAACCCTCCGCTTTTGAGTTTGGCGTTTTACAGATACGATCTAGCATGATTGCTACTAAGACAATGGCAACACCCGCTTCGAAGCCTTGGGAAATGTTTACCGTATTCAGCGCACGTACGACTGGTTTACCAAGACCGTCCGCACCTACCAGTGCGGCGATTACCACCATAGACAAAGACAGCATGATACATTGCGTCACGCCCGCCATGATGCTTGGCATGGCGGCAGGTAGCTCAACCTTGTAAAGCAGTTTCGATTTCGTACAACCAAAGGCCAGACCCGCTTCACGAAGCTCATTCGGAACTTTACTGATACCGAGGTAAGTAAGACGAATCGGTGCAGCAATGGCAAAGATGATGGTCGAGATCAATCCAGGTACATAACCTAGACCAAATAGAATCAATGTTGGGATAAGGTACACAAACGTAGGGATCGTTTGCATTAAGTCTAAAATCGGGCGCAATACGGTGTACAACCATGGACGATGGGCTGCAGCAATACCGATTGGCACACCGATCAAGACACTGATCATGGTCGCCGTCACAACCAAAACTAACGTTTGGATCGTTTCTTGCCAGTAGCCTAGGTTCATGATCAGTAAAAATGCTGCTGCGACGAACAGCATCATACCGACACTTCGATGCAACCACCAAACAAAGGCTAACACCAGTGCCACGACCGCGAATGGGTTCATCCATTCTAGGCCATCCACCATGGCAAAAATTAGGGTTTCAAGAGTGATAGAAATAAAATCAAAGAAAAAAGCTGCGACGTCAATTAACCAATTGACAAAGGTTTCCATGGTGTCGCCAAGTGGAATTTTGTGCTCTGTTAGCCAGTTCATATAAGGGTCTCCAAATAACTCATATCGTCATAAACACGCTGCTTAGTAGCAGCGTGTTTTTGTTTCATCATCATGACAATTGATTACAGACCCAAAGAGCCTTTTACTGCGCTCAAGCCTTCTGCTCCAGAAGTACTTTTCACGCCGTCAAGCCATTTTGTTAGCACGGCTGGGTTGGCTTTCAGCCATTTTTGAGCCGCGACTTCTGGCTTCTCACCATCATCTAGAATTGCGCCCATTACTTCGTTCTCCATCTCTAGAGAGAACGTTAGGTTAGTCAGCAGTTTGCCTACGTTTGGACACTCTTGGATGTAGCCTTTACGAACGTTAGTGTGAACGTTAGCCCCACCGTAATTTGGACCAAAGAAGTCATCGCCGCCTTCTAGGTAGGCCATATCAAAGTTCGCGTTCATTGGGTGTGGTTCCCAACCCAAGAAAACAATCCACTTATCACGACGAGCATTACGGCTCACTTGTGACAACATACCCGCTTCACTTGACTCAACTAACTGGAAATCACCTAGGCCAAAAGCGTTTTGGTCAATCATGTCTTGAATAAGACGGTTGCCGTCGTTGCCAGGCTCGATACCGTAAATACGGCCATTGAATTCACGTGAATATTTGGCAATGTCAGCAAAGCTCTTCACACCACCATCAAAAGCAGCTTGGCTGACTGCTAACGTGTACTTAGCTCCAGTCAGGTTTGGACCTAGATCTTCCACCGTACCTGCTTGAAGATAAGGTGCGATATCCGCTTCCATAGTTGGCATCCAGTTGCCTAAAAACACATCGATATCGTTGTTCGCTAGGGAAGTGTACGTAACAGGTACAGAAAGCAGCTGAGTTTTCGTGCTGTAGCCTAGACCTTCTAATACAGTTGAGGTAATAGCAGTTGTTGCGGTGATATCCGTCCAACCTACATCTGAAAAGCGAACCGTCGAACAGTCAGCAGCCGCCATCGAAGAGGCGCCTGCAATGCACATAGCAAGTGTAGCGTGTTTCAATTTCAACATGATCTATTTCTCCTGTGGATATTATGGTCAGAGTTAGCGATAACTCATCTCAAAAATTAATCATTTACCACACCGAATTTGAGAGCCTTTACAAGGCTCCCTCAGCTAACGCTGCGCTAACACCAACGAAATGTATTCGTTGATACGATCAGCAGCATGATGGTTATCGATCCCCCCTGCTAGGGAGCCTCTAAGCCACATACCGTCAATCATTGCGGCGACTGTATAGGCAATCTCTCGTGCACGCTCTTTTGCAAAGCGCTCACGAAACACTACTACCAGACAGCTTTGTAATCGGCGTGAGTAAACGTTCTGTAATCTAAATAGCGCTGGCTTGTGCATGGCCGAAGCCCAAAACCCCATCCACGCCTTAACCACTTGGGGACGTGTTTGAGATTGGCTAATACTGGCCTTTACTATCGCCATTGCTCTTTCGAAAGTATCACCGGAACGTGCAGACTGCAGCTCTACGTGTAACACTTCAAAAAATTCTTTTATCAGGCTACGCATCGTTTCTTCGAGTAACCCATCTTTGCCACCGAAATAGTGGTTAATGATGGCGGGTGAGACACCTGCTCGCTTGCTGATAACGCTGACCGTTGCCCCCGGAAAACCGAGTTCATCTATTGCTGAAATGGTTGCATCAATAAGTTGAGGCTTTCTAATTTCCGGCATTCCAACTTTTGGCATTTGGATTCCTTTTTAATTAAACAACCATTTAATAAAAACTATAGTAGACAGAATGTCAGGGAGTGGTCAACCCTTAATAGCTCTAAATAGTTGTCGTCTAACGGTTAGATTACGGTGAAGGCTTGATGACTAAAGCGTTACAGTGAAAAAATTAATTTTGAAATTTTTCCTTGATCCCAATCAGGGGTAACATCAAATTTGCACATAAAACACACAATTTATCCAAAAGCGTCATATTGAATATTTTTTGTGTCATCAATTTCACAATGTATGGCAGTATCAATATTGATCTGTTTTTAGCGTATTGATCTGCCTCTTTAGGAGTGTATATGAGTCAGGCATGGGATTTCGATAAAATCATCGATAGAAGTCAGCAAAACAGTGATAAGTGGGGAAAATACCCTAGCGATGTCATCCCTATGTGGGTGGCGGATATGGATTTCGACTCTCCACAATGCATTAAAGACGCTTTAATCCAACGTATTGACGAAGGCGTGTTTGGTTACACCTACGCATCGAAGTCACTAGTAAGCTCTATTCAAGGCCATTGCCAGACTCGTTATGATTGGGTGCCATCTGCTGCACATTTTGTCCATTTGCCAGGTTTAGTATGTGCCCTGCATTTGGCTGTCAGGGCCCTTACTGAAGCACAAGATCGAATCATTGTACCCAGTCCTGTGTATTACCATCTAACAAAAGCACCAGAGATGTCTGATCGAAAGTTGGACAGAATTCCTTTTGTACTCAAAGGAAATAGATGGTCTGTAGATCTCAAAACATTTGAAGAGTCATGTAATAAAGCGGATGCAAAGATGATTCTGCTTTGTAATCCACATAACCCTGGCGCCACGGTTTATACCCAACAAGAACTGTCAGCCATTCATGCCATTGCAAAACGTCATGATCTTTTAGTGGTGTCAGATGAGATCCACTGCGACTTAATTCTTAACGACGCTCGGCACATTCCATTTGCTAGCCTGAATGAAGACGCTGCCCAGCGCACCATCACCTTGATGGCCCCCTCTAAAACCTTCAATATCGCTGGCTTAGGTTATGCATTCGCCATTATTGCTAATAGCAAGTTGCGACAGCGCTTTAATCAAGCAAGGGAAGCCCTTATTCCTGCCCCCAACTTATTGGCGCTAGTGGCTGCAGAAGCCGCCTATCGAGATGGCCAAAGCTGGCACGAGTCATTGTTAGAGTATTTACGAGGCAACCTCCACTACATCCAAGAACGTATTGCAGGCACATCTATACAGATGGCGGAGCATGAAGCAACGTATCTCGCGTGGCTCGACGTTCGAGCGTATCAGCTTGAAAATCCCCACGACTTTTTTGTCAAAGCGGGTGTCGGTATTTCTGATGGCGCAGGATTTGGCGCACCTGGATTTATTCGCCTAAACTTTGGTTGTTCACGTTCGCAGTTAGAACAAGCCATGAATCGTATATTGATTGCTTTGGAATCCAAGTCTTAGCCCCTGCAAAAAGTCGTCAACATACGCCATGTAACATTTTCAGAGGTGTTTATGTTGACGACCTTAAAAGAAGTGGCCTTACAAGGACTAAGCCCAAGTCCTGAGCAAGATGTCACAACCGATATTGCTACCTTAAAAGAACTTATCTTTGCCATCGCCCCCACTGCTCAAATCATTCCCGAAAAAGGAGTGAACGTATTTTACCTCTTAGAAGATTGGGCATTTGCATTGGTACCTCACAAACAAAATTTGAGTCTATATCATGCAAGCGATTTAGATATTTCAAGCTTCTGTGATCGCCTAAAGAATGTCCACTTGGGGGATCATTGCATACTGATCGACAGCCTTGATCGCGTAAACTTAAATGTTCTGGTGGAACTTTTAGCCTTACTAAAAGTCGATATGGTAAGAAAACATCAGCTAGATCAAGCACTCCACTGATAAAAGTAGTGTAGACTAGCGTCATCCTTCGCAAAAATGGATCGGCATGATCGACTACCAACTGCGTCTACTATTGTTCTTATTATTTGTTGTCGTGTTACTCAGTTGGCAGCACCTGTCACCACGACAACCACTCCACTCGTGGCGACTTAGATGGCGCCATAATATCGGCTTACTCTTAATTGATGCCTTAGTCGTTCGCATCGCGCAACCACTTATATTGGTCTGCGTCGCCTTACTACCCGCCGCCCCCTTTGCACCGCTTGCCGTGTTGCCACCCATATTGGCTTTGGTCATATCGTTAATTTTATTAGACCTGCTTATTTACTGGCAGCATCGATTATTTCACACCATCACATGGTTCTGGAGGCTGCATCGTGTTCATCACAGTGATCCGGAATTAGACACCACCTCCGCAGTACGCTTTCATCCGCTCGAAATACTGCTTTCACTGCTGATCAAAGCACTGGCGGTTTGGTTATTTGGGATCTCTGCGGCGGCTATTTTAGTCTTTGATATTTTGCTAAATGGCATGGCCATGTTTAATCACACTAATGTTCGTCTACCTTCTCGAATCGACGCCGCACTGCGCTACATAATCGTTACGCCAGCAATGCACCGCATTCATCACTCGCGTTTCAATCACGAGGCCAATAGTAACTTTGGCTTTTGCTTAAGCGTGTGGGACCGTCTTTTCAAAAGCTATCGGAAACAGGCGCAATTAGGGGATGACCAGATCAACATTGGCATGCCGCAAACACAGCACTATGCCCCTGAACGCTTTCAAGAACTGCTCAACATGCCTTTTAGATTCCCCCTCAAACGTAAAAGGCACTCGAAATAGGAGAAATAAATGTCGTATTACACATTAACAGCCATGGAAGCACGAGTAATAGGCTGCCTGATTGAAAAATCTATCGTGACACCGGATCACTATCCATTAAGCGTCAACGCACTGACCAATGCTTGCAATCAAAAATCGAGTCGCGATCCCGTGGTGAATTACAGCGAAATCGATGTACAGGACACATTGGATCAACTGGTTGCTCGCAGTCTCGTAACAGAAGAATTTTACTCTGGAAGTCGCGTACCAAAATACCAACACCGTTTCTGTAACACGGAGTTTTCTGATTTGCAGTTTAACTCTGGCGAAACCGCCATCGTTTGTATGCTGCTACTAAGGGGACCACAAACCCCCGGTGAACTAAGATCTCGGAGTGGTCGCTTACACGCTTTTGCAAGCATCGGTGAAGTAGAACAAGATCTAGAGTCCCTGAAGCAAAAAACAGGCGGGCCGTTCGTAGAACAATTGCCAAGAGAACCAGGTAAACGCGAGGCACGTTATCAAGAGCTGTTTTGTACAGAGAGCAACCTAGACAGCGAAGAAACCTCTAATAATACCCAAGTAAACCATGGCAGTGCCGTCTCCCTCGAGTCAAGAATTGCCGATTTAGAGCAAACCGTTGCAGACTTAACACAGCGACTAGCTGCCCTAGAAGGCCAGGCTGAACTATAATAGCGACATAACACTCACCTTCTTCCACTTAGGAGACTCCCATGAATGAAGTACGCTGGGGAATCATTGGTACAGGTACCATCGCTCAAGCCTTTGCCGCAGATTTTGCGCACGCTAAAACAGGCACTTTACGAGCCGTGGCTTCACGCAGAAAAGAAGCAGCAGATGCCTTTGCAGAGCGCTACGACATTGAGCTGTCGATGGTTGACTATTACTCATTGATTAACAGTCATGAAGTGGATGTTATTTACGTTGCTGTCCCCCATAGTCTGCACTTTGAACTAACCAAAGCCTGCATTAAAGCTGGTAAGCACGTGCTATGTGAAAAACCGTTTACACTTAACGAAACACAAGCTCAGGAGCTCTTCGAGCTTGCTGCACAGCATGAAGTTTTCGTTATGGAGGCCATGTGGACACGCTTTAATCCCGCATTGGAGCAAGCGATCGAATGGGTCGAAGAAGGTGAGATTGGTCTACTGCAAAGCGTTCAAGCAAGTTTCTGCTTTAATGCGACAAGCCAATCAGAAGGCCGTTTGTTTAATAAAGATCTCGGCGGTGGTGCATTACTCGATGTGGGGATCTACCCGATCTTTTTAGCACAACTGTTCTTCGGCAAACCGGATTTCATTCAGAATCAGGCCGTAGTTGGAGATACTGATGTGGATGTATTCGAGCAATTACTGTTAGGTTGGGAGAGTGGTCAGCTAGCCAGCCTAGAATCCTCCATTATTTCACAACAACCTAATAGAGCGGTTCTGTCTGGCAGTGACGGTTATATTGAATTTGGACAAGAATGGTATCAAACCAAAACCTTAACCTTGGTTAAAAATGGCGGTGCCGAGCATGCCATTGAATTCGACTTTCCAGGACTTGGCTATCAATTCGAAGTGGAAGAAGTGAATCGCTGTTTGCAAGAAGGTCTACTGCAAAGCCCAAATCACAGTTGGGAAGACACGCTTAACTTGTTAGCAACGATGGATGAAGTTCGCCAAGATATCGGTGTCTACTACCCAGGAGAACCTGAGCCCTGCGGACACGACTGTGATATCGAACACCACCATCATGAGCATGGCCATCACAAGCACTAGCTTTTTCAGCCAACCGAACTGAACACACTAAATTAGCCAATGAATCTCAAAAACGAATCATTGGCTAATTTAACACCTACTCTAAATACCCCTATCCTAACCAGGACTGTGCTAATGCAATACTAAATGGCACGGTCACGAGTGACATTGCCGTTTGTAAAGTGATGAATGCTGCCATATTGTCCGCATCGCCTCCCAATTGCTTTGCTAACGCATAAGCAGACGTTGCTGTGGGTACTACACCAAACAACAACGCGACGTATACGGCTAAGCCTTGGATTTCCAGCAGCCAGCAAACCAACAATACCGAACATGGGAACACAGCAAACCGCCCCATTGCAGACCACCAAAACGAAGCGCCGACAGAGCGAATAGCGGTGAGCTTTACTCCCGCGCCAACCGCTAACAGCACCAACGGCAGTGTTGCCTGAGCAAGCATTTGTGTCATATCAGAAACAATTGGTATAGGCGTCAAATTGACTGCGTTTAAACCCAACCCTAAAGCAATCGCTAAAATTAAAGGGTTTCTTAATAACTCTTTAACAATCAGACGCCCCAAGGATTGTTGTTTTTTCCCATGCATCGTAACCATGGTCACCACCAGAAAGATATTCACTGATGGTATCAACACGGCTGCACCCAACGCGGCAAATATCAGCCCTTCGGTACCATACAAACGATCCGCCAAGGCCAGCGTGATAAAGGTATTAAAACGCACTGCACCTTGTAGCATCGATGTAGTGGTCGGGGCAGGTACATGGATTAATCGCGCAGCAATGTAGGTAAAAATAGCCGTGATCAACAATGCACTGATTAATACTATGCCATAGCGCCCTAACATAGGATTGGTGAAATCAATGACACTGGTTTTGGAGAACAGTAGCGCCGGAAACAGACACCAATACACCAGTTTATCTACGCCCTGCCAAAAGCCTTCAAAAGGGAAACGCCAACGTTGTAACAAAGCTCCCATAATCAACAGTAGAAATACTGGAAGAATGGCAATGAACAATGACATGGTAATTCCCTTTATAAAGATCAGATAAACTGATTAAAAACTGCTAAATATTGCGTTTTTAATTTACTTTTTCGATATATAAACTCATCTCATACACTCGATACGAGTCTCAATTAGGAGTTTATGATGATTACTATACGACCTGCAGAAGAACGAGGCCATGCAAATTTTGGTTGGTTAGACAGCCACCACACTTTTTCATTTGGTCATTATTTTGATCCCAAACATATGGGATTTTCTTCGTTACGCGTCATTAACGATGATACGGTATCTCCAAGCATGGGCTTTGAAACCCATGGACATAAAGACATGGAGATCATCAGCTTGGTAACACAAGGCACGATTGCTCACAAAGACAGTGCTGGTAATGTGCGCGAACTGCCTGCTGGAGAATATCAGCTAATGTCAGCTGGTAAAGGAATATTTCACAGCGAGTTCAATGCATCGAGAACTGATACATTGAAGTTTCTACAAATTTGGATTCAACCAAACAGCGTTGGTGGTTCGCCTGGTTATCAGCAGAAAAGCTTTGGTGAATCAGAAGGCTTCACTACCATCATTACACCAGATGGTCGCGATGGTACCTTGCAAATAAAGCAGGACATGTCCCTGACACAGCTAATACTAAAGCAACAAGATGATGCTCAATGGCCTATTCAAAAGGACCGTCGCTATTATGTTCACATTGTCGAGGGTCAATTAACACTGAACGATGATATCGAGCTTGGGCAAGGTGACGGAGCCAAAATCGAACAATTGGAATTACTGAAATTTGCCAAGCAATCTGAGCAAGTCAAAGTACTTCTTTTCGACTTGATTTAGACGCTAAAACACTGCATTTATTTTTCCATCATTTGTGACGCCAGTAATGCTTCAGCGTCTTCAACGGGCAAGGGCTTAGCAAACAAGTAACCTTGCCCTAAATCACAGCCAAACTGCTGTAAAATCGCAGCTTGTTGCTCAGTTTCAATCCCCTCGGCAATGACTTTTAGACTTAATTTATGGGCCATGGAGATAATGGCCTCACACAAGTCTTTTTCCATATGACCTTCAAGCAAGTCTTTGACAAAAGATCGATCAATTTTAATGTAATCAATATCGAGTCGGTTAAGGTATGCAAGTGCCGAATAGCCCGTGCCAAAATCATCCAGCGCAACGTTAATACCTTGATCTCGAAACGCCAACAGTTGCGCCGATACCACATCAGTATGGTGCATTAGCATATTTTCAGTGATCTCCAGACTCACACTTTCCCCTGGCAACCCCAGCTTATGCAAGAAATCAAACCAGCCCACCATATGTAAATCTGGTGCCGCCAATTGATATGGAGAAATGTTAATACTCATCATTAGGTCATGAGCGTAATGGGAGCGCCACTGAGCTAACTGTCGAAGCGACTGCTTAAACACAAAATCACCAATCTCTGAAATCAGCCCAGACTCTTCTGCCACTGGAATAAACGTATCAGGAGGGACAATACCTCGTACAGGGTGCTGCCAACGAATGAGCGCCTCGAATTTCACTAGCCTATTGGTTTTAAGATCTACAATTGGCTGATAGAGCAAAAACAGTTCATCATTAGCCAAAGCTTGGCGTAAGTCATTGGTTAAGCTTTGGCGCTCTACCGATTTTTGGTGTAAATCAAAACTGAAAAAGCACCATCGATTACGCCCTTTAGATTTCGCTTCATACATTGCTTCATCGGCATACTGCAAAAGTGCAGAAGGCTCCGTACTGTCTAACGGAGCTAATGTGATGCCGATACTCACAGAGATAAACACTTCATTATGGTTGAGTAAATAAGGCTTCTCGACCACATTTAGGATGTCCAAAGCCAAAGTTTGTAAGTGAGAGCGACTATGCCCGCCTGATACCAGTACAGTGAATTCATCACCACCAATACGAGCCAGCTCAGCATCACTTGGCAAACAGCTTAACAAGCGCTTGGAAACCTCCTTAATGAGATAATCCCCCCAATGATGACCAAAGAGGTCATTCACATGTTTAAAACGATCTAGGTCTAAGTAGAACAAGGCAAACGGCTGCATTTCAGTTTCTGCAGCTTGCGCCAGTGATTGCAGACGCTTTTGAAAAAAACGCCTGTTATTAAGCTCAGTCAAAGGGTCTTGGTTAGCTTGAAGCACAACTTGCTTTCGGACTTGCTGGCTCTCTTTCAAAGCTTGATCTAAACGCTTATTTGTACGTAGCACGTACCAAACGACAGCACTCAGCACTAACACAGCGCAAAAGGCAATCCCGCTTACCAAAAGTATATCGCGCCAATTTCGCTGCTGCTCGAGTTGGTAAAGGGCCGGTCGAAGATCAAAAGAGCGGTCTAACTTTCCCATTCGTTGGTAAATTCGCTTCATTTGCTGCCAGCGGGATTCATTAAGGTATCCGATCTCAATTAAGGTCGGCTGTATCAGGCCAAACATTTCTTGTGCCTGATAAGCCAAATAGTCTCGTTCGTGATTGCTATCATAGTTAGACATCAACCACTGTATGACCACCTCGGGATGTTTCATAGCGTAGTCCCAGCCTTTAAGGCTGGCAGCCTTAAAGGCATCAACCCGCTTAGGGTGTCGAGTGATTTCTGCTTCTGTCGTGAATAAGTTATCACCGGAGAAATCAATCCCAACCGTTCGAGGCATGTACACTCGATATGGATAGTTTCGTTTCGATAAGACGTATGGTTCGATCAGGCTGTTAGCACTCATGATATCCACTTGATCATTGACTAGATCTAATGGGTCATAGGAGTGGCGAAGAAAAGAAAGATCAAGCAGATCCACATCTTCTTGCTGTAGGTACAATAGCAGCTCATCAGAGGAGCCATCTAACATGGCTCGCTTACCCAGCCAGTCATCCAAGGACAAGATATGGTTTTGCGTAATAAAAATGACCGGTGAATGCTGGAAAATCACCGCGATGATGGAAAACGGTCGCCCCCGACTACGCTCTATTAAAACAGAGCTATCTCCCACGCCATACTCAGCCTTCCCTGTCGCAACAGAACTGTAGACATTGGTATGCTGATCGCCAGGCAACAACTCCACCTGCAAGCCAACCTCTTCATAATAGCCCAACTGCTGCGCGGCATAATAACCAGCAAACTCAAAACTATGCTGTCGCGTTAGCTGCAAACGCACTGTGTCTGTGGCGGCTTGAGTCATCAACGAGGTCAACAACAAGCCCAACCAAAGCCCTATTTTAAACACTCATACACCCCAGAATACGGTAAAGGTCGTTCCTTTGCCCACTGAAAGTGCATCCGCTGCTAATTTATTATGTGTATAAGATTAGAGAGATTCTTCGAGAACCTCTACTAAGGAATGTAAAAAATAGTTGTTACTAACTATTTAATTCGTACATGCCTTCCTTTTGGCATTCACCAGACAATTGCCACATCATGCGTTCATCGGTGATTTGTCGAAGATTATCGGAGTTGCAGTTTTCAAGGTTTGCCTCAAAGGCATTATCGGCATCTGGAGTGATAATAACGAAAAGAGCGACAGCTAAAACGCCAGCCATGTATAGGTATTTCATGATGATAGGTTCCTTCGCATACAGCTATTTTGATAAGCAGTTTGGGCGGCGATGACATTGCCTCAAACTCATGCTGTTTATAACAACATCATGCGCCCGTTTTGTTGCGAAAGCAATGGATGATAATCACTTTTATTTGAGCTGACTCAAAATTTACTTATCAGCGCCAAAACACTTACTCAACATCGATGTTTTAGGCTCTAAGATTAGCGGTGATCAGTATATTTCTGGGAGTGATCGCTTTATCACAAAACGTAGTTATCAAGGTTTGATAACCCGTCTCTTCTAATCTTAATGCTCGGTCTAATACCAACCAAAGCTCAAGTGAACGGCGAAAATACTGCATGACACTTTCTACTTTCTGTACCTGCATCACTCGTTGATACCCTATACTTTCAAATTCTTGCAAAGCTTCAGAGGACAACTTAAAAGAAAGATTCTTTTGTTGAGAGGCCCAATCGACAAATGCAGCAAAACCATCGTTTAACAAAGCTTTGCCACAAGATGGCACCGTTAAATATGAATCCTGCTGTAAAACATGCCGCTGCAAAGCATCAAACCCTAAACGGTACGCTAGCTCTACATCTTTTAAACGCTGTTCACGCGCCCCCGCCGTCACGACCTCTTTAACAGCCAGCTTTAAGTTGTCCTGAGAAAGATGTGTACAGGCAGCCAGAGCAGCCTGTGAAAGAGGTCGATAGTTTGAAGAGTTAGTTAAGTGGTAACAGCATGGAGAAATAGCCAAATACTGAATGTGTGCTTCAATGGCTTGTTCAATCAAGGTGCTATGTAAATCGCCACAGGCATGTAATGCTACTGCACTGCTTGCATCACACAGCGCTGATTTGCCCTCACCTTTTAAAACATCGGTATGACTAAAACGCTGTGAAATTTGTCGCTTGCTTGCTTCTGCTTGCCCCGCTTCACATAAGCTGGCTTGCCACTCTAAACTATGCACAGCACACTGATGCTGAAACGCAATAAGCTTACCTAGGTGTCCTTTCCCTGCGCACCACTCAACGACTTCGGATGTTGGTTGAATCGATCGGCTAAATGCTTCGATTTGCGACCATTTGCGCCCTTTTATACCGGCTTTGAAATGGCTAGAAGGTTCGACAAGGGCATCTGGCTGTGTCAAATCCCCCCAATTCCATTGCATAGGTGCAAAAGAGGGTAGAAACCGCAACAAGGCAGCTTCTACTTGATCAGAACTAGGAATACCCTCATGACAAGACAACCACTGACACATCTCGGGATCTGTCTCCAACCAAGGCAGCTCTAATGAGTGAAATGCCTGTACATCCCACAAGCGCTTATGCTCAAACAGCCATGCATCTAATTGCTTAAATAGGTTTTGATAACCCTCTTCTGAGAGCAAGTATTTTGTAGTGTTCAATTTTTTGTACAGTTTATTAAAAGTTCGTAATTATTCACGTTTGATTGAATTGTATTTTAGCGTCAAACGGGCAGAATAAGAGAACCTTTTGGTCACTTAATACGTGAACTGAACCCAAACCCGTAAGGAAAACTCCCACTATGTTTAAACACTTGAAAGCCGTTCCTGGCGATCCTTTGTTAGCCCTAATCGTTGCCCACCAACAAGATCCGAATCCAAAGAAAATTGATTTAGGTGTGGGTGTTTATAAAGATGATTTAGGTCGCACACCAATTCTAGAGTCCGTTAAAAAAGCGGAAGCTATAATGGTTGAAAACGAAGCAACCAAGGCGTATTTGGGAGTATACGGCGCAGCAGAATTTGCACCACTGATTCAGAACCTATTGCTTGGTTCCAACAGCGATGTCATCCAACAAGGCCGTATTCAATCAACGCAAACACCGGGTGGCACAGGCGCTCTTAAGGTAGCTGCGGACTTTATCAGTGCTAACCTAAAAGGCGCACGTTTGTTTGTAAGCGATCCGACCTGGGGTAACCACACTTCTATCTTCAACTCTGCAGGCGTTGAAGTGATTGAATACCCTTACTATGATCCAGCAACTAACGATGTTCGCTTTGACGACATGATGAGTTTCCTGCAAGCAGAACTTAAAGAAGGCGACGTTTTACTTCTACACGCTTGCTGCCATAACCCAACTGGCGTCGATCTAAAAATCGAACATTGGCATGCACTGACAGATTTGGTTAACGAGCGTAACGTACTGCCTCTAGTGGATGCTGCTTACCAAGGTTTTGGTGACGGTCTTGAAGAAGATATGGCAGGTCTACGTTACATGGCTGAACGCGTATCAAGCATGTTGATCGCTAATTCCTTCTCGAAAAACTTCGGTATCTACCGTGACCGTTGTGGTGGTTTAAGTGTCATTGCTGAAACGGCAGAAGAAGCGAAAAGTGCTTTCTCGATCATCGGTCAAGCTATTCGAGCGAACTACTCTATGCCACCAGCACACGGTGCAACCGTGGTCTACACGATTATGAACAATCCTGAGTTGTACGCTATGTGGGAACAAGAAGTGACGCAAATGCGTGATCGCATCAATGGCCTGCGTAGCAAGTTAGTGGAAAAACTAGCGGCTTCCGGTGTGAGCAAAGATTTCAGCTTTATCGAGAAACAGCGCGGTATGTTCTCTTACTCTGGCCTAACACTAGAGCAAGTTCGCACATTGCGTTCTGATTATTCCATCTACATTGCAGACACCGGTCGCATGAGTGTAGCAGGTGTCAGCGATAGCAACATTGATTACCTATGCGAGTCCATTGCAAAGGTGGTTGGCTAATAAAGCGCACAACATATAGACAAAGGGGCTCACTTGAAGCCCCTTTTTTTTAACTAATGTAAGGTCGGTGACGAGCCCTCTGTACCAGAATCTATCTGAATTTCTGGGTGATTAAACTGAGCCAAACGCACGACTGAAGACTCTAAGCTTTCTTGCCAGAACGTTAATTCCGCATCGCTCATTGCTTCCAGTTTCTTCCATCCGGCAGGCGTGCCAAAGAGTCGAACACTGGCGAGCACATCATCACGAAACTCTCGATCGCCAGCTTGATTTAGACCAGTCAGCCTCGCTCCACGCATAAACCCAACACACCAATCCTCAACAATGACCGTCACATGACCTGCTTGATCATCATGTTCAAGGTAAATAGGGTTAAGGTTACCGTTGATTAATCCATCAACCGCTTCTAAATGAAGTAACATCACCAAACCGTAAAATTCGTCTTCTTCCTCTTTATCTCCCCATGCAGGCTGATCCTCGCTGGTTCCCCAAATTGCTGGAAACCAGTCATTTGGCGCAAGCAGATCTTTACTGCAACCGATAGCCGTCACAAAACCATCAAGCTCGGAAACACTCATTATAGAGCGCTCACTGCCATAGTTATGTAGGTAGTAATCGAGGCGTTCGTACATAGCCTCAATCGGCAAAGCATCGTCTTGCATGGTACATCTCTATTATTTGTTGGAAGTAGACACTAAGTGTAAACGGTTTTGTGGGATTTCGCAGGGGGGATTGTTCCGCGCTTACTCACTGAATGAGTCAACGCGGAACAAATAGAGACTAATTAGCTTTTGGATAAATGCTGATTTCTACACGACGATTACATTTACGGCCTTGGCTGGTTGAGTTATCACAGATAGGTGATGTTTCTCCCATCCCCATGGTCGATAACCGATTTGTAGCCACTCGCTGTCCAGCTAAATAACTACTAACAGACTCTGCACGCTTTAACGACAGCGTCTGATTGTAAGACTCACTTCCTGTACTGTCAGTGTGGCCAGTGATCATCAACACGGTATCAGGGTATTCGACAAGTACTCGCGCCACACCATTTAATGTGCTGTAAATAGAGGAATCCAACATGTATGAATCAGACTCAAAGCCAATGCCGTTTTCCATCACTAACACAAGTTGATCCTGTCCTACACGACGAACTTGGACACCTGAGTTTTGCAATTCCTCACGCAACTCAGCTTCTTGCCTGTCGAAGTAGTTACCAACACCGGCACCCACTGCACCGCCAGCAATGGCACCAGCAAGCGCACGATTGCGTCTCTCTTTGGCGTTGTCACCAGTTCCTAAACCTATGAGAATCCCGGAAACTGCACCAACTATCGCCCCTTTGGAAGTTGAATTCGTTTCAGTTTCTCCAGTCGTTGCGTTTTGACGTTGCATTGACTGACAACCACTTAGTAATACGGCCAAGGCTGCGACTGCAGCAACACTTTTGAGTCTAAACATCCTTCAATTCACCTTATTATCAATTTCAGTCGCTTTAGATTGTCACAGTATAGGTTTAAAACAAAATCACCACACTGTCAGTGAAGCACTCTTTACCTATTCTTATTAAAACTTCGTAAAACCTTTACGAATAGGCATAAAAATCCCTCACAAGGATCAATCAACCACGGCAAGGTTTCCATAGGTTTCTAGCCATGTTTTACGGTCATTAGCACGCTTTTTAGACAGCAATTTGTCTAATACTTCACCTGTCGATAATGGATCTTCCATTGTCAATTGAATGAGACGACGAGTGTCAGGTGCCATGGTGGTTTCACGCAGTTGAGCAGGGTTCATTTCACCCAAGCCCTTAAAGCGTTGCACGTTTGGCGTACCTCGTTTGTTCTCCGCCTCAAGCTTATGCAGGATAATGTCTTTTTCTTCATCGTCTAAGGCGTAATGAACTTCTTTACCCATATCAATACGGTAAAGTGGTGGCATGGCCACAAATACGTGACCTTCTCTCACTAACGCCGGGAAATGACGTACAAATAAAGCGCACAATAACGTCGCGATGTGCAGACCATCAGAGTCTGCGTCGGCCAAGATACACACTTTGCCATAGCGCAAACCAGATAAGTCATCGTCAGCAGGATCAACGCCTAATGCGACAGAGATATCATGAATTTCTTGGGAACCAAGCACTTGAGTCGAATCCACTTCCCAAGAGTTTAGGATCTTACCGCGAAGAGGCATGATGGCTTGGAAATCCTTGTCCCGAGCTTGTTTGGCAGAGCCTCCAGCCGAGTCCCCTTCCACCAAGAAAAGCTCACTGGTACGACCATCTTGTCCCGCACAATCCGCCAACTTACCAGGCAGTGCTGGACCTTGGGTGACTTTTTTACGCACCACTTTTTTACTCGCGCGCAAGCGTTTTTGGGCGCTGCTAATAATCAGTTCGGCAATTTTCTTACCGTCTTCAACGTGCTTGTTAAGCCATAGACTAAAGGCGTCTTTAACCGTCGCAGAGATAAACGCAACGATTTGGCGAGACGATAAACGCTCTTTGGTTTGTCCAGAAAACTGTGGCTCTTGAAGCTTCGCCGATAGCACGTAGCTACAACGGTCCCAAACGTCTTCAGCGGTCAGCTTTACACCGCGCGGCAACAAGCTATGGAAGTCACAGAACTCTCGAATCCCCTCTAACAAGCCTGTACGAAGGCCATTAACGTGGGTACCACCTTGCGCGGTTGGGATGAGATTGACGTAGCTTTCAGTGATTAACTCGCCCCCCTCTGGTAGCCACTGTACCGCCCAATCAACCCCTTGGGTAATTTCTGTAACACCACCAATAAACGGCTCATCAGGCAACAGGTCGAAGCCTTCGTTAGCTTTAAGTAGATAGTCTTTAAGGCCGTCTTCATAGAACCATTCTTCGCGCTCTTCAGCTGGCCCACTTTGGTCAACAAACACCACATGTAGGCCTGAGCACAATACCGCTTTGGCTTTCAATAAGTGCTTTAAGCGCGTAAGCGAGAATTTACCACTGTCGAAGTATTTAGGGTCGGCTTTGAATTTAACCGTCGTACCAGTGTTTTTCTTACCAACCGTTCCGACTTCAGCAAGCTCAGAGACTTTATGACCGTCTGCAAAGCCAATGTGATACTGTACTCCACCACGTTTCACCCACACTTCTAAAGAGGTGGACAGTGCATTGACGACGCTGACGCCAACCCCGTGCAAACCGCCTGAGAACTGATAGTTATCACCAGAAAATTTACCGCCCGCATGCAGCTTGGTCAGGATTAACTCAACACCTGACACTCCTTCTTCTGGGTGGATATCAACGGGCATGCCGCGACCGTTATCTTCCACACTTAGGGAATTGTCTTTGTGTAATGTGACAATGATGCGGTCAGCATGACCGGCTAAGGCCTCATCAACTGAGTTATCGATCACTTCTTGGGCAAGGTGATTAGGACGTGTCGTTTCCGTATACATCCCTGGGCGTTTCTGTACAGGCTCTAGCCCGCTGAGAACTTCAATGGATCCAGCATTATATTCTTTTGCAGACATGGTATTTCCAAGGTTCGGGGCGAAGGTTCGCCAAATAAAGCAATATTGAGGAGAGTCTATAACGGGCTATTGGTAGAGGCAAATGCCATCAAAACAATAGGTTAATTATTCAACGAAAATCCTGCGAAGCTAAGCAATTCATCAAGATAGCGCTCGAAGCCGACAAAACTGTGGTCGCCATTTGGTTCGCAAATCAATCGTGCCACAGTGGGATAGCATTGCAATGCTGCACGGTAATCAAGAACTTCATCTCCTTCTTGCAGCATTAACCATAGATTGTTGGGCTGACATTTTGGATTAGCTAACGCTTCTAACTCGTTAATGTGCTCTGTCGTCAGTACATATTCTTCTTGTGTATAAGGATTTACTTGCTTGCCAAGATAGTCTTGAAGCAACGTAGGGGCTTGCACCGCGGGATTAACGAGTACCGCTTTCAAATCGTACTTTGCACTTAAATAAGCCGCGTAGAAACCACCTAGAGAACTGCCTACAAGCACGACGTCTTGGCCGCTGGATCGATAGGTTTCAATCATCGATTCTAAACACTGAATGGCCTTGGATGGCTGCCATGGAAGCCTAGGGCAAGCAAACTGTTCAGCAAAGCCAAGGGAGCGTAAACGCTCTAATACTTGCTGAGATTTGTACGACAGTTCGGAGCTATTAAAACCGTGAACATAAATAAGCTGTAGCATCGTCATAGTTATTTAAATCAATCTTTAGTGCGGGTGAATAGGTTACGCGAATTGAAAATCCGGGAGGTCGTACAGACGGTGGCCATGCTTTAAACACAGTTCAAGCAGATCGGATAACTGTTGATTGAGGCGAAACTTTTCATCTCGATGATGCATATCATCGTTTGGATAAGGATAAGCGCCTTGGTAATGGCGGTGTCCATCTGTGATCTCAGCAATCCCCACGTCATGATACAGACGCACGGTCATGGTCAACTCACTGCTGAAAGGCAATTTAATACTGATTTCAGGGGCAAAGGTTAACTTTACCTGGGCGGTAAAGCGGCTCGCCTCCATCAACTCCAGAGATAAGCGACTTTGTTGCCCCATGGTATGAATCGTAAAGTGCCAAGAGTCGTCTTCTTCATAGCCACGCACAAGCTTCCCAAGTCGGCGATAGTTCAACTCACCGAGCATTTGTAACTCTACTAGATTGGGAATGTATGGATGGGCCATGATATTTCTCTCATTTTACGGTTCTCTAATTTTGTAGACTATTTCCCTTCTTAATTGGTCCATTTTGCTGAAATTCAAGCTTAGAACACTGCTGTTGATCCGTCACTATATTGCTGTCTTTGTCTTGCCAATAACCATTGAGCCAGTCGTAGAACGCTGCTTTATCAGTTTTAGAATCGATACACTGGTAGGCCTTCGGCAACGCTATATGGCGTACTTTGACATAAGCCCCACTTACTCTCCCACAAAGCAAATCCCAAAATGTGGGGACTTCGCCTGAGTAAATAATATTTAAATCAGTGATTCGATCAAAACGCTTAGGCATTGCTTGCAGCACCATCCACAACCCACCGGCTTTGGGTTTAAGCAAGTATTGATACGGTGAGCCTTGCTGTGCATGCTTGATTGAACTAAAACGAGTGCCTTCCGCAAACGTCATCACACTGCTTGGTGTTTGCATCAGGTCTGCACAAGCTTTTCGGGTAATCATTCGATCCCGCTCAGCCAGTGTCGGATTGGCGGCTAATTTCGCTTTGCTATAACGCTTTACTTGTGGAAACCCCATCAGCTTGGTTGCTGTGCCCACTAATGGAAGCCAAACGAGCGTATCTTTCATAAAGATCCTTGGCATGGGGATGCGCCCCTGTACTTGCAATAACACAATAAACGCATCGACCCAGGATTGATGATTGGCCACGACTAGATGGCTCTTATCAAGCTGAACCTTCATACCCTCATCAAAGCGCCAATGAATGCCTAATACGTATTGAAACCAGTAACCGCAGCCTTGGCACCAGGCTTGATAGCAACGATCCATGTGTGCTCGACGCCACTGATCCGAGCATTTACAGACCAGCGCTATAAAAGCGATACCATGTATCGCTACGCCGCAAACAAGTATGTTCACACTGATAAAAATAAAAGACATTATGCCGATCAACGGCCGCATAAATGCCCAAGGTAATAGCTTCGTTAACACGTATCTGGTTTCCGTTCTCTGACTATTCAGCCAACAACATTAGTCGTCACTGTTTAACCATTTCTGTTTCAGTTTGTATGCATTCAGTGCGAACCATTGCAACGCCATAATGGCACTGGCATTGACGATTTCTTGCTCGAGCAATGGCATCACATCTTCGACGTCAAACAAATGCAGCTTGATGTCTTCATTTTCTTCGTCCAATCCTTGTGTTGCACTCAAGTCGACTGTCGACGCATCAATTTCGCCGGCATACATACGCAAATGCTCCACCAATCCGCCAGGAGATGGCACAAAGCGGAACATATACTCTAAGCGCTTGATCTCAACACCCGCCTCTTCTAAAGCTTCACGGCGGGCCACTTCCTCATCTGATTCGCCCTCTTCGACCATGCCTGCGACAACTTCAAGCAACCATGGGGACTCGTGTTCGGGCAAGCAGGGACGAAACTGCTCGATGAGTAATAGTTTATCAAGATTAGGGTCAAACAGCAGAACACAAATGGCATCCGAACGGACCATCATTTCACGCGTCATATACTCAGACCACTCACCATTAAACTTACGATGGCGAAGCTCACGTTTATGCATTTTGAAGAAGCCGTCATAGACCACTTCGTCTTTTTTTACTTCTACATCGGATTGTTGATAAGTCGGCTTAAATTTCACGAGTCTTTATCCTTGTCATACCACTCTTTCGGTGGGCGATAACGGCTGTCATCGTCTTCCACTGGTGCTTCTGTTTGATCTAAATCGAGGGAAGGTTCGATGTGTTCGTCGAGAATCATTTCGCGATCTACACGCTTGAAATAACGCTCTTCGTTAAAGGCCACCACCACTTGAGGGTGTAAAATTGTCGTTGCGGAGATAAACATACCATTCACAACAGCCTCTGGAAAAACAAATATGGGTAGATAGCCCAAGTATTCATCAATATTTAGTTTCAGTTCCATTTCACTGAAGAAAGAAAGACTCAGCACTGCCAACACAAGAGTAACGGTGGTGCTTAACACGCAACCAAAGAACCCTGTTCCCAAGATGAATACAAATGGGTTACTGGGCTTTAATTGCTCTATTCTGACGTGTAGCCACCATGACACCATAACGGGGACTAACACATTGTAGAGATAGTTGAGGCCAAAAGACGGCCATTGCTGCCAATGCAAAAAGAGATCGACTAGCTGTGCGATAAAACCTGCTAGCAACGCTAAAGGCCAACCAAAAAACAGCGTTAGCGTCGTCATACCCATAAAATGAATCACGACACCAATGTTTAAGTTCACGCTCATCTGCCATAGGAAGGCCAACACTACCGCACAACCTAAAAAGCGATTTTGTAGAGGTGAATCCCCCAATATGCTACGCCAAGGAACCGCCAGCATCCCTATCACAAGACTTAGTACAGTAATTATCCAGCCAAACCACTCAAACCCTGAGTAAAAAAGCCCTTGGGCGAAGTTCATTTGCACTCCCTCTCATTTGGTAATAGAGTCTCATCTAACGAAAAAAGGTGAATAAAATCATGGCAGAACTGCGTTGCGACTGGTGTCTGAGCTCCCCAGAATACATCGCTTACCACGACAATGAGTGGGGCAAACCGGTCACCGATGACCAGACCTTATTTGAGTTCATTGTACTGGAAAGCGCACAGGCGGGATTAAGCTGGATCACGATATTGCGAAAACGTGAAGGTTATCGCAATGCTTTCCATCAATTCGCCCCAACTAAAGTTGCGAGCATGACGGCCGATGACATAGATAGACTGTCACAAGACCCCAGCATCGTGCGCCACCGCGGAAAAATCGCCGCAACGATTAGCAATGCACAATGTTTTTTACGGATCGCAGAAGAGTTTGGTTCGTTTGCGAACTACTACTGGGCATTCAGTGACAACAAAGTGATAACGAACCAACCAAAAACCTTAGCCGACGTTCCTGCTGTCACACCACTAGCAGAGACGATTTCAAAGGATATGAAAAAACGCGGCTTTAAGTTTTTTGGTCCCACTATTTGCTATGCATTTATGCAAGCAACGGGCATGGTAGATGACCATCTGGTTGGATGTGTGGCAAAAGAAACTTGATCACTTGTGATTTGCAATACCAATCAGCACCGTCCCACCCTCTTACCTCGTCCCATTCAATACATGTAACGGAAGAACACACGAAATGAACATGCTTAAACTTATTGGCCGTAATAGAGCATTGCTTGAAAGTGATATTCAATACAACGAAGACAAGTTAAGCGCAGAAGTAGGTGCCTCACGCTTCTTAGTGCTAGGTGGTGCTGGGACAATAGGGCAGGCTGTAACAAAAGAGATTTTCAAGCGTTCGCCATCAAAACTACATGTGGTGGATATCAGCGAAAACAACCTAGTTGAGTTGGTTCGAGACATTCGAAGTTCATACGGTTACATAGAAGGAGACTTTCAAACCTTTGCGCTCGATATCGGATCATTAGAATATGATGCCTTCATCCAAGCTGACGGCAAATATGATTACATTTTGAATCTATCTGCCTTGAAGCATGTTCGTAGTGAAAAAGATCCCTTTACACTCATGCGGATGATAGATGTAAACATCTTTAATACTAATAAAACGCTTCATCAAGCTAGAGCTGCAGGCGTCAAAAAATATTTTTGTGTGTCAACTGACAAAGCAGCAAACCCAGTCAACATGATGGGCGCTTCAAAACGTATTATGGAGATGTTCTTGATGCAACACAGTGAACATACCAACATTTCAACCGCACGGTTTGCAAACGTTGCGTTCTCAGATGGTTCACTATTACACGGGTTCAGGCAACGTATCGACAAGAGACAGCCTATCGTTGCACCCTATGACATCAAACGCTACTTTGTTACACCTCAAGAATCAGGTGAGCTATGTCTAATGTCTTGCATTTTCGGCGATAATCGAGACATTTTCTTCCCAAAACTCAGCGAAGCTCTTCATCTTGTCAGTTTTGCAGACATAGCCAAACTTTACTTAGAACAGCTAGGCTACGAAGCTTACGAATGCGGAACAGAAGACGAAGCTAGAGCACTGACAGCCACACTACCACAGAAAGGAATGTGGCCTTGCTTATTCACCCAAAGCGACACCACAGGCGAAAAAGATTATGAAGAGTTTTTTACTCAAGATGAATGCCTAGATATGGAGCGTTTCAGAAGCCTTGGCGTAATCAAGAACAACGCTGTCTATGATGAAACTTTGCTCCGGCTTTTTGAAGAGCGTATTGCTACTATGAAACAATTAAAGCAATGGAGTAAAACTGACATTGTCAATTTGTTCTACGAGATGATTCCGACTTTTGGACATAAAGAGACTGGAAAATATCTAGATAGCAAAATGTAAGGGCACTATTCATGACGCCAAAATTATTGATTGAGTTTGTTCAAGATGTCTACCAAACCAAAGACTTTATCCCCTTACATGCACCGAGCTTTACCAGTAAAGAAGAAGACTATGTTCTCGAAACCATTCGTAGCAGCTTTGTTTCAAGTGTCGGACAATTTGTAAATCAGTTCGAACAACGTATAGAACAATACACCAGCAGCCCTCGCGCTATTGCAACGGTGAATGGAACAGCCGCTCTACATACGGCACTCTACATGAGTGGCATCCGCCAAGGAGACCTTGTTTTAACGCAAGCTCTAACCTTTGTTGCCACCTGCAACGCCATCCATCAATTAGGTGCTGCGCCTATTTTCATTGATGTATCTCCCATCAGCTTAGGTATCTGCCCCAATGCAACACGACGCTTTTTAGAAGAACACGCAGAAATTTGCCATCAAGGTTGTCGTTTAAAGTCTACAGGACAAATGATCAAAGCCCTGCTTCCAATGCATACTTTTGGTCACCCATGCCAAATAGACGAACTACTCCTTGTCTGTCAAGAATGGCAGCTGACTTTGATAGAAGACGCTGCTGAGAGCCTAGGTTCGCTTTATAAAGGCAAACATACTGGAACCTTTGGGCGCTTTGGCGCTTTAAGCTTTAACGGCAATAAAATCATTACAACAGGCGGAGGTGGCATGGTGTTATGTGCTGACACACAAGATGGCGAGCACACTAAACATGTTACAACCACGGCGAAGGTTCCTCATCCATTTGAGTTTTACCACGATGAACTAGGTTTTAATTACCGTCTCCCAAATATCAACGCAGCTCTGGGATGCGCACAGATAGAGAGACTAGACCAGCTTATAGAAGCAAAGCGCAAGCTAGCTAAGCAATATGCTCAACTGTTCAGTAGATCTCCTTACCAGTTTATCGTTGAGCCTGATTATGCACACTCCAATTATTGGCTTAACGCTATTCTTTGCCCTGATGTGTCAGCACGCAATACTCTGCTTGAAGAGACCAATTCACAAGGTGTAATGACTAGACCAATATGGCAGTTAATGCACACATTACCAATGTATAGCGATGCGCTACGAGGGGACCTGTCCTACTCTGAACATATAGAAGCACATTTGGTGAATATCCCAAGCAGCCCTATCCTTTAAAAAGGAATAACCATGATCAAAATTACAGTTTTTACAGGTACTAGGGCAGAGTATGGCTTGCTGTACTGGCTATTGAAAGACATCCAAGCGCAACCGGATATGACTCTACAATTATTAGTAGCAGGGTCGCACTTATCTCCTGAGTTTGGTGAAACATATCAACAAATTGAGCATGATGGCTTTGTCATTGATGAAAAAGTGGAAATGCTTCTCTCTTCCAACACCGCAACGGGAACAGCTAAAAGTTTAGGGCTTGGCATTCTAGGCTTTACGGATGCATTAACTCGCCTAAAGCCAGACGCCATAGTTATTCTTGGAGACCGATTTGAAGCCTTGGCTGCAGCACAGAGCGCAGCTATTTTACGTATCCCCGTCATCCACCTCCATGGAGGTGAAATTACAGAGGGGGCTTATGATGACGCCTTTCGGCACGCTATTACTAAGTTTAGCTATTTTCATGGTACAGCCACAGAACCCTACCGTCGGCGAGTGATTCAACTGGGAGAAAGTCCTGAACGAGTTTTTAATATAGGAGCCGTTGGCCTTGATCATATCAAGCGATCAAATTTTATGTCGCTTGACGAGCTCAGCAAGTCTCTGGACTTCGAGCTTAATGACCCTTACTTTCTTGTCACCTATCATCCTGTGACAGCAGGAGAAGAAGACCCTATAACCAGCTTTCAGGCACTGCTTAAAGCACTTGATTATGTATTGGACAGCCATAAAGTCATACTTACCTACCCTAATGCCGATGATGGCGGAAGGCTAATCATCCCAATACTAGAGGCATATGCTAGAGCCCACTCCAATCGCGTATTGAGCATTAAATCCTTAGGCCAGATACGTTACTTAAGTGCGGTAAAACATGCAACGGCCGTTATAGGTAACTCCTCAAGTGGCATTATTGAAGTTCCTAGCTTTAACGTTCCCACGGTAAATATCGGCATCCGCCAAAAGGGACGCTTAGCTGCAAGCAGCGTATTAAACACAGCTGCTAATGAGACGGATATTGTGAAAACAATTCTTGCTGCGATCCAGTGGCATGATACAGCTAAAGGCAAGCAAGTTGATAACCCCTATGGTCAAGGCAACGCTAGTGAAGCCGTTATTCAAATGATCAGACAACTACCGCGTAAGCCCGTAAAGACTTTCTACGACCTCGATTATCAACTTGCGAAGTAAAGGAAATATGACTATGACACTTATTATTGCTGAAGCAGGCGTCAATCATAATGGAGATGAAAGTTTAGCTTTTGAGCTTGTCAAAGCGGCCTATGAAGCAGGAGCTGACATCGTCAAATTCCAAACTTTCAAGGCGAAGAACCTTGTTACAGAACATGCACAACAAGCGGAGTACCAAGCCAAAAACAGTCAACGGAAAGAGACCCAGCTAGCAATGCTCAGCCGACTTGAACTTCCCTATGAAGCTCATCATCGGTTACTTAGCTACTGTCAATCATTAGGAATTGAGTTTTTGTCCACCGCATTCGACGAAGAAAGCCTCACTTTTTTAGTCAAGGACATCGGGTTAAAGCGTCTTAAAATACCATCAGGAGAGCTGACCAATGCACCATTAGTTCTTGCCCACGCCCGTAGTGGCTGTGAGCTAATTGTCTCTACAGGTATGGCCACTCTAGCAGAGGTTGAAATGGCTCTTCAGGTCATAGCATTTGGTCTGACATGTGGGCCTCAAGTGCCTCCCTCACAAGCTGCATTTATGTCGGCTTATCTATCTAGCGAAGGTCAGCAAGCATTAAGAAATAAAGTCATATTGTTGCACTGCACAACAGAATATCCAGCCGCCATTGAAGATGTGAATCTTCGGGCAATGGACACATTGCATAATGCATTCGGTTTACCTATTGGGTATTCGGATCATACTAGTGGCATTACCGTACCTGTGGCTGCCGTTGCACGAGGAGCAGGGGTTATAGAAAAACATTTTACTATAAGTCAAAACTTACCTGGTCCGGATCATAAAGCCTCTCTAGAACCCCAAGAACTCAAAGCGATGGTAGAAGGCATTCGACTCGTAGAGAGCGCCTTGGGTAGCCCACTAAAAGCACCTTCTCCAGCTGAATTAAAAAATAAGGTGATTGCTCGAAAAAGCTTAGTTGCGATTCAACCTATTAAAGTCGGGGAATCTTTTACCGAAAACAATATAGGAACTAAACGTCCAGGAAATGGTAAGTCCCCTTATCTATATTGGGATACCATTGGCCGACAAGCACAAAGAGAATATAAACTTGGAGATATCATCCTTGACTAATCAACATCCTCTCAAGCCTATCATCATGATAGGTGCTGGTGGACATGCCTCAGTACTGGCAGATATTTTGCTGTCCCAAGGGTACTCGATTAAGGCTTTCATTAGTCCTGATGAAATTAACCAACGCAATATATTTAAAGGGATACAGCAGCTTAGAAATGATTCTGACATCGAACAATTTCAGGCTTCCGATGTTTTTCTTGTAAATGGAATAGGCATAGTACCTAGGTCAAATCGTCGACAAAAGATTCAAAGCTACTACTTAGACAAGGGTTATCAGTTCATAAGCGTGGTATCAGACAAGGCCATTGTTTCAAAATTTTCAGACGTTGGTGAGGCCTGCCAAATATTTCCTGGAGCAGTTATTCAGGCAGGGGTATCAATTGGTGCATACAGTATCATTAATACTGGCGCTCTAGTAGAGCATGACTGCCAACTAGGAAGCTTCAATCATATCGCACCCAATGCAGTACTATGCGGAGGTGTCATTACTGCAACAGATGTTTTCGTGGGTGCTAACGCAACTGTCTTACCTAACCTACACCTTGATAAAGGGGTTATTGTGGGCGCGGGAGCAGTTGTAAAGGATCACCTGCAAAGCAACCAAACAGCACATTCTGCCAATGCGTTTATCGCACCCTCTGAGCTTTAGGTAAATAGGTGACTTATGAAAAAAAATTGGCGCAACGTACTATTAAAATCTCATAATTCTATCCGCGAAGCATTAGAAATCATTAACAACGAAGCATTGCGTTTTGCCATGGTCATTGATGACCAAGAGCGCTTGATAGGTGTAATCACTGATGGCGATATTCGCAGAGGTTTGCTTAATAACTTATCCTTGACGGATGAAGTTCATTACATAATGAGTCGCACCCCAATTACTGCCACACAAGCAACATCAAGACAGAAGCTTGTCGAAATTATGACAAGGCATGGCATCCTATCACTACCTATTGTTGACGCAGACAATACATTGGTAGGGGTAGAATTTCTCAACCAACACTCCCAAAAAACACATTACAAAAACCCTGTATTTATTATGGCTGGCGGTTTTGGCACTCGACTTCAACCTCTGACCGACCATTGTCCCAAGCCCATGCTTAAGATAGGTAAGAAGCCTATACTAGAAACGCAAATACTGAGTTTTATTAAAGCCGGCTTCGAAAACTTTTATATTTCGACTCATTACATGCCGGAAAAAATCAAAGAGTATTTTGGTGATGGTTCAAAACTCGGTGTGTCAATTACCTATGTCCATGAACAAGAGCCTCTTGGCACAGGCGGCGCACTAGGATTATTACCAAAGGACCTTCCTAAAGACTTACCGATTATAATGATAAACGGCGATATTCTGACGAATGTCGACTTTACCCGCCTACTCAATTTTCATGTAGAGAATGACGGGGATGCTACGATGTGTGTCACTGAGTACGATTATCAAATCCCATATGGCGTCATCAATGGGCAAAATGGCAAGATTAAAAGCATGGTAGAAAAGCCCATTCAACGTTTTTTTATCAATGCCGGTATTTATGTTGTCTCTCATCGAGTTATCCAATCTGTTCCAGAGAATCATCGCATCGATATGCCTAAATTGCTGGAGCAGCATATGAGCGAACGAGATCAAATTCTCATGTTCCCAATCCATGAATACTGGTTGGACATTGGTAGATTAGATGACTTCAATCGCGCTCAATCTGACATTCATTCATTGGAGTTCGAACATTAATGGAACGTATTGGAGTCATCGGCCTTGGCAGTATAGCTACACGGCATCGGCGAAATATCCGCCAGCATTTCCCTAGCGCGTGCATTATTAGCATGCCTGCACGAGGTCTTCTGCCTACCAATCAAAAACGGGTTGAAAACGCAGACCAACTGGTCGAATCAGTAACTGAGCTTATGCGGTGTAATATCCAGTGCGCCATCGTCGCTTCACCTGCTTCTCTGCATCTACAACACGCCCAAGGTTTTATTAAAGCAGGTATTCCGGTCTTGATTGAAAAGCCACTGTCTGCCTCAATAGAGGATGCTTATGAGCTGGCTAAACTTGTACATGAGAATCACACTAGAGTAGCCATTGGGTACTGCTTACGCTTCCTACCCTCTTCCGCTGTAGTCAAACAAGTAATCAATGAACAGCGACTAGGGCAGCTTTATAATGTGTCTATTGAAGTAGGGCAATATTTACCAAGTTGGCGTCCTGATATCGATTATAGGCAGTCCGTTTCGGCTCAAAGAAAATGTGGAGGAGGAGCTTTACTTGAGCTAAGTCACGAGCTTGATTTGGCGCAGTGGCTACTAGGTAACTTGACTTTGGAACACGCTATTTTACGTTCCATGCCTGAACTCGATACAGATGTAGAAGATTGCGTCGACCTCCTATTGAGCAATTCGTCTAAAGTCATCGCACACGTTCACCTAGACTTCCTACAACGCACGCCCTATCGCCGATGGCGTATAGTCGGCAGCGGGGGTTCCTTAGAATGGGACCTAATACTCAATACTGTAACCACAATCTCCTTATCAGGTAAAAAAGAGATTCTTTACAGTGCTCCAGAATGGGATAAGAACCAAATGTATACTCAACAGTTTGAGGCGTTTATTTGCTCTTCATATAATAAAGAAAAACCCTTAGCCACTGTTGATGAAGCACTTTCGATCATAGAGTTAATAGAAGCAATAAAGCGCTACCCACTGATACAAACCACTAATTGAGGCACTATGACTTGCTTTGCATTTGTTTTTGCTAGAGGTGGCTCAAAAGGCTTACCAGGAAAAAATATCAAACCGCTGCTTGGTAAACCTCTTATACATTACGCTATCGAAACAGCAATAGCGTGCCCTTCTATTAGTCATGTATTTGTTTCTACCGATGACAAAGAGATAGCTAAATGTGCAACCATAGCTGGTGCGACAATTATTCCACGTCCAAAAAATCTTGCCACAGATACCAGTCCCGAGTGGCTTAGCTGGCGACATGCAATTGAATGGGCACAGAAGCATTATGGCTCGTTTGACCACTTCGTTAGCTTACCGGCCACATGCCCATTAAGAGCAGTAGAAGATGTTGAATCTGCGATCTCAAAACATCAGGCAGAGGCGGCAGATATATGCATATCAGTTACACCCGCTAGCCGAAGCCCTTATTTCAATATGGTAAAGCGATTTTCGCACTCAGAAGAAGTCGAGTTGGTTATTCCCCAAAGTACCGGTATAACAAGAAGGCAGGATACTCCTGAAGTATATGACATCACCACAGGAGTGTATGTTTCAACACCAGATTTTATTCTGAAAAACAACGCACTATTTGATGGAAAAGTCGTCGCTATTGTTATGCCAAAGCAACGCGCGGTCGATATTGACGATTTTTATGATTTCAAGTTGGCAGAAAGTATTTTAAAGGATATCCAAAATGACTGACTTACTCCAAGGTAAAACTATCCTCATTGCAGGTGCAGCAGGACTACTTGGATCACAATTAGTAAAAGATTGCCTATGGCAAGGCGCTTCAGTTATTGCTGCTGACCTCGATATTGAACGTATCCAGCAAAGGCTCGTATCTTTAGGTATCAATGCAAACGAATATCCGTCTTTAGAGCTAACAACTCTAGACATCACAAATGAGAGTGATGTGAAAAAGTTCTTTGCCAATATTAAAGCGCTGGATGGTGCGGCCAACACGACATACCCTCGAAATCGGACCTATGGCGCGCACTTTTTTGAAGTGTCACAAGCAAGTTTCAACGAAAATTTGTCACTCCATCTTGGCAGTAGCTTCTTATTCATGCAGCAATGCGCCGCTTACTTCAAAGAACGCCAATCACCATTTTCACTCGTCAATATTTCCTCTATATATGGTGTGATTGCTCCAAAATTTGATGTATACAACGATACTTCAATGAGTATGCCTGTTGAATATGCCGCGATAAAGTCAGCTCTTATACATCTAACTAAGTATTCAGTGGCCTATGTGAAAAATAGTAAGTTTAGAGTGAACTGCGTTAGCCCGGGGGGGATTTTTGACCACCAACCAGAAGCATTTTTAGCCTCTTATAAAGATAACACTCATGGTGAGGGCATGTTATCTGTAGACAAGGTTACTGGATCTATTATTTTTTTACTTTCTGACCAATCACAACATGTAACTGGCCAGAATATTGTTGTAGATGACGGATTCTCAGTCTAAAAAGGCCATATCAAGCGTGATATTTACCTTTTAAAACATCTTCACGCTTATCAACCGATTGCCTTGGGTCCTCTAACATGGATGGCATTTCTTGAACAAAATCTTTAAAAATATTCAGCATAGATCTAACTTCTTTCATGTCAAATACTTCTACTGACAACACATAATCAAGAAGCTCATTAGCAAAGTAAACAAAGGATCCAAACATGAGCTCAATATTATATGACTTTCCTAAGTTGTATTGAAGCATAACTAAATTATTCAGTGTAGAAACATTCTTTAAAATATCTTCCTTAGTCTGAAAATCATTATCTAAAATATTCGTAACTTCATCACAAAATAACTCAAACTCATCTTTAACATCGAGACTACTCCAATCACTAAAATCAGAGTTCTCTTCTACTACAAAGTTATCCCAAACATAACTCTTTACTTTATTTTTCCTACCTTCGGCCTGGGCAGCTATTAATGCATCCTCTGCACGTAAAGGTTCTGTTCCTTTTATCTTAATACCATCTGATAAATTGTAGCATTTAAACATTCGGTTTTTTGGTCGAAAGAAGCTGATAAGAAGCTCAAGCTGAATACGCGACATATCCATAATAGAAGTAGTTAAAGCAATACCACCAAAGTTGGCTTCACGTCTAATATGATCCGAAGCTAAAGGCATAAGACCAGAGTTTTCACCGTCTTTCGTATAATAACCGCTTACTTTAGAATGATGTAGTTCAGGAGACCTAAAACCGCAATCCACCCCAATCATATATACATCACAGAATCCCATTTGCAAAACATACGACAAAGCCAAATTGGCAACGATAGGTGATGAGAAATGCATATCCATAAGACGAGATCTATTTTCCTCTGAAACCAGTCTATTTCTCATCAAAGATGAAATAGGCTCACCCGGCTTTAAACCAATAATACTTTTCTCAAAGTACTGGTAGAACTCTGGATGCATCACATTAACCGTTAAAGCGGTAATCCCTTTTAAAAACTCCTTATCAACAAAAGATATTTTTTCTGCTGTATGACGCATGCGCTCTACATCAACATGATAATCAGGTTTAATACCATACTTAGAAAGTGTATTAAGTGTCGTTCCACATGACACTAGAATAACGTCATTTCGATGGGCTTTCACAAACTCTATATTATCATCTAGAGATGGACCATTACCTAGGATAAAGACAGGGATATCAAGATTCTTATTAAAACCAAACCTTAGATCTTGCTCAGGCTTTACAGCTAAATAAGTTTTATTCTGTCTTGCTAAATATTGACCTATGCCTATCACACCATCATCAAAGAAGCCCCACCCCATAACTTGCTTAGCAAATTGATTCCTAAATTCGGTCAATACAGGCTGAATATGCTGCGCACTGTAGCTAGAGTACAGATAAGTATGTGCAGCCATATACATGCCATTAAGCCGCAAAACCCTAAGGTATTGGTTGATAAACTCACTCTCATCAATACCTAGAAAAAAGTGTAATGAACAATCCCGTTCAACCATTTCATTCACAACCCATTCCCAGTCTATCGCAAAGAGAGAGTAGTAGAATAGGTCAAGATTCTCCTCGTAAATATAGATGTGCTTTGCGAAATGCTCATCTAATATACGAATTAATTGGTAGCCCAAGTCAAAACCAAATAAAACAATTCCGCCTACCACACGGGGCATTATTGTTAATTTTTCTGCACTACTTTTAGCTTTTTCTTTATCAACATGAATTTTACTTAAATAAAACTCATGCCTAGATCGATCTGTTAATTCAACTGACAAGTTCACATAAGTTCTGTCAGGATTACTGATAAACCTTTTGTATTTTTCTTCTATTTGCTGAAAAGGAGTTTCTGAAAATAACGTATAACCACTATCAGGAAATAATAAATTTAGAGAACCGTCTTCCTCTACGAAAATATTATTGTTAGAGGGTTTATAGTCTTTGATGATGGTATAAATCTGAGGGAAATTCTCTTCAATAACTTTTATATTACTCAAATAACGCTCAGTCAAAATGTCATCATTTGCTTTAAGAACCTTTAATCCTCGCTCCATTCGGCGTATGATAGCATCTATTTCTGACACCTCAGACATTACAGCCTCTCTATATCCAAATAACGTTTAGAAATCTTTACTTTTTTCTTCAGGTCTGACTGTTCAGTTTTAATTTCACTTTTAAGAACCTCGATACAAGCCTCAGACTCTCTCATCAAAGCATATAACTGAGTCATTTCTTCCTTGTGTATAGCTATGAATTCTTGTGTTAATAACTCTCTCTTAATTAACTCAGAAATATAGCTATCTATAGCTAGAAGGGCGTCAATATCTTTATCCGTAATTGCTTTAGAAAAGGAAGAGAGCAATTTCAATAAATTTTCAGGAGTATATTCAATAGACATTTGAGACCCATGACATAGAAATATTACGCATTTGCTTGCGCCGCGGCTTGCTTATCTATTTCACTGATTTGATCCCAAGCTCCTTTAATCTGAAGCAGTAAACCCATGACCAAATCTATTTTTTGAACATCCATCGTAACACTAGCTTCTTGAACCTGGTCAATCATATATGCATACAGATCATTAAGATTATCGACCAATTCAGGGTTAGCATCTCTATCTAGCGCATCTCGCAAAGCGTTAATAATCTCAACCACGCGGGTAAGCGTCTGTGATTTTGACTCTAAGTCTTTTCGCTCAATAAACCCTTTACTAAGGGCTAAGCGCTCCAACGCACCTTGCATCAATAACTGGATAACGCGATGTGGATCAGCAGATGCCAGATCTGACTTTAATGAATCTTTTTTATATGCTTGAATGCCTTTATTCGTGTACATATCAACCTCTTATGTTACAACGATTCTATATTAGCTACTGCTGCTTAAACTACTTAATTGTGTTAACAAATAAGTACCATTGGAGTTCATGCTCGCTAAAAGTGTATCCAGTGTGGTGAATCGCGCACGCAACTGCTCTTCGTAGAGATCCATGCGATATTCAAAGTTTTCCAATGACTCTTCTGTTTTATCTGCAGAAGCTTGAGAAGTGTCAACCATATCTTTCAAAAGGCCACTTGAGCCCGTATAGTTACCTAACATCTCTTCGAGAATACTAGCCAGCCCATTTTCACCAGAAAAAAGCGTCACAACGTCATCATAGCTTTCTTCCATCGCTTCGCTAAAAGCCGTTGTATCGAGGGATAGCGTACCATCATCATCCATCTCAATACCGATATCGAAAATATTGGTTAAGGCCCCAGCATCATCAAAAATACTCATTAGATCAGAATTTAATGAGCCTTCTAAGCCTCGTACTAAGCTACTACCATTTAATATCGCATCAGTGTCGGTGTACTTATCAAATACTGACAAAAGAGTGTTATATGCTGTCACAAACTCTTCAAGAGTTTCTTGAACAGTTTCTGTATCAAAATCTACTTCCGCTTTAGCTGTTTCAGGGTCACCATTTGCATCCGTTTCAGATACAGCCAAGGTTTTAATGGTCAATCCTGACACTGCATTTTCAAAGGTATTTGAGTCACTACGGATATCAATTCCATCTACATTGATCACAGCATCTTGCGCTGCATCTTCAGCAGCAATGCTCAGCCCTGGTGTTCCAGCACCGGTAGCCACAGAAGACACGTTATCCAATGACTCATCCGTATTAGTGACCACTAAATCATTGCCATCGCCAGTAACATCTGAATTTAGGGTCAAATAAACATTCCCAGATCCATCATCCACCAAGTTCGCAGAAACACCAAAATTACTACTATCATCATTAATTTGCTCTCTTAACTCAGATAGAGTTGTCCCTGCGGCAACGGTAATAGTAAAGGTCTCGGTTCCAGCGGTAAATGTAAGGTCGCCTCCAACAGCAGTCACTTCATCATCAGAGCTACTGAATAAGCCCGCAGAGGAAACACTTCGACTACCCTGTGCGAGCTGCGAGACAGAAATGTTGTAGGAACCATTAGAAGCGTCACTGTCAGCTTCAACAGAAATAATATCGCCGCTACTAGGTTGAGTAAGAGTGGCCGTTCGGCCAGTGAAAAGATCACTATCAGCAAGAGTTTCGACGGAGGTCTCAAATTTCTCCAACGCAGACTTAATCGCGCCATAAGCAGAAACTTCTGATTCGTAATCGCTAATTTTATCTTCGTATGCGCTAACCTTGGAGTCTCGCTGTACAGAGATCATATTCTCAACAAGAGATTCTAGATCTAAGCCAGAACCTACACCAAGAGATGTAACAGACATACTTTCCTCCCTTAGCTCATTACTTTTGAGCTAACTTAAACTTCACTATTGATCAGGTTTCCTTTCAGGCTATTTAGCTCACCAAAAATCTCGTCGAGCCGATCCGACATTTTTAAAAATTCCTCTGATGGAATCTGTCGTACCAAGTCACCTGTCTCCTGATCAATGACTTTTACAATGTTTTCAGACTCTTCCGTTAGCTCAAACGACACGCCTAAACTCAGCTGTCGCATTTTCACATTCACTTCCTCAACCTTAGGCTCATCCACAAACTTTGCTGAATCATCTGCAAAATTACTGCCATTCTCAGACTCTGTACCTGTTGAATTTGTATCGGCAGTTTGCTGCACAACTTGAGTTTGCAATTGCTTATCTTTAACAAACTCTTGCTCAGTTAGTTGATTACCCTGACCTGTTTGCAGTGGTGTCGTAGATAGTTTTGAAAAATCAGAATTAATTGACATGGGCACTCTCCCAAAACAAAAAAGCTGGAGTAATACTCCAGCTTTCTAGCATTACTCTACATTAACCTAATAAGGATAGCGCAGTTTGAGGACGCTGGTTAGCCTGGGCTAGAATAGAAGAGCTTGCTTGTTGCAAGATCTGAGCACTAGTCAAAGCAGCTGTCTCTTCCGCAAAGTCTGCATCACGGATACGTGAGCGGGCAGCCGATACGTTTTCAGAAATATTGCTCAAGTTGCTAATAGTAGATGTAAAACGGTTTTGTACCGCACCCAATTCAGCACGTCGAGAGTCTACCGCGGCAATCATATTGTCAATTTGGTCAATTGCCGATTGCGCCAAAGAAGCTGCACTAATAGTGATTGTAGACGATGTGTACACACTACTCATACCTGAAATCGTAAAACCAGCACCAGCCGTAGCTGCAGTGTTAGCTGTACTCAAAGAGAACGAGATAGTTTGGTTTGCGTCCGCACCTACTTGGAAAACACCAGAATAAGTACCATCTAAAAGGTTCTGACCACCAAAAGTAGTTGTTTCAGCAACACGGTTAATTTCAGTGGCAAGCTGCGAAATCTCTTGCTGTAGTGCAACACGATCTTCATCTGAGTTGGAGCCGTTAGCAGACTGCACTGCAAGTGTACGCATACGCTGAAGCATACTAGTAGTTTCGTCTAGCGCACCTTCAGCCGTTTGAGCCAAAGAAATACCGTCATTCGCATTACGAACAGCCTGGTTCAAACCATTGATCTGAGAAGTCAAACGGTTTGAAATTTGAAGACCTGCAGCATCATCTGCTGCACTGTTGATACGCATGCCTGAAGACAAACGCTGGTAAGCAGTGTCAAGCGTGTTACCAGATTTCATCAAGTTGTTCTGAGCGTTCAACGATGATGTATTAGTATTTACATATAAAGCCATAATAGCCTCCTAGTTTCGCCATGTGGCTTGCTGCCAAGCAAACCTTTAATTGGTGAAAAGATCGCCAAATCTAAATTCACCTAAAACCTCTTGTTTACGTTAACGGCGAAGCCAAAAGGAACTTTAACGTTTTTTTGATATTTTTTTCCGCTTATGGCAAAAAAGCACCGCCAAAGTCGGCAATACTTTGTTTTTAAAACGCTTTTTTCTTGAAAAATTTTCCTGCACACCCAAAAAAAATATTTAAAAACAGGCTTATGAATATTTTCCCCACATTGGCATGCTGCTTGCTGAAAAACAATATGGAAGCTCGCCAAAGCTTCCATAAAAAAAGCCAAGTGCGCTAACACTTGGCTCAAAAATCACTTCTAGGAGTAAGAAGCGAGAAAGGTTTCGAATGCCTTCGCCAAACCTCTTGCCTCCGGCATTCGAAATATGCTTCAAAGTATGAGCGGCCTGATCAGCCGCTCTTTTTTATTAGCCCCCTAGTAGAGATAGGGCTGTTTGTGGTCTTTGGTTAGCCTGCGCAAGAATTGTTGAACTTGCTTGCTGTAGAATTTGAGCACTAGTTAAAGTCGCAGTTTCTTCAGCGAAGTCTGCATCACGAATACGTGATCGTGCGGCTGATACGTTTTCAGAAATATTACTTAAGTTACTGATAGTAGATGTAAATCGGTTTTGCACCGCACCCAACTCTGCACGCTTAGCATCAACTGCCGCAATCATATTGCCAATTTGGTCAATGGCAGACTGCGCCAAAGAAGCAGCACTAATCGTAATAGTAGTAGAAGTGTAAACACTACTCATACCTGAAATACTAAAGCCTTGAGCTGCAGCTAAACTATTCACAGTACTCAATGAGAAAGAAATCGTCTGATTAGCATCTGCACCTACCTGAAAAATACCTTCGTAAGTTCCGTCAAGTAAGTTCTGACCACCAAATGTAGTTGTTTCGGCCACTCGGTTAATTTCAGTAGCAAGTTGAGAAATCTCTTGCTGTAGAGCGACGCGGTCTTCATCAGAGTTCGAGCCGTTAGCTGATTGAATCGCTAGAGTTCGCATTCGTTGCAACATGCTTGTTGTTTCATCCAACGCCCCCTCTGCGGTTTGCGCTAGAGAGATACCATCATTAGCGTTACGTACTGCCTGGTTCAAACCGTTGATTTGAGACGTTAAACGGTTTGAGATTTGAAGACCAGCTGCATCGTCTGCAGCACTGTTAATACGTAGACCAGAAGATAGACGCTGATAAGCTGTATCAAGCGTATTTCCTGACTTCATTAACTGGTTTTGAGCATTTATGGATGAGACATTAGTATTTACGTACAAAGCCATGATTAAGTTCTCCTAGAAATGTAAAACATTTATCGCAACCATTTGATTTAATTAGTTATTTGGTTGCATCTTGCATATTTAAGTTATCGTCACATTCAGAAAAAGCTTTAATATTTTTTTAAATTTTTTTCTTTTGCTTCGCAAACAACAATTATGCTTCGCTGTACTTACATTTACGGTCAGAAGCCGGAGATCTTTAATACTTTTTTAGGAGATATGATCAATAAAACGAAGATCAAAGTCACCAGGTAAGACAACCTTAGACACCTTCACATCGTCATTTTTATCTAGAGCGATATCTGATGGAGAAATGAACGCTTTGGTAGTGATGCTATAAACCTGTCTTACCAAAGAAGGGGCGTGTTTATTACTCAGTGTCAAAACAAAACCGAGCCTACCATTAGACAAGGCAACACAAGATCCTACGGGGATTGGACCTAAGCTCTTTATAAACACTGTTAAGATATTCTTATCAAATGCTACACCAGCCTCTTTCTGCATCTTTCTAAGCGCCTCAGTTGGCGTTAAAGCTGCACGATGTACTTGCTCTGATGTGAGGGAATCATAAGCATCAACAATAGAGCCTATTTTCCCATAAGCGCTGATTTCATCATCAAACTTTCCTTGAGGATAACCAGAACCATCAAGCCGTTCATGATGCTCCCAAAGCATTTGGTAAACCACTTTGGGTATATCCGATGAACCAGATAAGAGCACTTCACCGAAGCTAAGATGCTTACGAGTAAGCTGAAATTCTGCTTCTGTTAGCTTGCCTGTTTTTTTAGCAATAGCCTCAGGCAACTTAAACCGCCCGATATCAAATAACAGCGCACCAAGCACAATGACCTCTACATAGCGAGAAGTAAGCTGTAGAGATTTGGATAGGTGACAAGCCAAAATTGCACACGCAATCGAATGCTGTGCAATATAATCTTCAGAGTTTTGTATGTGTCGTGCGGCAAGAAGTGAATGTGGATTACGATCATAAGACTCGATCAGCTTTTTACAAAAACTAGAAAGCCTCAAAACATTTAAAGGCACACCAGCAAGAGACTGCTTTACCTCCTCATGTAGCAACTGAACACCGTTAATCATTAATGATGTCGCACGCTCAACCTCCTTATGAAATGGCACAGTTGCAGCATGATCCTTGCGAGAAATGGCGCGCTGTTGATCTGTTTCAGCATGAAGCGGCTCACTATTTACCTCCACTTCACCTTTTTCAGATTCGCTCGCGCTCGTCAGCAGGCCATTGGGGTCCACTCTTCCTTCTTTATAAGCCAATACATATTCACGAGTGTTGTCATTTAACAGTGAGCGGAAATAGTCATACAAACTTTTCCCTTTGGAATGGAACTCCCTAGGATTTTTTGAAAACTCTTCCCCCTTCAAACGTCTGATACTCGTTACAGACTTACTTAGAGAAATGGAATAACACAACAGTATAAGTTTCTCTTCCGCTTCATAACGCCGCTCATAGTCTGTACTGGTGATATGAACGTCTTGAAAGGGGGAATGAAAAGGTAACAGTTCTTTATTGAGAGTAGCCTTTAACTCAGACAAGAGCACTTGTCGAATGGCAACACTAACAATATGATGCTTTTCGCCATGTTTTTTTATTAGGTTGGCTACACGCTCTGTTTTAAGGATGCGCCGGCTGACTCCCAACAATTCGAGCAACTCAAAGACATCGAAATAGGCAAAGTCGATATTTACGCCAAATAAGCTTGTTACATCAAACTTTGCCATCTAGTACCTTTACAACTAAATCGAGTTGAACAAAGAAAGGGAACTAATTCGCTGAAACAGTAGCTGAGTAGCAGATAAAGCCGACTCACTTAATTCAAGCTCAGTTGTTGCTTTATAAATGTCTAACCCACCGATATTCTCCTGAGCTTGCTGATTAAAAATCTGCTTAGCTGCGCCATAATCGGTTCGATTATCAATGGTGTTGAGACGAGCCCCAACAGATGAAGAAGCCTTTGCAATATTTGTCTGGGTATTCACAATACTAGCAGTAGCATTTAAGCGAAAATACTCTCTCTCTTCAGATGTCAAAGAGGGATCACGCAAAGCATTAATTGCGTCCATCACTTGATTCAAAACATTATCTCGCGTTGGCTGATCTAACGTAATATTCACGGTACTCCCTGCTGCCCCATCCAAAGTAAACTCCATTCCATTGAAAGTAATCGCCTCACCAGACACATAATCACCAGAAGCCAACACAGCACCAGAACTGTCGGTGATAGCAAACTGGTCAGGAGCTCCCGCTGTGGTTGTCAATGTAAAGTCATTCAATACTGAATTCACTGCACTGTAGTTGTTTTCAACAAAAGTGTCATAGGCGTCTTGGTCTGATATTGAGTAGGATAAAGTAGCAGTTCCCGCTGAGGATGTAGCCGTTACCGTATTACGGGTCCACGCATCCTGAAAAACAGCCTTCCCAGAGTCATTTGTAGCAATTGAAACTGTATCTCCTATTTGCGACATCTGCTGAGCCTCGTTTCCAGCGTACACATACTTTCCTGTTGCATCCTTGATAAACGCAGGAGAGTCCGTGCTAGTGCCTGAGAAAATATACTGTCCATTTGAATTTTTAGAGTTCATTAAATCGGCAACTGAAGCCAACAAAGATTCCATTTCTCCAGCCAATGTATCTAGGTCATCTTGAGAATTTGCCCCATTGACCGTTTGAATCAGGCGAACATTGATATCATCTAAGGTACTATTCAAACTTTCTAAGGTAACTGACTCATACTCTAAAGAGTTCGTGGCAAGCGTCATGTTCTGATCATACTGATCAAGTAACTTAGCATCGGCACCATAGCGCAGCAACTGACCAGCGCCATTAGGATCGTCGCTTGGTCTGACAATA
Organism: Marinomonas communis; assembly: GCF_004363305.1. Taxonomy (GTDB): domain Bacteria; phylum Pseudomonadota; class Gammaproteobacteria; order Pseudomonadales; family Marinomonadaceae; genus Marinomonas; species Marinomonas communis. The sequence continues at coordinate 287,233 of NZ_SNZA01000003.1, read as the reverse complement.
TCAGACTGCTCAGAGATTTTTTCCTGAACTTTTAAATAGCGCTCATTGGCTTTTTGCATTGAAAGTGACGACTGGTTAAAAATCAAGTTCGTTGTGACACGCATAAATCACCTACCCTAACGCACTAATCAGCGTTGCAAATGTACTCTGAGCAGCAGACAAAACCTGAGCTGACGCTGTATACGACTGCTGGTATCGCAATAAATTAACCGCCTCTTCATCTAAACTGACAGCAGAAACCTGATCGCGGGCAGCAATCGACTTATTCATAATGGTTTCGCTCGCATCCATATTCGTGGATAACGTTGCAGTTAAACTACCTACTTCTGTTACCAAAGAAGAAAATGCCGAAGTGAAAGACTTACTCCCTTCCACTGTATTTTCAGTCTGCAAGTTTGCTAATTTCAAACCATTGTAATTATCAGACTCACCATCCGAATTAAAAGTGATTGAAAACGAATCACCTGCAACTGGAGTGCCATCTAAGCTAATGTCATATCCTGCATCTTCGGCAAGACCTGCCTGTTCCAATAAGTTTGAATAATCAGTTATACCTGTCAAGGTTGCCAATACAGTGCCGCTACCATCTCTTATCTCAACAGCATCACTCGCAGTGAAATACAATGACTGGGGCGCTGCACTATAAAGCCCCCCTGAAGTGGTGAATGCGGAAGTTGAAGAGTCAGTATTGGTAATTGATGAAATTGAAATAGCCACATCAGATAGGTTGGTACTAGCACTTGATACGGCAATTGGCGCCGAAAGGGCTAAGTAATCTCCAGAACGGGCCGTCATTTTAATTGATTCCGCCGCATTTTTAGTCGGGGCAAACTGATAACGATCACCCAATGCATAACTAGGTAATGAGTCAAATGATATTTCTACACCAAAACCATCCACTTCATAATAGCCATCTGATGTCGGAGTTGCTGTAGCCGTATCAATAGTTTCAGACTCACTGGTCACATTACCATCCAAGTCGTAAGTGACTAACTTGAACGTTGTAGATGACATCATCTCAATTTCGTATGTATCCGTAGTGATTTCACTTGAAGCGCCTGCAGTGACACGAACCTCAACTCCAGAATCCTCATTGCTATTTTTAGCATTTGCACTAACTTCTATTTCAGCGGTAGAAAACAGGTTAATGCCATAATCACCATTTGCATCCAAACCAAGTTGGTTTTGCTGATTCATTACATCTGCAAACACCAACGCTTGTTGCCCCAGCATACGCTCCGCGGTTGTAATGAATTCATTTCGAAATTCCACCAAACCACCAATAGAACCGCCTAACTCATCAGTCGGTATATTCAGCTCATATTTACCAAAGTCGAGCTCAATCCCCAGTTCACCATCAGGATTATTGGTATTGGACGTTAGACGAAGTTCGTTATTGGTACTTTGTAATACCAAAGGCTGCCCAGATGCTAGGTTGACAGTCATCAATTCGCTGTCATCGTAATTTACTTTTATGTCTAAATACTCTGATAGCTCTTTAACCAGCTGCTCTTGTTGATCTCGTAGCTCGTTCGCGGAGCTCGAAGTCGTCGTTTCTAGTTTATAAATTTGTTTATTTAGGTTAGCAATCTGACTGGTCAGGTTATTTATAGCGTCAACACTACTTTCTAACTCTTCATTAGCAAGTGTTCTTTGGTCTGAAATATAGTTTGCTAAATCGTTGTACTGAGATGCCAACTGCTTAAAATTCGAGTAGGCGTTTGAACGAGCAGCAGTATCTGTTGGATCAGCATTCGCTGTTTGCAAGGCACTAAACGCATTGTCTAAATAGGTGCTAATGGACACACTGTCCTCACCTATGACCGCGTCAAATGATGTCATCATGGAGTGATAGCTTTCATAAAAGCTGTAGCTAGAGGTATCGCTCCATACTTGCTGGTTGATGTATTGGTTAACTATGCGGTCTGTGTTTTGGATTAAAACGCCACCACCAGATTGGCTCACTGTTGAAGTAGTTTGGCGGCTGTAGCCTTCTGTATCTACGTTTGCTGTATTTTGACCAGTCGTGGTGATACGAGCCGTGCTCGACTGCAACCCAGATAAACCTATGGAATAAAGACTCGCCATGTTATTAACCTCTCAGACACGAAACGCTAGCGCGCATATTTCTATATCGACTTGAGATGCAATAACTTTACCAAAAGTACAAGAGCGAACTAAAAACTCGCTCAAGGCATTGTTATAGAAGGGTTTTGAACCACTTACTAGATAGAATATTAGTAATCTTATCTGCGTAGTTGGGGTCTGTGGCATAGCCACCTTTTTGCAGGTAGGCGGCAAACATTGCCGCATTATCACCAGCCTCTAGTGCTTCTTGATAACGTTCACTATTTTTCAAGAAATCTGCGTAGTCTTCAAAGCTTTGCGAAAAAGAGTCATACGCTCGAAATGCCGCTTTCTCCCTTTGAGCCACCCCCTCCTTGAATTCTAAGGTGCTTACCAAAGCCTTATCCCCAGACCAGCGATGGTCAGCCTTAATACCAAACAAGTTGTAACTGGGACTACCATCCGTTTTTGCCATGGGATATTTCCCCCAACCAGTTTCTAGCGCGGCTTGGGCCAAAATAGCTTTGGGATCAACCCCTAGCTGTTCTCCTGCTTTTTGTGCATGCGGCCATAGTGTTTGCACAAAGCTATCTGGGGAATCAAACGCAACATCCGTTGCTTTTACCTTAGCCGCATCCACTACTTGTTGTGCAGACTCTGTATAGTCTTGAGCTGCCCGCTTCGCTACCGCACGGACTCTCTCTGCATCAAGAGTCGACAGATTGCGCAGAAAACTTGCCTCTGAATCCAAAGCACCGTATTCGGCCGAGGATACATCTTTCCCCTTACCCTGAAGCTGTCGCACCAATGATTCGGCCAAGCCAATACCACCAGCATTAGCCAATGATTGAGCCAGTTGCGAATCCATCATTTCGGTATATTGTTTTGTTTGGGCGCTATCAAACAACCCTCCACCAATATTTTCATTGGCAGATCGCATATTCTTAAACATCATATTGATGAAGATTGCCTCAAACTCTTGAGCCACTTTCTTCAAGGCCGCATCGGGGTCTTGCTGAGCTTGAGCTTTCAGGCTTACTAAAGAGTTAAAGTCTGCGAAAAAAGCATTATTATCGATTCGACTCATATATCCCCCCTAATGAATCGCTTAAATGACCACTAAATCGGCATTTAACGCACCAGCTTGCTTCAGCCCTTCAAGAATAGCCATCACATCACCAGGCGCTGCTCCTACTTGATTAACAGCACGAACGATGTCATTCAAAGATGCACCTTGATTAAAAACAAACATATGGCCACTTTCTTCATCTGTTTCAATCTCCTGTCGTGGGGCAAGCTCTTGCCCAGCCCCCGGGAACGCACCTTCAGGGTTAGCATTAATCGTCACGGTCAGACTGCCGTGAGTCACTGCAGCAGGTGATACGGTCACATCTTGACCAATAATGATGGTGCCTGTGCGTGAATTCACAACAATCTTCGCCCTTTCACGACCTAATTCAACATCTAAGTTTTCAAGAATCGACAGAAAAGTCACTCGTTGCGAAGGATCACGAGGCGCCGTTACACGAATTGATGTGGCATCAAGAGACTGGGCGACACCGGGACCTAACAGACTATTAATCTTATCTGCAACCTGCTTCGCAGTAGTAAAGTCTGGTCTATTAAGGTTGAAGGTAAGGGTATCCCCACGGTTGAAGCTGTTCGCCACCGCTTTCTCAACACTCGCACCATTAGGAATCCTTGCTACAGTTGGCGTAGTAATTGATTGACGAGAACCGTCTGTACCACCAGTTCCCAATCCTCCGACCACTAAATTACCCTGTGCAATAGCATAGACTTGACCATCGGCACCTTTTAAAGCTGAAAGCAGTAATGTGCCACCCTGAAGACTACTCGCGTTTCCCAAAGAAGAAACGGTTACATCAATAGTCTGACCTGGCTTTGAAAATGGTGGCAACGTTGCCGTTAGCGAAACCGCGGCCACATTATCTGAGTCTGTATCCGCCCCATCCGGCAAATTAATGCCGAATTGGTTCAGCATGCTAATGAAACTTTGATTAGTGAAATCCGTATCATCCCCTGTGCCATTCAAACCTATGACTAGACCGTAGCCAAAAAGTTGGTTATCACGCACACCTTCTACGCTTGCAATATCTTTAAGGCGCTCCGCCGAAGCAAGCCCTCCCCATAAAAGCAAAGAGAGTGTTAAGAACAGGGTTTTCATACACTAGAATCCACGTAGTAATTAAAATGGCCACCAACTCGTATTCAGCGCTCGGGTTAGCCAACCTTGCTCGCTACCAGCAGCCAGCTCACCAGTACCTGAATAAGCAATTCTCGCATCCGCTAACCTAGTCGACTCAACGGTATTGTCTGAGCTTATATCCGCTTCGCGAACTAGGCCAGATAAACGAATATACTCTTGCCCGCGGTTCAATGTAATCCACTTTTCCCCTCGTACAGCAAGCAGCCCATTAGGATACACCTCATAGACCGTTACGGTAATACTTCCACTTAAACTGTTACTTTGGTTCGCGTCTGCGCTACCAGAGAAGTCGCTATTCATTCCCGGCAAGCTAGTATCTAATCCAACTGGAATCCCTAAAATAGTTGGATTTTGAATCGTTGCCGAAGAAGACTTAGATACAGAAGCGCCGTTAGATTTAGTAGAGCTGGTACTTTCAGATAAAGTAACCGTTAAAATATCACCTACTTGACGTGCTTTCTTGTCACCAAAAAACACATCCCCCATTCCAACCTGATAAATGCCGCCATCACTGTTCTGCGTGTACTGTACAGAGGGCTGAATCACCGGAGCATAATATGGATCATCCGATACAGGAGCGGGTTCGACAGCTGCGCAGCCGACCAAAAACAAAGGAAATAATGCAAGCAAGTAACGCATAAGAAAGACTCTTTATAACTGTTGGTTAACGAAGCTCAACATACCATCAGCAGCTGCAATGACCTTTGAGTTCATTTCATAAGCTCGCTGCGTGGTAATCATATTCACCAGCTCTTCGATAGAGTTCACATTAGAAGACTCAAGCATACCTTGGCTCAAATAGCCTCGACCATCAATTCCTGGCACACCTACCACAGGCGCACCGCTCGCAGTTGTCTCTTGGTAAAGGTTGCTACCTAAGTAATTTAGGCCGGAGGCATTAATAAAAGTAGCTATGTTTATAGCCCCAACCTCTTCTGTTTCTGTCTCGCCAGCTCTTAACACTGATACAACACCATCCTCACCAATGGTGATTTCTACGACATCTTGGTCTACCGTAATGCCTGGCTCCAATACCAAGCCAGTTGAATCCACTATCGTACCTTCACTATTGAGCTGGAATTGACCATCTCGCGTGTAAGCAATAGTCCCGTCAGGTTGCTGTACTTGGAAAAAACCACCACCTTGAATGGCCACATCCAATTGGCGATCCGTAATATTGTAATCGCCTTCTTCAAAATTCTTTTGTGTGCCTGTTACACGTACACCAGCCCCTAACTGCAACCCGGAAGGCAACTCGGTATTCTGCGAAGACAAACCACCTGGCGCACGCAGTGTTTTGTATAGCAAGTTTTCAAAGACTGCTCGGTCTTTTTTAAATGCCGTGGTCGATACGTTAGCCAAGTTATTCGAAATAACAGCCAATTGTTTGTCCATCGCAGACAAACCTGTTTTAGCAACCCATAGAGCTGAATGCATATCGTACTCCTTATCTCTGAATCACGCGGTTGTGTTAACTACGCTCAAGAATTCGTGCCGATGCGTTTTCATTTTCACGCACGGTGTTCATAACTTTAATGTTCATTTCAAATCGACGAGACAGCTCCATAATGCTGGTCATTTCTTCTACCGCATTAACATTACTGCCTTCTAGGTACCCTGAAATCACTTGCACTGCATTATCCTGCTGTAACTGCTCGCCACTTTTTGTTCGAATCAAGCCATCATCACCTTTCACTAAAGCTTCAGGCTCAGCGGACACAAGTTTAATTCTGTTCAAAGCGGTTATTTGAGTACCATCACCACCTTGGGGAATAATGGAAATGGTCCCATCTTCACTGATATCAAGATCATCTAAGGGTGGGAGAAATATTGGCCCTGCAGCGCCCATCACCGGCAATCCAGTGCCTGTCACCAACTGACCTGAAAGCGTCAGCTGAAGATCACCAGCACGGGTATAGGTTTCTTGCCCACTACCATCCAACACAGCAATAAAACCATTATTTTGGATAGCAACATCCATCGAGCGTCCAGTATTTTGCAAAGGCCCCATGTCAAAGTTAGTGCCAGGGTTCTCTGTCATGGCATAGACACGTGAGGGGTAAAAGTCACCATTTACCTGCATAGACCGAGCCTGTTCAAAGTCCGACCTAAAGCCTGTAGTCGAGACATTGGCAAGGTTATTTGCATGAATAGTTTGGGCATTCATGACTTGCGTACCACCACTCATTGCTAAATACAGCGCTCTATCCATAGTTCATACCCACGATTAAAAACGGATTTAAAACAAATAATAAATAGTGTGTAACAAATAGTGTGCCAAGTCTGAAAATTGCGTTTTTCAGACATAAAAAAGCCCAGCATATGCTGGGCTTTTTTTAACACTAGTAATGATTAACGTAGGTTGATAATCGTCTGAGTGACAGTGTTTTCAGTCTCTAAGGTCTTAGAGTTAGCCTGATAGTTACGTTGGGCTTCGATGAGTGCTACCAACTCTTCTGTAAGGTCAACGTTGGACTCTTCTAGCGCACCACCTTGAATGCTACCGAACGTGCCGGTATTAGGCTTGCCGACATTTGCCGCTCCAGACTCAGAGCTTGCCACCCAAGCTGTATCACCTGCAGGCGTCAAACCATCTACGTTATCAAAGTTAGCCAAAGCTATCTGCCCAAGCACAGCCGTTTGCTGATTGGTATAACTCGCTGTCAAGAAACCATCTTCATCAAAGCTAACCCCTTGAAGCTCACCTGCTGCATAGCCGTCTTGACTGAACGTATCTGAGCTAGATAACGCATATTGAGTCGACTCACCCAGATCAATGTCCAATGTGGCAGCCACATTAGTTGGATCCCAGCCAACAATACTTAGCTGTGTAGGACTTGCTACAGCATAAGGCGAGTAGCCGACATAAGCACCTGTAATATTACCTTGGGAATCGAATTGTACGACCGTATCTTCCGTCAAGAAGGGAACTTCGTTACCTGTAGCAGGGTCAGTGTAAGTCGATTCACCATCCACGGTGATCTTCATTTCCCAAGTATTATCCTCACCTTGCTTAATGAAGTAGTAACCTATGGTGTGAGTTTCACCAAGAGCGTCGTACACAGTATTTGTATTACCGTATGTGTACGTCTCAGGATCCGTTGGATCAAAAGACTGTCGCGCAAAATTATCAGGTGTCGAAAAGTTCGCTGTGGTTAATGTGTTATTAACCGTTGCACCACTTGCTAATGTGCCAGTAATAGTAAAGTCGTTCGGCGCACCTGGAGCAACAATATCACCACTCGTTGGCTCTGTAGAGTCTGAGTATATTGGCGCAAACGCAGTACCTGAAGTAGTACCATCCGCATCATCAAAAGTCACATATGTTTCTGGCAGCCAATTTGCACCAGTATTATCAGTCAACTCACCGTCAACCGTAGCATAAACCTGATAAGTATTAGGTGTTTCAGCCTTTGCATAGTAGTAGGTTACCGCATGCTGTATACCTGCACTGTCCGTAACATTCTGAGTTTGTGTGTAGGTATACGTATCAGGATCACTTGTATCAAATGTTGAAGCAATATAGGGCGGCACATCCTCTAAACGGGAATCCAAGTTTGACTCTATAGTCACCTCTGTACTCGCTTCTGGAGCGATACGCTCTGTTGGAACAACCAAGTCCTCTAAACTACCACCGATAACGCCATTTACAGCATTGTAGCCCTGTACATAAGCACCATCATTAGTAACTAAGTAACCCTCTTCATCAAGCTTAAAATCACCCGCTCGTGTATAGGCTTGAGTACCACCCACATCAATAACGAAAAAGCCAGTACCGTCAATAGCTAGATCCAGGTTATTATCTGTGTAAGAGATATTACCCGCTGAGAACTCTTGCGCGATATTGTTTACACTAACACCACTACCAATAGTGTTACTGCTCCCCGCACCGATGACACTAGTGCTGTACAGATCACCAAATTCAACCCGAGACTTCTTAAAGCCTGTTGTATCTGAGTTGGCAATATTATTACCAGTTGTGCTGAGATAGTCAGCGGATGCTTTGATACCTGAAAGTGCTGTATTAAAACCCATTGTATTTTCCTCCGCTAACTGACGATTTCAATCTCGTCACTAAGTGCTAAACTGCCATAACCTTGAACATTAAGTGTTGTACCATCTGCCCCATTAATAGTGACGCTATTAATTCTCGCAGGCAGCTGGGTGCTTAATGCTGTCACCTCGCCATCCGCATTACGCGACGTCACACTAAATGAATATTCACCATCCTCAACCACATTTCCATCGCTATCAGTACCATCCCAATTGTAGGTTTCATCCGTCAAGGTCACCGTTCTGACAACTTCATTGTCTGAGTTGAGTATCTTTAAAGTATTGGTTTGAGCATCATCTGGAAACTCAGTTTTCACTGATACCGAGCTACCATCTGTAACAGTCGCCGTGTCGCTATCAACATATACTGATTTGCCCACCAATGTTGAAGCAGTTAACGCTTGGCTAGACATCAGAGAGTCAGACATTGCAGACATTTGTGTCGCCATTTCAGTCAGGCGTTCTAGGGAACTAAACTCTGCCATCTGCGACACCATGTCCCCTGTATCTTGAGGCTCAGTAGGATCTTGATTTTTGAGCTGCTCAATATAAAGCTGAAGAAACACATCCTGATTACCAATACCATCAGAACTCTCTGTACTAGTAGTGGTTGATATTCCTGATTTCGCTTTCGCCTCATCCGTCCCATATTGGGATATCAAACTTGAAAGCGCTGAACTTGTACTTATATCAGACATCGTCTACCCCCTTAGGATTGACCTAAGGTCAACATTCTCTGCATCATGCTTTTCGCAGAATTCATAATTTCAACATTGGTCTGAAATGAACGTGATGCAGACATCATATCGGCCATTTCCTCAACAGGATTTACATTTGGATAGAACACATAGCCTTCTTCATTAGCCATAGGACTATTTGGCTCGTAACGAGGCTCAAGCGGTGCATCAGATTCAACAATACCTGCCACACGCACCCCCATACCAGACGCGCCTGATGTCATATCCTCAGAGGCATTCCAACCACTTTCACGAAGCGCATCGGTCATCATTTGCTCAAAAACAGGCTTACGAGCACGGTAAGTTTGATCTGCAGAACTTGCTACACTGTCAGCATTGGCAATGTTGCTAGCAACGGTATTCAAGCGCACTGTCTGTGCACTCATTGCTGAACCGGAAATAGCAAAAATGTTATTCAATGACATTGTTATTGTCCCCCAGTCAGCGCTTTCTTCATGCCGCTGATTTTTCTATCCAAAAACATAAAGCTAGTGTCGAATTGCAGCGAGTTTTGCGCAAATTCCGCTTGTTCACGCTGCATGTCTACAGTATTGCCATCTAATGAAGGCTGACTGCCATTTCGGTAAAGTAAGTCATCATCCTGAGCAAAAGAGCTTTCTGCAGCAATATGCTGATCATCATCTCCTGCTAGTTGCATACGATCTCGTTCCGCTGACAGCATTGACTCAAACGAGATATCACGCGCTTTGTAGTTCGGTGTATCTGCGTTGGCAATGTTGTTTGCTAACACAGAGGCGCGTGCAGTACGAAACAGCAACATCTGATCGTGTCCCGCAAACGCATCTTGAAAAGAAATCGACATAAATACCTCATTTCGACAGCAACAACTTATTTGATCTAAATAAAGCAAAATAAATGCCAGAAATTAAAACCATTAAATATCAATAACTTATTAAAAATAAATACAAACCTGGCAATAGGCGGCAAACAAAAAACGGCAACTTATTACTAAGTTGCCGTTTTTAAAGATAGCAAAGTATAGCGTGTTAGCTATTTCGCTTTATAAACAATACCTGGGTGGCATTGAACGATATCAAACATAGAAGACAAACCGCTTAGCGCCTCAGATCCACCTAAGAATAAGTAGCCGCCAGGATTTAAAGATGCATGCATTCGCTTAAGAATGTCTAGCTTGGTTTCTGCAGTGAAGTAAATAAGTACGTTACGGCAGAAAATGACATCGAATTTTCCAAGCGTTGTAAATGAGTCAATCAAGTTAAGATGTTTAAACTCTACCCTTGAAGAGATATGAGGCTTCACTTTCCAAACAGAATCGCTCAATTTCTCGAAGTAGCGATTTTGATTATCAGGACTCAAACCTCGAGCAATAGCCAAACTGTCGTATTCCGCTTGCTTTGCATGCTGAAGAATATTTGTACAAATATCTGTGGCAATAATTTTCTCGCCCGGCTTAAGAGCACCAGGCTTGAGCTGTTTGTACTCTTCAAGAATCATACTAATAGAGTAAGGTTCTTGGCCAGTTGAAGACGCCGCCGACCAAATACGAACGGGACGTTTATCCATCTGGGGGAGAATCAGCTCTTTTAAAATTTTAAAAGGGTGACTATCTCTGAACCACAACGTCTCATTCGTCGTCATGGCGTTGATCACTTCTTCACGAAGCTTGGAGACTCGTCCGCTTCGTTCGAGTGCGGCAACCAACTCTTCAATTTTCGTGAACTTCTCTCGCTCTAGCAGTTTGCCTAAGCGACTTGCCACAAGGTATTGTTTATTATCACTTAAAGAAATACCGCTTTCTTTCTCAAGATACTTTCGAAAGCGGTCATAACCTTGAGGAGAGATAGAACCAGAACTACTTAGCATGCACACTCCTTACTGCGGATCAATGACACCAAAGCCATTACGCTTCTTCGGTTGCCGCAACCGTCTCAATAGCGATCCTAGCAAGTTCGTCAGGTTGGAATTTAGCTAAGAAGCCGTCCGCTCCCACTTTTTTCACCATCGCTTCGTTAAATACACCACTCAAAGAAGTATGTAACAATATAAACAGATCTTGTAAGCGGCTATCATTTCGGATCGCTGTGGTGAGTGTGTAACCATCCATCTCAGGCATTTCAATATCTGAAATAATCATTGAGAAGTGATCCGTTACATCAACACCATCAGCCACTAAATTCTGAAGATAAGTAAGGGCTTCTTTACCATCACACAATACAGTCGTAGCAAAACCAACATCTTCCATACAGCGCTTAATCTGCTTACGCGCTACGGATGAGTCATCCACAATTAAGATATGATGTTGCTTCGCATTTTCTTGAATATCTTCTGTAACAATACCAGAGGAAATATTCTGACGAGTAGGAGCAACTTCTGACAGGATTTGCTCAACATCGATGATTTACACCATTTCTTTATCAACCTGACAAACTGCTGTGAGGTAGTTGTCGTTTGATAAACCTTTTGGAGGTGGCTGAATATCACTCCAGTTCATATTGACAATTCGCTCTACACCACGCACCAAGAAACCTTGAATACGACGGTTGTATTCGGTAATGATCACAAAGCAATGCTCAATATTTTCGATTGGACTTGCACCAGTTGCTAACCCAAGATCCAAAATTGGAATCGTGCCGCCACGAATGTGCGCAACCCCTCGTACAACAGGACTACTGTGAGGCATGTTAGTCAATTTGGGGCACTGCAACACTTCTTTTACTTTAAAAACGTTGATGCCATAAATCTGCTTTCCGTTTAATCGAAAAAGCAATAATTCAAGACGGTTTTCTCCGACGAGTTGGGTTCGCTGGTTTACGCTCTCGAGAACTCCGGCCATAAAAGCCTCCTAAAATATGCGCTCTGTTATACAGGGAGAAACCCTATTGTTATGAAAATCTCTCATCAAATGATAGAGTCATTTTGTTATTTTTTCTAACCCTAGTCGATATCCATGGAGATTAGCGATGGGCCACATCAAGCTTATATCCATATTACTTCTTTTTCTCCCCTGTTGGAGTAGCGCGTCACAAATAGAAACTCAAATAGAACAATTCATCAAACAGGTTGAGTACAAAAGATTACAAAGTATCTATCCAAATGCCCGAATTGAAATAGGCATCCAGAATAAAGCAGCACTGAGTTACCTGCCAGAATGTGATCATGATGTCATTATAGACAATCAGCGCCCAGAAGCCGTCAGCAGGACCACTTATTCTCTCGAATGCCGTAACCCGAATTGGAAGTCTTATGTCCCTGTGACACAGGAAATATTCATCGAGGGCATTAAAGCTATCGCCCCCATTCAGCGCGGCGGTGCCATTACACCGCAAAATACAGGCATAGGTGAAGTCAATCTAAATACTATTAGAGGACATCTTTACACCAGCTCAAACCCTCCTTACGGTCTCATGGCATCAAGAAATATTCGTATCAATACATTTTTAACAGACCAATTAACAGAGCTCCCCGATCTTGTGAAAAAGGGCAGCAACGTACTCATTACCGCTCAGAGCGGCGCAATCTCAGTTAAAATGAACGGCACAGCCCTAGAAGATGGGGTAATGGGACAACAAATACGCGTTCAAAACGTAAGTTCTGGTCGAATAGTGTACGGAAAAGTTGTCAGTGACTCAGAGGTTTTAGTAAACTATTAGTATCGAACGCTTGCTATCTTCAGTTAAAAAATAGTTCGAACTTTTTCCTAAAGTTCGAACGAGTATGACCGATAACTGAACTAGCGGACTAATTCTGGAGGCAAGTAACATGGCAATTAATATTTCTGGAGTAGGTACTCAGCCTACCCTATCAACAAATAAAAACGATAGAGTTCAAAAAGATGAAGCAAATAACGCTTCACAGTCGAGCTCAGTAAACAGCAAAGAATCCTTGGCAGAAGATACTGTTCAGTTGAGCAGTGTTGCGCAATCGCTGCAAGCAAAAGGTTCAGATAATGAATCTGAGGTAGACATGGATAAGGTTGAACAAATCAAGCAAGCTATTGCTGCAGGTGAATACAAGATTGACACCGAAAAGTTAGCAAGCAGCATGCTTTCGATCGACGAGTTGTTTGCCTAACTCAACTAGGATCTTCTCATGATTCCGCTTGCCCCGCTGTTTATTCAAATTAAAGAGAACCTCGAACGTTTGTCCGAGGTTCTTTTGCGTGAGCGCAGTGCTCTAGCCACTGCTACGCCAGACGATATACTCCAGTTAGCTTCAGAAAAGAAATCATTGCTAGATGCAATCGATAGCGCTAACGCTAAACGTCAAAGCATGCTAATAAAGTTCGGGGTTTTGCACCCTAAGCAACCTGATGATAAACAATTCTTTGATTGGCTTGATCAGCAAGACAATATGGAAGATGTTAAATTACTGATTGCTGAATGTGACGAATTGCTGAATGAATGCAAACAAGCCAACCAAACCAATGCACGGGTATTGTCTACTTTACAAAGGCGCAATAAAGCTCTGTTTGAAATGCTCCAAGGACATAACCGTAAAAACAAAGTGTATACCTCTAACGGTAACACCAAGCCCGTGAGTAGTAAACACACCATTGGTCGTGCCTAGGCCTCTCTCTTCCATAAATTCCTTTATAGAACAGCTAGCTATAGAACTTTGGCTTGCCTGATAACGTATCGCTGATATAATCCTCGTGGCGTGTCTCCATAGGTAAACGGGATATACCTGCCGCCTCCTAAGCGGCTATTCCAGGTTCGAGTCCTGGTGGAGACGCCACTCTTTCAATTTATACAGCTATGGGCGCATCGCTTCCACCATTTGCACAAATTGCTCAACCCCTTGGCTGACTTCTTCCAAGCCTTTGGAAACATTGCTAATACTTTCTTCTCCATGCATGGCAATACCTGATACTGCAGTTAATGCCGTATCAATCTGCTTAATCAGCTCATGGTTAAAGTCCACAACTTTTGTAATTTCTGCGGTCGCGTCGGACGTATTACTCGCAAGCTGTCGTACCTCATCAGCCACCACAGAAAAGCCCCGTCCAGCGTCCCCAGCCCTAGCCGCTTCGATGGCTGCGTTTAGCGCTAACAAATTGGTTTGATCCGCAATTGAGCGAATAGTCACAACAATGTCGGCGATACTTTTAAACTGCTCCATAAGCTGCTCACCAACACGTGTCGCCTCCGAAACCTGCTCTGCAATATTATGTGACGTATCAACTGCTTCACTGAGTACTTGCACAGCATTTGATGTGATCTGACTCGTTTGCTCCGATGTTGCAGCGGCCATTTCTACTGCGCTCATTGCTAGACTCACTCGCTCGGTGATATCCGATGCAAATTTAATCACCTTATGAACTCGACCTTTGTCATCATAGATAGGGTTATAAGTTGCTTGGAGCCACAGCACGTTGCCACTTTTATCGATACGTTTGAAACGCCCATGAGATAGCTCGCCATTAGCTAGCTTTGACCAAAAGTCAGGGTTCTGACGATAAAACTCATCATCACAAAACATTCTATGGTGCTGACCAACCACTTCCTCATGACTGTATCCAACCACATTAAGGAAGTTCTGATTAGCGTCTAGAATGGTTCCATCAGGCTCGAAGCTGATGACAGCTTGAGACCGGTCTAGAGCTTCAAGTATGGCATTTTTATTACTCAAATCCTGCTTGGTTTTAGTGACGTCGTTACAAATCTTAATAACTTCTGTCACCGTTCCTTGTTCATTTTTGACAGGGAAATAATTCGCTTCAAGGAATAAGGTATCGCCGTTTTTGTTGAGTCTCTCATAGGTCCCGCCAAAGGCATGGCCACTAGCAAGGTCGGACCAGAAGCTTCGATACTCATTTGACTCAACATATTCCGGTTTACAAAACATTCGATGATGCTTACCAACGATTTCTTCTAAGGTATAACCTACTGCGGCTAAGAAAATTCCGTTCGCATTGAGTATGTTTCCATTAGGATCAAATCGTATGAAAGCAGTGTGAGATCGTATCGCATTAAGCTCACGTTTAAGTCTTGTTAATTCCTCTTGATCTGCCGTCTTAGATACCTGCTGGTTCTTTTTATTTCCAATCGAAAACATAACTTCCCCCGCTCAAATGAGTCCCTTTTGTCATCAGTAAAGTTGGTTGTATTAGTAATGAATAATATGAATTAGAAGCCGCCCAGAAATTGTTATTTTTAGTACAAAATTGGTAATTTTAAAGTAGCTGTTCTTTAAGTTTTGACAAGTCGAGCTTCATTTTAAGACTAGCAGTTTAAGCTCAATTCGCTATCATTCCGCCTAATTAAAAAGTGAAGGTGAGCAAGTGAAGAAAGTAATGGTGATAGGTGCTGGCCCAGCAGGTTTGATGGCGGCTGAAGTCATTCAATCAGCAGGCCTCTCGGTTGAAGTGTTTGATGCCAAGCCAAGTGCGTGCCGCAAGTTTTTGTTAGCGGGCGTTGGAGGCATGAACATCACCCATGCTGAGCCTTATGATGACTTTCTCACACGCTATTACGACAAATCCGCTTGGCTTGAGCCTTCGATAAAAGCATTCACACCGACCGACCTTCGTCAGTGGATTCACGAGCTTGGTATTGAAACCTTCGTCGGAACTTCTGGACGAGTCTTTCCCGAACAGATGAAAGCCGCTCCGTTGCTACGCAATTGGTTAAAACGCCTCAAAGAATCTGGAGTGACTTTTCATATGCGTCACCGGCTAGTGGGGTTAGAGGAACGGGCGGCAACTTTTGAGCACCTTGGTGAAACCACTGTGCTCCAAGCGGACGCAATCGTGCTCGCACTTGGCGGAGCAAGCTGGCCTAAGTTAGGCTCTGATGGAAAGTGGGTTCCACTACTGGAGCAAAATAAAGTAGACGTCGCCCCCCTCGAAAGCACTAATTGTGGCTTCTACAGTAATTGGAGTGACTACCTTAAACAGCAATGCGCTGGAGCTCCGTTAAAAGGCGTTGAGTTTAGCTTTACTCTTCCTGATGGAGAAACCGTCTCTCGAAAAGGCGAATGCATTGTCACGGCAGATGGCATGGAAGGCAGTTTGATTTATGCCTACTCGAAATATCTAAGGGATGCGATTAATAGTAGCGACAAAGCAACATTACAAATCAACTTAATCCCTGATCTAAGCCGTGATCAGCTGATTCAAAAACTCGCCAAAACCAAGGCGAAAGAGTCTTTTTCCAAATATCTCAAGCGCACACTAAAGCTTGATGCGGCCAAGATCGCATTACTTTATGAACACTACTCAAAGCATGAGTTTGACACGCCTGAGAAGCTAGCTCAGTGTTTACAAAATATCCCTGCGTGTTTCTATAAAGTGAAGCCCATTGAAGAGGTCATTTCTAGCGCTGGCGGCGTGTTAGAAAACAGTGTTGATGACTTCTTTATGTTGAACCGCCTTCCAGGGGTGTTCTGTGCGGGTGAAATGTTAGATTGGGAAGCGCCAACAGGTGGCTACTTGCTCACGGCCTGTTTTGCCACAGGCCATCGTGTAGGGCACGGAGTTGTTAATTGGCTTAAAAAGCAGAGTCTTTAAGCGCTTGCCAAACATCGTTTAACTTAGGGTTAGCATTGGTTCGTGCTCGATAAACACGGATTTCCAACGGCACGTTCCAATTCACAGCCCCAGCCAAAGCTAGCGACCCGTAGCTTAACGAATCCTGCACTAAACGCTTTGGCAACCAACCCACACCGAAGCCTTCTTTAACCATAGCTTTAATACTTGCCGCATGAATGTTGCTGGCTAAGATTTGCAACTGCGGCACCTCATGCTGACGTTGTAGATGATGTTGCACTGCTGGCGCTAAAAAGGTCACGTCATCGTAAGCAATGTAAGGAATCGGCTGCTTCCGACTTCCCGGCAATTCGTAGATAGGCTTTTGTTGTTCATCCACCGCCACACAGGGAACGAGTATTTCACGGCCTATGGTGATGCTCTCAAAATGCTCTTCATCCAACTCTTTCAAGAAGCCAATAGCTGGATGCCAGAAGCACAACATCAAGTCCGCCTCATTAGCCGTCATAGCATTAATAAAGTCAGCACCGGCCCACGAGCTCGACTTCATATTCACATCGATCTTGATATCCAATTGATCACAAAGCGGTGCCACTAATTCTCGGTAATAGCCCAAAAATAACGACTGCGTCGTAACGAAGCGAATCTGCGATTGCTCCTGCTCTTTGATCTCAAGGCACCGGGCTTTTGTATCGCGCAGCTGTCGTGTAATCAGCTCAGCACTTTGCAAAAAGATCTCGCCCGCTGGCGTTAATGACAGAGGCAACGTATTACGGTCGATCAACGTGACCTTCATTTCTTCTTCCAGTAATTTGATACGACGACTGAAAGTCGGCTGCGTCACATTCTGCTCATCCGCAGCACGGGAAAAGTGTCGCGTCTTCGCCAAAGCAATAAAGTCTTCTAACCACCTTATTTCCATGTGCGCCCCTCCTCCACTGCATGGCATGCCACTTGGCTACCATCGGATTGAGTGACCAGCATTGGAATCTGTTCATAACAACGCTGATTAGCGAGAGGACAACGGTTACAAAAGCTGCACCCCATCGGCTTTTCTAAAGGCGTCGGTACTTCACCGGTAAGATGAATCGGTTCCAGATCTAAGTTATCCAAACGCGGGATAGATGACAGTAATGCTTGGGTATAAGGATGCTTTGGCGCATCAAACAATGTCGCACGATCAGCCACTTCACACACACGCCCCAAATACATCACAGCCACACGCGTTGCAAAATGCTCCACCACAGCTAAATCATGGGTAATAAACAAATAGGTTAAGCCAAGCTCCTTTTGCTTATCCATCATCAAGTTCAGTACTTGTGCCTGCACGGAGACATCAAGCGCCGCCAATGGCTCATCCGCGATAATTAACTTGGGTTCTACTGACAATGCACGGGCTAGAGAGATTCGCTGACGCTGACCTCCAGAAAACTCATGCGGATAACGGTCCTCTGCGTCTTTGGTTAACCCCACAGACTGCAACAACTCTTCAATAAACTGATCCACTTGCGTACGCGACCAGCCTGCATGATGCAGTCGAATGGCTTCGCGCAAGATTTGATACACCGTCATTCTAGGGTTGAGCGAGGCATAGGGGTTTTGAAACACCATCTGTATTTTCTTACGAAATGGCATTCTTTGGCTATCGCTTAACTGATCAATGCGTTGATCATCAAAGTACACCGCGCCCTCATCAGGACGCTCAAGTCCAACTAGCAACCTTGCTAAAGTAGACTTACCACAACCCGTTTCACCTACCACACATAAGGTTTCACCACGGTGAATACTGAGATCAATACCATTTAAAGCATACACCTTCGGGTGACGGCTTTGCTTACGCGGCCAACGCAATGGCCAACGCCATTCAGAGCGAGCACGGAACACTTTTTCCAAACGATGGAACGTCACCAACGGCTTACTCATAAGAGTCGCCTCCATCGTATTGGGAAAATTCGGACAACATATCTTCCACCACGTAACACGCTACGGTAGACACACCACTGAACACAAAGCCCGGTGGACTCTGTCGACAACGCTCTTCCGCATAGGGGCAACGTGGATGGAAGGCGCAACCACTTGGTTGATCATTCAAAGGCGGCATATTGCCTTTAATTTGGTTGAGGCGTTGACCTGGTAACGCCATTTGCGGCAAAGCATTTAACAAACCTTGGGTGTAAGGATGCTGTGGATCATTGATAATCTCCAACGTCGGCCCCTGCTCCACAATACGCCCCGCATACATCACAAAGGTTCGTTCAGCGATCCGTGAGACCACTCCAAAATCATGAGTAATCAAAATCAGCGCCACACCATTGTCAGCACAGATTTGTTTTAGCAACTGTAATATCTCTGCTTGGATGGTCACATCCAGTGCCGTAGTGGGCTCATCGGCAATGATGATTTCAGGGTTTAACAACAAAGCAATGGCAATGATGATTTCAGGGTTTAACAACAAAGCAATGGCAATGATTACCCGCTGTCGCATGCCGCCCGACAGCTCATGAGGGAACTGATCGAAACGCTGACTAGGCGCTGAGATACGCACGTGTGCAAGCTTTTCAATCGCAAGCTTTCGGGCGTCTTTATAAGCAATACGAGTATGGCTACGGATGGCTTCAATCATCTGCGCGCCAATGGTCAACACCGGGTTAAGCGTCACCATAGGGTCTTGGAAGATCATCGCGATTTTCTTGCCCCGAATCCCTTGCCATTGCTTAGGGCTTAGCTTGGTTAACTCGCGACCATCAAACTGCACGGACCCAGCATCAATGTAACCAGGCTTCATCAATAGATTGACCAAGGCATAGCCCAAAACAGACTTACCCGCTCCCGACTCCCCGACAATGGCAATTCTCTCACCGCGATCCAAACTAAAACTGACATCGTGCAAAGCCACCAAATCCTGATGGCGCTGACGGAACTTTACGCTCAAACCATTGACCGATAACAAGCTCATAGTCAGCCCCTGATCTCTTTCGGATTTAAGTGATCACGTAGCCAATCGCCTAATAAATTCATCACAAAGATCAACAAAATCAAGGTGACACTTGGGAACACACTGATCCACCAAGCACCAGAAAAAAGGTAGTTAAAGCCCGATGAAATCAAAGCCCCAAGCGATGGCTGTGACGGCGGCATCCCTAGCCCAAGGAATGACAATGCCGCTTCAGCAACAATGGCATTAGCAATTTGAATGGTTAGGATGACCAAAATGGGCGACACAGTATTAGGTAAAATATGGCGCAGCATAATGTGGAGCTTACTTACCCCCAAAATGCGCGCCGCATCAACGTATTCTTTCTCTTTCTCGGCAAATACACAGGCTCGTACCGTCCGAGCAAAAATAGGCCACTCTGCTATGCCTAACACTAAAATCAGCATTAACATCGCCAACTGCTGATACGCCGCATTACCAAACATCGTTTGAAAAATCGCTAATACAACAATGGCAACCATCATGGTCGAAAAGGACAGTTGTATATCAGCAACACGCATCAAGAACGCATCCAAACGTCCGCCAATATAGCCAGATAAAAGGCCTATACTGACCCCAAGCAGCACTTGAATCAGAACCGCACACACGCCAATCGTCAGAGACAAACGCGTGCCATACAGAATCACCGATAATAGATCACGCCCTTGAGTATCAGTCCCTAGCAAAAAGCGACTGTCCCCGGTCTGCCAATAAGGCGCTAGCTCAGCATTTTCGAGATCCATAAAATCGGTGCTGTTCACGTCATAAGGTGACAACAAAGGCGCCAGCAAAGCGACCAAGCAGTAAAAGACAAAGATAAGCAGAGCAAACAGCGCTAGTTTATCGCCACGGATGGCCATCAACAGGTGACGAACGCGGGTGACGTGCTCTGGGGAAACGTGAGGACGGTGCAACAAACTCATGCGCTGTATCCCGGAATTCGAACTCTAGGGTTGACCATACTGTACACCACATCCACTAAGGTATTGGTCACCACAAAAATTACCCCAACCACCATTAAATAAGCGGATATTAATGGCACATCTACTCGTGTTACGGCTTCCATGAACAATAGGCCCATGCCCGGCCACTGGAAAATACTCTCGGTTAGTATGGTATAAGCGACGAGTGTTCCCGCCTGAATCCCACCTACCGTAATGACAGGTAGCATGGTGTTTTTCAACGCGTGTAGAAAATAAATACGCGGTGCTGAAATGCCTTTTGACCATGCGTAACGGATGAAATCACTTTGCAGCACATCTTGCATTTCCGCTCGGATTAAGCGAATAAAAATAGGGGTTAAAACAAATGCTAAAGAAAAACTTGGCAGTAAAAGGTGTCGCAGTCCATCTTTATTAAACAACCCTGTTTGCCAAAGACCTAGAAAAGAAGTGGTTTCCCCGCGACCAAAGCTTGGTAACACGCGCCACTCAATGGCGAAGAAGTACATCAGGAAAACAGCGACAATGAAGATCGGGATCGATAGCCCCAATGTACTAATAAATAGAACCGCTCTGGATAATAAGCTTTTGGGGTGAATGGCGGCAATGACACCAAGTGGCGTTGCTAAAATGATCACCAACAGCAAGGCGCAAAACGATAGCTCCAGTGTTGCAGGCAAGCGACTTACAATCACATCCAAGGTAGGCTGCTTATAGTAATACGACATGCCTAAGTCACCTTGCAGCGCTCCCATTAAAAAACGACCGTATTGCTGTAATAAAGGGTCATTTAAGCCCAGCTCTTGTTGTAAGGCCGCCCGCTCCTGCAAGGACACAGATTGGCCGACCATCTGCCGAACTGGGTCACCCAGGTTATCTTGAATAACAAAGCTGACCACACTGATAATCAGCAGCACAAACAGCGCCTGACAAAGCCTGCGCCCAATAAAGCTAACCATGGATTCCTTCGCTTACTTCTAAATCGCCCCAGTATGGGAAATTCAAAAAGTTTAACACGCCTTCTAATTGAACCGAGCGCTTCGTCGCCCAAATAATCGGTTGCCAGTACAACGGAATCACCAGTGCTTCCTGTGCGGTGTGATGTTCAATACCCTGCAAGATACGTTCGCGCTGTTTAGGTTGCATTTCACGGTTAGCCAGGCGAACGCCTTGCTCAATCAAAGGATCACAAAACTCCCCGGCGTTATAAGTACCCAACCCCGTTTTTAGGTCACGACACGCCAATGTGAATTCAAAAATATTATTGGAATCAAAAGTGTCCGACTGCCATCCCAGCATCATGACATCCGCCGCCCGTTGATCAAACAACTGGAAGTATTGGGCTTTAGGAAAGGTTTTAAGGTCCACTTTAATATTGATTTTTTCTAACATCGCCGCAGCGGCCTGAGCCACTTTTTCATCGCTCATGTAGCGGTTATTTGGCGCCATCATGGTGATACGAAAGCCCTCTTGGTAGCCTGCTTCAGCCATCAATTGTTTGGCTTTTTCAATATCGTATTGGGGCATCAAATCACTGATATGACCGGCAAACGCGGTTGCACTGAGTTGCCCAGCGGCTTCACCATAGCCTCTGAGGATTTTCTCTACGATTAGGCTTTGATTGA
Source organism: Marinomonas communis (assembly GCF_004363305.1). Taxonomy (GTDB): domain Bacteria; phylum Pseudomonadota; class Gammaproteobacteria; order Pseudomonadales; family Marinomonadaceae; genus Marinomonas; species Marinomonas communis. The sequence continues at coordinate 265,141 of NZ_SNZA01000003.1, read as the reverse complement.
TGGCAAGACTCATCGCTTGACGAACTTTAGGGTGTTGCAATTCTTTTCTGCGAGATTGGTTGAGCTGTAACATCACGATGCGCGTTCCTGTCATCGACAGCAGCTGAATATCAGGGGTGCGTTGCACACGGGCAATGTCGATTGGCGCAACCGGTGAGATGGCGTCAACGCCGCCTGTTAATAGCGCCGCTAAACGAGTCGAATCGGAGCGAATCGGCAACCATTCCATACGCTGTACATTCCCGGAGGAAGTTTGATCCCAGTAGTTTGGATTACGCTCAAGTACTAAACGCTGCCCAGCAATACGCTCTTTGACTTGAAACGGCCCTGAACCTGACACGTTGCTCGAAGCAAACGTCTGCCCAAACTTTACGATCTCAGCCTTACCTTCATAGAAACCTTTGTCCATCACAAACACATACGCCAGTATGTTTAACAGCAAGGGATAAGCATGGGTGGTGTGGATATCAACGGTATAATCGTCAACTTTGTCCACATTTTGCACAACATTAAACAATGCTTTGAAATCCACAGAGCCTTTCAATCGCGCCACTGTGAATAAAACATCGTCTGCGGTCATCCGGTTGCCTGAATGGAATTGCACGTCATTGCGTAACTGAACACGCATAGTGTTGGCGTCGAGCATTTGCCAAGATTGGGCTAAACGCGGTTCAAGCGTACCGTTTTGGCGCCATCGAACTAAAGGGTCAAAGACCGTGTGAGAATATTGAATGCCTGCTTCGGACAGCTGTTCATGAGGATCAAGAGAAATTGGATCAGCATCAACCGCTACACGGATATCCGCCGCCAAGCACGAGAACGCACTAAAACCCATTCCAAGTAGAATGAGAAGACATCTTAACATTTGGGTTCCTTATACGGGCTGATTCTGCTTTATGACTGGGGGTTGCAGATCTAGCCTCTTGTTGTACTGGCCAATAGCTTGACCATTTGGTTATACCCTACAGTATAGAAAATCAACAGTTGTTCGCCTAGTAAAGAATGAAGCGAAGCACTGACTTCGCTTCATTCTTTTTCACTATGCCGCGCCAGAAACCTCCGTTAAGCGGTTTTCTTCAACGGCATGACAGGCAATCAAGTGAGCCTCATCGGTAGTACGAAGTACAGGCCCTTCAGTACGACAACGATCGTTCGCATACTGACAACGTCCATGGAAAGCACAACCACTTGGTGGATTCAGTGGTGATGGCAGCTCCCCTTTTAGCTTAATGCGCTGACGACGCTTCTCACTAGAAAGTTGCGGTGTACTGGACAGGAGTGCCTGAGTATAAGGGTGTTTTGGGTTAGTAAAGACTTCCTCACAAGTACCGTGCTCGACCACTTTACCGAGGTACATCACCATCACTTCATCGGCGATGTGCTCTACCACAGATAAATCATGAGAGATAAACACATAGCTCAAGCCAAACTCTTGTTGCAGATCCATCATCAGGTTAAGAACCTGCGCTTGCACTGACACATCCAGAGCTGACACCGGCTCATCAGCCACGATCACTTCAGGATCTAACATCAAACCACGGGCAATGGCGATACGCTGACGCTGACCACCTGAGAACATATGCGGATAACGATCATAGTGCTCTGGCTTCAAGCCTACCTTGGACATCATTTCCATGGCTTTGGCCTTGCGCTCCGCTTTGCTCAGATTGGTATTAATCACCAACGGCTCTTCTAAGATCGAGCCGATTTTCTTACGTGGGTTTAAAGAGCCATAAGGGTTTTGGAAAATGATTTGGATTTTCTGGCGCAACTCTTTTTGCTGCTCTTTCGATAAAGCCAGTAAATCCTCACCAAGGAAATTCAACTGACCATCGGTCGGTGTTTCGATCATGGTCAGCATTCGACCTAGCGTCGATTTACCACAACCTGATTCCCCCACCACCGCTAAGGTTTTGCCTTTCTCAAGGGTAAAGCTTACTCCGTCCACCGCTTTCACTGTCGCATCAGGCTTTAAAAAGCCTTGTTTCACTTCATAGTGCTGCTTCAGGTTATGGGCGTTTAAAACAAGTTCTTGGCTCATGCGGCTGGCCTCCCCTGTGCGTTCAGTGGTGTATGACATTTCACTTGGCGTTCTAAAGGCCCTTGGCTAGCAGGCTCCACATTACGACAATGATCCGTTGCATAAGGACAACGGGGACTTAGCAAACATCCCTTTGGTCGATCGTATTGACCAGGCACCACACCAGGAAGCGCTTCTAAACGTGCTTTACCGGCCGCGGATTCAGGCAATGACGCCAGCAAAGCCTGTGTGTAAGGGTGTTGCGGTGCGCTAAACACTTCACTCGCAGGGCCACTTTCAACGATTTGACCGGCGTACATCACGATCACCCGATGGGCCACTTCAGCCACCAGCGCTAAATCGTGGGTAATCAATACCAAGCCCATTTGCTTTTGTTCTTGTAGGTCAATCAGCAGATCAATAATCTGAGCTTGAATGGTCACATCCAAAGCCGTTGTCGGCTCATCGGCAATCAAGAGCTTAGGATTACAAGCGATCGCGATCGCGATCATCACCCGCTGACTCATACCACCTGATAATTGATGCGGATAAGCACTTAAACGCGTTTCAGGAGCAGGAATACCAACCAGAGTTAACAACTCAATGGCGCGTTTTTTCAGCTCTTTTTTAGTACCACCTTGGTGGGTTTTAAGTGCTTCAATGATCTGATAACCCACAGTAAAACACGGATTTAGACTGGTCATTGGATCTTGGAAGATCATCGCAATATCAGAACCTGTGATTTTGCGACGTTGCGCTTCGGGCATGGACAATAGATCCTGATCCATAAAGGTCAGCTCATCGGCACTGACTTTCCCAGGGTAATCAATCAGGCCCATTAACGACAATGAACTGACACTTTTACCTGAGCCTGACTCGCCCACGATGCCTAACACTTCCCCTTCGTTGACGCTGTAGCTAATTTGATCCACAGCGCGGAAATTACCAAAGGTAACGGATAGATTTTCTAGCTTAAGTAATGACATATTGCGCTCCTACTGCTTCAACTTCGGATCCAGTGCATCACGTAAGCCGTCACCCATTAGGTTAAACGCCAATACGGTCAACAAGATCATCAGACCTGGGAAGGTCACCACCCACCACGCGCGCTGAACGAACTGCAATGCGTCCGCCAACATGCTGCCCCATTCAGGGGTTGGAGGTTGTGCACCTAAGCCAAGGAAGCCCAGCGCGGCCATGTCTAAGATGGCAGTTGAAAAGCCTAAGGTCGCTTGCACGATCAGTGGTGCGACACAGTTAGGCAGAATACAAATAAACATCAAACGTAACGGACTTGCGCCAATCACTCGGGAAGAGGTGACGTAATCTCGAGACATTTCCGCCATAGTCGCCGCACGGGTCAAACGCACATAGTGCGGCAGTGAAACAATCGAGATCGCTAACGCGGCGTTAACGATACTGGGGCCCAAGATCGCAACAATCGCAATCGCTAACAACAAACTTGGCATCGCTAGCATAATGTCCACCACACGCATGATGATGGTATCCACCACACCTTTGCAGTAGCCCGCCACAAGGCCAAGCAAAATGCCCATTAATAAAGAAGCGGTTACCGCGACCAAACCAACGGACAGTGACAATCGAGCGCCGTGGATAATACGCGACAGAATGTCTCGACCCACATCGTCAGTACCTAAGACATAGGCCCAGTTGCCGCCTTCCATCCATGCAGGAGGAAGTAGTAATGCATCACGAGCCTGATCAGATGGCGAATGAGGAGCAACCACATCCGCAAACAAAGCCATCAAACAAATGATAATGATGAACACCAAACCGCTGACCGCGCCTTTGTTGCCCTTAAAGTAATGCCAGAATTCTTGTAACGGTGTACGTGGTGCTGGCGCTTGTAATGTTTCAGTCGTCATAGCGCCTCCTTAACGGCTGTGTCGAATACGTGGGTTAACAATGCCGTAGGCAATGTCCACCAATAGGTTGACCACAATGATGATCGTGGCCACGATCAAGATACCGCCTTGCACCACTGGGTAATCACGACGGCCGATGGATTCAATCAACCATTTACCAATCCCCGGCCAAGCAAATACGGTTTCCGTTAGGATCGCACCAGAGAGCAAAATACCCACCTGCAGACCAATGACTGTGATCACAGGAATCAACGCGTTGCGTAACGCATGGATAATGATCACTCGCCATGGGGCAATGCCTTTAGCACGAGCGGTACGAATGTAATCCTCGCTTAGCACTTCCAACATTGACGAGCGTGTCATACGAGCAATCACCGCCATAGGAATGGTACCGAGAACAATACTTGGCAAGATAAGGTGTGCTATCGCGGAAGAAAGTGCCCCTTCTTCACCGGATAAAATCGAATCAATCAACATAAAGCCCGTGACATCATCGATCCAATACACTACATCGATGCGTCCCGAAACTGGCGTCCAACCGAGATTCACAGAGAAGATCAACATGAGCAATAACGCCCACCAGAAGATCGGCATGGAATAGCCCGTCAAAGAAAAGGTCATCACCGAGTGATCAAACAAGGTGCCGCGTTTCACCGCGGCAATCATACCTGCCGGCAAGCCAATCAGAATGGCAAAAATCGCCGCACAAAATGCCAACTCGATTGTGGCTGGAAACAAGGTTAAGAACTCGCTTAATACAGGCTCTTTCGTTACTAATGAATTACCAAGGTCACCCTGTAATACACCGGTGACGTAGTGAAAATATTGCACATATAAGGGCTGATCAAAGCCAAGTTGCGCGCTGAGTTCGGCGTGACGCTCTGCACTGACACCGCGTTCACCAGCCATTACCTCAATCGGGTCACCTGGGATCAAACGGATAAGCGTGAACGTCAGCAAGGTGATTCCGATAAACGTCGGAATGACTAAACTTAATCGACGAAAAATAAATTGGAACATAGATGACTAGCTCTCTTAATGGGGAGAACCAAGCAGGCGGTTAGCCCACTTGATTTAGCAGAGATAGGCGGCTTCCACGACCGCCTAACTCTGTAGTGCTCGCGGCGCCAATGGTGTTCATCGACGCCGCGCTTTTGATTACTTCTCTAGACTTACGTTGTAGAAGTAGTGACCACCTAGTGGGTCAATTTTGTAGCCTTTCACTTCCTTACGGATTGGCTCGTATACCACTGAGTGGGCAACGGTAATCCAAGGCGCTTCACGCTTGAAGACTTGCTGAGCTTCTTCGTAGAACTTAGTACGTTCCGCTTTTACAGATGTTTTCTTCGCATCCAGCAGCAAGTTGTTGAACTCTTCGTTACACCATTGCGCACGGTTAGAGCCACCTACGCCATCACAGCCAAGAAGAACATACATGAAGTTATCTGGGTCACCGTTATCACCTGTCCAACCTAGCAATACAGTATCGTGTTCACCTTTCTTAGAACGGTTTAGGTATTCACCCCATTCGTAAGAAACGATCTCAGCATCCACACCCACTTTCTTCCAATCTTCTTGGATGATCTCAGCCATACGGCGAGCATTCGGGTTGTAAGGGCGCTGAACTGGCATCGCCCAGATGTTGGTTTTGAAACCGTTCTCGTAGCCAGCTTCTTTTAGTAGCTCTTTCGCTTTCACAGGATCGTACGAGTAGTCTTTCACATCATTGTTGTAAGACCACATAGTCGGTGGAATTGGGTTTTTCGCCACTTTACCCGCACCTTGGAACACCGCGTCAATGATGGCGTTTTTGTTGGTCGCGTAGTTTAGTGCTTGACGAACTTTGGTATCAGTAAACGGAGCTTTTTCAGTATTAAACGCCAAGTAACCAACGTTTAGACCTTCTTGGCTCATCAAGTTGATATCGCTATCTGCTTGCATTTGCTCAAGGTCAGCAGGGTTTGGATAAGGCATCACATGACACTCGCCTGCTTTTAACTTAGCGTAACGAACCGAAGCATCTGGTGTGATAGAGAAGACTAGGCGATCGATGTCTGCTTTACCTTTCCAGTATTCTTTAAACGCTGTGTAGCGGATCAAAGAGTCTTTTTGGTACTGAACCTTTTGGAATGGGCCTGTGCCAACTGGGTTGATGTCCAACTGCTCTGGCGTGCCTTTCTTCATTAGGTAATCCGCTTGTTCTGCGGAAAAAATCGATGCGAAGTCCATGGCTAAGTTTGCCACGAACGGTGCTTCAGGCTGATTCAAAACAAACTTAACCGTGTAATCATCTACTTTAACGATGTCTTTGATTAAGTCTTGCATGCCCATACCGTTGAAGTATTCGTATGAGCCACCTGAAACGGTGTGGTAAGGGTGATTTTTATCCCACTGACGAGCAAAGGTAAAAATGACATCGTCTGCGTTGAAATCACGGCTTGGTTTAAAGTCCTTGGTGCTATGGAACTTGACGCCTTTGCGTAAATGGAAAGTGTATTCAAGACCGTCAGCCGAGACATCGTAGCTTTCTGCTAGACCAGCTTCTGTTTCGGTTGTTCCTAGTTTGAACTCAACTAAGCGGTTGAACATGTTTTTTGAGCTGGCATCGAATGTTGTACCCGATGTGTAGAACGCTGGGTTAAAGCCTTCTGGGCTACCTTCTGAACAGTAGACCAACGTTGAAGCAGCCTGAGCAGACATTGACATGGCACCTGCAGCCATCAACGCAAGTGGTAAAGCGGCTAACCGTTTTTTCATCTTAACTCTCCATTTCGCATAATTATTTTCAAGTTCTGTTAAAACTCGCGACATCGGCTCAGGCATTTAGCCAAGCCAATGAAAGTGTTCTTTTGTGATGTCGTTGAATTCGGAGAACGAACTGAGATGTGTTAAAAGCGGCCTCACTCTAACGAGTCGTTGAGTGAGGCGGCTATTCCTCTTCCTTGAGGCCCCCTACACGTTTTCGCGAATCCTGTAAAAAGTTCGCAAAAACAGCGTATTTGAAGAGTACTGAAGCGATTTAGAATAACCAATCGAAATAACGATATGCTCTATACGCAATGCGTATAGAGATCTTGAATAGAAAAAATTTTATTTAAAAATCAGCAAGTTATTTTTTATAAAGGCGTGTTATTTTTTAATCAGCTAGCTTTCATAACTAAATCAAACCCTGTTCAATCGCATACTTTGTAAGGCCTGCAAGCGTATGGATATCCAACTTATTCTTTAGGTTTTGACGGTGAGTTTCCACTGTTCGCACACTGATATTCAAACGTCTCGCCACCTCTTTATTTGCATGGCCAGAAGTTAGCGCAATCAATACATCGAGCTCTCGACGGGTGAGAGATTCATTCGCAGAAGGAAGCGCATCTGGAGACTTATCCGGCATAGTAAAAAGTGACTGAGAAGCGCCTGCACTGAAATACGTACCTCCCTGAAACACGGTTTCTATGGCCATGATGAGTTCATTCACTGACACATCTTTGAGCACGTAACCACTTGCTCCCGATTGCACGAGAGGTAAGATGTATTCTCGATCATGGTGCATACTCAGCATCAGCACTTTTATTTGTGGTAGTTCCTCGCGAAAGCGTTTAGCGGCCTCAATCCCCCCGAGAACCGGCATTGAGACATCCATGAGCACCACATCTGGAGCCAATTGCTGCGCTTTTTGTAATGCTTCTTCACCATTCTTAGCAGTGCCCATAATTTCAATATGAGACTCCAGCTGTAAACGTGCGACCAAACCATCGAGCACTAACACATGGTCATCCACTAATAAAACTTTGATATTAGGTCGGCTCATTTTGTCCTCCAGACATGGCGATTTCACTGGGCACAAGAGCCCTAACGGTAGTGCCTAATTCCGCTTCGCTATGGATAGAAAATTCCCCTTCAATTAACGCCAAACGTTCGCGCATGTTGAATACTCCTATGCCACTGGCATGATCACGAGGGTTAAAGCCGCAGCCATCGTCTCTACATTCAAAGTGTAACGCATCTTTTTGCAACCAAATTTTTAACGAAACGTTCTCTGCATTAGCGTGCTTTTCAATGTTGGTTAAGCACTCTTGTGATAAGCGATATAAGGTAATTTCTACCTCCTCAGCTAACTCATCGAGATTTGGCATGAGCTGATATTGAACACGTATCTGTGTTCGCTCGGAGAACTGTTCCAATAGACCGATCAAGGCCGCTTCTAGGCCTAAATCATCCAATAAAGTCGGTCGCAAGTTATGGGAGATTTGCCGTACTTCTTGAATCGTTTGCTCAATCACATGCTCAGCCTGCTGTAAATCCGCTTCAATCGTGTCATGTTGCACGCCTTTACGAAGTTTATTTGCCACCAGTTCAATGCGAAACTTACTGGAGACCAGCAATTGATTGATGCCATCGTGAAGCTCACGGGAGAACTTTCGACGCTCACTGATCTGTAATTTAATAAACCTTTTAATCAGGTTTTTCAGGCGCGCATCGGCTAAACGATGTTCTCTCAAATTAATAAACAGCCCTAGCAATAACACCATCGTCACTGTTAAACCAAGGACAAACAGCACGGTAAACAAGCTGTTTGATATGTTTTTATTCATGGTGTTTTGCGCAATTTCCAAATCTCGATAAATATCATCAAGGTATAGCCCTGTGCCCATCATCCAGCCCCATTGCTCAATCAGTACCACATAACCGAGCTTATCCTCTTGGATCAATTGCGGCGGCTTTTCCCAAATGTAACGATGGAAACCACCGCCAGACTTGGCCGCATCAATTAGGTTCTTAATTAAGAAGTCCCCTTCACGATCCTGAAACTCTAGTAAATTCTGACCTACAAAATCAGGCTGCGTGGGGTGTACCAAATTCACACCATCTAAGGTGTACGCAAAGAAATAGCCATCTTCGTTGTAAGTTAATCCGGTGAGTAAGCGACGCACTTTCAGCTTCGCCTGTTCAGTGGTCAGAGTAGGATCATTTAGGATAGGACGAATGGCAGACATGGCAATGGCCACATTGTCTTTTAGAGCTTGCTTGCGGGTTTCGATCATACGCTGCTCATAGAGCGCCAGCTCTTGCTGCGTCAATGACTTAGCATGAGTCACCCCAAGATATGTAATGATTGCCGTTGCCAAAAGCAAAGGGATCACTGTCAGCAAAATGATTTTGCTTTTAAGTGTCATAGCAGGACCTAGTTATTGTTGTTTCCTGATCGTTATATGTCTTTCAGGCACACTAACATGCGCCTTGGCTAGAAAGATTGAAGGGAGGCCAAGCCTCCCTTTTTTGTAAATGTATCGCCTTCTTTGATAGAAAGCTATTAGCCATTAGTCCATGCCATATAAGCCTGGCAATACTAATATACTCACTAACACGGCTATCTGAATTAAGATGAACGGTATCACACCACGATAGATATCGAACGTTTTCACCGACCTAGGTGCGACCCCTTTTAAATAGAAGAGACTGAACCCAAATGGCGGTGTTAAGAATGACGTCTGTAAGTTCATCGCGATCAAAATAGCAAACCACACCATGTTGATCCCTAATGCTTCTGCAACAGGCGCTAAGATCGGTACGATAATGAAAGCAATCTCAACGAAATCGATAAAGAAGCCCAAGATCAAAATAGCGACCATTGCCAAGATAATGAAGCCCCATTTTTCACCTGGTAGGTTCAACAACACTTCTTCAACAATGTAATCACCACCGGTGTAGCTGAACGCCATAGAGAATGCCGTCGCCCCCATCAGGATAGCAAACACCATGGCCGTGACTTTAACGGTCTCTAATGCGCTATCAAACAGCATTTTCCAACTAAACTGTCGGTAAATCAGAGACAGAATCACAGCTCCTACACCGCCTAATGCTGACGACTCTGTTGGGGTAGCAATGCCGGAAAATATCGAACCCAATACAATCAAGACAAGCGCCAAAGGAGGAATGATTGCTTTTAGCGCATCACGAATCTGCTCCGAGCGTGTACCAAGAGACTCATCGTATGGGATCGCAGGCGCCAATTCAGGTTTAAGCCATGTAATCACCACAATGTATAAAATGTAACACCCGATTAATACAACCCCCGGACCAAGCGCCGCTTGGAACAAGTCACCAACTGGAATCCCTAGTACATCACCCAAGATGATCAAGATAATGGATGGCGGAATGATTTGCCCCAACGTACCTGACGCACAAATAGTGCCGCAGGCCAAAGACTTACTGTAATGATATTTCATCATAACCGGCAAAGAGATCAATCCCATTGCCACCACACTTGCACCAACGACACCAGTAGAAGCCGCAAGCAATGAGCCGACCAAAATGGTGGAGATAGCCAGACCACCACGGACACTGCCAAATAGCTTACCCATGGCCTCAAGTAGCTGTTCTGCCAATCGAGTTTTCTGTAACACAATGCCCATGAAGATAAACAAAGGCACAGCCATCATCACCGTATTTTCCATATAGCTTTGGATACGGAACGGCATGAAAGCAAACATATCCCAACCTTCAGCAAACACACCGAAAATCAGCGCCACCCCGCCAAAGGTAAATGCCACTGGGAAGCCAAATAACAGCATCACCAGCGCCACGAAAAACATAATAATACCAATCATATAAACACCTGTTGAGCGGCTAGTGTTGAATAGGTTCGTGATCGAACCCCTCGTTAGAAACGCCTCGGATGGCATTGATCGAGCGTAGGATCATGCCTAAACCACCAATCGCCATAGAGAAGAACGCGACCGGAATCGCCGACTTAATGATCCAACGAGCTGGTAAACCGCCTGGGTCACCACTGGTTTCACCTAACGCATACGCTTCCTTTGCGAAGTCCACGCCGAACCAGCCCACAAGTAACGTGAAAGGAATCAGAAAAAGAATACAACCGACCAAATCAATCCATGCTTTACCGCGCACGCTCAAGCGCTCATAGATCAAATCCACACGAACATGACCACCGGTTTGTAGACCGAACGGAATGCCCAGTAGGAAAATGGCCGAATACAAGTGCCACTCAAGCTCTTGCATACCAATTGAGACAGTATTAAAGGCGTAACGCATCAAGACGTTATAGAACACGTTGCAGAGCAACAAAATCAGCAGCAAGGCAGACAATTTACCCAGCCAAAGGGAGTAACGTCCAAGCGCCTTTTCAAGAGAAACCAGAAACATAAGGAGAGCCCCAGGGAAAACAAATTCATCAAAAAAGGCAGGACATGAAGTCGTCCTGCCTTTTAAGGGGTTAGTCAGCTAAATTATCTAAGCTGTCTAGGTAAGCACGATCCGAGATATTGGTCCAAACACGTGCTTTGGCCATGTACTCAGCTTGAGAATCCAAAATCTCTTTCGCCAATGGATCAGCCGCTGCTTTTTCCGCTAGCAATTCTTCGTTGGCTTTGTACATTGCTTTCATCACGTCTTCAGGGAACGTTTTAACTTCGATATTTGGGAACTCTTTCTTCATCGTTGCCCAGTTTTCAGCACTTTCGTGGTAAGACTGAATGTACATATCGTAAGCCGATAGTTTCATAGCACTCTTCAAGATCGTTTGTAGATCAGCTGGTAAACGCTTGAAAGAACGCTCATTAACAAGGAATTGTAACTCTGTTGCAGGCTCATGCCAGCCTGTGTAGTAGTAAGGTGCAATTTTGTGGAAGCCCATACGTAGGTCTAGTGATGGTCCCACCCACTCCAATGCATCAATCGTGCGACGCTCAAGAGCCGTGAATAATTCACCAGAAGGAATATTGGTTGGGCTAGCACCCAGTTTTGCCATGACCTCACCGGCAAAGCCAGGGATACGCATCTTCAGACCTTGTAGGTCCTCTACTGAGTTGATTTCTTTCTGGAACCAACCGCCCATTTGGTTACCCGTGTTACCACCAGGGAAAGAACGTAGACCAAATTGGCTGTACACTTTGTCTGATAGTGCTTGACCACCGCCGTAGTAGAACCAACCGTATTGCTCCGGTGTTGTCATACCAAATGGCATCGTTGTGAAGTACAACGTATTCGGCACTTTGCCTTTCCAGTAGTAAGACGCAGAGTGTCCTAGGTCGTATTGACCTGAGCGCACCATATCAAATACACCGAAAGGCGCTTTGTGCTTGTTTGCAGAGTCGATGGTGATTTTTAGGCGACCGTCTGACATTTCTTCTGCCAGTCTTGCCATTTCACGTGGCGCATCGCCAAAGATAGGGAAGTTCGCGTTCCAAGTCTCCGCCATTTTAAGACGGTACACTTTGCCATCTGCGGCTACAGAATAAGAAGCAGCGAATGTAGAAACAGTTAACGTTGCAACAGCAACGAGCTTAGATAGTTTTTGCAATGTCATTATTTTTATCCTGCCTATGGTTATTTTTATGGCACATGCCGAAGCACTGCCCTCATAATGGCGGAAAAACAGTCAATGACTCTATTCGTAAGATTACCGAAAACACCCCGTAGTTTTACCCACATAGAACTACGTATAAATACGTAGTTCTGGGGTCGTTTAGCCAAAAGCAATGTCGTGTTTCTTTGACCTAGAGCGGTGTTTGTCCAAATTTCGTGCAAAGTTGGTTTCGACCCTATAAGCGTCTCGTTATACTCCGACCACTTAATTGTTAAACAGCCTAATTTGGATCGAGGAAAAACATAGTGAGTTCGCTGATCAACCTTTTCCGTCGCAAGCTTATTACTCTTATTGGAGTGGTTGGCTTTACAGCCATGATGAGTTCAACCGTCAGCGCTATTGGCCAAAGCCCTGAAGAAATCACTGCACGCATTGCCCCTGTAGGCAAGGTTTGTATCGTAGGTGAAGAATGTGAAGTCGCGTCTGCTGCAGCCGTTGCTTCCAGTGATGGCCCTCGATCAGGCGAAGCGATTTACAAGCAATTCTGTACTGCTTGTCACTCTATCGGCGTGGCCGGTGCTCCGAAGCTTGGCGACGCGGGTGCATGGGCACCACGTGTAGCAAAAGGCTTCGACTCATTGATGAGCAATGCCATCAACGGTCTCAATGCGATGCCTCCGCGCGGTACATGTACAACATGTAGCGACGAAGAGATCCAAGGTGCGATTGAATACATGACAGAAAACAGTCAGTAATCCCCACCTACTCTAGCGTCTAACGCAGATCAAAACCAAAGAAGGAGGCACTTGCCTCCTTCTTTGGTTTAAGCGAATGTTATTCACAGCGCCTTCAAGTCATTAGGAATTCAGCATGGCTTTAAGGGCGGACAAAGAGGCTTTACCTTGCTCTTTCTTTTGCGCTTCACTTTCATCGCCACGCCCTTCCCAAACCAAGTCTTCCTCTGGTAACTCATCTAAAAAGCGACTCGGCAAGCAATCAATTTCTTCACCAAACTGGCGTCTTTTCGCCGCCATCGTGATGCAAAGTGTGCGTTTCGCACGGGTAATGCCCACATAGGCGAGTCGTCGCTCTTCTTCAATGTCATCGTTTTCAATGCTGTTTCGGTGCGGCAGCAACTCTTCTTCACAGCCAATCAGAAAGACATGGGGATACTCCAGACCTTTGGAGGCATGCAGTGTCAGTAACTGGACCTTATCCTCGTCCTCTTCTTCCTCTTGCCGTTCTAACATGTCGATCAATAATAGCTTAGAAATCGCATGGTCGAGGCCCGCATCAGCGTCGTCTTCCCAAGCACTTTCCATCATGCGTTGAATCGACTCAATCAAGAAGCGAACGTTTTCTATGCGGCGTTCCGCCGCTTTTGGCGAGCTAGCCTGCTCTTGAAGCCAACCAAAGTAATCCATGTCATGAATCATTTGCTCAATAACAGGAATTGGCGAGCCTTTTTGCAAGCGCTGACGTAAGTTTTGAATCCATGACTCGAACTCACGCAGGCGCACTAATGGCTTACCTGTGACCGTTTCATCTAGCGCTTTATCACCAGCAGCGGCGAATAAGCTCACATGCAAATGGTTAGCAAGATTACCGACTTTTTCGAGGGTTGCAGGACCAATTTCACGGCGCGGCAAGTTAATCACTCGTAGGAACGCATTGTCGTCATCAGGGTTCACCAACAGTCGTAGATACCCCATCAGATCTTTGATTTCAGCGCGCGAGAAGAACGACGAGCCACCGTTCATTTTATAAGGGATACGGTAAGCCTGTAGCTTAATTTCCAACAATCGCGCCTGATGATTACCGCGATACAAGATGGCAAAGTCTTGATATGGAATGTTGTGGCGCAAATGACGACTTTGAATCTCCGCCGCAACCCGTTCTGCTTCGGCATCCTCATTACGGGTAACCATGACACGAATGGGGTCACCAATACCAAGGTCTGACCACAAAGATTTATCATAAACGTGGGGGTTGTTAGCAATCAAAGTGTTCGCGGCTTTAAGAATCGTGCGTGTTGAACGGTAATTCTGCTCAAGCTTTACCAACTTAAGATTAGGGTAATCAACCGACAAGCGTTCGAGGTTTTCAGGGCGTGCACCACGCCAAGCATAGATCGATTGGTCATCGTCCCCTACTAAGGTAAAGCAGCGACGATCCCCCGCTAAAATACGGATCAGTTCATACTGACTGGCATTGGTATCCTGACACTCGTCCACCAACAAATAACGCACTTTGCGCTGCCACTTTTCTCGCAACAGTTGATCTGAGATCAGTAAGCTCACCGGCAATAGAATCAGATCGTCAAAATCCACTGCATTGTACGCACGAATGTAACGTTGATACTGCCCGTAAACCTGTGCCGCTAGCTGCAGCTCTTCGGTATCCGCTTGCGTGATGGCTTCCTGCGGTGGAATCAGGTCATTTTTCCAGTTAGAAATAGTGTGCTGACAAAAACCCGCAGCGTCCATTTGCCCATTGAACTCTTTGTCTAAGATCTCTTTTACCAGTGCTAATCCATCTTGCGAATCGAATAACGTGAAGCCTTCCTTCAGCCCTGCTTTGCGGTATTCCTTGCGAAGAATATTCAGCCCCAAAGTATGGAAAGTTGAGATGCTAAGACCGCGACTTTCTTCCTTCGTTAACATCCCCACCACACGCTCTTTCATTTCACGTGCCGCTTTATTGGTAAAGGTTACCGCAACAATGTTGTTGGCCTTAAAGCCACAGGTCTGGATCAAGTAAGCGATCTTGGTCGTGATTACACTGGTTTTGCCGGATCCAGCACCTGCTAATACAAGTAATGGCCCATCGATTTGCTTCACCGCTTCGAGCTGTCGCTCATTTAGGCTACGCATACGTTGGGCAATGGAGGGGACTGACTGGCTCATAGACACGACACCGAAATTTCTAAATGGTGGACTCATTCTACACCAGTCAGTGCGATTGGTTTATGCCTTTAGGGAAATATCAAAGCAAGATTCGGCGTCTTTTCTTGATTGCTTTCTTGGCAATCAAAAAGCTGCCTACCTGATGGCGCTTTAAAGTCTGCACTACAATTAAGCTTCTGCTGCTGAATAAATGTTTTTACTTCACTGGTTTGACCGATCAAATGAAAGTGCGGCAAATCGTTGATCGTATCAGGGCTTTCTATCACCTTAGCTTGGCCGTGGCTGTAAAACTGACCAGAGAAAGGACGACTATTAATGTAAAAAGCAGGCGCATCGTCTTTTATTTTCGAAAAGATCACTCGATCACTGCGGCTGTCCGCTTTGCCCATATTCAACACCAGCATCATAATCATCAGCAGTAGTGGCAACACCATTGATACGCCAGACAACCAATTGATATCACGCTTCTCAAATAGCATAGCAATCAGCACCCCTAGCGCAGGAATACCAGGCAAAACATAGGCAGGTAATATGTTGCCTGCCATGGTGAACAACAACATAGGCGAGACCAGCCACAAGAGTAAAAAGCTAAATAGACCATTCTCATGCTTGATCCATTGAGCCAGCTTTAAGCGGCGCAATAACACTAAGATGGGCAAAACAAACGACCATGGAAATGCCGCTTGTAACCAAAACCACCAGATCATACCGCGAGGCTCATCGTGTGCTGAGCCGTACAAGTCACCTTGCCAACCACTCACAACAAAGCGCTTAAAATGCTCACCAACGAGGAAATAGTCTAAAAAGCCTGGTGTTGCTTGCTCTGCCAGTAAGTACCATGGCAACGCAACGGCCAGCATTAATCCCATACCACTGATCAAAGGAAAGCGCTGCCACAACACTTTGAATGCACCAATAAAGCCATGCTGTAACCATAGCCATGGCCCTACCGCGAGCCCCATTAGCACTAACACTAATGGCCCCTTAGCCAGTAAACCGCAAGCCAAACCAAAGAAGCCTAGATACCCCCATAAACGCTGTTTTTCACCTCCCAACCAGGCGAAATAAAAGCCCATCATGGCCATTGTCAAAGATAATGTCAGAGCCATGTCGGTCATCACTGCACCGGCTGAAATCGAGAAAATACCGCACGTCGCCAACACAACCGCGGTAATCAGAGGATTAAACCCTACACGCTTCGTCATCCATGCCATCAGCAAAATGGTTAAGACGCCCGCCAGCCAGTGGGGAGCACGCACTGCAAATTCACTTAAACCAAACGTTTCTATGCCTAAGGCACTCATCCAAGTAAACAGCGGCGGTTTACCCCAAAAAGGTATGCCGTAATCAAACTGTGGCGTTAGCCAGTTACCTGTCTCGACCATAAGACGAGCCATTTCACCATAGCGAGCTTCGGTGGTGTCCATCAGTGGGTAGGTCGTCAACGACACTAAGCGCAGTAGCAAGGCAAACACCAAAATCATCCAAAGATGGCTTTCACGGAAAGTCATTTTCATGATGCACTCTCCACTGCCCAAGATGCGCTTCCTTTTGTTTGCTTAAGTGATGGTGCTTGCTCCGTCATAGACTCTACTAAATACACGGGGCGCTGCTTCACTTCTATAAAGATACGACCGATGTACTCGCCTAGCAGCCCGACAGCCAACAACTGAACACCTGCCAACGCCAACATTGCCACCATCATTGATGGATACCCTGAAACGGGATCGCCATAAGCCAGTGTCTTAAACACAATCCAAGCGCCATAAATAAATGCCATGGTTGCCGTGAGTGCACCAGCACAGGTAGCCAAGCGAAGTGGACGAATGGAGAAGGAGGTTAAGCCATCCATTGCTAGGCCTAACAGTTTGAAGAAATTCCACTTTGTTTCACCGCAAAAGCGTGCATCTCTTTCAAATGTTAGCGTCACTTGGTGATAACCAGGCCAACTAAAGAGCCCTTTCATATAGCGGTTTCGTTCTGGCAACTGATTAAGCTTTTCCACCACTCGGGCGCTTAGCAACCTGAAGTCACCAACGTTCTCTGGAATATCCAATGCCGCCAACCGGTTTAACAATTTATAAAACAGAGCGGCGGAAGTGCGCTTAAACCAGCTTTCCCCTAGACGTGAAGAGCGTTTCATATTGACCACATCCGCTCCCGCACGCCATGCAGCAACCATCTCAGGGATACATTCTGGAGGATCTTGTAGGTCGGCATCGATCAAGATCACCGCTGCGCCCCTTGCATGCTCAAGGCCAGCACTCATCGCACACTCTTTGCCAAAATTTCGGCTCAATGCGATACAACGCACATGACTATTCGGTGAACTAAACTGTTTCACTAAACTGAGGGATTGATCCGAACTTCCATCATCCACATAAATGATCTCGCTGCTGTCAGGCATTGTTTTCAGCACCGCTGTTAATCGACGATGAAATTCTGGCAACACCTCTTGTTCATTAAAAAACGGTACAATCACTGATAAGGTAATGGCTAACGGACGGCTGGACACAGGGGCTATTTTGCCCCTCTTAATTTGTGCACTGTAATGGGATGACATGGCTGAGTCGGCTCCTGATGGAATCAAAGTTCACTCAGTCTAAAAAAGGTGCTGTGAATAACTTGTTATTGACGTTTTTTTCACGCTTTTCTGGCCATAATTAACTCAGCCACGCCAGTATTTGGAGAATGATTGTGCCGCGGGTTTTACTCATCGAAGACAACCGAGAAATAGCCGGTATGCTATTTGATTTTTTTGAATACAATGGCTTGGAGCTGGATTACGCAGACAATGGTGAACTAGGCCTAAAGCTAGCATTAGAGAACACATTTGATCTTATCTTGCTGGATTTGATGCTGCCCCGTATCGACGGTATTACCCTATGCCAGCGCTTACGTGAAACAGGAGATAGCACCCCGATATTGATGTTGACCGCCATGGACAGTCAAAAGGACGAAATCCAAGGATTGAACGTCGGTGCAGACGATTATCTGACTAAGCCTTTCGACCTAGAAATTTTACAAGCTCGCATGCAAGCTTTGATGCGCCGCCATTCAGGTGCTGTGGCGGCCAACGAATTACACTATCAAGATATCACCTTGCACCTCAAAACAGGTAAGGCCTACCGTCAAGGAAAGCTGCTCGTTTTAACGCCAACTACTTTTACCCTGCTAAAAATGCTGGTATCAGCCGCACCAAATTTAGTCACTAAGGAAGAAATGGCTTATCAGCTTTGGGGAGAAGACAAGCCCAGCCAAGACGTTTTACGCAGCCATATTTATCAGCTACGTAGTCAATTGGACAAACCCTTTGAGAGTCAAATCTTAAAAACTCGACCTAAAATTGGTTTTTACCTAGAGGGCGACCAGTAATGCCATCCTTCTTTCAAAACACCAAAAGTATGACGGGTAGGCTGGCGGTGTTTTTTACCCTAGTCGCCATTGTAGTGGGTATTTTTTGTGTCGCACTGATCAGCTTAGTTCTGACCTGGTCAGAAGATCGCGTCGGTGAACGACGTATTATGATTGATAAACAGCAGGCCATTCAGTACTTCTTGGCCCACCCAAAGGAAACCTCCGTCCAACTCGACACCCTGACCTCCGCTTTTCATGGTTGGCAGGATGTACCCGCAGCATTGCAAACTGAGTTAAAGGATCAAGGCGATTTTTTAGGAGAAACAGGGGAAGGTGAAGATTCTAGGATGATTCTAAGTACCACATTCACTTTACGTGGTGCTGAACAGCAACTGATCTTAGTATCTCGCATTGAAGAAATAGAAATCACACAACAAGAATTCATTAATGTTATCGCCATTGTCCTTGGCTTAGTCGTACTTTTGATTGGCGCGTTTACCGCTATTTTAACGCGCATTTCTAAAAGCTTGATCCGTCCCGTAAACGATTTGTGTGAACAGCTTGAACAACACCAAGGTAATATTCACCATGCCTTCCAAGTTCCAAGTGGCGCTGCCCAAGAGTTCCAAACGCTGACTCAAACGCTAAACCAATACCGCACAGAGATGGATCAACTTATTAAACGGGAACAAGCCTTCGCCCGTTACGCCAGCCATGAGTTAAGGACCCCTCTTACGGTCATGAAAGGCTCTAGTAGTTTGTTGGCAAAAGAAACCAGCACCCCATTCGCCAAGCGCCAACTAGGTAGGATCCAACATGCCACCGAGCAAATGCTGACCATGGTGGATGCCTTACTTGGCTTGGTACGCTATGAGAAAAGTCAAACAAATGCCCCTCTGCGCACGATCGAGGCAAACGAAATACTCAACATAGTGCAAAAGAATCAAGCCCAAGCAGACGCTAAAAAATTGCAGCTAAGATCCGACATTCATGGCTCACCTATGACGCAAGCGACACCAGCGATCTTGGAAATGGTACTCGGTAACTTATTACGCAATAGCATCGCCGCTTCAAGCTCAGGCGACATCACCGTCAGCATGACGGATACCAGTATCACTGTAACGGATGAAGGTGAAGGATATGCCCCGTCCGAAAACAGTACAGGCCATGGCTTAGGTCTACTGATTGTTCAGGACTTATGTCAACGATACGGCTGGGGATTTTCTATTAGAAACCGCATGGAGGGTGGCTGTGAAGCCACCCTCCGCTTACCGGTCATAACACTTGAATAAGCGTTAATTGAAAACTAAGTATTACAGGCTTTCGGCAGCGGTTTGTGATTGCTCCGGTTGCACATGAGTTGGCTTTTTACTCCAGTAACTTGCAATCAGAGAGCCTGAAATATTGTGCCAAACACTGAAAATTGATCCAGGTAGCGCCGCAGCCGGTGTAAAGAATTTAACCGCCAACGCGGAAGCCAAGCCAGAGTTCTGTAGGCCAACTTCAAACGCAATGGTGCGACACACTTTCTTATCAAAACCAAGTGCATAAGTTACCCAGTAACCTAATGTCAGGCCGATACCGTTATGCAAGATCACTGCTACAGCCACCAAAGCGCCCACAGCGGCAATTTTCTCCGAACTTAGCGCAACCACAATAGCGATAATAAACACAATCGCAAACATGGACACGTAGGGTAAAACAAACTCAGCTTTGCGCACTAATTGGTGAGCGAAGGTATTAATCAACACCCCTAACGCCACTGGGATCAATACAATTTTCACCAAGCTGATCAACATAGATTGAACGGGGACGTCGACACTCGTACCAATCATCAGTGAAACCAATAAAGGTGTTAGCACTACTCCTAGCAAGGTCGAGATAGCCGTCATAGAGATAGACAAAGCGGTGTCCCCCTTTGCGAGGTAGCACATCACGTTTGAAGATGTGCCGCCGGCCACACTGCCGACCAACAACATCCCTACGGTCAATTCACTATCAAAACCAAACATGGTGGCAATCAACAATGCGGTAATTGGCATGACTAAAAACTGCAGTAGAACACCGACGGCAACGGCTTTGCCATTTTTACCGACACGCTTAAAGTCACTGGCACTTAGGGTCAAGCCCATCGCCAGCATAATGATCATCAGTAAAGGTAAAATATACCCTTTAAAATCAATAAAAAAACTTGGTTGAATCATAGCTAAAGCGGACAACAAAACCGCCCAAACTGGAAACAGTTGGATAATCATGAAGGGGTCTCCCAATCGTTATTATTAGAATCCAAGCAGCACCTTGGCAAAACGCCCCACAGCAGTGCTACTAAGGCCCGCTAGTTTACATATTGTTACATTGCATCAACATTCTTCGGGCTATGTCTTCCCTGTTTTATCCTTAGTTCACCCAGCTAATCGCCCGTGGTATGGCGGGTTCTGACCACAAAAAACGTTGAATCACTATATTGTAACTAATGTAATAATGATTTTTGCTTTTAAGCGCATATGAGAAACATTATCATACATTGAATTTATTATGCTAAGAGCCGTTTGATTATGCTGATTTCCACGTTTAAACAACTAGGATTGCTTCTTTGTAGTGTTTTACTTGCTACAAACGTTCACGCTGTCACAGTCGAAGACAGTAAAGGCAGTTTCTCATTAGACTATGCGCCACAACGAATCGTGGTATTGGAATTCTCATTTGCAGACGCGTTGGCTGCGGTAGGCGTTGCCCCTGTTGGTATCGCTGATGACAAAGACAAAAACCGCGTTTTACCAGAAGTTCGTGACATCATCGGCGATTGGCAGTCAGTCGGTACACGTTCACAACCTAGCTTAGAAGTGATCGCTTCGTTAAAGCCTGATCTTATTATTGCCGATATTTCTAGACATGAAGCGGTCTACGATGACTTAAAGAAAATCGCGCCAACGCTGATTTTGCCATCGCGCCGTGAGACTTATTCAGACAATCTAAAAGCGGCCGCCATCATTGGTAAAATCGTTGGCAAAGAACAGGCGATGCAAGAGCGACTCGCGCTTCACCGCGACAAGATGGCTAATATGGCTAAGCAACTTCCCAGCCAAGCCACCGTCCAATTTGGCGTAGCACGAGCAGATGCCCTGTTTCTTCATACCGCAGATTCTTATGCTGGTGGTGTTATCCAAGCTCTAGGCATGCAAACACCGCAATCGGATCGTGATGATTCAGCCTATCGTCAAACGAGCTTAGAGCAGCTACTGGCGATTAACCCAAATTACTTCATTGTCGGTCATTACACACAGCCAAGCATTGTCGACAAATGGCAAAGCGAGCCGCTGTGGCAAGTGTTGCAAGCCGTTCAAAACAAGCATATTTACTCCGTCAATCCAAACGTTTGGTCACGCTGTCGCGGCATCATGGCTGCAGAGCACATGGCAAAGGATCTGCTCACTATATTTAACAAGCCTTAAGCCATTCTTATGACCCGACCATTTTATGGGTTGACCATTGTCTTAGCCGCCATCCTTTTATTGCTATTAGGATGGTGGAATTTGTTTGCATGGTCCGTTATTCCCATTCAAGCACAAGATGTTTGGCTCAGTCTGACGCATTTTGACAGCCAGTCCATTAGTCATCGAATTGTGCAAGATCTTCGTCTGCCACGCTTGCTCACCGCTATGTTTGTCGGAGCTTGTCTAGCGACGGCTGGTACGATTATGCAAGGCCTCACTCGTAATCCTCTGGCTGCGCCATCAGTACTTGGTATCAATGCTGGTGCGGCGTTAGGCATGGCGCTGGTTTCGACTTTACCTATCCTCTATGGCGCATTGAGTACATCTCTCGCCGCCATGATAGGTGGCGGTGTTGCTTGGTTGTTGGTCATGTTACTCGGTAACAGTTGGCGCATCGGTGGCAACGAACATGGACGCTTGGTATTAGCCGGTGTGGCCATTTCCGCTCTGTGTGCCGCATTGACCAAAGCGGTTGTCATTATGGAGGAAGATCAAGCCGCAGGGGTGCTAACTTGGTTAACGGGAAGCCTTGCCGATGCACGTTGGCAAACTTGGCAGCATTATTGGCCTTTTGCACTGGCAGGGTTATTCGGGGCGCTCTTGTTGACCCCTTCTCTGAACCTTCTGCAATTGGGCGAAGAGCATGCCCGCAACCTAGGCGCCAATCTTTTGCGCAGTAAACTATTTGGCAGTTTTCTAGTATTGCTGCTGGTAGGCACCACCATTAGTGCTGTCGGTAGCATTGGCTTTATTGGCTTAATCGTTCCACATATGGCGCGCTTATTAGTAGGGCAAGACTTTCGTATTTTCTTGCCAGTCGCCATGTTACTCGGAGCGACGCTGGTGACACTAGCCGATACCTTGAGCCGAGCCATCAGCTACCCAATGGAAACCCCAGCGGGAGCCATCTTGGCATTGATCGGTGCGCCCTTCTTTATCTATTTAGTGCGAAAGCGAACCCTATGACCGCACAACGTTTCTTTCCAATTGCTGTAATCACTCTGCTGCTCCTTGCCCTAGCTAATCTCATGTTTGGGGCCGTTTCGCTATCTGTAGAGGAGGTGTGGAAAGGGCTATACGCCAGTTCAGAGAATCACTTCACCATTTACGAATACCGTCTGCCGCGTATTTTTCTAGCCATATTAGTCGGAGCGGGACTTGCGCTCTCTGGCGCATTAGTTCAAGGGGTCATCCGTAACCCCCTCGCTTCACCAGACGTTTTAGGGGTCGGTCATGGGGCTGGTCTAGCAGCGGTTTGCTATATGACTTTCTTTAGTGAGGCATCAACGAGATGGCTGCCTGAAGTGGCTTTGGCAGGGGGGATTTTGGCAGCGCTGGTACTTTGGTATCTCTGTGGTGCCCGCAGCAGTGCCATTAAGCTGGCTATCACTGGGGTGGCGCTGGCCGCACTTTGGGCCAGCTGTATTGATTTTCTAATGTTGACTAAACCACTAGAAATCAACAACGCCTTGTTGTGGTTAACCGGTAGTTTATGGGGCCGTGGCTGGGCACAACTGCAAGCCTTACTGCCATGGTTTGTGCTTATCCCTCTGGCGTTAGGGCTGAGCAAATACTTGAACTTGCTCGATCTTGGTGATGACAGCGCCATCAGCTTAGGTGCCAGACCACAGCACTTGCGACTTCTTGCGCTTGCGATTGCCGTGGCATTAACCGCTGCTTGTGTGTCAATTTGTGGCCCGATTGGTTTTCTTGGTTTAGTCGCGCCTCATCTAACGCGCAAATTAGTGGGCGGTCGCCATCAACCACTACTGCCCGCCACCATGTTAACCGGAGCTTGTTTATTACTCGCTGCGGATTTAGCGGCACGAACTCTAGATCCGCCGATTGAACTGCCTGCGGGTATTCTAACCGCCATTATTGGTGCGCCCTATTTCCTTTGGCTCCTGTTGAGGATGAAGTAATTATGTCTCTAAGCGCTCATAAACTCAGTGTTGGCTACCATGGTCAAACGATCGTTAAAGAGATGGATTTAACACTGCCCGATGGAAAGTTCATCGCTCTGTTAGGACCCAATGGTTGTGGTAAATCGACCTTATTAAAATGCTTTGCGCGCATCTTACCGGCGATGTCTGGTGAAGCTCACTGGCAAGGCAAAAACTTACATCATTACCCTTCGAAACAATTATCGAAAGAACTGGCACTGCTGCCGCAAACACAACCCATCCCAGAGGGCATTAAGGTCAAAGACTTGGTCGCCTATGGTCGCAGCCCTTATACCGGTTTTTGGGGAAAACTTAGCCAGCAAGATCATCAGATCGTTGAGCAGATGATGCAGCAGACAGGCACTTTCGAACTTAAAGAAAAACTGGTCAGCGAATTGTCCGGCGGGCAGCGTCAGCGCGTTTGGCTGGCCATGGTCTTAGCGCAAGACACGCCTTACCTGTTACTCGATGAGCCTACCACTTACATGGATATCAACCACCAAGTGGAATTGATGCATCAACTGCAGATGCTTAATCAACAGGGCAAAACCATCATTACCGTGCTGCACGATATCAACCAAGCTGCACGCTATTGCGATCATCTGGTGGTAATGAAATCCGGTGAGCTGAAATATCAAGGCTCTCCTGAAGAGGTACTGACCTCAGCCATGCTCCAAGACGTATTTTCTTTGCAAGCACAAATTCACCGAGATCCTGTCTCCAACACGCCAATGTGTGTGGTGGAAGACTGATCTCCCCCTTCATATTAATCCATAAAGACTAAGGCATTATGAAATATCCGATCCTTTCTTCCAGTCTATTGCTTCTGTCAGTTCCTCTGATGGCGGCGAGTAATGACAACGACAACCTTTCAGATGAGCAGCTCGATACTCTAATTGTCACAGGACGTGCCCTATCACATTACAAGGAAGAAACCGCGACGATTGGCTCGCGAACGGATACGCAAATCGACAAAACACCACAGTCGGTACAAGTGCTGACAGAAACATTGATTGAAGATCAAGCCGCTCATCAAGTAACCGATTTATATCGCTCTATTTCAGGTGTATCACAAGATAATGTTTCTACCGTGACGTTCCGTGGCTTTCACCAAGATGAGCAACTCTACGATGGTATGCGCGGCAACCCTTACAAAGAGTTTTTCACGGTTCCTCAGCTAGTCAACGTTGAAGAAGTGCAGGCTATCAAAGGCCCTGCTGGTGCTTTATATGGTGCTGGTGAGCCTGGCGGCGTTATTAATTACGTTTCCAAAAAACCGACTTATGAGCCTGAAACCTTTATCAAACTTGGCGCGGGTAATAAGGATTACCACTCAGCTCAGTTCTCAAGCTCTGGTCCTGTGAACGAAGATGCGAGCCAACGTTACCGTATCTCTCTATATCAGGATGAAAGCGGCTCTTATCGCAACAACGTCGACCAAGACAATCAAAACATTGATCTTGGCTACGCTTGGGACATTTCCGACGACTCTACGCTCACCGTGCAATACACTAATATTGATCAAACACTTCATGGTGCTCGTCTTCGTGGTATCCCAACAGACGATGATGGCAACTTCTTAGCAGACGATTCATGGAACGCGAATGAGCCGGGCGACTACCAAGCATTAGACGCCGAGACATTCCAAGCTAAGCTAGAGCAATACTTAACTCAGGACGTCTCTTGGGACTTGGGGCTGCGCTATTTTAAAGGTGAAGAGGCTCAGAAATACCATGAATCACGCGGTTTAACCGATACAGATAACGACGGTGTCGACGATGCTATCCGTCGCCAATACCGTGATCAGTTACGTACCAATGAAGGCGTCACGTTATCGAGTAATCTAGTGTTTGATTTGGACGATCATACGATCTTAGTCGGAACCGATTACACCCGTAATACTTATGATTACTTATATTACCGCTCCAACAATCCAGACACGTTAAGTTTAGCGAACCCAGTGTATGATGCGGATACCAGTGCCTATAGTATGTCGCTAGTCCAAAATAACAGTACGGTTTCGCAACAAATCGGGTTACTACTACAAGACCAGTGGGCTGTAACAGAGAAGTTAGACCTAGTTGCTGGCGTACGTCTTAATTACTTTGATCAAGACTTCGTTGATAACACCAATAGTTCAAACAATGCCGATTACTCAGATCAAGGTGTCGACACACGTGTAGGTGCCACTTACCAGCTGAATCAGCACATTAAGCCTTACACTTCTTTCTCAACTGGTTACCAGCCACAAAGTGCGAGCGATCAGCAAGCCTCTTCTGGCGGGCCATTTGACGCAGAAGAAAGCCAACAGATGGAAGCTGGGGTTCGTACATATTGGTTAGATAATCGCTTGAATGTAAACTTTGCGGTGTACCACATTATTCGTGAGAACATCTTGCAAGAAGATCCTAATGACAGCGATCTATTGATCGCTTTAGGTAAAGTGCGCAGTCAAGGAGCGGAAATTGATGTGTTGGCAGATATTACCAATCGTTGGGTAGCAAACTTAAGCTATGCCTACAACGACACAGTTATCAAAGACGCCAATGCAGACGACGGCATTCAATTTGCTGCGGGCGATTCACGTCGCTTCTCGAACTCACCGTTGCATCAATTAGGTCTTTGGACACGTTACGACCTGCCGAGCTTATCTTCGTCTGTGTCCGTAGGCGCTGAGTACGTTAGTCAGCAGTACAATCGCGATCACCAAAAGGTCAAACCTTACACGGTTTATGATGCGACATGGCAAACACAGATCGATGCTTGGACCTTACAAGCCACGATCAAGAACCTAACAGATGAGGTGTACGCTACCTCTGGCTTTAACCGCAACATCGGTTCGAACCTAGGCGAGCGCCGCCGCATTTACCTAAGCGCACAATACGACTTCTAAAGAGTCTTACAAGAGTGTGTGGCCTGCGCCACACACTCTTAGCACCTTCACTTGCTTGAGAAACATTAAGCGCCGCCTACCACCGCGGCGAGGGTTTTCTCCATTTTGCGGTAGCTTAGTGACTCCATTAAGTGCTTACGCTCAACGGTTTTACCTTCTAAATCGGCTAACGTTAATGCCACCCGCAGTACTCGATGATAGGCCCTTGCTGAGAGTTTTAAGCGCTCTAATGCTTGCTGCATAAATTTCTTATCGTCATCACTCAAAGCACAAATTCGCTCTAAATCACGACCATTTAAATGGGCATTTTGCACGCCCTGTCGCGTGCGCTGACGGGTCACTGCCGCCTCGACTCGCTCTCGCACGGCAGCACTGGGTTCACCCACTTCAGTTTGATTCACCAATACATCCGTAGGCAAAGGCGGCACCTCTACATGCAGGTCGATACGATCTAAAAACGGTGCGGATAGTTTGCGTAGGTATTTTTGGCTAGCGCTGGACTGATAGTAATCCGCACCACCACTGTATGCTTCATTGCTTGCATTCATGGCAGCGACAAGCTGAAACCTCGCGGGATAAGACATCTGACCTCTGGCTCTAGAAAGGTGCACCTCGCCATTTTCAAGGGGCTCTCTCAATACTTCTAAGACCTTACGGTCGAATTCTGGTAACTCATCTAAAAAAAGTACGCCACAATGACTAAGGGAGGCTTCCCCTGGTTTGGGCATAGAGCCGCCCCCCACTAAAGCTGCTGCGGAGCTAGAATGGTGCGGGCTACGAAAGGGGCGTTCAGACCAATGCCAGTCCACTCCCATTTTACGACCCGATACAGATTGAACCGCAGCGACTTCAAGGGCTTCTGACTCGGTCATCCTTGGCATAATGCCTGGTAATCGAGAAGCCAACATGGTTTTCCCAGTGCCTGGCGGGCCGATAAAAAGTAAATTATGTGACCCGGCCGCGGCTACTTCTAATGCCCGTCTTGCTTGATATTGTCCCTTAACATCTGCCATGTCTTTTAAGGTATTGACCGTTCTAGTTTGTGAGACATCAACGGAGCAGCGCTGTAGCGTAGCACTTTTGATCAATGCAGCCGTCACCTGGGTTAGGTGATTCGCAAAATAGACTTCGTGATCCACAAGTCCCGCTTCGTTACAGTTATCAGCTGGCACAATGGCTTTTCTTTGTGCTTCTTTTGCTGCCATCACAGATGGCAATACCCCTGTTACGCCCCTTAGATCACCAGACAAAGCAAGCTCGCCAATGAATTCCGTGTCGCGCAGTTGGATCTCCCCTAACTGACCCGAGGCCAATAAAATACTGATCGCAATGGCCAAATCATAGCGTCCCCCTTCTTTGGGTAAATCCGCCGGAGCAAGGTTGATCGTTATGCGTCGTAAAGGGAATTCGAAATGACTATTGATGATGGCACTGCGAACGCGATCCTTTGATTCTCGAACCGCTGCTTCAGGTAAACCGACGATATTTAAAGAAGGTAAACCATTAGAAATATGTGTTTCCACCGTGACCAACGGGGCGGACACCCCGACTCGGGCACGACTGTAGATCGTTGCTAGGCTCATAATCTCTCCTTGATGATTCGCCAACGCATCCAACTTTTAATCCTGCACGTATCCTTACGCGAGTTCACTCTTACAAAACTAACTATCTAACAGAAGTAGTCATGACCAAAAAGTTGAATCCAAATAAATTATTGCTCTCTAAGTGGACAGCGACTCGCCCGAAGAACAAAGAGAAGCATTTTATCGTCACCGAATTGATTCGTAACGAAGATGAGCAAGTTACCGATATTATTCTTGAAGCAGTTTACACGAAGAATGCTTATCAACTATCGTGGCAGACACTGCTTGATGATCTCTGGCAACAAGGCTGGAAGTAGCCCATCGAATCTGAATCAGTTACTTCGACTCAGTGTCTTCAAGTTCAGCCAGTCTCGCCTCAAGTTGTGCCAGTTTTTCACGGTACTTTTGCAACATAGCGGCTTGTACTTCGAACTCTTCTCGCGTGACCAGATCCATCTTAGTAAGCGTGTCTTTCGCAACTTGCTGAAGCTGAGTTTGAATCTCTTCAGCAGGCAGTTTACCTAATGTATTGGCAGCCTGCTCTAGGCCAGTCCCTAATTGCTTAATGAATTGATCGATCATAGTTTCCTCATCGTTCATGTTGGTATAGCGCTAAGTATAATGGCTCTACAGCCCCGCGTCTTTACACATTTCTAGATTAAACATCGACTGGTCAATGCGTCGTTTTTGTGCACTAGCGCAATACCCTGAACTTAAAAAGCTCGTCCAATCTATAAAATCGCACACCATTAGGGCAGTTAATTATCCTGTAAAACCAACTAAAACAACTAAATAGTTTCGCACGCTCTTCAATATTCAACACATGACACTAAATCGCACCATTTTAAAGCGAGCGCACCAGCATAATGTGTGCACCACTTCGTGAAGCAAATGCGCAAAAAATGTCACACATTCTTTACAACCCTTACCAGACAAGGGCTAGACAGTTTTTCAGGCATCTCAATCAGAAGCTGGCACACATATTGAATATAGCTTGTTACCTGCGATACGACATAAGACAGACTTAATTGAGGAGACTGTGGGTATGAAGCTTATCACTGCCATCATCAAGCCATTCAAACTGGATGATGTTCGCGAAGCACTTTCTGAAATCGGTGTACAAGGTATTACCGTAACAGAAGTTAAAGGTTTCGGACGTCAAAAAGGACACACTGAACTGTACCGCGGTGCAGAGTACGTTGTGGACTTCCTGCCAAAAGTAAAAATTGAGCTAGCTATTTCTGACGACATGGCTGACCAAGTAGTAGAGGCCATCTCGAACGCTGCCAACACAGGCAAAATCGGTGACGGTAAAATCTTCATTGTTAATCTTGAGCAAGCGGTTCGTATTCGTACCGGCGAGACTGGCGAAGACGCAGTTTAATTGTTGCTCGTATTAATTAGCCTTTAGGGGGGCGAAACATGCAAGATCAAATTTTTCACCTACAGTATGCAATGGACACCTTCTACTTCTTGGTGTGCGGTGCATTAGTAATGTGGATGGCGGCGGGCTTTGCAATGCTAGAAGCAGGCCTTGTACGCGCTAAGAACACAACTGAAATTCTAAC
This sequence comes from Marinomonas communis, assembly GCF_004363305.1. Taxonomy (GTDB): domain Bacteria; phylum Pseudomonadota; class Gammaproteobacteria; order Pseudomonadales; family Marinomonadaceae; genus Marinomonas; species Marinomonas communis. The sequence goes on along the minus strand of NZ_SNZA01000003.1, from coordinate 235,165 downwards.
TAAGAACGTCGCGCTATTCGCGATCTCTTGTATCATGTACTTGGTTTGTGGTTACGCAATCATGTACGGCGGCACTTGGTTCCTATCTGGTATCCAAGACGTAGACGTTGCTTCAACTCTTACTGACTTCGCTGGCCGTGAAGGTGGCTTCGAAGGCGGTTCTATCTACTCTGGCGCTTCTGACTTCTTCTTCCAAGTGGTATTCGTTGCAACAGCAATGTCTATCGTATCGGGTGCAGTCGCTGAGCGTATGAAACTATGGGCTTTCCTAACATTCGCAGTGGTAATGACAGGTGTTATCTACCCACTTGAAGGTTCTTGGACTTGGGGCGGTGCAGACGTATTTGGTATGTACAACCTAGGCGACATGGGCTTCTCTGATTTCGCGGGTTCAGGCATCGTACACATGGCTGGTGCTGCAGCTGCACTTGCAGGTGTTCTAGTACTTGGCGCTCGTAAAGGCAAATACGGTCCTAACGGTGAAGTACGCGCGATCCCTGGTGCTAACCTTCCTCTAGCAACGCTAGGTACATTCATCCTATGGATGGGTTGGTTCGGCTTCAACGGTGGTTCTGTTCTTAAACTAGGTGATATCGCAAACGCTAACTCTGTTGCTATGGTGTTCCTAAACACTAACGCTGCAGCAGCGGGTGGTGCGGTAGGTGCACTAGTACTTGCTCGTATCCTATTCGGTAAAGCTGACCTCACAATGCTTCTAAACGGTGCGCTAGCAGGTCTTGTTGCCATCACTGCTGAGCCTTCTACGCCTTCTGCCCTTGGCGCTACGCTAATCGGTGTTGTAGGTGGTCTGATCGTTGTTGTGTCTATCCTTACTCTAGACAAGCTAAAAATCGACGATCCAGTAGGTGCCATCTCTGTACACGGTGTTGTAGGTCTTTGGGGTCTTCTAGCAGTACCTCTAACTAACGACGGTGCATCATTCGGCGGTCAAATCGCTGGTGCTCTAACAATCTTCGTATGGGTATTCGCAGCAAGCCTTGTTGTTTGGTTAGCAATCAAAGCAATCATGGGTGTGCGTGTCTCTGAAGAAGAAGAATACGAAGGTGTTGATATCTCTGAATGTGGTATGGAAGCATACCCAGAATTCAAAAAATAATCTTAACCTGATTATTTAACCTTTCTGAAGAACCCTCGCCATGGCGAGGGTTTTTTCATATTTGCGCCACAACAATTGTGCAAAACCAGCCCGTAAATACGCTATAGTGGCACTAACTTTTTCACCTTTATGGAGACGGTATGTTGGAAGATCTACATTTAAAGATCCGCAACCTTACACTGGATGACTACCCACAAGTAAAAGCCTTGATGGATCGTGTTTATCACGACATTGGCGGCTCTTGGCCGAAACACACCATCCGCAAGCTGATCAAAGACCTTCCTGATGGGCAAATTTGTTTGGTTGACCACGACCAAATCGTTGGTATCGCCTTGTCTGTTAAAGTGAACTACCAGCGTTTCAGTAACCCTCATACATACGATGATCTTGTTGATCAGCGTGAGCGTATTTTCCACGATGAAAATGGGGATGCTTTATACGGTCTGGATGTACTGATCGATCCCGATTATCGTGGTTACCGCCTAGGCCGTCGCCTTTACGAAGCCCGTAAAGAGCTTTGTCGCCAAGAGAACTTAATTGCAATTCTAGCGGGTGGGCGCATTCCAAATTATTACCAGCATGCGGACAGCATGAGCCCAGCAGAATACTTGGAAGCAGTCGATAAACGCAAAATTTACGATCCTATTTTGACGTTCCAGCTGTCTAACGACTTCCAGGTAACTCGACTGCTGTCTAAGTACCTTCCTGAAGATGAAAAGTCTCGCGGCTACGCAACATTGCTTGAGTGGAAAAACATCTTCTACGAGCCTGAAACGACTGTTTTAGAGTATCGTAAAACACAAGTTCGAATCGGTGCCGTGCAATGGCAGATGCGTGAAGTTGACAGCGTTGAAGAGCTACTAAAGCAAGTTGAGTACTTTATCGATGCACTCTCAAGTTATAAGAGTGACTTTGCACTTTTCCCTGAGTTCTTTAATGCACCATTGATGGGGCTTGCACCGGATCAAACCAACCAAACAGAAGCCATTCGCTTCTTAGCTTCGTTCACCGAACGCTTTGTCAGCGAGATGTCGCAGCTTGCCGTTAGTTACAACATCAATGTCATTACTGGCTCAATGCCAGTGGTTGAAGATGACATCATGTACAACGTCAGCTACTTATGTCGCCGTGATGGCACCATCGAGGAGCAACGTAAGATTCACATCACACCGCATGAACGCCGTGACTGGGTCATTGAAGGTGGTAGTGAAGTGCGAGTGTGGGACACTGACGCGGGACGCATTGGTATTTTGATCTGTTACGATGTGGAGTTCCCTGAATTGGCGCGCCACCTTGCATCGCAAGATATGGACATTCTATTTGTTCCGTTCTGGACAGACACCAAAAATGGCTACCTACGTGTGCGCAGTTGTGCCCAAGCTCGTGCCATTGAAAACGAATGTTACGTGGTGATTTGTGGTAGTTGTGGCAACTTACCTCAGGTGGAAAACTTGGATGTTCAGTACTCTCAAGGGGCGGTATTCTCTCCTTCTGACTTCTCATTCCCACACGATGCGGTGATGGCAGAAACGACACCGAATACCGAAATGCTGATGTTCTCAGACCTTGATTTGGACAAGCTTAAATTTGTTCGTAGCGAAGGTTCGGTGAACAACTTGAAAGACCGTCGTTTGGATCTTTACAGCATCGATTGGAAAACCACGCCTTCCGTTTAGTGTGTTACTATCTTGTCATAAGATCGTTCACTTCAACGGCCGAGATATTCATCTCGGCCGTTTTGTCTGAATAGGATAACAACTCATGGCTAAAGCAAAATCCGCTTTTGTTTGTAACGAGTGTGGTGCCGACTACGCAAAATGGCAGGGGCAATGCCAAGCTTGTGGCGCTTGGAACAGCCTACAAGAATTCAAAGTCAGCTCATCTAAAACCTCTGCTCGAGTCGCCGCGACCAGCGATACCCGTCGCCAAGGCTATGCTGGTGCGACGACTGGCATCCAAGATTTATCGGAAGTCGATTTGGGAGATGTGCCGCGCTTTAGTTCAGGGGCCAGCGAGTTTGACCGCGTATTAGGCGGTGGTCTTGTACCGGGTGGTGTGGTGTTGATCGGTGGCCACCCTGGTGCCGGGAAAAGTACCCTGCTTCTACAAACTATGTGTTGGCTAGCACAGCAACAAAGCGCCATGTATGTCACTGGCGAAGAATCCTTGCAGCAAGTGGCGATGCGGGCGCAACGTTTAGGCTTACCCACAAAAAACCTAAAAATGCTTTCTGAAACCAATGTAGAAAGCATCATGGCGGTGGCGGATCAGGTTAAACCGAAAGTCATGGTCATCGACTCGATCCAAGTCATGCATTTGGATGGCATCGAATCCGCACCAGGCAGCGTATCTCAGGTGCGTGAAAGTGCAGCGGTACTGACACGTTTTGCCAAGCAAACTCAAACCACTGTACTGCTTGTTGGTCACGTTACCAAAGATGGCACCTTAGCTGGACCAAAAGTACTAGAACATATGGTCGACTGTTCTGTGCTACTAGAAGGCTCAGAAGATTCACGTTTTCGTACTCTTCGCGGTATGAAAAACCGCTTCGGTGCAATCAATGAACTGGGCGTCTTTGCCATGTTGGAAAATGGTTTAAGAGAAGTCAAAAACCCAAGCTCGATCTTCTTGAATCGTTCAAAACATCCTGCCGCTGGCAGCCTTGTCATGGTGGTCTGGGAAGGTACTCGCCCGCTATTGGTCGAGCTGCAAGCTCTGGTGGATGACTCAGCTTTTGGTAACCCACGCCGCGTCACCGTCGGCTTTGACCATAACCGCTTAGCGATGCTGTTAGCAGTACTTCACAAGCATGGAGGCTTGCTCACCTCTGATCAAGACGTTTATCTGAACGTCGTCGGTGGCGTCAAAGTCTTAGAAACATCAGCCGATCTTGCTGCCATTGCTGCGGTTGTTTCAAGCTTTAGGGATCAAGTTTTACCCCACGATTTAGTGGTCTTAGGAGAAGTGGGTTTATCTGGAGAAATTCGCCCAGTCCCTTCTGGCCAAGAGCGTATCAGTGAAGCGGCTAAACATGGTTTCAAACGAGCCGTGGTACCCAAATCAAACTGCCCTAAAAAGCCAATTGAAGGCATGGAAGTGGTAGGGGTCGAACGCTTATCGGAGGCTTTAGAGGCGATCTTTGGCTAGTTAGTAACAGGAGTACTGAACAAGTCAGGCAAATCCTCCTTTTGCATGCCATAAGGGAGCTCTTTGTCTACGACGTGTTCTTGCTCGGACAAGCGATCTTGCCGAGCTTTCAGAATACGCTGCCAGCGACTTCGGCAAAGTTGAATGACGTGGCGTTTTTGAACCTCGCTCATCTCATGCCAATGAAATCGCTCTTCTCGACTTCGCAAGCAGCCTTTGCAATAGCCTTTATGGCTGTTTTCACACACACCGCGACATGGACTTTCGATGCTAAATAGTTCGATTTGCTCCATGTCTGCCCTCCACTTAGTTTAATCGGTAACCAGTTGATAATCGTATATTTCTTCGGGAGATAAAAAGTATACTCGCTCCGCTGGCGCCGCATCTAATGTGAACCAATAGAAGCGTTCAGGTACGCCCATTTCAAGATAGAAATTTAGATAACTGGCATGAACTGGGTCATTTAGATTGACTTCATCTCCCCAGTCTTGGGTATCACGCCAAGAGTGAACCCCTACTCCAGCTCCTGCACCAATCGTACGTTCCACCCCTCCGAGAAATAAATCTACCCCGCCTGATAGCACATAACCCGTTTGCGCGATATGAGTCTTCATCTCTAAATAGCGTAGCATACGTGCTGCTTCCATAACGGCTAATTGATCTGTTGAACCAGGTACATCCACTAGAACAACATCCGTCACATTAGGATGTTCAGTCAAAACAGATTTAAGCTGTGAGGGGAGTTGGGAGGTCAGCACACCCGAGAGGTACAAGGTATTGTCCTCCACAAACAGAGACAATGTATCTTTATCCATATTTGCTGGCGGAATCTTACCTTGGGAAGGATTTGCACTGCATCCCACCAATATCGCCATGCATACTCCCAATCCAAGAATACAACGCATAGGGTTTGCTGATTTCACTGACTTAACTCCTTTAATCCAGAAGTGATAAGTGTCTCGCAGTCTACTCACCACAGCTATTTGAATACGACGTTCTAAGGAAGAGAACAACAAACGCTATTTTATTCGCTTTTCAACTTAGCACTGTCAACAGTGTGCCAAGTTTGAATATATATGTGTAAAAGTTAATACAGTTCTACGACAATCTACTTAGCTTGCCAAAAACGACTACACTTATCTGACCAGAGCAGTACTCATAGTGATAACAAAAGAGGTGTAGGTATGGCAGGTACCAACATCATAAGTACAGCATTTAACAACTTAAGAAAGCGCAGTCATCACATTATCGATGATGAAGCCACCACATTACAGCTTATCAATATCAACGGGCTGATCGCACATGTTTGCTTTATTTTCTTATTTTTAGTCGTAGACTTGCCCTGGCTTGCTCTTGTCAACGTTATTAGCGTTGTCGCGTGGGCGATATCCATCATTTTGACCATACTACATCGATATCGAGAAAGCATTCTTCTGATTGCATTAGAAATATCTTCTCACGCCGCCATCGCGACCATTGAGCTTGGTATTGCCGCAGGGTTTCATCTGTACCTATGGCCTGCGGTATTACTGATGTGTGTTATTCCAGCACGTAATAACGTTGCCAGCTACGTGTGTCTCGGGATGATATTGTTTCCTCTTTTGTTATTAAACCTCTTCGCCCCTTTTGAGAAGAGCGAGTATCTCAGTTTATATACCCCGCTATTTGTCTTTAATCTCATTTTAGCAAGCATCCCTTTTATCATTATTGCTGCCATAGTCCGGCTGATCTATCTGCACAACGTAGCGAACATGAAACAACAAGCGGAAACAGATGAGCTAACAGGCCTGATGAATAGGCGTCGAGGCATGGAATACTTAAAAAGCTGTGCTGCAGACTCTCAACCAGTTTGTATCGCTTTAGCTGACATCGACCATTTCAAGCAAATCAATGACAGATTTGGCCACCAGATTGGCGATAATGTATTGATTTCATTGAGTAAAATACTGAAACAGCGCATTAAATCACCTGCAGCAAGTTGTCGTTGGGGAGGCGAGGAGTTTCTATTTATCTTCCCTACAACAGAACTAGAACAGGCTGCGAAGCTACTTCATGAGCTATGTCTAGAGATCCCCGAAATGGTGAAAGTTCAGGGGGTAGATCGCTCTATTACCTGCAGCTTCGGTCTGATTCAGATCATTGAAAATGAACCTATTCATCATGCAATAGCAAGAGTGGACACCTTTTTGTATCAAGCCAAAGACAGCGGCCGCTTCCAGGTTAAAAGCCAGGAGATCCATGTTTAAACGGGCTTATAACTAAAAATAGAGGTATTTTCGTTCAAGAAATAACCCAGGAGAATATCTTGCATAGCGATTCGCAAATTCATAACGCTCAAGAATAGATATAAAATCGAGTTATTCTTGTTCAATTATTCCACTTCTCATGGAGGATTCATGGTTCGCCCATTCCTAGGCTTTAAGCCAATCGTGCTTGCTTTAACAAGCGCATTACTACTGACTGCTTGCGGCTCAGAAGACACACCGCAACAGACAGAAGCGGTCATTCGCCCTGTCAAACTGTTTACAGTAGATGCGACGGACTTAGTCAGCATTCGACACTTCCCTGCTGAACTAAAAGCCAGTGATGAAGCGGACCTAGCCTTCCGTGTTGGCGGGCAAGTCACCAAGCTAGATGTAAAAGAAGGTCAGCGCGTCAAACGCGGGCAAGTACTCGCTTCGCTGGATCCGACCGATTACCAGTTGCAAGTGGAGCTCTCCGAAGCCAACTACAAACTGGCCAAAGCGCAGTTCGATCGCATCAAGACAATGCTCTCTCGCAAAGCGACCACCCAAGCACAATTTGATGAAGCGAAAGCCACTTTAGACCAAACGGCAAACGCTCTTGAAAGCGCGAAAAACCAGTTAAATTACAGTGTATTACGTGCTCCGTATGATGGTGTCATTGCATCGTTAAGCATTGAAAACTATGAGTACGTTGGCGCGACACAAACTATTTTGCACATTCAAAACATTGAACAAATGGATGTTGAATTCCAAATTCCTGAGCGCTTAGTGGCGAATATTCAAAAGGTTGCTTTGCAATACCACCCAACGGTTTCTATCGATGCTGTTCCATCTCAAACTTTTGAAGGCGTCTACAAAGAGCATCGCACCACGCCAGACAGTACAACGAAATCTTACGACGCGACGATCTCACTACTAAATACCGATAAGGCCGACATCAACCTGTTACCAGGCATGACCGCTACTGTCGATTTGGACATCAGCAAGATCAGTGGTCAGCCAACTCATATAACGGTTCCTATTGAAGCCGTCATGCGTCACCAAGGTACGGAAGGAAGCAGCCAGAGTATTGTTTGGGTTTACAACGAACAGCAAGGCACCGTTACCCCACGTCCAGTGACGCTTGGCGACATGACCCAAGACAGTATTGAAATCCTTTCTGGTATTAATCCAGGTGAGCAAGTCGTTGCGGCTGGAGTGCATGGTTTGACCGCGAATCAGAAAGTACGTCCATGGAAGCGTGAGCGAGGAATCTAAGTTGAACATTGCCGGCTATTTTATTGAACGTAAAGTTTCTAGTTGGCTCGTTACACTGATTTTACTGATCGGTGGAGCTCTAGCCTTTACCAAATTGGGTCAACTAGAAGACCCTGAATTCACCATTAAAGACGCACTGGTGATTACGCAATACCCAGGCGCTAGCCCAGAACAAGTGGAAGAGGAAGTTACCTATCCAATTGAGCTGGAATTACAAAACCTGCCTTACGTTGATGAAATAAAATCAACCTCTAAAGGTGGCTACTCAAAAGTACAAATCACCATTAAAGACACCTACCGTGCCGAACAGCTCAAGCAAATTTGGGACGAGGTGCGCAAAAAGATCCGCGATATGCAAGGGAGCTTCCCAAGCGGCGTATCGACGCCCGTCGTAGTCGATGACTTTGGTGATGTATATGGCATTATGCTGGCCGTTCACGGTGAAGGCTACCCGTATAAAGACCTGGAAAACTACGTTGATTACGTAAAACGTGAGTTAGTGCTGGTCGACGGTGTCGCCAAAGTCGAGGTGGCAGCGGAACAAGCCGAGCAAGTGACCATCGAGATTTCGCGCTCCAAACTAGCGACCATGGGCGTTTCGCCAAGCCAGTTGCAATCACTACTAGCAAACCAGAACGTGGTATCTAATGCCGGTAAAGTACAGGTAGGTACGGACTACATCCGCATCAGCCCGACCGGTGAATTCAACGATATTTCAGAGCTGGAAAACCTGATTGTTGGCTCACCTGGACAGGGTAACCTGATACGCTTAAGTGACGTTGCCACGGTCAAACGTGAATACAAAGACCCACAAACGCACATGGTCAACTTCAATGGTGCCAGTTCGTTACTGCTCGGGATTTCATTTAGTAACAACGTCAACGTAGTAGATGTCGGCAAGCATATTGAAGCACGCCTTCACGAATTAGAATACCAACAACCAGTCGGCATCAGCATGGACACGGTGTACTTCCAATCTAAGGAAGTTGAAAAATCCGTAACCAACTTTTTGTCGAACCTTGCTGCAGCCGTTGGCATTGTTATCTTGGTCTTGCTGGTATTTATGGGCGTCCGCTCAGGCATCTTGATTGGTTTAATCCTGCTGCTCACCATCCTTGGCACCTTTATTGTCATGGAATACTTCAGCATTAACCTACAACGTATCTCCTTAGGGGGGCTTATCATTGCCTTGGGGATGTTGGTGGATAACGCCATTGTCGTCACGGAAGGTATTTTGATCGGGCTGCATCGCGGTCAATCAAAATTTGAAGCCGCCTCAAGTGTGGTCAAGCAGACTAAATGGCCCCTACTCGGTGCCACCGTCATTGCTGTGACGGCATTCGCACCTATTGGTCTATCGCCTGACTCTGTCGGTGAGTTTGTTGGCTCATTATTCTATGTGTTGCTGATCTCCCTAATGCTAAGTTGGGTGACAGCTATTACCTTGACGCCTTTCTTTTGTGACCTGTTTTTCAAAGAGAACAAAGAAGCCATGGCGGCAGAGGAAGAGCAAGACCCTTACAAAGGCTTTTTATTCGTCGGCTACAAATGGCTACTCGACAAAGCCATGCATTTCCGCTGGTTAACCGTGATTAGCTTAGTCGGTGCGCTATTGGTTTCAGGCTGGGCATTCCAATTTGTTAAGCAAGCTTTCTTCCCGCCATCCACTACGCCGATGTTCTACCTTGATATCAATATGCCTGAAGGGACGCACATCAATGCGACCTACGATAAGGTTAATGAGATTGAGGCGGATTTACTTGGGGATGAGCGCATCGAGTTCATTACCAGCACGACGGGGCAAGGCGCTCTGCGTTTCATGCTGACCTATGAAGCGGAACAAACGGACACCAGTTATGCCCAATTTATTGTCCGAGCTAAAACCGGTGATGATATTCCACCATTGATGGAAGACATTTACCAACGCATGTCGACTAAGTATCCAGACATTGAATTTAAGTTACAGCGTTTGCAATTAGGCCCCTCAACAGGTGCCAAGATTGAAGCTCGATTCAGTGGCCCTGATCCAGATGTGTTGCGTCAGCTAAGTGCTCAAGTGCAGGATATTTACCGTGCTGATGGTGGCCTTGAGAACATCAAAGACGATTGGCGCCAGCCTGTGAAAGTACTTCGTCCTATCTTTAATGATGCACAAGCGCGACGTTTGGGAATTAATAAGAGCGATCTTGATGAAGTTCTGCTGACCAACTTTACTGGCTCGCAAATCGGCACCTACCGTGATGGCACAGATTTATTGCCAATCATTCAAACCGTGCCTGAAAACGAGCGTGTGTCGATTGATCTTGTTCGAGACTTGCAAATCTATAGCCCAACTACAGGTGCTTATGTATCGGTCTCTAACCTAGTCGACGGTTTTGAAACCGTTTGGGAAGATCCAATTATCGAGCGTCGTGACCGTAAACGTACCATTACCGTCAAAGCTGACCCGCTTATTTTAGGGGATGAAACAGCGATGGCCGTGTTTGGTCGTATTCGTGCAGAAGTCGAAAATATTCCTTTATCTCCAGGATATAGCATGGAATGGGGGGGAGAATATGAAAGTAGTACGGATGCGCAAGCAAACATCTTTACGTCGCTTCCCATGGGCTACTTGTTCATGTTTATCATAACGATATTGTTGTTTAACTCTGTGCGCGTTCCACTCGTCATTTGGTTCTGTGTTCCGCTAGCCTTAATCGGTGTGTCGTCCGGATTACTTATTATGAATGCTGCGTTTAGCTTTATGGCGCTGCTTGGCTTCTTAAGTTTGTCTGGGATGATTGTGAAAAACGGCATCGTTTTGGCAGATCAAATTAACTATGAGCTCGCACAAGGAACGGAAACCTACGAAGCGATCTTCAAATCCGCAGTCAGTCGTGTACGACCTGTCTGCATGGCAGCGATTACCACCATTCTTGGCATGGTACCGTTGTTATACGATGCATTTTTCGAAGGCATGGCCGTGGTCATTGCGTTTGGTTTGGGCTTTGCGACCATCCTAACGCTGATTGCAGTACCAGTTTTCTACGTAATCTTGCATCGAGTGAAGTATCGAAAAATGAGCGATTTTAACGGTTAATCGCCCGTCTACCTCGGCCTAATAGGCCGAGGTAATTTGGATAGAACGATGCAAATAGATGATTTACTAAAACTCGACATCAAACTCTTGGTGTCATTCGAAGTGATATTGGAAGAATGCAGTGTGTCACGTGCTGCAGAACGATTAGGGGTGACTCAACCCGCTCTCAGTAAGTCTTTACAACGACTACGAGAATTGTTCAAAGACCCACTCTTTACTCGACAAGCCTACGGTTTAAGCCCGACGTCTCGAGCTTATGAACTGCATGAGCAAATCACCCCCATTTTAGGCTCCATGTCTAGCCTGTTACAGCCGGCTCATTTTGATCAGGCGACTTTAAAACGCCGCTTTAGTATCAAAGCGGATGAGGAGCTGCTGCTGACGTTTATTGAACCACTGTTGGCGATGCTTCACTATCAAGCGCCTAATATTCGCCTGATGACCAGTAACTGGAGCGATGATGGCTTTGATGATCTGCTCAACGGAGCCGATGTCGGCATCATTAATGCCGAATCCACGCCGAACAATATTCGCAGCAAGCTAATCGGCACGATGGATGCCTGCGTTATCTTAAGTGAAGCCCACCCTCTTTATTACAAAGATGAAGTGATGCTCAAAGATCTGCTGGACCACAAGACCGTTGTGTTCAACATCCGTAACTTCCACAGCGCTACCACCAGTGTCACCATTGAGAAGCTAGAGAAGATTGGCTACGTCATTGAGCCAAAGATCGAGACCGACAGTATTGCTGTGGCCATTGAAGCGGTCAAACGCGGCATGGCATTAATTGGCTCTGCGCAGCTGGGCACGATGTTCTCCAACATCTCCGCCTGCAAAGAAGGCTTCTCCAATGTCAAAGTTCTACCATTACCTGCGGATGCGGTTGAAGCTGACCCTTACAATGGTCGTCATCCGATTCAGTTGTGCTGGCATGAACGCTTTGACAAAGATCCAGCCCACCGTTGGTTCAGGGAACAGATTGTGTCTTTTATGCATTCTTCGCCATGGATTTTTAACGACGAGTAACCTCGGATTAAGGTGCTTCATTCTGCAAAAGAGCTTCCTAGGAAGCTCTTTTTTTATGGTTCCGCCTAGTATTTAACCAAAAAGTCAGTTTTTTATAACTTTTCTCGACTTCTCTGAAAAACCTTTGATAATGCGACCAAAGATAACGTTTTCTGTCCGCATTACTTGAAATAAATTGCCATCACAGCTTCGAAAGTTAGTATTGCCCCACCAAAAATTATTAAAAGAATCATTAGGAAAAGGACCACAAGATGTCGAATAAAGTCAGCGCCTCTTACGAGGACGCCAGCCCAAATCGCGCTAGCATTTGGATGTTTATCATCCCGTCTCTACTAGGCCTACTCTTGTTTATGACACCCATAGCCTATGAAGACGGTGTCACCATCCCCATCGCTATCCTCGCAAGTGAATTTAAAGCCTTATTAGGCGCGTCGGCACCCACTGTGGTAACAGGGCTTATCTGTATCGCCGCAGCACTGTCTGTCATCACCACTGTTTTTAAGCCATTGCACGATAAAGCATTATTGAGCACCTTATTCCTCACCAGTTACCCATGGCTGATCTTAAGAGTACTAGGAGCTGTTTTTGCTGTGATGACCGTGAATGGCGTCGGTCCAGAATTGATTTGGCACGAATACACCGGCGGGCTGGTATTAAAAGAGCTCATGCCAACGCTGTTATCCGTATTCTTATTTGCTGGCTTACTACTGCCATTACTACTCGACTTCGGGCTATTAGAACTAACTGGCAGTCTCATGAGTAAAGTTATGCGCCCACTGTTTAACTTGCCTGGTCGCTCATCCATTGACTGTATTACCTCATGGCTTGGCGATGGTACGGTCGGCATCATGCTCACCAACCAGCAATACGAACAAAACATGTATACCAAGCGAGAAGCCGCGGTGATCGCCACCACCTTTTCAGCCGTATCCATCAGCTTTGCCCTAGTTGTCGTGTCGCAAGTTGAGCTAGAGCATTTATTTCTGCCCTTCTACTTTGCCGTTTCATTAGCAGGGTTTATCGCTGCCTTGATCATTCCAAGACTTCCTCCTTTGCGCTGGAAAGCCAATGCCTACCTAAATGGCGAGCAAGCTGAAACCTGTGAATTAGCAAGCAAGTCCATGAAAGAGTTGTGGAGCTTAGGTATTCAAGGAGCCATTGCACGGGCAGAACAAAGTCGTGGTGCCAAAGCGGTGTTAGTCGATGGTGCTAAGAACGCAGCAGAAATGGTCTTTTGTGTACTGCCTGTGGTCATGGCCATTGGCACACTGGCGTTAATCGTTGCTGAAAACACGAGCGTATTCAGCATTCTAGGGCAACCATTTGTGCCACTACTGGAACTGCTATCGATCCCTGAAGCTGTCAAAGCCTCTGAGACGCTAGTGGTTGGTTTTGCCGACATGTTCATTCCTTCGATTATGGCAGCCTCTATCGAAAGCGAAATGACACGCTTTGTCATCGCGGCGGTGTCCATCACCCAGTTGATTTATCTGTCTGAAGTCGGCGCTTTGATTCTAGGCAGCCGAATCCCAATCAACTTACTGGAAATGTTTATCATCTTTATCTTACGCACCTTGATCACACTGCCTGTGATCGCCGGTGTCGCACATCTGGTGTTCTAAACCACTAAAATAAGCAAGGGCTCCCTATGGAGCCCTTGCTTGTCTAAACTGTTTATTTGGATGACGTGTCAAGCTCGGCTCGAATCCAGTCAAATCGAGGGATTGTTTCCCCCTCAATCTCTACACTTTCCAAAAACATGCTCTTAGGTCGTACCCACCAGCTGTAATCCCCGTACAGTGCTTGGTATACCACCAGCTCTTCTTCTGTTTCACTGTGTTTTGCCACACGTTCGACCCAATATTCCGCCCCTTTGTAATGACGGTACACACCTGGCTTTAACGTTGTTTTTTTCATGATTTACCTAAATTCGACGTGAAATGTCTCGGTTTTTGAACGCTAGGTCGCAATTACGAAACTTCATACCTATCCCAATCACAGACCATTAACGATAATAGATCTATTGTCCGCTTATACAAAAGGAGCGTCTAGGTGTATTTAGTTCGACCCGCTGATTTCCCTGATTTACCCGCATTAGAGCGCTTAGCTCGTCATGCAGGGATCGGTATTACTAACTTCCCTGCGAACCGTGAGCGTTTAAATGACAAGATCGCTACCTCGCGCCAATCGCTCTTGAGCGATGTGGTTCAGCCTGGTCAAGAGTCCTACTTGTTTGTCATGGTGGAACAGAAAACCCAAGAGATCGTTGGCACCTGTTCCATCGATGCCATGGTGGGAATCGATACGCCGTTCTACAGTTATCGTATTGATGATGTGGTACACGCTTCCCCTCAGCTACAGATTCATAACCGCATTCCAGCGCTGTTTCTATGCCAAGATTACAGTGGTACCAGCCGTTTAAATGCTATGGTCTTGGATAAGGCACACCAAACACACGAAGCCTTATCTCTGCTGTCCCGCGCACGCTTACTGTTTATTGCACGCCACCCAGATCGTTTCACTCCTAAAATCTTTGCTGAGATCCGTGGTGAAAGCGATCACAAGGGGTATTCAGCGTTCTGGGAAGCCTTAGGCCGACACTTCTTTAGCATGGATTTCAAGAAAGCCGATTACCTGTCTGGTATTAGTAATAAGCATTTTATTGCTGAACTCATGCCACGCTACCCGATTTATGTGCCAACGCTGCCTGAAGACGCCCAAGAATGCATCGGTGTGATTCACCAAGATTCAGAGCAAGTGGCAAATATTCTGCTCGAAGAAGGCTTTGTGTTCCGAGACTACATCGACCCATTCGATGCAGGTCCTACCATTGAAGCCAAAATTGATGACTTAAAAACAGTCTCAGAGCAACGCCAAGGTAAGGCCTTTGTTGATCCGAACTTTAGCAGCGAAGAGTCGTACCTGGTTGCGGCGGGACATTTATCCGATTTTCGCGTTACTTGCGCCCAAGCCGAACCTCAAGTGGCAGGTTTGGTAATGAATGAAGACATACAAGAGCGTTTGAGTATCCACTCAGGCAGCCTTATCCAATGGTCTAAACTTTAATGTTAGAAGGCGCTGTAGCGCCCTTTAAGTTGTATCAAGAGGAACACCACTATGATGGTCATACGTTCAATCCGTGAAGACGATTTAGACGAACTTTATCGTTTGGCCGCACTCACAGGCGTCGGCTTTACATCACTGGTCGCCGATGAAGAGATTCTAAAACGTAAAATTGCGTTGTCACAAAACTCATTCAGCAAAGAAACCATTGCCGAACCCACTGATGAGTCGTACCTATTCGTGTTAGAAGACACGGAAACAGGCACCATTGTTGGTACATCTGGCTTGCTCGCAACGGTTGGTCTAGATGAGCCGTTTTACAGCTACCACCTGGGTACTATCACTCACTCTTCTCGTGAGCTGGGCATTCATAACATTCACCCAACATTGATTCTGAACAATGACTTTACTGGCGTCAGCGAAGTCTGCACTCTGTTTTTACAAGAGGACTACCGTCATTCTCGTAATGGACAATTGCTATCGAAATGCCGCTTTATGTTCCTTGCTCAGTTCCCCGAGCGATTCACGGAAAAAATCTTCGCAGAAATGCGTGGCGTATGCGACGAGCAAGGTGTATCCCCGCTGTGGGAAAGCCTAGGTCGCCAGTTCTTTTCCATCGACTTTGAAAGAGCGGATGAACTGACGGCACAAGGCAACAAGCAATTCATCGCCGAGCTGATGCCAAACAACCCAGTTTACGTGAACTTGCTACCTCAAGAAGCGCGCGATGTACTTGGTAAAGTCCATAAAAACACTGAACCTGCTCGTCGTTTGTTGGAACAAGAAGGCTTCCGTTTTGAAAACTACGTCGACATTTTCGATGGCGGCCCAACCCTAGAAGCACGTATCGAAGATATTCGTGCCGTACGCGATAGCCGTCTGGTCTTAGCAACGATTGGCCAACCGAAAAACACAGGTGAAGGCCAGCATTACCTAGTGTCCAACGCGAAACTGAATGACTTCCGTTGTATTTTGATCCAGCGAGCAACACCACCTGGCAGCGGACTCGTGCTGACGCAAGAGGAAGCCGATGCCCTCATGGTTCAGCACAAAGAGCCAATCCGAATCGTTGAACTACTGTCGCACACTCGCCATTAAACGAGCGCCAAGTTAAGGAGTTAGCATGAAACAGCAACACTACATCAATCAACAATGGGTCCAAGGTAACGGCCCAGCGTTTATCTCTACTGATCCAGCGGATGGCAGCCAAGTATGGCAAGGCAATGGCGCATCGGCAGAACAAGTCGACCAAGCCATCGCAAGCGCTCGCCAAGCTTTCCCAGCGTGGGCCAACCGCCCAATGGAAGAGCGTCTTAATATTATTGATCGCTTTGCTGAATTGGTGAAAGAAAACACTGAAGCCATCGCGTCACTGATCAGTCGTGAAACCGGTAAACCTATCTGGGAAACCCGTACCGAAGTGGCAGCCATGATTGGCAAAGTTGGGATTTCAAAGCAGGCATACAACGAACGTACTGGAACAAAATCCACTGACATGCCGGGAGCCACTGCAGTATTACGTCACCGCCCACATGGTGTTGTCGCTGTTTTTGGCCCTTATAACTTCCCTGCGCACTTACCCAATGGACACATTGTGCCAGCGTTAATCGCTGGTAATACCATTGTTTTTAAACCAAGTGAGTTAACGCCAGCCGTATCAGACCTAGTCTTACAGTTGTGGCACCAAGCAGGGATTCCTGCGGGCGTTTTGAACATGGTTCAAGGGGAACGTGAGACAGGGATTGCGCTAGCTAATCATGATGACATTGACGGCCTTTTCTTCACAGGTAGCCCTGAAGTTGGTCATGTGTTGCATAAACAGTTCTCAGGTCATCCGGGCAAAATCCTAGCCCTTGAAATGGGCGGCAACAACCCTCTGCTTGTTTCTGAAAAGACACAAGATATCCGTGCTGTGGTCTATGAAATCATTCAGTCAGCCTTTTTATCTGCTGGTCAACGCTGCACCTGCGCCCGTCGTCTGTTGCTACCAAAGGGGGCTCATGGTGATGCGATTCTTGCTCAATTAGCCACTGCCACTAAAGCTCTGAACGTTGACAGATTCGACGCTGAACCACAGCCATTTATGGGGCCAGTAGTCTCTGCTAAAGCTGCCGACGCTTTGCTACAAAACTACCTCAAACTTGTGACGCTAGGCGCCGAACCAGTCGTGCCTATGAACCGTGGTGATGCGAATACTGGCTTTGTCACACCAGGCATTGTTGATGCCACCAGCATTCTGTCCGAACTGCCAGATTTAGAATACTTTGGCCCACTGCTTACTGTGATTCGCTATGACTCCATGGAACAGGCAATGGACATTGCGAACCGTACTCGCTTTGGTTTATCGGCGGGCATTTTGTCCGATGAACGCAGTGAATACGAGTGGTTCTTGCAACATTCACGTGCAGGCATCATCAACTGGAACCGTCAGACGACAGGTGCGTCGAGCGCTGCCCCATTTGGTGGTACCGGTGCCAGCGGTAACCATAGAGCAAGTGCTTACTACGCGGCTGACTACTGTGCATACCCAGTAGCAAGCATCGAAGTAGAGGCATTGAACGTTCCTGATACTTTACCCAATGGCTTAACTCTGTAGTCGTATCATCAATCTTAGAGGTAATTATGAAACCAGCAATCGAAGCCAACTTTGATGGTTTAGTGGGACCAACCCACAACTACAGCGGCTTATCCTACGGTAACGTGGCATCATCCCTGAACTCTGCCAAACCATCCAACCCTAAAGCCGCTGCGCTGCAAGGGTTAACCAAAATGAAAGCTCTGGCAGACATGGGATTTGTACAAGGGGTCTTGGCTCCTCATGAGCGCCCACACATTCCAACGTTACGAGCATTAGGCTTTACTGGGACAGATCAGCAAATCCTCGCTGAAGCGGTTAGCAAAGCGCCAAAGCTTTTGGCGGCGGTAAGCTCGGCTTCCTGTATGTGGACGGCCAATGCGGCCACTGTATCACCAAGTGCCGACACCAAGGATAGCCGTGTGCACTTTACGCCGGCCAACCTTGTGAACAAATTTCACCGTTCTATTGAGCACACTGTGACAGGGCGTATCTTACAAGCCACCTTCCCTGATCGAGCGCATTTTGCGCACCACCCAGCTCTGCCAAGCGTCGATCACTTTGGTGATGAAGGGGCGGCTAACCATACTCGTTTCTGTTCAGACTATGGCAAACCAGGTGTCGAGTTATTTGTCTATGGCATGTCTGCTTTTAATACTGCAATGGCACGCCCACAACGTTTCCCTGCGCGCCACACCTTAGAAGCTTCTCAGGCGGTCGCAAGGAATCATGGCCTATCAGATCATGGAGCTGTATTCGTTCAGCAGCATCCAGATGTGATTGATGCAGGTGTCTTCCACAACGATGTCATTGCTGTTGGTAATGGCAACGTGCACTTTTATCATGAGAAAGCCTTCCTCGATACGGCGCAAATGCAATCCGACTTACGTCAAGCTTGGGGCGATCAAGAGAAGACGCTTTACTTTGTAGAAGTACCTAATGACGAAGTTTCGGTAGAAGACTGTGTGCAATCTTACCTTTTCAATAGCCAGCTATTGAGCAAAGCAGATGGCACCATGACACTGATCGTACCAGGTGAAGTGCAGCAAAATGAGCGCGTGTGGAGCTACTTACAGAAGCTTATCCAGCAAGATACGCCAATCAAAGAAGTCCAAGTGTTCGACTTGAAACAGAGTATGAGCAATGGTGGTGGACCCGCATGTTTGCGTCTTCGAGTGGCCATGACAGCGGAAGAAGTTGCGGCCGTAAACTCAGCGACCTTGATGAATGATGCTCTATACAACACGCTAACGTCTTGGGTAGAGAAACATTACCGAGATCGTTTGGTGGAAGCAGACTTGGCAGATCCAAGCCTACTAATGGAATCACGCCAAGCACTGGATGAACTCACGCAAATCCTACAGTTAGGCAGCGTTTACGAGTTCCAACAAGCGTAATGTTGTAACCGCAGGAGCAGCGTTTTTGATGGCGATGCTGCTCCTGCTTTTGTACGACCGCGGTCTCCGCGGGAATTGATTTGAGATTACGATGATGTTTCAGCAATTGTAGGACCGCGGTTTCCGCGGGAACATCATATGGGATTATAAGATCGTTCCCTCGCACAGCGAGGTCCTACAAAAGCATATCACTTAAAAGTGTTCGCCATTCTCGTAATAATCACGCCCTTGGATATCATGAAACAAGGTGGTGATATCTTGCCCAGCTTCAATCATAGGACGCAGCAGATCATCAATGGCTTGTGCCACTTTAGTTTTCACTTCAGCACCACGATCAAACCATAAAATTTCGATAAACGGGTAAGCGGGAGAAGCACCGCCCACCGCGAGGAATATAGAAGACTGATACTCTAGGGTGAAGTGCGAGTTAGGGGTATCGGTAAGTTCTGCTAACGTTTCAACTAACGTATCAGACACGGATTCTAAATCTTCAAATGGCAAACCACGTACGCGAATATGAGGCATCAGAGTAGACCTTTTATTAGTAAACGTTGCAGCAGTTTACCATTCATCGACATAGTCAAACGAGCGACTTTCTAGTACTTCGCCATCTTTAACAATATCGACTGACCATTTGCCATCAAAGCCTGGCATTAGGCGTTTACTCGACCAAACACGCCACCGATCACCGCCAATATCAAAGGGAATTTCAGCTTCGATGACACCGTCTAACTTCCAGACGTGTGTCACTTGGCCACCTTCCATATCACGCAGATCGGTAAAAAAGTAAACCCGTTGGATTTCACCGTATTCCACTTTGATCACATCCCCCAGCTCATCGATGGGTTCACGGTCTAAAACTTCCGAGGCAAATAGAGCACGCGCAACCGTTCCTTCCGCCATAGCAAATGGCACAGATAAGGTTGCAATACACAGCAGAATGGAGCGGATAAACGTGTGGTACATAGGAATCCCTACTCAGTCTATTAGATAAAATACCCTAACCCTATGAGAGTATCGCTTCAAGCTCTATTAAGTTAGCCTAAATTCCGCAGGACCACGCGTTTTTTATGTAGCAATATGCAATGTCCGAGCGAGGGCGCAAGTTTATCGAAGTGCGCCCCTATAACTCAAAGACTTTTACACATCTTAGCCTTTCTGACGATCAGCAAGAGGAGTTGAGAAAGTGTACTCCATATCCCATGGGAAACGGATCCAAGTATCTTGGCTCACTTCAGTAATAAAGGTGTCTACCAATGGCTTACCTGCAGGTTTCGCGTAAATCGTTGCGAAATGCGCTTTTGGCAGCATCTTACGGATTTCACGAGCCGTTTTACCCGTATCCACTAGGTCATCGATCAGGATATAACCTTCGCCGTCTCCTTCCACACCTTTAAGGATGCGTAGGTCGCCCTGTACATTAGCGGCACCGCCCTCTTCTGAAGAGTCATAGCTCACCACACAGATCGTATCGATCAAGCGAATATCCATCTCACGACATAAAATAGCAGCAGGAACAAGACCGCCTCGAGTGATCGCAATAATGCCTTTCCAAGGCCCTTGCTCAAGTAAGCGCCAAGACAAAGCGCGAGCGTCGCGATGTAATTCATGCCACGAGACAGGGAAATCTTTTGAGTAGGGGGTCATGGTGTGCTCCTCAGCTATCTAGTCAGCTCACTTTATGAGCAAAAATAATGCCCAAAAAGCAGTCAAGATCGGTTAAGCGGCGTATTTTAGACCAATCGGTTAAAGTTTTTCCATATAAAAACTACTGAAATCTGTGTAAATGATAGAAATCTTGATATTTACGACTTCAGCGCCATCGGTAACCCGGCTGTCACCAAGGTGACTTGGTCACAACAAGCCGCTAATCGTTGATTGAGCCCCCCTATTTCATCACCAAACCGCCGTGCTAGAGCATTCATCGGCATGATGCCTAATCCGACTTCTGCACTGACCAACACGATAGGCGATTCTACCGACTGAAGCGTTTCAAATAATGCTTCGCACTCCGCCTTAAATTGCGCTTCGTTTTCAGCACACAACAAATTCGTCATCCAAAGGGAGCAGCACTCAACAATAATACCGGCCTCAGGATGCTCATTAACGGCCGAGTTAATCGTCTGCGCTAACTGAATTGGCTCCTCAATGGTACACCAATGAGTAGGTCGATAAGACTGGTGCTTTGCCACTCGCTCAGCCATGCCTTCGTCCCAGACCTGTGAGGTTGCAATGTAAACCACCTGATCACGTTGTGCCGCGATCCAACGTTCAGCAAACTGACTTTTGCCGCTTCGAACACCGCCCAATACTAAATGCTTCATCCCAACTCCTTGAGTTGATGACCTTGTAATAGTCTTACTAAACCATGATTTAAGCGTTGCATCTCATGGCCTGCGGGTAATGATAGCCTCACCCAACCTTGCCCAAGGCGGATATGAATACCCACACTATGTAGCGCATGAACGGCCTTTAACGCCTGACCCTGTTCTAGTTGCCAAGTGTAAAATAAAGGCGTGTGCATCATGTCCTGAGAGTCAAATAAGGTGTTCAACTTAGGAACCATATTTGCCTCAAAATAGGCATGACGCTCAGTTAGCGATGCAAGCGATTCTGCTTGCCAATCTCTATCTTTGAGCGCTTGGGTGACTAAGTGCAGCGCGGGCGTCGCTACTGGCCAAGGGCCAACTAAAGACTTTGTTGACGCTGCAAACGCTTGATCGCCAAACATAAAACCAACACGAGCACCGGCCAATCCGAAAAACTTACCCACTGAGCGCAGCACAAAGCAACTTCGCGGCAGAGGCCCATTCAGCCAGCTCGCCTCGGGTGTCGCATCCAAAAAGGCTTCATCCAACACTAAGTAACGCTCAGAGGTTTCTAGTAGCACTTTTAACTGCTCAGATTGTGCTGATGTTAAGTATTGCCCCGAGGGGTTATTCGGTGAAATCACCACCGCAATATCCCACTCGTTAATCAAAAGCTCACTAACATCTTGGTATTCACGAACGTCATAACCCCATTTGCGCCAGCTAAAGCCATGCTCTTGATAGCCAACGGCTGGCACCCACACCTTTTTGCTTTTGGCGTGTTCAATCAACAGCGCGGGCAATATTTCAATAAACTGCTGCGTGCCCGCGCCAATGGCAAGTGGGGCTAAGCCGAAGTATTCGTTCGCCGCCTGTTGCAAAGCAAATGCATCCGGTAACTCATACCAAAGCTTGGCACTGTTTTCTAAGAAAGACTCAGGAATCGGCCAAGGTTCACGATTACAGGCCGAAGACAAATCTAACCAACGATCAGCACTATTCGGATCAAGGTTTTCACTGCGTAGAAAGGCTTCTAAATCACCACCATGCTTCGGTGGCTCTAATTCAAAATTCATAAATTATATTAATACCAAAATTAACAACGCCCATAGGTAGACACCTTTATCCACCAGCTCTACCGCCCGATCCAAGTCCCCTGCTTTAGGGTCTGGCCCTTCCCCTAAGGTAGGGCGCTGCTGGGCTTCACCAAAATAGATCGCTGTGCCGCCAAGAGAGACTTGCAAGGCACCAGCGCCCGCGGCCATCACAGGCCCAGCATTGGGACTTTTCCAACCACGGCCTTGATACCAAGCACAATGCAAAGCACGTTTGCCGCGCCCAAACAAAGCATAGGTCAGCACCACCAAACGAGCGGGGATAAAATTCAACACATCGTCTATGCGCGCCGCACACCAACCAAAGTGCAACAGATCAGGCTTTTTATAACCCCACATTGCATCCAGCGTATTCGACAAACGATATAAAATGGCACCAAAAGGCCCCAATACTAAGAACCAAAAAATCGGAGCAAATACCGCATCACTGCCATTTTCCAGCACGGATTCCATGCTCGCCTTAGCAATCTGAGTTTCATCGAGCTGTGAAGTATCACGACTAACAATGCGCCCTACGGCTTCACGTGCAGTTGTTAAATCTTGATCATGTAGAGGCTTCGCAATGGCAATGGCGTGCTCGCGCAAGCTTTGCCAACCGATGGTGAAATACAACACCACTGCGCCGAGCAACCATTCGAGCCAACTCGGTAGCATCCACAAAATCAGAGTCAGCACCATGGCACAAGGTAATACCGCCAAACTCCATGCCATGACGCCATTCAAGCGTTGTAACACTGGACTGGCCGATAGGGACACTTGCCAAGTTCGACGACAATAATTCGCCCAATTGCCAAACCAAATCAAAGGGTGCCATGACTGCGGTTCCCCAAGCCAGCGATCTAAAATCAACGCCCCAAGCAAGGCCAACGCAGTGCTTGAGCTAAACTCAAAAAGAAAATCCATCAGCTTGTCCGCAGTATCATTCAATTAACATTCGTTTTATTAATCCGTACGCTAATGCGCTAGAATTTCGCCTTATTGTAAACAATCGAACGGACAAACCCACATGCGTTTTTTTAATCTTATGGTGCAAGGTACTACTTCAGATGCGGGAAAGAGCACCTTGGTAACGGCTTTATGTCGCTTGATAAAAGAACGCGGACTGAATGTGGCACCGTTTAAACCGCAAAACATGGCGTTAAACAGCGCTGTCACCGCCGACGGCAAAGAAATCGGCCGAGCTCAAGCGGTGCAAGCCTATGCCGCAGGCCTTGAGCCCGATGTGCACATGAACCCTATTTTGCTTAAGCCTAATACAGACATCGGCGCTCAAGTGATTATTCAAGGCCACTCAGTGGGCAATATGAATGCGGTGGGTTATCACGAATACAAAACCATTGCGAAAAACGCTGCGCTGGACTCCTATCAGCGCCTTGCCGACCAATATGATTGTGTACTGATTGAAGGCGCAGGCAGTCCCGCCGAAATTAATCTTCGTGCTCGTGATATCGCCAACATGGGCTTTGCTGAAAGCATCGATTGTCCGGTGATTATCATCGCCGATATCGACAAAGGCGGCGTATTTGCTCATCTGGTGGGCACACTCGAGCTCCTTTCGCCAAGCGAGCAAGATCGTGTCATTGGCTTTGTGATTAACCGTTTCCGCGGTGATATTGCTTTGTTGCAATCAGGCCTTGATTGGCTTGAGGAACGAACCGGTAAACCGGTTCTTGGGGTGTTACCTTACTTAATGGGCTTCCATTTGGAATCCGAAGATGCTGTCGCTGCCAGCCCAACCAAACAAGGCTCAGAGACTAAATTGCACGTAGTGATTCCGGTGTTGCCACGCACCAGCAACCATACAGATTGGGACGCTTTACGCTTACACCCTAACGTACAAGTTACCTTGGTTCGTAAAAATGAGGTCATTCCTCCTGCCGATTTAGTGATTCTACCTGGTAGCAAAAGCGTGCAAAGCGATTTGGCCTTCCTACGTGAATTGGGTTGGGAAGACTACATTGCCCGCCACCTTCGTTACGGAGGCAAAGTACTGGGGATCTGTGGCGGCTTCCAAATGCTCGGCGAATACCTAGACGACCCACTAGGCATGGAAAACGCCGAGCCCTCCAGCGCCAAAGGCCTTGGTTATATTCCAATGCGCACAGAGCTAAAAGACGGCAAGCAACTGAAACAACGCACTGGCGTCATTTCATCTCTTGGAGATGCTTATATCAAAGGCTATGAAATCCACAGCGGTGTATCAGAGTTTCAGCAAAGTGTGCAACACTTTGCCACCCTTGAAAACGGCGAGTTAGAAGGCTACCTATCCAAAGATAAACAAATCATAGGTACCTACCTGCATGGTTTATTCGATGATAAACACGCTTTAAAAGCCCTGCTTGACTGGGCCGGAGCTGTCGACAGTAAGGACTTCGACTACGAAGCCTACCGCGAACAAGAAGTCGCCCGCCTTGCACAAAGCTGTGATGAGCATATGGATATCGATGGACTGATAGAACAATGTCGAGCCTTTCAGGAAAAGCGTTCGTAGAACCGTTTTTCTAGGACCTCGCTTTACGAGGGAACAACCTTGCATTCCCATATTCCGTTCCCGCGGGAACCGCGGTCCTACAATTACCGAAACCTCATCGCATGCCCGTATGTCGTTTCGCGATACCAAGCTTTGTAGGACCTCGCTTCGCGAGGGAACAACATCGTATTCCCGTATGCAGTTCCCGCGGGGACCGCGGTCCTACAATTACCAAAACAGCATCGCCTTCTCATATGCTGTCTCCGCGATCCTACGCAACTTCCTCTGGATGAGGCAGTTTCTTATTGCGGAATTTTTTTAGTGTCATTCGATAACGTGCTAACAAGATCATTGCCAAAATGGTTAAGCCAACCCCTAAACCAACGTATAAACCGCGCACATTTAACGTATCAGCCCATGGGCTTAGGTGAGCCAACCAATAGCCTAAAGGAATGCTTAGGCCAAATAACGAGACTGCCATGGCAATCATGCTGGAGCGGGTATCTCTAAAGCCGCGCAAAGCCCCAGTAAAGACGGTTTGTACCATGTCGGGGAATTGGTAGGTTGAGGAGATAAGTAGTATTCCCGCAGCCATGGCCGCGACCACTTCGTTAGAGCTGAATAAGAATGGAATGCGGTCATGAAAGCCTTGTGTGACGATAAAGCAGATCGACACGTAGCCAAGCCCTAGCGCAAGGATAATGCGTACCTTTTGTTGCACCGCTTCGATGCCATCAGTCGCCATGGCTTTTGCCACCACAATCGCGGTCACTGCACTCATGGCCATTAATGGAGTGAACAAGATCGTTGAGTAGGACATGACAATTTGCCCTGCGCCTAATGCAAGATCGCCAAACGCAGAGATCAACCACGTTAACGATGAGAACAAACCTATTTCAAAGGAGAATGCAAAACCTGCTGGCAAGCCAACACCAAAAAGGATGCCAGGGTTGCGCACATAGTACCAGTCAATACGGCTGAACAAAGTATCCCCGTTGACTCGCAGGTCGTAAAATACAAACACCAATAACGATAACCATACGGATGCCGCTGAGGCAATCGCCGCACCACTTGCTCCCATTTCAGGAAAGCCAAAGTTTCCGTAAATCAGTAGATAGTTAAAAATGATATTGAGGATCAAACTTAACGTGGCCACCAGCAATGGAACACGTGGCTTGCCCGCTGCCTCAAACAAGTTTTTATAGGATGTCATTAGGGCCAACGCCATAAACGTTGGCGAAAAGAGGTATAAATACTGTGCTGTCACGCGCTGCGTTTCCGCTTCGCTAGCCATCATCTGAGCCGCCATGGGGAGCAACGTGACGCTTAAAATAGCGCCAATTGCGCCCAATATAAGTGACAAACCAAATGCTTGGGACATGTATAGATTCACAAGCTTACGTTGACGCCCATGAAGATGACGAGTGATTAAAGGCGTGAGCCCAAAGGTTACACCGATCATAAAACAGGCAACGGGACTCCATAGGCTTGAAGCCAAGCCAACTGCCGCCAGATGCAACGAATCGTAATGTCCAAGCATCATTGTATCCACAATGCTAATGGACAACTCAAGCGTCATCGTAAGAATCATCGGAAAGAGCAAATGCAGGATTTCACTCAAGGAAGGGTAACGTTTTGCAAACTGTGAAAACATGGTAGCGAGCAGACTTATTTAGGGATAACGTTCAGATGCGGCGAATTTATCACCAACCGGTCAACTTTGCACGGCTCCCCAGTGAACTTGCACCAATTGTGTGCTTTTCAAGGTCAAAATAAGTGATATTATCTTGCCCGAGCACATCGTAACGCCTCACTTAAAAGCCGAAAAACAAAACAGGATCAATGGATTATGACCATTTTATCGACATTAGGCCCTCTCCTTGCTGCACTGCTTGTCGGTTATTGGGTTCCCGTTAAAACGTTGACACCAGAGCGCGTTGCTCGCGGCTTGAGTCAGCTCACTTATGTCATATTAGGGTTGATTGGTTACAGTATTGGCGCATTGGATAATTTGGCTTCAAAGATCGTCATTGCAGGCTATCAAGCCGTCGTTTTATTTATCGCTATCACGATAATTCCGCTATGTGCTTTGTGGATAAGCGGCAAAGTTTTCCACGCTGGGGCGAGCAAAGTGCAGCATGTGGATAACCAACAATCCACTCGCCATGCTTTAATCGACGCAGCCAAAACGCTAGGGGGGGTTTTAGCTGGCGTAGCATTGGGCTGGCTCTTAAAAAGCTGGATTCCGAGCGTTGATGAACTCGTTACATGGTTACTTTACTTACTGCTGTTCTTAGTGGGCTGCCAACTTCGCCAAGGTAACTTCCGCTTGCGTAAGCTGTTCCTAAACACACAAGGTATGGCAATCGCCATCACCACAGTTTTAGCTACCTTACTCGCTGGCCTGATTGCAGGAGCTTTTTTGGGGCTGGAATGGAACAAAAGTCTGGCCGTGGTCTCAGGCTTTGGTTGGTACAGCTTATCAGGCATCCTTATCACAGGGCTGGGCGACCCAGTGCTCGGCACCACTGCCTTTCTACTGGATCTAGGGCGCGAGATCATCGCTTTAATGTTAATACCCGCATTCGCCAGAATTAACAGTCACCTATCCGTTGGCTACTCCGGAGCCACCGCCATGGACTTCACGTTACCCTTGCTGGGTAAAGTCCATGGCGCTGAAATCGTCCCAGTTTGTATCGCCAGCGGCTTTATAATGAGCTTCCTAGTACCCGTATTAATTCCGCTGTTTATGGGGATGTAAGCGCTTTTGTAGGATCTCGCTTCGTGAGGGAACAAACTCGCATACCCGCATGTCTTTCCCGCGGGAACCGCGGTCCTACAACTGCCGAAACATCATTGGATGCCCGCATGCCGTTCCAGCGGTAACAAAGTCTTGTAGGACCTCGCTTTGCGAGGGAACAACCTTGCATACCCGTATGCCTTTCCCGCGGGGACCGCGGTCCTACAACCCCATATGCCATTTTCGCGGGAACCGAGTTGCACCCCGCGATTCAAAGCTATTGTGTCACTTGTTTCCAAAGCCCTAAGATCGCGTCTTGGTCTTTGTCAGTCACACCTTCCGCTGCCAATGTCGCTTTAAGCTCTGTTTCAAAGTAGGCATCAAATTCTTCGGCACCTTCGCCTTCGATGGCACTGTGCAAGCCAAGTAGCCCTAGTAAGTAAGCACAGTAAAACAGTTGGTCGCCATCATCGGCTTGGTGTTCTAGTTCTCTTAGTTGTTCTGACAAGGCATCGGAACGTTCTGCGAATGTGATCATAATTTCCTCTCTGGCAATAGAAGAAAAGCCGAGTTCACGTCAGTGAACTCGGCTTTAGTAAAGTAATGCGCGTAAGCTTAAGGCTTAAGTTTCAATGTCTCAAGTGTACGCGAGCGAATCTCAAGTAATAGATCCGTGTTTTCTACGAGAGATTGACCGTAGGAAGGCACCATTTCTTTCATCTTCGCTTGCCACTCGTCTGACTTCATGCGGTCAGCAAAGCTGCGCTCGAGGATGTTGATCATGGTATTCACTGTTGTTGATGCACCTGGCGATGCCCCCAGTAAAGCAGCAATAGTGCCGTCTTCGGACACGATCGCTTCTGTACCAAACTCAAGTTTACCAGCACCATCTGGGCCTTTTTTAATGATCTGCACACGCTGCCCCGCGTACGCCAACGACCAATCTTTATCTTGAGCATCTGGGAAGAAGTTACGCAATGAATCACAACGATCTTTGTGAGACTGGCGCACTTCACTGATCAAATACTTAGTGAGATCCATGTTGTTTTTACCAACACTTAGCATGTTACCAAGGTTGTCAGAACGAACACTTTTCACTAGGTCAAACACCGAGCCTTGTTTCAAAAACTTGGTTGTGAAGCCTGCAAATGGACCAAACAGAATGGCTTTTTTACCATCGATGATACGTGTGTCCAAATGCGGTACAGACATCGGTGGTGCACCAATGGGTGCGGCACCATAAACTTTAGCGTGATGCTGCTCAACCAACTCTGGCTTTTCACACACCAACCACTGGCCACTCACAGGGAAGCCGCCGTAGCCTTTGCCTTCTTTGATTCCGGATTTCTGTAGCAATGGTAAAGCACCGCCACCAGCACCAAGGAAAACAAACTTCGCTTGGAACTCTCGACGCTGACCTTTTTGGTCAACAACCACTTTCCAAGAGCCATCTGCTTGCTGCTTTAGCTCTTCAACCTCGGCACTTAGCTCGATGTTCACAGCCTCTTGTGATTCAAGGAATGACG
Organism: Marinomonas communis; assembly: GCF_004363305.1. Taxonomy (GTDB): domain Bacteria; phylum Pseudomonadota; class Gammaproteobacteria; order Pseudomonadales; family Marinomonadaceae; genus Marinomonas; species Marinomonas communis. Next base: position 206,098 of record NZ_SNZA01000003.1, on the reverse strand, counting down.
CCATATTACGTGCAATCGCACCAAAGTTAACATCTGAACCGTGCTCAATGCGTGTCGCCGCCAACGGCTCATCGCCAGTGCGGTTTTGCATAATCAATGGCATCCACTCCGCCATCGTTGCTTTGTCTTCGGTGTACTGCATCTCGCGAAACGCAGGGTGTGCGCTCATTGCTTCAAAACGAGACTTCAGTTTTTTCACGTTATCCTCACCCCAAACAAAGCTTTGGTGTGGTACGCGATTAATGAATTCTTCTGGGGCTGGTAAAAGACCTTTTTCGACTAGGTAAGACCAGAATTGTAAGCTAACTTCAAACGCGGCATTGATGTTAACGGCCTTATCGATGTTGGTCGAACCGTCTGCGTTAGGGGAAGTGTAATTCAGTTCACAGTAGGCTGCATGTCCAGTACCAGCATTATTCCAACCGTCCGTACTTTCTTGTGCAACTTTGTCCAGACGCTCAACCATGGTAATGGATAGTGAAGGGTCAAGCTGTTTCAGTAACATGCCAAGGGTGGTGCTCATGGCACCGCCGCCAACGAGTAGTACATCTACAATATTTGAGGTCATATGAGTTCGCCGTGTCATAGCCAGTTGTAGTTTGAGAGTAATCAGGAAAAGGGCTGTTAACCATCTATAAGGGAAGGTGCGAATACGAACCAATACAGACGCATTCGGACTGTCCCTCTGCAATCTGGGTAAAGATCATTGCATTTCCTCATTACTCCCCTAACGAACGCGGTTCAAAACAGAAATACGCCGCTTTGAACGAAAGCGATCAACCTTGCAAGGGTTTTGAGCAGGTGTGTCGCAGATTATACGGATTTTGACGCTAATGTCTTGATACCTTGGTATTAGATTAGCAATCTTTGACAGCATAAGGAGGATTTTCTAAGAAATTCCTCTCTAACCATAAATCATTGTTTAAAAAGTACTTTTTATAATCCAGACAAAGAAAAGGGGCAAAAACACAGTTTTTGCCCCTTGGCTTTATAAACTTACGAAATACCCGCTATTAATAACCTGATCACGTCATTCAGATTTGAGTATGCGATTTAACTGAAGGTGAAGGTATATCCAGCTGCACTTAAGTAATCTGCTTCACTTTGCAAGTTAGCCGTGGTTAACGGCCTCGCGTCTAGCCAGCCTGGCAAAAACTCTGCATGCAAGGACTTGTCACTGGCTTTCAACGTAAAGATTGGCATATCGCCCTCTTTACGATCAATGTGCAATAGGATTGCCAAACGCAATAGAATCGCTAAGCGATCTAGGTCTTGTTGGTCACTTTTAGTAAAGCGATATTCTAGCGACTGGGTAAATTTACGACGGTGGCGCAATACCAAGTTCGCCAGAGCTTGCTGCTCTTGTTGGGAGAAGCCAGGCATATCCGATTCACTGATAATGTAGGCACCATGCTTATGATAACGGCTATGGGAAATCCCCAAACCACACTCATGTAGCAAACTTGCCCAACGCAAAATATCTTCGCTGGAGAGTGATGCCACCCCCCAATCCGATCGCACCTGCTCAAGCATAGACAAGGAAGTATGGGTTACTAACTTAGCTTGCTCGGTATCAATATGATATTGATTCAGCATGTAATTGACGGTGCGCTCACGAATGTCACTGTCAGCGTAACGCCCCATGATGTCGTACAACACACCTTCACGTAGTGCGCCGTTAGAGAAATCCATTTGCTTAATGCCAAAACACTCAAACACAGCGGTTAAAATGGCAATACCTGCTGCGATGGTGGTTTTTCGCTCAGGCTTCAAGCCCAGTAGATTGATATTGTCCGCATGGCCCGCATCAAATAACGCTTTTTGGATCTGCTTGAGGACTTTAGGTGTGATGCCCTTTTTGCTCCAGCCCATCTCTAGGGCTATGTTATAAGCCGCCTTAATGGTTCCTGATGAGCCAATGGCCACATCCCAGCCCTCATCTAAGTAATCGTCTTGAATACTCAAAAGTTCTAGACGGGCTGCAGTCACTGCTTTTTGAAAATTAGATTTAGTGATGGTGCCATCTGCAAAAAAGCGTTGGCGGTAGCTGACACAGCCCATATGCAGGCTTTCCGTTAAAATCGGTTCAAGCTGTTGACCAATGATAAATTCCGTTGATCCACCACCGATGTCGACCACCACACGTTTTTGCTCACCATGGTCCATGGTTCGCGCCACACCAACATAAATTAAGCGGGCTTCTTCTCGACCAGCAATGATCTCAACCGGGTGACTGATGACATCCATGGCTTTGGAAATAAAGTCATATCGGTTTTTAGCAGCACGCAATGCATTAGTACCGACAATCCGCACAGAACCTAAAGGTAGATCATCAATCACTTGCGCGAACTGAGCGATACAATCAATACCACGCTGTTGCGAGGCTTCGTCTAAGGTATCGTCTTCTTGTAGGCCTGCCGCCAGTTGAACCTTATCGCCGTACTGCCCTGTAATACGCAATTGTCCATGAGTCACTTGCGCGACCACCATATGAAAACTGTTCGAACCTAGGTCGATTGCAGCAATTTTTTCAAATGGAAAGTCATGGGATTGTTGCACTAACAGTGATTGCATCCATTATCGCCTTTTTGAGATTTCTGTTAATGAGCGGAAGATTAACTGGTTTAACCGCATCTGTCATGAGTAAATTCTGGGACCTTTTTTGACTTTTTACCCCATCTGAAGCAAAACTTTTACGGAAAACGATCAAAAAATTAACAAAAAAGGCGTTTTTAGGCCTTTTAGGCTATAGACCTATGGAAATTGTCGCACTATAGTTAACCAGTCTTATGGATGTCAGAGACATTAGGTCTTTGTATCAATGACTCCAATCAGGTAATACACGCTGTTCGACTTCGCCCATCGCGAACAATCAGAACTCCAGCCATGGTTATACCCGTAGCCGGTCTTCGGTGTCGAAAAGCATTTACATTTAATACTTCCGACACTGATCATTAACGCTGTGTTATTACACTACGATGGTCCCGTCTTTTTTCTCAATATGAGCTAACTACAAACATTCGTTTATGAACCTTACCGAACTAAAAAAGAAATCAGTCCCTGAACTATTAGATATCGCAGCGGAAATGGGGTTAGACAACCTTGCCCGCTCCCGAAAACAAGATGTTATCTTCGCGATCCTAAAGCGCCATGCGAAAAGCGGTGAAGATATCTACGGCGATGGCATCCTTGAGATTCTACAAGACGGCTTTGGCTTCTTACGCTCTCCTGATAGCTCATACCTAGCTGGTCCTGACGACATTTATGTCTCACCTAGCCAAATTCGCCGTTTTAACTTGCGTACAGGCGATACGATTGCCGGCAAGATCCGTCCACCGAAAGATGGCGAACGTTACTTCGCACTATTAAAAGTCAACGAAATCAACTTCGATAAACCTGACAGCGTTCGTAACAAAATACTATTTGAAAACCTTACACCTCTATTTGCCGATGAGCGTCTAGTGATGGAAGCAGGTAACGGTTCAACAGAAGACGTTACATCGCGCATCATCGACCTTGTTGCACCGATGGGTAAAGGTCAGCGTGCTCTTGTGGTATCGCCACCAAAAGCCGGTAAAACATTTATGTTGCAGAACATCGCTAACGCGATCACTCGCAACAACCCAGAATGTCACATGATCGTACTTCTGATCGACGAACGTCCTGAGGAAGTAACAGAGATGTCACGTACTGTTCGCGGTGAAGTGGTAGCGTCTACCTTCGATGAGCCGCCAGCACGTCACGTACAAGTAGCAGAAATGGTGATCGAAAAAGCAAAACGTCTTGTTGAACACAAAAAAGACGTGGTCATCCTTCTTGACTCGATCACACGTCTAGCTCGTGCTTACAACACCGTTATCCCATCCTCTGGTAAAGTTCTTACCGGTGGTGTGGATGCGAACGCACTTGAGCGTCCTAAGCGTTTCTTCGGTGCGGCACGTAACGTTGAAGAAGGCGGTAGCTTAACCATCATCGCTACAGCGCTTGTAGACACAGGCTCTAAGATGGACGAAGTTATTTTCGAGGAATTTAAAGGTACAGGTAACTCTGAGTTACACCTTGACCGTAAGATTGCTGAAAAACGCACATTCCCTGCGATCAACATTCGTCGTTCTGGTACTCGTCGTGAAGACCTTCTTACAACAGAAGACGAACTACAGCGTATGTGGATCCTGCGTAAGCTTCTGAACCCAATGGAAGACATCGCTGCGACTGAGTTCTTAATTGACCGTCTAAAAGTGACGAAGACTAACGATGACTTCTTCGAATCTATGAAGGGCAAAAATAAGTAATCGTTTCGCGTCCAAGTGATACAGAAGCCACTTCCACACTTCATTGGTGAAAGTGGCTTTTTTTTGCAAGTCACAACGATATAATATCGCAAATAGAAATCATTCTTATAAAAATCATTGAGAGCTGCCCAAGCAGTTTCCAGAGAACACAACGGAGTTATCTAGGTGAAAGACGTTAACGCTAAGGTCATTCGAGTCGAATCACTCAATGAGACAGTGTACAAAGTAGATTTAGAAATCAAAGACAGCCCGTTTATCGCTGGGCAATACTTGATGATTGCTTTGCCGACTGGCGAGAAAGTCCCTTATTCCATTGGCAGCGCGCCACATGAACTGCCTAACTTGAGTCTGTACATCTTAGTATCTGATCAAGAATCCCTAGCTTTTAAAGTGGTTGAACACTTGAAGCACAGCCCAAGCGTAGATCTAGTACTACCAGGTGGAGATGCACACATTGAAAAAGCGCCAGCTGAGTTAAGCGCTCCACTGCTTCTCATTGCTGGCGGCACAGGCTTCGCACAAATGAAAAGCATCTTTGATGACCTTGTGCACAAAGGGTACCAAGGTCCAGTTCACTTTTACTGGGGGCTGCGCACCGCTGCAGATACCTTTGTGATGGACTGGATTAAAGATCATCAGTCACCAGAAAACTTCCATATCCACGTGGTTGTTAATGAAAAGAGTGATGATTGGGATGGTCGCACTGGCTGGCTTTACGAAGCCATTCTAGAAGATCACCTTGAGCTCACTGACAGCCATGCTTTCATCAGTGGTTCAGTCGGTATGGTTTATGGCACGCTTGATCAACTAGAAGCCAGAGGCATTCAGGAAGCAAACTGCCACTCAGATGTGTTTGCCTACGCGCCACGCCCAAGCAAATAATCTCATTTGAAAACAATTCTCATTACTGGTAAATTATATCCCTATCAGTAATGAGGTTGTTATGTCACGTCCAATTACGCTAGAAACCGTATACAAAGCACATCACCCTTGGCTTTCCAGTTGGCTGCAAAAACGTCTGGGGTGCCATGCTCAAGCGGCAGACATTGCGCAAGACGCTTTTATTAAACTTTTAGTTAAACCGCAGCATTTCTCTCAATTGGATGATGCCAAAGCCTTCATTACTACTATTGCGAAAGGCCTATGTATCGATCATTGGCGACGTAAGAAGATCGAACAAGCTTGGCTAGAAAGCATGCAACAAGCAGCGGACACTGTCACACTTGATGAAGCTGAACAGCGTGTCATCATTGACACATTGATTGTGTTAGATGAGTGGTTAGCCAAACTCCCGCAAGAGGTGTCACATGCGTTTATTGCCTCTCAGGTACAAGGTTTTACCTACGCAGAAATAGCGCAACAACTTAACCTCTCAGAACGCACCATTAAACGTTATATCGCTCAAGCACTCGTACACTGTGCCAAATTAGCCATCTAAACACATGTCTCAAATGTCCGACCATCCATCCTATGATCAAGCCCTAGAACAAGCGGCAGAATGGGCGATTGAGCTGGGGGAAAACCCTAGTCAAAGCCACCTCAGTCAATGGCAGACTTGGCTCAATCATAGCCAAATAAACCAACAGGCATGGCTGAAAATTCAACAGGTGCAAACTCGCTTTCAAAGCGTGCAAACGTCTAACGCCGCAAAGGAAGTTCTCACTGGAACGCCTCAACGGCAGATTCAAAGAAGAGAGTTTCTACAGCGTTTTGCGGCTTTTGGTGGCATTACTCTGGGTGCTAGCTGGCTCACAAGCCAGACGAAGGTAGGTAGCTGGGTAGGCAACTTATTCGCAGATGCCCACACAAATATTGGTCAACGCCAAAAATTAACCACTTTTGCAGGAGCATTGTGGCTTAACACTACCAGTGCACTGAACCTCAGCGACACAGAGCAACACCTACAGTACGAACTTTTAAGTGGTGAGATTGCGCTCAACTCAATGAACAATCAAAGAACATCTCAATATTTATCCATTGATGGTGTTCAAATCATATCTCAGCAAGCTCACTACGCGGCGAGGCGATTTGCTAATGGACATTTCCAACTGTCCTTAATCGAGGGAGAAGCTCGTATTACTGCAGGCCAGCAATCCATCACTTTGCAGCCAAGGCAAGCCGTGACCATCAAAGATTTCAAAGTAGATCACATGGCAACTGTTTCGCCACATGCCTTTAGCTGGACACAAGGCCGCTTAGAAGTCATTGATATGACTTTATCAACGTTAGCAGCCGAACTAAACCGCTACACGTTAGGCCATATTCATGTGGACAAGGCTGTTCAGCCTATCTCAATCGTGGGAGCTTTTCCAATCGACGATATTAACAGTGCCACACAACTTTTATCTGAAGTGGCTCCGATCAAAGTATCCCACCCCTTGCCCTATCTAACACTGATTCAAGCGGTATAAATTTTTTTTAAAATTTTTAAATAAGCTTGTCCCTTTTTAGCTCGCTCATTCGGTAACAGTAATAAGAACTATTATTACTGGAGATATTATGAATTTCGCATTTCACTCTATTGCGAAAGGACTCAAGCTTCATCGCCAATGGATTGTGGCCTGTACATTCTCAATCACCGGGTCGATGCTGCACGCTTCGCATTTGACCGATTACCATCAATACGATATCGCAGAAGGCCCTCTTGCTGCTGCATTAACGCAGTTTGCCAATCAAACGGGGATTTATCTTAGCAGTACAAGCGATCTCTTGATTGGCAAAAGTACGCAAGGCTATCAAGGAGCAGTCAACGGTATAGAAGCCCTCAATGCACTACTCGAAGGCACAGGGCTAACATTTAAGGAAACCGATTCCGGCAACATCATCATTCAAGACAGCCTATCTGAAGACTCTCTTACCTTCTCACCATTATTGGTAGAAGCGAATCGCTCACCCCAAGTGACTCATTCAACGATTGATCAAGATGATATTGACACCATGGCTGGCACCACGGGGTCTATGACTTCGTTATTACAAAACAACAGTAGTGTGCAATACAGCCGCAGCAGCGATCTTTCAGCTAACGCCGCTAGCCTTAGACCCGAAGAAATCTCTATTCATGGCCAAGCTTCCTACCAGAATGCTTATCTTATTGATGGTGTCGGAACAAACAACGACTTAAACCCTGGTGATAACGAAGATACTTTCTCTAACCCGATCACTCCTACTAATCTTTCTATGCTGGGCGGTAGTTCATCACAAAGCTACTACATTGATCCAGATGCCATAAGCAAAATCACGGTTTACGATGTTAACGTGCCCGCTGAATACGGTGGTTTCACTGGCGGTGTAGTGGATGCAGAATTGCTTCGTTATCAAGGAGAAGACTATACAGCCATTAAGTATGCTATTTCCGGCAGTGGCTTAAATAGCATGCACGTAGATGAAGAGGCTAAATCTGACTATGAAGACGGTAATAGCTATGACGGTAGCTATACCCCAGATTACACAAAACAGCGAGTATCCTTGACCAGCGTCCAGGAGATTAGTGAAAAACTAACCGGCGGTATCATGGTCTCCCGCTCACAGTCAGATTTCGAACAGGTTTATAAAGATAACGCCGGACGCGGAACTAAAACGCCAGTTGATTATCAAGACCAAATCAACAACGTTATGGGCAGGCTAGATTACTCTGCTTCTGATCGTCTGGATTTAAGCTTGTCAGCACGTTATTCAGATAGAAACCACAATGGGATTACATCCACTTCTTACGATTCGCCTTTCACTAAGACTCATCAAGCTTATGGCTTAACCGGCGAAAGTATTTACTACGGTTCAGCAGGAAACCTCACCACAAAGCTAAGCTTCGATCGTGCTTTTGATGAACTGGATTCTGAATCGGCAATCTATGCATACCATCCCTCAGAAAACTACACTGGAGACAGTCAGTATTCGGGGGGCTACGGTGATGTGCGCCAGCAACAGGACACCACATCTTTCTCCACTCAATGGCAGCAAAACCCAATTTCATGGGGGGACACTTTCCATTCATTATCAACAGGTCTACAAGTTTCACAGATCGATGCATTTTATGAAGTAGAAGGCGATATCATTGGAGAAACCTATCGTTGCCTAAGTGGCTCAGCTTCTGCTGGGTGTAACGACAGCAATGGTGATGGCGTACATGATGAAAATGATGAATACCTGCGTACCCGTTCAGTATTGTCGGCAAATAAGTTTAATAAGACTTATCAAACCTACGGTGCGTTTGTAGAAGACAGTATCAGCGCTGGTAACTGGACTTTTAATCTGGGGTTGCGTGCTGACTACGAATCCCTGTTAGAAAACGTCAATATCGCCCCACGCACCAGTATGATCTGGGATACCTTTGGTGATGAGAGCACAGTATTCACCGCTGGGGCGAACCGCTATTACGGACGTAGCTTCTTGCGCTATACCATCAACGACACTTTGCGTAGCTGGCGTACCGCCTACACCTACAATAGCTCTGGCGACATCACTCGTACAACAACTTACGAGGACCGTTCTGTTGCGGACTATGACCTTAAAACCCCATATTCTGACGAACTAAGCCTTGCCGTGGCGCAAAAAATTGGTCCTATGAAAGCGACATTAAAAGGTGTGGCAAGAGATTCGAAAGACGGTGTGCAGCGAACCCGAGATGATGATAACCAGTACTACTACACGAATACTGGCGTCAGCCAATATCAAAGCGTCTCATTAGCGCTGGAGACAATAAAGGGGTTTCAAATCGGCAGCACTCTGACACACTTGGAAGCCTCTATCTCCATACAAGACTCGAAGTCGAACTCTCAGTCTGATAATGCCTATGATGAAACCTTCAACGAAGATTCTATCTACTACAAAGGCGAGGTGATCTATACGGACGACCTACCTTCTTGGGATTACAGCATTCCATTCAATTTCCGTTTCAGCACCACAACCGAGATCCCTTCTTGGAGTTTAGTTTGGGGCAACAGCATTAACCTACATGCTGGTGGAAAAGTTGCCACAGACAGCGGGGAAAACATTGATATTGGTGGCGCTAGCTTCGATGTCTATGAAGACGTTGAGTTTGACCGATACGCCACCCTTAATTCCAACATAACTTGGACTCCCAAGATTCTAAACGACTTAGATGGCTACCTAAATGTAGGGATTAACAACGTCTTCGATAAAGTGGTTAATGTGTCTGTTAGCAACAGTGAGAAAACTTATACCGCCGGCCGCACCATCTCCTTGGAGTTAGGTATGCGTTTTTAACGCATACCTAACTTTGCTCTCGCACCAACTACCTTTACTTAAATTGAGAACAGAATGGACCAATTTTTATCACCAAGCCCCCTTATCAGGGGGTTGCTCACCCTGCTCCTTGCCGTGGGCGGGTCACAAACCATAGCCACCACCCAGCCAGCGGATGATTCAGAAGCTTGGCAAAAGGCACAACAACTCGTCAAACAGGGGGCTTTTGAATGGGATCAGCGCGTTCTACATGGCACTCTCTCAAATGGCATGAACTACGCCTTCTTTGATGCCCGCCAAGACAGCGAAACCGCAGCAGCAACAACCTTGCAGATTCAGCTAATTGTCCATGCTGGCGCCACGGATGAGGACAAGGATCAACTGGGCGTTGCACATATGGTCGAGCATATGTCATTTCGTGGAACGGAGCATTACCCTGATGGTGTGCGCTCTGCACTGCAAGATATAGGCTTAATACAAGGTCGAAATTTTAATGCCATGACCAATGCCGATGTGACTCGGTACATGCTGACATTGCCCAGCAGCGAGCTTGCAACAACAAAACAAGCTTTATTCATACTCAAGGAGATGATGTTTGAGTCACACCTCAGTGCGGTAGATTGGCACACAGAACAACCTATCATCTTAGAAGAATGGCGCGGCGGGCTGAGCGCCAGCAAAAACATCAACGAGCAGAAGAAAGCCGTTATCAGAGTCGGCTCACCCTACCCCGAGCGTCCAGTGATCGGGACTCAAGAGAGCATTCTTACAACCCCTATTGAGCGCATAAAAGACTTTCATAATAGCTGGTACGCTCCTAATAACATGTCACTGGTGATGGTAGGCGCTATGGATCCAACTATGGCTAAGCAGCTTATCGAAGACACCTTTGCCACGGTGCCTCAGCAAACGCTTCCTAGTCGAAAATCAAAAGACCCAGAGCTAGATAATACACTTCATATTGATACCTTGAGCGACCCTGAAAGTCGCCTGAATCGCATTGCCTATCTGTTTCGCTTTGCCAAGATAGAAGAACAAAACCTTGAGTCACGTCGTGAGCAGTTGATTTCGTATCTCGCTAAGAAACTCCTTAGCCAACAGATTCGCCGCCAGTCTGATGCTATGCCGAATATGAGTTTCAATGCAGTAAAAGGCGAAGCCTCTCCTAATGTTGATATCATTGCATTTGGCACTCTTTACACCCCAGGTGAAATGGCTTCACACCTGAAAACATTACTGACTGAAATTGAGCGCATTCGTTACCATGGCTTCCATCAGTCAGACTTCGACGAGATGCTTGCTCAGGCGAAAAAGACCGCTAAACAGAATATCCAAGCTGCTGATTCTCGTGGTGTTTTCTGGCTCGCAAAAATTAACAATGCCGTCACTAACCGCAAGCCTTTGCCAGACCCTAGACTACACAATGAGCTGGCCATCGCGTTACTCGAAACGATTGAGCTTGATGATGTAAACCAGATGGTGAAGCAATGGCTTGCAGCGAAAGACCGTGTTGCCTATTTACAAAAAGCAGGAGATAACCACTATCCCGAAGCCCTCACAGCCACCTTGCTTGAATACACGGTAAACACAATCTCAGCAGAAAAGCTGGCGCCACCGCTAACACTTCAACCCATTGCTGAAAAGTCGTTAACGGTAAAGACAAACCGCCTACCTGCAAAACTATTGAAACATAGCCCTGATACAGGTGTTAGCGCGTGGCAACTGGCCAACGGAGAGCGTATGTGGCTGGTTGAAAGCCCTAATGCTGGGGATCAAATTCGTTTTGAGGCGATCCAGGACTTTGGTTATCTCAACACGTTATTTGATAGCACGCACTCACAAATCTTAGCGCAGATGATGGCAAACCAAGCACCTCTAGGATGGTCAAAAGCAGAAGAAGAGCAATGGAAAAAACGTTTTCATGTGGCAGGTAGCTGGGATCAAAGCGAGCATCATCGAACCTTTGAAGTGACGACTAATACCGCTCATTTGGCTGCCCAGTTGGGTTACTTTCAGCAGCAGGCACTGCCGCATGAACTCTCCAAGGAAGTCTATGATGAGTTTATGAGAACATTACAGCGCCGCTCAAACAGCGATGTGACAAGGGTTTCAGAACAATTCAGCCTACAGTTTTCTTTGCATCAATATGGCAAACAAGCTGATACAGCAACAGGGATCAAAGCAGATCTCGAAGCCTTTTTAGCAAATGATCGAGCAACCCTTTCGGAACAAGCGGCACAACTTAACCAACGTCCAGCCACATACTTTATTACTGCGAAAAATGTAGAGCGTTTACGCCCGATTTTAAGTCAGTATCTCGGCGCAATTCCTCACGTATTGGCACCAGAAAGTATTGCTGCCCCCATTCCCACACCTTTGCTTAAACAAAGTGAGTTCGTCACAGCCATGGCGCGTGAACCACGCGCCACCTATAAGCTCGAAGGCTTTACTCCACTAGCATGGAATCCAAACTACACCATTATGATTCCGCATCTAGCGGATGAAATGAACGCACAGTTTAAGCAGGTGTTACGTGGTGAAAAGCAAGGTATCTACAGCTTGCGCTCAGACATTCGTTATGACATGGCGAAACAGGGTGTACTCGTTTCCGTTCGTTTCACTGCGGCACCGGAGCGTATTGAAGAGCTGAATCAAACCACCCGCACGTTACTGTCAACATGGCTTAAAACACTAGGGGAAGATTGGGTGGCAGAGCAAAAACCGTATTTTGAGAAAGCCCAAGCCAAACGCGACACGCTGTTTAATACTCAGCTCAACCGACTCAAGCTAAGCCTCGAACAGTTTGGAGACGATCGCTATTTGAAACAATCAAAAACGCTGGCGGAAGGATTTAATTCAGAAAACTTAGCATGTTTGCGAGATCAGCTAACTTGGCCTAGTTTGATCGTCGGCATATTATTACCGACTGATCAGAAATAACACAGCCCGGTAATGGGAAAAGTGAGCGCCTTTCGCTGAAGCGTTAGGCGCTCACTCGAGCATTATCTAGCATTATCCGCCAAGTCATTGAGTAAAGCGCGTTGCGCACTGCGGTACTCCCCTTTACGAGGCTTCGACAACTGGTACGAGCCGTCACTCTGCAACAACCAGCTCTGAGTATTGTCTTTTAGATAATACTCCAGCTCTTTCTTCACTCGACGAGCCAGTTTGTAATCTTGGATCGGGAACGCCACTTCAATACGGTTATTCAAGTTACGATCCATACCGTCAGCACTGGATAAATACACCAGAGGCGTGCGGTTGTTGTAGAAGTAGTAAACACGCGTATGCTCTAAAAAACGACCAATGATACTGCGCACTCGGATGTTCGACGACACCCCTTTGATTCCTGGGCGTAACGTACAAATACCACGCACGATCAGATCAATCTTCACACCCGCTTGAGAAGCTTTGTATAGAGCCTGCACTAGGCGCTGCTCAGTTAACGAGTTCACTTTAATAATGATACGCGCAGGCTCACCGTTTTTAGCATTCTCAGCTTCTTTAGCGATCATTTCTAATAAACGATCACGTAGCGTAAAGGGCGCATGAAGTAACTTCTTCACTTTCAGCTCTTTACTCATGCCGGTCAGCTGCTGGAACACGCGGTGAACATCATCACCGATTTCTTTATCACAGGTTAGGAAGCTGTAGTCGGTGTATAAACGTGCGTTACCAGCATGATAGTTACCCGTGCCAAGGTGAACGTAACGGGTTAATTCCGCCCCTTCACGACGAACGATTAGGATCATTTTCGCGTGCGTCTTATGACGTACCACGCCGTATACCACAATCGCCCCAGCATCTTGTAAACGGCTTGCCAAGGCCAAGTTTTCCGCTTCATCAAAACGTGCACGTAGCTCGATAACAACGGTGACTTCTTTACCATTTCGTGCAGCTTCTACCAAAGCATTGGCAATCGGCGAACGCGCTCCAGTACGATACAGGGTCTGACGAATCGCAATCACGTTAGGGTCTTTTGCGGCTTCGCTTAACATATCAATGACCGGAGAAAAGGTCTCAAAGGGGTGCATCAGCAGGTAATCACGCTGACGAATTGCCTCGAAGATATTGCTCGATTTCGCTAGCTTATTCGGTAAGCCCGGTGAAAACGGCGCATACATCAAGTCTGGGCGGTTAACCAACTCCAACACCGCCAATAAACGGCTTAAGTTCACAGGGCCATCAATGCGGTATAAATCTTTATCGCTCAACTCAAACTGCGCCAACAGCGAATCGACGATATGCGGTGGGCAATTATCGGCAATCTCCAGACGTACAGAACTACCGTAATGACGGCTCTGTAGCTCAGTTCGAAGCGCCCCAGCCAAGTCCAAGCCGATATCATCAGAGTCGACTTCTAAGTCTGCGTTACGGGTTAAGCGGAACTGGAAACAACCTTTCACGGTCATGCCTGGGAACAGCTGATCAGCGTGGGCGTGAATAATAGAAGACAAGAACACCATGTTATCCCCACCTTCACACACATCATCAGGCAACTTAACCAAACGCGGTAATGAGCTCGGAGCAGGCACGATGGCAAGGCCATTTTCACGACCAAAGGCATCACGGCCTTCAAGTTCCACGACAAAGTTAAACGTCTTGTTTGCCAAACGAGGGAAAGGGTGCGCAGGGTCTAGACCCACAGGACTAATGATCGGCAACACGTTGTCGCGGAAATATCGTTTAACCCAGGCTGCTTGTTTTTCAGTCCATAGCGTTCGGCGAATAAAGTGAATATTCTCTTCCGCTAATTTTGGGAAAATAATGTCATTTAAAATGCGGTACTGACGACGTACCAACTGATGGGCATGTTCACTGATTAAATCCAGCACCTTCGCAGGGTGCATGCCATCTGGGCCGTTTTTCTCACGACTGTATTCGATTTGGCTCTTAAGGCCCGCCACACGAATTTCGAAAAACTCATCCATGTTGGAGCTAAAAATACACAAGAACATCAATCGGTTTAACACCGGATGATTCTCATCCATGGCTTGTTCAAGCACACGAGCATTGAACTGAAGGTGACTGAGTTCACGGTTAAAATAGAGCTCAGGGTCTGACAAATCAATGTCTTCTGGTAAACGCTCCTCAATCGCCAAACGAGTCGGTTCAATTGGCTGTTCAGGAATGGGCTCCAAGATAAGCTCTTCTGTCGCCTCTGCAATTTGCTTTTGCAGATCTTGAGACGATTTTGCTTCACCAGCAGAAGCGGTATTTTGAGACCCTTTTTTTTCGTTTACAGGCTGTTCAGACATTTCGAGTCAGCTCCAATAGCGTGCCATCATGAGTTCCATGTTGCTTCTTACCAGCAGTAAGAAGCAACTTTAAAATTTATACCAACGTTACCGCTGGGTCACGACTTCTGAGCTGAATTTTCGTTATCTGAACATAAAATTAGACAGATCGTGATGTATTTTGCAAAAGTAAGGCCGCATCTTTAGCGAAGTAGGTCAAAATGCCGTCAGCACCCGCTCGCTTGAACGCCAGCAAAGACTCCATCATCACCTGATCCTTGTCTAACCAGCCATTTTCAAACGCAGCCATTTGCATCGCGTATTCACCACTGACTTGGTAGGCATAAGTTGGCACACCCAGTTCAGACTTCACACGACGTACCACATCCAAATACGGCATGCCCGGTTTCACCATCACCATATCCGCACCTTCTTCAATATCGAGCAAGACTTCGCGGATCGCTTCATCGGTATTCGCAGGGTCCATTTGGTAAGTAAACTTATTGCCTTTACCCAAATTACCAGAAGAGCCCACGGCATCACGGAATGGACCGTAATAAGCTGAAGCATACTTGGCAGAGTAGGCCATGATGCGAGTGTTAATAAAACCTTCTAGTTCCAAGGCTTCGCGGATCGCACCAATACGTCCGTCCATCATATCCGATGGCGCAACGACCTGTGCACCAGCTGCTGCATGAGACAAAGCTTGCTTAACCAACACCTCAGTGGTGATGTCGTTTAGCACATAACCGTCATCGTCGATAATGCCGTCTTGACCGTGTGTCGTGAATGGGTCCAATGCCACATCCGTCATCACACCCAATTCAGGGAAATGCTGGCGTAGTGCGCGAATAGCACGTTGTGCTAAACCATCAGGATTGTAAGCCTCTTCGGCCTGCAGTGACTTTTTACCTTCCCCAACAACAGGGAAAAGCGCCACCATAGGAATACCCAATGCCACCAGTTCTTCTGCTTCTTTTAACAGCACATCAATCGTGACACGCTCAACCCCAGGCATTGATGGCACCGCTTCGCGGGTATTTTGCCCTTCAATGACAAACATTGGGTAGATCAGATCGTCTGCACTCAAGCGATGCTCACGCATTAAACGGCGAGAGAAATCATCTTTACGCATACGGCGCATACGAACAAATGGAAAGGTCATGACCAGCTCCTTACATTACGGGTCGTAAACTATAAACAAATTATGACAATTAGATTACAGCCAGAGAAATTATCCAATAAAACAAGGGAAAGCACGTTAGTAACGGCTTTCCTCAACTGTTGATCGAATCATTCTAGAGCAAAAGAAAGAAGAATATCTTGATGTTATTCAGGAAATTTATAGAAAGTGATTTAAATCGCTGCTTCGGCCTGCTCTAGTTCATCTTGCGCTTCAAACCAAGCTTCTTCCGCTTCTTCGAGGGACTTTTTCCATTTGGCTTCGTCTGTCAGCAGAGCTTGAAGTTTGTCTTTATTCGCCGCTTCGTAAAGGCTGTTATCAGACATCGCCTCACTGATGGTGTCTAAATGGGATTGTGCGGTTTGCATGGTTTTCTCGTGTTTCTCGATGGCTTTACGCAGTGGACGCAGCTTTTCGCGAAGCTCCGCGGCTTTACGGCGCTCTTCTTTACGATCCACTTTATCGGCTTTTGCTTCATTCGCTACCGCACGTTCTGCTTGATTCGCTTGTTGCTGACGAGCTTGGAGCCATTGGTGGTAAGAATGCAAATCCCCATCAAAAGCTTCGATTTTATGATCCGCCACTAAGAAGAACTCATCCACAGTACTGTTTAATAAGTGACGATCGTGGGATACCACCAAGATCGCGCCATTAAATTCTTGTAGCGCTTCCGTCAGAGCTTGACGCATTTCGATGTCCAAGTGGTTAGTTGGCTCATCGAGCACCAATAGATTCGGTTTGCGCCACGCAATCAAAGACAACGCTAGGCGAGCCTTTTCGCCACCGGAAAAGCCTTTTACCGCACGAAGTGCGTCGTCACCGATAAAACCAAAGCCACCCAAGTATTTACGCACATCCGCTTCTAATGCGGTTGGTGTAATACGTTGAATATGCAATACCGGCGAGGCTTCTAAATCCAACGCACTCAACTGATGCTGAGAGAAGTAACCGAATTTCGTGTTTTCACCATAAACACGCTCGCCACTAAGTAAGTCTAACTCTTGCACCAAGGACTTAATCAACGTTGATTTACCCGCACCATTTGGTCCAAGTAAGCCAATACGTTGGCCGTCACGGATCGAAAAATTAGATTGCGGCAACTGCACCTTGTGCGAGCCATCTTCCAGCACATAACCTAGATCCGCTTGAATCAGGCTAACCAACTGTGCAGATGTTTTCTCAGCCATTGGGATTGAGAATTCAAACTGAGAATCGATGTGTGCAGGACCAATCTGCTCCATTTTTTCCAGCATTTTCAAACGGCTTTGCGCTTGCTTGGCTTTAGTCGCTTTGTAACGGAAACGATCTACGTATTCTTGTAAATGGGCGCGCTTGCGTTGCTGTTGCTCAAACATCGATTGCTGTTGTGCTAAATGCTCAGCACGCTGGCGTTCGTAATCGCTGTAGTTACCTTTGTAGAGGTTCAGTTTCTTCTGATACAAATGAACAATGTGGCTACAAATCCCATCAAGGAAATCACGGTCGTGGGAAATCAGCAGCAATGTGCCTGGGTAATTACGCAGCCAGTTCTCAAGCCACATCACCGCATCCAAGTCCAAGTGGTTGGTCGGCTCGTCCAATAGCAGAATATCGGATGGGCACATCAGCGCTCGGGCAAGGTTCAAACGAATGCGCCAACCACCAGAGAAGTCGGCTACCTTTTTCTGCATATCGGCCATTTTAAAACCTAAGCCTTGTAGCAAGGTTTCACCACGGGCCTGTGCCGTGTAACCGTGAGCATTTTCGTATTCGCTTAACCAATGAGCATGACCGTGATCATCGCCTTTGGCTTGAGACTCTTCGATCTTTGCTTCGATCATGCGCAAGCGATCATCGCCGTCTAGACAGTATTCCAACGCTGTTCGATCAACGTCCTCTACCTCCTGCGCCATAAACGAAATACGGCGTTGCCCCGGTAGAATCACTTCACCTGTGTCGGCGTGCAATTGACCGCGTACCAAGGCAAACAGAGACGACTTACCCGCGCCGTTCGCACCGATCAAACCCACCTTTTGACCTTCGAAAATGGTCATATCGGCCTGTTCAAGCAAAAACTGCGTGCCACGTTGCAAACTGACTTCGGAAAACTGGATCATGAAAACGTCTCTGATTGTGTAGATAAATAAAGCGAAAGGCGCATTTTAGAGGATATTGCACACAGCTAACAGAGGGGAATTTCCCACAATTGTAGGACCACGGTCCCCGCGGGAACATCGTTTTGGAATTCAAGTTTATTACCGGCAATTGTAGGACCGCGGTCCCCGCGGGAACAGCATGTGGGATGCCAAAGCTTTTCCCTCGCGCAGCGAGGTCCTACAGAGCATTGTTCCCGAAAATTGTAGAACCGCGGTCTCCGCGGGAACAGCACTTGGGATGCCAAAGCTTTTCCCTCGCACAGCGAGGTCCTACAGAGCTTTGTTTCCGGCAATTGTAGGACCGAGGTCCCCGAGGGAACGACATATGGGCATGCGAGGTTGTTTCTGACAATTGTAGGACCGCGGTCCCCGCGGGAACAGCATTTGGGATGACAAAGCTTTTCCCTCGCGCAGCGAGGTCCTACAGAAGCTTTTTCGGTTCGGGGAAAGAAAGGTCAAATAAGGCGTAGAATCGATCTAGTGAATAAAACCTAGATGCAAAACAAGCGCTCAAGTTTTAAAATAAGCACATATTTAATTTAACGGTGATTCTTGTGAACAACATCAATGAAATCCAGCGTTTCTCCTTCGACAACACCAATGTCCGAGGTGAACGCGTCTTACTTAGTGACGCTTACCAAAACATCATTTCACGTAAAAACTACCCTGAGTCTCTAGAGAAGTTACTTGGCGAATTCGTAGCCGCTATTGCTTTATTGCGTGACATCGTTAAGGTCGATGGCGTGCTATCCCTTCAGTGTAAAGGTGAAGGTCCACTTAAAACTCTGATGGCAGAGTGTGACGAGCGCCAAAACTTGCGCGCCATTGCTCAATGGGACGAAGATCAAGCATTCCCAGAAGAAGTATCGCTAAAAGAATTGCTTGCTGGCGGCTACCTAGTCATCACTATTTCGCCACGCCAAGGTAATCGTTACCAAGGTATCGTCGAAATCGCAGGTGATACGCTAGCCGCTTGTTTGGAACAGTACTTCTTACAGTCTGAGCAGCTACCAAGCCGAGTGTGGCTGGCCGCTGACGGCTCCCAAGCAGCAGGCCTATTCCTACAGCGCCTACCTGCAGAACAAGCGAAAGAAGGTGATGAAGACGCTTGGGAACGTTTTGTACACCTAGCCGCAACGGTAAAAGACGAAGAGCTACTTGGCCTTGAAACAGAAGTGCTGTTGCACCGTCTATACCATGAAGAAGAGCTACGCTTATACGATGTGAAAGGCATGCAGTTCGGCTGTTCTTGTAATCGCCAGCGCTTCTACGATGCCATTGTATCAATGGGCGCAGAAGAAATTCGTGAAATCATCAGCGAACAAGGCAGCATCAAAGCAGAATGCCAGTTCTGTGCCGAGCAATATGAGTTCTTTAAAGAGGACCTAGACAGCGACTTAGGCGATCAAGCCCAAACGCACTAATTCTCTAGACTAACCTCCCACAAAAGCCCGTCATGGGCTTTTGTTTTGTCCATACTTCACAAAAACCGTCAGGCAATCGTAAAGCCACTTGTCCCATGTAACAGGCAGGCATACATTCTTGACTCGCCTTGTGCTTGGCATATCACTCCAAGACTTAACAAGGTGTGCAGGTGAAGGGGTCACTTTGGTAAAGTGTCAAACATGGGATTAGCACTGGATAGCTATCTTATGGTAGAACGATACCTTGGATCGATTTGCGAGGCACAAGGCGTATCTCATCTCTTTTAAGTCATAAGCTTGAATTTTGCCAATCGCCCCCCAGTTCATATAAAGAACCACAACTAATAACGGAACATGTTCACATGAAAAAAACATTAGTCGCAGCACTGGTTATGTCTTCAATTTCTATGGCGCAGGCTGCAGAAGTAGAGCTTGATAGTAAAGAGCAAAAGCTTGGCTACTCTATCGGTACTATGTTCGGTAGCCGTATGGCCAATGACTTTGAAGGCATGGACCTAGAAGCATTCAAAGCAGGCTTTGAAGATGCCTTTACTGGCGAAGAGCCACAAATGTCTATGGAAGACGTTCAAGCGACCGTACAAGCTTTCCAGCAAGAGCAAATGGAAAAAGCACAACGTGAACAAGCTAAGCTAGCAGAAGAAGCACAAGCAAAATCACAAGCTTGGTTAGATGAAAAAGCGAAAGAAGACGGTGTAATCACGACTGACTCAGGTCTAATGTACAAAGTCATCACTAAAGGTGATGGCAAGATGCCAGCTGAAACCGACACAGTAAAAGTGAACTACGAAGGTAAACTGGTTGACGGTACCGTATTCGACAGCTCATACGAGCGTGGCGAGCCAATCTCTTTCCCACTTAACCAAGTAATTCCTGGTTGGACGGAAGGCGTACAACTCATGCCAGTTGGCTCTACTTACGAATTCTACATTCCTTCTGACCTTGCTTACGGCCCAGGCGGAACAGGTCCTATCCCACCTCATGCAGCACTACAATTCAAAGTTGAATTGTTGGAGATCGAAGCCGCAGAGTAATGACCTAGTAGCATTTCATTACTTAAAACGCCCTCTCAATGAGGGCGTTTTTGTTTATGCTATACTCGACGTTTTCCAAGAAATACCCTTATGATCGTTCCCCTTATTCTAGCTGGTGGAATAGGTTCACGCCTAAAGCCTATTTCAACATCTGAACGGCCCAAACCATTTCACGACTTTATCGGCGATGGCAAGACACTCTTTGAAGCAACCGTGATTCGTGCGCAACAGGTATCACCGGTCACGCCAACTGTGGTGGTATCCAAACACCATTTAAACTGGGTGAGAGCCTCCCTTGAGAAACTGTCTATTACAGCTCATATTTTGCTCGAGCCCTGTGGACGTAATACCGCACCAGCTATTACCTGCGCAGCTTTGATGGCACGAGAGCTTTATGGTGAAGCCCCTGCATTGTTGACGTTAGCGGCGGATCATCATATAGGTGAGATTGATTACTTTGCCCGTAAAATCTGTGAAGCTCATACACAAGAGCAAAACAAAAAGCTGACTCTCTTTGGCGTTCAGCCAACATACCCTGAAACAGGATATGGTTACATTCAAACAGATGAAAGTAATCATGTTGTTGCCTTTCATGAAAAGCCAGACCCTAGCACAGCACAGTGCTATCTGGATTCAGGTGATTATCTATGGAACAGCGGCTTCTTTTTGTTTCCCATTTCGACGTTACTGCATGAATTACAACACCACGCACCAGAACTGATGAAAGTTTGCATAGCCTCGTACACTGCTCGCCAGTCAATTTCTATGCACATTCAAATGCTTGCAAACTCATTTCAAGACGCGGCTAACATTTCGATTGATCATGCACTACTGGAACGCAGTAAAAATCTAACTATTTGTCGCTATCAAGGCATCTGGAGCGATCTTGGTACATGGAAAAGTCTTTATCATTTATGGCCGAAAAAAAGTAATGGCAACGCGATAAATAACGCTCTCAACCTAGAAATCATCCCATGCGACAAAAGTTTTAAACTACTGAAGAATGGGAGCTTTATCGCTGATGTACAAGGATAAAACACCGTTATCTCTATGCCAAAACAGTCAAGTAAAGTTCGGCACCAGTGGGGTTCGAGGCCCCGTTAGCGAACTCACTCAAGAACGCTGCTGTGCTTTTGTCGAAGCCTTTTTAAGAAAGCTTTGCCAAGCGTCAAACATAGTGTGTATTGGTCAGGACCTACGTCCGAGCAGCCCGATGATCACACTGTGGATTAGCGAATGCGCCCGACAACTTGGCTATACCGTGTGGGATTGTGGATCACTGGCCACCCCTAGCCTCGCCCACTATTCAATGGCACATCAAGTACCAGCCATTATGGTTACTGGCAGCCATATTCCATATGACAGAAATGGGATCAAATTTTATTTATCTAGCGGAGAAATCAGTAAAGAGGATGAACTTAGTATTCTAAACACCCAATTAAACACGTTCTCTAAAGTTAGTTCTGATAAAACCATTGAGGATCATCATGATCTTGCACTGGCCTTTTACAGACAGCGCTATCAAAATGCTTTTACAGCACTTGATCTATCAGGAAAACGGGTTGGTGTGTACCAGCACAGTGGCGTTATTCGAGATCAGTTAACCAAGATCCTCAATGCTTTCGGAGCCGAGACCATTCCCCTAGGGAGAACCGATGCATTTGTCGCCTTAGATACCGAAGCAGTTTCAAAAGAGGATCAAATACAAGCAAATCAATGGTCTAGAGAATACAACTTAGATGCCATCGTCAGCACGGATGGTGATGGAGACCGTCCTCTGATTGCCGATGAAAAAGGACAATGGTTACGCGGTGACCAAGTAGGAATGATTTGCTGTCAATACTTAAAGGCAACTCGCATCGTCACCCCGATTAATAGTAATACGGGGCTGGAAGCATTGGTACCAAAGGCAACTGTCATACGTACGAAGATTGGCTCACCTTATGTACTGGCAGCAATGAAGACGGTGAAACCTTCGGAAATCAGTGTCGGGTATGAAGCAAACGGAGGTGTGTTACTTGGTAGCCATGCTGAGGAGTTAACAGCCTTACCGACTCGCGATGCCGTGTTACCTATACTCATACTCCTCACACACCTCTCACACAAGCCACTCAGTTCGGTCATTCGCGCTCTCCCAAAACGATACACCAGTAGCGAGCGACTGCAGGATATAACCGTATCAGAAAGCCAATCTACCATTAGCTATTTGTCCGATGACCAACACTGGCCCCTACTTTTAACAAAGATATACACTGACCAAACGGTTTCTATTTCAACACTAGATACACAAGATGGGGCAAGGGTACGATTGTCAAATAATGACATTATACATATAAGAGCATCCGGTAATGCTAACGAGCTTCGTATTTATGTCGAATCAAACAACCAGACATATTCTGAAATTCTATGCACTCATACTAAAAAAGCCATTTCATCCTTATTTTTTGACATATGACAGTAAAGTGACACAACGTCGGTGCATTGTAAGCCATCTCTCGATATAGTGGCTTCAAGACAAGGGGCAAGGATAGCTCATCTTCTAGGACGGAAGACTTGTCTTTAAATCGCGCACCACGGACGGTGCTTGTTTCATGGAGAAACGCGGTTTAGAGTGAAACAGAAAACTAGGATGGTTTTCAGGCTCATGAAGAGCCTCTGTTTCAGTCAAACAAGATAGGAAGCCAGTGACGGCTTTTGCTCCCAAGGATGGGAGCCCTATCTTACTTCAGGATGAAAAAAGAGCTGCAAGGATGCAGCGAGAACAATACAAATTAACGCTATTTGTATTAAAAACTAATAGCGTAATTCCACTCTTCGATTGATTTCACGCCCAAGCAGGTCATTACTATCCGCTTTTGGCGCACTCGCTCCCTTTGACATCAGCACAAGATCATAAGGCGCTGCATCACGTTCTTTAAGGTAATCTGCAACCGCTTTCGCTCGCTCAGCAGCCAACTCAAAAGACTCTTTTCGACCTACCTCTAAAAAGTCTGCATGACCTTCAATAATTAGGTGTGTCGAACGCTTCAAGCGGGGTAATAGTTTATAGAGCGTGTAACGAGCTTGTTCGGTTAACTCCGCGCTGCCCGCCTCGAAATTCAGTTGCCCTAACACACCATCTATAGACTTACTGTCCGAGCCTAAAGACATCATATAACCAGCACAGTATTTACCAGCCTTAGGTTGCTGCACAATTTGCTTATTGATCAAATCAAGACTTGGTGGCTCGCTGGAGCGTTCTGTCTGGACGGAGTGATCATCACGGTTTAGGTACAAGTTTACACCATGACCAACGGTAACAGTCCGTTCAAACTCTACACCCTGGCTGTTATAGCAGTAATAATCCATAACATTACTGTTCGTTTCAGCGATGGCCGTGCCAGCATGAAATATTGCAAAACAAGCGAGAAAAGCTAATCTCATGATTAAGTAACCCTTTAATCTATTTTCTTAGGTGTTCGAACTAGTAGTTACAGAACCAGTCGACCAATGTTTTGTGAACGAATATCAAGCACTTGATCTAACATAGTTTGATCAGATTCCTCATTACCTGAGTATTGGTAAGTCCTTCCAGCTCCAATGCAGTTTTTTATAGCCTCTCCTTCACTAGGAGAATCATCAAAGTCAAAACCAATCATGGCTAACTCAACCTTTGGAGTATTTTGATAATTGCTGGTATTCGTAATTTCTCGACACAAGCCTGCATTCGTTAGTTTGCGAACAATATCTGGCGATTCTTCTTTACCATCGGTCAGCAATATTATGAGTCGCCTAGAATTTGAACCATCTGCAGCAAGCCTAGCACCTTCTATCAGACCTGTATAACTGGCACTTTCATAAGTAGCTTTATTCCCTTTAGCCACTTTAAACCTGTTATTTTCATTGATTGCAGAAGCAATGCTTGAAATATTACTTGTCAAAGGCAAGGTTTCATATTGTGATACTTTATCACTACCAATCTTATTGATTTTGAAGTTGCCAATTTGGTAAGAAGTCCAACTATTGGAACTGTTACTTGAAAAGATTGAATCTATTGTTTTCTCAGCATCGATATAGTTGGCATCAAACAAATAGTCTTCATCGAAAGACGCAAGGTATTTTAAAACATCCACCTTCTTCAAAAAGTCTAGAAGAGAACCATCCCCCCAACCAGAGAGATACGATATATCTTGGCAATAGCTGGTCAACTTATAAGGAATAGGAACGCAACTAACGTTATGACTCAGAGTAAAACGAGTATATTCAAAAAATATAAACCAGTTTACCTCTTTAGAAATTACATAATGATCAAAACCAACTAATCCAAGAGTGTTAGGTAAGTTTGTTTGGTTTAATGTATCAGCAATCTGAGAAACAAGCTCTTCCATATCCTTTTCATGCTTAGACATGGTTGACGCATAATTAGCCACAATCACTACATCAATAGGTCCTGAATCTTTTATAAATTGAATACTATCGGTAGCGCTAAAACTTGCCCCATAGCTAGCGAAATTTGAATTCGGAAACCAAGTATTTTCAGTCACAGACGCAGTAATTGTATAAGTATCTAAGCCGTCCACTACACAGGGGGTTGTCACTCCCTCAACGTTCTCAGCCACAGCTACAGTCGACTCAGTTGAAAAATAGGCTTCTATCATGCTCTGTGAAATATGATTGCAAGTACTGTTTGTTAGGACTTGATTCGCAGCTACCGCCAACGCCGCAGACTCGGTAGCGTCTTTTAAACGAGCGCTGGTTTGCAGCATACGCGCACCTTCCAAGCCCCAGACAAAAACCGCGAACAGAGCAGGAAAAATAAGAAGAAATAACAGAGCTGCACTGCCCTTTTGACGCTGATAGGAGAGCTTACTCATTTTCATCTCCCCACCGACATCGCATTACTGCTGACTATGCCATAATCCTTACCAAGCAATTCGCCAAACCAGTTTTCAGTTTGGTAACACAACGTTACTCGATACAAACTAGGAGTACTATCGAGTTGTAAACTGGATAGTAAAGTATTCATTGCTACAGCTGGTTCACAGCTGATGCCCTCATCTTCATTAAGGGTAAAACTGACAGCATCCATTAACTGACCATCTAAGCTGTAGCCAATCACATCAAGCGTCATACCAAAGTTTTCAGCAGAGAAACTTGTACCAAGTATCCTGACCAAGGACCCTTTTACAATGTCCTTTAAATCACTGAACTGCTGAGATTGGTCATCGCTCTCTAGCAGGTGTAGGTCCACTTGATCAAATAATGCCGTACGCTCTTTTATCACAGTGACGGCAGAATAAGCCGCTCGGTCCAGCTTTCCTTTGGTCGACAGCCTCACCACTAAGTCACCACAAAAGGCTATTAGTAGCGCCAAAATAAAACTAATCACCGCAAACTCAACCACAAAGGTGCCTGATTGCGACTTAATTTTTGAGCGGTACCCTAGTCTATATCTCATATTCTTGACTCTTGGATAACGATCATCTCACGAGAAAAGACATTCTTTGAGCTGCTAAACAACGTCGAGAAAATAGGCGTGTAACCGTAACTTACACGATAGATAGCAATCGGCGAGCTTGGAACACCCAATACACCTTCATCACTGTCTCCACACAATGAAGTAGTGTCAGATAAATCGGTTAATGCAGAGAAGTCAGAAACATAGTAAACGCAGGTTTTAAAGTCTTCACTGTCAACCAAATGCTCCCACAAACTGTCACTCTGTTCCAAAGCACTGTCAAAAGCTTGGTCAAAGTTTGCTTCCCCACGCTTCGCCTGACTACTCGCTTGGCTAATCATCAAGTCCCCTAAAGCTGACGTATAGGAAACAAAACTCATTTCAATCCAGACTAAACAAATCAACCAAAAGCCAAAGAACCCTAATGCTAGTTCAATAGCAACGAGTCCACGCTTATGTTGAGGCTTTCCTGTTTTCAAACCGAATCGTTTCATACCGTCTTCTACCGCCTGTTTAGCTAGAGCGATTAACCCTCTCTCTTAGAAAGCGTAGTCGTATTACGTTCTGTTATAGTTCGCAATGGCGCTATAGGAATGCTAAAACCGTCCTCGGCCGCCAACGAGTATGGGCTGAGTTTCACAAAGTTATGTACAGTCTTTTCTTTACTGCTAGAAAAAATACGAGCGAAAAAGTTTGGCTTTTCCTGCGCGGTTTGTTTCACCGGCTGTTTGGTTACCTTCTGGACTTGCTCAGAAGAACTAGCAGCAACCACATCAGGCTTAATAGTCGTTTCTTTGAGCGTTTCCAGTGTCTTCGTTGCAAGAGGCTCAGAGGTTACTTTACTCGGCTCACTGGTTACCGAGCTTTTAGAGACATTCACAGGCTCTTGCAACACAGGATTTATCGCCTGCGGCCCATATACTCGACTCACTGGCATACTGGCTTTTAAATCGTTAAAAATATCGAATAACTGTGCGTCACTGTATTGATCGCCATACACTCGACGTAAGGTTTCAAAACTCCCCATTTTTGAAAGAATAATCGCCAAATTAGCTTTCAGTTTAGCGTCCGCTTTATCAGGGTTTTTGAGGTAAATAGGCATC
This sequence comes from Marinomonas communis, assembly GCF_004363305.1. GTDB lineage: Bacteria > Pseudomonadota > Gammaproteobacteria > Pseudomonadales > Marinomonadaceae > Marinomonas > Marinomonas communis. Next base: position 179,033 of record NZ_SNZA01000003.1, on the reverse strand, counting down.
AGGCGCACAGCAGCATCTTGGTATTTGCCTTCTAACATATCTAATAACGCTAGGTTATTTTTGATTACCAAGTCGTCATACATCATTTCACGTGCTTGATTAAATTGAGCACGTGCACCACTCAAATTTCCTAGTTCAGCATAGACCACGCCTAGCATATTGACGGCTTTAGCACTGTCAGCTTCTTTATTCATCGCAATTTTTAAAGAGTTCTCAGCTTGACGCAACAACCCCGTGTTATATTGTGCAACACCCTGTAAATAAAATGCTTCACTCCCCCCAGAATCACTTGTGATCAAGGGTGACAAGGTAAATAAGGTTGACTCATTGTCACCGCTGTCTAAATATGCCTTAGCGAGCTTTAAACGCGTACTGACACTTTCTTGCTCACGTAGTCGATCCTTATACAGCTCAATCAGTCGTGCATTATTAGCAGAAAGTTCTAGAAACTGCTCTTCTGATAGCGCAGTCTTATTCCCTCCTCCAGAGGCACAACCAGCCAGTACAGTGACCGCAAACAGTAATACGAGTAAACGAGCCATTTAATTCATCATCCTCATGACGCCTGGTGCGGCAATTAAAATTACGATTGGAAACATAATAAATAAAATCAAAGGCACAGACATCTTAGCGGCTAACTTGCCGATCTTCTCTTCAATCGTCAGCATTTGTACAGCCCGAATCTCTGATGATAAGGTGGTTAATACTTCATAAATAGAAGAACCGTATTGAAGACTTTGCTTCAAGGTCATCACAAAGCTCCGCATTTCATTGCTAGGAACCCGCTCAAACATCTCGTCCAATGCTTGCTCAAGGCCCACTACCTGCATTCTTTCCCTAGTACGGTTTAGCAAAAAGCCCAAATCAGGATCAAAATCCTTCATTTCGTTACTTAGGTAGTTCATCGATGATTCAATCGTCATACCGGTTTGAACGCAAACAGCCAGTAAATCAATCATATAAGGCAATTTGTTAGACACTGTTTTCTGCAACTGACGTGTTTTTAAATTCAAATACACGTCCGGTAAGATTAACGACGCTACTACCCATAAAGCACAAATCAGCACCGTATTCGTCAGTTGCCAAGACTCAAGATGCCCTAACCATATTGCCAATGCTACGCCCAGTAGCAAAACAAAGTACTTAGCCGGCATGTAGTAAATGGCGTAGCGAGAATCATAATACCCGGAAGCAACGAACTTGCGTTTCATTTCAGCTTCTGTGGCCGAGAAAGCGACCCGAACAGTATGCTTTATCGGTTGAATCCAACTGTACTTTTTCAAATGACGTACGGTTTTATCTTCCGCATATAGCCATTCAAGACCACGGGTATACTCTTTTTTGTAGCTGAGCATAAGGATCAAGACTTGCAGCACAAAGCAAATCACCAGCAGTAAAAAAATTGGGTCCGTAACAAGGTTAGCGAGCACTTCTCATTAACCCCCAAATAATTAAGATACCAATGAACTCACTGGCAAACATGTAGTACAGCAACATACGGCCACGAGAATCGGACATAATAAAGTCGTAATTCTCGGGACTAAAAAAACGCATGACAATGATGAATATAAACGGAATGGCTGCGACGATCTTGGCAGAAGTACGGGCTTCCGCTGTCAATGCACTCTTCTTCTTTTCAATGGCACGGATATTAAACATCAACTTATTTAAGCGCTGGATAATATCTTTAAGCTGGCCACCGCGCTCCATATTGGCTCGAAGGGTCATCACGAAGAAGAAAAACATCGGATATGGTAGTCGAGCGCAAGCTTTACGAAAAACATCCTCTGGCGCTTCTCCCAACTGTAAACGCTTACCCATATTGGAAAATTCTCGTGCGACACGCCCCTCCAAAGTTGCCCCGACATAACTGATTGCATGGGTCAAACTCTCCCCCGATGACACCGCACTGGTCATCATGTTGAGCGCCACAGGAAAGGACTCTTCAAATTCTTTCTCACGTCGATTGCGCAAGAACTGGCTACCTAAGAACGTACACACCAACAAAAATATTAGAGTAACGATCCAGATATTGCCCTGAAAAAAACTATCATTGAAAAAGCGTGCCAGCATGCACACTAATACCAAAAACAAAATCAGTTTAACCAGTGCAAAAGCACCTAATTGATCAAGCAAATTCAGCCAAAAGTAATAAATCCGACTAGTGAAGCTTTGACCAATGAGCGACCGTACATCAATCGCCTGTTGAATAGAGTGTGTTGCTTTGGGTCGATGGACACGAGTGTATTCTTGTAGGTAGTCATTTAGATCAAGGCGTCTACGCTGGCGCAAGACATAGATCAGTAGCGCCATCCCAAACACAACTTGAAAACCAAAAAACCACATCATGAGCGGTAGCCACCAGATTCTATGCTTTTAAATGCTTCACTTAAGCGAGCTTCTAAACCAAAGAAACGCGCCTTTTCGAATAAGATAGAACGTTTCATTAAGCCAGTGGTAACAAAGTCACCTTCTAGCACCCCCTCTTCGCTTTGTTGATAAGATGGCTGAAAGCGGAAAATTTCCTCTAACACCACATTATCCCCTTCAAGTCCCATCACCTCGGAAATATTCATGACTTTACGCGAGCCATCGTGCAGACGATTCACCTGAATGATGAGATCCACAGCACTGACAATACTGCGACGAATCGCCTCAAGAGGTAGATTATTAGTAGCCATCATGACCATAGACTCTACCCGAGACAATGCATCACGGGGCGTATTCGCGTGCAGTGTCGACATAGAGCCATCGTGACCAGTGTTCATAGCTTGCAGCATTTCGAACGCCTCTGAACCTCGACACTCACCGACAATGATACGGTCCGGACGCATACGCAAAGAGTTAATCACCAAATCTCGCTGGGAAATCGCACCCGTATTCTCAATACCTGCGGTACGAGTTTCCAAACGCACAACATGAGGCTGTAATAAACGTAACTCAGCAGCATCTTCAATGGTGACAATACGCTCTTTCTCACTGATGTACTGTGACAGGGCATTGAGCATCGTAGTTTTACCGGAGCCTGTACCGCCTGAGATCAGGATATTCAAACGACAGCGGGCTGCGACCATTAACACCTGTGCCATTTCAACGCTCATCGCGCCAAACTCACACAGCTTTTGGAAATCAATACTTTGCTTTTTGAATTTACGAATCGAAATTGCCGTGCCATCAATCGCAATCGGAGGGATCACAATGTTCACCCGACTACCGTCCTCTAAACGGGCATCACAGGTCGGATTAGACTCATCCACACGACGCCCAACTCGGGTAGCAATGCGTTTTGCGATTTCAAGTAACTGACGCTCATCAATAAAATCAATATGCGCTCGTTCCACCAAGCCATTACGCTCGATGAAAACATTATCTGCACCATTGATCATAATATCGGTAATGGTGTCGTCTTCCATCAAATCCTGCAGTGGACCTAAACCTACCAACTCGTTGACGAGGCTGTTTACAAAATCATCTCGAGTGGTTCGCGGCACTCTTAGGTTTTCACGCTGAATAAGCAAGTCCACCGCATTAGCCAACTGACGTCGCAGCTGCTCTTTATCTATATTGGCAATGGCATTGGGATCTAAGGCATCAAATATTTGCTTTCGTATCCCAACGTAAATGGCTTTCGTCCCAATCATCAGCCTTTACCTCACGATCCAAATGAAAACAATGAGCGCTTTTTCTTAGTACTTCCCACTTTCTCACCCAAAATGGTAGATGTCAGTTGGCGTAACGGCTCAGCCGCCTTCAACGAGCTTTTGGCGATGCGCTTATTATCCAAAATTAGCGCCGGTAACTGTTCGCAATAAGGAATTTCAATATCAATCGGCTGCTTCAAAAAAGCCTCTGCATCCTCTTTAGACAACGTTTCGGCTTTCTTAGGATGAGTATGATTCATCACTAAAATAATACGTAGTGAATCATCGCTGTTTAGGCGTTTAATTTTGTCGCGCATACGCGCAGCATCTCGGACGGAAGCGACGGTAGCAGACATCACCAACACAATGGCATCACATTGACCAATAAAGCGATCTGAATCCAAGCCAAACGCCACTGAGGCGGAACGGTCCTCAATCACAAAGTTGACGTCTTGAGATAAGAAATCCACCACTGAGTTGGTATATTCCAACAGCGTTAGGTTATCCACCACATCAGAATTTAGGGATAACACAGACAACAAACTGTTTTGTCGAAATACCAAAGACTGAGCCAAGCTTTCATCCACTTTAGCAACATCAATTTTTTGTACTTTACGACGCTCATAGTCGCGTATGCCCATCATGATGTCTAAGTCGCCGGTATAGTGATTTTGATCCACCACCAAAACAGATGTCTTTTTGTGAGCGCTCAATTGGTAAGCCACTTCCGCACTCAATAAGGTCGCTCCTACGCCACCTTTAGAACCAACAATACTGATGTATTTCGCACGGCGGTTTTGCCCTGGACCACGGCTACTGTGTCGTTTACGGTTGTCACTAACGCTCCGAACGAAATCAATTAACTCTTGCTTGGTAATAGGCCAAAAAAGATAGTAGAAACCAATAGCTTTCAGGTTACGAATAGTTGAAATCGCATCTTCACTGCCGACCACGATCACCGAGGCGTGGTTTGGTAATAGGTGACGGATGCGCTCGGCATCAGCACTGACATTTGAGCTGTTATTCAACTCAATGATCACCACCTCAATTTCGGCGTGACGAACATGATCTGCTATTTCTGCATCATCGTTTTTTACCACTGCTGGTGGTGCAATGCCTTCAAAGCGATACGCTTCAAGCACCAACTCTTCACACTCGTGAGTCTGAGCAAACAAAACCGACGTAATTTTCTCAGGCTCTACAATGGGCCCACTGCTGCGTGTTTTACGTAGGGAATCTACTAAATCAAACATAGCCACTACCTGTTACTAATATGTTGGAATCATATGCTTACCCAGCATCGTTTCGGGTGATACTAGACTTCGCAATCGAGAGCTTTCTGCAGCGCAGCCGTTACCAGATTCGAAGTATTGTCCAACTTGACTGGGTTTACAGTCCGCCGTATGAACAATGTATTCTGTTAAGGCAATTTTAAAATCAAAGCGTTGTAATGGATTGTATTGGCGTGATAGATCTTCCTGCTGGATCTGTTGCTCAGGCACGCCTAAGCGTGCAAGGTAATCGTTAGCGTAGCGCTGTAAAAACATTCCATCTGTTGAAAAAACAGTGATGGTCATATTATGCGATGACAAGTTCCCTTTGAACTCATCAAGATACTTTGTCAGCACTGACTTAGATTGAGCTAAATGCTGAGCATCCGCATTCAAAGATATTGTTTGTGTAACGGGTATCAGCTCAATGCTCACAGAGGAGGTTTCAACTACAGTATTACGACTTGAACACCCAATCAGAGCAATCAGAGTGAAGCAAGCAATGATCCATTTAGCATTTCTCATTTTTTAAAGCCTCCCGCGGACAAGATCTCTTCGCTTAACGCCCGATTCGGAGTTCGTTCTTCCTGCTGTCGTTTGGGTAAAACAAAGAAGCGTTGCGCATTGGTCGTACGCTGAAAGGTAGGTAACGCGACGTCATTACCTTCTATTGGTTTCACTAAGTTCACTGTGGCTACAATAATCAGCTCTGTTTTATTGCGTTCGGTTTCTGTATAGCGAAAGAGTGAACCAATAATCGGCACATCACCAATAAATGGTACTTTGCGCAATAATTCTCTTTCTTCGCTATTAAGCAACCCTCCTAAAACAAAGCTCTGACCATCAGCTAGCTCAACGGTCGTGCGTGCGCGACGTGTTTTAAATGCTGGAATATTATAAGTGCTATTACCGTATTGGGTATCAACCGAACTGACTTCAGGCATCAGTGATAAACGAATATTGTCGTCTGTCAGCACCTTGGCAAGCATTTCAAGGCGAACACCAAACTCTTTGTAAGTCACATTCACCTGATCATCCACCACCGTGGTAATCGGCATTTCCCCGCCCACTAAGAAGCTGGCACTCTCACCAGAGATGACGGATAGATTTGGCTCAGCAAGAATTTGGCCAACCTCATCATCATTGATGGCGGTAATAGCAGAAATAATATTTTCAGTTGTGATAGAACGCAGAGGATTAACAAATACCCCGGAAGACTGCCCTTCAGAATATAAATTAACGCCAAAGTTTTGCATTAATGAATGAGACACTTCCGCCACGGTGATTTTGACATTAACCTGCTTGGTCGTGGCCACTTCGATGTTATTGACAATCCCCTCATAGCTACGACGTCTCATAAAGTCCATCGTTAAGGTTTGTCCATCATCTAAATTCCATTGAATATCGTGATTCTCAACGGACTTCCCCAGTAGCTCCCCAACCATTAGATGAATACCATCTTTTTCCTTTTCTGTTGCCACCGTTCCCGTCAAAACAACCTTATCGCCTAAGTTATAGACCTTAACGCCTGCATTAGGGTAAAGCGTTTCAATATGACGCTGTATGTCGACCATGCTTTTGCTAACGATGATTTGACGTGTTTGTAAGGTCGCGCCATCCTCCGAAAACAGCATAACCGTTGCTTTACCTGTTTGGCGTCCAAAGACGATCACTTTATTTTTGTCGACCACTTGGTAATCAGCCACATTAGGAGCCGAAATAAAAACAGAACCGATCTTTTGTTGAGAGGACAACGCTTGGGCCTCACCCACCCCGATGTTCATAACATCCTGCGCCCACAACATAGGCGATAGCACTATGAGCAACGCTGCGATAAACCATTGCTTAATCATTGTTACCGTTATCCTTATTGAAGAAAGCTCATATTTTGATTTTGAGATGTATTACTTCCAGGTCTAAGTTCACGTACTGGCTTTGCTTCTGGCAGTAAGTCGCCTGAATCAATATTGATATAAGAGCGGCGCGTTTTCTCAGAGGATAACAATATCTCTAATTGCGATATATTTCGCGCCATAGCAACTTTGGCTGCTTGCTGTTTGGTCAACTGCATAATGACTGTTACCATATTGATATCTTGCCCTGCGGGTAAAATCGCAGACACCATTGAACCGTTATTTTTGGGCTTATCGACTTCTTTTTTATATACCTGTAGTACCTTTACCCCATTTACAACGCTGGTCAAAGAAACGTTGCTGAGGTCGCGCACCACTGAACTGTTATTTAAGTTCTCTGTCGGTGAGGCAAGTGCCAAAATATCAACAATAGACCCCGCTTGAATGACATCACCCAACACAGCGCTGGCACGAACGGCAACTGGAACAGGCATAAAGCCTTCTTCTAAGGCAAATCGGAAATACCCTTCTTGATTAGGAAAGGCTAGCAATTCAGGAAAGATAGGTTGATCGGCAGAGGTGTTTTTCTTAATGACCATACCATCCATAAAATCTAACTGAATATCCTTATCAACACCCAATAGGAGAGCTTGAGACTTAGGCACTTCTTCAATGTAGAAGTTATCACGGGACACAAACTGACCTTTGCTAAGATCAGCTTTCGATTTCCAAACCTGTACGGTTTCTTCTGGAGGTGGGGTAACTTCGGCCACTGGCAAAGGAACGTCATTTTTCGGAGCAGGCTCTGCCGTCTTGAGCAAATATATGCCGATCAAGCCGACGCCTAATATGATCAACGACAAGTACATCAAAAGTCTGGACTTCATTCCTATGCCTTCGAATTAAATTAACTAATATAAGTAAGCAAAATTAATGGCCCGCCAACCATGGCAATGGGCACCGCATATGGGACACCGCGAGCTCTTATTTTTTGGATATCAGTAGTGTAGCCGTAAAGCAAATAAGCCACCGCAAACGCACCACCAATAAAGACTGTGCCATATAAGAGCAATGAAAGATACTGGGGGCTAACCCCTAAACTTATCACACACAGCAGCTTGGTATCACCCGCTCCTAAGACTCTCAATATATGGAGCAAAAAACCAACACCAAGAATCATAAGGGTATATGGCAAAACCGAAATATTTGGGCTTTTTAGCCAAAGACATATTAAAAGAAAAGTAAGACACAAAAGATCTCTGTGTCTTACTTGCCTGGTCTTGATATCTGAAAAAGCCATCTTGGCAAGGAGAATCAGCGCCAATATCACTATAAAGAAATAGATATCAAGGTTGTGCATTAGGAGCTGTTATTATGGCTCTTGTGTTTCAGTTGCCGTCGAAGTTGCACTACCAATTGCATTCGATACATTCGTCATTGCAGTATCTAACGCACTTTTCAATGTACCATCAGATGCAAATACAGCTGCTACGATACCAGCAATCGCCACTGCAACAACCGCATACTCAATGGCAGTTACCGCGTCACGGCTACGGATGAAAGAACTAGCTTTACAGTAAAGATTTAAAAACATGTGAGATCTCCAAGAGAAGTTAATAATCGCCAAAATCCATCTTTTAGCGAGCCATCATTAGAACAGTATTACTTATTCAAAAACAGTGCCAAATCAGAAACCATGAGACATAGTAGCTAATAGAGCATTGATCGCGTTATTTCGAGGGAAAATCATAACAATTCAATACGCTGGGTCAATCACAGTTTTACAGCAGAGACACGCGCAACACTTACAAAAAGATACATATAACACTAAAATGTAATGTTTTGTGGCGAAAACTATATATGAAAAAAGCCAGCAGTTTGCTGGCTTTAATAACATACTTTTTAAAACAATTAGTTACGATGAATTCCCAAAGTATCTAATGTTTCAAAGGTAATCGAGCCAACCGCAAGACCACTGTCGGTTTGGAACTCCGCCATCGCGTCTAATGTTTTCTGCCCCAACTTGCCATCCACAGGGCCAGGCTCATAACCACTGTCATACAGGCGCTGCTGTAAGCTTGCGATAAGAGTGTCATTGATATCACCGTTACACACCGCCTGGCGCATCACCATACGCGGCTTACCGTCGTATGATTTCAGTTGAATCTCACGCATTTGCGCAGGCACTTCCTGCGGACTGGCGCTGGCAGGACGAACAACCTCCTCAACCGCGACATCTTCCATACGAGGCGCTAACGAAACTTCCACTACACGAGCAGGCTCATCGATCACCCACTTAGTAACGTTTTCATATTTCGCTGGGATCACTTCAACTTTGCTTTGCTCAGGCTGAACTAATACCTGAACTTTAACGATTTGCTCTTTCGCTGGAATTTCTTTGGCACAAAAGGCAACACCGCCGCCAGCCGATTGACATTGCTCAAGCACCGTACGAGCTTCTTCGACCACAACACGCTTATCACGCTGCTCGTATACCGCCGGCACTTTAACAAATCGCGTCGTTTCTTCGCGCACCAATACTTTTTCAGTAACGCGCTTATAGGTAGCTGGCTGTAATCGATACGTCACCGTGCCTTCACGAGTCACTACTTTTTTATAACCACGCTTGATTTCAGCAGGGGTAACATTGATGGTGGTGTGAGAGTCTTTAACCGTTACAGACACAGTTTTTTCACGCTTACGCGGTTGAATCTGACCATAGACCCAACACTCACCAGGGTTAATTTCCATGCCATTTGGCACAGACATCTGAGGTGCAGAGCTCATCGTAGCGGATGGCATACCGGGCACACTACTCATTGGCTCTTCTGTTTGTATCGTTTCCGCCATCGTATATGGCAAATGTAGCGCGAGCGCCGTTAGCACGGAGCCTAGTAACAATCGGTTTTTATTCGTACTCACAGGCGTGTTTCCTACTATTATTGAGTCTCCACGACAAACACATACTATGAATGTCGAAGCATTTATTGTTTATTTCGTCTATTTTTTGCCTTGTTTGCTTGCTCGAATGGCAACAACCATTAATGCAAATATTGTGTCAAGACACCGAAAAATGGCGATATTATCGCCAGCCCCAGCCAATAACTCAAGATTCAATTTGCTTTTGATTGCCTATAAATCAAAGTGCTTCGTAGATCTCTATCTCTACTCGTCGATTCGGAGCTAAACAGCTAATCAGCGCCGTGTCTCTCTGCTCATCAGCACATACAACGATCGGACTGCTATCCCCCACACCTTTAATCAACAGGTTTTGCTTTGTTAACCCCTTTGCCAGAAAGCGGCTGCCAACTTCACGAGCTCGAAGCTTAGAGATATTCAAATTGGCTTCTCTCGAGCCGATCCGATCGGTATGTCCGGTAATTGTCACAACAGGGTTATCATAACGCTCTAGCAACTGATCAATAAAAGCATCCAAAGATTTTTGACCGCTGGCACTCAACTGGTAACGATTAAAGCTAAATAGCACATCACTCATTAAAGAAAAGACTTCCAAGCGCTGCTCATTATCACTTGCCGCACCACCAATGTATTGTCTATACATCAGATCACAGACACTCTTACGCCAATCAGCCGACTTAAGTAGCCCGTCGGCGCCAAACTCTAAACGATACTGACACCCCATGAAGCTTTCAGCAGAAGTGGGGATACTGACGTTATAATCCCAGAAGCTACTTCCCAACTCCATATGCTCTACACTGTAAGGACTACCAAGTAATGCGTTGATGTCTTTCTCAGAGTCACCAAGGTTTACATTAGGAATAAACATCGCAATATCTTGTGCCGCCTCTTGAGCCAGTAACTCCTGATCGAATTGACTCGCCGAAATCACCGCGTCATCGTAAGCAACTTTATTACCAGCACTCATGGCATGGTTAGAAACAAGCGACAGCCCCATCCAAAGGGCACAAGATAACGCACTAAACTTGTTTAACATTGCCTTCCTCATACATAACAGCCCAAACAACCAAGCCACATTGCGACGTGTTTAAAGTAGCAAATAAGATTACTAAACCTTCGCGGGGAATTCACCTACTACGGGAGCAAAACGCGACCTTTAATCAGACTTATTAGCTTTAAGGGTCTCGGGTGCGAGACCTTCGGCATACTCCTTTTCCGCCCAGCGCACAGCAGCCCAGAAAAACACTATCGGGAAAACGTACATCATGACACCAATATTATGACTAAACATGGACTGACTCAGAGCAAAATCCATGTAACTCATAGGCACAAGTGCTCCCGCCATAGCATAAGCTTTCACATTCCAATTATTTTTGTACTCACGCATTTTTCGAAGAAACAAACGTAATGGCACCAAATACACAGCCATCAATGCTAGAAAACCGATAATTCCGGTCAGACTTAGAGCATTTAAATACTCATTGTGGGCATGATAATGTGTGGCAGATTGAGGGTTGATCAAGCCTTGCTCAGCCATCTCTTTCTTCATAACCATACCACCATACTCCCCTACACCTAGCAAAGGCGCATCTTGAAACAGGTAAAACGCACCTTTCCACATATCAAAGCGCAAACCTAACGAGGACTCCTTCAAGTCACCTTGGGTATAACGCACAACATCATCTACCGCCTGCATAACACGTCCTTGGATACCAGTCTGCGGAATAGCCACAGCACTAGAAACAATAACGAACGCAGCGAGAGCAACCACAACCACATTTTTCTTTCCAAGCAAGTCTCGACTTTGCCAAAGTAAAAACAAGCCAATTAACGGCAAAGCCACCCAACCACCACGAGAGGCAGATAAAACAGACCCACCAACACCGCACAAAACACCAACAATACTTACTGCCAGCCAGATATAGGATTTTCTTGAGTAAAAATAGAAAGCCGCTGCACAACTCATCAGCCCTAGCATCATGCTGGTATCACCAAACATAATCGGGTGCTCTGCACCATGTGCTCGTCCATACCCCAAAATTAATCTTTCATAAAGCCCTAGACAAAACGCACCAATCGCTCCAGAAACAACACCATAAAACAGCCAACTAAGGTTATTGGGGCGACAGCGCATCAATAGCGCCAGAACAGGTAAAGCAAATATAAACCGAGAAGGACGATCAAGTTCACGCGTATGCCAACCATCTAAATAGACAAAAAACATCATCGCCAAACCATATACCAGCAACACAGCAAACAACATGGTATCTAATTTGATAAATTCAAAAGGGGGATTAAGTCTCTTCAGGGGAAAATAAAAAACTAGGGACAGCAAAAACAGCACAAAAATGCCAAGAGAATAGCCATTATGCAGCACTAAGGAAAACGCCAAGGTAATTGAGCTAAAGAACCAAACAACAGGAAATAACAAACGATCCAAAGTGTATCCTTACTAACTTAACATCAAACATATTGGGCCACGTAGTGTACCCTAGCACCTTGAAAAATCACATAACAACTATAAGCCCTTGCAAGACTCTATGCTACAATCCTGCACAGTTGAACTTAATTTGGAAAATTGGTCGTGCCATCAAAATCAACACTTAAAGAATACGGAAGCTCTGTCGGATTTACCTTAAAGTTATTAGATGCAAGCGCTATCACATTAGCAGGTCTAAGTAGTTATTTATGGCGCTTTGATGGCCGCTATACTGAGACTCTCTTCCCTGTAGAAAGCACCTACCTTGTCAGTTTTGTATTGTCAATTTTGACTTTAGAAATTGTTTTTACGATGCTGGGCGCATACCAAAACTGGAAAAACTCTTCTATAACAGTAGAGCTCAAACATACTTTATTTGGCATATCCATCACCTTTGCCACATTGCTTGTTATTGCTTTCTTTACCCATACCTACACGCTCCTACCTAGAACATGGATTGCCTCGTGGTTTATCTTGTCCTTTTTCTTTATTACATGCTTCAGACTTCTATTACGCTGTTACTATAAGGTAAGCATCAAACGAGGAGCACATGTAGAGCGTATTTTAATAGTGGGCAATGGGCGACTGGGCAAACAAGTTGCCGAGCGCTTAATGAATATGCCAACCAGTGGTTTATTACCCGTTGGTTTCTTAAGTAACCAAAAGAGTGACCACGGGGCAATCAAAACTCTTGGCAACATTACCCAGCTTAAGTCAATTATTGAGCAACACTCTATCAATCAAGTCTGGATCGCACTACCAATGAGTGAAGCAGAGACTATGGCAAAGGTACAAAACGAGCTAAGCACTTCATTGGTAACCATTCGTATGGTGCCAGATATCTATGGCTTCCACCTAATAAACCACTCAGTTTCAGATATTGCCGGGATGCCTGTCATTAGCCTTTCATCCTCACCGATGCTAGATCGAAAAAACCGAATAGCCAAACGCCTTGAAGACATCATCTTGTCCAGTGTTATTTTAACGCTTATCAGCCCGATCATGATCACCATAGCATTGGCTGTTAAACTCACCTCACCAGGCCCGATTTTTTATCGTCAAGAACGCGTAAGCTGGAATGGTAAATCCTTCAAAATGCTCAAATTTCGTTCTATGGCAACTGACAGTGAAAAAGATGGCATCCAATGGGGAGGCGCTGCCGCAATGAGTGTTACGCCTATCGGAAGGCTTATTCGAAAAACCAGCCTGGATGAGCTCCCTCAGTTCATCAACGTACTCAAAGGAGATATGTCTATCATTGGTCCAAGGCCTGAAAGAACAGTATTTGTTGAGCAGTTTAAACATGAGATACCAGGCTATATGCAAAAGCACATGGTCAAAGCCGGCATCAGTGGCTGGGCACAAATTAACGGCTGGCGCGGCGATACAGATTTAAAAAAGCGTATCGAATGTGATTTATACTATATCGAAAATTGGTCAGTCTGGTTTGACCTGAAAATCATAGCACTAACTATGTTTAAAGGGTTTATTCACAAAAATGCTAAGTAGATCATAAGCGGCCGTAGCGAGCCGTCTGAATTTTTAGCTAATATCAATTGGCACTAAGCGATCAAACTCGGTTCCAGTAGCTTTTATACATAGATAAACGACGCGACCACTTTAGACCAATTTTCTTATGACGTTTACCGAGTTTATAACCTAAATACTTTGCAGCGGACGCAACAACAGACCTTGGTAGCCAAGTAATCTTACCTTGTTTCAGTATGAACTTAAGCTGATCTAAGGCGAACTTAACCCCTTCACCCTCAACCCTACCTAGTTGTTCGATCATCCATGGCTGGCTTGAATGAAACACCCCTATATCAAAGTAGCGCTTAAACTCTTCTGACGCTGAATAGTTATGCGAATGATAAACCTGAGCATCAGCAACATAAGCCACTTGTTTACCACTCAATAATGCTTTCGCCGCAACATACGAGTCCTCCCCCAAAATCAGATGTTTAGGAAAAGCACCTATGGATTTTAGAAAGTCGACTCGATATGCAGCGAAAGAATTAGACAAGAAAGCCTTTCTAAAGCCTGCGGGAAATTCATCGGTTAGACTTGTGACATAGCTCTTATCCTTGTAGCTATTAAAGCGTGCATGCTGTGCTAAAGGATTAGCATCAGCATGTGGCAACTGTCTCCCATAAGCACACACCACATCCGGATACGCTTGAAACACATTCACTAGTTTTGATATAGAGTCATTAGAGCACAACAAAGCATCTTGAGTAAGAAAAACGACCACATCACTGCGTACACTATCTAGAGCCTTTGATCTTGTACCGCCATGATCAAATTCTTTTTGATCGATAACGGTAATATCAAAGCCAAAGGATTCTGCAACTTCTCTAGTGTTATCTTTAGATGATGAATCAACAATCTTTACTGAGGTAATCGGAGGCTTTTGAAAAGCTAGCCTCTTGGCAGATTTCTGCCAGATTTCACCACCATTATGAGTCGGAAGAATCACTGTAATTGACATCATAAAAGCCCCTATAAGAAAATGCTATTAATACTATATTTCAAATAGAAAACTATTCAAAAAATAGGCTCAATATAATTTTTAATGATATAGAAAATAAGGCACACTAAGAAGAGGATACAAACGATATATGATGCACCTGTAGCATCAAGGGACTGTTTTGAACAAAATTGATATCTTAATCGCCACACACAATGGGGAAAAGTATCTTGCAGAGCAGCTTAACTCTCTGCTTGAGCAAACTTACCAAAACTGGCAAGCAATCATTCACGACGATAATTCAACGGACAACACAAGTCATATACTTCGAGACTATGCATCTAGATATCCCGAAAAATTTTATTTGATAGATGATAACACTTCTTTCAGATGTCCAAAAGAGAATTTTTCTCATTTGATGCATTTTTCTAAATCAGACTACCTAATGTTCTGTGATCAAGATGATGTTTGGCTACCTAACAAAGTTGAATTAACACTACTTAAAATGCTAGAAGTAGAGAAAAAACAGAAGAGTAGGCCGATAATAGTACATTCAGACCTAAAAATAGTAGATCACAATCTGAAAGTAATCGCTGAATCTATGAGTGAGTTTCAGAAGATACCTACCAATCTCAATACTTTAGAGCAAATCTTAGCCAAAAGCTCAGTTACAGGCTGTACCATGATGCTAAATAAAAAGGCTAAAGAAGTATCTATGCCGATCCATAAACTCTCAATAATGCATGACTGGTGGGTTGCAGCAAAAGTACTTCAAAATAAAGGCGAAATAGCTTACATAAACATACCTTTAGTACTATATAGACAGCACCACAGCAACTCAGTAGGTGCAAAAAAAATCAACATACTTACATGTCTTACAAGAATTCTACGACTCCGGCAATCATTGAAATCTTTTTACTATGGATGGAAGCAAGCTAGCGCTATAGATCCAAATATAAATATTTACAGTTTTTCAAAACTAAAATGTCTACTATATATACAATGCACATTAAATAAAAAGCGGCTAGATTAATTTCGCCGCTTCTTCATTGCATCTTTGACTGACTGAAAATACGTCTTGAGGTACTCAATATCTCTTAGCTTTATGAAAAATAAGAACTGATGAATTGACGAAACAAAAAATTCTCTGACACAAAATAGCTTTGGAACGTATGGATATTTTAAGATTAGTAGTGAGTTTCTTATACGGTAATACCTTCTTGAAGGGGGGTGAACAGGGATATTGAAGCCTTTTAACTTCAAATGACCACTACCGATCTCATGAGACATCATCAGATTAGGGGTAACAAAAATTTTTATCCCTTTGCTAATTGCTCGCAGACACCACTCCGTATCAACGTAATCTATAAATAGCAGCTCATCCATTAAACCAGCTAGCTCTAGAACTCGCTTTCTTAAGGACATTCCTGATGAAATAAGGCAATCAACCTCCACTGCACACTCCCCCCTCCCCGAATATATTTTCTTTCTAAATCCAAACCTAGTGAACTTGATCGAAGGATACTCAAAGTGATCGTATCTGTGAAAGAAAGTAGGCCCTAACACAATAGGCCCTGAATAATCACCTTCTAAAAGGGAATACTCTGCTTCCAACCTATCTAAATACCCAAAATCTATAGAGGAGTCTTGGTCAAAGAAAACGATAATCTCGTCATCAGGTAGATTAACTAGAGACTTTATGCCTATATTCTGAGCGGCAGCGATACCTACATTCTCATCGAGAGAGATTATATCAATATTATTGAAGCCACTAAATATTGATTTGATCAACTCAATATTTCTACTTGAATTATCAACAACAACAACTTTATTAAATTGGCTGATATTATCAATAATAAGCGATGAGAGAATTTTCAAATCGGGATTGTAAGTAACCACTACCACTGAAACAGGCATAAAAAACAACCTAAATTAAAGAGAAGTTTTCATGAACCTTTGAAAGATTCTCATTATAAAACTTATCTTTTTTTAAGACTTCTCCCCAAGTATCTTTCATATACTTCACTTCTTTATTAAACCTTTTAACCTTTTCAGGGTTATCTTCTGTACCACGAGATATTGATTCATGATGATAAAGCTCAGCGTATGGAGTCCAAAGATTTCTATAACCGGCCTCACCAACCTTCAGGCAAAAATCAACATCATTAAATGCTACCGTAAGATCTTTTTCGTTAAGACCAGCAACCTCTGAGTAAATCTCTTTTCGCACGACAAGACAAGCAGCAGTAACAGCTGAAAGGTTTTGAACTAGCTTTAAGCGACTAAAATAACCATTACTCCCCTTTGGAAAGTATTTATGAGAGTGGCCGGCTACGCCACCAATTCCTAAAATAACACCAGCATGCTGGATTGTATCGTTTGCATAGTAGAGCATAGCACCGACACAACCAATCTCTTTGCGTATAGCATGTGACACCATTTCACCTAACCAACCAGAGTTAATAACTTCTATATCATTATTAATTAAGCCAATAATTTCACCTTTAGCATATTTTACAGCAAAATTATTAATTGCGGAGTAGTTAAAAGGGTGAGGATATCTTAGAACCGTAATCTTCTCATGCTTCTCAAGAGACGAGAAGTATTCTAATGATTGGGGATCATCAGAATTATTATCTACTAAAATAATTTCATAATTCTCATAATCCGTTAATTCTAAAATAGATTCTATTGCTTGCTTAGTTATATCTTTACCGTTATAAGTAGGAATAATTAGAGAAACCAGAGGTTTTTTCCCAGTTTCATCTATCAAAGGATAGATAACACGATACGTATTGTCGAGTTTACCTTTTTCAACAACAACATCCATATCTAGGTTATCAAAATGATCTTTTAGAGACTTTATACCAGATTGCGTCGTGTATGACTTCTCACCAGAGGATAATGCTGTTGAACCATCAATAGCTCTCCAGTGATATAAGACTTTCGGAATATGAACAACATTCTTATCGTCAATCTCTCTTGAGTATCTTAAAAGCAAATCATAGTCTTGACTGCCTTCATAGCCTTCTCTAAAACCACCAATTTTCTTAACAAGATCAGTTTTATATACACCAAGATGTGAAACGTAATTTTGGCTATATAGTAAATCTAAGTTCCAATCCGATTTGAAATGCGGGTCTAATCGCAATCCATTTACATCGATTTTATCTTCATCTGTGTAGATAAACTGAACAGAAGGGTTGTGAATAATTTCTTTAACAACATATGAAAGAGCATGAGGATGTAACAAATCATCATGGTCCAGTAGCGCTACCCATTCACCAGACGCTAATTTAATCGCACTATTTGAAGAATTAGAAATATGCCCATTTTCTTCTCTAAAGACATACTTGATTCTATTATCTTTCTCAGCATAACTAGAAATAACATCTCTTACACCAGCATTAGTTGAAGCATCATCAGCTATACATAACTCCCAATTCTCATAAGACTGATTAATAACAGAGTCAATACATTGTCTTAAGAACTTGATATCGGAGTTGTATGTAGGCAATAATATCGAAATCAGCGGTGCTGGACGTCCTGAGATGGACGAAACAACCATCTCTTCATCTTTAAGTTCAACTTCATTCCTAGAAATCAGCCAGTTCTGGTAACACCCTGCCTCAATATTTTGTTCTTGTCGTTCATTTTTATTCAAAATAAAGTGATAAATTTTTTTAATGAGACCTTTTACACCACGATCCTTGTAAACGCCGTACGATTTACAACACAAATCCAGTATACGGGCTTTCTTATTGAATGCATTTTTTAAACGACGAAGTGAACATTTTAAAAAGCTATTAAATAATCTAATTGGAGCCATTACAAGCCATGAATTAGAGTTCAATATATCATCATACTTTCTTTTAGTTTCTTCCAGTTGAGCTTCTAATGAGTTAATCTTTTCTAAAAGAGCATCATTATGCCTTCTAAAGAACTGATTACTTTCAACCAACTCTTTCATATTAAAATCTTTCTCATTACTCACCGCACCTAGATGCCTATTTTCTTCTGTGAGAGAAATAAGCTGGTGAGTAAGTTCATTTAAAAGCAACATACATGATTTATCATTTTGACTTGGCTTAGGGTGCTCAAGCTTTAAGTTCTTAATACTTTCTCCAACCACCCAAAACCCTCTATAACAAGCCTCACTGAAGTCAACATTGTTAAGGTATCTATTGTAATGATTGTAAACTGATTCACACACGGACCTAAATCTTTCATCAGCGGTCTCTAGCATATGAATATTCATCATACACTCCCACCAATCTAGCTGCCCCGCCTTAAAATGCTGATACGGTTTAGAAAGAGAGCGCAAAGTATCATTAATAGACTCTACTGAAGGGATCCCCTCTTCAAAATGCTCTCTTAACCAAGGATGTTCAACTCCATGAAACTTTTTAAAGATCTGACTTACTCGCCTCTCAGCCTTGTTAGTAAATCCATCATTATCTATTGGGCAACACATTATAAAAGCTTTTTGAGCGACCCTTGTACATTCTGAAATGACTTCGGCTCGAAGATGCTCTGGAATATGCTCTAAAACATCTAAACAGATGACGAAGTCAAACTCATCATCGTCAAAAGGTAAGTTTGAAGCATCCGCTTGGACGAAACTATAATGTCCTTTTTCAACAGGCTCATTAATATCAGAAAAGGTTATATTAGCATTCGGAAGATATTCAGCTAAATTAAAATGTGCATTTGCACCAACCTCTAAAACCGTTAAACTCTCATTACCCGATAAGCCGTCAATGACGCTTTTAACTGTACTGTATCTTTGAAACTGGTCAAAAATCTGGTTGTATATATTCAAGACTTTACTTCCCATTCATGCTCAATATAGAACACACCTTCACTTTTATATTCAGACTCAACTTTAAAGCCTTGAACTCTTGGAAGGTAATCTATCGTTACTAGTCCCTTATCAGAAAAAACACCAACGTCAAACCAGAATTCCCCAGGCAACAAAGTCAACTTTGGAAGTTTATATAAAACCTTGTGAATTCCTCTTGTAGTTGGAATTTCAATATGTTCTAGATAAGTGTTTGGTCCAAATAGGAACTCACCACTTGAAGAGATAATAGCAGCACCTACAAGAAGAGAGGGCACAGAGATATCAAATACCTCATATTCAATCTCTAAAATTAAGCTATCAAGTGGTGAAAATTTATTTTCATTTAATGAGGTGGACAGAATCCTAGCAGGTTTTGCTGGAGTTACATTAGAAACATTACTTTCTTGCACCATTTCAGATACTACTTCTGGGGTTGGAGTAGTACTTCTAGACATAAAGTCCCTATAACTATCACAAACAGAAGAAGCGCGATCAAAGGATTTTAGATGCCCTTTATCTAGCCAGAGCGCCTTATTACAAAAGCGCTGAACTTGCTCCGGGGCATGTGTAACGAACAGTATCGTAACTCCTTTGCTTTTTAGAGACTCCATATACTTGATACATTTAATCTGAAAACGAATATCTCCGACCGCAAGTGCCTCATCAATGATCAGTATTTCGGGATCAGTATGGATCGCCACAGAAAATGCTAATCGCACATACATACCAGATGAATAAGACTTAACAGGCCTATCAATAAAGTCGCCTATTTCTGCAAACTCAATAATTCGATCGTACTTGCTGTCTATCTCCTCTGTACTAAGGCCAAGAATAGCAGCATTCATATAAACATTTTCTTTGCCTGTAAACTCAGGGTTAAAACCAGCTCCAAGCTCTAATAATGCAGCTACCCTACCTCTTACCTTGACCACTCCAGAACTAGGTGTAAGTGTCCCGGTAATAATCTGCAATAAAGTCGATTTGCCTGCACCATTGTGCCCTAAAACCCCAACACAATCCCCTTTAGAGAGTTGAAACGAAATATTATCTAAAGCTGAAAACTCCTCATAACGCTTCTTCTTTTTTGAGCCCAGCATTTGATATAGCCGATCAACAGGTCTTGAGTAGAGCTGATAGGTTTTACTCAAGTTTGAGACCTCTATTGCAAAGTCATTACTATCACAGGACATCAGCAAACCCTTTTTTTGTTACCCCAAAGAAAACCAGCCCCAAAGAAAAAATAAAAAAGCTCAGACCACAAACGATCACATAAGAAACTAAGTCAGGAACATTGCCAAATATAACAACATCCCTTACTCCTGTAATGAAATATGCTAATGGGTTAAGAGCTAAATATGGCTGAAGAAACTCTGGCAGAGCCTCTAATGGAAAAAACAAAGGAGATGTAAACATTAAAACCGTGATAGCAACCCCCACAAACTGGCTTAAATCTCTTACATAGACCCCGATTGCCGAGAGAAACCAGATTCCACCTACAATAAAAAGCACGAATGGCAACATAATGAAAGGTAAAAGCAGAATACTTAATGGAATGCTATTAAAGACAACTAATTGTGCTAATAGCAAAATAAAAAAGCTTATTAATGCATGAAACAATGCATTGCCTAATACAACCCAAGGAAGCACTTCCAATGGAAAGACAACCTTTTTGACATAGTTAGAATTCTCAACCATTAACATAGGTGCTCTACTAATACATTCAGCAAAAATATTAAATATAATCATTCCTGCGAAAAGGATAACAGCGAATTCACCTTGACTAGAGCTCTCCCCTCCCCATTTAGCTTTAAACACCATGGAGAATACAAATGTGTAGACAGCCAGCATCAACACAGGGTTAAAAAAAGACCAAGCAACGCCAGCCATTGACCCCCGATATCGAGCTGCAATTTCACGGTAAGTCAGCTTAAAAATTAGCCCCTTGTGCCGCCAAGCACTCATCATCAATGAGCGGTACATAACTAAATTCCTTAAAGTATTTAGTTGAATTTAGGAGCGTCACAGAAGCGCAGCCCACTTTCATCTTTTGCTGAAAGCTCAGGCAGCATCCCATTAACTAAAGGCCACTCAATATCAAGATCAGAATCATTCCAAAGAATTGAAACCTCGGAATTAGGGTCATAATAGTTCGTGCACTTATATACAAACTCAGCGACTTCACTTATAACGTAAAAGCCATGAGCAAATCCTTCAGGAACCCATAACTGCCTTCTGTTCGACTCCGAAAGATAAACTCCAACCCAATTCCCAAAGGTAGGTGAACTTTCACGCAAGTCGACGGCGACATCAAACACCTCTCCAGATACGACACGCACAAGTTTACCTTGGGTATGCTCTGTCTGATAATGCAACCCTCTTAAAATCCCTTTTTTTGACTTTGAGTGATTATCCTGCACAAAATCTACGGTAGTATTAGACACCAGCTGGTTAAATACTTTTTGATTCCATGTTTCCATAAAAAAGCCACGTTCATCACCAAATACATCAGGCTCAATTATTTTCACACTTTCAATATCTGTGCTGATTACTTTCATATCTTTCACCAATAACTTTTAATATTTTTTATCTCTAGAAGCCAATCACTTGGGGGGACATTAAACTGTTTATGAATCTTCTGGCAGTTCAACCTCGAATTACTTGGACGATCAGCTTTTGTGAGAAATTCTGCACTTGATATAGGCTTTAATACAGGCATTTTATCAAGAAGCTTGGCATCAACTGCGCTCTTAAAGATTGAGTTGGCAAACTCAAACCAGCTTACATAGGGCTCTCCAGAGAAATGATATACCCCCCACTCAGGTGTATTACCTGCATCAATATATTCAATCATTGATATTAGGGCTTGAGCAATATCACCTGCATAAGTAGGCCCACCAAACTGATCGCTGACTATGCTGATTTCATTTCTATCACGGGATAACCTAAGCATCGTTTTAACAAAGTTATTCCCATGCCCACCAAAAACCCACGCTGTTCGCAAAATTAAATGCTTTTCGCAATACTCAGCAACCGCTTTTTCACCCTCAAGCTTACTTTTTCCGTATACTCCTTTTGGTTCTACCTTATCCTTTTCAGAATATGGCTCAAGAGCATCGCCTTTAAATACATAATCAGTAGAAATATGCAGCATGGTCGCACCAACACTCTCTGAGGCCTCAGCTAAATTCATAGGGCCTTTATGGTTGATAGAGAACGCTAGATCAACATCAATTTCGGCCTGATCAACAGCAGTATAAGCTGCAGCATTTAAAAGATAATCAGGCTTAAATTCCGTAACTATTTCAAATACATCTTTCTTATTTGTGATATCCAATGCATGACGATCTAAAGCTAACAGCTCCACTTTACCTGCTAGCATCTCAGTCAAACAAAATCCTACTTGTCCATTACACCCTGTAATTAAAACTCTTTTCACGAATCACCTGTTTTGCTAATTAAAGACTTAAGGTAACGACCGTATTCATTTTTCAGCATCGGCTTAGCGAGCTCACAAAGTTCCTCACTAGATAACCACCCCTGCCTCCAAGCTATTTCCTCTAGACAAGCTACCTTCAAACCTTGTACATGCTCTATTGTTTGAACAAATGAAGAGGCTTCATGTAGGCTTTCATGAGTCCCTGTATCAAGCCAAGCAAAACCGCGCCCAAGGACTTCTACATTTAAGGAATGATCCTTCAAATACATATCATTAATAGCGGTAATCTCAAGCTCACCTCGTTCTGAAGGTTTTACTTCTTTGGCAAAGTCAATCACTCGATTATCGTAGAAATACAACCCTGTTACAGCATAGTTCGATTTTGGCTTAATCGGCTTCTCTTCAATCGAAATTGCTTTCATTGACTCATCAAATTCCACCACCCCAAAGCGCTCTGGGTCTTTAACTTGATATCCAAAAACAGTAGCGCCTGAGTCCCTTGAAGCTGCATTTTTTAATGTTTTACTAAATGACTGTCCGTAAAAAATGTTATCCCCCAACACCAAACAGACACTCTCATCACCAATAAAATCCTCACCAATTATGAAAGCCTGAGCTAGCCCATCTGGGCTTGGCTGAACGGCATATTCCAGATTCACACCAAAGTCACAACCGTCACCCAAGAGCCGTTTAAAACTATCATTATCTTCTGGAGTTGTGATAATTAAAATGTCTCTAATGCCGGCAAGCATAAGTGTTGAAATCGGATAGTAGATCATCGGCTTATCATAAACAGGCAAAAGCTGCTTTGACACACCTCGAGTAAGTGGATATAAACGTGTACCCGATCCCCCAGCAAGAATAATACCTTTCATAGTTATTCTCCCGCTCCAAGTCTCTCTAAACTATATGAACCATCTAATACACGTTGCCACCATTTAGAATTACCTAGGTACCACTCAACAGTTTTTCGAATACCAGACTCAAATGTTTCCTCAGGCTTCCATCCCAGCTCGCGCTCAATTTTGCTAGCATCGATGGCATAACGAACATCGTGTCCAGGTCGGTCTTTTACGTATGTAATAAGTTCTTCATAACGACCAATACCCTCAGGCTTATTTGGCACCAACTCTTCAAGTAAAGAGCAAATCGTTTTCACAACTTCAATATTGGCTTTTTCATTATGCCCACCAATATTGTAGGTTTCTCCTACTTTCCCCTCAGTGACAACTTTATATAATGCTCTTGCATGATCTTCGACGAATAACCAATCTCGAATTTGCATACCATCACCGTAAATAGGTAGCGGTTTGCCATCTACAGCATTCAAGATCATTAAAGGAATAAGTTTTTCGGGAAAATGATAGGGACCATAGTTGTTAGAACAGTTGGTAACAATTGTTGGCAACCCATAAGTACGAAGCCATGCCCTTACCAAATGGTCACTTGATGCTTTTGAAGCAGAGTATGGGCTGGACGGTTCGTAAGATGTATCTTCAGTAAATAAATCATCTGTACCTTCCAAGTCGCCATACACTTCGTCAGTCGAAATATGGTGAAAACGAAATTTACTTTTCCCAACTTCATCCAGCTGCCCCCAATACGAGCGTGCAGCTTCCAAAAGATTGTAGGTCCCAATAATGTTCGTTTCCATAAAGGCTGAAGGCCCATCGATAGAGCGATCAACATGAGATTCTGCAGCCAAATGCATTACTGCATCAGGTTTATGTTCAGAGAATACTCGATCCAATTCAGCACGATCACAAATATCCACCTGTTCAAATACATACCTTTCACTACTGGATACATCTAGAAGAGACTCCAAATTGCCAGCATAAGTCAATTTATCAACATTAATCACTTCATCATCAGTAGAAGAAATAATATGCCTAACAACCGCTGAGCCAATAAAGCCAGCACCTCCTGTAACTAATAACTTCATAAGAGCCTCTAAGCTTGATCACTAAAACCACAATCCTGATATATTTAGTGGTTTATAAATTAACAAATCGGGTATTCTAAGTGAGCTGTATGCACAAAGCTAGGCCGCTCGATGGAATAGGGGAGCTGTTTTAACAAAGTCCTCCTCAACTTAATCATATAATTCATAAGCTTCCATTGGCTCACCAATAATGAGCAACTAATTCTGATTCGGCCTTTGATACCAAGGAGACACCATATCCGTAATACCGTACAAACTGTTTCGCTTACCTAGCATCTGTCCGCCATCACGAGTAATTGGCTGCCAAGCAAAACTGCGACGACTGTTGGTCGGTTTAAACGATAACGTGTCGAATGGAATAGAAATATAAAATCCTTTGGTAAAGCTCCCTTCTCCAAACTCTTCGGCAGACATATCCGTAATGCTTGCGTAAGCACCAACGATCATGCCGCTATCAAATTGCTTTGAAAAATCGAATCGTGTACCCACATCCTGCGCTAAGAACTTACCAGTATCTAAGCGCAGCAAAGTACCATCAAGGAATGACCACTCAGGCTGATAGTAAAGCGACACATGCCCTGTAAGACCACGCGCTAATACCTTAGTACCACTTCCATAGTCATTTTCATCAGTAAAAATACCAAAGGTAGAGCTTGGGTCACGCTGCGCCACCGCATTGATATCAGCGCCAATTGCCCAGTTAGAACTTGGCTGGCGATACAGTACTTCCGTACCCACACCTGCAAACATGCTTTCTAGATAACCGCCATAAACCTGCTGGTACCAGTTCTGCCCATAACGATCAAACCAAGTTAATTGTAAGTTATTCAGATAAGCATCATTTTCACTAACATACGCGCGCACCAACGTTCGCACGCGATAATTATTAGTACCATCTGACGGTACACTAAAGTTTAATTTATCGTAGTTATCCAACAAGTTAATCGCTATCGAGCTGGATAATTCTAGGTTACGCGTCAGCCAATAAGAGCCGCCACCAATAGCACTCAAACTGTATAAGTAAAATCCT
Organism: Marinomonas communis; assembly: GCF_004363305.1. GTDB lineage: Bacteria > Pseudomonadota > Gammaproteobacteria > Pseudomonadales > Marinomonadaceae > Marinomonas > Marinomonas communis. The sequence goes on along the minus strand of NZ_SNZA01000003.1, from coordinate 153,152 downwards.
TCAGGGCCACCGAAAGACTGATCCAAATGTGGCTCAAAGCCATAATTGAAACGATCGAAGTCCTCGTAAACCGGCTCAACATCCGCAACAACCGGCGAAACATCTTGCGCTGCGTCCCAAATAGAGGGATCAAAATACGTCACATTGGCGACATCACGGTAGTCTTGTGCTGAAATTTCAGTGGCTTTTACCGGAATGCCTTTTGACTCTTCAACGATTGTATAAGTACGGACATCACTAGGTACATGATTAGCAATAACAGCCGCCGCCCTTTCTAACGCCACATCACGGTCACGATATTTATTCTGCTTTGTCACAAAAGTAACGCTGTCATTTTGCTGATAAGCGCTAGAAGTCTTATAGCCAGCAATATCATTTAGTTCATTATCCAAAGCCTGCCAGTCTACATCAGCCATCACTGCAGGTTGGTTGTCAGATAACACAGGCGCTTTGTTATCCAACATAGGCCCTTTCATAGTGTTAAAGTTTGTCGAGAAATTCACACCCAAAGCAACCGTATTACCGCGTTCATAGCTCAGGCGTAAATCAAAGCCATCGGAAACCTCATAAAGAGCACCAAAGTTCCATGGCATATCGGGTGTCATATCAACCTTACCACTGGTCACAGGGCGATCTTGACTGTAATTATTGCCATCGTATTCCAGTTTCAAACGTAACGGCTTATAAGGTGTTTGGTACTCTACGCCGCCATATAGCGAAGCAGGTCCGGTAAACCAACGATCATAATCAATAGATCCACCATTATCAGCATAGCCAGACACACGGTCACAAAAGCGATCCGCTGCACTACAAAGCGGGTTACTGATATTGCCACGAGTTCCCAGATACCCCCAGCCTACCCCAAGGGTCACATCAAATTGACCATAGTTATCCGTTGAAAAACGCTTAGTCGCAGCTAAATATTCCCCATCAAATAAACCAGTACCACCTAGATCACGAAGACCAACGGATACCTCTGGAAGCCATTGAGCCTCTTCTAATAGACGCAACTTCGCATCAATACCTTTATCGGCTAACTCCGTATCACCACTAAAGGCTTGACTATTACTGTATAAAAGGTCATTCACTTCAGTGTAGCGAAAGGTAGTCTCTAACCACGGCATTAACTGTAAAGACACCGTGTAAAAGCTATATTCACTGTTATCACTATAGCCAATACTAAAAGCCCCCTCATCCGCCATACGCCCCGTTGGCATCTGTATCAAACCCACCCCACCCAAATCTGTTTGTGAGGGTTTCAGCTGCACGCCTTGAAAAGGTGGAGAAAAGTAACCACTTTCTTGAGCCTGTAACGCACCGCTTAGTAGAACGCCACAACCAAAAACAACCGGCGTTACAGAAAAATATTTAAATGACATTACAGCTCCAAACGATGACTAAGTAACTGAGCAATATCGCCATTTAAATCGCGAAACTCATAGGGTAAATCTTGCAATCCAGTAAACAGCATTGCTCCTGGGCTTAAAAAATAAAGCTTGTCACTCCAAGTAAGATCACTCACTGAGTAAATCTTACGGTCTGCCTGAATAATCCATAGCGAATCATAAGGCTGACCCTCTTTCTCAGCATCAGCGAAGGTTGCTAGGTAGTAACGTAACTCAGCATTGTTTTGAATATCTACAACCGTTGTCGTCGAGTGCTGAGGGCTGACAACTTTTACATAATCAGGCCGTTCAGGCAGATAAAGCCAAAACTCCTGATTTAAGAGAGGATTACGCTTAGCAAATGCTTGGACTTTATTAGGATCTGATTCGATCTCTTGATAATAAACAAAACGCATACTGTTTATTTGTTTAGCAAGATTGAGCGTTTCAGGCGTATTAAGCAACATCAGTTGACGCAGCACTTTTTGCTTTTGAACTTCCACCATAGGTTGCTTGTGAGGATCTACCAATGTCGTGCCAAGAGAATAAACAGGATAATCGGCTTGAGCGTATGCGTCACTCAGTACCTGAGATAAGCGAACACCTTGAGGATACGTTAATAACGTTTGATTCGGCAGTACAGTGATATAAGTAGGGAAAGAGGTCGTTTCAGCAACACCGAAACTTGAAACCAACATCGTCAACAAAAGACATACCGAGCGACATTTCATCCGGCTAAAGCACGTTTTAGTAAAGGACATTAAGGTTGCCCTCCTTGCGACGCCTTATCAGCAGAGCGATAAGGAACAAATGGCCTAACCATCAGCATTTCCACCTTATCCATATTTGGGCCCAAGTACTGAACACTCTTTACTACAAATGCATCATACTCATCCGTCGAAGGTGCACGCCAATAGGTATTAACAAAACCAGCGTCTAAAGTATCGAACACCACAGTTTCGGTAAATTTATCAGTTTCCTGAGACCAAAGATCTGTTGATATCACTTCAGAGCCTAAATTCTTTGTATTCACATTGGCAGTAAAGCCATATCGATAGCCTGGCGACCAATCATAACGCGCCTGCCATGTATCCACTTTACCTAAAACATAATTACCAGACACTGAAGCAAGCTCTTCTAGATTATCCTTTGTAAAGCCCACAGTATGTACAATACGCCCCCCCTCAGTAACGATGCTATCACCATCCGCACTCAACCAAGTTAAGCGAAACATTCCGGTAGATTCGTTTTTCGAAGCATCAGACAATATCAATAACAGTGTCTTTGAATTATTCACCGTAACTTGGGCACTCGCGTAGGGCACAGAAGCAATATAATCAGCATCTTTAGCTTTATCGAAATAATCCAAAGCCTTAGTAGAATCAATAATGTTCTTAAAATTAGAAGAACAACCAGACAAGGCAAAAATCAATACAAAGAGAGAGTAGATTGGAAAAGAGGACAGACTCATAGCAAGACCAGCAGCAGTTTAAAGAAAAACCACCTGACATAATAATCAGGTGGTTTGCAAACCATACATTAATTTGTATTAGTCGTAGTACTTACACTTTGAGTCGCAGCATCATCTTTTTTAGTTGCCGCTGCAGTAGCTGCAGCCACACCAGCGACACCGACACCAATTGCACCGGCAGTAATACCGCCAACAGCAGCTGCACCTGCAGCACCTGCTCCTGCAGCTGCACCAGCACCAGCGCCTGCTGCACCAGCACCAGCACCAGCACCAGCACCACCAGCTCCGGCACCACCAGCTCCGGCACCACCAGCTCCGGCACCACCACCAGCTCCGGCACCACCACCAGCTCCGGCACCACCGCCAGAACCTGCAGCGCCAGTGTTTGCAGGGGCTCCGCTACCACTAACACCTGCATCTTGCGCATATACTTGGCCCGATAGGGCCAAGGCTACAACCGTAGCCATAGTTAAGAGTTTCATAATATTTCCTTATCATTAAACATCGATGTTTGAAGAATTCTCTTCGTCATCGATTTTAGAGCATGCTTTGTGACAATGTAAGCACTCCATGCACTATGAAAGCTAATTTTTAACCAATTTGCGCCATTTTTAGCAGCAGCTATGACATATTACTGTCACTCTCAAAAGGCACACTCAACACTCACCCTTTGTGAAAGCATTACGCAAACAGGCTTTATTTTTGCCCTATTTTAAGACATCATGGCATCACCTCAAAAATGTGTGATATCCACCTTGTCAGCTCCGTAGCAAGCACAAGCATTATCAATACAAGGAACTGTGAGTTTTTAATGTCGTTGTTCAAAATACGAAATCGCACTCAGGCAAAAGCACTCTGCACTGTAGCCTCTTTTTGTTTGCCCTCTTTAGCAGTTTCTTCCCCTTGGCTAGAAGCCAACGATCCATTTGTACGCTCCTCGCTAGTGTTACTATCGGATGCGGGACAATTAAGCAGCCCGGTGAATCATTATCCGTTGCGCTGGTCGATGCCGGGGGATGATTTCAGCCATGTACAACAAGAAAGTTCCATCGTACGAGAAGCCAACTTACAGCTGCTTTATCGCTTGAACTCAGCAAAGCTCAACCGGGGTAATCGCTCTTTTAAAGCACTTTATGGCTCAGAAATAAGCAGTGCAGCAGGCTTTGGTCAATTTAATGAAGACAAGCGAGGCCTTTACAGCAGTGTTGAGCAATTAAATAACAGCTTCTCTTATCGTGTCAGCGCCAACTACAGCGAATACCAGAACGACACTTCGTTTAATCTAGACGACAGCTATTTAGCACTTAATTCTGGGTCCTGGTTGTACTCTATCGGCAACATTGATCGTTGGTGGGGGCAAGGCTGGCAGCATAACCTTATCCTTGGCTCTTATGCCAAAGCGGCACCCGATGTCAGCGTTAGTTATATTGGCCATACACCTGGGTTAGGGGTTTGGAGTATTGAAAGCTTAATCGCTACACCAAGCGGCAGTGACTACGACTATCACAGCGCCACTCGCTTTGTTTCAAAGCCCTTGAGCCTATTTGAATACGGCCTAACCTACCAGCGCTGGTTTTCAGGCTTGATTGATGGTAGCAGCAGCGACCAAAGCGACGACCAACTGGCTGTGGATGCGAAATTAACGCTACCCTCTATCGCTAGTTTTTATCACAGTGTGTATATGGAAGCGGCATCTACTGCCACATTATCTGAACTAGGCGCTATGCTGATTGGCTGGACAGGGAGCTTCCCTATCGGACCGCATACCGCTCGTATTGTTCTGGAATCTCAACAAACCACCGACGAACACGATACGACGCCATGGAGTGGCGGAGTCTACCCATCCATGACAGACAATGTCGCAAATACTAGCTATCTGTTAGATGACAGTACTTCTGCGGCCCTGTACTTACAGTTACACAACGATCATCAAATTGGCCTGATCTATCAAAGTGCGACTCAAGACAATAGCGAAACCAAAACACAACGAGTCACTTATCGCTTGCCTGCTCTAGCGGGTATGGTACGTTTTGGAGCAGATATAGAACAACAGAACAACCAAGATAAACAAACAAACCTTTGGGTGGGCTATGAATTTCGCTTCTAACCACGAAAGCAAAAATATCACAGTCCATTTGGCACTTAACTCTGAACTTAACGAAGACAACATTTAACATGCGTTTAAAACATTTATTCCCCACGTTAGTTCTCACACTAGCAGCCACTGTGCAAGCCGTTACGCCAACTGCCGCGCAAATCAATCAGTTTCAGAGCCTACCCAGAGCACAACAAGAAAGCCTGGCCCGTCAATATGGTGTCGATCTAAACGCTATATCCGGCAGCACATCTACAGCAACACCTACAGTAGAAAACCAGGCGCCTGTGCTCGAGCCTGTTAACTCAAGCGATAAGAACGCAGGCTCTAGCAGTAAAGAAAACAAAGACCATAAAGCAGCGACCACCAGTAATGGCTTAGATTTATTTGGTTACAGCTTGTTTAATAACAATAGCCTTGACCTGACCGTTATAGATGACTTGCCTGTACCGCTGGATTACCAAATGGGGCCAGGTGACACGATTAACATCCAGACATTTGGGAAAACCAGCCAAAGTTTAGCGCTGACCATCGACCGTGACGGCACCATTAACCTACCCGACATCGGCCCAATCGCGGTATCAGGACAAACCTTCGCACAGCTGCGCGAACAGCTTAACAACGTTATCAAAGAAAAAACCATCGGTGTTGACGTTGCTGTTTCAATGGGCAGTATGCGCACCATGCAGGTATTTATCGCCGGCGAAGCCAAGCAACCTGGTGCCTACAATGTGAATAGCCTAACCACTATCACACAAGCACTGATTGCCAGCGGTGGCATTAAACAAACGGGGAGCCTGCGCAATATCCAGCTGAAACGTAAAGGCAAAGTGGTTGCAGAGTTTGATGTGTACGACCTACTCATAAATGGCGACACCAGCAAAGATGTACGCTTATCGTCAGGGGACACCTTATTTATCCCAGTACGCAACAACAGCATCACAATCAAAGGCCAAGTCGTCCGCCCTGCTGTATACGAAGCAAAAAATAATCTAACCATCCAGCAACTGTTAAAGCTTGCTGGTGGTGCGAAACCTAATGCCTACTTATCCCAAGTCGTTGTACAACGTATGACGCAAGAAGGGACTCAACAGTTTCTGCTAGACCTAGCAACGAACCAAGATCGCCAATTTACGTTGGCAGATGGTGATCAGGTAACCCTATTGAGCACATTAAATGTGTCGACAGATGACGGCCGTCGCTTTATTCAAAATAACGGTAGCCAGCAACCTCTACCTGTTGCATCAGAAACCTTGATGAATGCCGTGGCACTTCGTGGCGAAGTATTCCAACAAGGTCCATTAACGTTTGTACCAGGCATGCGCATCAGCGACGTGATTAACTCTATTGAAGAAGACTTAACACCCAGCTCAGACCTTAATTATTCGCTACTTGTACGCCAAATTAACCCTAACCAAGATATTGAGGTATACCAGTTCAGTTTGCTAAATGTGTTAAGCAACCCTAATTCTGCTGACAATTTAGCACTGCAAGAGAAAGACCAGATCTTTGTGTTTGACAACGGTTTAGAGCAAAGTTACTGGCTAGACTCTTTCGCTAACAGCAAAGCCAAATCGACCGGCACTGAACGGACGCGAGAAGTACTCGACAGCGAGACAGGGGCCGTGGTGACCAAGGACGAAAATACCGAGCTCAACATTGCTGGCACAGAACAAACCACCAATGCCACAGGCCTGCGTAAAGCGAGCCGCGAAGCATTACTTAAGCCGATCATTGATCGCCTAAAAGAGCAGGCGAATTACGATACACCAGCACAACTGGTGGATATTTCTGGTGCCGTGAAGTTTCCAGGGTTATATCCGTTAGCTAAAAACACCGATGTGAAAGCCTTAATTACCGCAGCGGGTGGTCTAACACAAGACGCTTACCTAGCGTCAGCAGAGCTAACACATCGTATCCAGCAAGGTGATAGCACGCGCTTTGAGCGCCGTAACTTCAGCCTTAGAAACGTATTAGATGGTACATACTCTGCTCCACTGATGGCGCAAGATAATCTAATCATCAAGTCTCAACCAGGCTGGCAAGAAGGCATGGTTATCGAGCTCCAAGGAGAAGTAGTCTTTCCAGGAACTTACACGTTTAAACGTGGTGAAACCCTAAGAGATGTGATCGAACGTGCCGGCGGCTTTACCGAGTTTGCCTACCCTGAAGGCGCCGTCTTTAGCCGCGATCGCTTGAAGCGCCAAGAAGCAGAACGACTAAAATTCTTAAACGCTCAGCTCAAGCAAGAAATCAGCAACCTGGCCCTTCGCCGTCAGAATACTTCTGCAACCGACCCAGCCCAAGCGATAGCCATCGTGGATCAACTGGATAACGCAGAACCAATGGGGCGTTTGGTGATCGACCTTGATAAGGCTTTAGAAGGCGACCGCCAAGCTAACCTGATGTTAGAAAAAGGCGACAAGCTATATGTGCCAGCACTGAACCCAGTAGTCAGCGTGATCGGCGAAGTACAGTTTACGTCTAACCACACCTATGACTCGAACCTAACGGTCGAGGACTACATCAATGCAGCGGGTGGCACCAAGCGTCAAGCCGATACCGATCGTATCTATATTGTTAAAGCAGATGGTTCGGTAGAGCTACCTAACAACTCTTACTGGTTTAGTCGTAATCAAGATCCACTAGAGCCGGGTGATACTATTATCGTACCGATCGACACAGACTACCTAGATGGCTTAAGCACACTGTCTACTGCCACACAGATTCTGTACCAAATCGGTGTTGCTTGGAGCGCTATCAAAGACTGATAGCGCCCTTTAAAAGTATTTAATCACTCACTAGAAAACACTAACGCGAAGCAACCGAAGCGAAACATGAACATGAACGACAACTATCACTTACCGCCTCAAGCCTATGCACAACCAGAGGATGAGATAGATTTAAAAGAGCTGTTTATTGCCCTATGGAAAGGCAAATGGATCATTATCTTAATGACGCTTATTTTTGCAGCAGGCGGTGTTTTCTATGCACTACAGCAACCCAATACCTACAAAGCCGAAGCAGTTTTAGCCTCAGCAAGTGATAGCCAGTCCGGCGGCCTCGCGGCCATGGCCTCGCAATTTGGCGGCCTAGCCTCATTAGCAGGTATCAACTTAGGCGGCGGTAGCACCGACAGTAAAGCTATGGCATTAGCAACCCTGCAATCGCGAAAATTCCTAAATGCTTTTATCAATAAATACGACTTGCTAATACCCCTAATGGCAGGCAAAAACTGGAATGCCGCAAACGACACCCTGCAGCTTGATCCAGAAGTCTACGATGCGCAAAACCAACAATGGATACGTGAAGTGGAGCCTGGCAAATCGCCTATCCCAACAGATTGGGCAGCATATAAACAATTCAAAACACTCTTGGCTGTTTCTGAAAGCAAAGACAACGGCCTAGTCACTGTTTCGATCACACACCTCTCACCAACGGTTGCCAAGCAATGGGTAGACTGGCTGATCAAAGAGCTTAACACCTGGACCAAAAGAGAATCATTAGACGAAACTCGTCGTAATATTCAATACCTAGAAGCACAAATCGAACAAACCAGTATCTCCGATATGCAAGCCGTGTTTTACCAACTGATCGAAGAGCAAACTAAAAACCTAATGCTCGCCCAAGTACAAGAAGAATTTGCCTTCAAAGTCATCGACCCCGCCGTAGTTCCAGAAGAAAAAGCCGGCCCTAAACGCGCCCTCATCTGCGTCATCGCCACCCTCCTCGGCGGCATGCTCGGCATGGGCATCGTACTTATCCGCTTCGCCTTCAGCAGCAAAAAAGAAGACTAACCCTACCCTGTAGGACCGCGGTCCCCGCGGGAAAAACACATCCCCCTGTACGAGGGGGTTGCCCCCCGATTGGCGGCGATAGCCGCCTTAACCCATCCAGCAAGCTCCACTTGTAATCGCGCCTAAAATGCCTCGTACCGACTTTTATCATCGCAACAACCTCATTTGCGCTTGATCAACCTCGCCCCACCCTTGCTTTGTTACGCTATCCCCTCAGCCAGGAAGGCCCCATAACAAACAAGGAACACCCATGACGATGCTATTCTTTCACTTCGACGGCACAAGCAACGGTCCAGACGACCTATTCGCACCACCAAACAGCCTATGCACCATCACCAACGTATTAAAATCTCACCTACTACTCGGTGGACGCATACCAAACTGCAAAATAAAGCTCCCACAACAAGCAAACCTAAAAACCTTCTACTACTCAGGCATTGGCACCTACGGCAGCTGGGCAGAACAAACCTTTAACGCGGCCTTTGCGATCGAAGCAGGCCACATCTCACAAATCCTAAATCAAGCACTCAAAGACTTTCACACGCACTATACCGACCAAATCCAGTACATTGTGTTAATAGGCTTTAGCCGCGGAGCTGCCTTAGCTAGACGTTTCGCCTCATTAATAACCCCACTCTTAAACAAGCCAATTATTATCGAAGCCATTATGGACACCGTTGCATCCATAGGTATCCCAAGCTTAGATATGCAACAACGACCTAACGCTGAAGTCGTCTTTGAGCATGGTCACACATTACCCGAAGCCGTTTACAAAGCTCTACACCTCGTCGCCTTAGATGAACAACGTATCGCCTTTCGGCCAACACTGATCAACCAAGACCCACGAGCATTGGAGCTTTGGCTTCCAGGTGTGCATTCCGATATCGGCGGAGGATATCGCAAAGACGGGCTTGGTGACCTCGCCTTAAATATCCTGACTCAATGGATCCAATCCCATACTCAACAACACTGTTATCAGCGCTCTAAGCTTAATCAAAGCGCTATCGCCCCACACTGGCAACCATTACTCACCTTAGAGCCTAAGCCACTTGGTAATATTCACTACCAAACACGCCACTTTAATCCATGGCGTGAGCTTACCCTCGCACCAAGGCACTGCTGCGTCATAGACCAAGGTCAGCCTAGCAAAATACACCCACCACTCTGGCACCAAAGCGTCAAGCAACGCATTCAAAGCCAACTGAACTACACCCCCATCGCCCACAGCCACCTACCACCCAAAATCCACCCATAGGACTGCGCTCCACGCGGGAACAATTTGTCATTCCCAAATGAGGTTCCCGCGGGAACCGCGGTCCTACAAACCCAAATCTGCGTAAAGGAAGAAACCAGCAACCTCAAAGAAATTTGTAGGACTGCGCTCTGCGCTGGAATTTGTAGGACCTCGCTGTGCGAGGGAAAAAATCAGCAACTTCAAATATCATTCCCGCGGCAGCCACAACCCAACAATCATGGAAACACCTCCACAAAACCATGCTAAAATCCCCCCAACGGACAAGGAGCACAACCCATGCAAACTATTTTAGTAACAGGCGGCGCAGGCTATATCGGAAGCCACACTTGCGTCGAACTATTAGAACGCGATTACCAAGTAATCGTTGTTGATAACCTTTGCAATTCCAACAAAGAGTCCCTTAATCGAGTAGAGCAAATCACTGGCAAAGCGGTCACTTTTTACGAACTTGACCTGCTAGACAAGCCAGCCCTTGATCAAGTGTTTCAAAAACACGCCATTGACGCAGTCATCCACTTCGCAGGCTTAAAAGCCGTCGGTGAGTCCACGCAAATCCCACTGACCTACTACCACAACAACCTCACTGGCACCCTAATGCTGCTAGAAGCTATGCAGCAAGCAGGAGTGTTTAACTTGGTATTTAGCTCATCCGCTACGGTTTATGGCGAAAATAACCCAATCCCATACGTTGAGCATTTCCCTCTGTCTTCCACCAGCCCTTATGGCCGAACTAAGGTAATGATTGAGCAGTTTCTTAAAGATGCTCATCAAGCAGACAATCGTTGGAATATCTCTTTACTGCGCTACTTCAACCCTGTAGGAGCTCACCCAAGCGGCCTAATTGGTGAAGACCCAAATGGCATACCAAACAACTTAATGCCCTTTATCGCACAAGTCGCAGTTGGCAAAAGAGAGAAACTCAATGTTTTCGGTGGCGATTACCCAACACCAGATGGCACGGGCGTGCGTGACTATATTCACGTTGTGGATTTAGCCGAAGGCCATATCAAGGCACTGGAAAATCTGGCTATACAAAACCAGCCCTCCATTGATGCATACAACCTAGGTGCTGGGAAAGGCTACAGCGTGCTAGAGGTCATCAAGGCCTTTGAGACAGCAAGTGGTCAGAATATTGCCTACGATATTGCACCACGCCGTGCTGGAGACATAGCAGAGTTTTACGCGGATGCCAGCAAAGCCAAAGAAAAGCTTAACTGGCAAGTTACACGAGGACTGGATGAGATGTGTCGAGACTCATGGAATTGGCAAAGCAAGAATCCAAATGGCTATTAATAACCACTCAGATTCTTAATGCAAGGAACCTTCTGTAGGTGACACTGGCGACTCTAAATGCTTCTTAGAAACTTTTTCTTCTGTTCCTTGCCAAACCAAATCACACAAAGCACTGCTAGGCTGATAACCTGTTGGAGCGCTTAGCAGAAGCTTCTGAACCGCAGGGATATCAAAGGAATGACAACTCGTATCTAACGCGGCTAGAAGATCTTGAAAATCATCCCATTCTAAAGAAACTTCTTGTGCTGTCATTATACGGGGGTGATAAGTCGCTTCCACATTGTCACCAATAAGCAGCTCTTCATAAAGCTTTTCACCTGGACGTAGGCCAGTAAATTGGACCTCGATATCACCTTCGGGATTATTCAAGTCACGCACTTCTAGCCCCATCAAGTGAATCATCTTACGAGCAAGATCTGAGATCTTAACGGAATCCCCCATGTCTAAAACAAAGACATCTCCACCTTTGCCCATCGCCCCAGCTTGAATCACTAACTGAGATGCCTCAGGGATAGTCATAAAGTAACGAGTGATATCTTTATGGGTGACTGTAACCGGCCCGCCTTTTCGAATTTGCTCTCTAAACAATGGCACGACAGAGCCGGATGACCCAAGTACATTGCCAAAGCGCACCATACAAAAAGTGGTATTTTCATAACGCTTTGCCAACGCCTGCAGAGCCAACTCAGCAACACGCTTAGAAGTCCCCATAATGTTGGTAGGACGTACAGCCTTGTCAGTTGAAACCAACACAAAGCGCTCAACACCTACTTCAGCAGCGGCTTTGGCTGTGTAATAGGTGCCAAAGACATTATTACGAACACCTTCAACAATGTTGTATTCCACAAGAGGCACATGCTTATATGCAGCGGCATGATAAACGGTCTGCACGCCAAAGGTTCGCATAACGGTTTCCACACGATTGGCTTTTTGCACCGTACCGATAATAGGCTTAATAACCACGCCCAGATTGTGTTTCGTAACCAGTTTATTCAGCTCAGAATCAATACTGTATAAAGCAAACTCAGACAACTCAAACAGCACTAGCTCTTTTGGACGCTGTAACACTATTTGTCGACAAAGCTCTGAGCCAATAGAGCCACCAGCCCCCGTGACCATAACCACTTTGTCAGTGATATTCTTGCCCATAAGGTTTACGTCAGGTGCAACAGGTTCGCGCCCTAGCAGATCCTCAATCGCTACTTCTCGTAACTGATCAATGGACGCATCACCTGAAACCAAGTCAGACATAGCCGGTATAGATTTTACTTCCACTTTTAATGGCTCAAGCTTGGCTAAAATCAAACTACGCTGTGAGCGGGGTATATTAGGCATCGCCAATAACACTTGCTTAATACTGGTCTCATTCAGCATATGTTTTAAGTGACCAAAGCTATAAACCGGTCGACCTAATACAGAGGTATTCTGTAGATTTTTATCGTCATCGATAAACGTAAAAGGATCGTATTCGTTACCATGGATTAAGGCATGGGCTAACTGGCGGCCTGCAGAGCCAGCACCGTAAATCACTACTTTTTCGCGGGACTTACGACCCGAAGTCGCAACAAAAGCTCGTACTAAAAAGCGACTACCAGCGATGAATATCAACAACAACATTGCAAACAGTAGCGGCACCGTTCGCGGCAGAGCGTAGCCTGTAAAGAAACCCGCTAACACCAAAGCAAATGTCGCGATACCAATACCGGCTAATATAGAGCCCGCAACTTTTACACCCATATAGCGTAGTACAGCACGATATAGCCCAAACTTAATAAAGGCTAAAATTGTTACGGGTAAAATGATCCCTAGTAGCACCCAGTTACCTTGCTGGAACAGCACTTGATCCGTATCAACACGGATGATCCAGGCCCCCCAATAGGCAACAGTAATGGCCACCACGTCTAATAAAAGTGATATAACTCGCTTCCAGCGGCGGGGTAGCTTAAAAACATAATCAAGTAACTGGTTCATCACTCTATCCTTTGACTCGATCACCCGATCCTTTTCCGGCCACCGTCTGAATAATGTATTTAAAATAATTTGTTATCGATAAGCAAGAAATCATCCTGGCATCCGTCTCCGCTAGTAGCTCTGGCGTTGACATATCAATCTCATTAACCTGAGCTAAACCAGTAATACCTAGAGAAACAGAGTGCATACCTCTTGCTTAACGTGCTTTAGTCAACTTCATTTGATTAAACAATTTAGGACGCAGCACTATAAATATAGATGGCACAACCTACATGATAAACTTATTATCTTTTTATAATTTTATAAATTGTCTTAAAAATTATAAAAACATCTGTAAACAGGCTATTATTATTCACATAGTCAATATAGTACTTTTGCTTAAGTGGCAAAATATGTTCAATATATGCTTTTTCAGCATCTGAATATTTAGACAGAATTTCATTCTCATCCATCATTTCTATTGATGCACGATCTGTAATTCCAGGCCGTACTGATAGTACCTTTGCTTTAATATCGTCGGGATAACAGTCTATAAATTCCTGAACCTCTGGTCGCGGCCCAACTAAGCTCATTTTACCGATCAAGACGTCAATCAGCTGCGGCAACTCGTCAAGCTTGGTTTTACGTAACAAATGACCTGAGCGAGTAATACGGCTATCACGCCCAACCGTTAAACGACCTTCTTGCTCAGCGTTAACGCGCATTGTTCTAAACTTATGAATGCCAAATGGGATACCAAAACGCCCTACTCTCACCTGCCGAAAAAACACCGGACCTGGCGAATCAAGTTTAATCCAAATAGCTATGAGCACCAGCACAGGTAACATAGCTGCCAACCCCAAGGCTGCACATAATATATCAAATAACCGCTTAAGCATTCAGCAGTACCTGTTTTACCGCATTAATAACCCTCAACTGATCATCACCAGTCATCTTGGTATATAAAGGTAAAGATACTTCCTGTTCGAAAATTCGTTGTGCAACAGGAAACATCTCTGGCGTGAGTTCATAGGCATCGCGCCAATATGGGTGTAGATGCAATGGAATAAAATGCACCGAACAACCTATCCCCAACTCTGCCATTTTATCAATAAAGCGTGAGCGCTCAATCCCAGCTTCCAGCTTTATTTTAACCGGAAATAAATGCCAAGCGTGAACATCCGAACCACTCGCCGCTGCAGGCATTTCAATAGGCAAACCTTTAAAGGCATCAAAGTAAACACAAGCCATTTTTTCACGTTTCTCTTGAAATGTAGATAAACGCTTAAGCTGATGAATGCCAATTGCAGCCGCGATATCCGGCATATTGTATTTAAAGCCCGGAGCAACAACTTCATAAAACCAAGCTGGTTTAGTTGACACATAGCGATCAAAAGCATCTCGACTAATACCATGTAAACGCATTACCTTACAGCGTTTCGCCAGTTCTGGATGTCTGGTTACTACCATGCCGCCCTCACCCGTTGTCATGGTTTTATTGGCATAAAAGCTGAAAACCGTTATATCAGTATCTAAAGTACCAATTAGCTTACCTTTGTATTTTGTAGGTAAGGCATGTGCCGCATCTTCAATAACACGAATATTATGTTCTTTGGCTAAAGCAATAATCGGATCCATATCACAGGGCAAACCTGCAAAATGAACAGGAATAACCGCTTTCGTCTTGTTAGTAATAGCAGCTTTAAAGCTGTCAGCGGTCATGTTGAAGGTTTCAGCATCAACATCAACCATAATAGGTGTGGCGCCGAGATAACGAACAATTTCAGCAGTAGCGGTAAAAGTATAAGTAGGAACTATTACCTCATCATCAGGGCCTACGCCCACTGCTTCCAATGCAAGGTGCAAACCTGATGTGGCCGAGTTAACAGCTATCGACTCTAACGAACTATCACCAAGGAAAGCAGTAAAATCTGCTTCAAATTGCTTGGTTTTTGGCCCTGTAGTAACCCATCCAGAACTCAGGGCACTTGCCACTTCATTAATTTCTTCTTCGCCAATCTCTGGCAATGCAAATGGCAAAAAATTATTTGCTGACATATAGCCTCAAAAATTAAAAAGATTTTGTTAAACGTAACATCTGCCTACCATCAGGCTGAGTAAACTCACTCTCGATCTGATAACCGGCCTTAGTATAGAAAGCCACCACTGCAGCATTGCCATGCTTATCGGTTGTTAAGTACAAACAGTTACCCCCGGCCTGCATTACTTGCTGTTCAAAATCAGCCAGTAGTGCCTTACCGACCGACTTACCAGCCATCGCTGGCAGCACAGCAATACTGCTAAGTAAAGCTGTTTGCTGTAAGGTTTCAGGCTTATCTCCTCTATAAAACATGGCATAGTAGAGCTTGCGCAGCACCTTAATAGGATGTTTAATAATCCCAGGTATTGCTGTAATAAGGAATGCAAACCATTTTTTCTTTCGCAAAGCTGGAAAATACAAATCAGGCGCCAGAGTGCCAGCTGCAAAACCAACAACCCTCTGCTCATCATCAATCGCTACTCGAATGACACCGTGTTGCTCCGAAGAAAAAGCCTGATACATTTTTCTTAGAAAAGGCTTACCCAGCATGCTAAGAAAAAAACCTTCAAAAGCAGCAAGATGTACTTCAACAATCTGCTGTAGATCGGCCCTGGTCGCTTTACGAATCATCATACTATTTAGTAGCTCCGGCTAGTACTGTTAGTAATTTGCGGTAATTCACATCCATTGATAACCTCTGCTGATAAAAAATCCGCGCATTATGCCCTAATTCAGGCCAAGTTTGGCGTATTGCTAACAGCCTGACTGCAGCTTGCTGGATCGACTGCTGATCTTCCGGCTCTGCTCCCTCCCCCCCTTTTGCTTTGACCAGCAACTGGTTCGCTTCGCCGCCAACCGCCATCAAAATCGGTTTACCCATTGCCATACTGGATTGTGTTTTCGAAGGGATAGTTATCCTGAATAAGTCATCATCTTTTAGATGGATCACCAAAACATCCGCAGTAGACAGAACATCAAAAATCTGTGTAGCCGGCACATAGTCACTAAAAAAGATGTTGTTGTAGCCTGCTTCAGCAACAAAGCGTTTTAACTGTTCTTTTTCTACACCACCACCAATCAAAGTAAAGGTTAGCTTGTTCTTATCAAAACTACCGAGCGCTTTTATCATAGTGGTTAAGGCCTGAGCCGATCCTAAATTGCCTGCATAGACAAAACTGGCTGCGCCATCTCCCTGGCTGGAATTGGCACTTTGTTCTAAAACAGCAGCAATACGTTGTTCTTCCGGACACCAATTATAGACAAGGTGTATTTTTTGTGCCGGCACACCTCTATTAATAAGTGCCTGCCTAAAACCTTCAGACAGCACAACGATTTGCGATGCATGCTTATAAACCAAAGCACACCAATGACCAATTCCACGTAATAGCATGCTGTCTTTACGCATACCTGTAGCAATTAAAGCATCAGGCCAAAGGTCTTGTACGTCTGTGATAAATGGCACACCTCTGAATAACTTCATCAGCAAGCCTATTAAACCAGTGGTAGATTGTGGATGGTAAGCATATACCACATCAGGTTTTTGGCTAAACAATGATGCAAATAGCGCCATCAGGGTAAAAGATAAGTAAGACCAAGCTCTGGATAGTTTCGATTTAGAATGAGATATATGAGACCAAAGCCTAATAACTCTAACACCGCTACAATCGTCCACTTGCCGAAACTTAACGGAATAGCCGTCAAACACTTTTCCAGTTGGATAGTTTGGGAATGTAGTCAGTACCTCGACCTGATGACCTTCTGCTACCAAGCGCTGCATTAGGGCCAAACCTTTAATCGAATACTCAGGATCAAACAGCTGACTGATAAACAGAATACGCATTAATACTGCTTCCAAACCACCCGCATAACATAATCACGGTAACTGTGTACAATTCTGACGATCTTGTCAGATACATTCGGCATACTGTAATCGTATACTGGTCGTAGTAAACGCTCATTACCGCTCGGTTGGCTTTCCAGTACCTGCAGCGCCTGAAACACCCGCTCCACTTCTAGCCCAACCATCATCACGGATGCCTCTTCAAAAGCCTCTGGTCGCTCATGCGCCTCGCGAATATTAAGCGCCGGGAAGTTCATAATTGACGACTCTTCGCTTATGGTGCCGCTGTCTGATAATACGGCTTTAGCAGACTTTTGCAGCTTGTTGTAGTCGTGAAAACCCAGTGGCTTTAACAACTGCACCAGTGGATGAAAACTTAGACCCTGCTCTTCAATGCGTTTACGGGTTCGAGGATGCGTTGAAACGATAACAGGATAGCCGTACTTTTCTGCTAAACCATTTAATACTAACGCCAATTTGTGCAGGTTTATGGGCGAATCAACATTTTCTTCACGGTGGGCGCTAATGACAAAAAACTCGCGCTCGGTTAGCTCCAACCGGCTTAATACGTTAGAACCATCAACTTGCGGCATATAATGGTTTAATACTTCAAACATAGGGCTACCGGTTTTAATAACTCGATCTGCAGGTATTCCCTCAGCCAACAAATAGTCGCGGGCAATACTGCTATAGGTAAGATTAATATCAGCTGTATGATCAACAATGCGGCGGTTAATTTCTTCTGGCACCCGCATATCAAAGCAACGGTTTCCCGCTTCCATATGAAACGTGGGAATCTTGCGACGCTTAGCAGGAATAACCGCCATACAGCTATTGGTATCGCCAAGTACTAGCATTGCATCAGGATTAACTTCAGCTAGTACTTTATCTACGGTAATAATCACATTACCAATGGTCTCAGCTCCCGTGCTACCCGCGGCATTTAAGAAGTAATCAGGCTTTCGCACACCTAGATCATTAAAAAAAACCTCATTCAATTCAAAATCGTAATTTTGCCCCGTGTGAACCAAAATATGCTCGCAGTGCTCATCAAGTTTTGCTAAAACGCGAGACAAACGGATAATTTCTGGGCGCGTACCCACAACTGACATTACTTTAAGCTTTTTCACTTTAATTTCTCTTGAATCAAGACAATGGACAGGCAAACGTATCAGGCGTTTCACGGTCGAAAATCTCATTCGCCCATAGCATTACGATCATTTCTTCATCACCGATATTAGTGATATCATGAGACCAACCAGGAACTGTTTCAACAATTTTCAGTGAACTACCGTCGGTATAAAATTCATAACGCTCACCAGTTGCGATATGCTCAAATTTAAATAGCGCCTTGCCTTTCAGAACTAAAAATTTTTCATTTTTACTATGGTGATAATGACCGCCACGAGTAATACCGGGATGAGCAGTAAAGAAGGAGAACTGGCCCGCTTGCTTGGTTTTCAACATTTCGCTAAAGACACCACGCTCATCACCATAACTGGTAATGGAATAGCTAAACTGTGCTGGAGTCATGTAGCTAAGGTAAGTCGAATAAAGTGCGCGTGTTAACCCGGCACCGACATTTTCAATGACAAGATTGTCTCTGCTTGCTTTAAAAGCACGCAATAGTTCAGCGACCTGACCAACAGTAGTCGGATACTCTGGCGTTATACGCTTATAGCCGCTCTCTGCACAACTCTCTAGCAATGATATTAAATGAGCACAAACATCATCTATATAAACCAAGGTTACTGGCGCACTAGGATCGTTTATCGTGATTCCAAGATCGTTTAGTGTGTTGTAACAAAAGGTGGCGACAAAGGAGTTGTAGTTAGGTCGACACCATTTACCAAAAACGTTAGGAAAGCGGTAAATGAAGTACGGAGCTTGCGTTTGCAGGCCATACTGCTCAACCGCCTGTTCAGCCAATCGTTTACTTTGTCCGTAGGCATTGTCTCGCTCTGCCTGTGTAGATGAGCTCAGGACTAATGGCACTTTGTTTCTGTTAAGCTTTAGTCTTTCAACAATATAAGTCGTTAAGTCAGCATTGCCTTCTTGAAACTCGCATTCATCTTTTGGGCGATTGATACCTGCCAAATGATAGACAAATTCAGCACTGGAAAGAGCGTCAGATAATTGTTCACGCGATGTTAATCGATCCACTTCGACGACATCTTGATATCCATGCTCACGAAGCATAATACAAAGGTTTTTACCAATAAAGCCTTTGGCACCAGTAACTACAATCTTCATTTAAACACCTTCTGGAACGACAAGACTGCCTGCTTCAATATCAGCGATAAAGCTTAGCTTACGTAATAAGGCCACCATACCGTCAATATCTAGACGAGCAGTATTGTGAGAGTTATAGTCTTCAATCACCGATAGATCTATATCTCCTTCTTCGTTGTACTTTGAGTAGTTCAAATCACGATTATCCGAAGGAATACGATAGTATCCACCTTGATCTTCAGCAACAAACATCTCTTCACGGCTACACAACGCTTCATAAAGTTTTTCACCATGGCGCGTACCAATAATATTTACTGGATGGTTTGGCTTATCCGTAATTTTCAGCAGAGCCCTAACTAGAACTTCAATCGTTGCAGCAGGCGCTTTTTGTACAAAAATGTCACCATTTTTGCCATTTTCAAACGCGTGTAACACGAGATCAACCGCATCATTAAGCGTCATCATAAAGCGTGTCATATTCGGATCAGTTACAGTTAGTGGCTGCTCATTGATAATTTGGCGCAAGAAAAGAGGGATGACCGAACCACGAGAGGCCATGACATTACCATAACGCGTAGCAGAGATTACGGTTTTGTCTGGGTCAACATTTCGGGATTTTGCCACTATGACCTTTTCCATCATCGCTTTTGAAATACCCATTGCATTAATTGGATAAACTGCTTTATCTGTGCTTAAACAAATCACACGCTTGACTTCATTTTGAATCGCCGCTTCAAGTACATTTTCGGTACCCAACACATTGGTTTTTACCGCTTCCATAGGATGGAACTCGCAAGAAGGGACTTGCTTAAGAGCAGCAGCATGATAAATATAATCGACTCCACGAGTTGCATTGAGAATACTCTGGTAATCACGAACATCACCAATATAAAACTTTAGCTTAGAACTGTTACATTTTTTTCTAACATCATCCTGTTTTTTTTCATCACGTGAGAATATGCGGATTTCTTTGACATTAGTTTCCAAAAAACGATCTAGCACAGCATTACCAAATGAACCTGTACCGCCGGTAATAAGCAAAACCCTACCATCAAACATATTAAAGCCCTTTAGTCTTTATTTAAAATTTCGATATAACTATTTGCACGAGAAGCAGCTGAAAATTTTGAAAAAAAACTTTTATCTATATTAAATAAATTATTTCTCACCTTCAAATAATCATGAATTTTTTTAGATATGTCCTCGATAGAGGATGGGTCAAAATAGATTGCATACTCTCCACAAACATCTGACACGAATGGAAGGTCAGAAGCAAAAAGCGGTTTATTTAACCTTAGAGTTTCTAAAGGCATTGCTGAGAAGCATTCTAAGTAACTAGGGAAAATCATAGCATCCATGGATTCAATAAAAACTGGACATTGGCTAACATTTATTTCCCCAACATTATTTAACTCACTTTTAAACTCATTGCTTTTATTCTCCCACTCAAAATCAGATAATGTGACGTAAAAATCAACCTCTACATTATAAAACTCCCTTAAATGCTTACGAACACCAGAAAGAATGTCAATATTTTTGTGCGGGTAATCCCTTGACAAATAACCAATCTTAAAAGCATTCGATGAGTTTGTAGAAAGCGATTTAATATCGCTCCATAGGTTTTTATCATCAAAAACAGAAGAGCAACAATTATATACAACATGAATAACAGGAGGCCTTTTGAAAAAAAACTCCAACCTAGATTTAACATGCTCTAACTCTACTATCAGCTCATCAGACCTTAGAAAAAAAAACCCTTGAAAAGCATATTTAAGCTTTGTTTTTAATTTATCAATAGAAGCCATTCTGTTAAAAACTGGATTATCTGGATATATAATCCATGGTTGGGCAAACCCGACAATATTATATCTAGAATAAAAAAAAGAATAATTAGGGCCAAATATTGTAAAAACCTTAGAATATCCCGTGAAATATTTTTTAAACTTAGGCAGTATTCCCTGTAGACCATAAATATCTAAGACCTCAACACTCAAAAAGGAATCCAAAGGACAATTTATTGAGTCAAGGTTACCCTTAACCTTACTGGACAATAGCAAACTATAATTGTAAGAGGAATCGTTATTGACTAATTCACTTATAAATGAAGTAGCAACTTGAACACCTCCACCTGAATGCAAGTTTGAAGCGTTTATGAGAATTTTTTCATTCATATACCAAGAGACCTGATGAAATTTGATACCTTATTCTCTAAATTATGAACATCTCTTACTGAAACCAAAGCATTTACAGAAAGGAATTCCCTATACTCTAAGTTAT
Organism: Marinomonas communis; assembly: GCF_004363305.1. Classification (GTDB taxonomy): domain Bacteria; phylum Pseudomonadota; class Gammaproteobacteria; order Pseudomonadales; family Marinomonadaceae; genus Marinomonas; species Marinomonas communis. The sequence continues at coordinate 131,516 of NZ_SNZA01000003.1, read as the reverse complement.
TACAAACCCTAGATATTTTATTACAGAAATCAGAAATATCTCCTTCTTCATATACTAATCCATTAAGACCATTTGATATTATATCAAACTCAGAAGCCTGATACGTAATACTGTTATCTGTTATTACCGGTAGAGAATAAGACATTGCATGATGGGCACTTAGACCTATACAAGTTGGTATCACATATACACTAGAAATACTAAACCAACAAGCAAGTTCTTTCTCATCATAAATACTACCTAGTGATATTATTTCTTTTTCTAACTGGTTTCTTTTAATAGACTCTAACAATTTAATTTTCAGTTCACCTTCACCAATCACAACAAATCTATAGTCAGGGTCCTCTTTTAAAAGCTTCTTTGCCACCTCAACTATTAACAAAGGCTTTTTTATTTCACTTAATCGCACAACTTGAATAACAACTTTTTTTCCCGAAAGATCATATTTTTTCAATATCTCATCAATTCGTTCTTTGGAGGCCGCCTTATGCTCAAAAATAGGTTTATCTTGATTAATAGCTGTACCAATAATAGAAATTTTATTACCATCAACACCTAGGGATATTAAATTTCTTGCCCCAACCCTCGAATAGCAAAGAACTTTCTCCGAAAATAAAGAGTAAGCACGATATAAAAAATTAGATATTAAACTTGACTCTCCAATTCTATGAAACATACCCCATGAAAAAACAGAAACACCTTTCAACTTAAAATAAAACATACTAGGAATTGTAAATAATGACCGAGTATTCCCACTAAAAACAATTATATCAGCATCACATTTCCTTAATTTTAAAAAAAAGGAATAATCTAAATCTAATGAGAACAAACCTTTCATTTTATAATTGATTTTTTCAAATAAACACTCTTCAGAAAATTGATTTAATTCATTCTTACTAACGAAGTCAGAGATTACAACAAGCCTCCAATTTGACGGCAGGCTTCTTGAAATCGAGTTAAAAAAATCATAAGAATAACTAGGAACAACCCGCTGAACAATTACAAGTTTTCGTTTAGACATTCTTCCTCTCAATTCTCACTAAAAATAAAATAGACATAAATATCCAAAGCAAGTCATTGGAATAAACTGTACCTGAAAAAAATGATGCTATGAAGTATTGAATAAATAAAAAACCAAACACCATGCCTATATTCTTAAACTTATAAAGCAACACTGTTTTCTTATAAAGAAAAAAAGTCAGATAAATATAATAAGCACCCAGAACAACGCCAGTCGACATCAATATCTCTAAAAACATATTATGTACATACCCATAATATGTCGTAGTATGGCTACCAAATAAAGGGCTATCAATAATTTTTTCCAATGCTAACTTCCACAAAAAAACTCTAGCTTCACCACCATCTTCCTCAACGTCAACAGTAAACCTAAGTAATAATGCATTAGAGAACCTCTCGGAAAATAACAATGAAACAAAAAATAGCGAAAGACAAAAAAGCATCATCAGAAAGGTTTTGAAAAAGCTCCCGGAACTCAAAAAAGAAAAAATTAAAAATATAGCAAAAAATGATAACATTGGACCACGAGAAGCAGTCATAATAAGGCATACCATGCTGATAAGCATTGCAAGCAAACATAGAATTTTATGCATCCCACTGACCTTAAACTCTTTGTAAAACAAAAAGAAAAACAGAGAGATAAAAAAACAACTTACGGCATAATGCCCAAGACTAATTGGATTTAGAATATCATTACCGCTCAACCGATATAAAAAACCATTTTTTAGCCCTAAAAAAACTGCTATAAAGACAGTAGCAGACAATGAAAAATGTGAAAATATGAGAATGACTCTTAAATTAATCACCTTACGATCTATAAATGAAAGACAAAATACAGGAAAAATCACTGAAGACAATGACAATAAAAATATTTCAAATTTATCTCGTCCGAATTTTAAATCTGTAAATATAAAGTCGCAGTATAACTTAAAAAAATAAACCAGCAGAAACAGAAATACAAAAAAAACTGATTTATTAACCTTACCCTTTCTATTAACTAAGTAATAGGTTCCCAAAAAAAAACCCAAAAACAGCATGATCCCGCGAAATAAAACCGAAACTCCCGATATAGGTATAAATGAAAAAATAGGGAAACCCGCCAACAAAAGAAACAAGTAAAGATTAACAATTTTTGACATCAGCAACCTTTATATAAGATTGATTTACATTTTCAATATAGTATCTATTCGAGTACTTAGCTTTGGCCATATCGATAGCATTTTTTGAAATCTCTTTTCTTAGTTCTGGGTCAATTAAAATTTTAAAAACTAGATCATAAAGCTTGTCGGTATCGTTAATGTCGAACAAAAAGCCACTGACACCGTCATCGATAATCTCCTCTGGGCCACCACACTTACTAGCTATAGGAATAGCACCATTAGCCATTGCTTCAATAACAACTCTACCAAAAGCCTCTGGACCGACTGAAGGTATTATGGCAATATCAGCTTCTTTCCAGAACTCATCAACATTATCAATATATCCCAACCAAGTAATTGGTGCGGACGATGGGTCGAAACCTAGATCGTTCTGTTTAGCTGGAACCCCACCACAATGTTTAAATAAAATTTCAGTATCACCTAAACAATCTTGAATTCTAGTTGCAAGATCCACAAAGTTACTAATACCTTTCTGTATAGACAACCTACTAGACATAGCAACTGTTATCTGATTACTATTTTTTTCTAAATTAACTAACTTTGATTCATGGCAGTCATAAACAACATCAGTTTTAGATTTAATTTTAGAATTAAAAGAGTTTTTCACAAAATTTGAAACAGCAAGAAACCTATCAGCATATTTAATAAAATGATAAGTTCTTGGCGGAAAACTTGGATTTCTGATATGTACTAGTATTTTTTTTCCACAAAGTTTAGCAATCGGAACAGAGAGTCTAGCTGCCATAGCATTATTAGCATGAATAACATCAGGACTTATTCTGTATACTAGAAAAGTAGCTCGAATTAAAAAACATAAGTATTGAAGTAAAGACTTTAAAGCATTAGAAGCACAACCATACTCTATAACTCTAACTTCGTATCCTTTGTCATCTAAAATTTTACTTAACTGGCAGTGTCTATTGAATATAAAGCAATATTCATTATCATCGTCATATAAAACTTGATTTAACATCGAGTATCCTGACAATATCTCCCATACAATATTAAAGTCAAAAACGAGTATTTTTTTCTTTTCACGCATCTTTATATATATCCTTTATATCAAGCCGATTTGAGAATGGTACAATTGTCTCTAAATCAATATTACCAACAGCCAAAAAGAATGATATATTTATTGATTCTTTTAATTTTACCACCTTTCTAAGTTCTAAATTTTTCTTGTAAGGCTTGCTCCAATTTAAAATTAAAGTTTGGTAACCAAGGGAGGTAAATGCGTACATTAATGTTGTGCCAAATATACTTGAATCTACGTAACCACTATAGCGATCACCGACTCCCTGATATGATTCAATATCAAAACCAATAATAAATAGGTTATGTATATTTTCGATATAACCATTTGCACCGCCTTGAATTTTTAGTACTTCGGGCACTTTTTCGATAGGCACTCTTATTAATCTATATGATTGTCGATTACATGATGAAGGTGATTTATGAGCAATACTCAACGCTTCTAATACATCATTTTCTGGAACAATTTCATCATTAAAAAATCGAACACTGCTTCTTATATTTACGACTTCTGAAAAAGTCAAATTTTCAGAGCTTTTCCTACTTATCCTTTTTATTTTTTTTGTGCCGCCATTAATACTATCTTCCTTGTCAACCAGGTTATTTTTTTCTAAAAACAATGATAGCTTTTCTATTGTAACACCTTGACTTAAATTAAAATCGTGATACTTTTTTAGTACTATAATGGCTGTTTTATATTGAATTGAAGATGAAATTTCATTATTATCAGAGAAAAGCTCCAAATAATAAATCAAACTATTAATACGGTCTATACCAAAACCTGGCCTAGATTTTTTCATACTAAGGCCTTTTTCAATAACATGGTAAAGAGAAACTATCTTTGATATAGACTGTGTTTTTGTATCTATACTTTTATATTTCTTATTACTATGTTTAACATAGTTAATCAAATCACATATATAATCAGGAAAATATCGTAACAAATAAACAACAAACCTAAGAATATTTTCTATTTTCAATAGCATATTTTAAATACCTCTTTGAGTCTTCTATTAATGAATCCAAAGTATCATTAACCTTTTCATAATTAATTTCGTCGGTTAATATCCCATAAATTTCATCAACAGACTTATCTTCTGCTATCACTCTTTCGTGTAAATCAAGCAATTTAATTATAGTAGAAACTTTATTATGAACAGTTTTATTATCTCTTAACACAAACTGCTTCTCATATTTCAATGAAAATAACAATCCATGAAAGGTACTCGTGAAGACGTACTTAGCCTTACTATAAATAGACAAAAACTCTAGCGGATCAAGAACCATTATGTTCTCATGACACCATGATAACTTTTCATTAAAACATATAGATACTATTCTGAGTCCATTTTCCTCTGCCAATTTCAATATTGCTAATTTGTCTGACTCCGTATATGAGAACGCATAGACTAAAATATATTCAAATGAATAGCGAAATGCATCTATCTCATAACCTTCCCAATTAATAAGCAGCGTCGGATCTAACACTAAAGGGCATGTTTGAAACATCATTTCAGTAATTTTTTTTGTATTCTCATCCCTAGCACTTACATGAGAAAAATTAGTAATATTATTTTTAACATAATCTGGAAGTTCACTAATATCCGAGTCCCCCATACTAGGCGCATAGGATATCACCCTCTTACTATTTAATCCTTGACCAAAGTATATTGGGTCATATCCTAAAAATGGAGTACCATAATTCCAAACAATATCTGCACCAATGCTTACTAAATCTAATTCCTTAGTTTTAAGATCTTCAGAATCAAATGTCATACCAGACATTTCAAATCTTTTCTGAGCTTTTCTAAACTTATAAAACCTTTTGAGATTAATAAATAAGACTGAGAAATTCTTTTTAAAAAACAATGACCTTAATTCATTATAATAATGCCTTTTATTTCTATAATTTAAGACTTTTACTTCTAAACCAAAATCTTCAAGCTGCTTTTTTAAAGCAAAGACCTGCAAGTAAGCCCCGTGATTTATAGCTGTCGGAAAAGAAAGCAACCCTACTTTTTTCATTTCAACCCTTTATATAGATATTGAAAATTCACCATATATTTCAAACATGATATATGCATATAAAATAAAAACCTAGTTTTACTAAAAAAGAATAAACTAAGATAAGATGATATAATTATAGATAGAAGAGTACTAATAGAAGCACCTACACCACCATAATAAGGTAACAATATAAAATTTAAAGCCACATTAAAAAGCAATCCCAACAAATTTCTTTTTAATGTAAGGTAAGTCAATCCTTCACAAACCATCCACTTTCCATTTATATACCCAACTGAGACGAAATAGCCACTCATTGACAAAATTATAACCATTAAGGAAATATCATACTTACCATTAAAAACAAAATCTAAAGCATAATCTGTTAATAACATATACATTGTAATAAAAAAAAGAGACATCAAAGACATCAATGCTAACAGTGATATTATTATATGATTATATTTATCTTTGCAAAGAGCCTTATAACTGATCATTTTTGGATAAAAAACACTTGAAACAACCAAAGGCAGGAAATACCAAATTTGAGATACCTTAACAGCAATGGAGTAACCAGCAAGTTCTTCTAAGCCGATAAAGTATTTCAGCATTACCTGATCTATTTTTGCATATAATACAATCGCACCAGATGATAAAAAAAGTGGGAGCGACTCTTTTAAAGTTGATTTGTAGTATTTTATATCGAAATTATATTCAAAAGAAAACTCACTCTTAACAAGGTAGTATAATAAACCTAGAAATGATGATAGAAAAACAGCAGATACATCTATCAAAAAAATCAAGTACAAATCTGATTCATAGAAATAAATAACTACTAATTTACTAAAAAACAAACTCACTTGTGTAAATATACTCACAATAGACATTGGCTTATTATTAACTAATGCCTGATTCTTCAACCAAAGACTTTGAAACAAGTACTGAAATAATGAGAATGATTGAAGAAAAACATACTCACGAATAATTTCACCCTCAAGAAAGTAAGAGTATATGTTTATAATGGAAAAACAGAATATTAATGCCCCCATCCTCATAATAAAAACGCTTTTAATTATTTCATCTTGCTTATTAACATTTTTCACAATCTGCTTAATTACTACATTATCCACCCCAAGAGTTACTACGAACCCAAAAAGTGCCACAATGGTTTGGACATATGAATATATACCAAAGTCTTGTTGCGTCATGTACTTAGCTAGCAAGAGCGATATAATTACTCCGTTCGCTATCAGCATCAGCTTATCTAAGGAAAGCCAGATAATATTATTTCGACTATTCATTTTAGTTTTTCATAAAGTTCATCATATTTATTAAAGCAAACTTCCATCGTGTAGTTCTTTATAAATTCAGACTTAACTACTTCTTTTTCAACAGGATTACGTATAGCTTCAGCTAACGAGTTTGATAATGATGACACCTTAAAATCTTTTGACAAATATCCAACCCGTTCATTTATGACCATTGATGTCCCTCCTGCTCTAGTACATACACAGGTTAACCCTACAGACATAGCCTCTAATAATGCGATCGGCAGCCCCTCAAACTTAGAGCTTAAACAAAATATATCTGAACAAAACAAAAAATCAGAAACATTATCCACTTCAGAAAGAAAATAAACATTTTCTAAGTCACATTTATCAACAATCTCTTGATAAAATAAATTTTCTTTTTCTACTCCTGAACCTGCCACCAGAAGTATAATATTATAACTACCTTTTAACTCATTAAATGCTTCGATTAGTAGCTTTTGATTTTTTTGTGCATCAATTCTACCTACATTTATTATTACTTTTGTTTCTATATTTCTTTTTATATTTTTGAGATATCTTTCAATTTCATTGAATCTACTAGTTTTTGAAACTTCTATCGAACCATTATTTATTTTAAAGGGTTCTATTCCTTTATAGTATTTTCTAAAGCTTTCGTCCACTTCATTTGATATCGTAACAGGCATCACCCTAAGAAACTTGAAAGAAAACCAATGAATATATCGTCTTAATTTTCCAGCCTCTTTCTCTGCCACATTATGTACTGTGTGAACCCACTTTATCGAGGATTGAAAAAAATTGAAGTGCGAAATAACGCTCAAAAACAATGTCAACCCATGAGTATGAATTACATTTGGGTTATGTTTCTTAATTGCTTTTCTTATTTTAAGCATTTTAGATATATATTTTTTTTCTGACCCAAGAACTACAGTTACCTTATTATCGACTTTATATTTATTTACTTTTTCAGAATTATTTAGAACCAATAAAACAACATCATGTTTAGCTGAAGATTCGCGAGCTAATTCACATACAAATTTTTGCAACCCACCGATCTTTAGATCGTTAATTATATGCATTACTTTCATGTTTTTTTATTCCAAACACCTTTACAGTCAACAATAACCCCCCCTTCAATTTCTTTGTTTTTAAATTCAGAATGATCTACTAACATAAGATGAATATCTGCATTTTCACTCGCATAGTTATGACTGCAAAGGTGAGCATTAAAATACTTTTTATCTTGCTTTATGTTTGGCTCAATTAATAAAACCTCACCTTTATGTATATTAATAATTTTTTCTGCAATCTTCAGAGCAGGACTTTCACGTAAATCATCTATATCAGCTTTAAAAGCCAACCCATAACAAGCAATTGTTACATCTTTAGCTGTTTTTTCAGGGTTTGCTTGTAGAAAGTCGGCAATGGCTATTTTGACTTTGTTAATCACCCAGTCAGGTTTGGCATCATTTACTTTACGTGCTGTGTGAATAAGTTTAGCTTCCTCTGGAGTCTTACTTACGATAAACCATGGGTCGACAGCAATACAGTGCCCGCCCACCCCAGGCCCAGGCTGCAAAATATTAATTCGAGGATGACGATTAGCAAGTGAAATAAGTTCCCAAACATCGATATCTAGTTTGTCACAAATTATAGAAAGCTCATTTGCAAAGGCAATTTGAACATCTCGACATGAGTTTTCCGTTAGCTTGGCCATTTCAGCTGTTCGAGCATTGGTAATAACACACTCGCCTAATACAAATGTTTTATAAAGCTCTACTGCACGACTTGAACATTTAGCCGTCATGCCACCAATCACACGATCATTTTCTACTAACTCTCGTACAACATGCCCAGGTAAGACTCGCTCTGGGCAGTGAGCGATATTAATATCTGCACCCTCTCCTGCCACTTGTGGGAAAGATAAATCAGGCCTCGCAGTAGACAGCCATTCCGCCATTTGCTCGGTAGCGCCAACAGGAGAAGTCGATTCTAAAATGACTAAATCACCTTTCTTAAGTACCGGTGCAATCGCTTCACTTGCTGCCTTTATATAAGAAAGATCAGGCTCTGGAATACCACCTTCTGCATAGGGTAAAAAAGGCGTCGGCACAGCAATTAAGAATGCATCAGCAGACTCAGGTTTAGTCGTTGCTTTTAAATAGCCTTCCGTTACAGCTGCATGAACCATCATATCTAAATCTGGCTCAACAATATGAATTTCACCACGGTTAATCGTATCAACTGCCTTTTGGTTGACATCGACACCAATCACTTTCTTTTTACGTGAAGCAAACATTGCGGCTGTTGGTAAGCCAATGTAACCCAGACCAATAACTGAAATTGTTTCAAATGACATAATATAAATATGACCTTAATTTTTTGAGTATCTTATTTAACTAATGAATTTAAAATACGAGCACAGGCTTCACCATCCCCATAAGGGTTATGTGCGTAGCTCATTGCTTTATAAGCATCTTCATCAGTTAATAAATTATCTAGATTAGTTACTATCGATTGCACATCGGTACCAACTAATTTGACAGTTCCCGCCTCAACAGCCTCTGGACGCTCAGTGGTATCACGCATTACCAATACAGGCTTTCCTAAAGAAGGGGCTTCTTCTTGAATGCCACCTGAGTCCGTTAAAATAATATGAGATCTATCCATTAGGTAAATAAATGGTAGATAGGTCTGTGGCTCTATCAAGATGATGTTCTCAACATTACCTAGAATTCGATTGACAGGCTCACGCACATTTGGGTTAAGGTGCATCGGATACAAGATTTGAACATTTGGATGCTTCTTAGCTGTTTCAGCTAACGCTTCACAAATACGTTCAAAACCACCACCAAAACTTTCTCTACGGTGACCAGTAACAAGCACTAATTTTTTGTTTTTATCCAAGTATGGAAATTGAGCTTCAAGCTCTAACTTTAGTTGGCTGTCCGTCTCTATTTTCGCTTTGACCATCAACAAAGCATCAATAACTGTGTTACCAGTTACATGGATGTTTTCTTCAGTGTAATTTTCTAATAATAGGTTTTGTTTTGACGTTTCCGTTGGTGCAAAGTGGTACTTGGTTAATGCACCTGTTAGTTTGCGATTGGCTTCTTCTGGCCATGGCGAGTAGATATTTCCAGTACGCAAGCCCGCTTCCACATGACCTACGGCAATTTGCTCATAGTATGCGGCCAAACTTGCCGCAAAGGTTGTTGCAGTATCACCATGGACAAGAACAACATCAGGTTTAAACTCTTTTAGTACTGGCGTTAGCTCCAGCAGTATACGACTTGTTACCTCAGGCAATGTTTGACCCGCTTTCATCAGGTTCAAATCGTAGTCAGGAACTATTTCAAATAACTCTAAAACTTGATCTAGCATTTCCCTGTGTTGCGCTGTCACACAAACTTTTGCATCAAAGCGTTCATCTGCCGCCAATGCATGCACAAGTGGAGCCATTTTTATCGCCTCAGGGCGAGTACCGAAAACGGTTAATACTTTTTTCATGATTGCCTTTCGCAACGAGGACTTGCGTTTAAATATTTGGGTTGACTTTGAACCTCCCGCCTTAACATTTCTATTTCAGCGGTGAGTTGTTCGTGTTCTTGTAATTTGCGCACTAAAAATGCTTTCGTTAGCGCTGTTTTTTCTTCGATACCCTGTAGGGTAAGCAGATATAAATAACCACTTTTCTTAGGGTTATTTTTAAAGTTTTCTGCTTTGATTAGGCCTTTCTCAATTAGGGCTTTTAGACAAAAATTGGTCTTGCCCAAGCTCACGCCTAGCTGTTTTGCAAGCGCACGCTGACTGATCTGTGGATCAGCTTCAACAGCTTTGAGAATTTTTAGGCGGTATTCGTCGTTTAACATACGGTGATGATCTCACGTGAAGTTGACGAATTTGAGTCAGTCTTTTTTTGACGAAGGAATGAATAGCGGTTCGTTGAGCGGATACAAAAATATCGCTCAATAGGTGGCAGTAGATAAGCTATTGAAAAGGCCACGTGCTAATTCCTTGCTTAGGGCATATGTTCAAGAGGTGAACAATCATAATGCAGGGCTGTATGGGAGTAAATAAAACAAGGAAGAAAAGTTGATTTCAAGTCGGGGTTGCCGCTAACTTTACACTCTTTTTAATGATCCCCTTGCTTCGTAATAGACCTTTACAGGATATGACCTAAATCTATGAGACTTATTTTTGTTGTCCTTGGATTATCTAGCCTACTGGTAGGGTGCGCTCCCGCTCATCAAGTCGTTGATCAAGAGGGACAGACGAACGCCCCGCTAAGCACTGAATTCAAACAGGAGGGCCAGCTGACGTTGTTTGTCGCAGAGCAAGCCGCTCAAACATTGGCAATAGAGATCGCGGATGACACCCAACAAATCATGCAAGGGCTGATGCATCGAGATAGCTTAGCGGAAGATCGGGGAATGCTGTTTATTTATCCTGACTCTGGGCCAAGACAGTTTTGGATGAAAAACACGCGTATTTCGTTGGATATTCTGTATTTTGATAAGGATAAGCGACTACTGAACATCGCTCAGCGGACAGAGCCCTTCGCATTAACTGGGATTCCCGCTTCAGAGGGGGACGCTATGTACGTTCTAGAAATCAACGCAGGCTTAAGTGAAAAGTGGGGGCTGCTATCTAATACAGATAGCAGCGCTTTCATTAATCAGACAGGTATTAATCAGGCAAGCATCAATCAAACAAGCATTAACAGGACAACCACAATCAGCAGTCATCCTGTACGTTTTGAATTTACTCGACAGTGACCGATTTTGCTAAGTTGCGAGGTTGGTCTACGTCGGTACCTTTTACAACTGCTACGTGGTAAGACAACAGTTGCAACGGAATAGTGTGTACGATCGGCTCTAGGATTTCATCGACCTTTGGTACTTCGGTAAAGATCACACCTTCTTCGTTATGCAGATCTGTGTCACGGTCAGCGAAGACAAATAACTCACCGCCACGAGCTGCCACTTCTTGTAGGTTAGATTTTAATTTATCCAACATATCATTGTGGGGAACCATGGTGATGATTGGCATGTCTTCGTCTACCAACGCTAACGGGCCATGTTTTAACTCCCCTGCTGGGTAGGCTTCAGCGTGAATGTAACTGATTTCTTTTAGCTTAAGCGCGCCTTCTAGGGCAATAGGGAACATTGGACCACGACCTAGGAACAGGGCATTGTGCTTGTTAGCGAACTGCTCTGACACCACCTTGATAGCTTCATCTTGCTTAATCGCTGCATCGACGTAAGCAGGCAGTGAGCGCAATGCTTGCACCAGCTCTACTTGTTTGTCATCACTTAATGCATCCTTTTCAGAAGCAATCGCGATGGAGGTAATCAGTAGCGCGGTTAATTGAGTAGTGAAGGCTTTGGTGGATGCGACACCGATTTCTGCGCCAGCATTGGTCAACAAAGTAAGATCCGACTCACGCACCAATGTAGAAGACGGCACATTACAGATCGCCAGCGTCGTTAGGTAGTCCAGCTCTTTTGCCATGCGAAGTGCCGCTAACGTATCGGCAGTTTCACCCGACTGGGAAAGCGTTAGGAACAGTGTGTTTTTAGGTACGGCTACTTTGCGGTAACGGTACTCACTTGCTACTTCTACAGTACAAGGAATGTTAGCCAGATCTTCGATCCAGTATTTTGCCACCATACCCGCATGGTAACTGGTACCACATGCCACGATATGGATGTTTTCAATATCTTTTAGAAACGCAGAATCCGCACCAAAGCAGCTGGTTAAGACACGCTCTTCGCTGATACGCCCTTCCAGGCAGGCTGCGATGACTTTTGGCTGCTCGTAGATTTCTTTGAGCATGTAGTGACGAAACTCGCCTTTATCGGTCGCGTCGACATTGTGATTAAAGACACTAATTGGGCGCTCTTGCACAGTGTCGTTCGCATCAAAGATCGTTACTGCATCACGAGTCAGCTCAACAACATCCCCTTCTTCTAAGAAGATAAATTGGTCAGTAACGTGCAATAGCGCTAGCTGATCGGACGCAACAAAGTTTTCCTCGATGCCCACACCCACCACTAGAGGGCTACCTTTACGGGCTGCAATTAAGCGCTCATTTTCATCGTTCAGTGTTACAGCGATGGCGAAGGCACCATGTAGACGTTTCAAGGCATTTTTAACGGCTTGAAGGAAATCTGACTCTGTTTTTAATGCGTTATGAATAAGGTGAACGATGACTTCGGTATCTGTCTGAGAGCGAAACTCGTAGCCCAATTCGATCAACTCACGACGCAGCACTTCATGGTTTTCGATGATGCCATTGTGAACCAGCGCTAGATCATCACCTGAGAAATGTGGGTGAGCGTTTACTTCTGTTGGCTTACCGTGGGTCGCCCAGCGAGTGTGGGCAATACCTAGCTTGCCATCAAGCGGCATGGCTTCGAATTTATCTTTTAGGGCTTGAACCTTACCCACGGCACGGTGTGCACGTACGCCTGTTTCGTTATTGATCGCTACGCCCGAGGAGTCATAGCCGCGGTATTCTAGGCGTGATAGACCTTCTAGTAAGATTTTTGCTACATTGCGCTGAGCAATCGCGCCGACGATTCCACACATATTATTTCTCCTTTTTGGTCGGACGCGCCCAACCGTCTTTGTTGATTTGTTTTGCTCGGCCGAAAGCGAGTTGGTTCTCAGCAACGGTTTTGGTAATGGTTGAGCCTGCCGCGATGGTGGCACCCGATTGGATTTCAACTGGGGCTACGAGGGCTGAGTTAGAGCCCACGAAGACGCCATCACCGATAATGGTTTGGAATTTATTCACGCCATCGTAGTTGCAGGTAATGGTACCCGCACCAACGTTGACGCCTGCGCCCATTTGGGTGTCGCCCACATAGCTTAGGTGGTTTACTTTGCTGCCTTCGCCAATCAATGCTTTTTTAGTTTCAACAAAGTTACCGATTTTCGCTTTGTTAGCCAGTACCGTTCCTGGACGTAGACGAGCGAATGGCCCTAGGTCACAGCTTTCACCAACTTGGCTATCTTCAATCATGGTGTTGGCTTTGATAACAGTGTTGTCTGCTACCGAACAGTTTTTCAATACGCAATTTGGGCCAATTTCAACGTTCGCCCCTAAGGTGACTTGACCTTCGAAGACACAGTTCACATCGATGATGCAATCTTGTCCTGTGATCAATTCACCACGAACGTCTATGCGGTTTGGATCCATTAGAGTAGCACCATTGCGCATTAGGGCTTCGGCTTGTTGGTGCTGCCAAACACGTTCCAAAGCGGCCAGCTGTACGCGGTCATTCACGCCCGTCACTTCCCATTCATGATCTGGGTGTACGGTCACGATTTCGACGCCCTGCTCTGCCGCCATGGCAATGATGTCCGTTAGGTAGTATTCCTGTTGCGCATTGTCATTGGTTAACGCATCTAGCCAGCCTTTAAGCTTGGCGTTTGGCGCGAGCAGAATACCTGTGTTGACTTCGTTGATCAGTAGCTGCTCTGGATTCGCATCTTTTTGCTCAACAATGGCTGTTACAGCGCCCTGTTCGTTACGAACGATACGGCCATAGCCTGTTGGGTTATCTAACTTAATCGTTAGTAGCACTAAGGTGTTGTCATTTGACAGAGATAGCATGCGCTCTAGCGTCACGTCTTGGATCAGCGGCACATCACCGTACAGAGTTAAAGTGCTGCCTTGATCGCTTAGGGAAGACGCTGCACGGCGAAGTGCATCCCCTGTACCTTGTGGGTTATTTTGCCAAACAATATTGGCTGAAAAGTCCTGACAAGCTTGTTCAACTTGTTCGCCTTGATGACCGACGACTAGATGCAACTGAGCGTTGCTCAGGCTAGAGGCAGTGGCTAATACACGGCGCACCATCGCCGTACCGCCAATTTTGTGTAAGACCTTGGAAAAGGTCGATTTCATTCGGCTTCCCTTCCCCGCAGCAAGGATCACGATATCCTGTGTCATAGTGCTTTTATCCTAAAAATTAAGTGTCATTCGTATTTAGGGGCTATTAGACCTTTTGTTTCACAGCGTCGCAATTTGTTTTGTCATAAGATTTTTGACAAACGCGAACAGTTTTGGTGTTTTTGCCATACATTGCCTTTCTTGTCTTGTATCAAGAGGGCAATAAAAGAGACTGTGTTAGCCTTCTTTGCTCACGGATTAGACGCATAAGGATGTGATATGTATGAGATAAAACACCATGGTGCAAAGGATGGCGTAACAGGCTCTTGTCATGAGCTAATAATCAACGATGACAACAGCGTGCTAGTGGACTGCGGTTTGTTTCAAGGAGCAGAAGCCTCTGATCGCGGCGCGTCGTCAGCCCAGTTAGAAATTGAGTTTGATATTCGCAACGTTCGAGCGCTGATTGTGACTCATGTTCATATTGATCATGTGGGACGTATTCCTTATTTATTAGCAGCAGGCTTTAATGGGCCGATTGTTTGTTCACGACCCAGCGCCAAGTTACTGCCTCTTGTGATCGAGGATGCATTAAAAGTAGGTGTCACTCGCAATCGACAGATTATCGATGCTTGCCTAGATCGCCTTGCTGCGCAAATTGTGCCTTTGGATTATAAAGCGTGGTTTGAACTGCCGTTTTCAACCCCTTCTCATAGATGCCATGTCAAACTGTCTCCCGCTGGACATATCTTAGGCTCAGCTTACGCGACTTTTCGTTTAGAGCCGGAGCAAGCGGGCAAAAGCTGGGACGTGGTCTTTTCTGGAGATTTAGGCGCTCCGTATGCGCCTCTGCTCGCGGCACCTAAGTCACCTTATAAAGCGGACCAATTAGTACTGGAAAGCACTTATGGAGACAAAGACCACGAGGACCGCCATCATCGTCGCCAACGGCTACAAGATTCTATGGAAAAGGCCCTAGCAGACGGTGGCGTGGTATTGATCCCCGCATTTTCTATCGGGCGAACCCAAGAATTACTCTATGAAATAGAAAGCATTATCCACGATCATGCCGAGCAAACGGTGAGCCATACGGCAACCAAGCAAGCATTATCTTGGCAAGATATCGATATCATCATTGATTCCCCTTTAGCGAGCCAATTCACGGAAGTCTATCGCGATCTGAAGCCTTATTGGGACAAGGAGGCCATTGAACGAGTCAAGAGTGGTCGTCATCCATTAAGCTTTGAGCAACTGACCACCATCGACAGCCATGATTTGCATGAACAAACCGTAGCTTATTTAGCGAAACAGAAACGCCCTGCCGTCGTAATCGCCGCATCTGGTATGTGTGCCGGTGGGCGGATCGTCAATTACTTAAAAGCTTTGTTAGGGTATCAACGCAATGACGTGATTTTCGTTGGCTACCAAGCTCAGGGCACGCCAGGGCGTGAGATATTGACCTATCACGACAAAGACAATGGCTATGTGATATTAGATGGTGAGCGCTATCCGATGCGCGCACAGATTTGGCAGATCGGCGGCTACTCCGCCCATGCAGGTCAAACGGACTTAGTGCATTTCGTGTCACGCATGCGTTACCCGCCAAGTAAAATCCACCTAGTCCATGGGGAGCATGAGGCAAAGCAAGCCTTAGCGCAGGCTCTGCAAACACAGTGTCCAGAGGTTGGTGAGATTGTCAGGTGAGGTAGGACCGCGGTTTCCGCGGGATTTGGTTTGGGGTTGCGATGCAGCTCCCTCGCGCAGCGAGGTCCTACTTAACCACAACCCCAAACATGGGTATTAAACCTATACCGCTGCTGCGATTTTCTCTTTTGCATCGGTGAAGGCTTTTTCGCCGTCAGCACCTAGCGCTTGACCACCTGCTACGAATGCATCTTTCACTGTCAAACCAATGAAGTTCAAGAACGTTTTAACGTATGGAAGTTGGTGGTCGTATGGTGTGTTTTCTAGGAAGCTGCCGCTTGCAGAGAATACATAGGCGTCTTTGTTTAGCAAACCAACTGGGCCAGTTTCTGTGTATTTGAATGTACGACCTGCACGCGCGACGTAGTCAAAGTAAGACTTCAGTGTTGATGGAATGCTGAAGTTGTAGATCGGTGCGCTGATGGCTACCACATCTGCTGCCTCTAGCTCTTCAATCAATTCGTCGCCGATTGCAACGATCGCTTTTTGTTCAGCGCTACGGTCTTCTTCTGGTGTAAACAATGCACCCAATGTTTCGCTTGTGAAGTGTGGTAGTGGGTTAGCGTTCACATCGCGTGTCACTACTGTGCCTTCTGGATTTTTCGCTAGCCACTGCGCAACAAACGCATCCGCAAGTTGACGTGATTTAGACTGTTCACCTGACGCGCTAGAATCGATTCGTAGTAATGTTGCCATGATAATGCTCCTAATATTTGCTTGAAGGGGACTTCAAATTCATTCGATGAAGCTATATTAAAACCAGATTTTTCGATAAAAAAGCGTAACTTTTCGACGATAAATATCGAATTATGTGATCAATCAAGCCATACTTAAGGCAACTTTCTAAGGATCAAGGTTTATGAAAGCTCCAAGAGTGACACTGGAACAATGGCGTGTATTACAGGCTGTGGTAGATAAAGGTGGCTTTGCGCAGGCAGCGGAAGCCCTCCATAAAAGCCAATCATCGATCAGCTACACTGTGGCAAAGCTGCAGGAACAGTTAGGCTACCCGTTGCTTACCATTGATGGGCGTAAAGCTAAGTTAACGGAACGTGGCGAAGTATTACTGAGACGGTCTCGGCATCTACTTCAAGAAGCCATTGATCTTGAGGAGCTAGCGCACACCCTTGGCCAAGGCTGGGAGCCTGAGATTGAGTTGGTAGTAGATGAAGCCTTCCCGACACCAGCACTATTGCGAGCATTGAAAGCTTTTGAGCCACAAAGCCAAGGCACTTTAGTACAACTGCGCGAAGAGGTATTAAGTGGCGCTGTTGAAGTATTGGCTGAAGGCTCGCCTGACCTCGTACTTAGCGGCATCGTGCCAAAGGGCTACTTAGCTGACCCGATAGTGGATGTAGAAATGATTGCGGTAGCCGCGTCAAATCATGTGCTTTGTCGTGAAGATGGACCGATTAGCAACGAACGCCTTAAACAAGAGCTACAAGTAGTCATCCGTGATTCTGGCAGCAACTCACGGGACGAAGGCTGGCTTGGGGCCGATCGTCGTTGGACCGTTTCCAGCGTGCAATCGGCTTTGGAAGTGGTTGCTTCAGGGATAGGCTTCGCTTGGCTGCCGAAAGCCGATCTTATGCAGGATTTAGAAAATGGTCGTCTCAAACGTCTAACATTAGAGTCTGGCGGTGAGCGTAATTTTCATATGTACGCCATTTTCGGTAAAGGCGAACGCACAGGGCCCGCCACACGCTTGTTTGTTGAGCTATTACAACAATCCTGCGCGCAGTGCAGCGCCCATAAATAACCTGTCATTGTAGGACCGCGGTTTCCGCGGGATTTGGTTTGGGAATGCAATGCTGTTCCCTCGCGCAGCGAGGTCCTACAAAGGCAGAATGTAGGACCGCGGTTTCCGCGGGATTTTGTTTGGGGTGCAATGCTCCCTCGCGCAGCGAGGTCCTACAGTGGTTTATTGCTACAAGAATATGCAATCCCAATGGCTATATTGACCAACATGGTGAACGATTTTCGCTCTTTTAGGGTTGGCTATAATGTACCGTGCTGTTTCGACCGTTTCTTCATTAGAGCGCATTCCCCTGTCATAGAAATTACGTTGCCACTTAACTAGGTGATGCTTGCACGTAAACTCTTTTACTACTCTGACAAGCTCAGATATTTCTTTCGAAAATGGCTGCACGAGCCAATGAACATGGTCCGGCATCACAATAAAAGCAACAGTTTTAGACCATTCTTGGTCATCACAATATTTTAACGCCTTTACCATTGCTCTAGCGCGATAAAAGTCTCCAAAATATGGGGTTCGGTTCATAGTAGCGAACGTTAAATGATAAATCGTTGAGGTGTTTGATATACGACCTTTGCGTAGCTGTGAATAACCTTTCATATTACCTCCATGTAATTTGAAGTTAGTTGTAAAGCTTATCATATCGTAGGACCGCGGTTTCCGCAGGATTTGGTTTGGGATTGCAATGCTGCTCCCTCGCGCAGCGAGGTCCTACAGTGGAAAAAAATGTAGGACCGCGGTTTCCGCGGGATTTGGTTTGAGAGCGCAATGCTGCTCCCTCGCGCAGCGAGGTCCTACAGTGGAAAAAATGTAGGACCGCGGTTTCCGCGGGATTTGGTTTGGGATTGCAATGCTGCTCCCTCGCGCAGCGAGGTCCTACAGTGGAAAAAATGTAGGACCGCGGTTTCCGCGGGATTTGGTTTGAGAGTGCAATGCTGTTCCCTCGCGCAGCGAGGTCCTACAAAGGCAGAATGTAGGACCGCGGTTTCCGCGGGATTTGGTTTGGGAGTGCAATGCTGCTCCCTCGCGCAGCGAGGTCCTACAGTGGAAAAAATGTAGGACCGCGGTTTCCGCGGGATTTGGTTTGAGAGTGCAATGCTGTTCCCTCGCGCAGCGAGGTCCTACAGGGCTATTCTACGAAATTCGTTTTAACCCGATGCGTTTGCGTTTGGCGTCGACTTCTAAGACTTTGACTTTGACGACTTCGCCTACGCGTACTTCTTCTCGTGGGTCTTTGACGAAGCGGTCGGCCAGTTGTGAGATGTGTATTAAGCCATCTTGGTGTACGCCAATGTCGACGAATGCGCCGAAGGCGGCAACGTTGGTGACGACGCCTTCAAGGATCATGTCTGGCTGAAGGTCTTCGATCTTTTCAACGGTGTCATCAAACCGGGCATATTTGAACTCTGGTCGAGGATCGCGGCCTGGCTTGGCAAGCTCCTGTAAGATGTCTTTCACTGTAAAAGCATTTTGTTCGGTTGCAACAGACGCTGTGCTGAGTTGACTCAAGGCAGCTGGATTGCCAATTAAAGAGGAGATCTCTTTGTTCACTTTTGCGGCTAGGCTTTTGACTAGGTCATAGGATTCAGGATGGACAGCCGATGCATCTAGTGCTTCGTTGCCGCCACGAATTCGTAAGAAGCCGGCACATTGCTCAAACGCTTTATCGCCGATACCTTTTACTTTCTTCAACTGACTTCGGTTGGTGAAGCCTCCTAATTGCTCACGCAAGGCAATGATGTTTTGCGCTAATCGCTCCGTTAAGCCCGATACATAGGTAAGAAGGGATACTGACGCTAAGTTCACGTCCACGCCCACTGCGTTCACACAGTCTTCAACCACTGCGCCCAGAGCTTCGCTAAGGCGATTGGCTTTAACATCATGCTGATATTGCCCCACCCCAATGGCTTGGGGGTCGATTTTAACCAGCTCCGCAAGAGGGTCTTGAAAACGACGGGCAATGGAGATCGCGCCGCGAATGGTGACATCCAAATTTGGGAATTCTTGAATCGCGACAGACGATGCCGAGTACACAGAAGCGCCGGCCTCAGAAACAATGACCGAGCGACAAGCCAATTGTTGCTCTGAAATCATCTGCTTCGCCAAGGCTTCAGTTTCCCGCGAGGCGGTGCCATTGCCAATTACCAACCATTCGATCCCATGCTTTTGAATTACTTTTGATAATATGGCGATAGCTTCATTACGTTTATTTTGTGGCGCATGTGGATACACAACACCGAACTCTAATAATGCTCCCTGCTCATCAATTGCCGCCCATTTAACCCCATTACGAAAACCTGGATCTAATCCAATAGTACGTTTTGCTCCAGCCGGTGCGGCCATTAGCAGATCTTTTAGATTGGATTGAAAAACATCAATGGCTCCTGCTTCAGCAAACTCTTTCAGTTCGTTTAATAGATCACTTTCTATCTTAGGTAAGATTTTCTCTTGCCAAGCTTTCGCTAACCAGGCTTGCTTTTCTTTGCTGGGTGTTCGTTCTTTTAACTCTGGAAACCCAAAAGGCGTTAGATAAATTGGAGCACTTAATTGATAAGGCATGCCCTCTTCAAGCTCGATAGAAAGTTTTAAAATGCTTTCTTTTTTGCCGCGAAAAAGCGCTAACAAACGATGAGGCGGACATTTTTTAATCGGTTCAGCAAAATCAAAGTAGTCTTGAAACTTTTCTCCCGCTTCTTTTTTCCCTCGCATCACCTTACTTAAAAGCTGCCCGTCTTTTCTGACTAAGGTTTTACCTTGCTGCAAAGTCATGACATTTCGAGCAAGCCGCTCAAGGATAATATCACCAGCCCCCTCTAACGCCTCAGCAAAACTCATCGCTGCTTTAAAGTCTGCCTGAAAGCGCTGAAACCGTTTCTCTGCCTGTGCTTGCCCTTCCTGCCATAGACATACAGCGAATGGAAACAGTCCTTTTTCTTCAGCTATATCTGCTTTGGTTTTACGCGACTTCTTAAAAGGTGCATAGAGATCTTCTAATTCACTTTTTGTGGCCGCATTCTGTAGTGCTCTCAATACCGAAGGCGAAGCGTCTGGGTGACCTTTTAATGAATCGATAATGCTATGACGGCGCTTTTCCAGTTCTTCTAAATAGCGTAAACGATCATAAAAACTGCGTAATGTTTCATCTAGCATTCCACCCGTTACTTCTTTTCGATAACGAGCGACAAATGGCACCGTTGCCCCTTCTTCAAATAAGGCTACAATTTTTTGAGCAGTATTAGATGAGATGGAATACTCTTTAGATAGGGTATTTAAAATAGTATTTTCTGTATTCGTCATATTATTTACTCAAATATTTAAGAGTATTCGCGCATTAAGGATTTTTTAATTAAAATTGTGATACAAGTTGCTATGAATAGCGTATTTAATGCTATTCTTACTTTAATTGGTAAGTAGGAGTTAAAGCTTACCTTTTTATGTTATCAAAGCAAAACACAGTTTTGGATGGACTTCTGTTCTGTGTTCGCGTTTCAAATGCGTTTCAGATTAATAGGGGAAACCATGAGTTTATTAGCAGAGCTAGCTGGAAACAAAGCCAAAGCACGTGCCGCAGCCAAAGAACTTAACATTGCGCAATTAGAAAACCTAATCGAAGGTTTGAACAATGCTTTAGTGAAAATGCAGGAAGACGAGCAAGCACGTCAGGCTGAAATCGAAGAGAAAGCACGCCAAGCGGCTCAAATCGCTAAAATGATCGAAGAAAGTGGTCTTACGATCGACGAGATCGCTTCACTAAGTGGCGCTCGCTCTAATCCAACAAAAGGCAAAACTGTTAAGCCTAAATACCGCATCGAGTGGAATGGCGAAACAATCGAGTGGAGTGGCCGTGGCCGCACACCAAAAGCCTTCCAAGAATACTTTGATGCTGGCAATTCTCGCGAATCTGCTGAAATCAAATAATTTTAGCATTGCTAGAAAGTCATACTTTCTATCGCTAAATAAAGTATGACCAAATAAAAAACCGACGCAGTATTATAACTAGCGTCGGTTTTTTATTATTTGGCTTTTTAGCCTGCCTACTCTGCGCTTAAGCAAGCTTAGAATAAATCAAATCCCACACGCCGTGACCTAAGCGCTCACCACGCTGTTCGAACTTGGTTAATGGACGCCATTCTGGACGAGGATGGTAAGTATTTTTACCCGCAACGTTTTCATACTGAGTCTGAGCTTCCATTACTTCTAGCATGTGCTCCGCATACGGTTCCCAATCCGTTGCCATGTGGAAAACACCACCTACTTTCAACACATTCGCTACTTGCTGTGCAAACAATGGCTGAACAATACGACGTTTGTTGTGCTTCTTCTTGTGCCATGGATCAGGGAAGAATAATTGGAAAGTCGACGCTTGGCCTTGTGGTAAGCAATCCGCCATAACTTCGATGGCATCGTGACAGTAGACACGAATGTTTTGAATTCCCGCTTCCGCTGCTAGCATCATTAATTTCGCAACACCAGGTGGGTGCACTTCGATACCAATGAAGTCTTTCTCTGGAGCGTTCTTCGCCATTTCAACCAGTGATGCGCCCATACCAAAACCAACTTCAATCACGACATCCGACTCGCGACCAAACACTTCTTGGTAATCAATTCGGCCTTGGTCTGCTTCCAAACCATAGGTCTTCCAGTTTGCATCGTATGCGCGTTGCTGACCTTCGGTCATGCGTCCACCACGGACCACAAAGCTTCGAATGGTTCGCTTTTTGATTTCAGGGTTTGTCGGTTGTTGTTCGTCTTGCATGAAATTGCCAATCTCGAGTTCAAATTTAAGGCGCGTATAGTACTAAAATCGAAAAAGAATGTCTGTTAATTCACCACTTTCTTATTCCAGCTAAGAAAGCTTTTTATCAACAAAGCCCAACCTAGCAAATACATCAGGCCACCTATCGGAGTGATAGCCCCTAAAACACGCATATCGGTTAAAGTCATCACCATCAGGGAGCCTGCAAATAAAGCATTACCTAGAGTAAACAAACGCACAGTCCAGAAACAGCGTAGACCAACAACCATTAATACGACTACAAAGAGGCTCGCAAGACTGTGGTACATCAAATACTGACAAGCTGTTTGCCACCACTGTAGTGCTTGCTCTGACACCATGGCTTTAAGTCCGTGGGCACCAAACGCGCCAGCGGCAACGGATAACAAGGCTTGTCCTGCGGCAATAGCGCCCCAGCGTTGCACGCTTATTGGTACGGTATTCACATTCGATCCTTGGGATTGTTGAAATTATTGGAAGACGTTTAAATAGCCATTGCTACCAACGGCGTAGTAGGTGTTGCCGGTACCGAATGCTAACGCCAAGACTGCTGAGCCCGTCGGACGCAAAGCATCTTTTAAATACAGGTCCCAAGAACGTAAGACATCGCCCGTGGCAACATTAACAAGATTCACTCGACGGTTTTGTTGGCCAAGCAGCAGCTGACGGTTGGACGCAGAAAATACCGCCTGACTGATGGTCACATTACGGGACTGCAATGCCCCTGTATTAACGGTACTGACCTCTGCACCGGTCAAGCCAGACCAAACTTTGGCATCACCCAATTGCGCAGCTGCAAAGACATACGCGCCATCATCGGATAATTTCACCGTAGCCACGTTATTGTCTAACTGCCATCGCTGACGGGCTTCGCCAGTCGTTAAGTCCCAAAGAATCACTTGGTAAAGGTCGTCGCCAGTTAAAGCGTACCGACCATCCGGGGTAACATCTACCGAACGAACAATGGCACCTGTGCGAAGTACATGACGCACACCACCGTTTTTGATATCAAAATAGCGAGCGGTTTGATCGTCCATGCCGACCAATGCAAAGTCGCCATTTCGAGTAAGTTTGAGGGATTTGATAGAACCAGGAGTATTCCAAAAACCAACGGATTCACCCGTCACGGTACTCCAAAGTACCATGGTGCGATCACCACCCGTGGCGGCAAAGTCACCGCTTGGGTCGATGTCGACACTGATTAAAGGCGTCGCTTGCCCAGCGATATGGTTCCAGTTGTAAACCCGCTGGGAAGGGGTATTTTTCCAATAACTACCGCCATGCTGGATAGAACCAATCAGTGCGTTTGAGCCGTTATCACTCAGCGCCGCTGAATATAAACCTTGCACCGCCATGGCACTGGTTTTAACAGGGTCATCTGCGGAACATGCCACCAGTAACGAGGCACAAAGTCCCGCCAAAACCCATCGACTAAGCGCTGTGCTCACTGTGCGCTTCGTGCAGTTCCTCAATAAGTTGATTCTCGTAAGCAAACCGTTCATCCATCAAAACACCTAAGGCTTGAAGAGCAAAAGGCAAATCCACTAGCTGTTTGTTGCAATGCTCTTTCGTGTCGTATTTGTCATTGAATTCTAGCACGATACTGGTGTTAGCCGTAATTTCAGGCATCAGCTTGTGCAGACACTGCAACGCAGAATCATCGTGGAACTCTTTCGCTTCAAGTGCTAATTGCTCGTACACCTCAAAATGACCTGTGGAAACATAGTCCACCAGCATTTCGCAAAACACTAACACTTTCGGCGTATCCGTCGGGGTGTACTCGCCAATGTCACGCAGGCTAACAAATGTTTCTACTAGTGCTTTTCTGTGCTGTAGCCAACGGTCGATGATCTCATGGACACCGCCCCATCTTTCTTGCGCAGTTTTGCAACGTTCTAACATGACTTGTCTCCTCACTACGTTCTTATTGTGGTGGTCTACGAGGCGAGATGAGTCGCCTCTTCGCTCCCTGAAACCTAGCTCTCGTCGTTCACTTTAATGAGTTTTTAGCATATTCCGATCTACATGCCCCTGCAAGAGACACTCTGACGTGTTTTGTTAACAACCTCTAGTGTTGTGTAACCGAGATCAGTGAGTCGCTAGAATCATTTTGCTTTGAGGGCAATCCAAAGGTTTACCAACGCCATGCCGACAAAAGCCACTAGCGTCCAACCAGGGATACTCAGACCTAAGAAAGTCCACACCACATCACCACATTCTCCGGTCCCCATAACCATGGCTTCAAGAATCTCTTGCCAAGGGAATACTTCGAACATATAGCTCAAGCCAGGTAGGCAAGCTGGTAGCTCTTCTGCTGGCAGGTTTTGGAGATAAAGATGACGAATCGCTAAGCCCGCCCCTAACAGGGATAACACTACAATCGGCCAAGCCAGCTTCTTATGCCAAGAAATGCTGCCTCGTAACGCAGAAATCAAAGACACAACACCGATCGCAAAAAAAGCAATACGCTGGAACATACAAAGCGGACAAGGCTCTAGGCCCATTTGATATTCCATGTAAAACGCGACGCCTAATAAAGCGAACGCAGCAAATGCAACCAAACCATGAAAACGACGTGCAGATAAGAACGCAACCATAGTGGAAAGATCCTTTTATTAATACTTAACAGTGACCAGTTCAAAGCTAGACAGTAAAATCGTCAGAAAGTGCCTTGTACTACTGCCATATAAACAAGATGAGGGGTAGTATACTCACTAATGCTGTGAATTCGAGAGAGGAACTATGAAGCACATCACGAAATTAGGACTAAGACCGTTGCTTGCCACACTGGCATGTCTGTTGGCTTTCATGACGCAACCTGCGTTAGCTGAAGACGAAGCGGCACCTGTGATGCCAAGCTATATTGAGCTAACACCAGACTTTATTGTCAACTACAACGCTTCAGGATCACGCTTACATTACATCAAGACCAAAATCAGCCTGCGAACTGACAGTGCCCGAGAAGGGGTGATTCTCGCGAACATGCCGCTGGTACGTGATGCTTTAGTTATGTATCTCAGTGCGCGCACCAAAGACCAAGTGACTGGCGCCATTGCCAGAGAAGAAACGCGTGAGCAAGCCAAAGTAGCGATTAATGAAGTGCTTAAAGAAGAAACTGGCGCTGAGCCAGTGATTGACGTGCTGTTTTCGAGCTTTGTAACACAATAAGCTGACTTTCAATTGCTGCTTAATTTCCTTCGCACAGCGAAGTCCTACAAAACCATCCAGCGCTGTAGGACCGAGCTTTGCGCGGGAACGCGGGGTAATTAAAGCTCTTGGATATCGTTAGGGTCTACATAACCCTGTAAACGATCAGTCGGTTCGTTGTTGAAGAACTTATCCATCTGCTCTAGCAAATACTTACGTGTATCCGGTTGCATCAAATTTAAGTGCTTTTCATTGATGATCATGGTTTGCAGAGCTTGCCACTCAAGCCAGGCTTGCTTTGACACTTGCGCTAAGATCTCTTGACCTTTAGCACCTGGAAGCGGCGCACGCTCTAGACCTTCTAATTCTTTCTGATACTTTTTACAAAATACGGTATTCGCCATGCCACTCTCTCATTCGTTTAACAGCTGATTCTATTACTAGGTTAATGGCGCTAACCTTACAGATTTCAAGCGGCTAGAACAATGCGCTAACCATGCCACCTACAACAAAGACAGTAACCACTTGCCAAATAGCGGGTTGTTTTGCTCGGAGCCATGCGAACGCAAGTAGCACGATGATAGCTTGCGAAATCCCAGTCACACTAGCAGGCAAAATTGGGAAAATTAATGTCGCGGCTAATAGTCCCACAACGGCAGCATTGATCGCGTTCACGGCACCTTGCACCCGTGGATAATGCCCTACTCGTTGCCAAAAATGCTGGCCTACTAACATGAGCAATAAGCCCGGTAAGAAAATCGCCAAGGTTGCCAGCAGCCCCCACAGTACCAAGTCACCTTCAGGGGCGAGTATCGCACCGATATAAGTTGCCAAGGTAAACATTGGCCCCGGTACAGCCTGTGCAGCAGAGTAAGCCGTTAACAGATGAGTGGTTGAGACAAAGTTGGCCAGTTGCTCTGACATCAAGGGCAACACCACATGGCCACCACCAAACACAAGACTTCCAGCTTGGAATAGTTGCGCCATAAGCGCTGCACCGCCGTTACCATTTATCAATACTGTCATGACAAACAGAGCAACAAATAGCCCCAAACTCATATAAGCGATATGCCGAGACACTGGCGCAGAGAAGGTTTTAGTCGGCGTATCAGCAAGCCAAAAAGCACCGACAGCTCCCGCTAGTAATACCAGCAGCAAACCACTCAAGCCAAGAGGCCAAAGTAAAACAAACACCATACTGAGCAAAGCGACTAGCCGAGTACGGTAGCTTTGACAAAACGAACGCCCCATGCCCCAGATGGCATCTAAAATCACAACGACTGCCATTAATTTTAATGCGGCCAATACCCCTTGAAACACCATATCATCGGCAAATTGGCTGCCCAGTGCGGCAAATAGGCACATCAAGACAACTGAAGGTAAGGTAAAGCCAACAAATGCCGCCACGGCACCCAAAATACCACCTCGGTGATAACCAATAGCAAAACCGACTTGGCTGGAACCTGGCCCTGGCATAATCTGACTCAGCGCCACCCACTGGGCGTATTCCGTCTCAGTTGCCCAACCTAGGCGCTCGACAAACTCTTTTCGAAAATAACCAATATGCGCTGCTGGCCCACCAAAGCTGGTGCAGCCAAGCAAAAAGAATTTCCAAAATACGCTGAAAAACATGGTCGTTATGATGTCTCTATTTAATTTGAATTGGGTCAAGTTAAGTTAGATTAACTGGCGCATGCTTTGGTGAGTCTCCAGTATCGTCCTAACGGGCGCTGGTAACCCAAGCGCCAAGGCTTGAGCACGGGAGAACCACTGGTACTTGCCTTGCTCCTGAATGGTGGTAGAAGCAGTTACCCAAAGCTCTGATGGCACGATATCTAAGTGATAGTGGCTAAAGGTATGACGGAACGATGACAGACTAATGACATCCTGCACGCTCACCTGCAACCGCTGTTCCGCTGCTTGAATAATGTCTTCGTCCTGAGCGACTTCCGGCAGGCTCCATAAGCCCCCCCAAATACCGGTAGCTGGGCGCTTCTCAAGCAATACTTGATCATCGGCCAATAACACCAGCATCTGGGTCGTTTTTACAGGCTTCGCGGCTTTCTTAGGTTTAGATTTCGGGAAGTCTGTGGGCACGCCAGTTGCCAAGCCAACGCAATCTTCCTGCAAAGGACATTCTCCACAACGGGGTTTCGAGCGGGTACAAAGCGTCGCTCCCAAGTCCATCATCGCTTGAGTATATTCACCACAGCGATCATCGGGCATGTAATGCTCAGCCAGTTCCCACATGGCGGCTTCCGTTTTACGCTCGCCAGGCCAAGTGGGCACCGCATGATAACGCGCCAATACACGCTTTACGTTGCCATCTAAAATCGCCAATGACTCGTTTCGAGAAATCGATAAAATCGCCGCTGCCGTTGAACGCCCGATGCCTGGTAGTTCGCACACACCTTCTTGGGTCATGGGAAACTCACCTTGCCAATCGTCCACTAGCTTTTGCGCCGCTTTGTGCATATTGCGGGCGCGGGCGTAATAGCCAAGCCCACTCCAATGAGACAGCACTTCATCTTGAGGCGCTTTGGCCAACGCGTATACATCTGGGAAGGATTCCATAAAACGCTCGTAATAGGGAATCACTGTAGTGACTTGGGTTTGCTGAAGCATGATTTCAGAAATCCAGACACGGTATGGGGTTTTATTTTGTTGCCAAGGAAGGTGTTTGCGCCCGTGCTGGTCAAACCACCCCAGCACTCTTGGCGCAAAGTTTTGTTTCGGAATCATCGACTACCGTTAATTAAAGAAGTTATTAAGTTTGTTCTTTAGCTTATCCTCAAGCTCTTGTTTCGCTTCCTGCTTTTTCTCATCTAATTTCTCTTGAGCACGCGCTTTTTCTGCGTCCAGTTTTTCTTGGGCGCGAGCTTTTTCTGCTTCAAGCTTAGCCTTCGCTTTGGCAATATCTTCTGCTGCAAACGCTTTAACAAAGCCTTTCACATCAGGTCGACAAAGTCCCGCTGCATCCTCTAAATAGTTGCCCTCACAGACAATCGGGAATTTAACGTTGGCGATGCTTTCACTCACAGCACAGCTTTCATCCAGACCACTGCCAACCAGCGCCACGTACGTTTCGTACTTCAGACTGTTTGTTGGTAGCGAGATAGTACCATCGCCCGTCACTCCTAGAGTCAGCGACTGCATGGTGAGTCCTGGTGTCGACACTTGACCATTGACGATTTTCGCTGGGATACGCATGGTCTCAAAAGGCGTATCATCTTGGAATGAGTCGTCATTCAAAGATTCAGTACGAGCCAACGCAATGCCTTTGCATACCATCTGGGTGTAGTTAGTACCGATCAAAGCACCGTCAGCAATGTTCACTAACAAGTCGCCATTCAAGTTGCTGATAAGGTCATCAATACGATTACCTTTAGTAGTCAGATCACCACTTAGATTGGTCGCACCACGTATTTTCTCAAGCGCCATAAAGTCATTAAGCAACGGCAGAATTTGCACGCTATCAATGCTTGGTGACACGTTAATGCGAGGCGTTTTCCCCGTTACATCTAACAGCGCTTGCACCGTTGCTTGACCATCATAAAGACTCACTTGGGCTGGCGCGACGCGTACTTTACCATTGGCTTGGGTAGAGTCCAGCTCCAGCTTGTCTAGCTGTAGATTCTTTATTTTGATGTTATCAAACGCCACACCGATATGACCGTTTAATGAGCGTACCAATTCCACTGGAATCAGATCTTGCTCAGTGCCAGTCGGCGCATCCGCTGGCGCAGCGGCTTCTTCTGCATTTTGCTCAGCGTCTGTGACTGGCGGTAAATAGCGGTCTACATCTAAGTTTTTACCCGCAATGGCAATGTCCCAATTAAGTGGATCAAGATTCACTAACGCATTGGCTTCTATGGCAGTGTCATCAAACATAATCGAGATTGGCTGCGCCTTGATTCGGTGTGCCGTGCCTTCCGCAACAATATTTAAGCTGGCTTTTTCGAGCACAGAATCGTCCGCCATTTCAGGTAGCGCAATCTTTAACTTCGACAGCACTGCTTTTGGAGAAAACTGCTCCACATCCACCACAGCATTAAACTCTGGGGCGCTAAGCACTTGGTAAGCATTCACTTGCCCTGTGATGTTCATACCCAATGTATTGATTGCCAGCCCTTCAATGGACGCGTTTTCTTGTGGCAAATCAAAATCCAGTTGCGCCACATTTAATTTCATATCCAATGGCGATACGGGCAACGTTGCGCCGCTAACAGAGCCGTTAAGCGCTAGATTGGCCAATGAGACACTTTGGCGCTCTGCAAAAAGAGTGAAGTCCGCACCGAAATCGACTTCCGCCGTCAAAGGATTAGAGCCATCCAAATTAGATTGGGTAATTTTGGCATCCAGCTCCATTGGCCAAGACTCGTCCAAGCGTACATTTTTGAATGTCACATTCGACACCACATCAGAGCGCATGCCGGTACGTTCGTCTTCGTAGATGATGTGTGCATTCACCAAAGCCAGCTCATCCAGAGCAATCTCAGGCATGGTAAAGCTACTATCGCCACTGCTGTCAGTGGTCGTGTCAGTTGAAGCGTCTGCGGTATTGGTTCCAGCAGTTTCCACTTGCCAATTTGGATGGCCGTTTTTGTCAACTTTTAGATTAGCAGTGAGGTTTTCAAGGCGTACCGTATCCACTTCAATTTTCTGTTGAAAGAGAGGCATTAGCTGAACACCAAATTCTGCTTTAGAAAAGCTCATTAATTCAGGGTCATTACCTAGTGCGACACCAAAATTCTCAAGACTCAGACCTACTCGCGGATAGATCGACCAATCAATGTCCCCATCCATCCGTAATGTTACATTGGCTTTATCTTTGGCGATTGTCTTCAGTTCATCTTTGAACTGATTTGGATCGACAAATACCAGTACATAGATAATGGCCGCTACGATCAGTACTACGAGCGCCGCCAGCAACAAACCTAAACGCTTAACCCAAACCATATTGATTCCCACCCTTGGTAATCGAGAATTAGAGGACTTTTCAAATCATAGCATCTTAATTGTCTTTTTCGATCCACCTAATAGGTAGGAAAAGCATAGAAGCAAAGCCGTGCACGTTTTATAATAGCGTTCAAATCACATTCACTGGGTTGAAAACCTGATTTAAAAAGCGGAGAGTTCCTTACATGTCCAACCGGATTGCAACCGTCGAACGCAATACGCTTGAAACGCAAATTAAAGTCACTGTGAACCTTGATGGCACAGGTAAGTTTAACTGCGAAACTGGCGTTCCTTTTCTTGATCACATGTTGGATCAAGTTGCTCGTCATGGCCTTATAGACCTTGATATTCATGCTGTTGGCGACCTACATATCGACGCGCACCATACGGTTGAAGACCTAGGTATCACCCTCGGCCAAGCATTTGATAAAGCTGTGGGCGATAAGAAAGGCATCCGTCGTTACGGCCATGCTTACGTTCCATTAGACGAAGCCCTTTCACGCGTAGTAATCGACTTCTCTGGCCGTCCAGGTCTTGAGATGCACGTACCGTTCACACGTGCCTCTGTTGGCGGTTTCGACGTTGATCTATTTTCAGAGTTTTTCCACGGTTTCATTAACCATGCAAAGGTAACTTTACACTTAGATAACCTGCGCGGGAAAAATACTCACCACCAAGCAGAAACTATCTTCAAAGCGTTCGGTCGTGCTTTGCGCATGGCATTAGAACAAGACGAGCGTATGGCAGGCCAAATGCCATCGACTAAAGGCTGCTTGTAATAGGATCAACCTACTCATGAGTACACAAACAAAGTCTATTGTTGCTGTGATCGATTATGGCATGGGCAACCTTCACTCTGTTGCCAAAGCCCTTGAGCACGTAGCAGATGAAAATACTGAGATCGTTGTCACCAGCGACCCAGCTGTCATTGATGCGGCTGACCGTGTTTTGCTACCTGGCGTTGGCGCGATTCGTGACTGTATCGCTGAAATGAAAGCACAAGGTCTCGTGCCAGCCATTCAAAAAGCCATGGCGGAAAAGCCCTTTATGGCGATCTGTGTTGGCATTCAATCCTTGATGGCACACAGTGAAGAAAACGGCGGCGTGGATTGTTTAAACCATTTTGATGGCAATGCTCTGTTCTTTGGCAATAACCATAAAGATGTGGACGGTACGAAATTAAAAGTACCGCACATGGGTTGGAACCAAGTGACACAAACGATGAACCACCCTCTTTGGGAAGGCATCGAAAGCGGTGCGCGCTTCTACTTTGTACACAGCTACTATGTGGTCGCGGGCAACAAAGACGAAGTAGCAGGCACGTGTAACTACGGCCATGACTTCTGTGTAGCATTGGCGCGCGATAACGTATTTGCCGTGCAATTCCACCCTGAGAAAAGCCATAAAGACGGTTTGCAACTGTACAAAAACTTCATCCACTGGGATGGCAAGCCTTAGTCCACTGAATAGGAAAATAAAATGGGATTAGCTAAACGTATTATTCCGTGCCTAGACGTGGACAATGGCCGCGTTGTAAAAGGCGTTCAATTCGTTGATATCCGTGACGCTGGTGACCCTGTTGAGGTTGCTAAACGCTACAACGAGCAAGGTGCTGACGAGATTACGTTCTTGGACATCACCGCAAGCTCGGATGACCGCGAAACAACTGTTCACATGGTAGAAGCCATCGCCGCTGAGGTATTTATTCCACTAACAGTAGGCGGCGGTATCCGTACCTGTGAAGACATTCGTCGCATGCTAAACGCTGGCGCAGACAAAGTGGGCATCAATACCGCTGCGGTATTTAACCCTGAGTTTGTTCGCGAAGCGGCTGAGCGTTTTGGTTCACAATGTATCGTTGTGGCAATCGACGCTAAGAAAGTCAGCGCAGAAGGCGAACCAGATAAATGGGAAATCTTTACCCACGGTGGCCGTAAGCCAACGGGGTTAGACGCTGTTGAATGGGCGAAGAAAATGGTTGATCTGGGCGCTGGTGAAATCCTACTAACCAGCATGGACCGTGACGGCACTAAAAATGGCTTTGACCTTGGCGTAACTCGTGCTATCAGTGAAGCCGTTCACGTACCTGTGATTGCATCTGGTGGTGTGGGTAATCTGCAGCACTTGGTTGATGGTGTAACTGAAGGTAAAGCGGATGCCGTGCTAGCCGCAAGTATCTTCCACTTTGGTGAATACTCAATCCAAGAAGCGAAAGAAACCATGCAAGCTGCGGGTATTGAAATGCGCCTTTAAGCTTCAGCTTTCTACAAAAATGGCCGCATTATGCGGCCATTTTTATTTCTATTGTAGGACCGCGGTTTCCGCGGGAAATAGACTTTCCGTGCCTGCAAAAACTTGTTCCTGCGCGCAGCGCAGTCCTACAGAGCTCAGTTTTAACAAATCGTAGGACCGCGGTTTCCGCGGGAAATAGGCTTTCCGTGCCAGCAAAAACTTGTTCCTGCGCGCAGCGCAGTCCTACAGAGCTCAGTTTTGACAAATCGTAGGACCGCGGTTTCCGCGGGAAATAGACTTGCCCTATAAAAGCTGCTTTTTAATGGCTTCGGCGATTTCTTCAGATTTTGAGTCGTGGTAAAGGTATTGTTTAATCTCGTTATCCTTGCCAATCACGTAAAGACGCGCACTGTGGCTAACGGTGTAGTTTTTCGCATCACCTTTTTCAATACGGTAAAACGCGCCATACTGACGTACCACTCGGTCAATTTCTTCTTTTGTGCCTGTTAGACCGACAAAGCTTGGATCAAAGAAGTGGACATACTCTTCTAGGTGATCTGGCGTGTCGCGCTCAGGGTCAACACTGACGAATACCACTTGAACCTGTTGTTTCAGTTCTTCAGGTAGTTGCTTTAGACCGACTTTGACGTTGGCCAAGGTAAGTGGGCAAACATCTGGACAGTGTGTGTAGCCAAAAAACAGCAGTTTAAGTTTGCCTTCGTAATCACTTAAGGAAGCTGCTCCCGTTGCCGAAGACAAAGTAAAGTCCCCACCTATTTTCCCTGGTGTTGGGTTGGAGTCATTGCTTTTCTGGAAAGCCAATAAGGTTCCAACAACAGCCAGAATGGCCAACATAGCAAACAGCACTATGGGTTTTAGCTTCATGACGAAATCCTAAGGTTGCATGAGTGTAAATTGATAATGTAGTGGCTCAACGTCTGCATCAGGCACTGAGATCGCTAATTGCCAAGACATCGCTGAGGTAGTGCAAACCGGTATACGCAGCTCACCTTGATAAAGGTTCGTTTGCGCAACTCGTGTTAATTGAGTTTGGGTTATCCCCATATACATTTCTTGTCCGGTCAATGTCGCATTGAAATACGGCACTTGCTGCTGTGCACTTTCAGGTAAACGAAAGCGAACCAGCATAGGCTTATTTGCGACAATCGAAGATTCAAACGTTAGCTTAATGCCAGCGATTTCATCGCACATCCCTGTATTCACATCACAGTGTATGGCATCTGAAGACGCAGCGTTATCGACGGAGTACCAGCTAAAGGCGACCACCCCCGCCAAGATAAAGGCAATGCTAAACAATTTGATTAATGGAGTATGCATACACCAAAAAGTTCCTTTGTATTTGACGAGCTATGATGCCACAGAACGTCAATTCTGTAATCTTTGCGCAACTGCTTCGTGGTTTTCTTGCCGTGTGAAAGAAATGCCTTGTACAATCCGATCATCTTATAATTCGAATTAGGACAATTCCTCTTGTTGCGCAACATACATGACGCTCTGGCAAAACTCGACCAAAGCATGACTCAAAGTGGCGATCTGTCCGCTATCACTTTTCACCGAGGCGTAGAACGTGAAGCACTTCGCGTGTCACGACAAGATGGAAAAATCTCTCAGTTGCCACACCCCGCTGCGTTGGGGTCACCTCTGACACATTCTTCAATCACGACGGATTACTCTGAAGCATTGATGGAGTTTATTACTGGTGTCCATGACTCAGTCGAAGGTGTGATCAGCGAGCTACGAGACATTCATTTAATGACCAACCGCGTACTTGATCAGCAAGACGAATGCCTATGGCCTGGCAGCATGCCTTGTGCATTATCAAGTAACGCTGAAGTGCCGATTGCGTATTACGGTGAGTCGAATTCAGGCAAGCTTAAGCGGGTTTACCGTGAAGGTTTGTCCAACCGCTATGGTCGCATCATGCAGTGCATCGCAGGCATGCACTACAACTTCTCTTTTAGCGATAGTTTTTGGACGTTTTTAGCGGATTATCGCGGTGTCGACATTAGCACAGAGGAAGCCTTAAAAGAGTTTAAGTCGCAGCAGTACTTCGCTTTGATTCGAAACTTCCGCCGCAAGTCTTGGGTGCTATCTTTACTGTTTGGCGCCTCCCCTGCAATTGATTCAAGCTTTCTGCCTAGCAAACCAGACAAGCTCACCACATTAGGTGATCGGACTTGGGCGGGACTTAACGCCACTTCTCTTCGAATGAGTGACATTGGCTATCAGAATAAAGCCCAAGATGGTTTGTTTGTGTGTTACAACGAAGTGGATACCTATATCAATACGATCAAAGGGGCACTAAAAACCCCTTATCCAGCTTATGAAAAGATTGGCGTAAAAGTAGACGGTGACTACAAACAACTAAGCCATAACATTCTGCAGATAGAGAACGAATACTACAGTGACATCCGCCCGAAACGGGTTACGAAATCCGGCGAACATCCTAGTGCGGCATTACAGAAACGTGGAGTTGAATACATCGAAGTCCGAATTATGGACCTTGATCCAACATCGCCGATTGGCATGAAGCCAGAGACACTGTATTTCTTAGATACCTTTTTAATGTGTTGCATGTTGCATGGAGATGACCGTCTTGGACTGGATGAGTGTCAGCAGCTACGTAAGACACAACAAGAAATCGCAACTCATGGTCGTGAGTTGGACACACCGTTTGATTTTGGTTTTGGTCCGATTCCACTGCGCGACAAAGTGTCTGAGCTACTGTCTCACATGCACGAGATCGCCAAGTTCTTAAGTGATCAAACTGGAAACTCAGCTTACTTAGACAGTCTGGCGCATCAACAAAACAAGCTAGCTAATCTGGAGTCCTTGCCAGCAGCACAAGTTTTACAGCAGTGTGAACAATACGGCAGTTATCAAGAAGCCATGCTGTCAATCGGCAAAGCCCAACAGCAAGCGTGGCTAGCACAAGAAGTGTCGCCAGAATTACAGCAGCAGTTTAAAGACTGGGCGGAACAGTCCATCGCGGAACAAGCTAAAATAGAAAGCAGCGATCAAGTGGACTTTGATACATTCCTTAAGCACTACATGCAGCCACAGTAGAAATCGTGGCTGCATGCTATAGCTCATGATTAAGATCGTGTTTGAACGATAGGAACGACATAAAAAATGGCTTCCCTACCTTAAGTACGGAAGCCATTTTCATATCTAGGTAAAGACTAAAATAGTGGCGTTATAGATTTACAGGAATCTCTGTCGGATTCTCAAGGTCCAACCACTCGGCAAGTTTCAATCGCAATTCATCCACACCATCGTTATTAAGGCCTGAGAATGTCTGCGCCGATCCTTCTACACCTCGCTTTTTCATTTCCTGTCTAACTTTCAACATAGTTGATTTTGCTGGTCCACGTTTAAGCTTATCGGATTTGGTTAACAGTGCGTGTACTTTAACGCCATTGGCCGCAGCCCACTCCAGCATCATTTCATCGAACTCTTTAAGTGGATGGCGAATATCCATGACCAACACCACGCCCACTAACGAGCGGCGGTTCATCAGATAGTCCTGCATGTGTGCTTGCCAATTCTCTTTCATGGCAACAGGGACTTTTGCAAAGCCATAACCTGGTAAATCCACCAAGCGACGATCATCGACATTAAGCCCAAAACAGTTGATCAGCTGAGTACGACCAGGAGTTTTTGAAGTACGTGCAAGTTTACGCTGGTTTGCCAGGGTATTAAGCGAGGTAGATTTACCGGCGTTTGAACGGCCAGCAAAAGCCACCTCTAAACCTTGGTCTAAAGGACATTGAGAAAGCTTTTCCGCACTTTTAATAAAGTAAGCGGATTGAAATACGGAGTCGAATGGCGTCATAGATTGATATCAGTCAATGAGAAATTGTATCGCGTTATAAGTTTTTGCACAGTTGTATATAATGCGAGCCATTCTGCTTACTGGCTCAACGAGGCTGTGCCCGGTTCATACTGGTAAGCATAACAGAAATCGAAACATCTTGATGCCAGAAATAAGATGTTCAGCAACGTCGGTTTAAGCACATTCAGAGGCAGCGAATGAAAAAAGTTCTTATCGGTCTGTTAGTAACAGTTGGAGCAACATCCGTTGCGATCGCTGAAGGCAACCCTGAAGCAGGAAAACCACTCACCGCAGTGTGTAGCGCCTGTCATGGAGCAGATGGCAACAGCTTGGCACCTACATGGCCAAAACTAGCTGGTCAAAACGAGTCATACTTATTAAAGCAAATGTCAGACATCAAGTCTGGCGCTCGAAACGTTGCACAGATGACCGGACTATTAAACGGTTTATCTGATCAAGATTTGGCCGACATTGCCGCTTACTTTGCCAGTCAAAATGTTGTCGTTGGCCAAGCAGACGCTGCCTTGGTTGAAGCAGGCAAAAACCTATACCGCGATGGTAACCCAGCAACAGGTGTGCCTGCTTGTATGGCGTGTCACGGACCTGCAGGCAAAGGCCTTAACTCAGCGAGTTTCCCACAATTAAGTGGTCAACATGCAGACTACACAGCAGCACAACTGAAACTGTTCCAGTCTGGTGAGCGCAATAACGATGCGGCGAAAATCATGCAAAACATTGCGTTTAAAATGAATGAGCGTGAGATCAAAGCCGTATCAAGCTACATCCAAGGTTTGTATTAAAAACAAGCTTGTTAGCAGGCGATACCTATATGGTTTGCTTTTTCTTGATACAAAATCCTCCTTTGGGAGGATTTTTGTTATTAAATCCATGTAAACTCATTACGACAAACGAACTTTTTGTACGTTAAAGCATCCTATTACTATCCTCTTTTACGGGTGCAATTGAGCTATCACATTCTAGGAGCATGACATGAAGAAGCTTTTTTCAGCCTTAATGGTTGCCTTACTATTGCCTATCGCAAGCGCTTGGGCGCAGGACTACAGCGATGGCAATGGCTACACTACAATCAAAAACCCAGTTCGTACTGCTAACCCAGACAAAGTCGAAGTAGTTGAAATCTTCTGGTATGGCTGTCCACACTGTTACAGCCTAGACCCAATTACTCAAGCTTGGAAAAAAACCATCGCAGACGACGTTGACTTCAAATACATGCCAGCTGTATTTGGCCGTAACTGGTTAGCGCATGCTAAGGCATTTCATGTTGCTGATATTCTAGGGGTTGAAGAGAAGCTGCATGCAGACCTGTTTAATGCGATTCACCAAGATCACAAACGCATGAACAGTGAAGATGAATTAGCGGAGTTCTTTACAAACTACGGCGTTTCAGAAGATGAGTTTCGAAAACAATACAATTCTTTTGCTGTAAACAGCCGCCTTTCTCAAGCAGATGCTAAAATTAGAGCGTACGGTGCTCGTGGCGTTCCAGGATTGATCGTTAACGGTAAGTACTTAGTCACCGCAGCAACAGCAGGCGGTAATAATAATATCTACTCCGTGGTTGACTACTTGATCGAGCAAGAACGCCAAGCGAGTAAGTAATAATGATTTAGGATGTATTCATGGCTCCAGCTCAGGACATAGTGATTGAAAACTTACTTAAAGCCCTTTCGCGCACCATTATGCTTGCCGAAGGAAATGATTCTGAGCTGGATAAGCAGCTACAAAACATCCGCGCCAATTTAGGTAAATCTCAAGAGCCAGAGGTTCTCCAGCAAACACTGCAAATGCTGGAGCCTATGGTTCTTAAATACGATGAAGATCGTCTTGCTCGGGCCCAAGCCTTCCGAGCACACCTGCTACTGCTAATCGACACCATTGATGCTCTGCCTAATATTCAACTCCCAGCGCCTGAGAAAAAGCAGCTAGAGAGCGATATCAGAAAATCGTGGCAATCCGCTTCTCATTGGCCTGAGTTGTTAGCTCAAGCCATCAAGCTGTCTTCAAATGCATTAAAGAACCCGGTCAGTCAAAGCAAAAGCCACTCATTACTTGGACGTTTTTTCCGCCGCAAAGACACATCTGAGACCAACAACAGCAATCAATCTGACATCATGTCCCATGTCAGCCATACTTTGGCAGCCCTGCTGACAAATATTTCTCTTCCAGAGGTTTACCGAGATCAGTTACTGGACATTCAAAAAGCTCTAACAGGTAATAAAGACCTTAATCACTTACCAGCCTTGCTTGATGAAGTAATCAACCTCATCATGGTGGCAGTTGGTAAAACGCAAGAGGACTTGACGACCTATCTGAGTCAATTGAACCAGCAATTGGCAAGTATTAATGCCTCGATCTTGAGCAATTACAAAGCCCAGAAGAACATGTCTAGTAGTCGAAAAGATTTCAGTGACACCTTTATGCAGCATGTAGATTCCACCCAAACGGACGTTCGTAATGCTACTGACTTGGATGCTTTGAAACATTTAATCGATGAACGTATGCATACCATTACCGAAGCGATGACTTCGTTTCAGGATAAGATGCAAAACCAGGAAAAGCAGGCAGCTCAATCCATTACTCAACTTAAAAATAAAGTAAACCGCATGGAGCAGGACGCTAATCAGTTGCGCTCTAATATGCAGGAGAAGATTGCTCAAGCTTTATCGGATGCGCTAACAGGCCTACCCAATAGAGCGGCTTATCAAGATACCATTTTTCCACTACTCACTGCTGCGGCACAAACTAAACAACCTCTTTGTATTGCCATTTGTGATGTGGACCACTTTAAGCGAATCAATGATACATGGGGACATCTTGCAGGGGATAAGGTACTTCGACTGATGCCAAAGCAAGTTCAAAGCGCCCTAAAAAAAGAACACCTTGTTTACCGCTACGGCGGCGAAGAGTTTATTGTTGTTTTCCCTATGACCACACTGGACGAGGCTTACCAATATTGCGATAAAATTCGTCTGGCGGTTGAGAAAACACCTTTTAATATGAACGGCGATCCTATTTCGGTCACTATTTCCATTGGCGTTAGTTTGTTTAATGGCAAAGAATCACACGATGAGCTGTTCGAGCGCGCGGATAAAAACCTATATCAAGCGAAAGAACAGGGACGCAATGGTGTTATTCGCGATAATTAAGTGGCTTTATCGTGCAACCAATCCAAAGACGCGGTTACAATACGCAAACTAACGATTTTAAATCTGTCCGCCTAAAGATGTATTAGGAACGAACTGTTATGCAAGATAAAGACAACACCACCCATTTTGGCTTCAAAGAAATTCCAACGGATCAAAAAGTGGACGCTGTAGCGCAAGTTTTCCACTCCGTTGCTGCGAAATACGACATTATGAACGATCTAATGTCTGGTGGTATTCATCGCCTATGGAAACGCCACACCATTAGTCAGTCTGGCGTTCGTGCAGGACAAAAAGTATTGGATATCGCGGGTGGTACAGGCGATCTAACCGCTAAATTCTCTCGTCTTGTTGGTCAATCCGGTCAGGTTGTATTAGCTGACATCAACGACTCTATGTTGAAAGTGGGTCGTGATAAGTTAGCAAATCTTGGTGTCGTCGGTAACGTGCAGTATGTTCAAGCCAATGCTGAAGAGCTGCCTTTCCCAGACAATACATTTGACTGCATTACCATTGCTTTTGGCCTTCGCAACGTCACAGACAAGTCAAAAGCGTTAGCATCCATGCAACGTGTATTGAAACCAGGTGGCCGTTTATTGGTACTTGAGTTCTCAAAACCAGAAACGGAATGTCTGAGCACTATTTACGATCAGTACTCTTTCCGCTTGTTACCGTTTATGGGTAAAGTGATTGCCAATGACTCAGAAAGTTACCGCTACTTAGCTGAATCCATCCGCATGCATCCAGACCAAGAAACACTGAAAGGAATGATGGAAGAAGTGGGCTTTGAACGTGTCAGTTACCAAAACATGACTGGCGGAATCGTAGCATTACACAAGGGATTTAAATTTTAATCATGTGGAACAGTGCCACTCGTTTTCTTCGGATCGTTGCCACCGTTATACGCTACCGTCTTGATACCTTCATACCGATTCAGTTATTGCCTTGGTATTTAAAGTATTCGGTCGGCTTAGTTTTAAGCATTGGACGTAAACGTCTAGATAAGAATCGCAGCACACGCTTGCGTTTGGCGCTGGAGTCTCTCGGCCCGATATTTGTTAAATTTGGCCAAATTTTGTCCACCCGTCGCGACCTATTGCCTGATGATATCGCGGACGAACTGGCTAAGTTACAAGACCGTGTGCCACCATTTTCTGGCGAATTGGCCACCTTGATCATCGAGAAAGAGTTGGGCGCAAGCGTTGATGAAATATTCAAAGCCTTCGACCGCAAGCCTTTGGCTTCCGCGTCCATCGCGCAAGTACATACCGCGACATTAAAATCTGGTGAAGAAGTCGTTGTTAAGGTTATCCGACCTAATATCGAAAAGACCATACGACAAGATATTAAGCTGCTGTATACCCTCGCTCATTTTGTTGCTAAAACCAGTTCAGATGGGCGCCGTCTACGCCCTGTAGAAGTTGTACAAGACTACGAATACACCATTCTAGATGAGCTTGACCTTGCCAAAGAAGCCGCTAACACCGGCCTATTACAGCGCAACTTTGAAAACTCAGACTTGCTCTATGTGCCGCAGATCTACTGGGATTACAGCCGTCGCAACGTGATGGTGATGGAGCGCATTTCAGGTATTCCTGTCGCAGACATCCCGGCATTGCGTGACAAAAACGTCAATATGAAAGTGCTGGCAGAGCGTGGAGTTGAGATCTTTTTCACCCAAGTGTTCTCACACAGTTTCTTCCATGCAGACATGCACCCAGGCAATATTTTTGTCGACCCATCGAACCCTGAGAAACCCAAGTACATAGCCATTGACTGTGCCATCATGGGCAGTTTGGACGATGCGGACAAAAACTACTTGGCCCGTAACCTACTCGCATTCTTTAAGCGTGATTACCGTATGGTAGCAGAGCTGCATGTTGAAAGTGGCTGGGTCCCTAAAGGCACGCCTGTGCATGCATTTGAGTCTGCGATTCGCAGTGTTTGTGAGCCCATGTTTGCCAAGCCGCTCAAGGAGATTTCCTTCGGACAGGTACTACTTGGCCTTTTCCAAACAGCGCGACGTTTTAATATGGAAGTTCAGCCACAGCTTGTACTGCTTGAGAAAACGCTGCTTAACATCGAAGGCCTAGGTCGTCAGCTTTATCCTGATCTGGATTTGTGGGTCACTGCAAAGCCGTTCTTAGAACGCTGGATGAGTGAGCAGGTGGGACCACGACGTTTATTGGATGAGGTGAAGAAACAAGCACCTGAGTGGGCTGCCCATCTACCTCAGATACCTAACCTTGTGTTTTCTACAATGACTCACTTGTCGCAACAAGAAATCAGAATCCAAGAACAAACTCAGGCGTTAGAACAAATTCGCAAAGAACTACGCCGTTCGCGACGCAACCAGCCTTTTAAATTATTAGGCTTACTCGCTTTAGGTGCCGCTTGGATTACTACCGATAACATTGCGCTAGAGCATCTAGCACAAGCGGATATTTTAAGTTTGGCCCTGTTTTTAGGCGGCGTATACCTGCTAGTATTAAAACCGTAACATTTGAGAGATTATAATGAAAATTGATGTTTTGGCCGAACTTGCCACTACGTTAGAAGAACGAAAGTCTGCCTCTGCTGACTCGTCTTACGTCGCTAGCCTACATGCAAAAGGACTGAATAAAATCCTTGAGAAAGTGGGCGAAGAAAGTGTCGAAACTATCCTTGCCGCCAAAGATGCGCAGGCAACTGGGGATAAAAAAGACGTTATCTACGAAACCGCAGACCTTTGGTTCCATACACTTGTGATGCTGTCTCATCTGGAACTTGAACCTCAAGATATTTTAGATGAGCTGGCACGCCGTTTTAACTTGTCTGGCTTAGAAGAAAAAGCCAACCGTACGAAGTAGGAGTTCCACTATGGGTGGCATCAGTATTTGGCAATTATTAATCGTCCTAGCAATCCTGATTTTGATCTTTGGTACTAAGAAACTAAAAGGCTTAGGATCTGATCTAGGCGGCGCTGTTAAAGGCTTTAAAGAAGCCGTTAACAACGACGAAGAGCAAAAGGATGGCCAAACCCAAGCAAAGGCTATCCAAGACGACAAGAAACAAGACGATAAGAGCGCTTAATCTGTGTTCGACATCGGCTTTTCAGAATTACTGGTTGTTTTCGTTGTCGGGTTATTGATTCTGGGTCCAGAACGATTACCTGTTGCAGCGAAAACAGCCGGGTTATGGATCCGTAAAATTCGTCGTAGCATCCAATCTGTGCAACGAGAAATCAATGCCCAATTGGATCAAGAAGAGCTGCAGCGCTCTATCAAAGAAACTAACGAACGAATTATGCGTGAAACGGCCAAGTTTGAGCAGGATGTTGAAG
The DNA here is from genome assembly GCF_004363305.1 of Marinomonas communis. GTDB lineage: Bacteria > Pseudomonadota > Gammaproteobacteria > Pseudomonadales > Marinomonadaceae > Marinomonas > Marinomonas communis. Next base: position 88,194 of record NZ_SNZA01000003.1, on the reverse strand, counting down.
CACCCTCACCAGCCAAAGCAACTGCTTCGGCGGTATCTGAAGTTTCTCCTGAGAACGTTCAGACTTCCGAGAAAGAGCCAGCAACGACTGCTAAATCAATGGACGAGACTCAGTCTCGCGCTTAGTTTACATTGGGAACCCCCAAATGAGCCACGAAGAATCCACTCAAGCCCCTTTGGTTACACACCTAGTTGAGCTAAGAAATCGTCTTTTAAAGTCCGTATTGGTTGTTCTGGTTATCTTTGCAGGCCTTTACTCTTTCGCTAATGAACTCTACTTATTTATCTCTGAACCCCTGAGAGCCCTGCTCCCCGAAGGCAGTTCACTGATTGCTACGGAAGTCGCTTCGCCCTTCTTAGCACCACTAAAACTGACCTTCGCTCTCGCTGTGTTAGTTGGCATTCCTTATATTCTGTATCAGGCTTGGTCGTTTATCGCCCCAGCTCTGTACAAAGAAGAAAAGACCGTCGCAATACCTCTGCTGATCTCCAGTGTAATTTTGTTTTACTGCGGTATTGCCTTCGCCTACTTCGTGGTTTTGCCATTGATCTTTGGCTTCTTCACCTCCGTCGGCCCAGGTGAGGTCGCCGTGATGACGGACATTAATAACTACCTAGATTTCGTGCTTAAACTATTCTTTGCTTTTGGTGTGACATTTGAAATCCCAGTCGCGACATACCTGCTAATCAAAGCCGGCGTCACCACCGTAGCGGGATTATCGAAAAAGCGCCCTTACGTGTTTTTGGGATGTTTTGTAGTAGGCATGTTAATCACACCGCCAGATATCTTCTCACAGACCTTATTGGCCATCCCAATGTGGCTGCTATTCGAGTTAGGTCTGCTTGCTGGTCGTAGCGTGCCAGTCGAGAAAGACGAAGAAGAAACAGAGGCAAGCAAGGCTTAAATTTCCCGTAGGGACCGCGGTCCAACAAACATCCCCGCCTTGTAGGACCTCGCTGCGCGAGGGAACAGCACCGCAAACGAAAACCAAATCCCGCGGAGACCGAGGTCCTACAAACATCCCCACCTTGTAGGACCTCGCTGCGCGAGGGAACAGCACCGCAAACGCATACCAAATTCCGCGGGAACCGCGGTCCTACAAAAGCTTTAATCCAACATAAAGGTCACAGGGCCATCGTTGGTGAACTGAACTTTCATATCCGCACCAAAGCGCCCTGTTTCGACTTTGTCATATTGCGCACGCACCTTCGCAACGAAGTCATTAAACAAGCGCTCACCTTCTTCTGGAATAGCAGCCGTAGAGAAGCCAGGACGCAGGCCTTTTTTGGTTTCTGCAGCCAAGGTGAATTGCGAGACCAATAAAACCCCACCACCTACTTGCTGAACATTTAGGTTCATTTTGCCATCATCGTCACTGAACATTCGATACTTTAGAAGCTTGTCCGCTAAGCGCTGGGTATCAACTTCCGTATCCCCTTTCTCGATTCCAACCAACACCATTTGCCCATGATCAATTGCACCAACGATCTCGCCATCTACTTCGACTTTCGCAGCCAAAGAGCGCTGCACTAAGACTTTCATCCATTTGCTCCTATTATGTGTTCAGTGATTTTGTTCTACACAAATCGCAGACAAAATAAAAGCGCCCTAAGGCGCTTTCATTCCGCTCAAGACCTTGCGGTCTATTTGCTGCTGCTCGATAACGTATTAGCGGCTAGCGCGTTTACGCTCGTTTTCAGTCAACAATTTCTTACGTAGACGGATGCTTTCTGGTGTTACTTCCACTAGCTCGTCATCTTCGATGAACTCAAGCGCTTGCTCAAGTGTGTGACGAATTGGTGGAGTAAGCGTCAACGCTTCGTCTGTACCGGAGGCACGAACGTTCGTTAGCTGCTTAGCTTTAGTAGGGTTCACTGTTAGGTCATTTGAACGTGAGTGAATACCGATGATTTGACCTTCGTATACTTCTTCACCGTGACCTTTAAATAGACGACCACGATCTTGAAGGTTGAATAGACCGTAAGACAATGTCTTACCTTTCACCATACTGATCAATACACCGTTCTGACGGCTAGATACTTCGCCATCTTTCACTGGACCGTAGTGATCAAAGACACTTGTCATGATACCAGAACCAGAAGTCAGTGTTAGGAACAGACCACGGAAACCAATCAAACCACGAGAAGGAACGATGAACTCAAGGCGAACACGACCTTTACCATCTGGCTCCATGTTAGTTAGCTCAGCTTTACGCAGACCTAGCTCTTCCATGATTGAACCTTGGTGCTGCTCTTCAACGTCGATAACCACTTGCTCAAATGGTTCTTGAATCACACCGTCGATCTCTTTCTGAACTACTTCAGGACGAGACACACCTAGCTCAAAACCTTCACGACGCATGTTTTCGATCAATACCGACAAGTGAAGCTCACCACGGCCTGATACGATAAATTTATCTGGAGAATCACCTTGTACCACACGTAGCGCTACGTTGTGGATCAGTTCTTGGTCTAGACGGTCTTTGATGTTACGAGACGTTACAAACTTACCTTCTTTACCAGCGAATGGTGAGTCGTTAACCATGAACGTCATGCTTACTGTTGGCTCATCAACCGTTAGTACTGGCAATGCCTCAACGCACTCAGGATCACAAAGCGTGTCAGAAATACTTAGGCCATCGATACCTGTGATACATACGATATCACCTGCCGCAGCTTGATCAGTATCAACACGTTGTAGACCGTGGTAGCCCTTAACGTTAAGCACTTTACCTTTACGCTCTTTACCGTCAGCAGATTTAACGACTACTTGCTGGTTTGGAGACAGTTTACCGCGTGTAATACGACCGATACCGATAACACCTACGTAGCTGTCGTAATCCAATGCAGATACCTGCATTTGGAACGGTGCTTCTGGGTCAACTTCAGGCACAGGAACGTTATCAACGATCATTTGGTAAAGTGGTTCCATGCTGTCTTCTAACGCTTCTGGATCGTTACCAGACAAACCGTTCAATGCTGACGCGTAGATAACAGGGAAATCTAACTGTTCTTCTGTCGCACCAAGAGAGTCAAATAGGTCAAATACTTGATCCATTACCCAATCAGGGCGTGAACCTGGACGGTCAATCTTGTTGATAACAACGATTGGCTTAAGACCACGTTCGAAAGCTTTAGAAGTTACGAAGCGAGTTTGTGGCATAGGGCCATCTACTGCGTCAACCAATAGTAATACAGAGTCAACCATCGACATTACACGCTCTACTTCACCACCGAAGTCGGCGTGTCCAGGTGTGTCCACGATGTTGATGCGGTAATCATTCCATTTAATAGCGGTGTTTTTCGCTAAGATGGTGATACCACGCTCTTTTTCTTGGTCGTTTGAGTCCATGATACGCTCGGAACCCATTTCTTTACGGTCTAGCGTACCGGATTGACTAAGAAGCTGGTCAACCAGCGTTGTTTTACCATGGTCAACGTGCGCGATGATCGCGACGTTACGTAACTTACTGATATCAATAGACATTAAAATTTCTCTGCATTTAGCGACATGGAATGAGGCAACACGGCAAGCGGGACTTCGGTACGCTAACTGCCGCCTAGATTCATCATTCGGGGTAAAATTCGCGCAATTGTACCCTTATCTTTGTGAACTTCCTATGAAGTTCCCGAAAAAATACAAAAAAAGTCCAAATCGTTTCAACTACCGCAATTGCCCATAACTAGTTTTTAGGAACGGTTACCTGACGCCAAAATTGCTGAGCAATACTTTCCATCTTTTCCGACAATTCATACAGCTCATCACAAGCCCCAGAGTTTTCTCGACAGGTCTCAACAATACATGCAGCAACGGTTACGGCATTAGCAATGCGCTGATTAATCTGTACAGCAACCTCGCTTTGCTGATTCATGGCTTCGGCGGTTTGTTGGGCTTGGTTGTGAATCTGCTCTAAACCTTCTTTTACTTCTGTCACTGCCATATCTGCCTTTGTGGACTCACCATAATGGCGCTCAACCGATGCAACAGCAGCATCCATTTTTTCACAGGCGGACGATGACCCGCTTTGGACACGAGCAATGGCTTGAATAATGTCTTCGGTTGATTGATAAGTTCGCGTCGCCAAACTTCTGACCTCGTCTGCGACCACCGCAAAGCCGCGACCTTGCTCGCCCGCTCGTGCTGCCTCGATCGCAGCATTTAGCGCCAATAAGTTGGTTTGTTCCGCCACCTCTTGGATAACCTCGACGACAGAGCTTATGGCTTCGCTGTCATTGCGCAGTTGAGCAAGTTCATGGTTTGCTTGACGAATATGCTCACGAACGGAGTCCATGGCATGACGAGCGGAAGTAATCGCCTGTTGACCATTCGATATGGTTGCAAAGGCTTTCTCTGTAACACGAGCACCGTCTTGAGTTGTCTGCGCGACTTCTTCTACCGCTGCCACCATCTCATCCGTGGCTTGTTCAATTGATCGAAAATCTAAAGACAGCTCGTGCAACGATTGCTCACTGGATTGAACTCGACTAAAAACATGGTTTTGCTTATCACGCAGCAAAATAGAGAAATTACTGATGCGCCCCACTACTGCCGCCGTCTCGCCACGAAGCTTTGCTAAAGCTAAGCGGATAAACCCAGCCTCATCAGTTCGTCCGGTGTAAACATAGGCCGCTAAGTCTGAATCACTTACATCGCGAGCTTTTTGGATCGCTTGGGCTATGGGCTGGTAGTTCCACCATAGTAATCCTAACGCCACTAGGAACAGCATACCGTTAGCGAGCCAATTGAACGGACTGGGGATGTTCGAAGATACTGTACTTGATGCGATAAACAACAACATCAAAATCCCCGTATTGCGCATCATGAAGGAGAGCTTTGGTTTTGTTGGGAGTTTTGATTCGGGATTCGAAGATGCATTCAATTGCTGATAAAGAGCCTCAGCTCGACGCTTTACCTCAGGCTCCGGCGCTCGTCGCACCGATTGATATTCTACCACCTTGCCATCTTTGATCACGGGGCTTGCATAAGCATCAACCCAGTAATAACTGCCATCCTTACAAGAGTTTTTTACCACCCCCATCCAAGAATGCTGCCCTTGTATGTGCTGCCACATATCGGCAAACGCAAGCTTTGGCATATCTTGGTGCCGGATCATGTTATGTGGTTTGCCCAGTAGCTCAGAGGACTCATATCCACTGATCGATTCAAACTCTGCGTTAACGTATATAATCGTACTGTCTAAGGTAGTGAGTGAGAGTATATTAGACGACTTATCTAATATGCGTTCTTCTCCTTGTTGCGTGTAAGTCATATAGTCCCTTCCTTATGTAATAAGGAATCGAGTCTATATTTCTGCGGAGTTTCAATATTGATGCGTGTCACAGTTTTCCGAATCGACACATTACCTTACAAAGCATACGTATATAGATTTGCTGGGCAATGTAAATTTAGCTAGAAAACAACTTAGTCTGTGTGCAGCCGTTACAGTACATTACACAAGGAGAGCCACCTTGCACCAAAATAGCGCAAGGTGATGTGAGTTATGGCAAATACACACCTACGTTTTCATTGCCTTTAGACAGCAGGTGCGATGCGTGAATGCGACTCATCACGCCTTTGCCACAATACAGTAGGTAAGTCGCATCTTGGTCTAGCGTCGACCACTTGGTGCTTAGAGTAAAGAACGGCACATTAAGGACTGGACGCCCTGATACCTTAACTGGGTTGCGCTCAACTTCATCTGGGTGGCGAATATCAATAATGATTTCATCGCCTACCGGCATGCGAACAACGGGTACTTCACCTTGGTACTGCTTGTTCACATCTTCAATAACATCTTGAATCGACATTACTCGAGCATTGTTGACAGCATTGTCCAATACGTCGAAATTGAACTTCGCTTCCTCACGCTCTACTCGGTGCATTTTCGCACGTGTGGTTGGCTTCACAGAGATGACACCACAAAATTCCGGCATACTTGCCGCAAATGGCGCAGTACCGATTTCTTTGGCTTTATCGATGATCTCTTGCTTATTCATGGTTACTAGAGGACGAATCACCAAATCATCCGTTACATTATCGATGACTTTTAAGTTAACCAGTGTCTGGCTGGACACTTGAGCAATGCTTTCACCGGTTACCAGTGCCTTAGCGCTAACCCCTTCCATCACTTTTGATGCTGCACGCAACATCATTCGCTTAAGGATAACACCCATCTCAGAGTTATCTACATTATTTAGGATCTCACCCACCACGTCTTCAAAAGGAATCGTGATGAATTTCACACCTAAATTAGAGCCGTACTTTTCCCATAAGAAGTGAGACACTTGCTTCACGCCAATCTCGTGCGCATCGCCCCCAAGGTTAAAGAAACAAAAGTGAGTTTTAAGTCCGCGACTCATGGTCATAAATGAGCTGACTGTTGAATCATAACCACCAGAAATTAATGACAGCACCGCATCCTGAGAACCTAATGGGTAACCACCGAGACCTTCGATACGCTGCTCGATCATCCACACACGATCATCACGAATATCAATAGGAACCAATACTTCCGGATTCTTTAAGCGTACGGCTAAGGCTCCACTGCGTGCCTTAAGAGCCCCACCAATGTGTCGTTCCGCTTCCACAGAACTAAAGTCATGCTGGCCGACACGTTTCACACGCACCGCAAATACAGAATCTTTCAGCACATCACCGTAAGACACCATAGCCTCATCAACGATGCTATCTAGAGTCGTCAATGGAAACTCACGAACGTATTGAAAATGCGCAATACCTGCGATGTTACGCAGCGATTCAACAAATGCGTCTCGCTGAGATTCGTGATCAGAAAGAACTTCTATATAGTCCCAGTTACCTGCCACCGTCACATTTTCATCATGATCACGTAACACGTGACGAATATTTTGACGAAGTTGCTTGATGAATGCTTTGCGAACAGGGCGGCTCTTTATGGTGATTTCTGGAAAGAATTTAACGATAAATTTCATTGGGTGTATGTTTTTCGTACAGTCAGTCTTGAAGGGCGCACAGTATAAAGCATATCTCAGTGAAACCAACCCCAATCTTTGCACCAAAAAAACACACCAACCCGAACATATGCACTATATTGGTTCATTGGCATTTTTATTTCGGATCAATAAAGTGCAAAGGGATACCCTTAAAATTGCACTTCAAATATAAGCCATTGATATTATTAATATTTAATGTGCGCCCAAAATTCTGGCACAACTTGTGCTTTGTATTTCCGCAACAACGCTTCATTGTGAAGCAGAATTGAATGCCGAAAGAAATTTCGTTTACACAACATTGGAGAACAATTATGTCAAACAAGACTCTTGGTTTGATCGCTGAGCACGACGTAAAGTGGATTGACCTACGTTTCACTGACTTCAAAGGTAAAGAACAACACGTAACTATCCCAGCTGCTGGTGTTGACGAAGAATTCTTCGAAACTGGTCAAATGTTTGACGGTTCTTCTATTGCAGGTTGGAAAGGCATCAACGAATCAGACATGATCATGATGCCACAAGACGACACAGCTCTTCTTGATCCATTCACAGAAGAATCTACTGTTATCGTTCGTTGTAACATCATCGAGCCTGCAACTATGCAAGGTTACGATCGCGACCCACGCTCTGTAGCACTTCGCGCTGAAGAGTTCCTTAAGTCTACTGGTCTTGGTGACACTGCATTCTTCGGTCCAGAGCCAGAATTCTTCATCTTCGACGATGTTAAATGGCACGCAGACATGTCTGGCTGTAGCGTTCAGATCAACTCTGAAGAAGCAGCTTGGTCTACTAACAAATCTTTCGAAGGCGGCAACACTGGCCACCGTCCACGCGTTAAAGGCGGCTACTTCCCAGTACCACCAGTTGATTCTCACCACGAGATCCGTACTGCAATGTGTGCTGCTATCGAAGCAATGGGCCAAGAAGTTGAAGTACACCACCACGAAGTTGCGACCGCTGGTCAGAACGAAATCGGTGTTAAATTCAACACTCTAGTTAAGAAAGCTGACGAAGTTCAGGTAATGAAGTACTGCGTACACAACGTTGCTCACGCATACGGCAAAACTGCTACTTTCATGCCTAAGCCAATCGTTGGTGACAACGGTTCTGGTATGCACGTTCACCAATCTTTCTGGAAAGACGGCGAAAACCAATTCGCAGGCGATCAGTACGCTGGCCTATCTGAAATGGCGTTGTACTACATCGGCGGTATCATCAAGCACGCTAAAGCAATCAACGCTTTCGCAAACGCTTCTACTAACTCTTACAAGCGTCTTGTACCAGGTTTCGAAGCACCAGTTATGCTTGCTTACTCTGCTCGTAACCGTTCTGCTTCTATCCGTATCCCATACGTTGCGTCTCCTAAAGGCAAGCGTATCGAAGCACGTTTCGCGGATCCAACCGCTAACCCATACCTATGTTTCGCAGCAATGTTGATGGCTGGTATCGACGGTATCAAGAACAAGATCCACCCAGGGGATGCAGCTGACAAAGATCTATACGACCTACCAGCTGAGGAAGCATTGGCTATCCCTACAGTTGCAGGTAGCCTTGAAGAAGCTCTTAACTGCCTAAGCGAAGATCGCGCATTCCTAACAGAAGGCGGCGTATTCTCTGATGACATGATCGACGCTTACATCGCACTTAAGTCTCAAGAAGTTGAGCTAGTAAACATGACAACTCACCCAATCGAGTTCGACCTTTACTACAGCGTATAATTTCTCGTAATACTTTATACCGAAAGCCCCGACCTATGTTGGGGCTTTTTTTTGCCTTTTTTTAATGCGCCAGCCATATTGCGCACTATTTTAGTGCGTACGTGAATGCTAAATTACTTATAAAGCTCAGTAAAATAAGGCCTTCACAAATGCCCAATGTTGGTTCGTATTTTGCAATGCTTTCTTTATTCACGTGAATGCTGCCCTAAGTGCTCGCCAAGCAACGCACTCAAATGCATCACTCAAAGCGATTTTAAGAGGCTATATCGGTGTACAGTTTACTGATCGACCATTTATCCACAGCGGTTTTACAGTTAAACAGAGAGCTTTGTATTGAGTATCTCAACCCGTCGGCAGAAATGATGCTGGAAGTCAGTCGACGCCGTATCTACGGCCAAGATTTGGCTTCAGCTTTGAGCGAGGACGAAGCTAGCCGCAGCGCTTTACTAGCTGCAATTGAATCTGGCCACGCCTTCACAAAGCGAGAAGCTGAAATCACGTTAACCACAGGCAAAACCTTACTCTGTGATTACAACGTAACCCCAGTGATGGGTGCTCTCAATATTACCGATAGTTTGTTGATTGAGTTACACCCACGAGACCGCATGAAGCGCATCTCAAAAGAAGATGAGCTGATTGCCAATCACCAGACCAGCAAAGAATTAGTGCGCGGCTTAGCCCACGAAATCAAGAACCCATTAGGTGGTATTCGTGGTGCGGCGCAGTTGATCAGTAAGGTGTTTGATGATGAAGGCCTAAAAGATTACACCCAAGTGATTATCGAAGAGTCCGACCGTTTAAGAGATCTCGTCGATCGCTTACTTGGACCACGTCAATTACCACAATACAAGCCTTTGAATATTCACCGGGTAATTGAACGCGTTAATCAGCTTATTTCCGTTGAATCGGAAGGTCAGATCAAACTCATACGAGATTACGACCCAAGTATCCCAGATATCGTGGGCGATGAAGCCCAGCTTATCCAGTCAGTCCTAAACGTCATGCGCAATGCAATGCAGGCACTGATATCACAACAAGAGAACTTAGAAAAACAAATAACCGTATCCACTCGCACCTTGCGCCAGTTCACCATCGGCGCTAAACGTCACCGCCTAGTGTGCCGTTTAAGCATTGTTGATAACGGTCCCGGAATTCCGGAAAACATAATGAAAACGCTGTTCTATCCAATGGTGAGCGGACGTGCTGATGGCACAGGATTAGGGTTATCCATCGCACAATCTGTCATTCACCAACACAATGGCATCATTGAATGCAACAGCCAACCACAGCACACAGAATTCAACATCCTAATACCGATCGAAAAATCGGTGACGGGCTAGGAGGAGCACATGTCACAACAAGAAACCGTTTGGATCGTCGATGATGATCGTTCAATTCGTTGGGTATTAGAGAAAACCCTTGAACAAGAAGGCATTCAGTGTCGTCTGTTTGAATCCGCAGAAGCCTTAGCCAGTATGATTGGCAAAGAGCAACCCACAGTTATCATCAGCGACATTCGCATGCCAGGCATGGATGGCCTAGCACTATTAAGTCAATTGCAAAAAGATCACCCTTACATTCCGGTGATCATTATGACAGCCCACTCAGATCTTGAGAGTGCGGTAGCTTCTTATCAAGGTGGTGCGTTTGAATACCTACCAAAGCCATTTGATGTAGAAGAAGCCGTCAGCTTAATAAAACGTGCCATTTTGCACCATAACAAATCCAAGCCGGAAATCCTCAACGAGGAAGAAAGCGAGCCACTGGCACAGAAAGAAATCATCGGTGAAGCACCAGCGATGCAGGAAGTCTTTCGCGCTATTGGCCGTCTTGCCAATTCAAACATCACCGTTTTGATCAATGGTGAATCCGGCACCGGTAAAGAATTAGTTGCGCAAGCCCTACACCGTCATAGCCCAAGAGCGGCCAACCCATTTATTGCCCTAAACATGGCAGCCATTCCTCACGACCTCATAGAGTCCGAGTTATTCGGTCACGAAAAAGGTGCTTTTACCGGGGCGAATACCCAGCGCCGTGGACGCTTCGAACAGGCCAATGGTGGCACGCTGTTTCTTGATGAAATCGGTGATATGCCTGCGGAAACGCAAACCCGCCTATTGCGTGTGTTAGCCGATGGCGAATTCTATCGCGTCGGTGGCCATACTCCGGTCAAAGTGGATGTGCGTATCATTGCAGCGACCCACCAAGATCTTGAAGGATTGGTGACAAAAGGCTCATTCCGTGAAGACTTATTCCACCGCTTAAACGTTATCCGTATTCACTTGCCTAAATTGGCTGAACGCCGTGAAGACATTCCTAAGTTAGCTCGCCACTTCTTAAGTCGCGCAGCAGAGGAGCTTCATGTTGAGCCGAAAGTATTGACCAAAGAAACCGAGAACTACATGAGTCGTCTCGACTGGCCTGGCAACGTGCGCCAACTTGAGAACACATGTCGCTGGTTAATCGTCATGGCTTCAGGCCGTGAAGTACTGATTGAAGACTTGCCACCAGAGTTACTCAATGCAACACCATCTGAGCGCCCGTACGGCTCTTGGGAAGACGCATTGAAAAACTGGGTAGACAGTGCATTAGCAAGCGGCCAAAAAGGCATCCTTGAGCAAGCTGTACCAAAGTTCGAGCGTATCATGATCGAAACAGCCTTGACTCATACCGCAGGCCGTCGTCGCGATGCTTCGCTATTACTTGGCTGGGGACGTAATACCCTGACACGTAAAATCAAAGAGCTGGGCATTGATAACTCCGACAGTGACGACGATTGATTTCGCTACTTTTCACCATTAAGCGCTGATTGGCGCTGCCCTCTAAACGACACCCCGCTCTAGCGCATAGAAGGGTGTCGTTTATAGACTTTTCCTATCACTTTTTCTTGCATTTCTGGCAACAATCCCCTTACATAAAGAGTACTGAAACGGCACTAAAATAAGGATTTACTTATGTACCCAACTCTTGAGTCAATGGGCATTAACAGCTTTGAAAACATCGAAAAGTACACGCTTCGCTATGAAGGCGGCTTTGACGTTCTAAAAATTTACTACCGTCGCGAAAAAGGCTCTTTGCTACCAAAAAGCAAGAAGTTCAAATTCGGTCGTGCTACTCGCACAGTATTAGCAGACGGCGGACAACAGCAATACCGTGAGGTTAGTGAGCCTTCACTAGTGGTGTTACGTGCAGTTGACGAGCTTGGCCGTCTATTAGGCCAAGAGTTTGAAGATAAGCTAACCAAAGAAGACCTAGTTAAAGAACTAGATCACCTTGAGCGCGTTATGGCGAGTAAGATCGCTGAAATCAAAGAGAAGATCGAGAAACTTTCGTAAATCTCTCGCAACGGCGGCAAGGGTGCTAGCCGTTGACTCAAGTTATCAGTAAACTCCGTGACACGTTTTTACGGAGTTTACCATGCTGATCTCATCCAACCCTGACCAAATTGCAGACATCCTGCGCCAAGGTGGCGTGGTTGCCTACCCAACTGAAGCCGTATGGGGCTTAGGCTGCGACCCTTTTAATGAACAAGCGGTTCATAAAATTCTTAGCTTAAAATCACGCCCAGTAGAAAAAGGACTGATCCTGATAACAGGCGATGCGCAACAACTGACGCCTTGGCAAGCATGCCTTCCAATCGATGCATACGAACGACTGATTTCCAAAACAGACTCCCCCACCTCTTGGGTGGTGCCAGACACAACCATCACACCCGCCTGGGTTCGCGGTGAGCACCAAAGCGTTGCCATTCGCTTAAGTCAGCATGTTCCTGTAATTGAGCTATGCAATGCCTATGATGGCGCCATCGTTTCCACCTCAGCTAACCCTGCGGGCTTAGAGCCAGCTAAAAGCAAAGAAGAGGTACTGGCGTATTTCCAAGATCGCTGCGACGCCATCTTCGATCAGTCTATAGGCGATGCAGCAAAACCTTCACAAGTGCTGGATATCCTCACGGGGAAGCAGTTTCGCGCATAAAAAAACCGAGCCTTGAACAGACCCGGTTTTTGGTTCCCCTTTATGATATTTTTAGGTGGTTCTTTTCGCTTAGGCTCATCTAACGTGAGCCTTTAATCATCAGTGGCCGCCCAGATACGCCTCACGTACTTCAGGGTTTACCAGCAACTCTTCACCAGTCCCCGTGAGGCGAATCTCACCATTGACCATTACATAGCCACGGTCTGCAAGCTTCAGGGCATGGTTGGCGTTTTGCTCCACAAGGAAGATCGTCATGCCGGTGCTGGCCACATCTTCCAAGATCTTGAAGATCTGCTTAACAATGATCGGCGCCAATCCCAAGCTCGGCTCGTCCAGCAATAACAGCTTTGGACGACTCATCAACGCACGTGCGATAGCAAGCATTTGTTGCTCACCACCAGACATGGTGGATGCTCGTTGATTTCGGCGCTCTTTGAGGCGTGGAAACAGCTCAAACATACGCTGCATGTCTTCGTCACAATGCTCCATACCAATCGGTATCGTTCCCATCAAAAGGTTTTCTTCTACCGACATACCAGGAAATATGCGACGCCCCTCAGGTGATTGCGCTAAGCCATTTGACGCCACGTAATGGGCTGACTTTTGCGAGATGTCTTCGCCACGGTAAATAATCTGACCACTTGAGATTCTTGGCTGACCAAAGATCGACATCAACAAGGTGGATTTACCTGCACCGTTGGAGCCGATCATGGTAGCGATCTCACCTTCTTTGACATCTAGACTGACTTTTTTAAGGGCTTGAATCGGTCCGTAGTGAACATCAACATCTTTAAACTCTAATAGGGTTGTCATAGAGTCACCTCTTCACCTTCTTCAGCACCTAAATAAGCCGCGATGACTTTAGGATTTGATTTAATATCATCTGGACCACCTTTAGCGATCACCTCACCATGGTCCAGTACTACGATGTAATCGGAAATGTTCATAACCATCCCCATATCGTGCTCGATCAACAGCACCGTGGTGTTATGCTCATCCCTTAACACGCGAATCATGGAAGCCAATGCTTCCGTTTCCGATGGGTTAAGACCTGCAGCGGGCTCGTCCAAGCACACAATTTCAGGGTTCGTACACATCGCACGAGCGATTTCCAAACGACGCTGTTGGCCGTAAGAAAGCTCCCCCGCTAGACGGTTAGCAAACTCAGTCAAATGCACCACTTCAAGCCAATAAAAAGCACGTTGTAATGCTTCTTCTTCTGACTTTTGAAATGCTTTGGTATTTAGAATGCCGGACATCATGCCGCGGTTAACTCGCATGTGCTGAGCTACCAGTAGGTTTTCAACCACCGACATTTCTTTAAACAGACGAATGTTTTGGAAAGTACGCGCCAAACCAGCACGGTTGACCAAGTGCGATCCACCAAACATCTTATACTTCACACGCTCAAAGAAAGACGCTGGCGATGTGAAATCGCTGCCTTTAAATTTTTCACCCAGCACTTTTACAACACTGGTTTGCTTGCCGCCAGCATCCAATAAGATGCTACCACCAGTGGCTTTATAAAAGCCCGTTAGACAGTTGAATACTGTGGTTTTACCTGCACCATTTGGGCCGATTAACGCAGACACTGAGCCTCGTTTAATATCAAAGGTCACGTCATTAAGCGCTTTGATACCACCAAAGTGCATCACCAAGTTTTCAACTTTTAGAATGTTATCTTGGCTCATTTAACCGTCCCCTTTCTCGTCGCAAAACCAGTACGTGTGACACGTACCAAACCGCGAGGCTTCCAAATCATCATCACTACCATCAAAATACCGAACATCAAAACTCGGTAATCGGCGAACTCACGCAGCATTTCTGGCAGAACCGTCAAGACAAAGGCCGCGATCACAACCCCCACTGTCGAGCCCATACCGCCTAATACCACGATCGCCAATATCAAAGCAGATTCGAAGAAAGTGAACGATGACGGGTTAACGAAACCTTGATAAGTTGCAAAGAATACACCCGCTAAACCACCTGTTGAGGCACCTAGCATAAACGCTGACAACTTCACCAATACGTGGTTAAGACCAAGTGAACGACATGCGATTTCATCTTCACGTAATGCTTCCCAAGCACGACCAATTGGCATGCGCGTTAGTCGGTGTTTAACGTATAAAACCGCTAACACGACTAGGAACAATATCAAGTAGATAAAGATGTACTTGTAGGCCGAGTCATAAGGCAACCCAAAGAACTCGTGGAACGGCGTCCCTTCTTTCGAACGTCGCTTAAATTCCAAACCAAACAGCGTTGGTAGTGGCGCAGACACACCGTTTGGACCATGAGTGAATTCGGTCCAGTTTGTCAGTACTAGTCGGATAATTTCACCAAAGCCTAAGGTTACGATGGCTAAATAGTCACCGTGCATTCGTAGCACAGGGAAACCGAGTATCGCCCCAGAGATGGCCGCCATAATGGCTGCAAGTGGCAGCATTGACCAAAAGCCAAGTCCAAGGTTTTCATAACCAAGCGCTAAACCGTAAGCACCAATGGCATAAAAGCCTACGAAGCCTAAGTCTAACAAGCCAGCTAAGCCCACCACGATGTTCAAGCCCAAGCCTAAAAGAACGTAGATCAAGCCCAAAATTACGATGGTTAGCACATACTTAGACGCGATAAAAGGTGCGATTAAACCAATGACAATCACCAAAGGAATAATAAAACGCATTTTGCTTTTATAATCTGGTGCCGTAACCACAACCCCATCGTCTTTCGTAGACTGGCGGTATAAAAAGGCTTTACCAAACTCCGTTTGTGAGAACACAGACAAAGCAAAGCGCCCCGCCATGACCACTGCAACAATTGAGGCGACATCACCAGCACGTAAATTGAATTCATAGCCATCCAGTAGTACACCCACCACTGGGCCGAACACAATTAGTGCTAACAAGCCAGCGATGATGGTGTCTTTCACCGCCGCCGCTATGCTGATTCCATTTGTTTGTTGGCTCATTACACTTTCTCCACTTCAGGTTTACCCAGAAGACCACTTGGACGGAAAATCAAAATGATCACCAACAGAGAGAAAGAAAATACGTCTTTGTAGTCTGAAGAAATAAGGCCTGCGAAGAGCGCTTCTGATAGCCCTAGGATTACCCCACCGAGCATGGCACCAGGCAAGGAACCAATCCCACCTAATACCGCAGCGGTAAACGCTTTGATACCAATGATGAAGCCAACGTAGAAGTCGAATGCGCCGTAGTCCAGCGTAATCAGCACCCCAGCCAGCGCCGCCATAGCCGCACCAATAACGAAGACAGACGAGATGATTCGATCTGTATTGATACCTAAAATCGAAGCCATTTTACGGTCCTGCTGTGTCGCACGACACATACGTCCCAGCTTCGTTTTCTGAATAATGTAAGTGAGTACACCCATTCCTAAGAAGGCAGCGAACAGGATAAACAGTTTCATGTAAGTGATTTGCACGAAACCATCGCCCACATCGAAACGAATAGCACCTGTTAATAATGTAGGAACACCTTGCTGGCGAGCACCCTGTGAGATCTGCACATAGTTTTGCAGGATCAACGACATACCGATGGCAGAAATGAGTACCGAAAGTCGGCTAGAGTTACGAAGCGGTCTATAAGCCACTCGTTCTATTACCCATCCATAGGCGCCGGTTACGACGATAGTGAAAATAAGCGTCCCAAAAATAATGATCGGGAACGATTCCATACCAAAAAATGTAAGTAAGGCGATCGCAATAGCGGTGAGATAACTAGAGACCATGTACACATCACCATGGGCAAAGTTGATCATGCCGATGATGCCATAAACCATGGTATATCCAATTGCGATGAGCCCGTAAACAGAACCAAGTGTTAGGCCGTTTACTAACTGCTGAAGAACGATATCCATCGAAGAAAACCTCTAAGGGAATTGGAACAGGGGGAGTAAGAGGCGCTATCTAGCGCCTCTAAAATCAATCGATGGCGATGATTAGTTATCCATCATTGAGTATTTGCCGTTTGCATCCCACTCGTACATTACGTAGTCAGATACCAACAAGTCACCTTTATCGTCGAACTGCTTAGTTCCCATTACAGTGTCAACTTTGTTGCTGTGTAGCCATTCAGATGCAGCAACAGGATCAAGGTCGTTTGCACCTAAAGCAGAAGCCACGACTTGCATCGCAGTGTAAGAGTACATTACGTATCCTTCAGGCTCGATGCCTTCAGAACGGAATTGCTCAACCACTTCTTTACCAGCAGGGTATGAGGTTGGATCCGCACCAAATGTCATCAATACGCCATCTACGTATTCTGGAGAGCCAGCAACTGACACGAACTCATCCGACACGATACCGTCACCAGAGATAAATTTCGCTGTTAGACCTTGCTCACGCATTTGACGTACTAGTGGACCCGCTTCAGAGTGCAGACCACCGAAGTAGACTACGTCTGCGTCAACAGAACGAATTTTAGTCACAAGCGCGTTGAAGTCTTTCTCACCACGAGTCAAACCTTCGTATAGCACTTCTTCTAGGCCGTAGGCGTTCATTGTCGCCTTCATTGCATCCGCTAGACCTTTACCATAAGTGTCTTTGTCGTGAATGATGGCAACTTTCTTCGCACCTAAATCACCCACAATGTAGCTTGCTGCCACGTCACCTTGTTGGTCATCACGACCACAAACACGGAACACATTTGGTAGACCACGATCGGTCAGAGTAGGGTTTGTCGAAGCAGGCGTCACCATCAGTACACCAGCTTCTTCATAGATAGAAGACGCAGGGATAGAAGAAGACGAACAGAAGTGACCCACAACCGCCACGGCTTCATCTGAGTCAACCAGACGGTTAGCAATCGATACCGCCTGTTTTGGTTCACACGCATCGTCGGCTTTCACAAGCTTAATCATTTCGCCATTGATACCACCTTTCGCATTGATATCCATAGCGGCTTTTTCAGCACCACGCCATAGTTGCTCACCAAACGCTGCATAAGCGCCTGTGTGAGGACCCGCAACACCAATTACCACATCCGCTTGTGCAACAGCCGCCGCGCTTGCGACAGCTAATGAAATAAGCGTTTTTCTAACAACTGCTTTAGACATGCTATGAACTCCTACTCATTTTGGTTTTATCGTTATTCTAAAAATAGCAAGAAGCGTTCCAGAAACTCACATCCCTATAAATTGCTATAAAAATGCAAGAATCACGGAAATAGTTTTTAAATTGTGCACTACCAGTGAACACAAACCATACTCTTTGAATAAAAAGCGGTCAATAAGTGGGCAAGAAAATGAGAATATAGATTGAATAAAAAAGTATAAAAAATCAGACAAAAAGCCTGATAACAGGCTTTCGCATGAGATTTTTGACTGATATCAGTACCAAAATGCAGTCAAAAGTAAGAATCCAGCATGATAGTGACGAGGCTGAGCGCACAAATGTCGCTATTTTAGCAGCTGATTTATGGTCACTAATTGTGCAGAAAGCGGAGTATTTAATCGCTTTTGTAAGTAGTCAGTTGTTTCAGGATAAGGGTGCCCTATGGCGATAGCACTGCCATGTTCGTGAGCCTTTTTAAGTAGCTTTTGGAATTGTAAATCAATCGCCTTTTGCGTACGCACATTATCCAAAAATACGTCACGAGTCACTGTCGGCACGCCTCTCTCGGTAGCTACCACATGGGCCACGCTTTTAGCGCTGGTTAAGCTGTCAATAAAGAACAATGAACGCTCTGCCATAACATCCATGACCCACTCCATATGTTGTCTATGTGTGGTGAGCAAGCTACCCATATGATTATTAGCCCCTGTTACATTGGGCACGCTGTCTAAATCCGCACGCAGCGTTGCTTTAAAGGATTGTTCATCCATTTTGACATACAAGCCACCGGGGCCCAGTTTCAACTCGCGCTCATTTTCCATAGGGGCATGTAAAATGATGACGCGCTCCTGTAGCCTCGCTTTCTTTGCGGCTTTCTTAGCGTAGGGCGTTTCCGGTAAGATCGCCAACACGACAGGCAGTGGCAACGCCAATGAGGCATCCATCCCTCTCCGGTTATAACCCACATCATCGATGACCACCGCGATCTTAGGAGGCTTTGGTAAAGCATCCATTTCTGACATCGCGCTAGGTGAAATGACAGGATCTGCTGCTGTTGACTGCACCACCTCTTCTTTGGAAGACTTTTTAAATAAAGGCGGCCAAGGGTGCGACGCTTCTGGAGCAGGTAATACAAAAGGAAACATCCCTTTTGTTTGAGTATTAGATGGCACCTGATCTAACTTAGGAAAAGGCAACAAATCCTTTTGCGTCACATCTATCTCGTCTGCTCCAGCCCATGACCACGACGAAAAGCCTAACAAAACACCTAAAACAATACTGCGTTTAAACATTAATGAACCAAAAACTGCTGCGCACTCTGCAATACGGAAAACGCCTGAAATAATTGAAAATCGTTCGTCGCCAACTCGTTTAACTTATTGTCTACATCTGAGCTGGTGCGCTCTTTACCACCCGTACCGTTGCCAAGATGTCCTTTCAATTCGGCTTCTTTGATGAAAAAGCGCCCTTTTTCAACCTCTACTTTAGCCTGCGGGATAACCATATCAGGCATGATACCTTGCGCCTGAATTGAACGGCCATTAGGCGTGTAATAGAGAGCGGTGGTTAACTTGACTGCTGCACCACTGGTTAAAGGTACAACTGTCTGCACCGAGCCTTTACCGAATGTTTCAGTACCTAAAATCAAGCCACGCTGATGATCTTGAATCGCACCAGCCAACACTTCAGAAGCCGATGCAGAGCCTTCGTTCACCAACACGACTAACGGTGCATTTGGGAGCAAGGTTGTGTCGGCACTGGCTTTAAACTCTGTTTTTGAATACTCGTGTCGCCCATCCGTATAGACAATCATTCCCTCATCAATCAACGCATCGACCATACCAACCGCGCTCTGTAACACCCCGCCTGGGTTATTGCGCAAATCGATGATTAAACCTTTGATTGCATGCTCCGCCTGAAGCGACGTCAGCTCTTTCCTAAAGTCTTTGGCAGAGTTACCTAAAAACTGACTCACGCGAATGTAAGCAATGTCGTTGCCCAGCCATTCACTACTTAAACTGCTGTCTTCAATTTCCGCACGTTTGATTGAGTATTGTTTGATTTCACCATCGCGATCAATATCCAGTAAGACTTCCGTGCCCTGCTTGCCGCGCATCAAAGTCACGACTTCTTGCAAGCTGGTGCCCGATACCAACTGATCGTTAATACGTATAATGACATCCCCCGCTTTGATACCCGCCTTCGCGGCTGGGGAGTTATCAATCGGAGAGACCACGGTTAGTTTGCCTTCGACCATCTCAACTTCAATACCGATACCGGCATAGTTGCCTGAGGTTTGTTCATCAAATGCTTCAACTTCTTCTTTGGTCAGATATTCCGAGTGAGGGTCTAGCGAGGACACCATACCTTTAAGCGCTTTATTGAGGATCGCTTCATCATCCAAGGCTTCGACATAGCCTGCGCTAATGGTTTCGAAGGTTTCAACAAACGTCTGAATCTGCGCCAATGGGATCGGTGCTGGCTCAGCTTCCATTTCAGGTGCGGCCCAAGCAGAGTTCAGTAATAGTGCTCCAGCCACTCCCATGACTAGGTGACGAGTGAAAGCAACCATGTTCAAATCCTTATTCAATATTGATACTAGCCCTTACGAAGCCAAGACAGTGCTGAAACCGGCTCGCCATTATGACGGATGGCAAAAAACAGTCCGGATACATTTCGACCACCAGAACTGCCCGCTGTCGCAATGACATCGTTGGCGTTAACCCACTCTCCAACTTCTTTGAGTAAGCTTTGATTGTAGCCGTATAACGACATGTAGCCGCTGCCGTGATCCAAAATAATCAAGAAACCAAAACCACGCATCCAATCGGAAAACACCACTCGACCATGGTGTACTGCGCGGACATTGTCTCCAGTACTGGCTGCTAATGTGACGCCGCCTAAATTGATCTGTGAATTATCTGGCATACGTTTGATCACGTTAAGAGGCGGAATTAACTTTCCTTTTTGTGAGCCAAATGGGGTTTCTTGGTCAGGAATCTGTATATCTGCCAAGGCTTGCTCTAGTTGTTTTAGCAAGGACTGCATTTGCGCCTGGTCTTGCTGCAAGCGTTTGGCTTTTTGATCCCCAGAATTTAAATCAGTTTCAATTTTCGCCAATATTTTTTCACGTTGGCTTTGTTCTTCGCGTACTCGCGCTTGCTGTTTTTCCAGGTCAGACTGCTCTTGAACCATTTGAGCGCGTTGGCTACGAATGCTTTTCTCGATCAAATTAAGATCATCGACTTCTGAACTAAAGCCGTTGATAAGAGACTGGCGGGCAGTGGAAAAGTAGCGGTTGTAGTGGATTAAGCGCATGGACTCATCGACAGGGAGGTCATCCAGTAGGAAGCGAACGCCTTCGCTGCTACCAGAACGATAAACCGCCCGAAGTTGGGCGGCTATCTGTTGGTATTGCTGTTGAATGCTTTGCTGAAGACTGCGTTGCTGCGTTTGCAAGTTCTGCAGTTGCTGCGCCCCTTTTTCTAAGCTTTTTTGTAACTCCAAAATTCGCTTAGACAAGTCATTAATCGTTTTCTCTTTGCTTTCAAGCTGTTGTTCGACACTCGAACGTTCGCTTTTAAGCTCTTTGAGCCAACCATTTAACTTAGCCAGATCTTGCTGTAACGCTTGGATCTGCTGGCGTGCTTCTTCGGGTGTTTTCGGTTCCGCTGCCCAGCTTGCGCTGGACAACATAACCATGAGCATCAACAAACAGGCTTTAAACCCCATGATGATTCCCTTTGTCATTAATTAAGAGCGTACCAATAGACTGTGGCCCGTCATCTCTGCAGGCACATCCATGCCCATCATCTCTAGCAAGGTCGGTGCGATGTCACATAAAGCGCCTTCCTTGATAGACCAGTTTGACTCTGATGTCACCAACACTAGTGGCACTGGCTCAAGTGTATGAGAAGTCAGCGGCTGCGTGCCATCGTCACTTAACATTTGTTCAACGTTACCGTGGTCGGCCGTAATCAAACATTGGCCACCATTTTTCTCAAGCGCCACAAGAATACGACCCAAACATGCATCCACAGCTTCCACTGCAGCAACAGCCGCTTCGAAGATACCACTGTGGCCAACCATATCGCCGTTCGCAAAGTTGCAGATGATGGTGTCGTATTTGCCCGCTTCGATCACTTCAACCAGCTTGTCAGTGACTTCTGGCGCGCTCATTTCCGGTTTTAGATCGTATGTTGCGACATCAGGAGATGGAATCAATTCACGTTCTTCGCCATCAAACACCGCTTCTTCCCCACCGTTAAAGAAGAAGGTAACGTGAGCGTACTTCTCTGTCTCAGCGATGCGAAGTTGCTTTTTACCTGTTTTCGACAGCACTTCACCGAGTGTGTTACTCAATGCCACAGGCGGGTAAGCAACTGACGCATTGATGTCTGAAGCATATTCGGTAAACGTCACAAAACCTGCAAGCTTTGGTACTGCTTTGCGTTCAAAGCCAGAAAAGTCCGCGTCAGTAAAGGCACGAGTTAATTGACGCGCACGGTCAGGACGGAAGTTAGCAAAAATCACCGCATCGCCATCTTCAATCGCAACCGATTCGCCAATGACAGTCGCTTTTACGAACTCATCGTTTTCATCACGCTCGTACGCCGCATCAATAGCAGCTTTAGCCGACTCAGCTTGGTACTCGGCTTGGCCAAGTACAATAGCGTTGTAAGCTTGCTCAACACGCTCCCAACGATTATCACGGTCCATCGCAAAGTAACGTCCCGTTAGCGAAGCAATACGGCCTACGCCAAGATCTGACAATTTAGCGTCGATCTCTGCAAGCGGGCCTTGAGCGGAACGCGGTGGTGTGTCACGACCGTCGGTAAAGCCATGAATGTAAATGGCTTTCGCCCCTTGGCGCGCAGCCAATTCACTCATTGCCATAATTTGTTCGTGGTGACTGTGTACACCACCAGGAGAAACAAGACCAAGAATATGAACGGCTTTACCCGCCGCCACAGCTTTGTTGACGGCCTCAAGCAGGGCTTCATTTTCAAAGAAGCTACCATCGTCGATGGCTTTGCTGATACGCGTAAAGTTTTGGTAGACCACACGCCCTGCACCTAGGTTCATATGACCTACTTCAGAGTTACCCATTTGACCTTCAGGTAGACCGACCGCCATACCTGATGTCTTGATCAGCGTATGAGGACGCTCGCCCCAAAGCTTATCCCAGTTAGGCGTGTTCGCAGCTGCGATCGCATTCGATGTAGAGGTTTCGCTGTAACCCCATCCGTCTAAAATAAATAATGCCGTGGTTTTCTTGTTCATAATTACGTATCCCGATCTGTAATTTGGCCATTACATCGATACTACCATAGGCGTCCTAGAGCTTTACAGCCAAGGACCGCCTATGGACGTAATTAATTCTTACTAACGCCTGCTACGCTATTCAACAGCCAATCGCGGAAGGTCACGACCTGCTCGAGGTCAGCCTTATCGCCGGGATAAGACAGAAGGTATTCATGAGGTGTATCAATCGGTGCACCAAAAGGTGCGATAAGTGAGCCGTCTAACAGACTTTGCTCGGCAATAATGGTTGGTAAAATCGCCACGCCCATACCATGCTTCGCCGCTTCTAACAGCATATGAAAATGGGCAAAAGCAGGGCCAGCTAGAGAATCACTCTCTAAATCATGGGCCGCTAACCAATCTGGCCAGCCATTGATTCGTGATGAGAGATGCAACAGAGGGTATTCAAGAGCATGCCCAGCGCTAAAGGAGGAACTGTCAGCCCCATCCAATAAACTTGGCGCACAGACTGCGACCACTTGCTCATTCAACAGATGATGACTCACCGCCCGAGGCCAATGATCACCGCCATAATGCAAGATAATATCAATACTTTCAGGGTCGATTTTTGCCGCATCATCGAGGGAGCGAACTTTAATTTGAAACTGTGGGTGCAATTTCTGGAAAGCGACTAATTTAGGCATGAGCCAGTAGGACGCAAAGGTTGGCAATGAGGAGATAGTCAGCGTGGTTTTTTCATCTTCTCGATGCAACATACGCAAACTCGCATTTTCCATGCTGTCCAGTAATGGCACGACTTCTTTGTAATAGGCTGCGCCTGTGCTGGTCAAAACAAGACGTTTATTCAATCGAATAAACAAATCACGGGACAAGAACTCTTCCAAGTTACGTATTTGTCGGCTGACCGCACTCTGCGTTAGGTGAAGCTCCTGCGCTGCACGGGTAAAGCTAAGATGTCTAACAGACGCTTCGAAACATTTTAGCGCTGTGGAAGAGGGGATGTATCTCCGCATTCGTTTGCCATTATTACATTGAAGTTAGGGAAAGGCTGTAACTGTACCGCAAGTCTCAGCATTCGCCTATTATGACCGGAAAGGAATGCGTTGTAATTACGCATTCCTTTGTTTTTATTGCGAAATCATCCGGCCCAAAGATTAGCCAATAACATGCGTACGTTGGCCAACGTGATAGGTGTGAGCGCCCACTTCATAAAACATGCGTTTTACTTCGCGCAAAGGAATATCACGCAATGTTGTCATCGGGGCAGAAAGACTATCACGACGGTCGGTAAACCATTCCGCTAGCTCTTTGCCCATAATGGTACCTGGGCCAATGCCGCGACCACTGTAACCCGCCACACTGAACAAGCCACGCTGCAACTGTTGGCAGTGAGGCAAGTGGTCTTCACTGTAAGCGATCTTACCGGTCCAGCTAAACTCCCACTCTACTTTTTGCAGCACAGGCCATAGCTCTTTAACACGCTGAGACGCCCAGCTTGCATGGTAATGCTTTTCGCCGCCCATACCGCCAAACACAAGACGACCTTGTTGGTCCATACGGAACGAGCTCATCACCGTACAAGTGTCCCAGCAGCCTTCTTTGTTTGGCAAAATCACATCCAACTGCTCTGGTGTTAGAGGCTTCGTCGCAAGCTGACTGTAGAAAATCGGGACAAACTTACGTGCTTGGTCTTTTACGCCGTATTCGCCGTAAGCATTGGTCGCCAAGATAACACGTTGTGCTTTGAGACTTCCGGTCGCGGTTTTCACGATCCAGCCCTCTCCCTCAGGCGTAATGCTTTCGACGGGAGACTGATCAAACAGCTGAGCACCCTCTTTGACTGCCGCATGAGCCAACCCGCGGGCATAACCCAAGGGTTGGATCGTTCCGGCACGAGGATCAAACAGTGCCGAATTGAATTTTTCAGAACCAATACGCGCCTGCGCATCCGCTGTATTTAATAGCTCAACGGGCGCTCCGCGTCGTTGCATCTGCTCACAACGACGTTGTAGCTGCGTCAAACCTGCTTTGCCAACGCCACAGTGCAAGGTACCGTTGCGAGTTGCTTCACACTCAATGCCATATTCTTCGATAAGACCATAGACATAATCTGGTGCCACAGCTAAGGCATCGTATAAGGCTCGCCCTGCTTCTGCACCCAACTGGCGATCTAAGTCATCCGGCTCCAACCAAAGACCCGCATTAGCCAAACCAACATTGCGTCCAGAACCACCAAAACCTACTTCAGCGGCTTCTACCAGTGCCACTGAGACACCAAACTTAGCCAAATGAAGGGCCGCTGACAGACCGGTAAAACCACCGCCAACGATGGCCACATCGACGTCTAGATCCTGATCTAACGCATTAAGAGTGGGAGCAGCCGGCGCACTGGCGCGCCACAGAGAGTCACAAGGTTGCAAAGACATAGAGACGACCTCTTAAACAAAACAGGCAAATAAAAGACTCAAACCAAAATAGGCGAGCAAGCACTCGCCTATTTCACCACTGGAACGCGGGTATCGATTATTCGAACACGATACCTTGTGCCAGAGGCAGATCACCACCGTAGTTGATCGTGTTTGTCGTACGGCGCATGTAGTTACGCCATGCATCAGAACCTGACTCACGACCGCCGCCAGTCTCTTTCTCACCACCGAACGCACCACCGATTTCAGCACCAGAAGTACCGATGTTAACGTTGGCAATACCACAGTCGGAGCCTGCAGGAGACATAAACAATTCTGCTTCACGCATACTTTCTGTGAATACCGCAGAAGACAGGCCTTGTGGCACTTCGTTTTGGATCTCAATTGCTTCTTCGAAGTTGCTGTACGTTAGTACGTACATGATTGGCGCGAAGGTTTCTTCATGAACAATTGGCGCATCGTGAGCAATACGAACAATCGCAGGCTTCACATAGAAACCACCTGCTGGAACACCGTCAGTCACACGGTCACCACCGCAGATGATCTCGCCGCCTTGAGCCTTCGCTGCTTCTAGTGCATTTTGCATGCGCGCAAAGCTGCCTTCATCGATAAGTGGCCCAACTAGGTTGCCTTCTTCTAGTGGGTTACCAATGCGTAATGTGCCGTAAGATTTCGCCACACGCTCAACCAAACCATCCACAATCGATTCGTGGGCAATCAGACGACGCAGTGTTGTACAACGTTGGCCTGCTGTACCCGCTGCTGAGAAGACGATCGCACGCAATGCAAGATCAAGATCCGCCGTTTCAGACACGATCATAGCGTTGTTGCCGCCAAGCTCTAGTAGAGAACGACCTAGACGTGCAGCAACGGTTTGCGCAACCGCTTTACCCATTGCCGTAGAACCTGTCGCAGAAACCAGAGGGAAAACAGGGCTTGAAGAAATCGCTTCGCCTAAATCACGGCCACCGATCATGACACTAACAGACGCTTTTGGGATGTCTGGCATCTCAGCGATAACGTTTTGTGCGATTTGGTACATGGCTAAGGCACAAAGCGGCGCTTTTTCAGAAGGCTTCAATAGGATTGGGTCGCCACAAACTAGACCTAGCATCGCGTTCCATGCCCAAACTGCCATCGGGAAGTTAAACGCAGTGATCACAGCAACCGGACCAAGAGGTTGCCATTGTTCCATCATGCGGTGCCCTGGACGCTCAGAAACGATAGATAGACCGTGTAGCATGCGCGATTGACCGACAGCGAAGTCACACACATCGATCCATTCCTGAACTTCACCTAGTGCTTCAGGCAAAATCTTACCGGCTTCTAGGGAGATCACTTGCGCCAATTCGTTTTTGTATTTGCGCGCTTCTTCACCGATACGGCGAACCAATTCACCACGGCGTGGTGCTGGGATAACACGTAGTGCTTTAAATGCTTCTTGAAGTTCAGCATTCACGGCATCAAGCTGTGCTGGCGTCGCGTTGTTAAATTGCGACAACTTAGCGCCATCGATTGGGCTGTGTGCAGAGAATGCAGCGCCTTGGCCCAACGTTACTTGGTTACCGGTTAGGACACTGTAAAAAGTATCGCCCTGCTTTAGCGTATTAACGCCCAATGTTTCTAAACAAGCTAATGTCATGGTTAAACCTCATTAAGTGTTTTTCATTTCAATGAGATTCACAGTACTCTCATGACCTATCGATGAGAAATATTGATTTTATACCTTAGGTCTAGCTTTTTCCTATAACCAAACCCATACTAACGAAAAACATAGACCTCCAAGGGGATTATTCATGGACATTCGCTCCTTGCGCTACTTCATTGCCGTATTCGAAGAACGCAGTCTAAGCGGCGCGGCAAAGCGTTGTTTCGTTGCACAACCCTCCATTTCTGCCACCCTAGCGCAACTCGAAGACGACCTTGGTACACAGTTATTCGTGCGTCACTCCAAAGGCGTCACCGCCACCGACAGTGGCGCGCAGCTGTATCCTCAGGCGTGTAAAATGGTCAATGATATGAATGCCCTAAGAAGCATGTTCTCCGATTCCAGTGCACCATTGGAGCTGTCCATTTCACTCGCGCCATTCTTATCCGGAGCCCTCGTATCACAAGTATTAAAAACCCTATTGGATGAAATCCCTGGCCTCACATTCAACCTAGTGGACGAATCGGAACAGGCAGACCTACGATTTACTTGTAACAGCTACACCAGCGAAGACGATGTGTTTTATCCCCTTTGGGAAGACAACTATGTCATCGCCATGAACAACGACCACTGGCTAGCAGAGTTTCCTTCTCTTTCGATTAAACAAATCGACAAACTGGCGTTTATTTCTCGTAAGCCCTGCGACATCCAAGAATCTTGGAATTATCTGATGCAAAAGCAAGGGGTCGTCATGGACGTGCGGGCGCAGGTCAAAACAGAGGAATACGCCCTCGACTTAGTGGCAGCAGGATTGGGGATTTCCTTAATTCCAGAACACTCTCTGCGTGAGCGTAAAGACGTGGTCATCCGACCGATTAATGACGTCACGCTAAAACGCGTGGTCGGCATCGCGCACTCTAAGCAAACCAGCTTCCCTGCTCATTTGATCAATACGATCTTAAGTGTGAAGCAACAATTACTGAGCAACCATTTGTAGTGAGCTAAGCTTGAGTAAAAAGCATTCATCAAACTTAATGCATGAATTTTAAGTATGACAAAATGCTTTTTTACCTTTTGCACGGAAGCAAATGGCGGCCTAAAGTGGCGTTATCGGCCAATCGCCAAACTTATAAAAACAGGAGAGCCTCATGCAAGTTAATCAATTTTTCGCATCACTTTGGGACACTTACACCGACATCGCCCCACAAGCTGAACGCATTCAAGCACTATTCAAAAGCCACGGCGAAGAAGTGATCAACGACCACATCGCCTTCCGTACATTTGCCCACTCACCGGTTTCTTTGGAAAAGCTACAACCTATCTTTGAAGAAATGGGTTACGAAGCCTACGGTGCGTTCCGCTTTGAATCCAAGCACCTGAAAGCCCGTTGCTACAAACACACATCCGAAGTGGATGCGCCAAAAATCTTCTTATCCGAGCTACTGACCGAAGAGCTACCACAAGAATGCCAAGACATTATTGCTAAACTGGTTGCGCAAATCCCAGAAGACGCGGCCTCTGATCCGGCTGTATTTTGGAAAAAACGTCTATGGGATGTTCCTTCACTAGAAGATTACCTAACACTTGTGGAACACAGTGAATACGCTGCTTGGTTAAGCACCATGGGGATGCAAGCCAACCACTTCACCGTCAGCATCAACCACCTGAAGAAATTCCCAACCATCGAAGCCGTTAACCAACTGCTGCAAGATGAGGGCTACACATTGAACAGCACTGGCGGCCTAATCAAAGGCTCTCCAGAGCTTTACCTACAGCAGTCTTCCACTATGGCAGATAAAATTGACGTGACCTTTGCTGGTGGTGAAACACGCACGATCCCAAGCTGCTTCTATGAATTCGCCTTACGTCACAAACAAGCTGATGGCACATTGTTTGACAGCTTTATCGAAGGCAACGCAGATAAAATCTTCGACTCAACTAACACTAAATAAGCACTCTCTAGCGTGAGTACAAAGTGTTTTTTACGGCCCTTTAAAGGGCCGTATTTCATTGTAGGCGAGGCACTTCTACTTGCAGCGAGAAGGTAAAGGAAGCTTGTGCCAGCTCCTTGCCCGCATAATAAAACACCTCAACGGTACGGGGGATATCAGACGACGCAGACGACAAGTTCAACACCTCCTGCCCTTCTATATAAAGCGTCCCTAGTTCATTCCACACCACATCCAACAAAACCTTTGTCCCATCTTGAGCAATAAACGCCCATTTGGTTTGTTCCGCTCGATAAAGACTCAAAGGAGATGCCTGAAAACGTCGCTGTTGATGATCACGAATCTCTGAGATGTTTAACAACGCCAAATCACCGGTTTGTGGATGCTGTTTTCGCTCGGACACACGCAGATCCAGTTCAGACAGAGCTGATTTAGCTATCTCAATATTGCGCATATTCTGCTGGTGAATCGCCGCTTGACCCGCTTTAGCACTACTGACCAAGGGTGCCCCTTGCTCAAGGGCGGGAACCACATGCGCCCTCTGCCAAAGACTGTCTAACAACTGCGCTAACTGAACTTGCTGCTGCTCACGGGTTTGCTTAAAACTCTGCTGGGAAGACAAGCTCTGACAGGCCGTCAATGACACCATCAAAAGAATGCAACAAACGCCTTTTATACTCTTTAAAGAAAGGATCGACGTTGAAATAAAGCGCATCCAGCGCCAACAAAAAACAGCCACAGAATTCTTCCTGATCGCAAGTAGACAGGGCTTTAGTATGTACCCTAATCACGCACCGTGTATAATGCTTCGCAGTTTTTTTATAGGCTTAAATACAAATGATGAATCAACTAATTGAATTTTCTATTAACCATTGGGAAATGGTCGCAGTATTTGTTGCCATTGCTGCCACACTGATCTTCGTTGAAACTCGCGGCGGCGCACGTGGCCTGACCAGCGCAGCAGCAACGAACTTGATCAACGACAAAGACGCAGTGGTTGTGGACATTCGCCCAGCGAATGAATTCCGCACTGGTCACCTAACAGGATCTATCAACATCCCTTCTGCGAAGTTAAAAGATTCTGCTAGCACCCTAGAAAAACACAAATCGTCCCCCATTATCTTAGTTTGCAAAACTGGTATGACAGCGGGTTCAAGTGCAAAAGAACTGATCAAATCAGGCTACGATGTGTACAAGCTGCAAGGCGGCATCACAGAATGGCAAAACGCTGGTCTACCACTCGTTAAAAAATAATCATGAGGTCCGCTATGGCGAATATCACAATATATTCAAGTAATTACTGCCCATTTTGCTTTCGCGCAAAGCAGTTATTGCAACACAAACAAGCGGACTTCAATGAGATTTGTGTCGATGGCGATCACGCTGCTCGTCAGGAAATGACAGTAAAAAGTGGCCGCCACACCGTGCCACAAATTTGGATTGGAGAACGTCATGTAGGTGGTTGCGACGACCTATTTGCGCTCGAAAGTGCAGGCGAGCTTGACGCTTTGCTTGCCTCTAACTAAAACACCAAGGAACTATCATGGCTGAAGAAAACAACCAAGCTCAACCACAACTACAAATTCAACGTATCTTCCTAAAAGACGTGTCTTTCGAATCGCCACGTTCTCCTCTTATCTTCCAAGAAGAGTGGAAGCCAGAAGTAGGCCTTGAGCTAAACACTAAAAGCCGTCAAGTTGGTGAGAACCTGTACGAAGTGGTTCTAGACATCACTGTTAACGTTAAAAACAACGACGAGCCAGCTTACCTAGTTCAAGTTCAGCAAGGTGGCCTATTCACCATCGCTGGTTTTGAAGAGCGTCAACTTCACCACGCACTGGGTGCATTCTGCCCAGGCACATTGTTCCCATACGCTCGTGAAGCAATCGACTCTGTGATCGCTAAAGGCAGCTTCAACCCAGTGATGCTTGCACCGATCAACTTCGACGCACTGTACCTAGAAAACCTACAGCAACAACAGCAAGCGACTGAAACTGCTCAGTAATCGCTACTGTTTTAAGGTTTAATAAAAAATCCGATTGAGGCGACTCAATCGGATTTTTTTGTGGGTGTTTGTTGGAGGCTGTACGACCCGACTCTGCTCGGGGAAGTGGTCTATCTGTCTTGATGCATCGATGTTACCGCGTCCCTTGTACGACCGCGCTGCGCGCGGGAACCGCTCTCAGCTCAAATGCGCCAACGCCTTAATCTTCACCGCCTTCTCAAAATGATCCAACTGGTGCGTTCTAATCCACCACTCCGCGGCTTCCATCAGCAACTCAGGATCGTCGTTTTTATTTTTGAAGAATGCATAGAACGAAATACCAACGCCCTCGCCTTTGGTGGCGATTTTCTTGTCACAGACTTCAATGATTTTGGATTTTAAGATTGGGGTCATGGTGTTTTTTTAGTGAATCAGAGGTTTCCGTTGGGTTGGCAAGCACAAAAGAGTCCATTCCTGTTTTTCCTTGTAAGAGACACTTGATGCTCTGCTAGCAGCCTAGAACGCATATCCGTGCTTAGGCTCTTCGATTGTGTATGGCATGTTTATTGGTTGCTAATGCCCAAACCTACGGCTAGCTTTAGCTAGTCCACTGGATTTGCTTGTTAACTGCTCATCGCGACTAACTGAATAATCTCGTACATGTATGTCCTTGCGAGCTTTCTTGATAGAAGTTGCAAATTGAATTACATATTCACGGTCATTCTTCAGCTGCAATTCTCTATCACTTATATCGCTACTAAATACTTTTACAAAAAAGCTTATGACTTGATTCATGCCACACTCCTAGATTTGTTTGTGTGAAACTCATACTGCCACTTCTTAATTGAGTTTAATGTAAGTTCTAAATCTATTCTTCGACAAATATCCGAAAAAATTTCTGATATAGCTTCGGATTGTTGTTCATCCAAAGGGTCACATAGCCTACGACCATAAGTCACAATTGAAATGATGTAGTTATCTCTGTAGTCACTGTTAATAGTGAAAGCAGGATAGCAAAAAACACTGCCATCTCCGGTACGATTATCCCTTTCGGACAAGTAGTATTTTCCCTTTTTGTGGGCTTGCCTTTTACATGCATGGAAAACAGGCTCTCCAATCGAAAGACACTCTGCAGCAGCAGACTTCCCTTCGATCAGTTTGATCGCTTTTGTATGCTTCCAACTTCGATTAGTCTCGTATTCATAATACCAAGTGTCACTTTGGGGGTCATTGTGCATTATTGTTATGCAAATTTGATTACGTTTAAGGGAAAAATTGTTTAGTAAAAGCGACTCAATTTCGCCTAAAATTAAGTTTATTTGCTCTTTAGGTTGAGTAATCTGTTTGAAAGTATTTCCATTTGGCTTTAACTTCCCAGATTCGTCTTTAAATCTATCTAACTTTTTTTGTACCACTCTTGTGGTAAGCAGTGCAAAGCCTTCAAGAAATTTTTTGTAAGCATCCCCAGATTGGTCTTCATACCAATCCGCAATTCCTCGGACTAGTAAAGCTAGCAATGAAACAACAATTAAGATTGAGAATGCTACTTCATGCTTATCTGTATTGTTTTTTATTATATCCCATTGCTCTCCCCATACATCTAATGTAATGAAGTATGCACCTGTCAAACCTGGCAAGAATACTTGTAAAAACCTGTTTCTTATTGTTCTGACTACTGTGTTTTCATAAAGAGCTTTTCTGAAAAGCTTTCTATAAAAATACCTATATTTTTCAAAGACTAAGCTAAACAACCAAATAGAAATCACCCCTGCTAAGATAATAATCTGGTTGTTTGATACATTTTCCAATCTTATATGTCCTTTAGTATATTCTATTTAACCACAAAGCTACGAAGCAGCAGCTAACGCCCGCATAACCGGTGAGTACTGCTGAAAAGACTTTTGCCTGCGAAGCAGAATAGCAAAAAACGCCGCAGTAGTACGAATCCGAGCTTATGCGTTTGTTATGCTGCATTTAGCAACATATATGATTTAACGAACAATGACAGCTCTTTATCTACCTCAGCTTCTTTTTGAAGCTCGTCTAGTGCTGCTTTACGTAAAGCTTGCGAAGATGTTCTAAAACAAGCATCAATAGTGCGTTTGAGCTCTTCAATTTTAACCTGTCTCTTTTCCAGAAGGTCAGGCCTGTTCAGCTTCAGGTCATTTATTGTCAAATCTCCTCGTTCACTCCCGTTCTTTGAGAATAAGTAGGTTCCATAAGCTACGAGATGCTGCTCAGGGTCTTCATCATATGGGTTTATATAGGGAGTATCTTCATGATATTTATCTGATTTTGAGTTGTTACATTTTGGACATGCATAGCCAAGGTTTTCCCAAACAAACATTAGTTCAGGATATTTATCTTCGGCTTTTGGTTTGATGTGCTCCACATGAGCAAAGTCGATATGAGAAATTTTGCACTCACAATACATACATTTATCATTGCTTGCGCCTTTTAACGCAGCCTTATTATCAGGATGCTTGTAGTTTTGAGCTGCAAGGGCTGCTGGGTTTGGGCAATTTGGGCGAAATAACCTAATCACTATTTTCCCTCCATGAATTTTTCAATAGCTTGAGGGAGTAACTTTTCAAGGCCGATCTCAGCCAAATCTTGACGCATCAATGTAAATACCCGTGGATCAGCAGAACTAGACTCATATTTTTTATTAATCGAATTTAGTTTATCTTCCACCCATATAGGCATTGTGAAAGACACGCCTAAAATTTCATCAAGCACTTCAATTGCATTCTTAGCTTGATGATGTAAATCAAGTCGATGTGAATCAACTTTACCAGCCGAATTATGCTTTAAAGCATATACTGCGGAGTCTTTAACAGAACCAACAACTAACGGGCTATGAGTTGATACAATAAATCTCGCATTCGGAAAAGCATTTACTAGATCAGGCAAAACTTTTCTTTGCATTATCGGATGTAAATGGTTTTCAATTTCATCAATAATCACTGTGAAGTCAGACTTTTCTTTAGTTGAAAACATGTAGATTTGCCAAGCTATATCTATTAAGGCGCTAATACCACCAGAAGCTGTTTCCAATACAAACTCATCATTACCTCCGTTACAAACAAAAACCACCTCCATGTTTCGGATTTCGATTTCTTCAAACCCGATACTTGAAGGTAGTATTTTTCTTAAAACCTTTTGAAATCCTTCAAAATTTTGTATTTGTTCGTCATCTGAAGGCATGATCGCCTTGTTAGCGTTATGAACGCCATAGCCTTGAATTACCCAGCCTATCAGGGTGTTTTTCATGAAAAAGCTACTAGATTGCCCTCCATTCCCCTGATATCTTTGTATATTATTTTGAGAAACTTCTTGAAAGGCACTTTGCTTATTTTTCTTAGTGGTTGGAATACTTCCTACTTGTTGGTATTTAAAAATAGGTCTATGCGAAGGTATATAAAAAGAATGAATATTTTGTAGTTTCTGAATCTGGACATGATATTGCGCTGAATTACCGTTGTTCGCTACTAAAGGGGAATTAACATTGTTAGAGTATGTAATTCCTCCAATAGAGTTATTACTCCCTATATCTTTACCGGAAAAAAAGCGAAAGAAATATTTAACTATTCCTGTGCTAGATTCTGTCCTAGGTGTAGCTAATGAAACGCTATTCCAGCCACAGTGCTTAGCTAAAATATTTAGAATGGTTGTTTTTCCACTACCATTACCGCCAGTCAATATCGTTACTCGATCATGAAATTCGATATCAACTTCTTGAAATTGTTGCCATTCGCTTAAACATATTTTCTTGATATACATGCGATTCCTCATCCATGCAGCATAACATTTTAATAGTACGCATGCGTGTTTATAGAATAAACCGTGCGTACTCGCTTTGTCGAATAACCGTGCATTATCAAGGAAGGATAGAAAGTGAGGCTTTTCGTCATCCGTGACAGCAGTTGTTAAAGAGTAAGCCATTACTGAGATGTTTCCAATGACTTCGGGTGTAATAATGATTGTTACCTAGGATGCTGGATCTCTCCCCGATGCAATCGGGTCGTACAAGGGCCGCATTCCTTTAAACGTTCAGCTTGATAGAGCTTCCATATGTTTGATTCGCACACTTTTTAATTTTATTGAATTGCATGGAAGCTCTTTTTACCCAAAAAGGGCTGGGGTTTACTCTGGTTGCCACCTAGGTTGCGAGATCTCTCCCCGATGCAATCGGGTCGTACAAATGAACTACACCTTTTAACATTCAGCCTGATAAAGCTTCCATGCGTTTGATTCGCGCTGACGCGTCGAGGCACGAAGACAATGCGCAAGCGAATTGAATTGCATGGAAGCTCTTTTTACCCACAAGATCTGGGGTTGATTCTGGTTGCTGCCTAGGTTGCTAGGTTGTTCCCGCGCGCAGCGCAGTCCTACAAGGGCTTGAGTTACTGATGATTGTTTCCTAGGTTGCGAGATCTCTCCCCGATGCAATCGGGTCGTACAAAGGGAGCATTCCTTTATACGTTCAGCTTGCAGCAACCAGGCGAAGCTTATTGCTGCAGAGGATGCTAGGCTGTTCCCGCGCGAAGCGCAGTCCTACAGGGGCTGGGGGTCTTTTGATTGCTACCTAGGTTGCGAGCTCTCTCCCCGATGCAATCGGGTCGTACAAATGAACTACACCTTTTAACATTCAGCCTGATAAAGCTTCCATGCGTTTGATTCGCGCTGACGCGTCGAGGTACGAGACAATGCGCAAGCGAATTGAATTGCATGGAAGCTCCTTTTACCCAAAAGGGCTGGGGTTGATTCTGGTTGCAGCCTAGGTTGCGAGATCTCTCCCCGATGCAATCGGGTCGTACAAATGAACCGCTCCTTTAAACGTTCAGCTTGATAGAGCTTCCATGCGTTTGATTCGCGCACTTTTTAATTTTTATTGAATTGCATGGAAGCTCTTTTTACCCACAAGATCTGGGGTTGATTCTGGTTGCTGCCTAGGTTGCTAGGTTGTTCCCGCGCGCAGCGCAGTCCTACAAGGGCTTGAGTTACTGATGATTGTTTCCTAGGTTGCGAGATCTCTCCCCGATGCAATCGGGTCGTACAAAGGGAGCATTCCTTTATACGTTCAGCTTGCAGCAACCAGGCGAAGCTTATTGCTGCAGAGGATGCTAGGCTGTTCCCGCGCGCAGCGCAGTCCTACAGAGCCGGGGATGCAGGATCTCTCCCCGATGCAATCGGGTCGTACAGATGGTATCGGGTGGTGCGAGTTGTTAACATCGTTGGGATGATGAATGTTGAGACGTGGTCGGTCTGAGTAGGAAACGTATGTCGAAGAAGAAGCGTAAACCTTGCCCCTATTGTTTAAAGGTGCGTTGGATGGTGATTTATCTCGCTTGTATGGGGATGATCGGTTTGCTGTTTTTGCAGCAGTTTATGAATAAGTAGCTGTTAGAGGATAGAGCTGTTGAAAAGCCCGCTAGTTATTCACAGTTCACTGCACGTTCTCTGATTTTCCCTCTCTGTTGAAAACTTTTTAAGCAGTTCTGATTTCAACAGAGCGTCTTAAAAGCAAAAAGCGCTGGGGCTTTCACCACAGCGCTTTTGTCATTCGATACTTTATTGACCTTTGCTATAGCAGTCCCACCGCTAATACTGGGAAGGCGATAATCAGCGCCAAGCGAACCAAGTCCGATACCACGAAAGGTAATACCCCTTTGTACATTGCACCGATGGAAATATGCGGTGCCACGGATTTGATCACGAATACGTTCATACCCACTGGTGGGGTTATCAAGCCCAGTTCTACGGTAATCACGGCAATGATACCAAACCAAATTGGGTCGAAGCCTGCTGCTTCTACCAATGGATATACCACTGGCACGGTAAGCAGTAGCATGGCAATACTGTCCATGACACAGCCAAGCAATACAAACAGTATCAGGATGCAGAACAGCACCATGTATGGCGTTAGCTGTAGGGCATCTACCCACTCAACTAGAGTGAAGGAAATACGAGAAACCGATAGGAAGTAGCCAAAGATTTCCGCACCGATGATCATAAAAAAGATCATGGCTGACATCACTAAGGTTTCTTGGATGGCTTCTAGAAATTTCTCGAAGTTCATGCCACGTACAGTGGCGATCAACCATGTCGCCGCTGCTCCCACAGCTGCCGCTTCCGTTGGCGTAAACCAGCCAGAGTAGATACCACCGATAATGAATAAGAACACGCCTGTGAACGGCACTAGGCCTTTCAAACCAACGAGTTTTTGCTTGAGTGTTGTCGCTTCCCCTGGTTGCGCAATATTAGGGTAAACAATAACTAAAACTGCGACCGTTACCCCGTAGAGTACCAACCCAAGTAGACCTGGGATAACGCCCGCAATAAACATATCACCGACCGATTGCTCGGTAATCAGTGCATAAAGTAGTAAGGCAATGGAAGGCGGGATCATGATCCCCAATGTACCACCTGCCGCTAAGGTGCCTGTTGCTAAGGTCGGCGCGTAACCATTTTTCTCCATCTCAGGTAACGCTACGCGGGACATACTCGCCGCTGTCGCCATCGATGAGCCTGAGATAGCCGAGAAAATGCCACATGAGGTCACGGCCGCAAGACCCATGCCGCCACGCCAACTGCCGAACAATGTCCGAGCGCCGGTAAATAGTTCTTGAGACATACCTGCTTTGGAAGCAAATACCCCCATCAAGATAAACATTGGAACAGGACTAAAGCTGTAATTTGATAAGGTTTCAAATGGCCCTGTGCCCAAGATCGAAATCGCAGGATCGAATGCGACGATGGAGCCAAAGCCGATAAAGCCCATGGCCGCCATGCTTAGGGCGATCGGGGCACGAAAGGCGATCATCACCAACATGATGGCGATGCAAGTTAAGCCGATTGCGGTGGTACTCATGCTGATTGCTTCCTATTGAAAATAAGTTCAATGGCACCCATGGCAGCAGAAATACATAACATTGCTGTGGCAAAGGTTGCTACGGAATAGAAATACGTCATCGGAATGAGTAAGTCTTGCGTGGTTTCATAGCTCATCGCAGCTTCATCTATAAGATGGAAAAAGCTGTAGCTCATCGCACCGCCAAGAAAAGCGAAACAAAGCAGGTAGAAGGCTTCAAATAAGTTCTTTTTGCGATCACTAAAATGATCCGTGAACAGGTCAACAATCACCTGAGAGCGGCTCACTGAGTGCGGTAAAATGAATAGGACTGTGAACAGTAGGCAGTATTTCACCAGCTCTACGCCACCGATAAAGGTCCAATCTAAGGCTCCATCCGTGAGGGAAAATAACCCTCGCGTGATAACGTCTAGCAAGGTAGAAAACATCATACCAATCAAGAAGACGCCACCAATCCAGTGCATTAATAGGGTAATTCTACCTAATACACGAGAAAGTGATTTCATAATTAACTCCGATCAAAGCAACAGCCTAGGGTACTTCAATGATACTAGGCCATTGAAAGCAGGTGACGCCGTTGACGTCACCTTGTCAGCATATCAGCTTACTGACATGTTGATTGGCTAAGTTCTACTGCACGGGCATAGACTTTGTGTGCTGGTAGACGTTTCTTTTCCAATTCGTTCAAGTAATCTTCCGTTGCTTGATACAGAACAGGTTTCCAACGTGGGTTTTCAGCGCCACCTTCGATCACGTTAATTTTGTGACCCATTTCAAGGGCTTGCTTACGACCTTCAGCGTCCAAACGGTCAAACGATGCGGCAGCGATTTTCGCCCAGTCCATACCACTATTGTCATCGATGACTTTCTTCAAGTCTGCTGGAAGTTTGTTGTAGAAAGATTTGTTCATGGTCGCGACAAACGACAAGGTGTACAAACCACCTACTTCGGTATGATGCGGTGTCAGTTCGTTTAGACGGAACGTGTATTGGCCTTCCCAAGGAAGTGACACACCATCGATTACGCCACGCTGTGTAGACTGATAAGCATCTGGCGCTGGCATACCAACTGGCTGCGCACCTAGACCTTCAAGGATCTTAGCCACTACAGCTGTTGGACGACGAATACGTAGCCCTTCTAAATCTTCTGGAGAGTTAATTTCTTTTTCAGTGGTGTGGATACCACCTGGTCCGTGAGTAAATAGGAATAGAGGTTTCGTCTCACGGTACTCTTTGTCTAGGAAACCTTCGTCATAGATGCTTTGTAGGATACACGAACCTTGTGCGGCACTGTTCACAATACCTGGAAGTTCAACCACTTGAGTCAGTGGGAAGCGGTTAGCGGTGTAACCTTGTACCGTTACTACTACATCCGCGATACGGTTTTTGGCCGCATCGTACAATGCAGGTGGCTTAGCCAATGTTGAAGAGGGGTACATTTCCACTTCAATTCGACCATTAGATTGCGTTTCAATCGCTTCTGCCCACTTATCAAAAATGTCTTTTTGCTGCCCAGCTACGGCTGGGAAGAAGTGTGCAAAACGCAACGTGTAGTCCGCTGCTTGAACGTTTGCTTGCATTAATGCGGTGGTTGCAATGGCTGCCACGGCAGTCTGTTTTATTATTGTTTTCATAATGACGCTCCAAGTTATTTGTTATTACTGTTTTATCGTTTTCATCATGAGAGAAACAAACTTATCAATCAGGGTCTACTAATGATAATTAATTAATCTACTCAGTCATTGAAAAAAAAGGATACAGACCATCGATCTCTGCATAACTCAACAAAAAAGTGAATATTAAGTGTCTGTTTTAAAAGTTCTTTTCAAAAAACAAAGGCCATTTCTTTTAAAGAAAGGGCCTTTTTGTTCAGTCTAGGAAACGATGCGTTACTTAATCTCTTCGTAAGGCAACCCTACGTATTGCTGGGCAATCACTCTTCGACCTGACTCATTTTCCGTGTAGAAGTTTAGTTCAGATTCCATAAAGCGGGAGAAGGTTTGGGAATCCGTGCCATTGACTTCAACCTGACCAAAGTCATGCATCATATTGGTCATCCACCAAGAGAAGCGTTCACCATGCCAGACACGACGCAGGCACACTTGTGAATACTGGGTGATGCACTCTTTGTCACCGTCTTGGTAAACACGAGTCAAAATCTTATATAACGTTGCCACATCGGATGCTGCTAAGTTCAAGCCTTTGGCACCGGTAGGCGGTACGATATGTGCCGCATCACCGACTAAGAACAGGTGCCCATACTGCATTGGTTCACAGACAAACGAGCGCAAAGGGGCAATGCTTTTTTCAATACTAGGGCCGGTTTCCATCGTAGCGGCTACGTCCGCTGGCAAACGACGTTTTAACTCTTCCCAGAACGCTTCA
Source organism: Marinomonas communis (assembly GCF_004363305.1). Classification (GTDB taxonomy): domain Bacteria; phylum Pseudomonadota; class Gammaproteobacteria; order Pseudomonadales; family Marinomonadaceae; genus Marinomonas; species Marinomonas communis. The sequence goes on along the minus strand of NZ_SNZA01000003.1, from coordinate 47,929 downwards.
TCGCTCCAGTTTTCCACTTTGTCTGTCAAAGGCACTTGGATGTAATAACGAGAACGGGTTGGCGAGCGCATGCTGGCAAGGGCAAAACCGCGGTCCGTTTTACAATAGATCAATTCGTCATGAGCAGGCTTGGTATCGGACAGCAGCCCTAACCAACCAAATGGGTAAACGCGCTCATGCTCGGTTTTCACTTCATCAGGAATAGTTTTACGAGAGACGCCGTGGAAACCATCACAGCCCGCGATGTAGTCACACTCTAAGCGAATACTCTCGCCATTTTTGTTAAAGGTGACATACGGTGACTCGGTCTTCACATCGTGTAGCTCGACATCAGAGGCTTCGTATACTGTGGTCAAGCCTGCCGCTTCACGTGCCGCCATCAGATCACGAGTGACTTCTGTTTGGCCATATACCATTACGGTATCGCCGCCGGTGAGTTCATCTAACGCGATGCGAACTCGCTTATTGTTAAACGCCAGCTCGACACCGGTATGCACTTCACCTTCGGCGTCCATACGTTCCGACACACCTGCTTCACGCAGCAGGTCCACCATGCCTTGCTCCAAGACACCCGCACGAATGCGCCCTAATACGTATTCGCCACTGACTCGTTCAATAATGATGTTATCGATGCCTTGTTTTGCCAGTAGTTGTCCTAGTAATAAACCAGATGGTCCAGCACCGATGATTGCCACTTGTGTTTTCATGATCGTATACCTGTCTTATTTTTGTTCGTTGTGATTGCTGATATGACTTAATAATGGTCAAAGACAGAACAAAAGATCAGGAACTTTTTGGACTTAAAATTGTACTTTTAAGACAATAAGAGCATCTCCATGAATCGGCAATTTCTTAACAAAAAAACTAAAATTTATAGACAATCACGGCTACTTATTACATTTTATACGCTATATTTGTTTTTTAGATCGACATTCATTTTTCAGAAAAAAATACAAAAATCGCCATGAATGATTCTATACCTCAGTTTGCTTTGTACGGTGAAGGCCGTTGGTTAGATAATCCAGACTTTGTTCACATCGAAGACATCGCCGCACGCAGTAGCGGTCTTGGTTGGCACATTAAAGCCCATCAACACACACAGCTGACGCAAATATTGTTGCTCAATAGTGGCTCAGTGCAGTTACAAATGGATTCCGAGAAGCGCTTTCTTGAAGGGTGTTGGGCGATACTCATTCCCCCGGGTACGGTGCACAGCTTTCGCTTTGCCCCTAATACAGACGGTCGAGTGTTATCCATTGCCGATTCGTTATTGGAAAGGGATTATCTGAATGCAGCGTTTATTCAAACGCCCGATTGCATCCAATTAAATTCAGAGCCGGAAGAATTTCAGCACTTATGGCAGCTACTCACTTTACTGGAGCATGAATTCCATCAGGTGAAACCTCTTAAAAACAGCTTAATTGAGCATTTACTGAAAGCGATCCTCGTCTATATCGAGCGCCATCACTCAGGTGTCCGCAACAGCTATCAAACACCCGATGATATGGTGTTACAACGCTTAAAACTGCTGGTTAGCCAACATCTAAAGGAACACTGGAAGCTATCTGATTATGCGTTGGCGTTAAATGTTTCTGAAAAAACCTTAAGTCGATTAGTGCAAAAAGCCTATGGCAAAAGCGTGTTGCAACTAACGCACGAGCACTTACTCAGAGAAGCCAAACGTAACCTGATTTACACGCAAAAGTCGGTTGAAGAAATCGCTTACGATTTAGGGTTTAAAGACCCGGGCTATTTCTCCCGTTTCTTTAAACGTGCTGAACAGCTTACCCCTGCTCAGTACCGACGCAGCTTAGATGCTTAACGCCTACCACCGCCTAATAGATGAATTATTCTCAACTATCTACTGAAAATTGATCGTTTGTTTAGTGTTCGCTGTCTGTTTACTATTTATACATCGAAAGACATTCCATAGGAGAACATTATGAACAACTCAATCGACAACTTAGATACTGACTACTACGTAGAACGCGCTTACGAGCTTCGCCGTGTATACGTTGCTGCTGCTATGAAAGCTTTTGTTGCTCGCATCAAGGCTGCATTCAAATCAAACAACCGTACAACGACGCTTCAGGGCAACCCAGCTCACTAAGCACCGCAACTGGCTTTGGCCAGAGTTCGTTACTGATCGCACAGTAAAAACAACAAGCCGATCAGGATAACGACCGCCCTGTTTGCTCAAGCATTCTCTCTCCGCTTTCTATTTCCTGCTTACCATTCCTTCTCTTTTTCATGATCTGCCTCATACTGGTTTCTCAATCCAAACGAGAACTTGTCATATAACTGTCATCATTCGTTCATACCATAACAAACCGTTACAATTTATACGGTGGTCATGCAGCCATGGAACTAGACAGCGCTACACTTTTAGATCAGATACTAGAGGAAGGACTCATCACCCCTCTGTTTCAACCCATATATGACCTAACCACGGGCCATATATATGGTTATGAAGCCCTGTCACGTGGCCCTGAAAACACGGAATTATTTAAACCAGATGTGCTCTTTCCTTTTGCACAAGCACAAGGACGCCTTCACGAACTGGAGCTTTTGTGTCGTGAACGCGCCATTTCACGTTTCGCCGAATTACAACTACCCGGTTTACTGTTTTTAAACGTCAGCGCGTCATTACTCAGCTCTCCAGACCACCAAAAAGGCATGACATTGGCCATTCTCAAAGAGCTGGGTATTAGTCAAAGCAATATCGTCATCGAGCTGTCTGAACAGCATCCGTACGATCAAAACGGTCTGTCTCACCAAAGTGTCGAGCATTATCGACAAATGGGCTTCCAAGTCGCCATTGATGACTTAGGTGCTGGTTATTCCGGATTACGCTTGTGGTCAGAACTGCGGCCGAACATTGTCAAGCTGGATAAACACTTTATCGAAGGCATCGACCGTGACCAAGTTAAACGCGAGTTCGTGCGCTCCATTATTAATATTGCCCAGCGCTTACGCTGCTCTTTGATTGCGGAAGGCATTGAACACCAACAAGAGCTCGACCAATTACTAGAGTTAGGGGTTCGTTATGGCCAAGGCTTTTTCCTACAAAAACCCAATGCCCTGCCATTTACCGAGCCACATGAGTATTTGATTAATCAAGCGTCGCAGCGTCGACGTTTCCATAATCAACATGGGGAGACGGTACAAACCCTTTGTCGTCCCTCTATTTTTATTGAAAGTACACGACCTCTAACGGACGTCGCGCAGTTGTTTAAGAAAAACAAAGATGTGTTTGCTTTACCCGTATTAGAAAATGGCAAGCCAATCGGCATCATTCGTCGTCACGCACTGCATGAGCTGTTCTCGACACCCTACGGTCGAGCGCTGTATGAAAATAAACCAGCCATTGCGATAGCTTCCACTGAAGTATTCATCGTAGAAAGCACCGTTTCACTCTCCAGCGTTTCTACTATGTTCACCGATCAAGAAGCAGACTTGCTGAACAACGAAATCTTAATTGTTAAAGAAGGGCTCTATTTGGGCATTGGTCATTTAAAAGACCTGCTGAAACGCATCACAGAGCTAAAGATCCAAAATGCCACCTATTCCAACCCGCTAACATTGCTGCCGGGTAATGTCCCTATTAATCATGAAATCAATCGTCGCTTGCTCGCCGAACAAGATTTCTACGTTGCTTACTTCGACCTCAATAATTTCAAGCCATTCAACGACTACTTTGGTTACGCCAAAGGGGATGCTGTGATTCAGCTGGTGGGGAGCATTCTGCGCAGCGTTGCAAACACGGATGATAACTTCATTGGTCATGTGGGCGGGGATGATTTTGTGGTGATCTTTAGTGAAGAAGACTGGTGTCAAAAATGCCATCTCATTCTAGAACGTTTTGCCTCTGAGGTGACGCAGTTCTATGAAGATCAGGAACTTATAGAGGGTGGTATCTGGACCAAGAGCCGTGATGGAGAGCATAGATTTTTCGACCTTCTAAGTTTGGCCATTGGTGTGGTTAACCCAAACCCTAAAGTATGTGACAGTCACCACTTCGTCGCAGAGCTGGCAGCGCAAGCGAAAAAGTCTGCCAAGCAGCGGGGAGGCAATCAGATCTATCAGCAACCCTATCAATACTATTACGAAGAAGATATCCCGATGGAGCAGGCTCGCTGCTGCAGTTAGTCTCATCATATGGACATATAGACTTCACAAAAGCGTCATCTTTAGCCTCTAGCCTAAACTGACTACCTAAAGAGGACGCAGGCATGAACACACAATTTCGAGCGGTCTTTATTTCCGATGTACACCTTGGTACAAAGTCTTGCCAAGCCGAGCACTTACTGGATTTCCTTAATCAAGTTGATACCCAAACGCTCTATTTAGTCGGCGATATATTTGACCTCATCGAAATGCGTAAGCGAGCCTATTTCAACGATGTTCAACAACAGGTGATACGCCGTATTTTACAATTGGCTCAGTGTGGCACAAAAGTGGTGTATATCCCCGGTAACCACGATGCTTTTTTTCGCCAGTTCTGCGGGCAAACTCTATCGGGAGTTTCTTTAGAACAGCAAGCCATTCATACCACCGCCGATGGACGCCGTTTCCTAGTCAGTCATGGAGATGAGTTCGATCAAATGGTGAAAGTTAGTCCTATTATGCTAGCCATTGGCGATAAAGCTCATGGCCTGATGTTGGCTCTTAATCGCTACATTAACAAAGCACGTCGTATGCTAGGCTTGCCCTACTGGTCTTTTGCAGGCTATCTGAAACAACATGTGAGCAAAGCACAGGAGTTCATCACTCGCTTCGAAAGTGCCGCCATCAAAACCGCACGCAATAAAAAGCTCGATGGCTACATTGGTGGGCACATTCACTTCGCGCGTTTTCAAAAACAAGCCGACGTGCTGTATTGCAACGATGGCGATTGGGTTGAACACTGTACCGCTTTAGTGGAGCACGACTCTGGCACGCTACAGTTACTGCATTGGTCTGAGCAACCTTGCTGGTTAGCCGAAGAACCAGAGCACGAAACCTTAGAAGCCACCAATCCAGTTATCGCTTGAGATAGTGGCTCTAGACCTACTTTTCCGTCGAGGAAAGACGCATACGTCCACCCCCAAGCTTGATCAGCTCTTGCAAGCTGGGGTCATGGTGATTGTAGTGCGCCGTCTGAGCGAGCAATAACTCCGCCGTGGCCATGGCATCGGTTAACGCATCGTGACCTTGATAATCTGGCAATCCATAGCGTTCTCGACAGGCCGGGAGGCGAAAACCGCCTTCAGCAATCACCTCTTGCGCTCTGGCTCGTCGCTGCACCTCTATTTGCATTGTATCAATCCAGTCAAAAGCCAACGCCGGCATGGGCTGTGTTTGCCACAGAGACTTGAGAAAACCCAGTTCCAAAGGCGAGTAGTGCACAACCAACACCTTATCTTTCATGATCTGTCGTAAATAGCGCAGTACACTGGCATGGCGTCGACCTTGCTCTAGAACATCTCGATCAGTGATCATATGAATCCCGACACTGACATCGTCTATCTGAGCAGAGTCCAACAATAGGTGCTGTGCCGTATCCAGTTGAATACTTCCCTGTTCTACCAACACCCAGCCTAGACTCACTACCTGATGATTTTTCGGATCAAGCCCCGTGGTTTCCATGTCTAAGACAAAATAAGAATGTTCATACCAAGGCAAGCTTTTGCTGTCTCGATGACTGCGCCAACGTTCAAAGGCATTGAGTAAGCGTGTTGGCATTTAGGCATAACCTCGAGCAAAGCGTTGCAGTGCTGCAGACTGCCCATCAGCAATGATGGCAAACGTCGATTTAAGGTGCTTACGCTCAAGAGAACTCAATTCACTGGGATCTAAATAAGCACTAGGCTCTCCAGAGTTTTGCCAATGTTGTCGCTGGGCTTGTAGACGCAGCTCATTGAGCTCATCCCAAGCGTCCATTAAGTTGCGCGCTATATCGAGCCCCATCAGCTTCTCGCGCGCGGCCTGTTCTAGGCGCTCTTTGGTACTGATGCGATAACGCTGGCACCCTAAACCATAAATACGAGCCAAATCATTAATCAATGCCAGCCCCTGATGCTTCAGGTCTAATTGATGTTTATGCTCGCCAGATGATTCCAATAGGAAGTTTCTAAAAAAACCTAACGGAGGCTTTGAAACAGTGGCAGCTCGCGTTAACGTCGCCAAGAATAAGGAAGACTTCGCCACCCGTGCCTGCATCGACTCAATCACTTCTTGTACCGGTGTCGCATCGCCATACACGCAGCGAATATCAAAGAAAATACTGGCGTTCAGTAACGCCGAGGGTGAACTCGCTTCAACCCAGTTTGCGAACGCCTGCTGCCAGCCCTCTTGCGTCATGCGCCACTTAGGATTGGACGCCATAATGTCTCCAGGACAAGTGCGAATGCCGCATTGGGCTAAACCTTCACAGACAAACGTTGCTAACTCAGAAAAGTACTGCGCTTCTTGCTCATTGGGTGTGCGTGAGAGCATCATGCCATTGTCTTGATCACTGCCAAGGGATTGATCTTTACGTGCCTGAGATCCAAACACCAAAAATTGGAATGGTAATGGTGCAGGCCCTAATGCTGCCATGCCCAGCTCTAACAATCGGCGAGTTAAACTGTCGCTGATCGCCGCAATCACACTACCTATATCTGTGGTTTTCATATCCGTTAGGATCAAATTGACGATCAAAGTATTCAGCTGAGCACAGACTTTTTTGAGAGAAGCCACATCTAATTGACGATTGATCTGATTAATCAACAGCAATGGACTCAGCTCTTGATGACGCAGCAAATCCGCCGCTGTGATCATCCCAACAGGAATATCCTCTTTACTCACGACAGGAAGATGATGGATATTTTTCTCACTCATCAGCGTTTGCGCATGCATCACTAGGCTGTGCTCATCAATGGTGGCAGGATGGCGCGTCATGATCTCATGCAGAGGCAGCTCCGCTGATGCCCCCACCGCCAACACCCTTGAACGCAAGTCTCGATCCGTGACAATGCCCGCAAGCTTATTCTGCTCTAGTACAAGTATCGAGCTCACTCGCGCTTCTGTCATGACCGCAGCGGCTTGTTGAACCGTATCCTGAGTGCTGGCGCTGATTAATGTCCGTGCCATAATTTGACTAAGAGGGGTAGAGAGTTGCAGCGCAGGTGTCGCAAGATCTGTTGCGTGAGCCCGTGACAATTTTCTTAGGCGACTGCTGCGGGTGTGGGCAAAGAACAAAGCGAAGTCTTCGTCTTCTTGCAACAGGCTTTGAAAACCTTGCTTTTGAAAGCGATAGATTAAACTGTCTTCAAGGACGACCACTTGCAGGCCGTCAGGGTTTTGCTCTAAAACGGTCGATACGCCAAAACAATCGCCATCAGACAGTTTATCAACCAACCCACCCTGAGCTGAGCGTATTTCACAGGCACCACGACGAATCAGATGTAAAGTAGCTTGCTCGCCCTGTAGGGTGAGCTTTTCCCCTTGCCTTGCATAGGTTAATGCAACGCCTGTTAGAAGCTGTTTCTGCTGTATTTGCGTCAGGCTAGAGAATGGTGGGGTACTGTCAATAAACTTGAGTACCTCTGGAATGTCGATGGCAGCCATAAAACCGTGTCCCTGTATTATTGTTATGGCTTAAAGATACGACGGCATGAGGAGACTGACCACCTCAATGCCGTAATTTAGACTAAGGTATGACGACCTAGGACAATAAAGGCCAAATTAACCAAACACTACGCGATCTCGTCCCGAATTTTTGGCTTGATATAATGCATTGTCAGCACGTGTGATCAAAGCATCAATAGTATCGCCCGTTTGGTAATGAGATTTACCGATACTAATGGTGGTACGTATACTAATGCCTTCTCCGCTGTCAAAACGAGCTTCACGAATGACTTTGGCAAGCTGCTCCAAACACCGCTCCACTTCTAGCTGCCCAGCCTGAGAGAAGATGACAAGAAACTCTTCCCCACCCCAACGGGCAATATGTCCTAGTTCACCGACTGTATGTTCAATAAGATTACCGACCGAAACCAGCACATCATCGCCCATCAAGTGGCCAAACTCGTCATTGATTCGCTTAAAGTGGTCAATATCGATCATCGCTAAACACAATGACTCTGGGCGCATTTCAAATTCGGTTTTTAGGCGACGTAACATTTTACGGCGGTTAGGTAGGCCTGTTAGCGCATCAATATAAGAGGCTTGTTCAAGCTCTAAATTCGCTTCTCGTAAAGCAGTCTGATAACGGTCGGAAATACGAGTAATTTTCTCAAGCTGTCTTAAGTGTTTATCAAAGCGCTCACCTAGCGTTTTCTCCCGTTGGAGAATCATGTCTTGGTAAGAATCAGAGACGCGAATCATTTGTTCAATCCGAGACCATTGATTCTGATTGTACTGCCAAAGCTCGTCCAATACGTCATAAAGCGGGTGCTCTAAATTGTGATTATCGGCTAATGCACTGACAACACGCTGTTCTAGCGCTTTGATATCTGACTTCATTCTTGACCTATAATATTAAAGCTAAAACTACAGTCTTCTTTAAATTCTTCCGCCAATTCTGCTACACGCTCATTATCGGCATCGTAGCGCCAGTTCACTTTGACTTCGCGGCCTTGCTGATGGGCTTCTTCGAGTTCGTCAAAAATATCCATCATAACCTTTATACTACTGGTGTTCAGATACAGTAGTGCTAATTCAACCACAAGCGGACGCTCATTATCTTTTAAATAGCGCGTTACCCACGCCACTAATTCTGAGTAAAACTCAAATGAGTTTTCGGGATAAGAATCACCTTCCATGTAAATAACGCCGCGTGCACTGTCCGTTTCAATCAGTGGCGTAGATTGGGTGGATACAATTTTTAGATCATTCATACTCATTGTTACTCAAATTTGAACACTCAAGCTTAAATAGCCGGTATCGTTAGCAAGGGGTTTCAGCGAAGCTTGTACCGGTGCAGTTGCCTTGCGAGCCATATCAATTAACCCTAAGCCTGCTCCGGTCGTCGCTTGTTCATCACGCGGTTTGCGCAGTTGCTCTTTGTAGCGTTTTTTCAGTTCTGTTTTATCCAATCCAGCCAACGCATTGACAGCAGACTGTACGGATTCGCCATCTTTCAAGCGTACCAAGTTGCCCGCAGAAATATGATAATGGCCATCGCGAAAGCTCACCACAACCGTTGCCATATCAGCACCTGTTAGCCCTGATTTAAGAGCATAATGGCGAATATTTTGCGTTAGCTCAATGTACACCGCAAACACATCAATGGCAGAAGCGGGTGAGGCCTGTTCACTTTTTAAGTAATTGCGTAGTGCATTACCAATTTCTTCTATCAAACTACGAGAAATAGGCCCGTTAAAGCACAACAATATCTTCTCATCGTCAAAACGCTCTCTTAACTCGTAAAGGTCAGACACTAACATTCTACCTCCTTTTTTCGTTGACTTACTGTTCAAAACGGAAAGATAACAAAGTGATGTCATCCCGCTGAGGTAAGTCACCCATGTAGTCATCTAAGGCTTCAGCAAAACGAGCAGTTTGCTGAGATAAAGGACGTTGGGCATTCTCAAGCAATAATGACTCAAAACGCTTATTGCCAAAGCCAAACTGTTTATCACCACCGGCTTGATCTAAGTAGCCATCAGTAGTCATATAATAAGTCCAACCAGACAGCGGCAAGTCCTGGTTCATGTACTCGCCCACCTTGCGATCACCAATCGCACGACGGCATCCTTGATGCTTCTCAACAACTTGTCCATCGCTGGCGTATAAAGCAATTTTCGCACCACTAAAGCGTAAAGTATCACCCTCTTGGTGAATATACACCAAGCCAACATCGGCATTCGTCGCGACCTGATTCGATACATTCTCTTCATGCAACATCGAGCGCACTGTTTGATCAATAGAATAAAGCAGTTTAGCTGGGTCAGAGATCCCTAATTCATTCACGGCTTTATCAATCGCCGCTCGCATCAGCATGGTCATCAATGCGCCTGGCACACCATGCCCCGCACAATCAACAATACCCAATAAGCACCCTTCACTGTTGGTGTGAAAGACATAGAAGTCCCCACCCACAATATCGCGAGGACGCCATACCACACTGTGATGCTCACCTAAAAACTGCTGCATCTGTCGGTCAGGTAAAATGGCTTTTTGTATCAGGCTAGCGTAATCAATAGAGTCGCCTATTTTACGATTGGCTTCTTTGATCTGCGCATTGCTTTGTTCTAACTCTTGGGTGCGGGCTTTAACACGAGACTCCAATTCTGCAGTATGTGAAGCTACTTGCTGGGCCATGGTGTTAAACGTACGGCTCAGGTCACCAATTTCATCGTCGTATTTGACTGGCAAACGAACTTCATAAGAGCCTTGAGAAATGGCCTTAGCCGACTGCTGCAACTGGCGTAGTGGCTGCAACACCAGACGGTCAACAGCAAAACCAAAGAGAATCAAAACAACCATCAGCAGTACAGCGAAAACAATACCTACCGCCATAATCAGATCAGTATTGAGTAATCGAACTTCGTTTAGATTGACACTTGTGGCAACCAGCCAGTTTAGGTCTGGCATATAGCGCATAGACAAAACATAAGGCTCTCCGGAAATCCGAGTACGCAACGTCACAACTTCTGTACCGCTTTTCGCTTGAGCAATGGCGCGCTGTAAAGGCTCGGCATCCTCTACAAGCCCCATAATCGTGATGCCATCTTCGCGGGCGCTGCCCATACCGCCGATAGACACCAAGCCACTATTAGAGTGGGCTTCTATTTTTAAAGTATCTGCATTGATAACAAAAGGTTGTACACCAGGCTGAGGAGACGAGGTAAAGTTTTCAATAAAGCGCCCGAGTTCAAAGCCTGTCCCGGCTAATCCTAAAAACTCTCCTTGATGCTTTACGAGTACATTAATCCAGATCTTCGTTTTATGAAGTTGCTCATTTAAATCCACATTAATGTTATAGGGAGCAGTTTGGTTTCGAGTTAAGAAATACCACTTATTTGCTTCCACATTTGCATCAAGGTGGTACTGCGGGTCGCCGTCTACCGGCAAATGCTCATCGTAATAGTAATAAGCGAGGTCTTTATCCGTTGCAAAGAAAATAGCCCCATCTTCAAACGCTTGCTTAAAGGCATTGATATCATACAGAGCCGCCTCTTTGTTGACTTGATTTTCTGGGTCTGCAAACCAGGTCTCAACAGTCCCTAATTGAGCTAAACGCTTAGCTAACGCTAACTCGCGAGACATAGGTGCAAGAATCTTTTGATAGTTAAGCTCTGTATAGTTCTCAGAATAGGTTTTAGCGGAGTACTGACGCCCTTCAGCCACCACATACCATCCCAATGTCAGTGCGATAAAACTTGCGATCACTCCTGCGAGTATCAGCACTAATAATGATTTCCAGCGTAATCCCCAGCGTGCCAAGGTTATGTTCCTTTTAATAGTTTGCGCCCTTATTTTAGGCTGTCTAATAGTTCTGTAATGCTCATCGGCTTAGCCAAGCCGAAACCTTGGAATAAATCACAACCTTGCTCAGCAAGCCAATTAAATTGCACCTCTGTTTCCACGCCTTCCGCAATGACTTCCATGCCTAAATTGTGGCCAAGACTGATGATGGACTCAGCTAGTGAGGCATTTTTTTCGCCCTGCTCAATATTGGCTACAAACGATTGGTCAATCTTGAGTTGATCGATAGGCAATTGATGCAAGTAGCTCAATGAGGAATATCCTGTACCAAAGTCATCCAGCGAGATCTGTACTCCAAGTGCTTTTAGTTCACTCATCTTGGTTATGATATCCTGCTGGTCGTGAGCTAACATGCTCTCGGTCAATTCCAACTGCAATGAGCCAGCCACAACATCGTATTCACTTAGAATCCTTTGTACCTGTTGCACAAAGTCCTCTTGTGAAAACTGTACGGCACTTACGTTTACCGACAAAATAAAGTCACTCATTGACTCATTGAAACGCCATTCAGAAAGCCATTGACAAGCCGTTCTTAGCACCCACTCGCCAATCGGTAATATAAGCCGTGACTCTTCTGCGAGAGGAATAAAGACACCTGGTGATACGATACCTCGCTCAGGGTGCTGCCAGCGCAGTAAGGCCTCAGCACCAACCATACTTCGCTGAGCATTCCACTGGGGTTGAACATGTAAGGTAAATTCGCCGTTTACCAAAGCTTGTCGCAAATCGCTCTCTAGCTGAACTCGCTCTAATACTCGCTCTTGCATACCGGTTTGATAGAAGCAATAACGAGAACGCCCTAAAGATTTCGCCTCATACATTGCCAGCTCAGCTTGCTTAATAACCTCTAGCGGGTCATGGCACTGCTCATCAAACACCGCAAGACCAATACTGGCGCTAATTTGGTAGTCCATTTGGTTCAAAGAGAACGGCCGCTCGAACGCTTTAAATATCTTCTCCGCCACATGGCTAGCGCGATAAAGAGCACGATCTGCATTGCTAGAGATATCGACAGGCTCTAGCAGAATCAAAAACTCATCGCCACCAAAACGAGCAACGATGTCTTGCGCTCTGGTCGCTTCCGTTAATCGCGCTGCAACCTGTTGAAGCAGTTGATCGCCTGTATTGTGCCCCCAAACATCATTCACGTCTTTGAAGTGGTCAAGATCAATAAAGAGCACCACGCTTTGAAGTGACCTCAAGCTCTTCTCTTGGACATAGAACATCATCTCTTCAAGCAATAACGTTCTATTAGCAAGACGAGTAAGACTGTCATAATAATTTAGTTGTCGAATTTGGCGTTCAGAGGCTTTGCGCTCAGAAATATCCTTGAAGGTCGCCACGTAGTGACTCACTAGCCCTTGAAAATCCTGTACCGTTGAGATACTTAACCACTCAGGATAGATCTCACCGTTTTTACGCTTATTCCAAACCTCACCTTCCCATGTTCCTTTGTTAGTCAGCTGTTCAAACATGCCTTCATAAAACGCTTTGTCATGCCTGCCTGATTGCAAAATAGAGGGAGTTTGACCAATGACTTCACTTTCACTGTATCCGGAGATCTTTTGGAATGCTTGGTTCACTTTAATAATTCGGTTATGTTGGTCACTGATCAACATGCCATCTTGCGTTTCAAACGCAGTGGCTGCAATACGTAGTTGCTGCTCCGACTCATGTCGAATGCTAATATCACGTAGGAGCACAACATAGTTTCCAGATTCGCCACTTCTTGGGGATGCTTGAAATACAACAGACATCTCAAACCATAGATGTCGTACATCGTTTATTGATAAGCAAAATACGGCGCCACGATGACTTAAAGTCTCGGATCGTAGTACTTCTTGGAAAACAAACTCAAATACTTCAATCACGGATTCGGGCAAATGTGCTTTAAAAGACTCGCCTTCTTTGAAGTAATCCGCGAGCTCTGATTCATCATTCGGCATCCGTGCATTGACCACACACCCAGTCTGAGAGATCTCTAGAAGAGGGTCAGGAATCGCCATCAGCGTCCGGTTAAGACGGTCATCTGATGCGTTTGCATGCTCTGTTTGCTCTGTCAATAAGATGGCTAAAAGTTCTTTTTGCTCTTTTATGCGCAGTCCCATAAAGACAAAGCGCGCCACTAAGCCCGCAACACCAATGCAAGCTATGCCATAAACAAGCCATAAGTGTGCCGGAAACCAACCACTTTCAGGTGCCAGCGCTAAGCGCCAACGTACACCTGGCAGGCTCATTTCAATGACGACTGGCTCCACTAAAGCTTCTGCATTATTTTCAGAAATGACGAGAGGTGTTTCCAAATCTACCCTATCTAAACGGTAGGCGAAGCCTTGTTCTACCAATGCTTGGAATTGAGCGCTTTTCAGTAGAGCATCCACACGGATAACCACATTACTGAACCCCCAGAACTGCTCTGGTCCTTCATTTCTGTCCTCAAGAGTAATGGGATAGCGAGCCACAAGCCCCTGACCACCTTGTACTAAATTGACGGGGCCAGATAGTATTAACTTTTGTTGTTGCAAGGTCACCCAAGCATCGGTGCCTTGCTCGATGTCCATCAGTTGATTAAAACCTATCGCCTGCTCATTGCCAGCCAACGGATAAACTTGCTCGACAATACCATTTGGCGACAAAGCAAAGTTATTCACTTCGGGATAAAGTTGATGTAACGATTCCGCCACTTGAGGGAACCAGCGAGTGAAGCCACCAAATTCGTGGACTAGCGCTGCGAGAGAATAGATACCTGATAAGTTGTGGTCCAATACACTGCGTAATTGGTAGGAATAGGTCTGCGCCAATGCGTGGGCTTGCGTGCGCTGGATATGATTTTGCTGGTTTTGCCAAACAAACGACGCAGACACACCGATAAAAAATACCACGAAAAAAACAATGGCACTGTAAGTAAAGGTGCTCCGACTGGTCTTGTTGGATGGAGAATCACTCATAATTAGTCGTGTTACTCTACTTTGTTATTGGCCATCCCTGGGCAACATTAAAATTAGGGTAAGATCATAACAAGCTTAGTACAACTTTGATATTTCAAAGTTTATTGAGCAATCCGCTTCTCCATAACCTATTAAATCAGCCTATTATGGAGAAGCCATAAGGACTAACGTGCGGGAGGTGTATTAGATATGACAGGCGACACCAGCCACTCACGACCTTTTAGCATTCCCTCCCAATATACCCAAGGCAAACTTTTCTCTTTCAACAACCAAGCTAAGTAGGAAGGTTTAGTGCCATCAATCAGCCAATTTGGAAAACTTGGTTTCACTTTGCCACCGTACACGAACTCAGCCAATACGATCTTGCCGCGTTCGACCGTCAGCGGACAAGAGCCGTAACCGTCATATAAAGCTCGAGGGGATTGCTGTACCAAAACGGATAATACGTTTTCAGCAACAACAGGGGCCTGCGCCCTCGCCGCTGCCGCGGTTTTAGCGTTAGGTGTGTTGGTACCATCACCTAGACCAAACACATTGTTGTATTTTTTATGCTGCAGTGTATCAGGGTAAACATCGACCCACCCAGCGTCATCTGCCAGTGGACTATGTTTGATAAAATCTAGAGCACACTGTGGTGGGCAGACATGTAACATATCAAAGGACTTTTCTATTTGCTCTTTCTCACCTTGAGCGTTGGTGACTTCGAAGGTCGCAACTTGCTGTTCACCGTCTACCGCGATCAACGTCTGATTCAGATTTAGCTGAATACGATACTTTTCAATGTATGACATGAGCGCTGGTACATAGTCCGCCACACCAAACAATACGCCCCCAGCATTACAAAATTCGACGTCGATATCCCCCAGTACTCCTTGGCTAAGCCACTCACTGCATGACAAGTACATGGCTTTTTGCGGGGCACCGGCACATTTAATGGGCATTGGAGGCTGCGTAAAAATCGCTTTACCTTTCTTCAACTGCTGTACGTTTTGCCAAGTGTATGGTGCCGTTTCCCATTGGTAATTCGACGTCACACCATTTTTACCGAGTGTTTCTTTTAGCCCAGGAATGGCTTCCCAGTTTAATTTAAGACCCGGTGAGACGACGAGAGCCTTGTAGGAAATAACTTGACCATTAGCTAATGTGACAGAGTTTTCATCAGGCTGGAACGTATCCGCTGCTTCAGAGTAATGTTTGACACCATTAGGGATCACAGAAGACATTGGGCGACGCGTTTGCGACTGCTTAAACACACCACCGCCAACCAAAGTCCAACCTGGCTGGTATGAATGCTCCGTTGCAGGATCAATCAATGCGATATTTAAATTTGCTCTGCGCTTAAGCAAACTGGCTGCAACTGCTACACCACCCGCTCCAGCACCGACTATGACCACATCATGTTGAAAATTTTGCATGGCTAACCTCCTACACTATTGTGCGACTCGATCAATTAAAGCAGT
Source organism: Marinomonas communis (assembly GCF_004363305.1). Lineage (GTDB taxonomy): Bacteria > Pseudomonadota > Gammaproteobacteria > Pseudomonadales > Marinomonadaceae > Marinomonas > Marinomonas communis. The sequence goes on along the minus strand of NZ_SNZA01000003.1, from coordinate 32,067 downwards.
CATGTTGTAACCCGCAGTTTCGCTGAGTTGCAGTAACTTCGATGTCGTCATCTGGTCTGGATTTGCCAATACCCACAGAGATAAGCTTCGTGTTCCTGTTCGGCAGAAAGCCAATGTATTTCCGGTGCTGGTGATAGCATCCTTAAACTTCGCCACATCGGCATCATGAAACTGGCCAGGCGCAATAGGGAGAAACGTAAATGACATCCCATGTTGCTGAGCGACTTCTTGAAGGGTTTCACTCAACGGCTGCTCATCTGCTTCATGATCAGGACGGTTGCAAATCAAATGTGAAATGCCTGCTTCGGCTAACGCTGGAATATCTTCGGGGTGAATCTGTTCTGATACGAAGAAGCTCTCTGTTATGGGTTTCATGAAACTCTCCAATGGTGCTCTCATTTTTATTAAATAGGATGGTGTAAAGCCATTTAATTACTTTTTCGAATAACCTTATAACTATATAAATTATTATATTAGAACATCCTCAATCAAATTCACAATACGTATCGTAAGTATTTTCAAAGACTGAAAGCATTTTCGCAGCGATTTTAAGCAAGCAAACCGATACGATTTTTTCTGTTGAAATCATACATAAATGACATACCAAGCAATGCTTTAAGCAATCAGGGTTTTGAAAATATAACTATATTTCAATAAGTTAGAAATCAATCCAAATAAACCAAACAACCCCAGCCTAGTTCTAGCAGCTCTTACTATAGCCCCCCTAAAAAGAAACTATTCCTCTCGCATTTCATTTAACGATAGGCTCAAGGAGTCATCCCTAAAGTAAGAAATAGCCCTATGTCACACGTACCTTATGCTGATACTCCGATTCACGCAGAAACAGTTTTTAACGCCATCCACGAAGCTGGTATTCCGTCCATGGCAAAAGCCGGCATTCGCGAGTTGGTCTCGCTGGTCAATAAAATTGAGCAGCGCACAGGAGATCACTACATTCGCATGGAAATGGGAGTTCCAGGTCTTCCAGCGCCAGAAATAGGCATCGCGGCAGAAGCACAAGCACTGCAGAGTGGCGTGGGCTCAAAGTACCCGATGATCGAAGGCGTTCCGAGCTTAAAGCAGGAAATTAGCCGTTTCTGCAAGCAGTTCTTAAACCTAGAAGTTTCCCCTGAGACCTGTTTCCCGACGGTCGGTGCTGCACAAGGTGCTCTCGCTATGTTTCTGGTTGGTAACCGCATTCGCGAGCAAGGCGGCACATTATTTATTGATCCAGGCTTTCCTAATCAAAAGCGTCAGCTGGCGATGATCAACCAGAAATGGGGCAGCTTTGATGTGTACAATTATCGTGGCGAAGCGCTGAGAGACGCCCTAGAAGAACACCTATCAACTGGTCAGTACACAACATTACTGTACTCCAACCCGAACAACCCTGCTTGGATTTGCTTTGATCATCAAGAACTCCAAATCATTGCCGAGGTGACGAAAAAATACGACGTGATCGTAATCGAAGATTTAGCCTACTTCGGTATGGATTACCGCTCAGACTATTCGATTCCTGGACAAGCACCTTATCAACCGTCAATCGCTCACTACACGGATCAATATGCACTGCTGATCTCCAGCTCTAAAGTTTTCAGTTACGCTGGCCAGCGAATTGGTAGCATGGTGATTTCTGAGGCGTTATTTAAACGCAGCTTCCCAACACTTAAAGCAACATTGGGTAATGAGCAATTTGGTAAAGCCATGGTTTTTGGTGCGCTGCATGGCTTGTCTTCAGGTGTCACGCATTCAACACAATACGGTTTAGCCGCCATGCTCAAAGCGGCTAACGACGGTACGCTTCCCTTCCTAAATATGACGCAAGTGTATGAAGCCCGTGCAGCAAAAATGAAACAGCTCTTCGTCGAACACGGCTTTAAAATCGTCTACGACAATGACAATGGTGAGCCCTTAAGCGACGGTTTTTACTTCACCTTTGCTTACCCAGATATGAGCGGCGATGAATTACTGACCGCGCTGCTTTACCACGGCATCAGTGCCATTTCCCTAGCCAATACCGGCTCTGAGCAGATTCATGGGGCGCGCGCCTGCGTTTCTCAAGTACGTGACGAGCAACTTGCTGACCTTGAATATCGCTTAGCGGCTTTTGAAAAGCGATTCCCTCGATAACAGCTGATCAAACAGGGCTTCACTCATAATTCAGTGAAGCCCTTCTTCATCCTTTCGCCCATCTGAATGACGTAAGAAACCACCAAATACTGTCTATTTTTCTGACAATTATGCGAACAATGAATAGCTAACGTGTAGTAAGCGTGCAGTCTTTCGATAATGCTTGAAAACTCAGCCTGCACCATCAAACCTAATAGCTAACACGTTGCGAAACGTCTTCTCGACTTAACTAAGATTGGACGAATGAAAGGAGAGAACGATGCAAAACCACACACAAGCAATTGAAACGAAACATGTGGCAGACATTATCAAAGTCATGAATGGTGGTATTGAATTCTACGAAAAAGCCAAACAGGAAGTAGACAGCCCTCGTATAGAACGCATGTTTAACAAAATGATCGAAGCGAAAGAAGCTGCCGTCAGCGAGTTACAGCCATTCGCGATTGCAGAGAAAGGTCATATTGAAGAAGGCTCTAATTTAGAAGTGGAAGCACGTCAGGCTTACACTAAATTATTGGATAAAGTCACTAAGGCTTCCACTGAACATACTTACGTTGACCAATTAGAAGAGGTCGAAGACAAGGTGCTTGAGGAGCTTGACGAGGCACTCAAACTCGATCAGCCATCTGGTTGCGAGCGAGCTTTACGTGCGGTCCAAGCTCGAATGCGAGAGTGTCATGATGAGATGAAAGCTCTACAAATGACGACTCATTAAAGCTATTTAGTTAGTGCTTAAATTGAATCGCAAAAACGGCCTCCATCGAGGCCGTTTTTCTGTATCAAAATACACATTAGACTAACAAAAAGCGATTAGCCATCTTCGATGCATTTTTGCCGCAAATGCCCTGTAAAAATGTCTAAAATTCGCACGTTTCGCGCTAGTCACCAGAATACCTTTCTACTAGAATACCGCCTTTTCAACGACGGGGCTGACCGCCATGTTACAGACACCTTACTACCTCATTGATAAAGCGAAACTGCTAAAGAATTTAGAGAAGATCGCTTACGTGCGCGAACACTCCGGCGCAAAATCACTGTTGGCCTTGAAGTGCTTTGCTACTTGGTCGGTATTTGACCTGATGCAAGAGTACATGGATGGCACGACCTCATCCTCGTTGTATGAAGTCAAACTGGGCAAGCAAAAGTTTGCTGGTGAAACTCATGCCTACAGCGTGGCCTATGCAGACAATGAAATCGAAGAAGTGCTGGAAAACAGCGACAAAATCATCTTCAACACCATTGGTCAATTTGAGCGCTTTAAAGAAGCGAGCCAAGACAAAACTCGCGGTCTACGCGTAAACCCACAAGTTAGTACTTCTGAGTTCATCATCGCAGATCCTGCTCGCCCATTTAGTCGCCTTGGCGAATGGGACCCAAAACGCATTGAAAGCGTGATCGATGACATCTCAGGCTTTATGTTCCACAACAACTGTGAGAACAATAATTTTGATCGTTTTGACGAAATGCTCACCTTGATCGAAGAACGCTTTGGCTACCTAATCGAGAAGATGCAGTGGATCAGCCTAGGTGGCGGCATTCACTTCACTGGTGAAGGCTACCCAATCGACCAATTCTGTGCCCGATTAAAAGCCTTCTCAGACAAGTACGGTGTCCAAGTTTATCTAGAACCAGGTGAAGCCTCGATCACGAAGAGTACTACCCTTGAAGTGACCGTATTGGACACTTTGTACAATGGCAAAAACTTAGCCATTGTCGACAGCTCAATCGAAGCCCATATGCTGGATCTTTTGATTTACCGTGAAAACGCTCGCATGACCCCATGCGACGGCGATCATGAATACATGATTTGCGGTAAGTCTTGTCTGGCGGGCGATATCTTTGGCGAATTTAAATTCAACCATGAACTCAAAGTCGGTGATCGTATCTCCATAGAAGATGCGGCAGGCTACACCATGGTGAAGAAAAACTGGTTTAACGGCGTCAAAATGCCATCCATCGCGGTGAAACAATTAGACGGTACCATTGAACTGGTGCGCGAATTTGACTACGACGACTTTATGCACAACCTTTCCTAAGGCTGCATCATTTCAACACTGGAGATAGTAATACCATGAAAAAGAACGTACTGATTATCGGTGCCGGAGGGGTTGCACGCGTTGTGGCTCACAAATGCGCCCAACACAATGACACACTGGGCGATATCGCCATTGCCTCACGCAGCGTTGCGAAATGCGAAGATATCGTTGCCAGTGTCCACGAAAAAGGCGCTATGAAGGTTGAGGGCCGCATTCAGGCATATGCTCTTGACGCTCTAGATGTTGCCGCGACGGTTAAACTGATCAAAGAAACCAACTCTGAGATCGTCATCAACGTAGGTTCTGCCTTCATCAACATGTCTGTTCTTGAAGCATGTATGGAAGCAGGCGTTGCTTACTTAGACACAGCGATCCACGAAGATCCAACGAAAATTTGTGAAACCCCACCATGGTACGCAAACTACGAATGGAAACGCCGCGAAGCCTGCAAAGAAAAAGGCATCACAGCGATTTTGGGTGTAGGTTTTGATCCAGGTGTTGTAAACGCCTACGCAGCTCTTGCGTACAATCACTACTTCGACAGCGTAAGTGACATCGACATCATCGATATCAACGCAGGTAGTCATGGCAAGTACTTCGCGACTAACTTCGACCCAGAAATCAACTTCCGTGAATTTACCGGTGTTGTGTACTCTTGGCAGAATCGCGAGTGGAACGTCAACAAAATGTTTGAAGTAAGCCGTACTGATGACCTACCTGTGGTAGGTAAGCAAACGTCTTACATGAGTGGTCACGACGAAGTGCACTCAATTTCACAAAACCTAGACGTGCCAAACGTACGTTTCTGGATGGGCTTTGGTGAGCATTACATCAACGTTTTCACCGTATTGAAGAGCCTAGGTCTATTGTCAGAGCAGCCAGTTAAAACAGCTGAAGGTCTAGAAGTTGTACCGCTTAAAGTGGTGAAAGCAGTACTTCCTGATCCATCTTCTCTAGCACCAGACTACACAGGTAACACGTGTATCGGTGACAAAGTGAAAGGCATCAAAGACGGTGTAGAGAAAGAAGTCTTCATCTACAACGTTGCTGATCACAAAGACGCTTACAACGAAGTGGGCAGCCAAGGTATCTCTTACACAGCCGGCGTTCCACCGGTTGCAGCGGCAATCCTTGTTGCAAACGGCACTTGGGACTGTGCAGAAATGCGTAACGTTGAGCAACTAGACCCTCGCCCATTCCTAGGTCTTTTGAACGAGATGGGTCTACCAACTCGCATCCAAGACGAAGACGGCGACCGTCCTTTCGAATACAACGCATAATCTTTGTAAAAGAAAATAGCGTATTCGTCATCTTAAAAAGCCCAGCAGTTGCTGGGCTTTTTTATGTGCTTTCTATGTGTTTTTTATGTAGACAGTATCACCAGCCCCATCAAGCCGTCACAAGTCCGCGGATATCTTCCTCGAAATACGCTAACGCGCGGCGTTCAATCGCTCGAACGCCCTCTTGTTGTTGAGCCGTTAGATTGTGATATTTAGACGCAGCGCCAAAGTCACCAAATAGAATATGTCCTGCTGGATTAATCAGTACATTATGAGCGTATAAATCCCCATGGCTAACTTGCTTGCTTTCTAAGTGCGCGAACAGATCGCGCATTTGCGCAATGATGAACTCAGCCTGATCTGAACTAAACGCTTGCCCTTGGGTAAAGGTGTCACGAGTACACGTTTCCAAGCTCGGCGGCTGTCCTAAGTTGTAGTAGTCAGACGGAATCAGGTCCATCACTAAAGCCGAGTAATTTGGCTCGTGAATGTGCGCCAACGGTTTCACTAAATTCTCATGCTCTCCGACGGTCAAACAAGCGTCTAACTCATCTGCTGGGAAGCCGTCACTGGTCACTTCTCCTTTGAACACCTTTACCGCTACTTGCTCAGCAAAACCGTTTACATTGTTCTGCCATGTGGCACGAGAAATCAGCCCAGATGCCCCCATCCCTAATACTTCGTGAAGCAAAACATCTGCAGAGTGCACCTGAACAAACTCCAAGTGCTCATCTTGAGCGGGGCAAAACGGGTTACCCGAAAATGCCAGCCAAGCGAGTTTTGGTAGATCAAGCAGCACATCTGGAAACTCGGCTAAAGCATTCGCTGAAATGCGCAGTAAGCCAAGATTTTTCAGCTGGGCGAATGAGTCTGGAAGAGCTGGAATTTGATTACCGGCCAAAGCACACTTCTCTAGTCGAGTTAGTGAACCGATGCTTTCCGGCAGTGATTTGATGGCATTATCCGTTAAAATGAGCCAACGAGTTTGTTTGGGCAAACACGTTTCCGATACTGTCTGAATCTGATTATGCTTAAAACCGATCATCTCTAGCTTAGGCATCTGCCCCAGCACATCGGGCACATGAGAAAAGCAGTTATTCGATGCAAACAAGATTTTCAGATTCTTCAGCCGCGTTAAATCTTCAGGAAGATCACTCAAGCGATTATTCGACAGATCCAGAACTTCTAAAGAGTCCGCCAGAGTAAATATCTCTTCAGGAAAAACGCTTAAATCAGCACTCAACTGGAGACGCTTAACCCCCTGTAACGCTCCATTACGTAGCTGTTCTAAAGTATGCACGACTCTGACTTACCTCGTTTGCGATTAAAATTGAGTAGGCATTATGCCAGAACTTGCTCGTGGTATAGACATACTTCTTAGCAAGAAAAATGCCCCAGCGAAGGGGCATTGAGGCAACACTCAGAGACATGAGTTATTGAATGGACTTGATCCAGGCAAACAATTCATCTAGATCATAATCACCACTGTGTGGGACATCCCAAGGCATAAAGTAGTCTACATCATGGCCGGTGTTCTCAAGCTTCGCTGCAAGGACAGCTGAAATCGCTAATGAAGTATCTCGGTCCTTTGTGCCCACACGGATGCGCCAATGTGATGCCGTTTGAGCATCTGAAGTGCCAATATAATTCATTGGGTTCATGAGCTTAACAGTGCCTTCACTTACTTGCTTAGCCGCCACGGTGCTGTGTTGCGTAGAGAATTCAGTGAAGTGCTGATTATCCGTTAATGCATTACCAAATAGATTGTTTTCACCAGCACTTAGATCCAGCGCGTCAAACGCAGGCGGTAGCTTCTGACGCACTGCATAGCTGCGATATTTATCCCAATCAATAGCAGTGACGCGCCCTTGATCAATGGTGACGAACTCAAAGCTAGATAAATCCTGACCTTTTTCTAGTGCACTTTGAGCTGATACTTGGATGTGAGTCACCACCGCGTCTTTAAATGAACCATTTCCGGCTTGATCTAACGTCAAAGGATGACCCGAAGAATCTTTCAGACCTAGACTGTTAACATACTCAGGGAACAAAGGCTTCAGCTGATCAGACACCTGTTGTTCTTCCTCCGTTAATGTCCCCGCGACCAGCTCGCGTTTCACTTGGTAGTCCAACATCGATATGTTCATTTTCTGGTAATCATTGTAACCATTAAACTGCCACTCATACGCCATGTCCGCATGCTCTAGGTTAGTGATTGGACAATAAGCAGAGACAGCCCAAATCGCATCAGAGCCGGGCGCAGCTCCCAATGCCGTTAAATAGATGTCGTAATCGGTGCTATCAGCGCTTGCTCCCAATAAGGCAGATAAAGCGCCACCCGCACTGGTGCCATTTGAGACGATTTTATTTGCATCACCCGGCATCACGCCATCATTGAAATGTAAATATCGCACAGCCGCTTTTAAGTCGACAATGGCTGCAGGCGCTTTACCAGCCCATCGTCCATCAGCCGTTTGATTCGTTCGTCCCCTTGCCGCAGGAGCCGCCACAACAAGGCCTTTAGACAATGCTACCAGCGCAGAATTGGCTTGCCCTGTGCGATCATTTGTCCCGACCACCATGGCTTTACCCGGCATGTATCCACCTACCTGATTAGGTAAGAAAATAGGAGCGGTGTCTGCCTGATAACCTTGAATACTGCCACCCTGAAAATACGCTTCAGGGATGTAAATGTTCATCACCTGATAGTCGCTAACAACCGGCTTGGTCACATATGGAATGCTTTCATAAGCTCGGTACTGGATCGACTGTCCATCATATTCAATGGTTTTACTTTCATAATGATCAGAGTTGAATTCTAGTCCCATGACATCCGCCTGTACGCCACCACTAAGAATCAATGCTGCACTACTGCAACAAGTTAAAATAAGCGCTTTCATCGTTCGTTGACCTAATCAATTTAACCTATTGATCATAGCAAACTCACTTTTCGAATGAGCAACAGCGAAAGTAAAGCTAAGTAAACCTTGCAAGCTAGGTGCTTTTTACTTGGCTATCGGACACAAAAAAGCCTCTTAAAAGAGGCTAATTCGATTTATTACAGAGCATTACAGTTAAGCAAACAATGATTTAAGGGTCATCAAATGCTGCTGCTTACTCTTGCTATCCAACCAGCTACCTTCAAAGGCATTGCAGGCTAAGGCGTATAATTCATCTTTGCTGATCCCTGTATCCTTTACTAACGCAGCAAAGTTATCATTCATATAACCACCAAAATACGCTGGGTCATCCGAGTTCACGGTTGCATTTAAGCCATAACGCAGCATGGTGCGAATTGGGTGGTCCTCTAACGTATCCACCACACAAAGCTTAAGGTTCGACAATGGGCAAACGGTTAAAGTCAGGCCTTTGTGTTTAATGGTCGCGATCAGGTCTTCGTCTTCTAGCGCACGGTTACCATGGTCAATGCGATCCACACCGATCACATCCAGCGCTTGCCAAACATACTCTGGCGGCCCCTCTTCCCCTGCATGAGCTGTCACAGGTAAACCGAGTGCCTTACACTCGCGGAACACGTTTTCAAACTTCACCGGCGGATGACCCACTTCTGAGCTATCCAATCCAACACCATCGATCCACTCCAAGAACGGTTTAGCCAGTTCCAAGGTTTCAAACGCACTGGCTTCATCTAAGTGTCGTAAGAACGACATGATCAGTTTGAATGTGATACCTAAATCACGTTCGGCATCTTTTAGTGCGCCATAGATGCCTTTGATTTGTGTTTCAAAGCTTACACCGCGGCTTAAGTGCCCTTGAGGGTCAAAGAAAATCTCGACATGCACTACATTGTCTTCGTGCACACGCTTTAGATATGCCATGGTTAAATCGTAAAAATCCTGCTCTTTAAGCAGCACCGACATACCTTGGTAATACAGATCCAAGAAGTCCTGCAGGTTCTCGAATTGGTAGGCTTCTTTTAACTCTTCCACTGAGTTGTACTTCAGCACAACTTGGTTACGTTGGGCGATGGCGAACATCTGCTCTGGCTCGAACGTGCCTTCAATATGCAAATGCAGCTCCGCCTTTGGCATCTTCATTGCCAAATCTAATAATGCTTCAGAGCTGGTCATGTCTCTCCCCTTACTCAATGCTTTACTCAATGGAAAGCTGTCACTTTTTACTATCTACTTCCTAAAAATTAGCAACGGATCACTATTTTAGAAACTTAACTGTTTGGTTAACTTGTTATTTTAAAGCAAAAAGCTTGCCGTGAAAGCAAATAAAAAAAGCCGGATGTGAAATACAGCCGGCTTAAAAGGCATAAAAAACTCAGGGGAAAGAGCTAAAGTTAGAAACTCAGGTTTGCACTAACGTAATAACTACGACCTAATTCAAATGTTGCGAAGTCCGAGTCTTCCTTGTCCAAACGAACATCATTTAGGTTTTTAATGCCTGCACGAATCACTAAGTCATTCGTAACATCTGCAATCAGGCCAATGTCTGCACGGTAGTATGATGGCAATGTTTTAATGTCATAGTTGTCATCAGTTCCTTTCATACCTGATATGTAATTTAGGTTCAGGAAGGTAGCGACACGATCCGTGGTTTGATGATCCAAGCCAATCATAGCCTGATGTTTAGCGCGCCCCGTCAGCTCTGTTACATTGCCACTTTCATCTTCTGACTCTGTATCTAAATAAGTGTAGTTAACCGTCGCCATTAGGTTTTCACTAAGATCAATCGTTGAGGACAATTCCAAGCCTTGTGTCATCGCTTTATTGACATTGACCCATTGAACCGTAATCGGAGTAGTTGAGCGGTCCACCGTTCTTGAAATCATGTTATCAATGTTATTTCTAAAGATGGCACCGCTCACATCGTAACTCGATTTACGTAGCTCGAAACCAAACTCATAGCTAGTGCTGGTTTCAGCTTCAAGATCGGAGTTACCATTTAAGTAACAGCTGCCGCCACAGCTAATCTGCGAATAACTACTGTTCGATTGTGCAATAGAAGGCGCTTTAAATGCTTTACTAACACCACCTTTAAAAGTCAGCCCATCACCGGCATCAAACACTAGGTAAGCTTTCGGAGAAAAGTTGCTGCCATAAATTTCATGATCGTCCATACGACCACTTAGGGTTAAATTTAAGGCGTCAGTTAAGGCAATTCCATCTTGCAGGAATACACCATATTGCCCCGTTGACTCTGTACCATTGGTTAGAAAGTATGGATCTGTCACCTCTTCGAGCTTGTAATCCACACCCGCTAGTAAGCTATGCACGCCAAGCACTGTGTCAGCATACGCTTTCGCGTAAGTATTGTTCTGCTCAAGACCATCGTGCTCAGCGGTTGGGTAGCTTGAGTTATAGTCATAAACATCACTATTTTCTTGTTTAATAAATGCTGTTGTATTACCCCAGTCCCAGCTACCTTTATGTGTTACGCCTAAGTCGATACGCGTAATTTCTTGTTTACGGTATCGCCCTTCAGCATATTCCTGATACGGCCTTTCATCATTGTTATAACCAAAGTCAAAATCGACTTGTTGTTGCTCCGTTGCTTGCCAAGACAGTGTCGAGTTTAGATTGTTCGTTTGACGCTCCTCTCGCAGTGATACATCATCACCAGACTCTGCAAACCAAGGGTCCTGTTGCAGCGCCTCAGCACTGACAGAGACTTTTAGCTTCTCATTAAGTGGCCCTTGAGCTGACGCACCTAAACGATATTGAGCGCCCTCATCACCCGATTCGATCATTCGAAGACCTGCGCTCACAGATCGCTCCCAGTGATTATCTAAAGGCTGCTTAGTAATGATATTTACCACCCCACCGATAGCATCTGCGCCATAAAGAGCAGACATTGGTCCGCGAATAATTTCAACTCTCTCTATAGAATTTAATGGAACACTGCTTAAGTCTGCATCACTGCCTTTAGCAAAAGCGCTACTAGAAGAAACACGCTTTCCATTCACTAAAATTACCGTGTAAGCACCATCTAAGCCACGGATTTGGACTTCGTCCCTGCCTGCAGTGTCAGTGCTATTATTCACCCCGACCGTCTCACGTAGTAAATCAGACACACTACTTACCGCTGATTTCTGGATGTCATCAGCCGTGATGACCGTCGCGAAAGCAGGAGCCTCTTCGGACTTTTGTGAGGCTAAGGTGGCTGTTACAAGTAACGTATCTAGCTCTGCTGATATAACTGCACTAGAAAGTGGCAGGGTACTAAGCAAAGCGATTGAGAGAGAGGTCTTGGTAAACATGAATTGCTATCCTTGAAGAAGCTTTATGAAAATAATTATCATTTACTAATGCTAATTCATATCATTTTTGTTTGTCTATTGTTTTTGATAAATATCTAAGCCCTTCCTCTAACGCATGAGCCCATAAAAAGTAATCATGTCCTGCGGAAAATATTGATAGCTTATTTGGAACACCTTTTTCTTGAAGCGCTTCAGAAATCGAGAAGTTTGTTTCAAAAATGCCCAGACTATCACCTCGGCCAGTTTCAAATCGGCCAACGCTTAAATAAACGGAAAGTGGTAGTTGATTAGCAGAATCCAATCGCTGTCGCATATTTCCTTTACTATCACGCCACCAAAATGACCCAGACATGGATAGCACGTGACCCACTTTATCTGGCCGCTCTAGACTTACCGAGAGTGCAGCAAGCCCACCGTAACTTGAGCCAGCAATGATGACGTCATTTGGTTTAAAAGCATGTCCTGTAGTTGCTTGAACCCAAGGTATCACCTCATCGGCAATAAAATCAGCGAACTTTGGATTAGCAGGTAATTCTGAGGAGCGAGCCTGAGCATCAGGATTATTGATCATGATCACAAAGGTGGGCCCTATCTCTCCTTCATCGTATAACCGATCAATACGTGCAGGAACAGAGACTCTTTTTTCATAGTCTTGGCCATCTAACATGATGAGCAAACTAGGAGAGACAGATACCTGCTTATCTTTAGGTTCATACAATGAAACACTTCGAGTATTTGAAAAAGTCTGACTTCTAAACCAATGTTTGCTTAAGCGCTTAGGATCATATTTGTTTGCAGGCTTAGTTACTTGGTTCTCCAAGTCAATTACAGAGTACTGTAAAGAATGGCCCTCAGATGGCCATATATAGGGATTGAGAGGGTCAACTTGCGCTTTACTGAGAATAGCGACTCGATTCTCGCGCTTATCCGCTTCTAGAGTGGGTACATCAGGAGCTAATCGGTAACTTAGTAATGTGTCCGCGGGAACCACAAAGCTTTTAGCCCATATTTTGCTATTCTCAATTCTTTCCAGCTCTACAATATCGTTTGTTGGCCCACCTAACAGTCTGACATTATGTTCAGCGCCTTGATAAATAAAGGTTAGTAAACGCTCAGACTCAGGAAGACTGGGTAGCCGTTCAACAAAAGGAGACTTTTTAACGCTCCCCCTCTCAAGGATTATGCGCTTTAGCATTGGGCTGACTATACGATCTAATCCGATTTCCTTGACTGTAGGAAAGGGTAACTGATCTATTGGCGTAAATGACCATTGCCCAATTTTAGGAGTGTTACCGTGCTTTTGAATCGATTCGATGATCAGAACAGAATCGCCAGACGAGGTAACAAAGCGAAGTTTGGTATTTCCAGTGGCATATGGAGACAGTAATGTCGTTTGACCTTGTTGCTTCAAACTAACACGAGCCATCACCTCTGATGGGATCGATAATTCAGCCAGCCAGTATCGCTCAGCAACACTCGTAGGTATAGCAATGGATGCAATGCGCCCCTCAGTTAAATCAAACTCGCCACTCTCAGACCTTATGACCTCAGCAGCCATACCTACACATGAATGTAGTATCAATGCAAAAGTCGCAATCATTCTTCCCATCTTATAAACCTAACCCTATTCAAATGAATCGTATTTGGCTTATCATGCTACGACGCAAAGCTGATATCAATTCTCATTTCTATTTAAATCCGTGCATAATGTTTCATATACGGATTCTGGCTATATCAAATTTATTGTGGTTTTAGATGGGCAGAAAAGATGCATGATGCTTTATAAAATGACAGTTGGTTAGAGTCACTAGACGACTATCTTCGACAGGAGTGTCTGTCGAAGATAGTGCCATTAACCAAACCCTAGACTTCGGAGTGTGTCTGCTATGCTACATCTGAAATAGGAAGTTCTTAATCAGATCGCGGCCGCCTTCGGTGGCGAAAGATTCTGGGTGGAATTGAATACCTTGAATCGGGAATTGCTTGTGGCGCACGCCCATAATTTCGTAATCCCCGCCTTGGTGAATCACGGCATGATTGGCAAAGTCTTCCAGTTTCAAATCACCCACAACGGAGGTTACTTCTAAGCACTCAGGCAGACTTTCAGGCTCTGCCATCAGTGAGTGGTAGCGCATAATTTCTAGCTGATCAGGGATATCGTGGAAGATACCTTCACAGTTATGAGTAATCGGGCTCACTTTACCGTGCATCGGTACATGAGCTTTGACCACTTTACCGCCAAACACATGACAAATACCCTGCATTCCTAAGCAAACCCCCATTAATGGGATAGTTTTACCCAATTCACGGATCACCTCAGCACAGACACCAAAGTAGGCCTCATCGTCTGGAGAACCCGGTCCTGGAGAAATGATAATGCGATCCGGTTGTAGTGCTTCAATGTCTGCCAAGTTCACTTCATTGTTACGCTTAACAATGACATCAAACTTTTCTAGCTCACCTTTGCTCAGTGCCGCCATCAGAATCTCACCGATGTACTGGTACAGGTTGTAAGTAAACGAGTCGTAGTTATCAATAATTAATACTTTCATCTGCTAAACCCTTACTGCGCTGGTGCGAATTGATCTAGCACGCGCTTGGTGCCAGCAAATTTACGTTGAATCTCTTCGTACTCACCTTCTGCATTGGAGTCATAGACGTTACCACCACAGGTTTGTACGTAGGCTTTGTTGCCTTTCGCAAACACGGTACGAATCGGGATAGCAAAGTTACAGTCACCGTTAAAAGAGAACTGCCCCACTGCACCACCGTAAGGGCCACGGCCGTCACCCTCCATATCATCGATGATCTTCATGGCTTCGATCTTAGGTGCACCAGTCAAGGTACCCGCAGGGAAATTGCTCGCTAATGCAGAGAACATATCCTGATCGTCGGCGATAATCCCCACGATCTCACTGGAAATATGCTGTACGTGACTAAAGCGTTTTATATCCATCAAAGAGCGTACTTTAACGGTACCAAAGCGCGCCACACGACCGATATCGTTACGGTGCAGGTCAACGATCATATTGTGTTCAGCGATTTCTTTTGGATCGTTTAACAAAGCACGGGCCAGCGCCACGTCTTCTTTTTCATCCGCACCACGTTTTGCGGTACCTGCAAGCGGGAAGGTTTCCATTTCACCTTGGCGCAGACGGAACAGCAATTCAGGACTCGCGCCAATCACTTTTTGTTCACCAAATTTAATGTAATACATCTGTGGCGATGGGTTCACTTCGCGCATCTGCTCATAGATGCCGATGGTGTCACCATCCAGATCAAACCACTTTTTAAAGCCAACTTCGGTTTGGAAAATCTTACCGTCGACGATGTCCTGCTTCACTTTCGCCACCGCTTGCGCGTGCTCTTCACGACTCATAGATTCGCCCGCTGGGGTGACGGCCAATGAGCCATTTTCTGGAACAGGTGCTTTAAGCAAGGTTTGTACTAACTCAGAACGGTCTTCGTCATAATAGAAGTAGAAAACCTGTCCGGTCATTTTGTCCAGGATCAAACCGTCTTTGTATAAACCAAAGCGGAAACCGTCGAACATATCACTGGTCTGTAGATTGAGCGTTGGCTCAAAGTAGTTCATCGCATCGTAGCCGATGTAACCGGTTAGACCACCAGCATAGCCACGGGAAATAATGTTCTGCGGTACAATGCTGCGCAGCAGGTAGTATGGATTATCCGATTCGTAAGACTCAGTCGCGCCATCACGCTCTTGGATAAATAGGGTATTGCCTTCCGCCCACAGCAATTTCTCAGGGTCAAAACCAATGATGGAATGGCGCGAGATGTAGCTCTCTTCACCTAAGGATTCCAACATAAAGCAGTTGGCAAATTGCTTTTCGACTTTCTTAAACATGCCGAAAAAGTCACAGTCCGAGCTGATGGTCACGTATTTAGGCTTACGTGGCAGCTCAATGCGTGGCGGAAGGTTACTCATGATCTTTTAATTCCTTTAGAGCGCGGGAACCACGGGTTACGGTCGCAATCCCCACACCTAGCTGTTTGGCAATTTCTCGTTGGGACACACCTTCTTCTAGCAACGCAAAAATCTGCAAACGGCGCTGCATTTCACTGATTTCATTGGGCGTTAGCAAAGCGTTTAGCTTCTGTGCCATCGCCTCAGCATCTGGGGTGTCTAAAAAGTAATGAATCAAATTCTGCACAAAGGCGTACCTTGATGTATCAATGTACTAGTACAGTATAATTTTACAGACACCTGTTCAAGAGGTAATCCCGTTTTCAGTCAAATAAATTCACTTTGCCTACGCAATCCTCACAACCTGTTGCTCGACAGCAGAGGCGCTCTCAACTATAAAAAATATATGCATAATTAATTGGAAGGATGCCGACTATGCAAGTAACCGTTGAAACCCTTGTTAATGCCCCGATTGAAAACGTATGGGAAGCGTGGACAACTCCAGCTGTGATTCAACAATGGAATGCAGCCTCTGATGATTGGTGCTGCCCTAAAGCAGAGATCGATTTACATGAAGGTGGACTTTTTGACTATCGCATGGAGTCAAAGACTGGTGCTCAAGGGTTTAACTTCGCTGGTCACTTTACCCGCCTCAAGCTACTACAACGAATTGAATACACCCTAACAGATGGAAGGCAAGTCGCTATCTTTTTCTCTGAGACTGCTGATGGTGTCCTCATAACAGAGACATTTGATACCAGCTCTGAATACTCGACTGAAGCAGAAAAAGAAGGCTGGCAAAGCATCCTTAATTACTTCAAGAAAGTTGTCGAAACCAATCAATACCTGTCGTGATGCTACGCCCAGAGCACAATGGCAAAAGTGATTAGCGTTAATAGCACTACCTTAATGGCGATGAGGGCAATGAGCTTTTGAGGTGTCATATCTATCTCCTTATTTCCGCCCAGTCACTATATCTATTCTTTACCTGAATAGGCCGCTCATACACATTACACAGAGCTGAATCAAAGTTTGCTCGAGTTTTAAGCACTAAGTACGCTCAAGTGCACACAAAAACACCTTTCTATATTCCAAAATCTTCCATTTTTCGATCTTGTAATAACTAAATCTTTTAAATAAGCTATTGGTTAATTATTAATGATTCGCATTTGACGAAAGGTATTCTCCATGAAATTTAAGATTAAACAGATTAAGTCAGTCGCGGGTGCGCTGCTTTTAGGTTCTGCAGTGAATGCCTCTGCAGCCGACCAAACTATCCTAAACACATCTTACGATATCGCTCGTGAGCTGTTCGCAAGCTACAACCCGGTGTTCCAAAAGCATTGGGAAGAGAAGACGGGACAAACGGTTGAAATTAAACAGTCTCATGCAGGCTCGTCGAAGCAAGCACGTTCTATCCTGCAAGGTCTACCTGCAGATGTGGTGACCTTTAACCAAGTAACAGATGTTCAAATCTTGGCAGATCGTGGCAAGTTAGTCGCAGAAGATTGGAAGCAAAAGCTGCCAAACAACAGCTCACCATACTACTCAACGACAGCGTTCCTAGTACGTAAAGGTAACCCTAAAAACATCCATGATTGGGGCGATCTAGCGAAGGAAGACGTAGGTCTTGTATTCCCGAACCCAAAAACCTCGGGCAACGGTCGCTACACTTTCCTTGCAGCACTTGGCTATGCTCAAGATCAGTTCGGTAAAGACAACACCGAGGCACAAAACGGTTTCTTGAAAACCTTTCTAGCCAACGTTGCGGTATTCGACACAGGTGGCCGTGGTGCAACAACGACGTTCGTTGAACGTGGCATCGGTGATGTATTGATTACCTTCGAATCTGAAGTAAACAATATCCGTCAGCAATACGGTGTTGATGATTATGAAGTCGTGGTACCAAAAACATCGATCCTAGCGGAGTTTCCAGTCGCAGTTGTGGAGCGTAACGCTAAGAAAAATGGCACTCTAGACGTTTCCACTGAATACCTAAGCTACCTATACAGCGAAGAATCTCAGCGCCTACTGGCAAGCTTCAACTACCGTGTGCACAACGATGTTGTTAAAGCAGAAGTTGCTGATCGCTTCCCTGAAGTAAAATTGCTCACAGTTGAAGA
Source organism: Marinomonas communis (assembly GCF_004363305.1). Taxonomy (GTDB): domain Bacteria; phylum Pseudomonadota; class Gammaproteobacteria; order Pseudomonadales; family Marinomonadaceae; genus Marinomonas; species Marinomonas communis. The sequence continues at coordinate 14,341 of NZ_SNZA01000003.1, read as the reverse complement.
AATCGCCGGTGGTTGGCCACAAGCGATGCAAAACATCTTCGCTAACGGTAAGCAGTTAGATCAGCTTCAGCGTCGCTAATTAACTGACTTTATTAGCTTTTTTTCGCCGGACGCTATGCGTCCGGCGTTTGCGTTTCTAAGACTTGGATAACTCGACTGATTTCGCCAAGGAGCGATGACCATGTCCACCACGTTAAGTGTTGCCAGCGCCAAGCCTCGCCATAAGCGAGTGTTACCAGGCTTTGGGTTAAGCCTTGGCAGCTCGCTGTTTTTTATCAGTTTAATTTTGCTATTACCCATGACCGGTCTGGTCATGCAAACCTCCAATATGGGATGGTCTGAATATTGGTATGTCATTACCGATGAGCGTGTCGTGGCCAGTTACAAGGTCACCATTTGGGCGGCGGTGATTGCATCGGTGTTCAATGGCTTATTTGGTTTGTTGCTGGCTTGGGTATTGGTGCGTTACGAATTTCCCGGTAAGCGCATCTTGGATGCACTGGTGGACTTACCTTTTGCCCTACCAACTGCCGTGGCAGGCATCACGTTAGCTACGCTTTACGCTGAAAACGGTTGGTACGGCCAATTGCTGGCGGAGCTTGGCATCAAGGTGGCTTACACACCATTGGGAATTGTGGTGGCAATGTCCTTTACCAGTATTCCCTTTGTAGTACGTACCGTGCAGCCAGTACTAGAAGAACTGGCGCCAGAGGAAGAAGAAGCAGGCATTACCCTTGGCGCATCGGATTGGTCGGTATTTCGTCGCATTATTTTACCTTCACTTTGGCCCGCATTAGTCACAGGTGTGGCATTGTCGTTTACCCGAAGCTTAGGTGAGTTTGGCGCGGTCATTTTCGTCGCAGGTAATATGCCTTACATCAGTGAGATTACCTCGTTGATGATCTTTGTGCGTTTACAAGAGTTCGACTTCCCAGCCGCCAGCGCCATCGCATCCGTTGTATTGATCGCTTCGCTGATACTTTTGTTCGCCATCAACATTTGGCAAGCGCGTTACCTAAAACGCTTGCACGGACGTTAATTCGGAGGAAACAACATGGCATCTGGACAACGTCATCAACAACGTGTGGGCGACAGCCCTGCGGTAAAATACACGCTGATTGGCTTAACTTTGGTAATGACTGCAGTGCTTTTGGTGGTGCCTTTAATAAGCATCTTTCAGCAGGCATTCGTCGATGGTTTAGCTGTTTATTGGGATAGCCTTGGCGATCCAGACACGCTGCACGCCATTGGCTTAACGCTGTTCGTCGCGCTACTAACAGTGCCAATTAACTTGGTGTTTGGTGTGCTGCTGGCTTGGTCGGTGACACGCTTTGAATTCCCAGGACGCAAACTTTTAATGACATTAATGGACATCCCGTTTGCAGTCTCCCCTGTGGTCGCAGGTCTTTTGTATCTATTGCTGTACGGCAACAACGGTTGGATCGGCGCGTGGCTGTTTGAGCACGATCTACAACTGATGTTCGCATGGCCCGGCATTGTTATGGTCACCGTCTTTGTGACCTGCCCGTTTGTCGCCCGTGAGCTGATTCCATTGATGCAACAGCAAGGCCGTGAAGACGAAGAAGCTGCGGTGATTCTGGGGGCATCTGGTTGGCAGCTATTCTGCCGCGTAACGCTACCAAATATTAAATGGGCGCTTTTATACGGTGTGATCCTGACCAATGCCCGCGCAGTGGGTGAATTCGGTGCCGTATCGGTGGTGTCCGGCAATATTCGTGGTGAGACCAACACTCTGCCACTGCACATTCAACTGTTATACGAGGATTACCAAGCTACGGCCGCGTTTGCGAGCGCGTCTTTGCTGGCGGTGATCGCCTTGATCACTTTGATTTTCAAAGCCTTTATTGAGTGGCGCCAAGAGCGTGCCCATAAAGCGGAATCGACACATTAATAGGTGACAACATGAGTATTCGCTTAGAAAACATCTCCAAAACATTCGGCCAATTCCAAGCTTTGTCACCGCTGTCATTGAACATCGACGAAGGTGAAATGATTGGTCTGTTAGGCCCATCGGGCTCGGGGAAAACCACCCTACTTCGTATCATTGCAGGTCTTGAAGGGGCTGACTCGGGGCGCATTCAATTTGGCGAGCGTGATGTCACGAACTTGCACGTGCGTGATCGTCATGTGGGCTTTGTATTCCAAAACTACGCTCTGTTCCGCCATATGACGGTCGCGGACAATGTAGCGTTTGGTCTTGAGGTTATGGACGCGAAACAGCGCCCTAATAAGTCTGAGATACAACAGCGCGTTAAGCATTTGTTAGAAATGGTACAACTGGGGCATCTTGCCAACCGTTACCCTTCGCAGCTATCGGGTGGTCAAAAGCAACGTATTGCCTTGGCTCGTGCACTGGCGACTAAACCGGATGTCCTGTTACTGGATGAGCCATTTGGCGCACTGGATGCCAAAGTACGTAAAGAACTACGCCGCTGGTTACGCAGTTTGCACGATGAAATCGGCTTCACCAGTGTCTTCGTCACCCACGACCAAGAAGAAGCGTTGGAGCTATCGGATCGCGTTGTGGTGATGAGCAACGGGCACATTGAACAAGTGGATGAGCCTGCACAGCTGTATGCTCAGCCAAATAGCCGCTTTGTGTTTGATTTCTTGGGCAATGTGAATGTGTTCGACGGCAAGCTCGAGCAATCTCGTTTAAACAACGAGCAAGCGTGGATCAGTGCCCCAAGTAGTGATGTGCCACTTACCAATGGCCAGCTGTACATCCGCTCCCACGAGCTTGCTCTGCACACAGACGCAACGGCTGTCGCAAACCTACCGCTTCGTGTTGTAGCAGTGAACCCAATTGGTCCCGAAGTGCGTGTGGAGCTTGAACCCCATGAATGGCAATCTGAGCAAATTTGGGAAGCAGATTTAAGTCATGCGGATTACGCTCGTAACCCAGTCAAACGTGGTGAAATCGTGTTTGCTGAGCCTAAAAACGCTTACTTCTTCCGTGAAGGCAGTCAACAAGCCCCAGAGCAAGTCGCTTGGGACAATGCTTCAACCCCAGCAAAAGTAAAATAATACGCCCCGTATACCTTCTGATGCTCCTATCATCTGCATCAGAAGGTACGCACCTTTCCTGCGTTCTATTGTATGCTGTGTGATCTCTGGTTCATGCATTAGGACAAACACATGACTCTGAAAACCAATAAACGCATCGTTTGGCTGGGCATTGCTTGGTTCCTAGTCTCGATTGTATTGGGAATCGGAGCAGGCAAACTTACCAAAGACCTTGGTTATCAGGCCTTACATGCGGAAGTGTCCGACCGTTTATTAGCGTCAATTCATCGCGTACGAGGCGCTCTCAACAGCTACCACTACCTGCCATTTTTATTGACGCAAAATGAAGATGTGGTCGAGCTTCTACAAAACAGCGCCCTCTCCAACAATGCAGCTCAAGCCACAAAAGTCTCACGCTATTTAGAACAAACTAGCCTAGTTGCGGGGGCATCGGGCTTATTCATTGTGGATAAAAACGGGCATACAGTGGCCTACAGTAATTGGCGAGACCAACAAGCCTTAAGGCCCGATGAATTTGCCCAGTTGCCAGTGTTCCAGTTTGCAGCCAAAGGGGAAGAAGGACGTTTCTATGAACATCAAAGCCAACAACAAGCTTTTTATTATTTATCCGCACCGATTTACGATCGCTCCGATTTCATTGGTGCAGCCATCGTTCGTATTGATTTAGAAAATCTGATTTTAGATACACCGGTGGAAGAGTTGTACGCCATCAGTGATGACCAAGGGCGTATTTTCATCGCCAGCCCACAAGACTGGCTCAAGTATTCGCTATCAGACCTTGCCGATATTCGCTCGATTACACTGGGTAATGGCACTCATGCAGAGCTTTGGACCTTTAATCAGCAACACTATATGAGCCATCAAGTGCGCCTTGACGATTTGGGCTGGACATTCACCTCTTTGGTCTCAGCTCGGCTGGATGAGCGTTATGCCGATCTCGTTGCTGCGATTACCATGGCCGGTCTTTGGATATTAGGTGTGCTGCTGTTGTTCTTACGAGAACGCCATCTTAAGCACCTCTCCCAGCAGGAGACCCGCTTAGCGTTACTCCAAGCAAATGAGTCACTGGAACAAAAGGTCGAGGAGCGTACACAAGCCCTGCGCAATGCTCAGCAGGAGTTGGTTCAAACCAGTAAGATGGCAGCTCTTGGGCGCATGTCGACGGCGATTGCTCATGAGTTAAATCAGCCGCTCACAGCTATGCGTACCTACATTGCCATCAGTAAACAACTCCTAAGTGATCCCGCTATGGTAAAAGAGAATCTATCGACTTTAGACGATCTCACCGAACGCATGGCCATCATCACCTCCCAGCTCAAAACATTTGCCTATAAGAAGCCAGAGAATGTTCAGCCGGTTCAATTGGTTACAGCGATCAATCAATCATTTACGCTACTGAGAACACGATTGACCGAAGAAAATGTCACGTTAGAATGCGACAGAGTCTCTGACTCTCATTACGTGCTCGGTGATAATGTGCGTTTAGAACAGGTCTTGGTAAACTTGATTAATAACGCCTGTGATGCTTTGCATCAGCAAACGGATAAACGCATTCTAATTCAGAGTGAGTGCGTCTCAGATGATAAGATCCAATTGAGTGTGGAAGATAATGGTCCAGGCTTTAACGATGAACAGTTAGAACACTTGTTCGAGCCCTTTTACACCACAAAATCGATGGGAAATGGCTTAGGCTTGGGGCTGGCTATTGTTGCCGCCATCATTAGAGACCTAAATGGCAGTATCCAAGCCCAGCGCAACGTCCACGGCGGCGCAACCTTTCTCATCTTGTTGCCCAGTGCACAACATAGCCAATAGATAGAACAATAATAGAAGAGTCCCCCATGCAAACACGCGGCACCGTTTTACTCGTTGACGATGAAGTTATGATTCGCCAAGCCACCGAAAAGTGGCTGCAAATGGCAGGCTTAGAGGTGATCAGCGCCAGCAATGCTGAAGAAGCGTTGCCTTTTCTAAGCGAAGAGTTTCGTGGCATTTTGCTCACGGATGTCAAAATGCCAGGCATGAGCGGATTAGAGTTGATGCAGGTGGCCCATGAGCGTATTCCTGATCTGCCCGTTATTCTGATCACTGGGCATGGAGATATCGATATGGCCATTCAAGCCATGCGCGATGGTGCCTATGACTTTATCGAAAAGCCATTTGTACCAGAGCGCCTAGTAGAAACCTTACTTCGTGCCTGTGAAAAACGTAGCCTGATGATTGAAAACTTAAGGCTGCAAACAGATTTGGCAGCTCGCTCAGGCTTAGACGCAAAAATCATCGGCATCTCCCCGGCGATTCAGCGCATGAAGCGCGAGTTACTTGCTGTTGCAGACATGGACACTAACGTCATCATTTACGGTGAAACAGGCAGTGGCAAGGAGCTCATCGCGCAGTGTTTACATGAGTTCAGTGAGCGTCAAGATAAGCGTTTTGTACCAATCAACTGTGGTGCCATTCCCGAACATTTAATTGAAAGTGAACTATTTGGCCACGAAGCCGGCGCCTTTACAGGAGCGGCTAAACGTCGAATAGGTAAATTTGAGCACGCAGATGGCGGCACCCTCTTCCTAGATGAAATTGAAAGCACACCCGCGCACCTTCAGATCAAAATCCTTCGAGCACTACAAGAAGGTCAAATTGAGCGCCTAGGCTCAAATCAAAGTATCCCCGTGAATATTCGCGTGATTGCAGCCTCCAAAGCAGACCTTAAAGAAGACGAAAACTTTCGTCAGGACTTGTACTATCGCCTGAACGTTTCGCAGATTTTCTTGCCGCCTTTGCGAGAACGCCCAGAAGATATTCCACTTCTGTTTATGCATTACGTCAACCAAGCCGCCAGCGAGCGAGACAAAGCCAGTCGCCAGCTCAGTACGCAAGATGAACGTATTCTGCGATCTCACCAGTGGCCTGGAAATGTTCGAGAGTTGAAAAATATCGCCATTCGATATGCCTTAGACAATCGCGTTAGCCTTGCGGATTTGATCAATGGACAGCAAAGTTTGATCGCTTTCGAAGAGGTCGATCACAAACCGCTTCCGCTGGCGATTCAAGTAGCCGCCTTTGAAGAAGATATTATTAAACGTGCACTGGAGCGACACCAAGGCAACATTAAGGCCGTCATGGATGAACTGGATTTACCTCGTCGTACCCTTAACCAAAAAATGACTAAGTTCGGCTTAAACCGTTCAGACTATTTAGATTAATTCATATTTTCAGAGTGTTACGTACCATTAAGAAGATAGGCAATAATTTGCTTATCTTCTTATTTTTCTGCGAAATACTTCCTTATATGTATCTTTCTCCGTGTAATCCCACCCTCAAACCACAACTCATAAGCCAATTATTGCCTACGTTTCGATACACCCATGAGCAAGAAATTGCTTATCAGGTTTTAAGAAACAACCACACTTAACTTAAAAAATGCTTATAAAACAGCTTGCTACCAATTGTTAATACATTTGGCACTATGTTTGCCTATACTCTGTTATCTGAGAGCGAGGATGCTCTTTCAGAGTCCTCTTAAATAAAAACAATACTGATAGGAAACAAACAATGAAGATGACCAAACGTACATTGATCAAAGCAATGAGTGCCGCACTGGTGATGGGTACTACCGTAGGAACAGCGGGTTTGGCGCAAGCTGCTGACGACCGTTCATACGTGCTAGCCACTGCATCGACTGGTGGTACGTTTTACCCTGTCGGCGTTGCCTTGGCGACTCTAACCAAAGTGAAATTAGAGCCAACTACAGGCATGTCGATTTCGGCGATTAACTCAGCTGGCTCTGGCGAAAACATCAAATTGTTACGTGAAAACGAAGCACAACTAGCCATCCTTCAAGGTTTATACGGTGCTTGGGCATGGGACGGTACGGGTCGTATGGAAAAAGAAGGGGCGCAAAAGAACCTTCGTTCGATCTCTATGCTTTGGCAAAACGTTGAGCAATTCGTAGTTCGCGCTGAATACGCTAAATCTGGTTCGATTACAGACATGAACAACCTAGCGGGCGAAAAGTTTTCTATCGGTACGAAAAACTCTGGTACTGAAGGTTCAGGTCTAACAATTCTTGGCAACATGAACGTTCCAGCGGATAGCCTAGACATGGCTTACATGGGCTACTCAGCGTCAGCTGACGCGCTACAGAACGGTACGATTGATGGTATGAACATTCCATCGGGTGTACCAACCAGTGCGATCACTCGTGCTTACGCAGCACTAGGCGATGACATTACCATTTTGGAATTCACCGATGAGCAAATCAAACAAGCGAATGGTAACTTCCAGCTATGGACACGCTTTGAAATCCCTGCGAACACTTACCCTGGCCAAACCAAAGCTATTAAGACCATCGCACAACCAAACTTCTTAGCCGTGCGTGACGATCTATCTGAGGAAGATGTTTACCAGCTAACCAAAACCATCTACGAAAACCTTCCTTTCCTGAATGGTATTCACAAAGCAACAAAAGCGATGTCTCTGCAAAAAGCCATTGACGGCCTGCCAGTACCACTTCACCCAGGTGCTGCACGCTACTATAAAGAAGCGGGTCTAACGATTCCTGCACACTTAATTGCAGAATAAGTCTTAGAGCACTATCGGCATAATACGCCAATAAGAGGGTGGCACTTGCCACTCTCTTACCTCTTATGTTTTCACTACTAATCGATGTGCAGTAACGCGCATCATGATGATGTTATAGGCCACACTATGTCTGAGACTCAGATTAGCCAAGACCAAGAAATGCAGGACAAGCTGAAAAGCTTAGAACTTGAGCAGCGCGATGAAGCATCGCCCACCGGCCGCCTGATTTACTGGGCGGGGGTTCTATTTGCCCTAGCACACATTTACTTCAATACATTAGGCACCTTGTCTGAACTGTGGGTATCAGCCATTCACTTTAGTGGCTTTGCATTAATTTGTGCTTTGATGGTTCCTGCTTTCAAAGCCACTACGGCAGGCGGCCGTCGATTAGCGTTAACGTTCGACATTGCCATCGGTTTAGTCGCCATTGCCTGTACTGTTTATCTGATTCTATTTGAAGATGCACTTTATGATCGTGGGGTAAACTTTGTTACCAGTGATTGGGTAGTGTCTTTTATTGCGATTGCTATCGCACTTGAACTGACTCGCCGAACAACGGGCTGGTTCATTCCCTCATTGGTCGTCGTCGCCCTGACTTATGTATTTTGGTGGGGGCCATACATTGACGGCATCTTTGGTTTCGCTGGCCTAAGCCTTGAGACTGTGATGTTCCGCTCATACTTTTCTTCAGAAGGTATGTTCGGCTCTATTGCCCGCATCTCATGGACTTATGTGTTCATGTTTATTCTATTCGGTGCGTTCTTGGTGAAATCTGGTGCCGGAGATTTCATCATCGAATTGTCTCGCGTCGCGGCTGGTCGCTTTGTCGGTGGCCCAGGCTTTGTCGCGGTGCTAGGTTCTGGTCTGATGGGTTCTGTGTCTGGTTCCTCTGTCGCCAACACAGTATCAACTGGCGTGATCACAATCCCGATGATGCGAAAAGCAGGCTTCCCCGCTCGGTTCTCAGCGGGGGTGGAAGCAGCCGCTTCAACCGGTGGTCAGCTAATGCCTCCTGTGATGGGCGCAGGGGCTTTTATCATGGCCTCTTACACGCAGATTCCATACGTGGAGATCATTGCTGTATCAACCTTACCTGCTTTGCTGTATTTCATGTCGGTAGGTTTCTACGTACGCGTCGAAGCGATGCGTTCCCACGCTCATGCCATTGAATTGGATACGCGCAGCTTTGGTGAAGTCTTTAAAGAAGGCTGGCATTTCTTGTTACCTCTCGCGGTATTGGTTGCTCTGCTTATTTATGGCTTCACGCCGACTTACGCAGCCGGCATTTCAATTATTGCGGTGATTGTCTCGTCTTGGTTATCTAAGAACCCAATGAAACCAAGAGATATACTTGATGCGCTCGCGCAAGGCTCTCGCAATATGGCGACCACTGCGATTCTACTGGTGGCCGTTGGCCTTGTCGTGAACGTCGTGGCGATGACAGGTATTGGTAATACCTTCTCGTTGATGATTGCCGAGTGGTCCAATGGCAACTTGTTTATCATGCTGGCATTGGTAGCGCTGGCATCTTTGATCTTGGGTATGGGGCTTCCAGTAACGGCAGCCTACATCGTGCTAGCAACACTTTCTGCACCAGCTCTGTATAACTTGATTGCTGAGTCACATCTGATCGATCTAGTGATGGCAGGTAATCTGCCTGAAGAAGCTAAAGTCATCTTTATGCTGATCGACCCTGAAAAATATGCCCTGCTATCAGCACCAATGAGCCAAGCCGATGCAACCGCTTTGATTGCTCAGGTACCAGGTGACTTCAAAGGTCAATTGCTTGAACAAGCGTTGAACCCAACGGTGTTAAGTGCTGCGTTATTATCTGCACATATGATTATCTTCTGGCTGTCTCAGGACTCAAACGTAACACCGCCAGTGTGTTTGACCGCATTTGCTGCAGCAGCCATTGCCAAGACGCCACCAATGGCAACCGGCTTTATGGCGTGGAAGTTGGCAAAAGGTCTATACATCGTTCCTCTTCTGTTGGCTTATACCAACTTTATCGGTGGCGAGACGCCAGATGTTCTACGAATTTTCGTATTCGCACTGTTTGGTTTGTACGCGTTTGTAGGCTTTATGGAAGGCTATTTGGAAGGCCCGCTGAACATTGCGCTGCGTGTTTTATCCGGTGTTGCAGCTCTTCTGATGCTATGGCCTCACCACAACATTCTGATCGATAGCGCAGGCCTTGTGCTGTTTATTGGTTTGTTTATTTACTCTCGCAAAACACGCGCAGCCTCACTGCAAACAGCTTAAAATAGAAAAGCTTAGGCGCATATCGCGCCTAAGCTTCCTCTGCTGCAATCTCTCCCATCATATCTCGGATATCTTTTAAAATCGCAAAAGCATCCTCAGGAATTAGGGTTAGCGGTAAAAACTCTGCTGAGCCAGTATGACGCATCAACAAATCACGCATAATCTGGTTGTTCTGAAGATAACCCATATTCCAACTTTCAAATTCACGCTTTTCTGAATATTGAAAGCTAATGATTTCTACATTTTCGTGACGCGGATCTTTCAATATTCGCTGAAATGTTCGGTTGACTTCAGCTCGCTTACCTTCAAGACATTGCAAAAAGCCTCGCTGGTTAAAGCACAATAAGCCAGTAATATAGTTCTGATTGTTATTCTTGCGCGCTGCCTGCAGAATTGACTGAATGGACGATGGCTGAAACTCGACCGTCGCTCGGCTTGCATAGATTAGACGAACAAAACTCATCACTCCCTCCGAATATTAGCTATTGGTGGAATAATGAGATTAAGTCGTTTTGTTAGTGCAGAAAATCATAAAACCGTTCTGAAACGGTTTCTAAAAGTTAGGATGTGTAAGATTGTGAAACTAGATCTTCATGATGGCTTTTAAATGGCTAAAGACCGCTCGGCCCAATGCATCGGTGTTGTAACCACCTTCTAGCACCGAAATCACACGACCATCACAATACCGCTCGGCCACTTCCATCAGCTTCTCAGTAACCCAAACAATATCATCTTCACGTAAGCGAAGCTGTCCCATTGGGTCCTCTGCCAAAGCATCAAAGCCAGCAGAAATCATGAGCAATTGCGGTTTAAAAGTTTCCAGAGCGGGGAATAGTTCACTTTCGTAAGCAGCACGAAAATCTTCACCTTTAGAGCCTTTCTCAAGAGGCATATGAACGATGTTATCGTGAGAAGCGCCTGGATCTGGATACGGAAAAAGTGGGTGTTGATAACTTGAGGCATACAGCACTTTGGGATCATTTTTAAAGATCTCTTCCGTACCGTTACCGTGGTGTACATCAAAGTCGACAATAGCAATGCGCTCAATACCATAGTGGTTCAGTGCATGGCGCGCCCCTACGGCAATGTTGTTAAATAGACAAAATCCCATGGCTTTGTCGTATTCAGCATGATGGCCTGGCGGACGTACAGCACAAAAGGCATTTTGCACTTCACCACTCATGATCATATCCACCGCTTGCACAACAGCACCCGATGCACGCAACGCCGCATCAAGAGTATTTGGCATCATCAAGGTTTCTTGATCAAGCTCGATGTGACCTTCTTCTGGAGATTTAGCAAAGATAGAGGCGACATAATCAGGATCATGAGTCGCATTGAGTTGTTCAATCGTCACCTCATTGGCTTCACGCCAGCGTAAGAAGTCCATAAGCTGCCCCGCTATTAAGCGGTTTTGGATGGCTTCAAGACGCTGTGGCGACTCTGGGTGATCATCCCCAAGCTTATGCTCTTCACAAAGAGGGTGAGTTAGGTAAGCTGTACTCATATCGGTATCCGTAAAAATCTACACCCACATCAAGGGCTGCTATTATTGTTATTCATCCAGTCGCGATCTAACGCTACTATAAGTCGATAATACGTGAACTGCTTTATATCAAGCCACAGTTTGCATTAGGCAGCCTATCCGACATTGGTCTAGACTGCTAAACATCATTGCATTCTCTGTCGTAGAGCAAAGGCTTTGCCAAGATGTTCGCTTCAGGCCACTCAGGGAGATTTTTGCATGTCACAACACGCATTGCAGCCATTACTTGCTCCACAGTCTATCGTGGTTTTCACAGGCCAAGATCGACACAGCCCTATTCTGCATTCAGTACTCAGGGCATTGTCTTATGGCGGGCGTCGTAGTGTGACATCATTACTCGGTATAGAGCCCGATGAAAGCGTTGGCGTGCTGCCGTTTGAGAGAATTCAATCTATCTCGAGTCTCAGCAAGACCCCAGATTTAGCCATTCTAGCCGGCGAAGACCCACGTCCACTGACTAAGATTATAGAGTTTTGTGGTGAGCACTCTATTCCTGCATTGCTAGTCTTCACTGGATCACAAGAAAATCCTGAAGCTATTTTGAAAGCCTCACGTCAGTGCAATGTTCGGCTGATCGGCCCAAACAGCTTCGGCATGTGCCGACCTAAACAAGGCTTTTCTGCTTGGTTGGGTTTAACGCAACCGATACCTGGTCGACTAGCATTGCTTTCTCAATCGGGCACAGTGGCCAGTGCTCTGGTTGATTGGGCAACTTGGCAAGGAATTGGTTTTTCTCAAGTCGTTAGTATGGGTAGCCCAATTGATGTAATGCCCTCACAGGTATTGGATTACCTCTCGAACGATTTCGAAAGCCAATCCATCCTGATGTACCTACAAAAAATTGGCTCAACTACCCGCTTCTTAAGTAGTCTTCGCGCGGCCAGTCGATCAAAGCCCGTTGCAGTTGTCACCGAGCATAATGTAGGTGCAGACCCTAGAGTCTTAGACGCAGCTTTAAGCCGAACAGGTGCTGTTAGAGGTCGTCGCTTAAATGACTTGGTTGCCGCGGCATCCGTTATGACCAACGCCCGTCGTGTGAAAGATGGCTCTTTGATGATTATTGGTAATGGTGCAGGACCAGGTGAGCTTGCCGCGCAACGGGCTTCTGAAGTCAATGTAAACCTACTTACACCAAATGATGAGCTAAGAAATAAGCTCGAAGGGATTATGGCTGGTCGTGGCAGCGTAGGCAGTGTGACAACTGCTTGGGCAAGCTGTGAGGCAGACCTGTTTGTCGATCTTGCTGAAGCCGCCTTAGCAGACAAAGAGTGTGGTGCGGTACTGTTGATGTTAAGCCCAACAGCACTCATTAATATGGTATCCCTGTACGATCAAGTTCTGCAGCTTCACAAAAAACAGAAGAAATTAGTCATGGTCTGTATGCTCGGAGGTGGCAACATGGTGGCCATGCGTACTCGCATAAACGAAGCGGGGATTCCAACCTTTAGAACACCAGAAGCCGCCATTGAAGGATTCCAGTTCTTAGTGCAATTCCATCGAAACCAGATGCTTGCCAAGCAAATGCCAGATAGCCATGCCTTTCGTTTCAATATTGATGTGGCAGCCGCTCGAGCCAAACTTAAAGAATTAATCAAAGCAGGGAATAAAACACCGACAGCGGAAGACCTTAAAGAAGTATTTGATCTCTTTAACTTCCGATTAATCACACGTCGTCAAACAAACTTTCTTCTGCAAGCACCGATTCATTTACGAGCATTTCGAGACCCTGTGTTCGGTCCAGCGATTGGCTTATCACTTGAGGGGGCAAACCAATGGCATCACCAAACTGAAGCGGTTGCCCTACCTCCAATCAACACTGTCCTATCAAAAGACCTGATTAACCGAGCATTTCCTGGTGTGGAATCGTTTGAGTTAGAAGACTTACTCCGCGGCTTCTCGACCATGATCTGCGAACTACCCGAATTCGAATACTTAGAGCTGGCTGATGTTCGAATACATGAGAGCGGCAGTATCTTTGCTGATGTAACGGCTCGCCTGAAAAGCAGTGCCAAGCTAAGACGCTATGAACACCTCGCGATTCAACCCTATCCAAGACAATGGGTGAAACAAGTCACCCTACGTGACGGCCAAGAAATCACCATACGCCCGATCCTACCTAGAGACGCCAATGCCATGGCTGACTTTGTAAAAAACCTTTCTCATGAAAGTCGTTACTTCCGCTTCATTGCCAATATCTCCGAATTGACACCTCGTATGGTCGCAAGCCTCTCGCATATAGATTATGACCGAGAAATGGCCCTAATTGCTGTCACAGAGAAAAATGGAGAACAGGTACTGATGGGCGCTTCTCGTTTCAGTGATAACTTTGATGATCAAAGTTGTGAATTCGCTGTAGTCATAGGTGACGAATACCAAGGACATGGCTTAGCTGCCCTGTTAATGCGCCGGTTAATGTTAGTCGCAAACTTCAAAGGCATTAAAGAAATGAAAGGAACAGTGCTTGCGGAAAACAAACGTATGATCGACTTCTGCCGGCGTATTGGTTTTACCATCAAGCGTGACCCTGATGATATTAGTTTGGTAACAGCTTATGTTCGTTTAACACCGAAATTTATTGAAGGCGTAAGAGAAAAGCTGGGCATTGCTAGTAAAGCAAATAAATCAGTGGAATAAGTCTGTTCTAAGGCCTCTTAGCTATCGCCATCAGGAGATAGCTCGTACGACCCGATTCTATCAGTGGATGATCCCTTAGCTAAGGTTGCTATCGGGGGATCAAGGCGAGACATTTTCGCCAAACGCAAAAAAGCCCTGACCGCGTTAGCGATCAGGGCTTCTTAATTAAAAGCTTGACGACGACCTACTCTCACATGGGATCTCCCACACTACCATCGGCGATGGCGCTTTTCACTTCTGAGTTCGGGATGGGATCAGGTGGTT